>CAVSTM010000012.1:0-653562 GCA_963730845.1 uncultured Acidobacteriaceae bacterium | reverse complement strand
AGACTTGGAGCGAAATCGTCCGAAAGTCTTCATCAATTAGGCGTTTCGTGAGGAGCTCGCCATATAGCGCCGGGCCGCCTTCACAAAGCAGCGTCCGGATGCCATGCTCTTGCCATAGAACTTGCGCTGCGGCCGCAAGATCAACGCGCTTGCCAGCACCTACTGAGACGATCTTAATGGGCCCCTTCCGGCCTGATACCTTGAGCTGCGATCGAAGATTGTTTTCTCCCGCTGTAGACGTAACTATCCAAGGTTCAACCCGCGGTGAATCAAAAACGCGAAGAGTGGCATCGATATTTCCAGAACCTGTGAGAACAATGATCTTCTGCTTGTCGAGGCCTAAAGTCTGCTCGCGGTACTCCCGCAGTTGCTCATCATCGATGCCGTAGTCCGCGCCACGCGCGTCAGTGCCTGGCTCTTCGCGGAGCGTGTTCGCACCGATCAACTGGCCATCGTGATGCGCCCGCAGGAAATCCATCAGCCAACGATCTTCTTTGCTCCTTGAAACTTCTTTGCCACCAGCGCGGCCTTTCAACTCCGTGAACGAAGCCCTACCGTCGAGTCCCATCACAAAATTGGAGCTTATGTACGGACGATGGGTATCACAACGCGTCGGAAACCCAAACGGGCCATAGAGATGTTTGATGTGTGGCGGCAAGGGAAACGTATCTTCGCTAGCGTTGTAACAAAGCTGTAGATCCATTGGCGTCTCCTAAGCAAAAAGGGCGCGACATTCAGCCCTTCCTGGCAAGTCCGTTTTCCTTCCGAGATGTGCGAACGCGCGACGATAGAAGCCGGCTGCCCTTGCTCTTGGGATATGTGATGCGACCGTGTCGCACGCGTCCAAACGAAGTCAGACGGTGCAACGTAGAGCGGCTTTTGCTCATGATGTCCTCAACGCGGATCCCGAGCACAGTCAGTGCATCTGCGATGAGGGAACGGTGGCAACGCCAAGGCACCGCTTCCGCGCACATCAATGCACTCCGTTTTTGCCGAGCCAACTTGATCAGCCTCTGGAACCCGGCGTCGAATTCCGAGGTTTGCATGTAGTCGGCAAATCCACGAAACGAGCTATTACGCCATCCCATGTTCGAAGAATCGCGTTGCGCGTGGCGCAAGCCACCGAGCTTTCGCAAGTGCACGTAGCCGATCCTCGCGGCCCGCAGCTTTGTGCGCAGGGTCTCCTGGTCGAATTGCGGATTGTGCCCTGAGCGCGGGATACTGCGCACATCTATGACACGCTCTACTCGGTACGCTCGCAGAAGGTCGAGAAAGACTTTCCACGTGCGCGTGGAGTGCCCAATCGTCAAGACAGTGGGGGTACCAACTTTTTGAATCAAATCCCCGCCTCCTGGCTGAAATACTGATAATCCTCTCGCCAGCCACCTTGGCCCTGGCCGATGGTTGTGTAGTCTTCGATAAACTCGATCGCGCGGATGTACTTCACCATGGTGAATCCAAGCTGCGTTTCGACCCGAAGTCGGAGCGGTGCTCCGTGCAAAATCGGCAGTGGCTGGCCATTCATTTCGTAGGCAAGAATCGTCTGTGGATCTTCCGCCAGTTCTAAGCGAATCGTGCCATAGAAGTATCCCGGTCCTTGGGCGTGTGGCTCCGACGTGGATTTGTTGTCGAAAGCGTAAAAAACGATGTAGCGGGCGGTTGGAAGCGGATGGCAAAGTCCGACGATGTGATGCAGCGATACGCCGCCCCACTCCGCAATGCCTGACCAGCCCTGGATGCAGCAATGCTTTGTAATCTGAACTTGTTTCGGCATTGAGCGGAGGTCAGCTAGCGTTAGGCACAAAGGCTCATCAACCAATCCGCTGACTTTCAAGTTGTAGTTTGCGAATTGGTCGCGTGCCATTGCCAAATAACTTTCTTCTTTTGGTGGGCGACCGTTCACCCAGAAGTAAGGCGAGATGTCCGCAGTGGAGTAATGCTGTCCAGAGTGTTCATGGCCGAAGAGAAGAGTGCGCAGCGGGTCGGTGATTGACTGAGTGGCTTTTTGAACGAAGCGCGGGCGGCGACGCGAACACACGGTGGTCACGACGTGGATCGCGGCGATGCCAGTCAACCCAGAAAGCCAGATCACAAGAGCCAGCGTCAGGTGTGGATTGCGTGTCTGGCCTAAAACAATCAGCGCCAGCTCTGTCCGGAAACCGTGTACAGCCACGATCGTGACGTGTCCAATGAAGAATGCGATGAACGTGCAAAGAGCCAGGAAATGTAAGCTCCGGGCGCCCTGCCGTCCGTGGAAGAGTTTGATATACCACGGGAAACGAGCGGCAACGGCTGGGGACATGGCTACCCCTGTCGCAATGCTGAACGGTGCGAGCACGAATATGACCGCTGCATAACTCAACTGCTGCAATGCGTTATATGCTCCCGGCGTTTCCACGACATGGAGGCTTAGATAGCGCAGCATGGCGTGCCATGCGTCCGGAACAATCTGCCAGGAAGTCGGAATTAGCCGTCGCCACTCCGGCGTGACGAAGAGCATCACCACGTATACCAATCCTGTCAGCAGCCATGCGAAATCCGCGAGAAAGTGCCAGTGCCGTCCGAGACCCAGATTTTCGTGGCCGGGCAGGGCGACCGCTGACGAAAACGAGCTTTCCTCGTCACTCGCCGTCCAAAGCCGGTCCTTAGGTCGCTGCTTCTTGGTGAACTTGAGCCATTCGCTACCCGGCGTGCAGTGATCGTTCCAGTAAAATCGCGGATGCGCACTCAAGATTTCGAGACCGCTGCGGACGAGGAGCGATAGGAGGAGAAAATTGAAAAAATGAGCCGCTCGAAGCCATAACGGGAAGTCCAGAATCCTCACTAGGACACACTCCCGAATCCGGGCTGATAGGTTCTCAAGTAGTGCCTCTCGCAGAAATGTCGCTCACCTGGATCAAAGCCTTTTAGTCCCGGCGCATGTCACGCAACGCGAGTAGCTCGACTGTCGCTCTTTCGGGCTGCCTGACTCTCAAGCAGCGCGCTGCGTTTCTTGTTCAACGACGCCAGCAGCTCGTCCAAAGAATGAGCGAAGGAAGTGATACCATCGGCCAGGAGCTTTTCTGTGATTGCTCCGAGGTCAATACCCAACTTGGCCAACCGAGCCAGTGCCTGTTCGGCATCTTGCTCTCCCGCTTCGAGAGTTGGCTGCACCTGGCCGTGATCACGGAATGCATTCAGTGTCGCGGGTGGAATCGTATTGATCGTGTGTGGCCCGATTAATTCCTCAACGTATAAAACATCCGAGTAAGCTGGGTTCTTGGTTCCGGTGCTGGCCCATAATGGACGCTGGAGTCGTGCCCCTCGACGTCTGAATTCCTCGAAGGGAGTTCCCAGAAAGATTTCGCGAAAGCGCCGATAAACAACCCTGGCGTTCGCAATTGCGATTTTTCCCCGTAGCGACAATGCCTCTGGGGTTCCGATCGTCTCCAACACCCGGTCCACTTCGGTATCCACGCGACTGACAAAGAAAGAGGCTACCGATGAGACTTGATGGGGCTTCGCATTTCGCCTCAGGCCACGCAGGTAGGCCTGAGCCACCGCTTCGTAGTGGGCAAGCGAAAACATCAGCGTGATATTGATGTTGATTCCCTCGGCGATCAGAACCTCGACGGCCTGAACACCCTCCACGGTGGAGGGGATCTTCACCATCAGATTGGGTCGGTTGACGGCCTTCCACAAACGCTGGGCTTCCGCGACGCTCGCCGCTGTGCCATAAGCCAGCCGCGGGGAGACCTCAATGCTGACAAAGCCACCCGCCCCCTCAGTTTGATCGTAAACAGGCCGCAAGATGTCCGCAGCCATCTGGAGATCCTCAATTTCGAGACTTTCGAACAGTGTCTGGGCGTCGCGGTCAGGATCCGTCGAGAGCAGCAAGCGCAGTGCATCGTCATAGGATGTTCCCCCCGCAATTGCTTTGTCGAAAATGGTGGGATTGCTGGTGACACCATGCACGCCATCTTCCTCCACCAGTCGGTGGAACTCGCCGCTCGTGAGCAGATCGCGACGAATGTAATCCAGCCAAATGGACTGCCCACAGTCTTGAAGTTGTTTTAGTGAGTTCATAATTGTTCTCCGCGCGTCAACGAGACAATCACTAGCTACATCTCGAGGCAGAGTTGACCACGACAGCTTGCTGCCTTGATGGTCTCAGTAGCCCGCGAAATCTTCTGCCCGAATGTCGTCCTCTTCGATCCCCGCGCTCACAAGCGTCTGCTGCATGGCCGCCACCATGGGAGGAGGTCCGGCAATATAGTAGATAGGGCCCTGCAAGACAGACAAGTGTCTCGACAGCATCTCCTTGTCGATCAGAACTGTTTCTCCCTTCCATTCTTTCTTGGATTTCGACATCTCAGTCATGGTGCAGATCAAATGGAAATTGGAGTTTGTTTCCAAGGTCTGGAGAGCGGCCAGGAAAGCTGCATCTTCGGGCCGCCGATTGGAATAGAAGAGGTACAACTTGTGGGGAAGGCGGTCATGATCGGCTTGGCGCACCATGCTGAGAAAAGGAGTGATTCCGATTCCACCGGCCAAGAACACAGCTGGCTTTGTTGGATTCTTATGCAGGGTGAAGGAGCCTGCGGCTGAACCTATCTCTACTTCCGTAGCTAGCGGCACGTTCCTCAGTGAGCGTTTGAAAGCGGTGTCACGCATCCGGGTGGTGAACACCAACTCATTTTCAAAGGGAGGGCTCGCGATGGAAAATGTGCGAGTGTTTCCCTCGGCATCCGCATCCGGGGGGTCGATGAGTGTCACATCGGCGGACTGCCCTGCTTTGAAGTTGAATCCGGGCGGCTTCTCGAAGTGAAAGGCCATCGTCCCTTCCGCAACTTCTACCCGACGCATCAACTTGGACTTCTGATCTGCCATCAAAACCGCTTCGGTAGCCATGGCTACCTCCTTACAGAGTGTGTGAAGCCTGTCCGGTTACAACGACCGGGCCGTGCCCGCAATCGCTGCCGTCATCAAAGACAAGGCCACAACAAACAATTCGTACAGCAACCCTCTTACTAGAATGCTAGGATCGGCCCTTCTTTTCCGCACCGGACGGGCTCACGACAGCGTCAGGGGCACCACCTTCATCATCCATTCGCGACAAAGCCTCATCGTCTAAATGCCGCTGAGTGGGTGAAAGCGACTCCGACGCATCACTCTTCTCCCTTCGCCAAGAGATAGTCAGCAACAAGGCGCTCTCTTCCAGCGTTTCGACGTCGTGGAGTACACCGCAGTCCAGAACCAACAAATGACCGGCCGACATATTCACCTTTCGATCGGCTAGATGGATACAGATCTGCCCCTCCAACAGTTGAATGGAGACCCTTCCCTCTGCTCTGTGCTGGCGCATTCGTGTGCCGCCCTTCATCAGAATCAGAACGATTCGCAAATCTGGATATTTCGCGAGCGTTTTGGAGCTTCGCCCTGTCTCCCGCTGCCAGGAGTCTTCTTGCCGGAGTTGCTGCAGCTCTCGTTTCATGTCGATTTGTAATAGAGGTTCCGCTAACCCGGGCAACCGATTCAATGCCTCAATGCCGTCGCCGGGATGGCAAATGCTGAGATCCGTAGCCATAATGAATACCTTTCGCCTGTGTTCTGAATCGTCGTCATGATTACGTGGGACTACTGAGCTCAACTACAGCAGGCGCAGCCCATCTCTCAAGCCTCGGGAGGCCCGAGAAGACGATGATCGACGATATGTTGCGGCAAAACTGGTCAACATTGCACAGTCCCTTGATAGATCTCTATCCAAAGCAGACTGTCACTGAGTCTTCACCGCGGAGGTCCCCGTTTTCGGGACTTGCTTCTGAATTCTTTCAAACACGTTCTTCACAACTCGATCACACCGCACAGCATGAAAGTTGAATGCTTCTTTCCTTTCCATTCCCGCACGAGCATAGAGACTCTTGCGCAACAACGCCCGCGCTCGATGGAGACGCACCTTGACATTGTCCTCGGTGATTTCGAGGACATCCGCGGCATCGGTCGTGCTCATGTCTTCGACATCGCGCAGCATGAAAATGGTTCGGTAAGCATCCGGCAGCTTTTCGACCGCTTCTTCCAGCAACCTGCGAACCTCCGAGTTTGACGCTTGCTGTTCCGGATCCGGCGCCAAAGAGGCAAACCTGTCCATGGGGTCTCCCTCCCGTTCTGACATTGGTTCCAACTCCTGATATCGGTTTCCACGATGCTGTCGCGCTAACGCTTCGTGCACCGCGATGCGTGTCAGCCAGGTAGAAAACTTTGCCCTCCCGGCAAACTGGTCCAGATGTTCGTAAGCGCGCACGTAGGCGTCCTGCATTACGTCCTCAGCTTCGCCATCGTTGCGCAGAATAGCCCGAGCCACGCGGTAGAGGCGCTGGTTGTGACGGCGCATGACGATTTCAAACATCGCCGTCTCGCCCGCCAATACTCGGGTCACAACTTCCTCGTCACTCAAGGGCTCTTGCGAAGTAGCCACTTCCGCTGGGCTGACCATACAGACCCTCCACTGGATGGAGTCACGACAGCAATATAAGGTTACAGATCAAACGGCCGCTCGACAGGAGAAACCGGATGTGTCGGCCTGTAACCAATTTGCTCCTGCCAACTCCATTCTCTTGGAGGCAGGCAAATATGAACAAGGGATTTGATTCACGATTGGACCAGGGCTGGTGGGTACTGCGGATCGGGCTTGGGGTTGGGCCGTTCCTGGCGGGCCTGGACAAGTATTTCAACCTCTTAACCAACTGGCCCGGATACATCAGTCCGTTGGCACTGAAAATACTACCGTTCAGCGGACAAACCTTCATGCACATCGTCGGCGTCATTGAAATGATCGTGGGCTTGGCGATTTTGACCAAGTGGACGCGCCTGGGAGCGTATGTGGCTTCAGTATGGCTGGTACTTATCGCCATCAACCTCGTCTCGACGGGAATGTTCTTTGATATCGCAGTGCGGGATGTAGAGATGGCCTTGGCGGCTTTTGTGCTTGCGCGCATAACTGAGGTTCGCAGCGATGCGCTACAGAGCTGACATCCCTCGCGAAGGTGCAAGAGGACCTGTCGCCGCCTGATGCGAACGGCGCGGGTCATATCCGGCGCTGTTTGTAACGCCATCAACCGATTTCCAGGAGCTGTGTTTTGGATTGTGAGAAGACATGCGAGCGATACTTGAATCCCAGTCGTTAGCCGGTACCGGTCTGCAGGAACTCATGCGGGAAATGTTGGTCCATCTCGGAGAGGACCCCGAGCGTGATGGCCTCCGGGATACACCCGAGCGCATAGAACGCTCTATGCAATATCTGACCAAAGGTTAACAAGAGAACCCAGAGGAAATTCTGCTGGGCGCCATGTTCGACGTGGCTTGCGACGAGATGGTGATCGTCAAGGACACTGAGATGTTCAGTCTCTGCGAACACCATCTTCTGCCGTTTTTCGGCAAGGTCCACGTCGCTTATATTCCGCGTGGGAAAGTGATTGGGCTCAGTAAAGTGCCTCGCCTGGTGGAGGTATTTGCGCGTCGATTGCAGGTGCAGGAGCGTCTCACAACGCAGATTGCTGAAACGATTGAGAGTGCGATCAACCCGCTAGGCGTAGGAGTAGTCATTGAAACGAGACATCTGTGCATGATGATGCGCGGAGTCGAAAAGCATCACTCCTCCATAATAACGTCTTCCATGCTGGGTGCTTTCCGTGAGAAAGAGACCCGGGATGAGTTTCTTGCGCTTATTCAAGCAAGGCCCAATGTGTTCTAGCAGAAAACGAGCACTTCGATTGCAACACTCGGGGCGGGCCGAGTGTGGACGGATCATCTGCGCTCTGCCGTCCACGTTCGTAAAACTGGCTTTCGCGAACTTTATAACTTTATGGATTCTGAACCAAATGAATTTAGCCGCTAACTTGGGAACAAGTGACGGGCCTCTTTCCTCAGCGTTAGCGAGGACGTTTCGAGGAAAACTCTGTGATGTCATCTTGCGGAATCGCAGCGTGACAGCCTTCGAAAAAGGTCAACTAATTTACGATGCGGGAGAAGACAACAAGACGTTTTTCTTCCTCCAGAAGGGGTTCGTGAAAATCGGAAGCATCACCGAAGGTGGCCACGAGCTCATCTACGATGTCCGCAAAGCTGGAGATATTGTCGGGGAGCTTTGTGCTTCCGGACAGCAGAGTCAGGACCGGGCGGTGGCGCTTGAGCGCACCGAGATCATCGCTGTGCCTTTTACCGAGGTTCTCGAGATCGTGCAGAACAACAGACATCTTTTGCAGGAACTGGTGGAGATGTTTTGCGAGTCCTTGTCAGACGCATACAATCAACTGAATACATTGGCTTCTAGCGACACCGTCCATCGGCGATTGCTCCCATCGGGGTTATCTGGTTCTCGATTTGAAGGCTCTCCAGAATTACGCCGATTAAGCTCGCTCGTCTTTCTCAATGTTCAATAATGTTCCACATAGAACACTGTTACCCGCGTAACTGACAGCGGCGCTCTCAGGTGATATTCATCAAACGCCTCGTATCCCTTCTTACCCTGAGACGGTAGCGACGCTGGGCAATTCCATTTGAGGCGATTTCATGAAAAGCCTAAACATCGCAGTCGGTCTCGTTCTCTTCGCAGGATTGGCTGTCGGCTCATATCGCTTAATTGGAGCACAAAGAACCTCAGCCCAACCTGAGGAAACTGGCGCATCACCCTCAGGATTCGCCGCCGTGGCTTCTGACAGCTCGAAACGGAGTGCTGAAGGAAGGAGAACTGACATTCCGCTTTGACACTTTCGGAGATGAAGCCTGGTCGGGATACATTACATCTCCATGAAACAATCGAAGGAGCCAAGTTCGGTGGTGTCGGTCCAAGGATGAGCCCAGCCACAGCACTGTCATTGGGTCTTAAAGTGGATTTGGACGCGTTGCCTGAATCGCTCGTGCAACAGATCAAAATGGGCAAAGTAAACCTGAACGATCCCGCCGTGACGCTTGCTCTGCTGAAGCTCAACGCAGTGGTGGGGGTGACGGGGCATTCCGACCCTACTGGGAGCTTGAAATCAGTAGGAATCCAGTGTGCGTTGTGCCATTCGACAATCGATAACGCGCTGGCCGCTGGATTCGGTCACCGGCTGGACGGCTGGGCCAACCGCGACCTGAATGTCGGCGCGATCATTGCCGCCGCTCCCAACCTGCAGCCGATTGCTGATCTGCTCAGCACCGATCAGGCCACCGTGCGCACGGTGCTCAACAGTTGGGGACCTGGGAAGTTCGACGCTGAATTGCTGTTAGATGGCAAGGCATTCCGTCCTGATGGTAAGCCGGCTGCAACTCTGATTCCGCCCCATTTCGGCCACGTCCAGAACAGTCCTGACTCGATCACCGCCAAGTTGCCTGCTCTGCACCTCTACCAGCTCTCAATTCCGGCTCCTGCCCCGCTCGCCAGCAGTTTCGACCGTGTCGCTGCAGATCGTGGGCGGGAACTCTTCAGCGGCAAGGCGAAGTGCAGCTCTTGTCACGCCGACCCTGTTTTCAGGGAAACAGGCTGGAACATGCACAATGCTTCGGACGTCTGTGTGGATGATTTCCAAGCGAATCGTGCGCCCGATCATGCGTACAGATCTACCCCCTGAACGGCTCCTGGAGAAACTTGCGGCCTCGCAAGGTGAGTTCGAAGCCTTGCGGCGATCGCAACAGAAGATGATCTTGAAACATCGCCCGGGCGCGCTGCAACGCCCGGCTAACCGCAGGCTGGCTCAGCAGCAGCCGAGATGCGGCCGCAGTAATGCTTTTCTCCTCCGCAATCGCGGCAAATGTAATCAGGAGGTTCAAATCGACTTGTCTTGGTTTCTCTAAACGCATGGCGACCATGACCATTATGCATGAACCGCATGTCGTTGAGGAATCATCTCTGACTGTGTAAGCAAGAAGAATGCACAAGGAGAATTCAATGCAGGGAAACGGTTTGCAAGATAAGCGGGTGGTTGTGCTCAGCGGTTCGTCGGGAATTGGTTTGGAGGTCGCCAAGCAGGCGGCATCGCAGGGAGCGAGCATTGTTATCGCTTCCAGTAGTGCGGAACGAGTCAGAAAGCCGTTGAATCAATCGGCGGAGAAGCGCAGGGCCAAGCGGTTGACGTCTCAGACGAACGAGCAGTTGCAACCTTCTTTTCCAAGCTTGGCACTTTCGATCACTTGGTATTCACTGCGGGCGACAGCCTGCATTTGCACGATCTTGCCGCTACGGACCTCCAACACGCCTTTGAGCTGCGTTACTGGGCAGCACTCGCCGCGGTTAAATACGGAAGCTCCCATATTCGCAAGGAAGGCTCGATCGTGCTCACAACGGGAATCGCTGGCCAGCGCCCGCAAAAGGGATGGGTGATCGCCGCAAGTGTTCGCGGAACCATCGAAGCACTAACACGTGCACTGGCGGTCGAGTTGGCACCAATACGGGTAAACGCGGTATCTCCCGGAGTCGTTCGGACGAACCTCTGGCAGAGCATGAGCGCACCGGTGCGCGAACGTCTATACGAAAGCGTGGGAAAGAGTCTCCCTGTTGGCCGAGTCGGCGAGGCTCATGACGTAGCGCAAGCCTATTTGTTTTTGATGCAGGAAGGATTCAGCACCGGGCAGACCGTTGTGGTTGATGGCGGTACGGTCCTGGTTTAGCGCCACGACGATAAGCCGCGATTCTTCTACCATCGAAAGTATCAGCACCGGGTAACAGAGTAGGGGTCAGCACCGCCGGGGGCCGCACGTACTGTTTTCACCACGATGCTGCAGAAAAGAGAAGGAAAGAGAATGAGCGTTTTAGACGGTAAGGTCGCACTGGTCACGGGGGCTTCAAAGGGTATAGGCGCAGGGATACAAAGGCATCGTCAACTCCGACCAGCGGGTCCAACTCGTCTATCTGACGCTCTGAGTCTCCGACTGAGTATTTTCCTGACGAGGAAGCCGTCAAATCAATTCGCAAAGAGGAGCGACAAAATGAGTAAATCAATGAAGGCTATGCGAGTAGCAAGAAGAATGTCTCACTCCTTCTGCATCGCTTTATTGCTGTTGACCTGTGGCGCGCTCTCAGCGCAAAACCGTGAGCATCGCATTCGGAATATTGTTTTGGTCCACGGCGCATGGGCCGATGGCTCTGGCTGGAGAGGCGTTTACGAGACTCTCGTCAAGGACGGCTACAAAGTCAGCGTCGTCCAAGAACCCGAAACGTCCTTTAAAGACGATGTTGCCGCCACCACACGCATCCTTGCTCTGCAAGATGGTCCTTGCATTCTTGTGGCCCACAGCTACGGCGGAGCCGTAATTACCGAAGCTGGCACTGATCCATCGGTTGTTGGGCTGGTGTACATCGCGGCCCACATGCCGGACGCTGGAGAGAACGAGGCGGACGACGGAAAGCGCTTTCCCAGTGACCTCAGCAAGTCTGGTGCGATAAAGAAGACGGTGGACGGGTTCACTTACCTCGATCCCGCTCAGTTTCATGAGTACTTCGCAGCCGACCTGTCCGCGGAGCAAGCCGCGTTCATGGCGCGCTCGCAGGTGCTCAACTTCGCTGACAATTTCAAAGCAGTCATAACCACGGCTGCCTGGAGAACCAAACCGAGCTGGATGCTAGTGGCGGGAAGCGATCGAACCATCAACCCGGACTTGGAACGATGGTATGCCAAGCGGGCCAACAGCCACACGGTCGAAGTCGAAGGCGCTAGCCACTCAGTCTACGTCTCACATCCCAAGGAGGTTGCAGATGTAATTGAGAGCGCAGCACGTGCGGTCTCGAAGTAGCTCTGACTCCGCAAGGAGCCCCCCACACCCGGAGGAACCAAGTCACTGTCCGAGGCAGAAATATCCAGCAATCAGGAGGTTCTATGCCCTTGTTTACCGTAACGATGAAGTCCATCGGATCAACCAACGAGAAAGACCGGCTTTCCAGAGCCATCTACGCTGCAAGCATTGCTGTTGGATATCCAGAGGACGACCTTTTCCAACGTTTCCTTTCGTTGGGACCAAGTGACCTCAGGGTTGATCCGTACTATCCCGTACTGCCCAAGCCGCGCACCGACCAGATGTTGATGATCGAAGTGCTGGTATCTTCAGGGACTGACACCAATAGGAAAAAAGGCCTTGTTGCCGCCCTGGTGGAAAAACTTGGCGAAGCAGGCATCGACCCAAACGACATAATGGTGTTCTTTTTGGAGACCGATCGTGCGAGCGGATCATTCGGCGGCGGCCGGTTCGCACCGCCGGTTGCCTGGAATGACCCCATGAATTGGCACAATCGCGATGGGCACACTCTACGGGCGATACCAAGCCGGTTCGAGACCTCATGCGCGATCTAGAAAAGGTGAATTGCGGCGAACCTTGAGCGAACTGTCTTCTCCATTCGAATCGAAACTTATGTATAATCCGCCGATGCAAGGCATACCGTGGAGCACAATTGCGCTCGGCTCGCTGTTGCTCATCTCGGCCCGCTCAATAGGAGGACAGGACGTGCAATCTCCGCAACCTGAAAAGTCGAAGCCGCCTGTCAAAATGGAGCAGCGCGGGCGTATCCTTGGAATCGGCGGTGTCTTCTTCAAATCCGCTAATCGTGATCAGATGCGCGAATGGTATTCGAAGCATCTTGGACTCGCTGACAAAGGCGAAGGCGCGATGCTTCCGTGGCGCGAACACGACGACCCGCAAAAGGAACACGTTACAGTTTGGACTGTTTTTCCCGCCTCCACTAAGTATTTCGATCCCAGCCCCGCACCGTTCATGATCAACTACATCGTGGACGATATGGATGCTTTGCTCGACCGCTTAAAACAAGAGGGAGTAAAGATTGACGCCAAACGAATGGATGAATCCTACGGTCGCTTTGCCTGGATCTATGACTCGGATGGGAATAAGATTGAGCTCTGGCAGCCGCCGTCCGCAAAGCCCTAAGTGCCTTCCACTGCACTTACTCAATCGGTTTTCTGTAGCTATGGTCCCGTAGTCGTAGAATGGCCGGAAATGCTTTGCGCCTTGAAGCCCAAGATTTCATGCGCGAGTTCAGGCGACTTCTCGGTACTCGCGAAGCGCTTCCTACTCAACGCCATGCCAGATCGACCGCCCGGTTCCAGGGCCTGTGGCAGTTTTGCCGTCCCTTCTTTCCACACTAAGGCTTGCTTTTGATTAAGGAACGGGTCGAAATGGATATAAATGGATATCCGGTAGCTCTGCATGCAGCATAGCGGCTTTTTTTCGCGGTACGGATTACGGTACGTAAATGAATTGGCTTGTACGGACGAGCAAGGACTTAGGTCGCCGGCCGCCTCTTGCAAGTCGTTGTATTTCCTTATCGTGGTTGTTCTTTCACGGCGGTAACACGGGTTCAAATCCCGTCGGGGACGCCAAATGAATAATTTACAGGAACAATGTCTACTGATTCCAAGGGCAGGGAAGTGGCCAGGCGTGGTGATCATCCGTACGACATCCGGGCAGCAGTTCGGCAGTTCGCGGGTGGTAGGGAAAAAAAGCGAACGATCGTGGGCCACTGACGGCCGATCAGTCGGAATGAGGAGGCCGCGCACGGCTCGCGGAAGGGATATACCAGTGACGCAGGAGTGCATTCAGCGGTCCGTTGAATTAAAAGAGCTCGACGGGTGCCGCATGGCCCGAAGCGGAAGCGAGTCGAGCATCCCTTGTAACTAACGCAGCTCCGAGTTTCTCGGCAAGCACGATGTAGGCAGCATCATAGGCAGAAAAATTGTGACGGAGTTGCCAGATCCGGGGCAGGAGCACGAGATGAGGATATCGAGTAATACGGAGATCCAGCAGATCGCGGACCGCCTCGTCAGCACGATGTGCAGAGACCACTCCTTGTAATGCTAGACGCCGCAATACCTGCGTGACCTCAAGATCTAGGAGGTGAGGCGCGTGTAGGGTTTCGTTACGTGAATAAATTCGCTTCTCGATGCGCTGCCCGGCAGATGTCTGAAGAAGCCAGTCAATTGCGGCAGACGCATCCAGGACGATCATCGCGCCTCGCGCTCTTCTCGAACTAGGTGGGCGGTATCGATCTGCGCCGAAACCGGCTTACGTTTGTGCAAGCGCTCCCGCAATTCCGCGAGCGTTGGCCTCTCTGCGATTTCCTTGATCTCAGCCAACAGATAGTCCGAAAGCGACATACCTGCCAAGGCAGCGCGAGCTTTCAGGCCGCGGTGCAGGGCATCGGGTACGTTACGAAGCTGAATCATCTTGGCCATGCTGCAAGCATACTTTCATGTTATGTACATGTCAACTGAGACTTGTGCTTCGCCAAAACGTCATACACCGGCAAAAGTGTTTGCCTGCGCAACAGTCTCGGACGGCGGTTTAGCTTGGTGTCCGTTAACCTCGGAATTTGGTTCTTCTCGGCAGAGTCCACCGTGTCCAAAACGTTCGGAGACGATCGTGTGCCGGCCTTACGACACAGCGCGATCATCTTCTGTGCCCGCACACGGGGTCGCTGCAATCAGCATGGCATGGGTGAAGGTATCCTGGGGTAGGACCGTTGCGAGCGGACGAGCATTCCTAATTTCTTCAGGGGTGGGCGGCGTAAGCTCAATGATGTACTCGTTCCCCATGTCCTCATTTGAACGGACCAAGTTCAGGAACTCGTTTTTCTCCTCAGGAGACGAAAAGGAAAATAGAAGCTCGTAAGCGCTGGCGTCAGGATCGCCGAGGAGTGCCAGCGAGCGTGTGTTCGTGAGATTTGCATAACCAACAAGGTAGCCGATTATGTCGGCGGCAAAGAGCCGAGCCTCTGGATTATCGGTGGGCAAGAATTCGACGATGCAAAGCCAGTCCTTCTCATCTTGCCAGTAGGCTCGAAATCGTCTTTGCGCTTCGTTCCCAACATCGCAGATCACCTTGTTCGAGAGTTTTGGGTCAAAACTCGCGATACACAGACGATACACAGTGCGTCGGTTCCTTTGTATTCCCTACGGCTATTTACAGGGCATTACGGAGCGACCGGTGCCTTGTAATTACAACGTGATCCAGTCTGTCAGCGCCCTTTCACGGCGTAAACACGGGTTCAAATCCCGTCGGGGACGCCAAATCTCTCAACAACTTGCAGGGCTTAAGTTCTAACCCGCTACGGTGATCCACAGGCAAAGTGGTATCGCCATGAGAATCCAAGGGATTGTAGCGGCGTGAAAGATGATGAATTTAAAGGGCATGAACAAGCACACGAAGCCATGAAAGCTGATGTTACCGCCCTTTGGATGGCACTTAGAATTCATTCTTTGTCAGTTCGCGAGGACGTAGTTCAGTTGGTTCGAACCCTCCGTACAGGCAAAGATGACGGCACCAGAAGTTCTGCACGAAAATCGAAGCAATCGCCAGCCCTAAAACGACCCATGCTGCTGTTCCGCCAATGTAACGGAAGAAGTTGAGCATGCGCACGTCGACGATGAGCGCATATGAGCTATTAAGAAATTCGGCGATGGAAGCTGCCGACATGCCGATTACGGCGTAGGCGAAGAAGCTCAATACAAGGTACTCAGCGAGCGCAATGGGATGTCTGCCCAGCGTGGCACCTGAAAGTTTCGACCAAAGATTGAGCGGCCAACTTTCCATAGATATTCCGAGAGGGTACCCACCGGACATATCCAGCTGCAAAACGCCTTGCGGAAGACGAACGAAATAACCAGGAACGAGGTGAGGAGGAAGAAACCGGCCGCATGCACATTTGGCACTTTCCCAGTGATTAGAAAGTACTTCAACTGCATGAGGCCTTCGATGGGTAGCCAGCCTTCAACGCCGGCGGGTCGGGAGACTTCGAATGCTCGGCCTCCGCTTTCGGCCCAGCGCACCCAAGATAAAACTGCACGCCGATCCATAGGTTTAGAATCGCGAAGAGAATCTGCACGGTAACACACAGCGATTGCGAGTGGTCGCGATCATCTCGCCGGATCAGTTTCTTGCGCGCGGGCTTCTGTGTTTGGGATCTCTCTTGGTGCTCATCTGGCACGGCTGCATCCCCCAACCCCTAGCATATGAGAGCGGCAAACCGTGAACGATGACTTATGTCACGGCGCGCCACATTTGTAGAGACCTCAGAAAAGGGACGCAGTGCATGTTCGCCACGGTGCTCCGGTACAATAGCCCCCGTGCCCGAATCCACGTCTACACCTGCGCAAATGCTAGCGAAAGTCCAGATCTTTTCCGGGCTGACGGAGAGCGAATTGAGTTTTCTAGCGCAACGTGCCGTGCCGCGCAGCTATTCCGCGGGGCAGAGCGTGTTCGGCGAAGGTGAGCCTTGCTCTGGACTCTACGTCGTCGAGTCCGGCCATGTACGAATCTTTAAGAGTTCGGCCAATGGACGCGAACAAGTACTCAGCATTGATGGTCCAGGCAGTTCCATCGCCGAACTCCCCGTTTTCGATGGCGGGGGCTATCCCGCGTCCGTCACGGCGATCGACGAGGCCAGGCTGCTCTTTGTCAGTAAGCAGGATTTTCAGGCATTGTGTTTGGCCCATCCTCAGGTAGCGCTGAAGGTCTTGCGGGTGGTCGGTGCGCGCTTGCGCCGACTGGTTGGCATCATCGAAGAACTCTCTTTCACCACAGTGCGACACAGGCTGGCCTCGTTTTTGTTGCGTCTCGCCCAGAAGGAAGGCAAACGCTCCGCCGCAGGCGTGGAAATTACGTTGCCGGCCAGCAATCAAGAATTAGCGTCACATATTGGCACCGTCCGCGAGCTCGTTTCCCGCAATCTTTCTCGCCTCCAGGCAGAGGGGATGCTTCAGATCGACGGGCGGACAGTGACGATCTCCAATCTGAAAGCGTTGGAAGCTGAAACCGATTCACCGGAATAAAGCTGAATCTCCTGGCGCGTTCATCTTCTTGCTGATTCCTCCGATTCTGACTCGTCTCGTCCAAGTTTGTCCTTCGTGACAAAAGTCATCGGCATGGGTCCTGCATTCCGCTAGCTTTAGAACATCAAGTGCGGCCGATAAGCATCGAGCTGGGCCGTGAGGAGAATACAATGAGCATGTCCGCCGAAAAAACCGTCCGTGAATTAGCGCTGGAGAATAGTACTGCCACGAGAGTCTTTGAAAAGCTAGGCATTGACTACTGCTGCGGAGGCAACAAGTCGCTGGAACAAGCCTGCCAGGCGTCGAACGTCTCGGTGGATCAGGTGATCGATTCGTTGGAGATGGCCGAGGAAGCGGCACACGCTGCGCGGAAGGACCGGAACTGGCAAACGGAGCCACTCGCGGATTTGGTCGCACACATCAAGAACACGCACCATAAGTACACGCGAGAGGAAATGGCTCGCCTTGTTCCTCTCCTAGAGAAGGTTTGCTCCGTCCACGGGAAGAACCATCCTGAATTGCAACAGGTCCGCGCAAGCTTTCAAGGCTTGGTCCGGGAACTGACGACACACATGATGAAAGAAGAGCGGGTTCTGTTCCCCTACATAGTGAGGATGGAGGAGGCCGTCATCCAGAAGGAACCAGTTCTGCCACCACCATTTGGCAGCGTGCAAAACCCCGTGTCCATGATGGAACACGATCACGACTCCGCTGGGAACGCGCTGCGTACCATGCGCGAAGCCAGCTCTGGTTATACGGCTCCGGGCGACGCGTGTGTCAGCTACCAAACACTGTACAAGGCGTTCGCTGACTTTGAAGCGGATCTTCACCAGCACATTCACCTGGAAAACAACATTCTGTTTCCTCGGGCGATTGCGATGGAAAAGACGCACTAACGGGGGCGCTAACCTGTGTTCGACGAGGAATGTTTCCCGGGCAGAATGAGGAGTGTGCCCTTCCGTTTGCACTGAAGATGAGAAACGACAAGAACAAAGCCGAGTCCAAAAGTAGGAAGGAAATGAACGAGACAAGTGATGCTGTCCGCGTAGCTCAGCAGACCCGCACGCGAGCCCTGATTGTTCCCCGCGAGCACGGTGCCTGGGGTCTGCTGCTTGTTCCTCTGTTCACCGGTGTCATCGCAGGGTTTGCTTCGGAGCACCGGATCTGGCCGTTGCTCATGTTCACATTGGCCGCACTGTCGTTGTTTTGGCTGCGGACACCGGTCGAAAGCCTGATTGGCACCAGTTCACTGACGGCCAATACTGAAAGAGAACGGCAGACGGTGCTTAGCGCGTCAATTTTGTTGGCGGCTCTGGCGACCGCTTGTTTGACCGGGCTGATGTGGAAAGAACAAAACTTACAGTTGCTTCTTCTCGGGGCGGCAACAGTGTTTGCCCTTGTGGTCCAAACGGTACTCCGACGGTTGGGCCGGAGAGCGAGAATGGCGGCTCAGTTGGTCGGCGCAATTGGCCTCACCTGCACTGCTCCGGCTGCTTACTACATCGGCACCGGACGGCTAAGCGAGCGCGCCTTCATTTTGTGGGCGGCCAACTGGATCTTCGCGGGCAACCAGATTCATTTCGTTCAACTGCGGATCCACACTGCCCGAGCGTCAACTTTCTCTCAGAAATTTGCTCAGGGGAAGCTCTTCTTACTGGCGCAGCCGGTATTTTTCGCGTCCTTGGTTGTGGCATCGTTCTGGCGTGTGCTCTCTCCCTTGGTGATCGTTGCTTTTGTTCCCGCACTCATTCGAGGAACGCTGTGGTTTTTTGGAAAACCGGAATCGCTGGATGTCAGGAGCCTGGGCTGGTCCGAGATGAAACATGGAGTGGTATTCGGAGTTCTGCTTGCGGTTGCTTTCATTTATTCGTAAGTACACTTCAAAGGCCGGGTGGGTCTGGTGAAATAAGCTCCTTCCTAATCTGAAGCCGGGAACGCGCCACAAAGGCCGCGAAGATACTGTTACCCGCGGCTGAGGAATACAATTTGCAAATGGCCCTGCGGACGAGCATCGAAGCGGAGAATCCGGAGTCGGCGCAGAGTAAGCATCTGCTGCTCGGCACGGTATCTTTTACTATCTCCTTCGCGGCGTGGGGCCTCATCAGTGCCTTCGCTCCACATTTTCGCCAACAGTTTCATCTTTCAGCTACACAAACGGCCTTTCTAATTGCAGTGCCAGTTCTGCTGGGCGCACTGGCGCGAATTCCGATAGGAATGCTGGCCGACCGCTTTGGAGGTCGCGTTGTTTTCACCGCTCTGATCCTTTTTGTCGCCGTGCCGGTGGCCTTGGTCCCTTCCGCTACCAGCTATCGGAATCTGCTCATGGTGGCGTTCCTTCTCGGAATGGCGGGGTCGTCATTCGCCGTTGGCGTTGGTTACGTCTCCCGCTGGTTTTCGATGGAAAGCCAAGGAAGTGCGCTCGGCGTGTATGGTTTGGGGAATATTGGCCAGTCTGCCGCGGTCTTCCTCGGGCCGGTGGTAGCGGCTGCGGACGGGTTTCGGACTGTCTATTGGGGAATGTCGGCTATCCTTTTGGCCTGGGCAGTGCTGTTCGCTATCTTCGCTCGAAACGCTCCCCAGTCTGCTCGCCCCAAGAGCTTGTCTGAGATGCTCAGCGTGCTCGCCCGCGAGCCTCTGGCGTGGGCACTGGCGGCATTCTACTTTCTGACCTTTGGTGGATTCGTCGCCTTCTCGATCTATCTTCCAACACTACTGCGTGATCAATTTGCATTGCGGCCGGCGGACGCCGGTTTCCGAACAGCCGGATTCGTCGTGCTCGCCACTCTGTGCCGTCCGCTCGGTGGATGGCTATCTGACCAGATTGGAGGCTCGCGAGTTCTTTCGTGGACTCTGCCGGCCGCGGCCGCTTTCGGGCTGTTGCTCGGTGTGCAGTCGATGCTGCCATTCACAGTCGGAGCACTTGGATGCGCCGCTTTGCTCGGCCTCGGGAACGGCGCCGTATTTCAGCTTGTGCCTCGATATTTTCCGACCCAGAGGGCCACTGTCACCGGCCTCGTAGGTGCAATGGGTGGAATGGGTGGATTTTTCCCGCCTTTGCTTCTAGGCATGTTCCGGGACCGACTCGGAGTGGTTTGGCCAGGATTTCTTTTACTGTCGGCGGTGGCCTGTGTTCTCTGGTGGATGAATGCCCGCGTCTTCTTGAAGCGGGAAGAAGCCCTTGCCGCTAAGCTTCCTCCGGCCCTGACCCGTGCCGCTGATAAGGTACGTGCCGGAGCCTGGGCCACGTTGTGGACTTTGGTTCTGATCGCTGCCATAGTGCTGGGCTCACGCAATCTGCAGAACTTCGACGCAGCGCTGGTGATCTACACGTTCGCAATCATTTTCGCGACTTGGGGCGTCATTTACCATTACTCCGTCTGGATTCGTAAGCCTCCAACCTATGTGTACTGGAAGCGCGGATCGCAATTGTTCAGGGAACGAGGCGTGTTTCGAAGCCTCAGCCACATCACAGCGCTGGCGGGAACTCATCTTCTGGCTCAGACATTCATCGCAAAACGCTCCAGACTGCGTTGGGCGATGCATCAGATGATTTTCTGGGGATGCGTGTTGGCAGTGATGATCACCTTCCCGCTGGTATTCGGGTGGATTCATTTCAGCAGCGCTCCAAACGATCAGATGACGTACGTGACCTATCTCTTCGGGTTTCCGGCGGGCAGATTTCATCTGCACACGTTCACAGCGCTAATGCTTTTTCATGGTCTCGATGTTGCAGCGGTTTTGGTTCTTGGTGGAACTGCGCTTTCGCTGTGGCGCCGCATGCGGGATGAAGGGGCGCGTGCGGTTCAAACGTTGGCAATGGATTTCTGGCCTTTGATTCTTTTGTTCGCAATATCAATTACGGGTTTAGCGTTGACCGTTTCCCAAGAGTGGCTTGGTGGCAGCTTCTATGATTTCATTGCCATTTTGCACGCGATCACGGTCATCGCCGCTTTGCTCTATCTTCCATTTGGGAAGTTCTTTCACATTTTTCAGCGTCCCGCGCAGTTGGGAGTGAAGCTCTACCAGCGCGCCGGTGAGGAAGGCGATGGCGCAATCTGCGCCCGTTGTGGCGAGCGCTACGCCTCCCTCATGCATATTGACGATTTGAAACGCGTGCTGCCGCAAGTCGGATTCAACTATTCGATGTCGGGGCCAGTGGGCAATTGGCAGGAACTATGTCCAGCCTGCAAGCGCAAGTCACTTTCCCTTGCGCAATTGAGATTGAAAGAGGAAGCGAATGGCTAAGGCTCCTGCCTCCGAAGAGAGTCTTAATGAGAAATTCGGGCCGCATCTTAACTACAAACCGCCCGGCGGTTGGAACGACGAATCCATCTATCCAGCGGAGAAGCTAGTCAAAACACATTGTTGCTTTTGCGGACAGCAGTGCGGAATCCAATTAAAAGTCCGCGAAAATCGGGTGATCGGGTTCGAGCCTTGGGAGGAGTTCCCCTTTAACCGCGGCATGCTTTGCCCAAAAGGGGTGAAGCGTTATCTCCAGGGCAATCATCCAGACCGTCTGCTTGCGCCATTGATGCGCAGTGAGAAGGGATTTCGTCCCACGTCTTGGGACGAGGCATTGAACTTCACGGTTAGGAGAATGCGCGAGATCCAGGAAAAGTATGGCAAAGACGCCATTGCCATCTACGGCGGCGCATCGCTCTCGACGGAGAAATCCTATCTGCTCGGTAAATTTGCCCGAGTGGCCTTAGGAACCCGTCACATCGATTACAACGGGCGATTATGCATGGTTTCTGCTGGAACCGCGTACAAACTCGCGTTCGGCGTCGACCGAAGTCCGATCCCTTGGAGCGAGATCCCCAAAGCGGAAGTATTGTTTGTGATCGGCGCGAACATCGGCGAGTGCGCTCCAATCACTACCGATTACATCTGGCGCTGTCGCGATAAGGGCGGAAAACTTATCGTCGCCGATCCTCGAATGACACCCATCACGCGGAACGCCGATCTCTATCTTCCGCTCCGTCCGGGAACCGATCTGGCGCTGCTTATGGGAATGCTGCACCTCATCCTGCGTGAGGGCTTGGAGGATCGGGAATTCATCGACCAATACACGACGGGCTTTGAGGCCGTTGCCGAGTCTGCCCGGCAATGGGATCTTCGCAGGGTAAGTGAGATGACAGGGGTGCCGCCCGAGTCCATTGAGAAGGCGGCGCGGTGGATAGGAAAATCGAAGCGAGCCATCATGATGCACGCTCGTGGACTGGAGCATCAGTCGAAGGGCGTGGAGAATTGCCTGGCGGTGCTCAACATTGCTCTCGCCACCGGAAACATTGGGCGCGAGGGCGCGGGGCCCACGATGATTACGGGTCAGGGAAACGGACAGGGGCGGGCGAGAGCATGGGCAGAAGTGCGACCAGCTTCCCGGCCAACGGTCGCTAGCCGACCCTGCCGCTCGCGAATACGTTGCGGGCGTTTGGGGCATTCGACCCGAAGAACTTCCGCAGCCGGGTTATAGCGCGGAAGAGATCATGGAGGCGATCCACCTCGGCGAAATTAAGGGACTGCTTTCCATGTGTTTCAACCCGCTGGTTTCACTTCCGGATGCGAACTTCACCCGCGAAGCGTTGTCGAAACTGGAGTACTTCGGAGTGGTCGATTTCTTTCTCTCCGAAACTGCCCATCATGCCGATGTCGTTCTTCCGGGCAGTCTGCATGAAGAGGAAGACGGACTCGGTTGCAGCGCCGAGGGCCGCGTAATTCACTGGAAGACGAGCGTTGATCCGCCCGGCGATGCGCGATGCGATTCCGACATCATCATTGATTTAGCACACCGACTGGGGCGCGGCCAGTACTTTCCATTCAAGAATCCCGCGGACATTTTCGAAGAGCTGCGGGTCGCCTCGCGAGGCGGTGTCGCTGACTACTATGGCATCACCTACCAGAGAGTGGATGAGCAGATGGGTATTTTTTGGCCCTGCCCATCGCTCGACCATCCCGGCACCCCGCGCCTATTCGTCGACAAGAAGTTTTATACCCACGATGGCAAAGCGCACTTCAACGTCACAGAATGGCGTCCCAGCGGCGATCCGATTGCCGATGACTATCCTTTATTCCTGACCACCGGTCGCGTGGTCAGCCAGTATTTGTCCGGAACTCAAACTCGGCGCATTGGAGCATTAGTAGATCAGAACCCGGAACCTCGGGCGGAAATTCATCCGCGTCTGGCTGAACAGCATGGCATTAAAGACGGCGACTGGATTACGGTGACGACGCGGCGCGACGATCTGACGATTCGCGTCATGATTACTGCATCTCCGGCCGCGATGAATCCCCGGGCGGCGGGTCAACCGACACTGGCTGATCTGTCGCAGTGGCCTCCGGAACCAACGATGGCTTGTCGTGCTGCACTCCAACCTCGGCATCGAGGCACTGAATCAGTTTGGCCACCACTTCAGGTAAGTTGTCATCCAGCGGAACGAATTCCATGACCTCTTTGCCCTCGGCAGCATTAGGACCTGTGCACCCGCCCGTGTAAATGGCAACCGCATCTACTGTCTTGCCATCGACCCTTGCCTTGAATCCACGGAAGCCGATGTCCGCCGCCTGATGATTCCCACATCCCGCGGGGCAACCCGACCAGTGCAGACTGACGGCGTGCCCCACAGTCCCAAGCTTCTCGTCCAGCAGGCGCGACAACTCCACAGCTTGCCCCTTGGTATCGATCTGCGCCAGATTGCAATAGTCGGTCCCCGTGCAGGCCACCGTTTTTCGGTGAAAGCGACTGGGGTTGGGAGATAGCTCCTGCAGCAGATCTTCTTCCAGCAGCGAATCCAGGCGGTCGTCGTGAACATTCGCGAGAATGGCGTTCTGCCTGGTCGTTAGCCGGATCTCCCCGTTTCCATATTCCTCTGCCAGACGCGCCATCTCGTCCATCTGGTCCGGGTACAGCCGTCCCATCGGCACGCACAGACCCACCGACCGGTACCCGGCTGTTTCTGTGGCGTGATTCCCAGATGATCGGAGTGATGCTGGCTGCGCACGTCCCGGCCCGCGGGTTCCAAGTAGTGATCCACTCGTCGTGCCAGCTCTTCTCGAACCCGGGGCAGACCCCCACTCTTCAAGCAGGAACGCGAAGCGGCACTTCGAGCGTGCGTCGCGCGGTCCATGATCGCGGAATATGCCTACCAGCGCGGCGACGACCTCCGCCGCTTTCGGAATCCATATGAACACATCCAGGGGAGACGCAATCGTGAACCCGCCCGATCCCATCTTGCCTCCGACCAGCACATTGAACCCCACGCGATCCCGGCGCATCGCAGGCACCAGTGCGACGTCCTGTGACTCATCGTGCGTGCAATTCTCCACGCAACTCGTAATGGTTATGTTGAATTTTCTGGGCAGGTTGGTGAACTCGGGATTACCGTTCTTTCCCACCAGGATTGAATCCAACTCCGCCACCACCAGCGACGCGTCAAACAACTCGTTCAGCGTGAGACCCGACAGCGCGCACCCATTGATGTTGCGCACATTGTCCATGCGTGTCTGGAGGGAATGCAGGTCAACACCGCGGAGCTTCTCCCAGATTTCGGTCACGCTCCCTAACTCGAATCCCCGCAGCTGAATCTGTTGCCGCGTCGTGATGTCCAGCACACAATTCCCCAGACGGCGTGAAAGGTCCGCGATCGTGCGCAGCTGGCAGCTGCTGGTGAAACCGTTCGGCATACGGATCCGCATCATGAATTTTCCTGGCGTGGGCTTGCGGAAGAAGACGCCAACCCACTTCAGCAGGTCTTTTTCCGAAGTGGTCAGCGATTCGTAGCCCCGCCCAATCAGTCGAGGCAACTGTTCACGAACTCGAAGACCGTCCCCAGCCGCCGATGCTTTTGTCGCCTCAACCGCATTGCCGCCAGTCCGCATCGCCACTCCCTTGCCCTAACTTGCTCTGGTTCGAGATGGGCCGCGATTCCGACGCGCCCCGATCCCGACGCTTTACACATAGCGAAATCGCGCGCTTAACGGAAACGCAAAAAATCGATGGAGCAGATAGGCAAGAAGCGTGATGCCTTGAAATGCTAGCAAACAGCCTGTTTACCAGGTTGTGCGCGTGCCCCTGAAGGTTCTGCTGATGAGTCGGATCACTTCTTTGCATCGGCGTCGGCACGGCGGGCGCCACGATGGCAGCGACGGCACCGGGTCGGTCAGGACCATTCTTCATTTGTTTGCGAGTGAGAGGAGGCATCTTCGTTGGATCAAGCGACTCGACCTGCGCCATAAGCCGCGACACGAAACACGCAAGACCGACAACAGATATGACTGCGGCGAGCCGCGCTCTCAAGTGGAGGTTCATCTCACCTACCGATCAATTCCCATGCGATCTACGCCGTCAACTTGCTTGATTTAGAGCTCGCGGTTGAGCCCCACTGGTCGTCGGGTCACCTCTTGGCGACACTGCCGGCCAGTCTCCTCTCCATGCGTCAGCGCCTGTGGCGTTTAAGTACCTGATGCGTACTGGCATGGCCGCAAGCCGGTCGGAAAGGAGTGCCTCATTGCGAATCGGCCACCAGTCGTATAAGAAGATCTCAAGAGGGCGCCACATCGAGACCCAGCCGCCGATCGTAAGGCTTTCGCGAACGATCTCGCCAATGCGGCTGCCCTTCATCAAAGCAGCTAGAAAGTCGCCCAAGGCAATCGCTGATGCTACCGCAACGAGGCCAATCGCAAGGCTGGTCCGGCCCACACGAAACAATTCACGCAGACGCCGGCGGTATGCGTGAGCGCGTTGACTGAAAAACTCGTGGATCGCGTCGCGTAAGACAGCAGCCTCATCCGGTAACCCGGCCTCGCGGTCAAGATCAATCACCAGAGCAAGCGTTGCGTCGCGAGGCAGGTCCTTGGCCCAGCCCACGATAAACTCCTCAGCCTTAGGGTCGAGGTCCTTGTCGCGAAACGGAGACGGATCGATGGCGTTGAACAACTGCCTCAATTCGCCTACGTGCACCTCGATGACAGAGCATTTGGGAGGAATCGGGTCGCCCGCGGAGGCTTTGTCCTGGGTCCCGGAGAGGTTTGTCATCGGGCCAGAATACGCCATTGTGCCTGGCTCATGCACAAGTTCCGCGGGCAGAGCTGTCGGAACTCTTTGCTCACCTCAAAAACCCAACTTAATGCGAAGACACAGTCGTGAGTTCTTTCCGGAATCGTCTGCAGCTCTCTGTGTGGTGTCCCCAAGAAAGCCGATTGCGTGAAGTCCGACGATGAGCTTCTCGGCGAAATGGCCGGCGCGGCGCCGCAGCTTCGCAGTAAAGGTCGATCAGGGGACGAAATCGCTTTGGTTCTCCGCCGATAACGGCGACCATCAACGGATGAACCTGTCTTCCGGGTTATGCCGGAGATGCCCACGATGAGCCCGGCTGCTTTGACCAGGTTTTTCTGCAGTTCATCAAGGGCAGCAAGGCTGGCCTTACACCCAACGTGCAGCGCATCGGAATTTCATACATGTACGGTGGCAAGTGGGTGCCCAACAAGTCGCACGCGATGGGAAGCGGCGCTGAATTCCGCGTCGGGCCAGACATCATGATCATCGGCCGGGATCAATAGAGGATGCAGACATTGAATCAGGACGCATCGAATGGTGAGCCTTACGCTAATAGTCTTCCCGGACACTCCGAGCTGTATCTGGTGATCCCGATCCGTCAATGGGACGACGCGGAAGCCGTCCCCAGCATCGGCGCAGAAAGGCGATAATTCTCAAGAATTGAAGCTGACGCAAATGGACATGCTTTTTTTGCAACGCCGCCTGCGTCTCGCGACTCCAAACGAGAAGAGCAGTTCGACGGATCAGTCTTCATACTTGAAAGGAAAACATATGCCGAATCACAAATTCGCAGTGCAACAAAGCCAGGCACCGGCTAAGAAGTCTGGCGAATTCCTGATCGGAAACGATCTTCGTGTTACCCGACTGGGATTCGGCGCGATGCGAATTACGGGAGATGGAGTTTGGGGCGAGCCTGCGGACCGGGCAGAGGCCGTCCGGGTTTTGCGACGCGCTGTGGAATTGGGCATGAATTTCATCGACACCGCCGATTCCTATGGTCCCGGCGTGAGTGAAGAAATCATAGCTGAGGCACTGCGCCTGTACCCGACAGGGCTGGTAATCGCCACCAAGGGCGGGTCATTGACGGCCGAGTCCCGGATTATCGGGCTCATGGAAAGTATTCGTGATTGCTCCCGGATTCACCAGCAGGATGCCTGCATCTTCTTGATACGGCTTTCATCCAAAGCAGAGTGCATTTACGCTATGGTCGCCGTCTAGCCAGCCAGGTAACGGAATATGATCCTGACGTGCTTGAGTCCCTGATCGGGCTCGCAGTCGAAATTGCTCGCGAGGGGCGAGAAGGAAAACGCGTAGGCACGCTTTTTACACTCGGGGATGAGAATGCAGTACTTGCGAGATCGAGACCGTTGATTTTGGATCCGTTGTTGGGGCATTCGGAGTCTGAACGGCACGTCACCGATCTCAATCTCCGCGGAACCATCAAGGAATTGGCGCAGCTGGATGGCGGGTTCGTGGTAAGTCGCGAAGGAATTGTCCTTTCCGCGTGCCGCTATCTCGATGCCGTGGCCGCACAAGTGGATGTGCCGTTGGGACTCGGCAGCCGTCACATTGCCGCCGCCAACATGAGCGCAGTTACCAAAGCCGTGGGAATTGTCGTCTCGGAGAGTTCGGTGGTGCGGCTTTTCTGTCATGGACAGCTGGTCGGCGAAATCATTCCCGAGCTTTGGATGATGGATCACGCCCACCTGCGTGGCATCGTGAAGAGAGAACAAGTCGGCGAACTGACGATTCTGACACCCAATCTGCGACCAGCCTCGATCGCGAAGTAAGCGTGACTAACCACTGATATAAGGAATGGAGCCATGACGTCTCTGCAGGAATTTAGATGTGAAGTCTGTGGTCTGGTGACGACTAACCCCATCCACTGGTTCGTGATTCGATGTGGAGATTCCGATCTTACGGTGTACCGGTGGAATTCTGAAACCGCCAACGCGGCCGGAGCTCGGCATTACTGTGGTGAAGCTCACGCCGAGGTGTACATCAGTCGCTGGTTTGACTCAGTGTGCGCACCGCCCAAGCCAAGTTTCACGTAGCGCTCCAACTCTGCAACGGCGCCGGATTTACGGTTTCAGAAGTGACTTCCCGTAGCCAACGGGAATGGCGAAATTTCGATCCGCTAAACTCACTCACCATGGCGCCCGAGCCGCCCGAAGCCGACTTCTCGGTACCGATCCGATCTTGCGCGACGAACTCCCTAACATCGACGTGATGATATCGAGCCAATACTCGCCTCTGCTTGCGGAGGGGCTTTCGAAGGGAAAAATCGATGCGGCCTTTCTTCGACGGGAACAAGGGGCGCCAGACCTGGCGTTCCGCCTTCTCGTCAAGGAGCCCTTGGTGGTGGTCTTGCCTGGTAACCATTGTCTCGCTGCGCTTAAAGCCATCAGTCTTAAGGATCTAGTAGGCGAGCCATTCGTGATTGTGTCGAACACGGCTCCTGTGCTGCGCGGCGTAATTGACACTTACTTGAAACAGTCCGGAAGCAAAATCACGCCAGCTCACGAGGCGGACCACGTCACCATGGGAATTTCCTTGATAATGTCGACCCGCGGCGTAGGGCTGTTACCTGCATACGCGCAGAGCTTTCTCCCTGCGTCTGTAACGAGCCGCCCTCTGAAGGGAGATGCGCCAACTGTCGATCTGGTCCTCGGCTACCGAAAGTCGAACCAGTCTCCTATCCTCAAGCTTTTGCTTTCGAGGTTGGACGAGTTGGTCGCTCGTGCGTCGAATAACACCCGATAAAATTCGAAATGCACCCTAGTCGACAGCACTCAACATCGGGGTCGCCCCTGACTCAAGGAACTCCATAGTCATTTGCTAGATGAGTACCGAGAAACGCTCCAGCACCCACCCATCATTGCTGCCGAGAAGCCAATTTGTCTTCCCGCGGGATTAATTACTTCCGGGTTGCCGACGATTCGTTCAGGATGCAAAATTGAATGTTGACGTGCTGTTTCAAAACGCTCTTTGAGCGTAAGGGGCACAAATGGAGATTTCCATACGCGCGAGACGCAATTCACAGTGACGGACGTTCGGGGGTTACGGGAGTCGGATCAAGAACAATGGTGAATTATGAGCAGACTGTCTAGGAAAGTGGCAATAGTGACGGGCGCCTCCAAAGGTATAGGGGCTGGGATTGCAACGGCCTTGGGAGTTGCGGGCGCGCGCGTGGCCGTCAACTATTCCTCCGACCGGCAAGGCGCCGAGCGCGTCGCTCAGGCGATCACCGACAACGGGGGCGAGGCGATCTCGGTCGGGGCGGACGTGTCCAAGGCGGCAGATGTCGCGCGGCTATTCGATAAGGTGGATTCCGCCTTCGGAAGACTGGACGTTCTGGTAAACAATGCCGGAGTATTCCGTTTCGGCGCCTTCCCGGAGATCACCGAAGAGAGCTTTCACCTCCACTACAACATCAACGTTCTCGGGACGATTCTCACCGTGCAGGAGGCGATCAAGCGGTTCGGCGCCGACGGCGGTAGCATCATCAACCTCAGCTCTATTGTCGGTTCGCATCCGGTGGCGGGAGCCCTGCTGTACGCGTCCACGAAGGGCGCCATCGAAATACTGACAAAGGGATTGGCGCTCGAACTTGCACCGCGCAAGATCCGGGTCAACGCCATTGCTCCCGGTCATACAGAAACCGAAGGCAATGTAGCCGCGGGGACCTTTGAGGGTGGGGCCGGCGCCGTTCTGGCTGGGAAAACGCCGCTCGGCCGGCTCGGTCGCGTCAGTGATGTCGCCCCGCTGGCGGTGTTCCTGGCGTCCGACGAATCGGCCTGGATCACCGGTGAGATCATTCGTGCCGCAGGTGGTCTCGTTGTGGCCACCTGAGTGCGATGTGCTGTTCTCGCAATAACAGATTCGAGTGAATGCAGTCAGGGCAACACAGAGAGGAGAATCCTATGCAACTTCAATATGACTACTTTGCTGCCTATCGCAGCTCAAAACTGACTCGGGACTCCGAAGGTGTCCTGGTTGCCGAATTTCACAGCAACGACGGGCCATTCACTTTCACGGCACAAGATCATACGGAGTTTGTCGATGCCTTTTACCGGATCGCGCAGGACCGGGCGAACAAGATTGTAATCTTGACCGGAGCAGGCGGGGACTTCATCCCGGAGATCGATTTTTCATCCTTCGGCAACGTCGCCGATCCGGGCGTTTGGGACCAGGTTCACGACGAAACGTTCAGCTTCTAGAAAACATAGCCAACATACGCGTGCCGGTGATCGCGGCTATCGAGGGACGCGCTCATGTGCACTCAGAATATGCGCTACTTGCGAGTGTGATTGTGGCGGCCGAGGGTGCGACCTTCCACGATGTGCCGCATTTCGCTGGCGGCATTGTGCCCGGGGGACGGAATCTTCACCACCTGGAGTTATCGCGCCGGAGCAGGACGAGCGGAGGCATTTCTGCTGAGTCCACAGCCGGTGACGGCGCGAACGGTAAAGCGCTCAGTCGGGCACGGGAATTGGCCGAGCTCTACTTGAAGGCTCCGGGAGTGACGCGCCGCAACACACGCATACACTTCATGCAGCCCTTGGACGAACGTATCCTGCGAGACGTTGGCTACGGACTGTCGCTCGAAGGAGCGTCGGCAGCCGATCTCGTCAAATCAATGCAAGCAAAGAGCGAACGTGTTGCTCAGAAAGGAAAAGTCGCATGAAGAGCACCGAGACCTCTCCATCGGCCCATGTTCTTAAGAAGTCGCAGCCCGAGGAATTCGATCTGGTGATTCTCGGTGGCGGCACGGGCTCGACCATCGCTGCGTGGACGTTTGCTGGCGAAGGCAAGCGCGTCGCAGTCGTCGATCGCAAGTATATTGGCGGCTCTCACCCTAACATTGCGTGCCTTCCTAGCAAGAACATTATTTGAAGGAAGGTCTGTCAGCCCTGCGTCCCGACTCACCCGCCGCAACGCCTATGGCAAAGCCCTGAAACTCGAACTCCAAGATAGGTCGTAGTTGCGGCAGCACGAAACTATTAATCAGGAGTGTAGCCGAGAAAATCTCCGTGGCCCTCGAACACCGCAGCCAATTTTGTTATGCGGAAGAGCTCCTGCAAGCGTTGGTTCATATTAATGAGTTTCAGTCCGCAATGTTGCCTCTTAGCGGACAAGTACACGCCGATGATCGCGCCCAGACCAGAACTGTCCATGTAGCTGACATCGGTCAGGTCCAGTACGACACACTTAGTCTCCGGGATCAGACTGCGGACGGTGGTTTGCAGCAAGGCAGAGGTGCTCGAGGTGATCCTGCCGGTGCAGCGGATGACGATTTCTTCGGGAGTTCTTACCGTCTCCAGATTCAATTCTGGCGGTGGGATCGGGTTCGCGGCCATGACAGCTCTTCCTCCATATAGGTTGTAGTCTGCGGGTAACGGGCTGCGCCCTTTGGAATCGGAATCGAAACCCCGCCGATTCAGTCGAACCTCAATCAGCAGTGCCGAGATGGGGCCGGACTGAACGCAACTACAATACTCCCGGCAACGGCAAAGTCAAGCCAAACGGTCGGCCCAGCGCCGACACCGGCCCCCTGCGGCCGTTTTCAAGGGCTAATCGGGAGTCCAGCCAAGAAATTCCTGGTGTCCCTCGAAGATCTTCGTGCGTCACGCGGAACCGCCCGCGGGCTTCAAAGTGGCACTTACGGCCAGAATCATTAGCTGGAATTATCCTCACAGGTGAGAGAGAATAAGGAGTTTGTGCTTGCCGGAGAAGCCACAGCCTGGAGTAGCTCTGACCGGCGAGGGGCGGACCAGCAAGCGCTTGATGCGGCAGTCCAGCACGTGTATGCCGTGGTCCGCAGCCTGAGGTCTACTCGCAAGCGATGCTTTCAGCATGCGTTAACCATGATCCGCGGAGGGTATCGCTGTCCGCGGTTTGTTCTACGGAGAGACACTTACCATGGCCACTACCATCATAGAAGTTGGGGCAGCCGCGAGTAACCATAGACATGCCAAGCTGGAGCGCTGGGTCGAAGAAGTAGCACTGATGTGCAAACCCGATCGCGTTCACTGGTGTGATGGTTCGCCCGCGGAATACAACGATATGCTGCGGCTGCTGGTCCTCGCCGGGACTGCGATCCCGCTTGATTCGGTGAAGCGGCCGAACAGCGTGCTCGTCCGTTCGGACCCCGCCGATGTGGCTCGCGTTGAAGATCAGACTTTTATCTGTTCACAAACCCAGGAAGCGGCCGGCCCGACCAATAACTGGGAAGATCCGGCGAAGATGAAGCAGAAGCTGGCGGGATTGTTCGCCGGCTCGATGGTAGGCCGCACCATGTTCGTTATTCCGTACAGCTTGGGTCCGATCGGTTCGCCCGTTGCGCGGATCGGGGTGGAGATCACCGACTCAGCATACGTCGTGGTCAGCATGCACATCATGTCCCGGGTGGGAAGCCACGTGCTTGAGGTTCTCGGCGAAGACGGCGAGTTTGTCCGCGGCCTGCACTCGGTCGGTGCACCGCTTGGCCCCAATCAGCCGGACAAGACATGGAGCTGCAACGCGGAGAACAAGTACATCTGCCATTTTCCGGAAACGCGTGAGATCTGGTCGTTTGGTTCTGGTTACGGGGGCAATGCCTTGTTGGCGAAGAAGTGTCACGCACTTCGTATCGCCTCGGTGCAAGCGCGCGACGAAGGTTGGATGGCGGAGCACATGTTAATTTTGAAGCTGATCAGCCCGTCGGGTCAGGTGAAGTACATGACGGGCGCCTTTCCTTCAGCTTGCGGCAAAACCAATTTATCGATGATGATTCCGACCATTCCCGGTTGGAAGGTGGAGACCATCGGCGATGACATCGCCTGGATGAAATTCGGCGCGGATGGCCGACTCTACGCCATCAATCCCGAGTACGGCTTCTTCGGCGTGGCGCCGGGCACGAGCATGAAGTCGAACGCCAACGCCATGCTCAGTGTAACCAGGAACTCCATCTTCACGAATTGCGCGATGACGCTCGACGGCGACGTGTGGTGGGAGGGCATGACCGAGCAACAGCCGTCCCAGTTAATAGACTGGCTGCGCCGGCCGTGGACCCCGGACTCGGGCCGCAACGCGGCGCATCCGAACGCGCGATTCACGGCTGCCGCGAGTCAATGCCCGGTTATCGCCCCCGAGTGGGAGAACCCGCAGGGCGTACCGATCGACGCCATCCTCTTCGGCGGACGGCGCGCGGGAATTGTTCCGCTGGTTACCGAAGCGTTCAACTGGCAGCATGGCACCTTTCTGGGCGCAATTGTCAGTAGCGAGACGACCGCCGCGATCACCGGCAAAGTTGGCCGGCTGCGTCACGATCCCATGGCGATGCTTCCGTTTTGCGGCTACCACATGGGTGATTATTTCGCGCACTGGCTCAAGATGGGAACGCTCTCCAGCGCATCGAAGCTGCCGAAGATTTTCTACGTCAACTGGTTTCGCCAGGACCAGAATCACGAGTTCCTGTGGCCGGGCTACGGTGAAAACAGCCGCGTGTTGAAATGGATATTTGAACGGTGCGACGGTAAGATGCATGCCAAAGATACCGCGATCGGACGAATTCCCGAGGTCGCCGATCTCGACACGACGGGGCTAGACATCGAAGGGGCTCAGGTTGACGAACTGCTCAGCCTCGATATTGATGGATGGTTGGCGGAGGTGCCGCTGATCAAGGAGCACTTCGCACACTTCGGCAACCATCTCCCAGAGGGATTGAACCTTGAAGTGAAGGCGCTTGAAAAGCGCCTTCAGGCAGCTAAGGGCTAGTCACCTCAAGCCAGAGTGGCGCACAACGCGGTCACGCTGGAAGAGGGCCGGCTACGCGATACCCCGTGCTTTGATCCCTCCGGTAATCGCGGTCTCCGGATTCGAAGCTGTGCGCTCCGATTCTCGGACGACTCGGGCAGCCAGAGGCTTCAGCCACAGCAACGCCATGAACGCGGCGATGAGATCGCAGATAATCATCGCCCAGAAGACCTTCGTCCACGAGCCCGTCTTCTCGAACAACCAAGCGGCACCCGGAGCCGCAAACAGCGTGGCCAGACCCTTCGCTGTGTAAACAATCCCATAATTGGTGGTGGCCCATTTGCTTCCGTACAGGTCGCCGGTGATGGAGGGGAATAACGAGTAGATATTGCCCCACGCGAAGAAACACAGCCCTGATAACACAACGAACCAAATTGGATGAGTAATCAGTTGGAGCAGCCCGTACACTGCCATTGCCTCGAGGATAAAGGAAATGAAAATGGCATTCTCGCGGCCGATGTGATCCGACACCCATCCCCAAAACGGGCGCGTCAACCCGTTCAGGACGCGGTCGACGGTGATCGCCAATACCAATGCGGTCATACCCCAGAGCACCACCACCTTATCCACGTGGTATGAGGAAGCCATGGGGTTGAGTTGTACGGTGACCACGATGCCACCGAAGGCTAACATGGTCATCATCAAATAGATGACATAGAAAGATGGTTGGTGCAGCATCTGCCACGGCGTCATGTCGAGAGCAGAGGTCTTCACTTTGGCTTTGATCTTTGCTTCTTTCGCTTTCCAGTTTGGCGGCGTCCATCCAACTGGCGGCCTGGCTAAGAAAAGGGAAGAAGCCAGCACAACGACTCCCTGGATCATCCCCCACACAATAAACGTGTGCTGGTAGCCCGAGGTTTTCAGCATGGCGGCAACGGGAGCGATGGTGGTCGCGGTGCCTATGCCGAAGGCTCCGGCGGTCAAGCCGACGCACAAACCGCGATGGTCCGGGAACCATTTCAGCGCGTTCCCAATGGTCCCCCCGTAGACCACGCCGGCGCCGATACCGCCCAGTCCGTACCAAAAGTAGAGGCTCCGTAGACTCTCAGCATAGCCGGATCCGATCCAGCCCAGTCCGGCCAGAATTGCTCCTATACCTAGCATGAATCGCGGTCCGATTCGATCTACCAGGAATCCTTCAAAAGGCACCAGCCAGGTTTCCAGGGCGACGAATAAAACGATGGTCCACTGGACGGCCTCCAGCGAGACATGCAGATGAGCCTGTATCGGCTTGGTGAATAGAGTCCATGCGTACTGCAGGTTCGCGACCGCCATCATGGCGACGATGCCGGCGACTAACTGGACCCAACGATTTGGAATTCGCGAGGGGTGAATAAGGGAATCTGGAGATGCAGCCATGGGCATAGCTCCGTTACGGCGCGTTAGACGTTAACCACCACACTACCAGAACAACTTGGTTCCGTTGATTTACGTCAGCCTCATATCTCTGGCTCGTGAACCCGTGGTCGCGCATCTGCGCTATACTGGTCCACTGATCGTACCACTTGCGAAGGGGACTTTAGCACCCTCATTCCCGACTGTCAAGACATCTGCAAGAAAGATGTCGGCAAGAAATGTAGACGAACGCGGCGCCCATATCAATGCCAATCGATGAGAACTTGCGAGCGCAGATCGAAACCTACCTCTCCCACTTGGAAGGCCTGATCAGCCGCGGGCTGTCAGCTTCGCGACGCGTTGGCGACTGATCCCGCCAGCGCCTCGCCCATCGCGGCCACGCGCGCCTGGCAGGAGGACTGCGGCAGTAACGATCAATCAATTGTCCGGAGGCAGCAAAGCCCACTGGCTAGCCCGGTCATTCAGCGAAGCCTTCCTGATGCGATCAAAGGATGGCCGTGCCGTGGAAGGAGCGGAGCCGGCGGAGATCGTCACGCGACTGATCGACGTCCTCGAGCAAGCCGTTGCCACGCTCTCCGGAATGGGCGATGGTACGAGCGCTACTGGATCCCCGTCTGCATCATTATCCGCATCCCAATCCGCGGCCCGGGAGGCGCCGCCGCCGCACCGGTTCGACTTTGTTCACAACCCCGACCTCCGGCCGGTTGTCGAGCAGGCGTACCTCGACAGCCGGCGCGCCCTCGAGCAAGAAAACTATGACTTGGCGCTGCGCACTTCCTGCGGAATCCTGGAGGCCATAGTAACCGACGCGCTGGCACATAAGGGACTCGGTGCGCTGGCCGCCGCGGGCGCTCCCGAAGGCAACGTTGCCGATTGGTCCTTCAACACGCGGCTTGCAGTTGCTGAGAGAACGGGACTCATTCGCAACGGTTGCGCTCGATTGCCGGCAGTCGCGCGAACGTATCGAGATCACACCGATGCCGACGGCGAGAGCGGCGCGAAGGCGACAGATTTCCGAGCGCGATGCGCGACAGGCCAGGCAAGTACTTCACGTCGTAATGAGAGATCTGGATCCCGGCCGATAGAGGTCGTGGAGCGACGGGCGTCTCGCCCGTCCAGTATCACAGTAGCAGGGCGGACGCCCGGCTCTCCATCACTCAATCTTCCAGATCTTGCCGGAACACTGGTTGTGTTGGATCGACACTGCCATCGATTACGGAGACGAGCAGATCTCCAGTACGCGCTCGTCGCCTCTGACAGTGAAGCGTAGCCGCGTTCCCGCTGTACCGCGCCGCTAGCCGAGTAGATAAGCGTGAAATACCGACCCGAGGAATACTGCAGTTCGAGCAATTTGTTGGGCATGTCCGGATCGCCCTCCTGACCCAACACGTCCATCAGCGCGACGGTCCACTGCCTGCCTTTCGGGTCGGTGACGACCTCGCGCTCCACGTATTGCCACTCGTCCATGCTCCACAACGGCATATTGATTCCAGCTTTATTGCAGCAGCTGATCGAGCGCGCTTGCGACCTGCGACCCGGTAAACGGTTTCGGAACCAGGAGGACTCTGCGGGCTTTCCGCGAGCGCAGGCTCGCGTCCGCTTCCTCCGGTGTGTCACTGATGATGACGACAGGAAGCTCGGCGTGATCCGGGTGGTGACGCACGCTGTCGAAGAGCGACTCGCTCATATCGAAGGAGGAGCAGTCGAGCACGAGCGCATCGGCGCGCTGTTCCAGCACCAACTCGTTAACGGTGACTCGTATATCCGGACGGGAAGACCTCGTAGCCACGATCACGCAGCGCAAACGTCAGCAGCTCGGCAATCTCCGGCGTGTCGTCGATGAGCAGGATGCGGCGCAATTTCAATGCCCCGCTACTTCTTGCCCGCCCCGGCGCCAGGCAGCCGCTTCTTCTTGCCGGCGCAGGGCTCCAGATCCATAACCCACACGCGCCCCCCGGCCGTGTAATAGGCACGGTGGTCGTTTTCAATCATCGCGCCCCAGGCCTCCAGCGTGCGCATCGCGAACGTGTATCCCTCAAAGTTGTTGCGCGTGTGGTCCAGCACTTCATTCGTATGCCAGTTGTCGGTGAGAATTGCGTCGCCCCCGTGTACCCGCAAGACGGTGTAGTAGCGATCAAACGCCGCTTCCGGCCGTACGTCGCGCGTCGACCCGCGTTTCTTGCCTTCGCTGACGATATAGCTTTCCTGCGCTTCGGGAGCCACAGGCGCTGGAGGAACAGGAGGCGTTGCCTTAGCGTTCATACCGTCTCCGCCACGGCCGCGGCTTCTGCCGCCGCCGCCATATTGACCAGGTTCTTCGCATCCGCAGCCTGGATCAAGGCTTCGGGCAGCGTCACATCCATCATGCGCCATTGCTCGTTGGCAAACTTCTGCAAGGTGGCGATGTGCTCGGCATGGAGGTGGCCGAAGCGTCCTTGCAATTTCAGGTACTCCGATACCGGCCGCATGTTCTGCGGACGGAAGCTGTAATCAAACGCACGCTTCTCGGGATTCCACTCCCAGATCGGGTACAGGCCGCATTCGACGACGAGACGGCCAAGGTCGATGGAGCGCGGCGTCTCATACACGAAGCCCTTCTGGCACGGGGTGTAGACCATCAGGTAAGCGGCGCCCTTGTGGTTGAGTCCCTTGCGTACTTTGTTCATCAAGTCGATGGGATATCCGACGCTCGCGGTTGCCACATAGCAGTGGGGATGTCCAGCCGCCATCATGCGAGCAAGGTCCTTGGGAAACAGCTTCTTCGCCTCCGGAACCATGGGGCCGGGAGGGGAGAAAGTCGTCATGCCGCCGTAAGGAGTGCGCGACGATGCCTGGATGCCCGTGTTCGCGTACTGCTCGTTGTCGTAGCAAATAATCAGGCAGTCGTGATTGCGATAAAGCGCGCCTGAAATCGAAGCAAGACCAATGTCGGACGCGCTGCCGTCTCCCGCTTCGCAGATAATGTTCGGATAGGCGCCCTTCCACTTGCCCTTGCGGATCATGGCTTCGTAGGCGGCGGCGACGCCGGCGGTGAAGCTGCCCGCGCTGCCAATCTGCGTGTGCGCCCAGGGTACGTTGTAAGGCGTGCACAAATACGAACTATTCGCGACATACATGCAGCCGGTCGGTCCGACCAGGATCGTATTGTCGCCCGCCGCTTTGCTCGTCATCCGATATTGGATTGACGGCCCGCAGCCCGCACAGGTGCGATGCCCAGGGACAAACGGCTCGCTCGACGGTAACTCAGGGTTGTAGAACCGCGCCCCCTGATTCGGACTATCAAGAATCGGCAGCAATTGCCTCTGAACTTCTATCGTTGCCATGTCAACTCCTCCATGGCCGGGCGGGGACGCCCGGCGCTCCATCGCAAGAAATCTCTTACTCTTCGAATCCGACCCAATGCGTGCGCTTTTCTATTTTGCCGCGTTTCTGGACTTCCGTCATCTTCTGAGCCATCCAATAAAATTCTTTCAGCACAATCGCCTCACCACCCATGCCCGCCATGAATGAAAGGACGAGAGGGCGCTTGGCGCTTTCGTAGAGAGCTGCGCAGACTTCAGCATAGAGTGAACCGCCGCTGCTGACGCTGCCCAGTCCCATGTTGGTCTCGATCACCCCCACCACTTTAAACTTACTGAGGACTTCCTTCACCCGATCGGTGGGGTACGGCCTGATCGTCCGCAGTCGCACCAGGCCGACTTTCAGCCCCTTATCGCGCATATGCTGAATCGCGAAACGAGCCGTCACCGCGTGAGCGCCCTGCAGGAAAAAGACGACGTCGGCATCATCGCTCATGAACTCTTCGACCCACGGGTCGTAGCGCCGCCCGAAGATTTTCGCGAACTCGTCGTGGACTTCCTCGATGACAGCCATCGATTCTTCCATGGCACGCGCCCGCTCCAACTGCAGCGGCGGACCCTGCTCGGGCATGATCTGCGGCCCGTGCGACACCGGATGCCGCGGGTCAAGCGGATACGGATGCTTGTAAGGCGGCAAGAATTCCTTTACCTGCCCCGAGTCGGGCAATTCGACGTCGCCGGTGATGTGCGAGACGAAGAAGCCGTCCTGGCACACCATCTGCGGCAAAAGCACGCGCGGGTCCTCACCGATGCGATACGCGATCAGGTGATTGTCGAACGCTTCCTGGGCGTCGCACGACCAGCCCATGAGCCATCCCATATCGCGCGTCGAAAGCGCGTCGGTATGCTCGGAGCCGAAATCGCCTGGGGGATCGAGCGTACGATCGGCAATCATCATCTGCACCGGCATACGGCTGCCCGAGATCGGCGAATAAAGTTCATAGGCGAATTGCACGCCGACACCCGAACTGCCGGTGAACACACGTGCGCCGCTCGACGCCGCGCCGTGCGCGATGCTTAATTGCGAGTGCTCGCTGTCGGCCACGATGTACTCGGCGTCGAGTTCTCCATTGGCCACCATCTGCGCCAGCGCCATCATCGTTGCCGTGTAAGGCCGGATCGGGTAGGCCGCAATCACATCGACATCGGCAAACTTCGCAGCCTGCGCCGATGCGACGCAGCCGTTGATCCGGACCGTCTTCTTTTTTGTTGCGGTCATTGTTGCCATGATTGACTCCGATTCTAAATGTTCCGCTTCTAGATGTTCTTCGCCGCGCGGTCGCCCAGATTCCGCAATTCTTCCGCCTGTCGTCCATGCAGCCCAGGAGAAATGGCGAACGCCGTATCCATGCGCACGACGCCGGTATCGAAGTCGAGTTCGGGCACGCCCTCCAGACAGCCCGTGGGACACTCCTCGATGCACACCCGGCATCCTTTGCAGTAGTCGACCAGTATCTTATACAGGCCGTTCGACCTCGCCGGACGAGCGATGCAAGGCTCGGGGCAGACCAGATAACAGTTGTCGCAAGCGTTGCAGGTGCCGCAACTGAAGCAGCGGCCGGCCTCCTCGACCGCCTGCTCTTCTGTAAACGACTGAATCACCTCCTGCTGCGTTTTGCGCCGGCTTGCTGGAGGCAGCATTTCCTGGTGAACCCGCGGGAAGTGGGGAAAATACGTCATGTTCATGCGATTCAAATCGAAGATGACGTCGATCGGAATCGTCCGCGGTTCCAATGATTCGCCGCGCATCACCTTGTCCAGATTGAAGGCAACACGCTTGCCGTCGCCCACCGCGTTCACCACCATCAGCGGCTGACCCGAACCGAGTTGTACGATGTCGCCCGCGGCAAAAAAGTTGGTGTTGCCGAGACGTCCGAAACGATCGATCTTGATGGTGCCACGCTCGCTTTTGAACTCGTCCGGCAACCAGCCGAGCGAGGCTCGTTGTCCCACCGCGATGATCACGTTGTCGACATGGAAGCGTTCGGCAGGGACTTCCTTATTCACGGTAATCGGAGAGGCGTTGATGGCGCCGGAGAAGCGTGCGGGATGTAGCTGCAACGCTTCCACCTTGCCATTGCCGAGCACGGCGGTCACCGCCCGCCCGTGCATCAGTTCCACTCCTTCTTCGAGCATGTCATGCAAATCTTCCGGCGAGGCCGGCATCTCTTGCTGGTTGGCCTCCACCGTGATCATCGTCACTTCTACAGCGCCTTGCCGCAGAGCCTCGCGAGCGCAGTCAATCGCCGTGTTTCCGCCGCCGATTACGGCAACGCGAGCACCCAGCTTGACCTTAGACGTTCCCATGCCGATGTCGCGCAGGAAGGGAAGTCCGTAGTGCACGCCGTCCTTGTTTTCACCCTCGGCGCGCACGCTGTTGGGTTCGGTGAGGCCGACGGCCAGCACCACGGCGTCGTAGTTCTTTTTCAAGTCGTCCCAGGTGACGTCCTCGCCGACTTCGACGCCGGTCTTGATCGTGATTCCGAGTTCGACCAGTCGTTCGATCTCGCGATCGAGCACGTGCTGTGGCAGCACCCAGTCGGGAATCCCGCCGCGATTCAGTCCGCCAGCTTTCGGCGACTTCTCCAGGATCGTGACTTTGTAGCCAAGGCGCGCTAATTGGTAAGCGGCGCTGTGGCCCGCAGGACCCGATCCGACGACGGCAACCTTCTTGCCGTTGGGCGTCCCCGCCTTCACCACGTCGCGTGGCAATGCCTGTCCGAGATCGCCGAGAAAGCGCTCGACCGCGCGAATCGAAATTGCTTCATCGTACTTCCCACGATTGCAGGCTTGTTCGCATGGGTGGTAGCACACGCGGCCAGTAACCGACGGGAAGGGCATGTCTTCCTTGATGAGCGCATAAGCGTCCAAATACTTGCCGCGCTTCACCAGGTCGAGATACCCCTGGATCTTTTCGTTGGTTCCGCAGGCGTTGTTGCAGGGTGGCAACTTGTCGCGATACACGGGCCGGATCGAACGCCAGTTACCGGTGGGAAATAGGTCCTGTCCCTTTTCTTGTGTTGGCGCAGGTGTGATGCCGGCGAACGGGATCTGGAGCCGGTCGGGAATTTTTGTGCCTTTGGTCGACATGTGATCCTTCCTATGGTTCCTTCCTACCTATGGTTCCTTCCTAATTTAGCCCGCAGTCGCTGTCGTTAGTCGTTGGCAACCAAGGCTCGCGAACGACTAACGACCAAATCGGCTCTATGCAGCCACTGGGTTCAGCTTCATGATGTGCAACTGGTCGAGCGCCATTTCAAATGCTCGCTTGTTCGCGATCATCGGCGTAATCGTCTCCATCTTGACGATGCCCGTAGTCTTCACCACCGCGGCTATGAGCGGAGCGGCGATATCGGGTGCGACCGATTTGTTGCGCTCGGCCGCGCCTTCGGTCGAAAGGCGATCGAGGCCAAGCTCGCCCAGCCGGTAGTAGAGCCATTTGTGATCTGCCAGGCGAGCGGCATCGACACAGACGAGTTGGGCGAGCCGCTCGGCGCCGGGCACAAAGCGAATCATGTAGTCCGGGGTATAGTGCGTGTTGATCACCAGCGTTCCGCCGGGAGGCATGCCGCGCATATAATCCCAGCCCTTGACCATCGTCCCCTCGACCAGCACGACGATGTTGGGCTCTTCGTTTTCGTAAGTGAGCTCGTTCTCAAGCACAGTATCGCTCACGCGACAGTACTTGCGAGTCGGGGCGTTGGTGCGATCAGGATTGTCGACGTAGTTCTCCATCGCCTGCGCATGCTTGCCCTCGATCCGAGCCGAGGCGGAGATGGAATTGACTATGTCGCGGCCCTCTTTGTCCATGATGATGCCGCGCGTCCAAACTGTAAGTTCCGTGTAACTCATGATCACTCCTCGTCTGTAAGACAGTTAAGAAGCTTATTTATCAGTCGTTAGTCTTTAGTCGTTCGCAAACGACCAGCCACTAACGACCAACGACCGTCTTGGGACTGCCACGCTCCGAATCAAGAACCGCCAGGAAATCGCCGCGCAAGACGACAAAAGGCGCCTGGCGAGTGCGGTTCTGAAATTCCGCAATCGCCAATAGTGTCGCCCTCTTGCATAGGCTCTCAATATCGGCACCGGTGAGCCCATCCGTCCGGCTGCCAAATTCCTCAAAATCGACATCGGGCGCCAGCGGTACACGCCGGCAGCAGAGCCGCATGATGGCCGCGCGCTCGGCAGCGTCTGGTTTGGCGAACGACAGTATGTAATCGAAGCGCCCGCTCCGCAAGAGTGCGGGATCGATCCGCTCCGGACGATTGGTGGCTCCGAGCAGGATCACCCCTTTGACGTCGCGCAGGTTGTCGATCTCGCGCAGCAATTGACTGAGAATCCTCTGATAGACATCTGTACCGAACTGATCGGCGCCGAACTTGGGTGCGACCGCGTCAATGGTGTCGAAGAACAAGATGCAGGGTGCTGCTCGTCTCGCCTTTTTGAAAACTTCGCGGAGCGCCCGCTCGGATTCGCCCAACCACTTCGAATACAGTTGCGGACCATCAATGGCAATGAGAGGAATCTGCTTTTCACCTGAGAGCGCCCGCGCCATGGCAGTCTTTCCTGTACCCGATGGTCCGGTCAGCAGGATGCCTCGCGGCGGCGCCAGTCCAACCTGCTCGTAGATCTCATCGCGCATGTGAGAATGCTCGACGACAGCATCGAGCAGGCGCTTCACTTCGCTTAGACCGCCGAGAGATGCAAACGTCGATGCGCTCTTCTCAATAAAGAATTCGCGAGTCGCGCTGGGCTCGACTTCCTTTAAACCCGCGAGAAAGTCGTCGCGCGTAACCTGCAGCGCTGCCAGATTCGCCGATGCGGCGCGGTCTGTTTCAAGCGGGGAGTCGGAGAGAAAACGGCGCAACGCAATCATGCCGACTTCCTGCCCCAACGCTTCGAGATCGGCGCCGACGAAGCCGTGGGAATGCTCGGCAATCTCCACCAGGTCGACGTCGGGCGCGAGCGGCATGGCACGCGTGTGGATTCTGAGGATCTGCAGCCGGCCTTGGGTGTTCGGCACGCCGATTTCAATTTCTCGATCAAAGCGGCCGGGACGGCGCAGCGCCGGGTCCAGTACCTCGGGGATGTTCGTCGCCCCAATCACGATCACCTGGCCGCGCGCCACGAAGCCATCCATCAAGCTGAGAAGCTGTGCCACAACGCGTTTTTCGACCTCGCCCGCCACTTCGGTGCGTTTGGGAGCTACGGCGTCGATCTCGTCGATGAACAGAATCGCCGGCGCGTGGCGTGCCGCTTCATCGAAAACCTCGCGCAGCTTGGCCTCGCTCTCGCCGTAGAACTTCCTCATGATTTCAGGGCCGTTGAGGTGGATGAAGTGCACGCGACTCTCGGCCGCTACAGCGCGGGCCAGCAGAGTTTTGCCGGTGCCGGGCGGACCGTACAACAGCACACCCTTCGGCGCGAGAATTCCGAGGCGCTCGAAGATGCGGGAGTGCTTGAGCGGCAGCTCAACAATTTCGCGCACCCGCGCCACTTCCCGCTCCAGGCCGCCGATATCTTCATAGGAAACCGAGGGAGCGCGAGCCACCGTCTGCTCGCTTTCCACCACGCGGATGTCGGTGCGTTTCCCGATCACCACCGGCCCGGACGGAATCGTACGTACCACCTGGAAGTTCACCGCTTTGGCAAACGTCGGCACCCGCACTACGCAGCCCGCGATGACCGCGACATCCACCAGGTCCTCGAGCATCTGGTCGGGTGCGATGGTCGCGGGTGCGGCTCCCACCCACAACGGCGAAAAGCGGACGGCCACGGCCTGAGCGTGCTCGACGGGCGTCACCGTCACCTGCTCCTGCAATCCGGCGCCGCAATTACTTCGGCACGTGCCGTCGATCTGGATCATGCCTTCATAGCCTTCGTCCGAAAGCTCGGCGCGCGCAACCCCGATCGTGGCGCCGGTGATCTTCAGGACATCGCCCGCTCGGACGCCCATGCGCTGCAAGTCGGCGGGCGCCAGTCGCGCAATGGCGTGGCCGATATCTTCGATCCGCGCCTCGGCAACGCGCAGCGTCAGGCCTGCCACGCGAGATCCCGGCTCGCGAGATGCACGGGCCACACGGTTCACGTCATTTTCCAGGTCAGTCAATCTGATGGTCCCCAGTTAGTTCGCTCGACGCCCCACGCATCGTCCTCGGCAGCGGTTAGCCGCCACGCTCAATGTCGCGCGATCGCTTTCCCACGGAATTGCGAATCGCCGGCCAAGGGGAAACCCTCCCTTGGTCAAATCTTGTCAAGTACTATCTCTTCAACGTCTTCAATATGACGCCGCATAGCATCCCTTGCCGCCTCGGCATCGTGGCGCTTAATCGCACCCAGGATCCGCCGGTGGCCGGCGAGCGATTTTTGCGGCCGGCCCTTCACTTGCAAAGAACGTTCCCGGGTTTCGCGCAGCAGGTCCATGAGAATGTCGATCACTTTCAATACGACACTGTTACCGGAAGCCAGAGCAATGCTGTAGTGGAATTCGGCATCCTCATCGATGCTGGCTTCACCCCGTGACTGCGTTGCTTCCTGCCGTTCGAGAATCTCTTCCATCTCTGAGATTTCGTCGGGAGAAGCATGGGTGGCGGCGCGCGCCGACAACGGCGGTTCAAGCATCTTGCGAAAATCCAGAAGCTCGCTGACCATTTCCTGACGGTGCTTCAGGGCATTCGCAAATGGATTGATCGCTGACTCGTCCGGTTCGCGAACGATGGTCCCAGCGCCTTGACGCGGCTCGACCAGGCCCATCAGCTCGAGGCCTCGGATCGCGTCTCGAATGGAACTGCGGCTCACTTGCAGCATCTCCGCCAGCTCTCGCTCGGAGGGAAGTTTGTCGCCTGGTTTCAGTTTCTTCAGAATCAAACGCTCGATCTGCTTGGCGACTTCTTCATAGACCTTGTTCCTTCGAACAATCTCAAAGTCGGATTTGACCGGCATTGCCATAGGTAAACAGACAAGTGGTCCGATAAGTGGACCAGCGACGATCGGAGTATACCGCCGTTGTCAACTTCCCCGCAAATGCTTTTTATTGTGGACTCGCGTTTTGCCGGTCGAGGGCCCGGCGTCCCCGTCCGGCTGGACGGTGCGAGGCAACGGTCCCGCCACGGACGATTCGTCACCCGGTCACGACACTAGAGCGTCTGCGGGTCCGCTCGTTTCGGTGACCGCCCAGTCGCACACTCCGCGAGTAGCTTCGCACAACTGTACACCGTTCGTGTGCAGGACATGGGCAGGCCCACGCGCTCGCCCAGCTCCACGACCGCGCCTACCAGCGCTTCCAGTTCCATGGGCCGGCCCGCTTCGAGATCTTGCAGCATTGAAGTCTTGTGCTCGCCAACTTTTTCCGCACCTGCGATTCGTTGATCGATGGAAACCGGCAACTCCATGCCCAGCTTGCGGGAAACCGCTTCCACTTCCTGCATGATGTTCCGAATCACGGAACAAACACCCGGATCGCGCACCATCTGAACCAGCGTAGCGCGCGTCAAGGCGCTAACCGGGTTGAAGGAAGCGTTGCCCAGAACCTTGACCCAGATTTCGTGCCGGAGACGAGTTGTGACCGGACAGCGCAAGCCGGAAGCGATGAGCGCCTCGGCAATTCGCCGGGAGCGGTCGGAGCGCGAACCGTCCGGCTCGCCAAGAGAAATGCGGTTGCCCTCGATGTGTTGAATCACGCCGGGTGAGGGAATCTCGGTCGAAAAATAAACGATGGACCCAAGCACGCGATGCGCTTCGATGGCCGAGGAAATCACGCCGCCGGGATCGACTCGCTCGAGACGCAGTCCTTCCCAATCGCCTCCGAAGCCCTGGAAGTACCACCACGGAATTCCATTCTGTGTGCTGACGACGGTGGTGTCTGGCCCTAATACTGTTCGCAGTTGAGGCGCAAGCTGCGGCAAGCCGTGCGCCTTTACCCCGAGAAACACAACGTCCACCGGTCCCACTTCTGCCAGGGAACTGGCGATTGTCGGCCGCGCCACGAAATCTCCGTCGCTGCTCCGTACCTGTACGCCGTGCTCCTGCATAGCGCGAAGATGCGGCCCGCGCGCGAAGAGTGTGACCTCGAAACCGGCCTGCGCCATGCGGGCGCCGATGTAGGCTCCGATGGCGCCCGCCCCCGCGATCAGGAATCTCATGGTTGGCTACCCATTCCGGTCACCCACGTTGGTCATCGTTGGTCATCCGTGAGCGCGGCGGCCACCGCGCGGCGGCGAATTTTTCCAGTGGCGGTCGTGGGGATACTTTGTACGAGATAAATCTTCTTGGGACATTTGTATTCAGCCAGCAACTCGCGGCAGTGCTTGATGAGTGCCGACTCGGTGGCGCCGTGGGGCTCGTGCAAGACCACGGCGGCAGCTACCTCTTCACCAAGCGTGGGATGCGCGCAGCCAAACGTGACCGCCGCCGCGACCGCAGGATGCCGCAGCAAAATCTCATCGACTTCATGGGGCGCGATGTTCTCGCCTCCGCGGATGATGATGTCCTTGATGCGACCCGTCAAATGCAAGTAGCAGTCTTCGTCAAGCAAACCTTCGTCGCCGGTACGAAACCATCCATTCACAAAAGCGCGCGCATTGGCCTCGGGATTGTTTTCATATCCGCGAAAAACGTTCGCTCCCTGAATGGCCACTTCACCCCGCTGGTTGGTGCCGAGGTGATTGCCCTCCTTGTCCATAATGCTGATGCGGAGCCCCGCGCCCACACCCACAGAGCCAGCCTTCCGATGCCGTGGGGGTAACGGATTGGAGGTCATCTGGTGGGCAGCTTCCGTCATTCCATAAGCTTCGACGAAAGGCACGCCGAACAGCCCCTCGATCTTGTGGATGAGTTCGGGCGACAAAGGCGCGCTGCAGGAACGGATGAAGCGCAGAGAGGCAGCCTCCACTGGCTTTTGGTGAGTCCGGGCCGCGAGAAGCTGATGCATTGTGGGTACTCCCGAATACCAGGTTACGCGATGTTCTCGAACCGTACGCCAGAAAGAAAGTGCGTTGAATTTGGTGGGAACGACTACGGTGCCTCCGGAAAGCAAGGTTGCCATGGTTGAGGCAATCAATCCATGAACGTGGAACAGCGGCATGATGCACAGCGACACATCTTCCTCGGAAAGCGCGTACGTGTTGGCAATATTCGCCGACGAGACCGCGAGATTGAAATGCCGCAAGGGCACACGCTTTGGCCGGCCGGTGCTTCCGCTGGTGTGCAGGACCAGCGCAATGTCGTCAGCCGTGGGCTCGCTTGCCGAAGCGCCGCTGGGAGCATTCACCATTTGAACGTGTCCCTGGTTGTTCATTTCCACCGAGAAGACTGAGATCTTGCGGTCAGCGGCAGCGCTACGCACAAATTCCGTGCCAACCGAGGAACAAAGCAAAATGCGGGCATTCGTGTCTCCCAGAAAAAAAAGAAATTCCTCGTAGGGATAGGCTGGGTTCAATGGGGCTGCGGTTCCGGCGATGGAGGCGGCGAGAAAGCTCACGATCGCAGGCAATCCATTCGGCAATGCAATCGCCACCGCATCGCCACGGCGAATGCCGGCGGAAGCCAAAGCGTTTGCCATGGCCAGGACCTGCTGCCGCAGCGAAGCGTAGGTGACACGGATGCCCAGCTCGGGCACGACCACCGCCGTGTGACTGTCCGCAAAATGTAAGACGTCAAGAAGCGTATCGACCGACTTCAGAGTCATTCGTCAGTGCCCTTAGAGCGGCCCATAAATTCACACTGTCATCCCGAGCGAAGCGAAGGACCCATGCATTTGCGGGCGGCGGCGGAATGCATTGGTCCACCTTTCATCGCACCTTTTTGGAAGACGATTCTAGATTGAGTAGCCCTCGGCATTCAGTGCCTGGCCAAACTCTTTCAGAAAAAACTGGACGTTATCCTCTGTGGCCAGCGGGCCCATCACACCAATGCGGAAGACCTTGCCCGCAAGCGGCCCGAACCCGCCGGCGATCTCAATGCCTGCCTCGTCCAAGAGGCGTTTTCGCACTTTCGCCTCGTCAACGCCTTGTGGAACGCACACCGTATTCAAAGTGGCAATACGATGCCCTTCAGGAACGTGCAGCCGCAGACCCATGGCTTCTATACCTTTGACAAAGAGCCTGTGGCAACGGCGATGCCGCTCCCAGCAGTTCTCGATTCCTTCCTCGGCAATGACCAGCAACGCCTCGCGCAGGGCATAGAACATCGAAATCGGCGCGGTGTGATGATATCGGTGCGAGACGCTGGAGTAATCATGAATCAGCTTGAGGTCAAAATACCAACTGCGTACCGGAGAAGTGCGAGCGCGCAGCCAGTCCATGGCCCGAGGTGAAATCGCCATCGGAGACAAGCCCGGTGGACAGCTCAGCCCCTTTTGCGTGCAACTGTACGCGACGTCGATGCCGGTTTTGTCGAATTCCACCGGCACTCCGCCGAGCGAGGTGACGCAATCCGCGATCACCAACGCACCCGCGTCATGAGCGGCGGCACAGATCGCCTGACCTGATTGTAAGGCTCCAGTCGATGTCTCGGCGTGGACGTAAGCCACAACTTGGGGCTTCACGCGACGGATGAACCCACTCGCGTCATCATCCGTGAAGGTCTCACCCCAACGCTTCTCAAAGCGTACCAGGTTGGCGCCGTGGCGCTTTGCCATCTCCGTGAGCCGGTCAGAGAAATAGCCATTGGCAAACACCGCGACCTTGGTTCCGGGCTCCACGAAGTTGGCAACCGCAGCTTCCATCCCGGCGCTGCCCGTGCCGGAAATCACCAGCGTGGCGCTGTCGTTAACCCCGAAGCCAGGCTTGAGCAACTGCTGAACATCTTCCATCACCTGGATGAAGTAAGGGTCAAGGTGCCCGACAATCGGCTTCGACAGCGCTTCGTAGACGCGCGGGTCAACCATGGTGGGTCCCGGCCCAAAGAGATAGCGGCGAGGCGGCTGCAAAGGAGGAAACAAATTAAGTGCCGGAACTTCCTGTTCTATGGCGCTCATAGCTCTCGTTTCTCTGGAAACATGTTCAGATTCTACGGCACGGAGAGGACTAATCTCCAGAACCACACCCGAAGTCCGAGGTTCAGGACACGCAATGCTGCTTGACAGTGAGCACCGACGACGCAAGTGCAGTCAAATTAATTCTATTGATTAGTTCGATTAGTTTATCTTATTGTTGCCAACTTGGTAAAGGGATCGACCCGTCGCGAATCACCCGCTAGCGCGTCGTGACAAAAAAGTATGCTGTCATCGCGACGCCTACTCCGATCATCAGGCCCCGCACCTTCCGCGGGTCTGCCTTCTGAGCGTAATGCGCGCCGAACCAGCCTCCGGCGAGCGAACCTGCGATCATCACCGCGCACTGGGGCCACAACACCGCGTGTGCCACGATAAAGGTGACCACCGCGGCAGCGTTAATTGCAACGGCTAGCAACGTCCTGAGCGCGCCCATGGCATGAATGTCACGCATCCCCATGAGTGCGAGCATGGCCAGCGTCATGAACCCGATGCCGGCGCCAAAGTATCCGCCATAGATTGAAATCAGCAACTCCGCGATCGAACCTATTGTGATCGCTCGCCATGATGTGTCCCGCAGATCGTCAACAACCGCGGTCTTGCCGACGACGGCGCGGATCGAGTTGCCGAAGGCGAACAACAAAGTGCCGCCGAGTAGCAGCCAGGGAACGAGGCGCAAAAAAGTATGCTGTGGAGTTTTAAGCAGTAGCAGCGCTCCCACCCAGCCGCCGGCGACGCTGGTTACAAGCAAGGGGAGCAATACACGAAGGGGTGCGTTCAGCCGTTTCAAGTAAGCAACCGTGCTCGCCGCCAATCCGGGCCAGAGCGCGACCGTATTGGTCGCGTTGGCATCCACAGCTGGGACGCCCATGATCAACAACGCCGGAAAGGAAATGAAACTGCCGCCGCCGGCCAACGCGTTCAGCGCGCCAGCGATTACGGCGGCGAAAAGCAGGTAGATGGCCTGGGCGAAGTGTAAAACCATTAGGTACCAGAAAAACGGGGCGCAGCGAAGCAACTCGCCCGGGAAAGCGGCGCACACAACCGGCGCCAATTGTATCAGGATGAGTCAGCGAACTGCCGGCGATTTCTCTCTTCATATTTCTTTCATACCGCGACAGAGATTTCCATTTCGTAATTTGGCGATCTCTTTACTTTTCGAATCTCTTTATGCACTTCCTCGAAGCCCCTCCCTCTGCTAGCGTTTTTTCCGACCAGACTTCGCCGGTGAAACTGTTGTGAGAGTTCGGCTATGGGGTCTGCAAAGTTTTCTCTTGACTGTGTGTATTTTGATGTGATAAACCGCGATGTCGCAAGTGGTCCGCTTTTCAGACCGGGCCTGAACTCATTGAGTAACTCTAAATAAAGTTTCAAATTCGTGGCCCCAACGAAGAAGGCAGCGCGCGGTATCGGTGTGCGCAACCCTTAAGCATGGGCTTGTTTGGCAAATCATTGCGGGAGAAGAAAAACATGCGCTCGCTAACAACGTTTTTCGTGCTTCTGGTAATTTTCCTGGCGCCAGGTTCGCTCGCCCCTGCTCAAACCACGGAACCGGCGAGCCAGACCGGCGGATCAACCTCCGGGAGCGCCACCAAGGCGGAAGTCAATCAGTTGCGCAGCGAGGTCGCAGCGCAGCGCAAGACCATCGAGGAGCTGAAGGTCTTGGTCGAGAAGCTGGCTGAGGGGAAGGCCCTGGCAACCGCGCTCCCAACAAGCACCAACACAAACAGTTCGGTGCAGATTCACCCGGTTGCCGCCTCTGCTTCGGTGGAGACGAATTCGCAGGCGGTTGACGCTCCCACCGGCAGCGCGGTTCATCTGATGAATGCGGTTCTCGTGCAGCCCGACCCCGTGGTAGAGGCGGCGCTCGTGGAGCAGGCTCCATCGGCGGCTGCTCCGAAGAAAGATATTCCCGTTACCGCAGGGTGGAACGGAGAGCACTTTTTCATCAGGAGCGCGGACGGACAGTTCAGTATCAGTCCCTACGGCTACGTGGACACCGATTACCGTGCTTACAAAGGCGACGGCACTCCCGCCGACACGTTTCTGGTGCGCCGCGCTCGCTTCGGGTTTCAAGGCAACTACGGCTCTCACTTCGATTTTGCGTTGCTCACCGACGCTGCGTCGACCTCGGGCTCAGTGGTGCGCGACGTTTACCTCAACGTAAGAATCCGGCCTGAGATCCAATTTCAGGCTGGCCAGTTCAAGACGCCCTTCGCTCAGGAAAGCGGAGTCGGCGCCACCAACCTGGATTTTGTAGAACGGGGGTTCCAGGCGATGCTGTACCCGTCGGCCGCTTCAGCGTACCGCAGCCCCGGCGTGGCCTTTCACGGCGATATTGAGGGTGGCGTCGTGCAGTATTGGGTAGGGGCGTTTAACGGCAAGGGATATGCCTTGGCCAACACCACCAATCAACCCGAAGTCATCGGGAGGCTCCGCCTCTACCCGTGGCGCAAATCCAAGAACGACTGGCTCAAGCAGTTCGCCTTTGGCGGATCCATTGACTGGGCGCGTTCGCAGGGGCTTACCCGTGATCAAAGTTTCAGCGGCACGCTGCCCGATGGGGCTTACACTTTCTTCCCACAGTTCGCGATTAACGGACCGATCCACCGCTATAACGGTGAGTTCACCTACATCAAGAATCGTTTCGCTCTGCGCGGCGAATACGATCAGCTCAATCAGTCGCGCAACAATATCGGCTCCGAGACGGTGGGAGGGCTGGGCTTCCTGAGCCTTCCGTCAATCATAGCCAAGGCTTATGACGTCAGCGCAACTTATTTGCTGACGGGGGAGAAGCGGCCGGAAAACGGCACTCCGCGAGTCAATCGTCCGATGTTCGGCCCCGAGACTCCAGGCGGCAAGGGACGCGGATACGGAGCCTGGGAAGTCGCCTTCCGAATCACTGGTATCCACGCCAACGAACCGGGCGCGAACCTGTTGAACTATTACACGCCGGGCTATGTGCCCACATTTAATTTCCACACCACTGAGTACACGATGGGGCTCAACTGGTATCCCAATTATTGGGTCAGGTACATGGTCAATCTGAATATTGATCAGTTGAAGGACCCCAGTCTAATTGGTGCGGTGCCGCAGAACTACTATGTGTTTTTGCAGCGCTTACAGTTCAGGTTCTAGAGTCTGCCCGCTCGGGTGTCCGTTGCGGATGGACTGGTAACAACAAGTTTGGTACCGCCGGAGCCGGCCGCAACGGTTCTGAAGGGAAAAATCGCAGGAGGGAATTCGATGAGACCGAGGATTCTGCTTATTATTTTTGTCACCGCGCTGTTTGTGATCCTGAGCGGCTGCGGGAGTGTAGCCAACTGTCCCGTGTGCGGCACCACCCAAAATGGCGGTTACGGCGTCATCGACATCATCCCTGTGCCAGAGCATAATGCCACTGGAGAACCGGGTGGTCCGTTTAACTCGTTTGACATAAGCTGGGTGGACCCGATCCACCACCTGGACTACGTTTCCGACCGCATCGGGTTGACGGTTGATGTTTTCGACACGATCAACGACCTCGCGGTGAATGCCATCCAAGGCACCAACGCTGTTGCGGGTGCTGGCAATCAGGCCAGCCCCTGCCTCCAAATCCCGAACCCCGTTGCTGGACAGCCACCTGTCGATATCGTACCTCCCATTATCGACGTCTTTGGCAACTTCACCCGCTATGGGTGCAGGAATGATTTGTCTTGGGAGGGCGGGCCCACGTTCCATCTCGGCACAGGTTTTGGAGCAAACCATCACTTCGGGGGATTTCCCGGCGCGCAGTGTTGCGCTTCCCGCGGCAACGGTGTGAATCCGATGTCTGGGCCAGATGGTCTCGAAGTGAGCGCGGACGGTAACACCTTGTTCGTGGGCAATGGCAGTGCTTCGGTCGTGGTTTTCGATTTGAGTTCGATGAACCTCGCGACAAATCCCCCAACCCCACCGAATGTATTGGCCACGGTCCCTACTGGCGTTTCAGCTTCTTACGATGGTCCACTGGGCATCGCTCCCTGCGTTGCCTCATGGAACGGCGAAGCCGGCTCAGCCGCAGACTGCGGAGACGACCGGGCGGATGAGATGTCATACGACAACACGCATCATGTTCTCGCGGTCATCAACGGGGACCCAGGCTTGCCGCTGATCACGTTTATCGATATGCAGTACATTTTGGGCGCGACACCACCAAGGACCTCCGCCACGGATCCCAACGGATATGGGGATCTGCATTGCCTACCGATCGATCCCGCGTCCGCTTACGGGCCCTACGCCGCGCCCTCGCAGCTGACGGATACAGTTAATTTCCCGACTTATCCGTCCCAGGGATTCTCATCAACCTGGGTAGTAGCGCAGACCGGCGCGGCGTTCAACCCGCCGAGGTGCATTCTTGGGCAAATTTACTATGACGGCGCGGGAGGTTCGGCCTCGGCTGGCTTCGGACTTACCGCGAGCGTTCCCGTGGACAACGTTAACGGCACGTTCCCGTGTCCGGATCCGTCCAATCCGCAAGTGTTCGGTGGCGTATCGGGATCGGCGGCCGCCTCTTTGGTTCCTGGCATTGGGACAACGCCGAGTGGCGCCTCCTATACCATTCCATGCCACCACGGTCCCATTCTCGATCAAACACTAGGCACATTCTGTGCCCAAGGTAACACCCCTCCCCCCGCCGCCAGTTGCGCTGGCGCCATAGCGCCGGCTGGTTTGGGAGGAATGGTTTGGAATGAGAGCACCGGTCACCTGCTGCTGGCCAATGAGAATTCCATTGCGATCACCAACATCGGAAACATTGATGAGATCGATCCGCGGCTCACGGACACCAGTTGCGGAGGGGTCTCCTGCGGCCCATACGTCGTGAATAGCTACGTGATGGCGAATTGCATGCCGACCGGCGTTACGGCGGGTCCGGGTAGCAACTACCTGGTAGGCTGCGCCGACCACGATGGCGAGGCATTTCCTCCGAACGAGTACATCATTAATGGAAATACGGGCGCGATCATCACACAAATCTATACTGTCGGCGGCGTGGACGAAACCTGGTACAACCCCGGCGACAACAAGTACTACCTGGCAGCGAGAGATATGCCCAATGGCCCGGTTCTGGGTGTCATCGATGCCGGAACTAACCTGTGGTTGGAGAATGTTACGACCGGCCCCAATTCACACAGCGTTGCAACCGATCCCAGCAATAACCACACATTCGTTCCCCTCCAGGCCGGGGGACAATGCACGACGCAGAGCAGTAACGGCTGCGTTGGTGTCTACGCTCAGCAATGAGCCCGAGACCAGAGCGGTGGCGGTGGGCGCGGGCGGTCGGAGCGAACGGCGCCGATGCAAGATACGCGACGAGCGAACATGGTATAGTTCGCGGGTGAAGTGATCTATGGAGACCTTTCGTAGAACAGCGCTGCAGAGTTTTGTATTGGTCTGTTCGATTCTGATCGCGCTGGCCAATGCAGGCGAGCATCTGGAGCCAAAACCCACCGACGTCCCCGCTACCGTAATCGCCCACTTGCCCTTGCCGCAGACGACCGGAAGCCAGATGCTGCTTCAGAGAGATAACGCGAAACATTACCTGTACCTGTACGTTCAACAGGCGACGAAGCAAGGCTTCATGGTCGTGGACGTGAGCAAGCCGGAGAAGCCGATCTTTTTGAAGCGAACCGCGGAATCGAACCAGTCGACCGCGGGAAACCTGCAGATGGTTAGCCCCGATGTGGCCATCGCAGAAGCTCCGGAAAAAACACCGACGACTCTGACCAGCAGCACCCATCCCACCGAGACCGTGCGCGTGCTCGACTTGAGCGATCCGCGCAATCCAAAGACACTGGAAACCTTCAACAAAGTCACCAGCCTTCTTCCTGATGGCGGCCACGGCTTGATCTACCTCACCAACAACGAAGGCTTATGGATTCTCCGCTACAATCGCCCCGCCCTACTGGAACCAGCCAAGAAAAAGCCGCCCTGTGACTCCGAATCCGTGATCATGGCGATGCCGCCGGAATGCGATTGAGGGACGACCCTGAATCAACGCGGAACTCGTCGCAAACCTCGTGCTGTACCTAGTGTACCGAACACTCCTTCTCGATGGTCTTGATCGAGGTGATGGTTAACGTCACCGAGGATGGAGCACCCGTTTTGGTTAATGCGTCGGAGCTTGTCATCATCGACGGTGACTCCTTCCCGGTTACTTCCACTCGTTGTCCCAGGTAGTTGCGGAGTCTTATTTTGCCCGTAGCCTGCAGTTCGTAGGTCATGCCTGGATCTTGCTTCATAAGTATGTAATCGCCGCTGGACCGGCTAACGCAGCCTTGAATGGTTACCTGCCCTTTGGAATCTTTCGAATTCTGCTGGCTCGTGTTGCTGGGATTGCTGTTTTGGGCCAGGAGAAAACTGCATGAAAGCAACAGAGCGAACCCTATCTTTTTCATATACATTTCTCCTCTCACAGAATGGGATGGCTTCGCCGTTGCACCGGTTGCATTTAATCTGGGGCGAGAGCTTACTTGACGCGAGTTTCCTGATAGTGCAGTTCCTTCCATTGCCCGGCGCGCTTCACCCAGATTTCGCTGATGTATACCCGTGAGTAGCGTATCTGTGCGTGGGGCGGAAACTGTATGGTGCTTTCGTAGATGACCAGGGCGGCATCGGACCCCAGGGGAATCAGCTTGAAGCCCCAAAGCGTATAGTCGAAAACATTCTGGTTGACCAGTTCGTTTACAGCTTGAATCTTATTCCGCTCGCCCCCACCATCGATTTCGATTCCCTGATAATCGTCCGCCAGCAAGTCGGCGTAAGCTTTCTTGTCTTTGGTCTTCAGCGCATCCCATTCGACTTTGATCTTCGCTTCGAACATATCCATCAGCGCTTTATCGGTGGAGACACCGCTAGATTGCAGCGTCTCGCCAGCCTTCGGCGGATTTGCCGGTTTTTGCGCCAGGGCAAGAGACATCAAGACCACAATACAAACGAAGACGAAACAAACTCGCATTAGTCCTCCAAAGTGAAATGCAGCGAATCAAATCAGGTGTGCACCAAGTGCGGCGCAGCTGACGCTATTGCAACTCTTTGACTTTCTTTCTCAATGCTGCCAGCAGCGGCGGAGGCAGTTCGGAATACCCTTCCTGAAACGCAAATTGCTGACCGTCCGTGTAGATCCAATCCAAGAGATTGATTAACGCGGCGGCACGAGCGGAATCAGACGGTGGAACCCGCAGGTAAATCCAGCTGAAACTGGCAATGGGAAAAGATTCGGCTCCGGGTTGGTCGATCAACGAAGCAGAGAAGGCTTTCCAGCCTGGCGCCTCTGCTGCCTGGCAGGCCGCAGCCACCCCTTCAGTGGAAGCCTTAAGAAACTTGCCGGCGCGATTCAGCACCGCGGCTTGGGAAAGATTGCTCTTCACCGCGTATTGATACTCCACGTAGCCAATGGAGCCGTGGCTGTTCTTCACTTTGTCCGCCATATCGAGACTGCGTTCCGCCGACTCCCCAACCGGCCACTTGGGTGAAGGGGTGATTCCAACCTGGGAACGAAACTTGGAACTCGCCTTGGAGAGAAAGTCAGTGAAGACGTAGTTGGATCCCTTTCCCGCGGGGCGGTTGACCACCTGGATCGGAAGATTCGGCAGGGCGATTTCGGGATTGAGCTTTGCGATTTGTGGCGCATTCCACGTCTTTATATCACCGAGGAATATCCCGGCCAACACTTCCCCCGAAAGCCGAAGCTCCTGCGGCGCCTCGGGAAGATTGTAGACGGGAACGATCGCGATGAGCACGACCGGTAATGCGATCAAACTGCCCTCCTTTCGCTCCTTATCCGTAAGCTGAGCTTCTCCGGCGGCAAAATCGCCCACGCCGTGTGAGATCTGCTTGATCCCTTCACTGGTGCCGATCGTGACGTATCGCATCTGAAGGTTGGGGTTGCGCTTGCCGAACTCCTGTGTCCACCGGCTATAAAGGGGCGTCGGCACACTCGATCCGGATCCCACCAGGACAAGCGTGTTTTGGGCCTTGGCAGGAACGCTGGCGAGTCCGAGAGTAAGAAGAGACAGCAGCCAGAGATGCAGGAGCAAACTTCGGTGCGCAATATCCGATGACGAAGATCTTGCCGATACCCTCATCGTGTTCCTCCTGATTGTGGCTGGACGGCGTCGAACGAACTCATCCTGTTTGCCACCGGAGTACTGAACCTCGCTGACGACTGTAAGGTACCACCGCTTCGAGCGAACCCACAGTGTCAGGTACGGGTAGCTGTTGTCAGACTAGGAACGGCCATCGGTTCATCCCTGCCCTTTCCGAGAGCAAGAGTTTAATCCGAAGTTCCAGAAGGAATCAGCCCAAATCCTGAGATAAATGTCTGATTTATTTGACGGTAGGCAAAATTTTACTCTGTGGAAATGTTCCCATGTAAGTAATATTATTCCCCTTGACTGTTATTGGTTATTGTGCATAATAGCTCCCATGTACATCGAGACTGTCCCCAACCGCAACTCCCCGCCCGCCATCCTCCTCCGCGAAGGTTGGCGCGAAGGTAGCAAAACCTGCAAGCGCACCTTGGCCAACCTCTCCGATTGGCCACAGGAAAAAATCGAGACCTTCCGCCGCTTGCTGCGCGATGAACCCTTAGTCGGTCCCCAAGATCTTCTCTCTACGCAAAAGACCCGGCCGCACGGACACGTCGAAGCCATGCTGGTGGCCATTCGCAAGCTCGGCCTCGAGAGCATGATCTCCGCCAAGCCCTGCCGCGAGCGCGATTTAGTGCTGGCCATGATCGTCGCACGTTTGCTCGATCCCTGTTCCAAGTTGGCCACCACGCGACAGTGGCATAGTACGACGTTAGCCGAGGAGCTGGGGGTGATGGAGGCCACCGAGGACGAGCTGTATCAGGCCATGGACTGGCTGTTAGAACGACAACCGCGCATCGAGAAAAAACTAGCCGCGCGCCACCTCCGCGAAGGCAGCCTGGTGCTCTATGACGTAAGCAGCAGTTATTACGAGGGTCGCACCTGTCCGCTGGCGCAGTATGGGCATGATCGTGACGGGAAGAAAGGGCTGCCCATCATCGTCTATGGCCTGATGACCGATGGCGAAGGCTGTCCGATCGCCGTCGAGGTCTACGCCGGCAACACCGGCGATCCCACCACGGTGGTGGATCAGGTGAACAAGTTGCGGGAGCGGTTTGGTCTCTCCCGTGTGGTGCTGGTCGGAGATCGTGGCATGCTGACGCAGCCGCAACTGGACAAGCTCAAAGCTCATCCGCAGATGGGTTGGATCACGGCCTTGACCAGTGGAGCGATTCGCGGTTTGCTGGCCGAGGGAGCTTTACAACTCTCATTGCTCGACGAGAAGAATCTGGTCGAGATTCAATCACCGGAATATCCCGGAGAGCGGTTGATGGTGTGCTACAACCCTTTGCTGGCGGAGGAGCGGAAACGCAAGCGGGAGGACTTATTGGCAGCGACGGAGAAAGCGCTGAGCAGAATCGTAAACCAAGTGGAGCGCCGTAAGAAGAAGCCGTTGACGGCGACCGAGATCGCTTTCAAGGTAGGCAAGGTGCTGGGGCATTACAAGATGGGCAAACACTTCGCGCACCAGATCGAGAATGGGAAGTTGAGTTGGTCTCGGCGGGTGGAGAGGATCGCGCAGGAAGCGAAGTTGGATGGGATTTATGTGATTCGCACCAGCGAGACGGCGGAGCGGTTATCGGCGGCGGATACGGTGCGCGGTTACAAGAGTCTGGCCCAGGTGGAGCGTGCCTTCCGCAGTTTGAAAGGGCTGGATCTGCTGATTCGTCCCATCCACCATCGCACCGAGGAGCGAGTGCCGGCGCATATCTTCCTCTGCATGTTGGCCTACTACGTAGAGTGGCATCTGCGGCGCGTGTGGGCGCCTCTGCTTTTTGAGGACGAGGAACTTCCCCAAGCACGGCAACAACGAGATCCGGTTCTGCCGGCCAGCAGCTCGGAATCAGCACAAGCGAAAAAATTCACGCACCGGACCGCAGACGGATTACCCGTGCAGAGTTTCGCCACTCTGCTTTCGGACTTAGCCAGCCGCGCGCGTGTGACCTATAGCTTGAAAACGGATCAGCACGGTCCGACGTTTCAACAGGTCCCGCCGCCGACACCACTGCAGGCCAAGGCGTATGATTTGCTGAATCTGTTGCCAGTAGCAGGAAACTGAATTTTGAATTATCTCTCAGCGAATCAGCAGAATACTGTCTGAACTTATCTGGAACTTCGGTTTAATTATCACTCCAACACCGCGGAGGGAAACGGAAGAGTTGAGCCTTAGCCCGGCATTGTGTTTCTAGCGGCGGTGCGATCTTGGGCAGCGAGGAGCTGACAAACGGCTGGTGTTAAAATTCCGGACGTCCGGAATTGCTGTCGTGGCAAATTAGGAGGTGTGCTCGTGCGCGTCCGGCTCACGAGACGGCGCCGCGAAGGCTGAACCGACTTATGTCTCAAGATCTTACATCACAACATTTTACGTCGCACGATGAAACCGAGGCTTTAGCGCGGGAAGTGCTGTCCGCGTATGAGACGGGCGAGATGATTCCTATCCCTCCCTCCGAGCGCCCCGGTTTCGATCTCAACGCAGCGTATGAGGTGGAAGCAACCCTCAAGCAGTTCCGCGAAGCTGGCGGACATAGAGCCGTCGGCCGCAAGGTCGGTTATGCCAATAAAGCGATGTGGCGTGTGCTCAAACTTGAAACCCTGGTTTGGGCGCACATGTACGACGACACGGTGCATTACAGTGACCGGCAACTCCGCCACACTGGCGCTCGCACATCCTCATTCGCTGAAGATCGAGCCCGAGATTGTTTTCGGTCTGAAACAGCCGCTCGTCGTTGACCGCGGCGAAGCTGCGGCTGCATGCCGCCGCTGTGCTCGCATCCACGGATTGGCTGGCAGTGGGATTCGAAATCATCGATTGTCCTTTTCCGGAATGGCAGTTTCAGCCCAGTGATTTCGTTGCCTCCTTCGGACTTCATGCTGCACTGGTGATCGGAGAGCGAGTGCCGGTGCGTCCCGACGGCATCGCCGCGCTGGTGGACGAGCTACCGCAATTCAAAGTGCGTATGCTCGAAGAACGGAGAGTTCGTAGAAGAGGGATCCGGCCGGAACAGCCTGCGGAGTCCAGCTTTGTGCCTGGCGGAACTCAGCGCAGCCATCATGCGGCGATTCCCAACCGAGCCCTTGCGCGGCGGGGAAATCGTCAGCTCCGGAACGCTCACCGCCGGACATCCGACCGACCGCGGCGATCTCTGGACCGTTCGAGGTGAGCGACGGCCTGCCGCTGCCGCCGCTGACACTGCGGCTGACTTGATCGCAAAGCCACGTTTGGCGTGAATGGGCCATACGCTGTGACCGCAGATCACAGCCGGTGATTGTGCACAAGCGCAGACTAATTCTGGTCGCCCGCGCCCGCATTGCCACTGACGAGCTGCCCGTGGAGCCGCCTCCGACCGCAAATGGAACGCTCAGGAGAAACCCATGTCATTCACTAAGCAGCAAGCACTCGACTACCATTCTGGGTCGCGCCCGGGAAAAATTGAGGTCACCCCCACAAAACCGTGCCGGACGCAACGCGATCTGAGCCTGGCCTATACGCCGGGCGTGGCCGTACCCTGCCTCGCGATTCAGAAGAATCCGCATGACGCCTTTAAGTACACGGGCCGCGGAAATTTAGTCGCCGTGGTAACCAACGGAACCGCCGTTCTCGGACTGGGCGACATCGGCCCTCTCGCCGGCAAGCCCGTCATGGAGGGCAAAGCCGTCCTCTTTAAACGCTTCGCCGACGTGGACGTCTTTGATATCGAGGTCGACAGCCATAATCCCGACGACGTCATTAAGCTGTGCCAACTTCTGGAGCCGACCTTCGGCGGCATCAACCTTGAAGACATAAAGGCCCCGGAATGCTTCTACATCGAAGAAACCTTAAAGAAGACGATGAAGATTCCGGTCTTCCACGACGATCAGCACGGCACCGCGATTATTTCCGGGGCCGCGTTATTGAACGCTCTGGAAGTTGTCGGCAAGGACATCAGCAAAATAACCCTCGTCATCAACGGCGCTGGCGCCTCGAGCGTTGCTACTGCCGAGCACTACGTTCGGCTGGGCATGAAGAGGGAGAACATCACTCTCTGCGACACCAAGGGAGTGGTTTACAAAGGCCGCACGGCCGGCATGAATCCTTATAAGGAGCGCTTCGCGCAAGAGACTAAGCTGCGTACGCTGGCGGAGGCCATGGTCGGAGCCGATATGTTCCTCGGACTCTCCGTCGGTGGAGTGGTCTCGCAAGACATGGTGCGCTCGATGGCGCCCCGTCCGATCGTGATCGCCATGGCGAATCCCGATCCGGAGATTACATATGAAGACGCCAAAGCCTGCCGCCCCGATGTCATCATGTGCACCGGACGCTCGGATTATCCGAACATGGTGAATAACGTTCTCGGTTTCCCCTTCATTTTCCGAGGAGCCCTCGACGTCCACGCAACCGCCATCAACGATGAGATGAAGCTGGCCGCGACGCGAGCCTTGGCGGCACTCGCCAAGGAGGACGTACCCGACTCGGTCTGCCGCGCCTATGGAGTGGAGCGGCTGAAGTTCGGTCCCGATTACCTGATTCCCAAACCGTTCGACCCACGCGTGCTGATCTGGGAGGCCTCCGCCGTGGCCGAAGCTGCCATGCGCACCGGCGTGGCGCAGGAACCGGTCAACCTCGCCGAGTACCGCGAGCAACTCGAGCGTCGTCTGGGCAAGGCCCATGAGATCTCGCGGATCATGATTCGCAGAGCCCAGGCCAAGCCGAGGTCTGTGGTCTTTCCGGAAGGAGAAAATGAGAAGATCCTGCGCGCCTGTTACACCTTGATGGAGGAGAAAATCGCGGTTCCCATCCTGCTGGGTAGCGCTTCGGTGATACGCGCAAAAGCACTCGACCTCGGGTTAGATATAAAGGACGTGCGCGTTGTTGATCCAGCAGATTCTCCGCTGCGGGAAAGCTACATTCAGGAACTGTGCCGGTTGCGGCAACGTCGGGGTGTAACCGCAAGCGAAGCCCGCACACTGATCAATGACTGCAATGTTTTTGCTTCGATGATGGTCCACAAGGGCGACGCCGATGCGCTGGTTTCCGGGGTCTCGCAAAACTATCCGGATGCCATCCGCCCGGCACTGCAGATCGTGCGCATGCGCGAAGGGCTGCACACGGTTGCAGGGTGTTATGCCATGATTACACGCAAGGGAGACATTTACTTCCTGGCCGACACCACCGTAAATATCGATCCCACGGCGGAAGATCTGGCGGAAATTGCCCTCTGCGCAGCCGAAGCGGCACGGCGTTTCGACGTCGTACCACGGGTCGCGATGCTTTCGTTTTCCAGCTTCGGAAGCACCAAACACCCGCTGACCGAGAAAGTCCGCAAAGCCGTCGAGCTACTGCACAAGGCGGACCCGACGCTGGTGGTCGACGGCGAGGTGATGGCCGACGTTGCCCTCTCGCCCGAGATGCTGGAGGAAATGTATCCATTCAGCACGCTCAAGGGCGGCGCCAACGTGCTGATCTGCCCCGACCTCAATTCCGCCAACATCGCTTACAAGTTGCTGGCCAAGATCGGTGGCGCCGAGATGGTGGGTCCCATTCTCATGGGGATGAGCAAGCCGGTGCATTTGCTGGCGCGAGGCGCGGAGGTGGAAGAGATCGTCAACATGGCCGCCATCGCGGTTATCGATGCCCAGGAACTGGAACACTCGGATTGGCTGCCCGAAGTCCCGAAACCGGCAGCAGTCGCTGACTGAAACTAGCCGACTGAAGACGATAAATTGGCTGTGTTGACCCGTCAGCACAGCCAATTTCTTCGTCCGCCGTGGTAGCCCCTCAAATCAGCGGCATGAGACTGGGAAACAGAATCTGACGTGCTATGCCGTTGGTGATCTCCCTCCCAGGACAAGAACCATTTTAAGATTAAAGTTCAGTTTGGAACTCTCCCGGCTCCCTCCCGGTAGAGACTTGGCTGATGACTGGCGCGAAGCTTGTCGCCAGTACAAGCGACAAGGTTATCAAAATTAACTTCTAAGAAGAGGCGATACTCATGGCTGCTGGAGCTGCTCCCGCCCCCGAAAAAAAAGCGGATACAACAACTGAACCTACAGAAACTGCCCACGCGCACGTAACTCTGAAGCAGCGCATCCAAAATCTGATTCATGATATTTTCAAAGGACGCGAAGAGCACCTGGGCTGGCACCAGTAAACCCTGCCGGGCCGAAGGGAAAAAAGTCGGCGTCGCGCCTGATTTTGGGGGACGCACCTGATTGTGGTCTTGCGCCTGATTTTTTGGGTAGCGCAGCGGTTCACCGCTGCGATAAGAATCTCGTTTAAGCAGACGGTTTTAGCCGCTGGGGGCCAGGGCGGCGTACATCTTCCACTTTCTCCGCAGTCTGTTCGCCGTGCCGTAAACTCGTTTCCGCAGTCGCAATCCTGCACCCTGCCTACTTACTCTGCATGCTCAGGGCCGCGCTGGCGATCTGCTCCAAAGGCACAACGACATTCACGGCGCCGCGGGCAATCGCCTCTTTCGGCATTCCAAACACAACGCAGCTCGCTTCGTCCTGCGCGATCGTGGCGGCTCCAGCTTCCTTCATCTCACAGAGGCCTTGGGCGCCGTCGTCGCCCATGCCGGTCATGATCACGCCAACCGCCCTTGGGCCAACGGAAATGGCCACCGAGCGAAAAAGCACATCAACACTCGGACGATGGCGTGAGACCAGCGGCCCATCGATGACTTGGACCACAAGTTCCTCGCCACTGCGATTGACCAGCATGTGCCGGTTGCCCGGAGCAATCAGTGCCCGGCCAGTTTGCAGCCGGTCGCCATCCCGCGCCTCCTCGACTTCTATCCCACATTCCCGGTTCAAGCGTTCTGCAAAGGCCCGCGTAAACACTTCGGGCATATGCTGCACAATCACCACCGGCGGGCAGTCGGTGGGCAGGGCGGTGAGAAAGACGCGCAGAGCCTCGGTTCCACCGGTTGAGGCGCCCACCGCAATGACTCCGTTCGGCGCCCCCGCACAGCGGGACTTGCCTTTGCGAGGCAGGACAACATCGGCCGTCAGTCGAGGCACTGCAGCGATCGGCCGGGGCCTGACCTGCGCCTGAGACGCACTCCAGACCGCATCCAGCAGGGTCACAGCCGATTCGTGCAGGAAGTCACGCACGCCAACCTTGGGCTTGGTGATCACCTCGACCGCCCCTTCTTCGAGCGCGCGCAGTGCCAGTTCGGTGCCGCGAGCCGCCAGACCGGAGCAGACCACGACTGGCGTAGGCATTTCCGCCATGATTTTTCGGATGAAAGTCAGGCCGTCCATCCGCGGCATTTCCAGGTCCGTAATAACGACATCGGGAGGTTCCTTCTGCATCTTCGCCCATGCAATCAGCGGGTCTGCCGCGGTCCTGACATTAATCCTGCGGTTGATGCCCAGGATGGCCTGCATCACTTGGCGGACCATCGCCGAGTCATCTACCACCAGGACGTTTCAGATCATCTCCATGCATACGTGGCACGCTCGTTTCGCTCCTGGTGCTTTTCAGCCGGCCCTCTGGCTGTCTCTCGGCCCTCTTTGTCTAGCCTGTACTTGTATAGATGGTCGGCTCCAGGCTCCGCAGCTGCGGCACGACATGCTGCTCAAGTTCTCCGCGTGGCCCACGAACAAGAGACCGTTGGCCGTGAGATGGCGGACCAGGTTCGCGACCACCCTGCGCTTTGAAGCCACGTCAAAATAGATCAGGACGTTGCGGCAAAAAATGGCGTCGAATGGACCTTCGCTGAGATCGGAATCCTGGTTCAGATTCAGCCTTCGGAAGTCGACCATCTGCTGGATTTCGACTTTCACTTTCATCTCGCCTTGTCGCTCAGCCATTCCTCGCAGCATGAAACTGTGCAGCAAGTCCTTGGCGAGTTCCGCCGACCTCGCGATGGGATAAATCCCCTTACACGCCTTTTCCAGCACGCGGTTCGAGATGTCGGTAGCCAGAAGCCGCACGTCCCAGCCTTGCCTCCGCTGGAAGATGCCGGGCCAGCAACATGGCCACCGAGTACGGCTCTTCCCCCGAAGAACATCCGGCGCTCCAGATCCGCACTCTCTTTCCGTTGGGACGCAACCCGTGTTCGGCGTCCGCCCGCCAACGCGGAAACACTTTTTGCACCATGAACTCGAAATGCCGGGGCTCGCGGAAAAAGCGGGTTTCATTGGTGGTGATGGCGTCGATCATCCGGGCGCGTTCCTCGTCCTGGTCCGGCCCGGCAACGCATTCGTAGTAATCTTTCAGTGAAGTGATCTCCAGCGTCCGCAGCCGTCGAAAGAGCCGTCCGCACAACAAGGCCGTTTTTGAACTCCCCAGCCAGATGCCGGTTTCGGAGTAGATCAGCTTCTGGAATTTTTGGAACAGCGCGGGACTAACCGAGAGCTGGGATGGCTGCCCAAGGCATGGGTCAGAGGAGTCAACGTCGACGTCGACGTCAACATTGCGGGATTTGCCTGAATCCTTGCCGGCAGCGGTTCCAGCGGGCACAGCTACGCTCCAGCCTCGAAGTGTGCCTCTTTGGCCGGATCGCATCATTGCGCCGCGTCGTGCGGCAACCGACTCGGTCACGGCAAGCAATTCGTCGGCGGAAAGCACTTTGTCGATATCAAGAATCAGGCAAAACTTCTTGCCCAGCGCTCCCATGCCGAGCAGGTATTCGGTCTTAACACGAGTGCCGAAAGGCGGGGTCGCTTCGATTTCGTCAGCGGAAAGCTCAATCACCTGGCTCACGGAGTCAGCCAGGACCCCCATGGTCAGGTTCTCGCCCTGGAACATCACTTCGGTGATGATGATGCAGGAGAACTTGGAAATCCCGCTGGCGGGCAACCCGAACTTCACCGCGAGATCGACCACCGGGACAACCCTGCCGCGCAGGTTCGTCACACCGCGGATCCAGATCGGAGTGTTGGGCACGGTGGTGACCGCCTCGTACTCAACGATCTCACTCACCTTCACAATGCTGATCGCATATTCCTCGCCCGCAGTAAAGAAGGTAAGGTACTGCACCGTGCTCACCGGGAGTTGGTTCTTTCCCTGGTTCGAACGTCGCTTTGAGCTTTCGACGCTCCCATAGTTGAACTCATTTCGAGTCTCGCTCCTCGCATCTCACTCCTTGCATTAGGGACGCGGCAATACGTCCACCTTAGAACGGAGAGAAGTTAGCTTCCTCCGCCACCTTGCCGTGGACCGGCTGAGCGTGGGTAAGTTGCGCGTATTCGTTACTTAACGCTCGCCGCTGCGGAGAGACCGCGTGCTGTTTGCCGTTGCCGCTGCTCTTGGTCGGGCTGTTCTCCTGCAACGCGGAAGAAAGTCATCAACTGCTGCAGTTGCTCGGACTGTGCAGCCAATTCTTCCGCGGTACTGGAAAGCTCTTCCGCGGACGACGCGTTGCGTTGCGTGACCGTGTCCACTTGCGACATCGCCTTGTTGATCTGCGTCACTCCGCCGGACTGTTCGGTCGATGCCGCGGCAACGTCCTGCACCAGTTCGGCGGTCTTCTTGATGGATGGCACAAGGTCAGACAGCAACTGGCCGGATCGTTCGGCCACGCTGACGCTCTTGCCGGCCAATCCGCCGATCTCCTGCGCCGCTAACTGGCTCCGCTCGGCCAACTTTCGAACCTCGACTGCGACCACCGCAAAGCCCCGGCCCTGGTCTCCTGCGCGCGCCGCTTCGATGGCGGCGTTGAGCGCAAGCAGATTGGTCTGGTAGGCGATCTCTTCGATCACCCCGATCTTGGCGGCAATTTGCTTCATGGCTTCGACCGTCTCTTTGACTGCCTCGCCGCTCTCTTCCGCCGCTGAGGCGCCCTTGGCAGCCGCCTGCTCCACTTGCCGGCTATTGTCGGCGTTTTGGGTAATGGACGCATTCATCTGCTCCAGGCTGGAGCTCATCTCCTCCACCGAAGCAGCTTGTTCACTCGTTCCCTGCGACAGACTCTGCGATGAGGCGGAAACCTGCTGCGCCGCGGAAGCGACCGCCGCGGATCCTTCGCGGACGTCCCGGATGATGCCCGACAGCCGGCTGCTCATTTCTTGCATGGCCTGCTGCAATTGGCCGGTCTCGGAACGGTTTGTGACCAGTATCTCCCTGGTCAAATCGCCGGCGGCGATACGCTCCGCGTGCTCGACTGCTTGCTGGATCGGAACGGTAATGCTTTTTGTAACGCTGATGGCCGCGAACGTGGTCAGAATCAGAGTGACGACCAGCATCAACAATGCAATCCCGCGCCCCACGGCGTAAGCGTCCTGGCTCTCCTTCATACTTTGCGCCATGGCAGCGGTCTGAAGGTCAATGAACTTCTGCCACGAAGCGCGGTACTTGTCGAGTGCCGGGATCACCTCTGCGCTCAACGCTGCCAGCGCCTGGTCGCGCTTCTTGTCCAGCCAACAGCGCCTTGGCTTTGTTCCTGGCCGCAATATAGGCCTGCCGGTCTTGGGTGACGATTTCAAACTGTTCCCGCTCCTGGGAAGAGCTGAGACTCTTTTCGATTTCCGCGACCTGCGCGCTGATTTCGTGGCTGATCGCCTCGTTTTGCTGGTTCAGCTTCTTCTCTTCATCGAGGTTGGTGGTCTCGAACAATTGCAGGTGATGCGGGCGTTGGTGATTGAGTTCTCAATGGTCTGGTGCGTCAACTCAACCGTGTTGTAACGCTTCTGCATCGAGGCCGACATGTTGGAGTTCAGACGACCGAGCCAGCTCAGTCCGAATCCGCCTACCGCAATCACGCACAGCAGAATTGCCCCGAAGACAACCCCCAGTCGCGTGCCTATTTTCCGATCTTGCCAAGTTTTCATTGTCCTTCACCTTTCGATAATGACTGCCTTGTAACGACTGCCCTATAACGACTGCCCTATTGTAGCTAAGCTTGTGCCTGCAACGACGACTGCATCACTCCGCGCAGAAGGCTGGGAACGTCGATGATCAAGCCCACCCGTCCGTCCCCCAGAACCGTGGAGCCGGCGATCCCGTGCACCCCCCGAAACGCCCTGCCCAGCGGCTTCACTACCGTCTGCATCCCGCCCAGCAGTTCGTCAACTGCGATTCCGGCATGGAACTCATTGATCTTGACGACCACGATGTTCTCCTTCTTGGGAGTCACGCCCGACAGGCCAAACGCGCGCCGCAATCGGACGTAGGGAAGCGGCGGTTCCACGCAGACTAAGGATCCCGCTGGCCTCCGCGTTGCTTTGTTCCGCCGGCAATTCCGTACACTCGGTCACATGTTCCAGAGGAACGATAAAAGTTTCAGTGCCGACCCTCACCGAGAACCCTTCGATGATGGCCAGGGTCAACGGCAGGCGGATGGTAATGGTGGTGCCTTTGCCCGGCTGTACTCGCTATCTCCACCGTCCCGCGCAAAGTGTCGATGTTGCGCCGGACGACATCCAGGCCGACCCCGCGGCCGGAAAGATCGGTGACCGATTCCGCGGTTGAGAATCCCGCATGGAACGCCAGGTCGTAAATGTCACGGTCGCGAATCTCGTCTTCGCCAGACAAGAGTCCAACGCGTTTCGCTTTGTCGAGGATCCGTGCGCGGTCGAACCCTGCTCCATCGTCTTGCAGCTTCACCACGATGTTTCCGCCGCTATGGGCGGCCGATAGCCGGATCAGTCCGCAAGCGTTCTTGCCCTGGCTTTGGCGCAAGGCCGGCTTCTCCAGACCGTGATCGACCGCATTGCGCACCAGGTGCAGCAACGGATCTTTCAATTGTTCGAGCACGGTCGTGTCAACCTCGACGTCTTCTCCTACCACTTCCAGACGAGCCAATTTTCCATGGCTCTTGGCCAGGTCCCTCACCGAACGGACAAACTGGCGAAACAGCGGGCCGATTGGGACCATGCGGATACTCATCACTTCACTCTGCAGGTCCATGTACAGGCGCTCGGCCTCGCGATGCATCTCCAGGATGGCGCGTCCTTGCTCGGTGCCGAGCTTCTCGATCATCTGGCGCAGGCGGCCTTGCGCAATCACAATTTCGCCGGTCAGATTCAACATGTGGTCCAGCTTGTCGACATCCGCGCGCAGCGTGCGATGACCGGCGCCCGGGAGCGTGTCGACCTTTGCCGCTGCACTGGATTCCCCCGGTGCTCCGCTGGTGGTGGCGTCCTTTTTTCGCCCGCTTTTCTACCTCCCGCGCGATTTTCTTTATGAGGTTCTGTTGTCCCGTGTCGGTGAGCTCGCGCGGCCCAGTCGCCGCGCTTGAGACCATGGCGCGAAGTTCATCCACTGCCTTCAGCAGCAGTGAAATCAAGTCTGCGGTGGGCAGCGCCTGCTGCTCGCGAAAGACGTCCAACAGGTCCTCGACGACGTGGGCAAACCCTGCCAGTTCCTTGAGTTCCAACGAGGTCGCGTTTCCCTTGAGGGTGTGTGCGACGCGGAAAATCTTGTGCAGCAGTTCCGGGTCCGATGGACTCGATTCCATCTGCACTAACGCCTGCTCCATCAAGTCCAGGCCCTCTTCCGACTCGACGAGGAACGACGCGAGGACTGCTTCACGGTCAAAGTCCGCTAACTCCACTGTTCCTCCTCTCGTGGTTCGCGCCCATGGGCAGCGACCCGTTTCTAACTCGCACTGGTCTCACTACACCTGGTCAAAATTCCTGATCGTGGTCACGCCATCGAAGATCTGAAAGACCAACCTGCGGCCACGCTTCCCCGAGATGTCTCTTTCCACTATCGGAATGCCCGCGGAGTGAAGAAAACTTTCCGCGAGTTCCACATTCCTTGATCCCACCGACCGCGATGGATCGGCCCCGAAAGCGCTGGACCCGCCGAAGATCTTGGCCTGCAGATTTCGGACTTCGCATCCCAACGCCAGCACCTGTCTCAGGAGTTCAGAATTGGCGGCATTGCCGTAGCGCAGCCGGTTCGCCCCTTCATTGACGCCCTCAGGCAGCAGATAGTGATTCATTCCTCCCGCTTTCTTGTGCCTGTCCCAGAGGCAGACGGCGGCGCATGACCCGAGTATGGTCGAGATGGTGATCGGATCGGAGGTTACGAACACCTGCCCCGGATAGAGGAAGTGCCGAGGTTCTTTGGAGTCCCCGTGCTCGAAGCGCTTCATGAACTCGGCGGGCAGGACTGCGGGATTAAATTTGGGGGAATTCTCTTTCATGCTCTCATTCCTGGTTCGTCGGTCAAATGCTCATCGCGTCGAATGGCCGTCGGTCGCGCCAAACAAGGGCATAGCGGCTTCGTCGGAAAGAAGTTTGAACAGTTCCATGTCGGACCCGTCGAAGGCTGTGCTTTTGCGGCAGCAAACGCAATATCGCGAGTATCGCGATCGTTTGGTTTGCCATGCGGATCGGAACAAACGCCTGCACCTTGGCCATGGCGCCGGAGTGGTCGCGTGCCGCGAGTTCAACATGGCACTCACCGCCCATCACCCGCTCGCAGACCAGCATCGCCCAAAGCCAGCAGCAGGTCGTACTTCTCGGGGTCGATTCCGAACGACCAGAAAACCTGCAAGGTCGCGGTTGTCTGATCAACCCTGAGCAAGCCGATTTCCTCGGAGCCCAGGAAGTTGGCGACGATCTCGCGCAAGCCCTCGATAGCATCTTCTTGACCCTCGGCTCTCGGCCAGTCTCTTCCGCGCCGCCGCCAACCGCAGATCGTTCGTCGCGTCGGCTCCGGAAAGCTTCGGCCCGCATGCCGCGCTCTGGTTGTCGTTCATAGAGGAGGTCCTTACTTGCTTTGTATTCAACCAACAGCGACAAAACTCGAACCTGTGCTTCGCCGCTCTACTCGCCCAGGTAGCTCTGCAACAGGGCCACCAGTTCGGCGCCATCAACCGGCTTGGTGATGTAGTCATTGCATCCGCTCTGGAACCCCGCCTCCATGTAAGACTCTTCGCCGCGAGTGGTGACCAGAACAATGGGAATCTCGCGTGTGCTCGCTTGCTGGCGCATCATCTTGCAGGCCTCAAATCCATTCATGCGCGGCATCACCACATCCATCAAAACCAGGTCAGGGTGCTCTTGTTGCGCCTTCTCGACCGCTTCCTGCCCGTCGGCCGCGGTCACACACTGGTAGTTCGTACGCTTTTCCAGAATCTCGCGCTCCATCATCAAGGCTGTCTTGGAGTCGTCAACCACAAGAATTTTCTTGGACATTGTTCTCCTCGAACCGTAGTGCCGAAAGCATGCGCAAACCGCGGCGGGGAGGACCAAATCGGGCCAAGTCCCACATCGGCGTCTATTAGAAATTTCTAACACGGGCGAAGATTACGTCGGTAATTACGTCGGTAATTGACGATGACGCTGCCCGCTACTGCCGCCCGCCTTCGGGCTCCGTATTCGGCATTCGAGTTTCGCTGAAGAAAAGCTTGCCCTGCGCGTGCGCACTAACCCAGACTCGGTTTATGCTGGAGCGGTCGGGGCTGCGTCTATGCCTGGATTGTGCGCTCGATCCCACACGCTTCGAGTGACGCGCACCTAAAGTGATGTACACCTAAGGAGGATCGTATGTCAGAAGCGACTCATGGCCCTGTGCGTTGTCCGCGCTGCGGTCACGTGGGCGCCACGCCGGACAAGTTCTGCGCCGAGTGCGGACGTTTTCTCCGCGACGCATCGATTGACCAGCGCCTGCTCTTGGCGCTGGCGCGTGAACGCGAGGGACGGTTGCGGGAGGCACGGCAGGAGCTCCAGCATTTGCTCGACGCCGAGCCCGATCACGTCCTCGGTAACCACCAGCTCGGTGTCCTTCTGTTCCACGAAGGTCTGCTGGACCTGGCCATCGAACACTATCGCCGGGCGGTGGCGGCCTCAGCGACATTTATATTGGCTCATTACGACCTCGGGGTCGCCTACTACCACCGCGGCAACATGCCACAGGCGGCTGCCGCCTTCCGCCGTTGTCTCGACATCAATCCCAACTACAACGCCGCCCACTACCGCCTTGCCCTGGCGCTGTTTCACCAGGGGGAACTGGCAGAGGCCCGCGAGCACTTTGAACTCTCCGTGACCCTCACACCCGACTACGTAATGGCCCACTATCACCTGGGCGTGATTCACGAGCGCGAAGGCGCGACCGAGATCGCTCGCCGGGAATTCGAACGGAGCCTGGACGAAGGAGTTCACGAACTCAGCAGTCTGTTCCACCTGGCGGTGATCCGTCGTGCGCAGGGCGACGATGCCGGAGCAGAAGAGCTTTTGCGGCGAGCCGGTGAGTTTGGTAAATTGCGCCCGACGGTATCGGAAGTCCGCAAATAGAAGACACCCGCAGATAGAGATAAACGATAAACGAGATGCAGCATGGGAACCTCGGCGGGAAACGGCCTCATCTTCGACTGGGCAAGCGCGGGTCCGCGGACTCCCTCGTGGCCCGCGCACGTCATGCTCGACGATGAGACGCTGCGCGACGGGCTGCAGAGCCCCTCCGTTACCGATCCGCCAGCGGCGGCGAAAGTCGAGATTCTCCATCTCATGGAGAATCTCGGAATTGAAACGGCCGATGTCGGGCTCCCCGGAGCAGGCGCACGCCAGCGCGAAGCTGTACTGGCACTCTGCCGCGAGATCTCCAGCCAGCGGATGCGCATACGCCCCAACTGCGCCGCCCGCACCATGATGGTGGATATTCGTCCAATCGCGGAGGTCTCGCAACTAACCGGCGTGCCGATTGAAGCTCTTATATTTATTGGCAGCAGTCCCATCCGCCAGTACGCGGAAGAATGGACCCTCGATCAAATCCTGCGCCACACTCGGGAAGCGATTCGTTTTGCCGTAAAAGAAGGCCTCGACGTGACGTATGTGACGGAAGACACCGTACGATCTTCACCGGAGCACCTGCGTCTCTTGTTCAAAGAAGCGATCGAGTCTGGAGCCAAGCGGCTATGTCTCTGCGACACGTGTGGTGCCGCGACGCCGGAAGCGGTCTGGAACCTGGTTTCCTGGGTTAAGAAATTCTTGGCGGAGACTGGGGCCGACAGCGGCATTGGCATTGGTATTGATTGGCACGGCCACCGCGATCGCGGCCTCGATGTGGCGAACACGCTGGCCGCCATCGAGGGGGGAGCGACACGCGTGCATGGCACCGCCCTCGGCATCGGCGAGCGCGTGGGAAACACACCGATGGAACAGTTGCTGGTGAATCTCAACCTGCTCGGCATGAGGCACGACGACCTCAGTTCTCTGCAGAAGTATGTGGACTCGGTTTCGGCGGCAACCTCCGTTCCAGTTCCAGCGAATACTCCAATGATCGGACGCGATGCCTTCCGCACCGCCACCGGCGTCCATGCGGCAGCCATCATCAAAGCTCAGAAGAAGGGTGATCGCTGGCTCACCGACTATGTCTATTCCGGAGTCCCGGCAAGCCTGATCGGACGCAATCAGGAAATTGAGATTGGGCCCATGTCGGGCAGTTCGAACGTCATCTTCTATCTAGCGCAGCGGGGAATCGCGGCGAGCCTCGAACTCATACAGACCGTCCTGGTGGCTGCCAAGGATTCCGACCGCATTCTGCAGGAACCGGAAATCCTGGCCATAGTTCGCCGCTTTGACAGTTCGCCGCTCTGATCGTGCGCCGATTTGAGGGTGCGGCGCTCTGATTGTGCTATCGACAGGAGAAATGCGTTGAGTCGCGAACTACCCCCCAGGTCTGGAGCTAGTACGAAGAGAGACCCCCCGGCTCTGCCGGGGAGGCAGTAAAAGTTTGACAGATACAGGAGTCCATCGCGGAAACTCCCTAACGTGAGCCGCCAAGCACACGAAAAGGAGTTTCACGATGGACGAAATGGAAAGCCTAAGCCATACGAAGTGGGAGTGCAAATACCATGTGGTATTCATTCCGAAGTGCCGCAGAAAGACGCTCTACGGGGAACTGCGGCAGCACTTGGGAGAGGTGTTCCGCAAACTGGCCACGCAGAAGGAAAGTCGAATTGAAGAAGGGCACCTTTTGCCCGATCACGTGCACATGATGATCGCGATACCGCCGAAGTATGCGGTGTCGCAAGTGATCGGGTTTATCAAAGGGAAGAGCGCGATTCACCTGGCACGGGTGTATGGGGAGAGGAAGAGAAACTTCGTGGGCCAGCATTTCTGGGCGCGCGGGTACTACGTGTCCACGGTGGGGCGGGATGAGACGGTGATTCGCGACTACATCCGGAACCAGGAGCAAGAGGACAAGCGCTTGGACCAAATGAATCTGTGGCGCTAACCGGTCACCGTTCCGGTGGCCCCAGAACTTCGGGGCCGCGTTAGCGACCCCGCACAGCCGCTTTGAGCGGCTCACAAACTAAAGCCCCCGGCTCTGCCGGGGGATATTTACAGATTTCGTCCCTGACCGACGCGTCCGACGCGTGCTGCCCCTTGCGTCCAGTGCCATGGAAACATTACTGTTACAAGCACGTGTGATGTGGGTCACGGACCGACGCCTGGCAAATAGTTCAATATTGCAACAGTACTTAGCAAATAAAAACTCGAATGGAGCTTGAAGATGAAGAGAATTGACGTTCCAGTGTTTACTCTTGCAACAGCATTGGTTGTAGTTCTCAGCCTTCCTCTATCGGCGCATGCCCAAAACGCATCCGAGGCGCTCTACAAGTCAAAATGCGCCATGTGTCATGGTGCTGACGGAGCGAAAGCGGCCGGCCACGACTTCTCAAGTGCCGCCTTTCAGAAACAGTCGGACGCGGACATCGCCGGGACCATCACGAATGGTAAGCCCCCCAAGATGCCCGCGTACAAGTCTTTGAAGCCGGAAGAGGTTTCCGGGCTGGTGGCTTACATCCGTACGTTGAAGAAATAGGACGGGCCGGCCCCTGCATTAAAGGTCAGGTTGATTGTCGAGCGTGCGGAATATCTGCACGCAAGTGGTGGGGTGTGTCTACAGTAACGTTGCGCTAGAAGATATGGAGAGTAGTGGTTTCCTATGAAACTGCAAGAACGCTTCCGAGTCTGGACTCAGCCCATTTATTTCCTGGGGCAGAATCCCATCACCCTGACCGGCGCCGTGGTGACGACGAGCACGGCGCTCACCACCATCGCCTTCTGGTTCTATGAAGTCTTCTTGCCGGGGCCGCCGCATCCTTATATTGGCCTTCTCGTCTTTCTGATTCTCCCAGGTATTTTTGTACTCGGCCTGGTGATGATTCCACTCGGCATCTGGCTTCGGCGACGAAGCCTGCGCGAGCGCGGAGAACTGCCGGTGATTTTCCCCGCTATCGACCTGGGGCTACCGGTGGTGCGGCGCACCTTGGAGTACGTGTCCTTGGCGACCTTGCTCAACCTTCTCATTTTTGGGACCGCATCGTACCGCGGCGTGCAGTACATGGATTCGACGACTTTCTGCGGCAAGACTTGTCACACCGTGATGGATCCGGAGTACACGGCCTATCAGAATTCTCCGCACTCGCGTGTGGACTGTGTCGAGTGCCACATCGGACCCGGGGCTGGCTGGTTTGTGCGCTCGAAGGTTTCGGGGTTGCGGCAGGTTTTCGCGGTAACCTTCCACACCTATTCCCGCCCCATACCTTCGCCGGTAAAGTACCTTCGCCCGGCGCGTGAAACCTGCGAGCAGTGTCACTGGCCGCAGCGCTTCACTGGGGACAGGTTCCTGGTGAACACCAGCTACAAGGACGACGAAAAAAACACGCCGCAGACCGACGTGTTGCTGTTGAAAGTAGGCGGACGCAACTGGCAGGGTTCGGTCGGCATCCACGGGCATCACCTCGCCGACAACGCGCGCATCCGCTACATTTCGACCGACACCGAGCGCCAGACCGTTCCGGCCGTCTATTACACCGACGAAAACGGAAAAACCACCGAATTCATTTCCAGCGATGCCAAGCCGACCAAAGAACAATTGGACAAGGGCGAGCATCGCGTGATGGATTGCGTCGATTGCCACAACCGGCCCACGCACGCCTTTGACTTGCCCGAAAATGCGGTGGACAAGCAGCTGTCGAACGGGCGCATCAGCCCCGAGCTTCCCTATATCCGGAAAAAGGCGGTCGAAGTTCTGAAAGTGAATTATTCCGCCCGCGACGTGGCGCAGCAGAGCATCAAGGAAGAACTCAACAATTTCTATCGCACCAATTACCCGCAGATCTATCAAACGCGGCGCACTCTGGTGGAGCAGGCTGGCCAGGAAGTGGCGAATATCTACCTGCGCAACATCTTCCCCGACATGCGTGTGACCTGGGGCGTTCACCCGAATAATCTCGGGCACAACGATTCGCCGGGCTGCTTCCGCTGCCATGACGGCAGTCATACCAGCGCCGACGGCCAGACCATCACCAACGATTGTTCCGCGTGCCATAACGTTCTGGCCGCGGGGGAGGAGAATCCCAAGATCCTGACCGACTTGGGCATGAGGTAGCGGGTCGAGGAAGGAGAAACAAAGCGTGCCTAATAATAATGTTAGGGCGCCAAATGCAGCAGAAATCACTGCACAAGACAGCATCAGACGATCCAATTTCGCGTATCCGGTACTGCTTCTTACTGGCTTTATTTTCTTAGTTCTGGTACTAACACCAGTTCCGGTTCGAGCCCAACCGATCGTAGCCCATCCGCTTAAGCAGGATGAAAGCTGCCTCGCCTGCCATGGCGAGGCCGGGATGAAGTCTGACAGCGGCAAGAGCCTTGCAATTGATCCTGCCAAGCATGCGGCCAGCGTTCACGGAGCCTTTGGCTGTACCGACTGCCATACGACCATCAAAGAGTATCCCCATCCCCCCAAAGTACCGAAGGTGCAATGCGCGACCTGCCACGCCGACGAAGCTTCGCATGCCAAGGCCAGCGTTCATGGCGCGGTGGATGTACGCTGCCAATCCTGCCATGGCGATCCTCACGAGGTAGCGCCAGCGGCGCAAACAGCGCCGGCGAAGTGCGAGCAGTGCCATGCCGATGAGCTGAAGGAATTCCGGAAAAGCATACACGGACAAGCCGCGGCAAAGGGCGACCCCGACGCGCCGAATTGCATGTCGTGCCATGGGTCCGTGCATCAAATCCAGGCCTCGAGCGACGACGCCTCGCGGGTAGCCAAGAAGAATCTTCCGGACACCTGCGCCGCCTGTCACAGCAACCAGCAGTTTCTCTCGCGACACAAGATTGCCTTTGCACATCCCGTAGAACTCTATCGACAAAGCGTGCATGGACGAGCGGTGGTGGATGGAGACGGGGCGGCCGCTACCTGTTCCGATTGTCACGGAAGCCACGGCATCCTTCCTTCGCAAGATCCACGTTCCAAGGTCAACCACTGGAATATTCCGGCAACCTGTGGTCAATGCCATAAAGACATTTCCAAGACCTATCTTGAAAGCGTGCACGGACAAGCCATGAAGGCCGGGGAAGCCGGCGCACCGGTGTGCGTCGAGTGCCACGGCGAGCACTTGATTCTGCGGCCAAAAGATCAGGGATCGCTGGTGAACGCGTCTCGCGTCTCGATGGCCACCTGCGGACGGTGCCATAGCGATGAACGCCTGGCACTGCGTTACAACCTGCCCACCGACCGTGTTCCTTCCTACGCCGACAGCTACCACGGACTCGCCTCGCGAGGTGGATCGCAGACGGTTGCCAACTGTGCTTCCTGCCATGGAGTCCACGATATTTTTCGGTCGAACGACCCACGCTCCACGGTGAATGCCGCGAACCTGCCGAGAACGTGCGGAACCTGTCACGCCGGTGCAGGCGCACATTTCGTCATCGGGCCGGTGCACGTACAGACTTCGTCTGGCCCTGCGCATCCGGTCGTCAAGTGGATTCGTTGGACGTATCTGGTACTGATCCCGGTGACGCTCGGCTTCATGCTGCTGCACAATTTGCTCGACTTGCTGGCGAAGCTCATTCGGCGCCGTCCGCGGCGGGAATCCGGCGAGATGGTGTTGCGAATGAACTTGTGGTTCCGCATCGCGCACTGGGGCATCATGGCGAGTTTCCCAACCCTGGTGTTCACGGGATTCGCATTGAAGTATCCCGAGAGTTGGTGGGCCAGGCCGGTGCTGCTGTGGGAGATGGGCTTCGGCGTGCGCGGCGGCCTGCACCGCGCTGCGGCCATCGTCATGCTCCTGGCCACGTTCTACCACTTCGTGCATCTGGCGCTGAAGAAGCGCGATCGCTCTTTCATTTGGGCCATGATCCCGTCGATCACGGACGCGACCGACATGCTGCACGTTTTCCGCTACAACCTCGGCCTGACAAAAGAGGAACCGAAGTTCGCGAAATTCAACTATGCGGAGAAGATGGAGTACTGGGCCTTCATGTGGGGCACGTTCGTTATGGCTCTCTCCGGTTTCCTGCTGTGGTTCAACAATTTCACGCTGCGCCACTTTCCAAAATGGGTGACGGACGCGGCTACTGCCGTGCATTGGTATGAGGCGCTGCTGGCCACTTTCGCCATCCTTATCTGGCACTTCTATCTGGTGATCTTCGATCCCATGGTCTATCCCATGGATACCGCATGGATCGACGGAAAAATTCCGGCTGACCATTACCGCCATTCGCGCCCGGAATATTTCCGCGCCCTGGAACGCGCTCACCTGGTCGAGCTACCCAGCGATCCCGAAGACTACGAGGATAAGCAGGGAAGTAAGTGACGTGCGGGTGGCCCATCCTAACGTTATGTTTTTCGACGTTAGGGTGGGATTCCACGGACGAGTGAAGCTTGGGATTTCGACGTTGCTTTGTATTGCCCACTTGCGCGTTTCCCATTACCGATCTGGTGAAACTTCCTACAAGCCGACTTGAACGAAGCCGCTTCGCGGCAGACGCTTTCGCGTGGATAGACACAAGCGTCCGAACTTCCCTCTTGAAGAACGGATGGCGCCGGACGTAAGATGACGCACATGGTTGCGGGAAGTAATAGATCGAAGAGCATCAATAACAGCTTTTTGGCTAAACTCCGCGTGTGGCAAGCCTTTTGAGACCAAAATCGATTGAAATTCCATAGTGTCCACCCCACCCACGGGCGGCTTCCTTCAAGTCGTTGTATCAAAAGCGACCGCCGCAGATTCTGACGAGGCTTCTCTTTCTGCGGTCGCTTCTGATACAACACCAGGACTTCTGGCCCGGGAAATAATTTTCGGGTTGCCCACTGACTCGGGAACTACCGTGAATCTCAGGGTTGGTGCTACTGATCGCCGCGGACTCTCCACCAATCCAACTGTTCGAACTCGGCCATCTTTTCGGCCCCGTGTTGCGCATACCAGGCTCTCCAAGCCGATGCAGCGGCAGGGAGGGCTGCATCCGTGACCTCATGCAGCGCGAGGAACGACCAGTTGCGCATTTGCGGGGTAGTTTGGGGATCTCCGGCTAGCTCGATCAGCTCGGGCACCATTCGCAGCCGCTGTTTGCGCATGAAGTTGCCGCAGTCGGATACGTTACAGCCCGCGCGATTGCGGACCGCGTCGGATGGGTCGTGGGTAAAGGAATCGAAGAGCTGGTCCAGAGCTTCATCGGTGCCGAGGTAGCGCATGCCTTCGACGGCCCACTGGCGCACCTGCGGGTTGGGGTCATTTTTGGCGTAGTCCACCAGGACGGGAAAAATGCGATCGTAGCCCACGCCTCGGCCGGCCAGCATTCCCATCGCGTACACGCTGTAGGCGCGATGTGCGGGGTCGGCTTGCGCTTGTGCGATGAGGGCTTCGGCTGAGGCGTCAGTTTTCCTCACTCCATTGATCGCCAGGTTGAGATCTGCATTGGCGTAGCGAACGCGGAGGTCGGTGGAGAATTGAGAGCGCCTCTCCAAGTCGTTCATGTGTGTGGTGCGCTGGAGATCCTGCCAGACGCCAATATTCTGCTCGAACAAGTCGAGCGCGAGGGTATCGTGATGAATTGCCCGGTCCAGCAATTCTTCCGCCTGCGCCTGTTCAGGGAGCGTTTGCAGATGTTGCAGATCCAGATGTTGCAGATCGATGTCTGTGAGCGGCGAGTGAGCCACCTGGTCCGGGAAAGATTTGGCCAGCGCCGGGACCTTGGATACACGGGTGGGCTTGCCGTAATCCCGAGAGAAAAAACGGTAGCCGACAAAACCCGTCCAGGCGAGGAAGAACGCGATCCCCACCGCGATCGCTGCCGGACTATTGCGGCGAAAAGCTGGGAACGATCTTGATGGCGATTGTCCACGTTGCGGCGGCGGACCGTAGCCGCCGAGAACAGTGTCGACAGCGACGTGTGTATCAAGTTTAAGGCCGGCGAGCTTTTCCAGTTGGGCGGCGACCCAGCGCGCCTCCTGACGGTTATCGATCATGTCGACGAGCGTCGCCTTCTCTCCATTCCTCATCTGCAAGCGAAGAGAGTAAGAAGCTGGTGTGCCGGGTTGCTGCGCCTGGGTGACGGGCAATATCTGAGCAATGTCGGAGAAGGGAAATTCACGAGCCCCTCCGATGCCGAGCAGAGCCCGACGGCGGACAATCCTGCCGTTGCCCGCCCGGATGCGGAAGGAGACCAGCGTCGAAAGAATCAGTCCGTAGATCAGCAGGAGTTCAGCCAGTCCGAATACCACGGTGAAGAACAATGGAGCTTTGGAATGTGCGAGGAAACAGAGGATGGCCGTCCACACGACGGTGAAGAAGATCAAAACTAGGACCTGGGACGGGTTGCGAAACGCCGGGAAATAGAATTCGGTGCTGCCGTCCATTCCGGCCGAGACTACAACTTTCGGATTCTGGGGAGCGGCCACGTCGGAGGCATCGGATTGGAAGGCAGGGGAAGCGGTTGCGCCCTGCGCGTCGCTCAGAAAAATTGGCGTCGGCTCTGCGGCTGAGGCCGACGGTGGCGTCAAACCGAAAACCGGGACGTCGAAATCATCGGAATAATTCACGCCGGGGACGTCAGCCTGGGCGTGCAAGAGCCAGAGCACCTGATCGTTCGGATCGTCGTGATTCGACTCGTAGGCGTCGCTCGGGATACTGAATTCCACCGGGATCACGGCGTCACCCATGAGTCCGTGTGCGAGCGATGCCTGCGGCACATTCTTGTCAGCTTGCCAGAGAACGCTCTGGAGGGTGGAACGATTTTTCCCCCCGCCTGTAATGACTTGGCGAACGCAGGAAAGACTCAGGTCGATGCCATGTCTGGCATCGGTGTTGAAGCGCAGGTGAATCGTGCCCTTCAGCGTGCGGCCGGGAGAAAAGGGCAGCGACGCGAACTCGAAATAGGTTTGGCCAAAGCGCTTCCGCCGGATGCTGGCCCGTATGGCCGCGCCCGCCAGAATGACTCCAACCACACAGAAGGCAAGCACCAAGAAGGGCTTGGGGGCGGAGGTGCGCCAGAGCTGAGGCACGACCGAGACCGCGAGTGTGAGCACAATCCCGTTCACAAAAATCGCCGCCGCCCAAAGGCCGAAGACGTTGTTGCGGTTCTTGCTTTCCGCTCGGCTCGCCGCCCAGTCCTTCCGCCATAGCCATGGAGACTGGGGATTGGACACCTCGGCTGCCGCTTGCTCTTTTAATTTGCGGCTGCCATAGATTCCGGCGTAAATGACCCCGCCGCCAATTAGAGCGAAGATCGCGCTGATGAGCACTCCTACCGAGCGATTCCCCTGGACGTGGCTGGGAGCACCGAAGAGAAAGCCGTTTGCGAAAGCGAGTCCAAAGGCCATGAAGATCAGGCCAAAAACAATGGGGAAGACCTGGGCGCCTTTGGATGGTCTGGTCACAGCGGAATTATAGAGTTGTTTTAGATGGGAACAGAGCCAGATAGCGACATCTTTATTACCCCAGTCACAGGATTACGATTTATTACCCCAGTCACAGGATTATGATTTCTTCCAAAAGGGCTCTCGTGGCCAATTGACGTCGACAATACAGTGAGCAGCGGAGCCAGAGCAGTAACGAGAAGCATCGGGGCGTGCCCAACAAGGACTTTCGCCAGCTGGATCTTGAACTGGAAATTTCCAAGCGCACCTTGAGTTCGCGCAGCGACTCTCCCGAATTGACCCAAACTCTGGAGCAGCATGGCATCAACTCGATGTTGGATGTGCGCCAATCCGAGCAACTCGTATACACCGCCGCAAACCGAAATCCGGGAGTTTGAGATGCCGTCCGCGTCCGGGCGCTCGGCGCCTACAAAGACTTCCTCACTCTCTGGAAAGACGCCGACCCCGACCCCGACATCCCCATCCTGGGAAGCCAAAGCGGAGTACGCGAAGCAGTTCCAGACGATGCCGCTGTGGTCGAGAATCTTCTAAAACTCGGCGGCGGCAGCGATCTAAACGTTTTAATTCCGACGGCTTCAGGCGTGAGGGGCCGCCTCCAGCTCCAATCTGATTCTTGCGGAACTATACGGATACTCCGCAGCAACTGCTACCAGGCCCAAACTTCACGCGGCGGTGGAATCCCACCCTAACCTCGAAAAGCACGACGTTAGGATGGGCCACCCACGCGCTGGAGATGTCGGCCACCGGCCGTTATCGTTCCAACCCAATGCGGCCCAACCGCTACTGCCAGTTTTGCCAGTTGGCGGGGGCGCGGTTGTGCTCATAAACTCGCGTGTCGACGGTAGGCGCCTGAGGAAGGCAAAGGTCGCGCTGCATGCCGGACTTGATTCTGTTGGGCGTCGGACATAGAAGCCGGAGAGATGAGGAGCTGCGAAATGAAGAGATCTTTACTTGCAGTGTTGGCATTGAGCGGAGCGGTACTGCTCGGCCATAGTTCAGCGGCGGCACAGAACAGCGGTACGCAGGCTAGTGCTGGTCAGGATTCTCAAGGCCCCTCCGACCAGGATATCCAATTGCTGCGAAAGGATATTCGTTCCCAGAAGAGACAGATTATCGCGGCCAATTTGCCACTAACCGACGCTGAGGCGCAGAGGTTTTGGCCGGTGTATGACCAATACACTGCTGAGTTGGTGCAGATCAATCACGGCAAGTATGCACTGATCAAGGAATACGCACAGAATTACGGCAGCATGACCGATGCGCAAGCCGACGACTGGACCCAGCGAGCGCTGAAGCTGGATGCGGATGTGGCGGGACTGCGGCAGAAGTACTGGCCGAGCTTTCGGAAGGTGTTGCCAGCGAAGAAGACGGCTCTGTTTGAACAGGTAGAGCACAGAACGCAGGTGCTGATCGACTTGCAGCTAGCCGCGTTGCTTCCGCTTGTCGAGCCATAGGTGGTGTCGTCGGCGGGTGGGCCACATTAACGTGGGAGGAATGACGCGGGTTTGTCTTTGAAGGTTGAGCCGAAGCAAATGGGGGTGCGCCGCTTCTCGCGCTTTTCGAGAAGTGGCTTCCACCGCGATTGCGGTGCAGAAGGCACCGGCAGCCGATCGCCTATTGTCCGATGGAGCCGTTCCGGTGGAACCGTTGGCCTTGAAAGAAGCGGTGACGCAACATGGTCTGGCCAAGCAGAAAAAAAAGGATCGCCAGGAAGACTACAAACAGGAACTGTCCAATTCCGAACGAGGGTGGCTTTCGTCCTGCAGGGTCCGGCATATTCGATGGACTGGCCATACTTGATTCTAACCACCTCGGTCAATTGTGGGGCGGTTCGACAGGGGGGAATCCCACCCTAACGTCAAAAAGGACGACATATAAGATGGGCCACCCGGTCGCGTACCCGTCACTTGAGAAAATCAGTTTTGTAATAATTACAGTATGGTAAGTACTCGTCTGTGTCTCTTTAACCACAACCGGCACTGAGCCTTATCAATAATTTGCCAACCCTCTTTTGATGGTACATATATAAGGACACCACGACACACTACCCACCTCAAGGACCTACCTGAACAGGTGAGGATTACTCGCCCGCAGCACCCGTTTGAGGGGAAAGCATTGGCAGTCTTCGGGAGACGGCGGCATCAGAGCAAACCACATCTGATTCTGATTTTGCCCGATGGAAGTCGCTCTCTCATACCCACCGAGTGGACCGACCTCGATTCCTCCACTCCGGGTTCTGCAGCGGTGCCGAAACAGAATGCTCATCTCGGTTTCGTCGCCGACTTGCTTCACACCCGCGCTGTAGTAGACGCTCTCCTCCATCGCCGCGCCACATCCGATGGCAACGACGAAAAATCTGTTCGCGAGGAGAACCACCATCGTGCAACGCAATCTGAACTTTCTCGATATCCCCATTCCGGAAGCCCAAGTCTGGGAAACGTTGAAGAACCAACAACGAGCGGTGGCGATCGAAGTTTTGGCACGACTGATCGCCCAAGCAACCGATCCCAGTCCAAGACAGGAGAGAGATCATGATTGATGTCGGCAAAGTAAAATCCACGCACACGCGACGAGACGCCATTGTCTATATTCGCCAATCCCATCCTTCGCAGGTCGAGAACAACCGCGAGTCCACGGCGCGGCAATACGCGCTGGTGGAGAAAGCAGTTGCGCTGGGCTGGGCCAAGAGCCAAGTCACCACCATCGACGAAGATCTGGGTGTGTCGGGCAAGGTGTTTGTAAAACGCTCCGGATTCGATCACTTGAATGCTGAGGTCGCTCTCGGGCGAGTGGGAATCCTGCTCGGGCTGGAGGTCTCGCGCCTGGCGCGCAGTAACGCCGATTGGTATCGCTTGCTCGATATGTGTGCCATCACCGACACCTTGCTCGCCGATAGTGACGGCGTGTATCATCCCGCGCTGTTCAACGATCGCTTGATCCTGGGCTTAAAAGGCACCATGTCGGAAGCAGAACTGCACATCCTGCGCGGACGACTCGACGGTGGCATCCGCAACAAGGCGGCGCGGGGCGAACTGCGCCGCGCCTTGCCGGTCGGCTTGGTGTGGGGCGAGAAGGAGGGTGAGATTCGTTTTCATCCCGACGAAGCGGTCACCGGTGCCATCCGCACCATCTTCGACAAATTCACCGAACTGGGTTCGGCACGCCAAGTCTGGGTATGGTTCCGCTCCCAACATTTATCCTTCCCGCTGCATCCCCTGGGCATCGTGCCGTCCCTCCTACCTGCCATCAGCTGCGCTGGATTGTCCCTACCTATACCGGCATCTATAATGTGCTCAGCAATCCGGTGTACGCTGGCGCGTACGTGTATGGTAAGACCCGCAACGAGCGCTACGTCGATGAGCAAGGCACCGTCCGAAAACGAATTCGTCATCTACCCCAGCAAGAGTGGTCTGTGTTTCTTCCCGGACATCATGAAGGGTTCGTCGATTGGACCACGTATGAAACCATTCAAACGCGCCTCCAATCCAACATTCGCGCCGCAATCCACCAAGCAGGTCGTGCCTTGAGAGAAGGATCCGCACTCCTGCAAGGCCTGGTTGTCTGTGGCCATTGTGGTCGTCGCCTACATATCGCTTATCAAGGCACGAACGCCACACCGCGATACTATTGCGACGGCAGCCAGCTCAACGCTGGGCGCGCCCTCCAATGCCTCAACGTTGGGGGTGTCGCCATCGACCAAGCGGTCAGTCATGCTTTTCTCGAAGCGCTCACCCCCGCGGCGCTCGAGGCGACAACCCTCGCGGTCGAACAACTGGAATCCAAGCATGACGCCGCGTTGTCGCAGTGGCGTCTGGAAGTCGAGCGTGCGCGCTACGAGGCAGAACGCGCGGAGCGGCAATATAAGGCTGTCGACCCGGAAAACAGACTGGTCGCGCGTGGCCTAGAAACAGAATGGGAAACACGGCTGCAGAATCTTGCCAAGGCGGAAACGGAACTGTTCCGTCGCGAACAACAACGCCCTCGCATATTATCGGAGGAAGAACAGAAGAAAATTAAGACTCTCGGCTCCGATCTGTGGTTGGTCTGGACGGCACCGACCACCAGCGATCGCGATCGCAAGGAACTTCTGCGCACCTTGCTGGAAGAAGTCATCCTCAAAGTCGAGCGCAAAGAAAACCACGCCGATCTTACGTTGCGTTGGCGGGGAGGCATGATCACCAAGCTGGATCTGGCCTTGAAGCGCTATCAAGTCCAGGGGCCAACCACCGATGAAGATACCATGTCGCTTTTACGTCGATTGGCGGCCCACTACCCCGACGACACCATCGCAGCCATTCTCAATCGCCAGGGTCGGAAAACGGCCTACGGCGAGCGTTTCACAGCACACCAGGTGGGCAGCCTGCGTCGCAATCATGAGATCCCTCGCTTTGAGCCTTCCCGCGAATCTCCCAAGGCTGAGGGGGTTCCGGTCATGCAAGCTGCCAAGATTCTCGGTGTGGCCGCTTCCACACTTCATCGCTGGCTGAATGCCGGCTTGATTACCGGCGAGCAGTTGACGCCGGGAGCGCCGTGGCGGATTCGGATTACGGAAGAATTACGCCAGGCATTCGTGGAGACCGCACCGCCAGACTACGTGCCCGTCGTGGACGCCATGAGGCGACTCGGCATCTCTCGGCAAACGGTGTGGCAGCGTGTAAAGCGCGGCGAACTCGAAGCTCTTCATGTTCGGCAGGGACAGCGCAAAGGCTTGCGAATCAAAGTAGTAGACCCTCCGACCGGCCTCTTCGATCAACCATAGGAGCAGTGTACAGATGAATCCAAGTATAAGTACATATACACGAGTACAAAGTGTTCCACGCGAAACGCTTTGTACGTACAATCGTGGCAATCGTGGGACGGCGAAGCATGCTCTCAAAAGGGAACGGGGCCGGTGGAGGTTGACCGGCCCCGACGAGTGGCTCTGCCTTACACCGCAATAGCGCTAGGCTGTAATCAGGTTTTCCAGGGCAACGCGGTTGGGAATCACAAGAGTAGAGCCGGTCTGCTGGATGAGACGCTGCTTCTTGAAGCCCGCAAACAGGCGACTGACGGTTTCTCGCGACGATCCTATCATCTGTCCGATCTCTTCGTGAGTCAGAGCCAGCTTCACTTGGCTGGGATTTCTGGCGGCTGTGTTCTGGTCGAGCCATCCCACCAAAAGTCGAGCCAGTTTCTCGCTGGCCGAGTCGGAAAGGATCAGATCACGGATTTCGCGGCAAGTGGAGGCGTAATCCTGGCTGATGTGCTGCGTCACCCACAGGGCAAACTCGCCGTGAAGGCGCATGAGGCGCAGCAAATCGGTGTTTCGCAGGAAGCTGATTTCGGCGGGCTCCTGGGTCTCGGCCGTCGCTTCATACGGGCGTCCGGAAACTACGGCGGCAACGCCCAAAACGCAACCGGGGTCGGCGATCCTCAGAATGAGCGTCCTGCCGTCGCTGCTACAGATGGAAAGCTTTACACGGCCTTTACGCACGATGAACACTCCACGGGGAGCCTGCCCTTCGGCGAACAACACGGCTCCGGTGGGGTAGGAGGTGGTGAGTCCCTCCTGCTCCAAGGCCTCGGCAACAACTGGGGGAAAATCGTTAAAGGTTTTGTCTGCTGGCGCAATTTTCGGGACATGGTTAACGACTTGGGTAGCCATCTTTAATTGCCTCCGCTCACAGGTACTTTGGCAAGCGCCTCGCCATTCTCCTGAGGCGAGGGAAGACTTCTGCAACCGTCCTCTAAACAACACAAAATAAATGGGTTGAGTCGATAGAGTGAGATGCGAGTGAGGCCGCTGTTGACCGGAGTTGTGGCTGAAAGTGGGTGGTTTCACACAGCGATGTGTGATCTCCATCACCGAATACTTGGTTATATGACCGAAGTGTCGGGTTGCGCGCTCCGCTGGTGTAGCTCGGGGATCAACAGGTTTCACTCCAACAAAGTTCATTCCAGCCAAGTTTCACTCCAGCGTTGTGTGAATGGTATTCAGCAGAGTGGTTCGGCTGAAAGGTTTTTCGAGCAGAGTCACGCCGCGCTTCAAGACCTCCCGTTCCGCGATCAGTTCGCCGGTGTAACCGGACATGAATACGACTTTCAGGTTCGGGTGAGAAGCGTGCAGGCGTTCAACTAATTCAGGGCCGCTAATGCGTCGCATGACAACGTCGGTCAAGACCAAATCAATTGGATCCGGATGAGACTCAACCCATTCGAGCGCGGACTTGCCGTCATCCGCCTCGACCACGTTATAGCCATGCTGCTGGAGAAGTTGTCGAGTTAAGGCGCGCATGATTTCGTCGTCTTCTACGAGCAGGATCGTGGCCCCTTGCCGTTTCGGACTGACGGTCTCGATTTCCGGCTTGGATTCGAGCCCGATCTTGTGATCGGCGCTGGGGAGATAAATCTTAAACGTCGTTCCGTGTCCCGGCTCGCTGTAGACCAGGATGTGTCCGGCGCTCTGTTTGACGATGCCGTACACGGTCGCCAGGCCCAACCCAGTTCCTTTGCCAATCTCTTTGGTGGTGAAGAAGGGCTCGAAGATGCGCGACACGGTAGCTTCGTCCATGCCGTCGCCGGTATCGCTGACCGCGAGCACAACGTATTTTCCTGCTGCCATGGCTTGATGCTGTTCGGCGAAGGCCTCGTCAAATCTTTCCGCGCGAGTTTCGAGAATAAACTTGCCGCCACGAGGCATGGCGTCGCGCGCGTTCACCGCGAGATTCACGACGATCTGGTCGAGCTGGCCCGGGTCTGCCTCTACCACCGCCGCGGGTGACTTGGACACAATGAGAATTTCGACATCGTCCCCCATCAGTGGCCGGAGCAGCTTGCTGACGTCCTTTAACCGTTCGTTGAGATCCAGAATACGGGGTTGGATGACGGAACTCCGGCTGAAGGTAAGGAGTTGGCGAGTCAAAGATGAGCCGCGATCGATTGACTTCTTGATGTTGTCGACGTACTGCGACGATTCAGTGGTGGGATCAATGCGGTCGCGGAGGAATTCGGCACAGGCATTGATGATCCCCAGGATGTTGTTGAAGTCGTGCGCGACTCCTCCTGCAAGCCGGCCGATGGCTTCCATCTTCTGGGATTGATGAAGCTGGCCCTCGGCCCGTTTCTGGGCCGTGATGTCGCGCGCAATCGCTGACGCGCCAACGATGTCGCCTTTCGCATCGCGCAAGGGTGACACAGAGATAGAGACGTTCAGCTGTCGTCCGTCCTTGGTTACGCGCACCGATTCATGATGGTCGACGGTTTCGCCGCGCGCAATGTTCTGCAGTATCTCGGGGATTTCGTCGGGATGATCGGTGGGAGCCAGAAGGGATATATTTTTCCCGATGACCTCTTCTGGCGTGTAACCATAGATGCGCTCGGCGCCCTTGTTCCAGCTGGTAATGGTGCCGTCCAGGTCTTTGCTGATGATCGCGTCCTCGGAGGAATCGATGATCAGGGCCAGCCTCGAGCGGGATTCCCCCAGTTGCTCGACCGTTCGCTGGTACAGTTCTTCATGCGCCCGGCGCAGTTCTTCTTCAAGTTTCTTGCGATCGCTGATGTCGCGGATCGCGCTCAAGACGAATAATCCGTTCTCTGTGGAGACAGGGCTGAGACTAATCTCTACCGGGAATTCCGAGCCATTGCGCCGTCTACCGTAGAGATCGAGCCCCGCTCCCATTCGTCGCGTCTTCGGCGCTTGCGCGAAGTTCTCGCGATGATGGTGGTGCTCGCGGCGATAGCTCTCAGGGACGAGCATTTCGATTTTCTGGCCCATCAGCTGGTCGCGGTCATATCCAAATAACTCTTGTGCTTGTGAATTAACCTGAACAATGGTTCCTTCTCGATTGACGGCGACAATGGCATCCGGAAGGGTTTCCAGGAGATCGCTGGAAAGGAGAGCTTCGGCCATGGCTTTGGCTGAAAGCGAGCAGGACCGTTCATCATGATCCAAGGAAGGCAAGGTGCAACTCCTCGATTCAAACTGTTGGTCTTAAATTTATTCCGGAAGCGGCTTGTCTGTAAAGGCTTGGAGTGTATGCGACTGAATTGGAAGATCCTACTCAGCATGGACTTAGAGTCCTTTTGCGAAGCTGAATCTTAGGAAAATTGGAGTGTATTACCACGGAAAGTTTCGCATGTGACCCCAGTAACTGGATGTCGCTGACGTGGCCGATTACCATCATTTCGGCTTCCACGGTCTTCTCAGATGTCGCTCCCTGCCCCAACCGCGATTGTTAACCGCAAGCTCCAATCACTGGATGGATTGCGCGCAGTCGCAATTCTTCTCGTTTTTTGCGTTCATTTGCAGGACCACATTCTCGTGGTAAACCTGCCTACCTTTCTTATCAGAATGTATGCCACTCAGGGCTGGATGGGAGTTGACCTTTTCTTCGTACTCTCCGGATTCCTCATCACGGGGATTCTGTTGGACACACGAGAGGTGAGCAACTACTTCAGTGGGTTTTACGCGCGCCGCATTCTGCGGATATTCCCGCTCTACTATTTGGTCCTGACCGCTGTAATCATTGCGGGAGCTCGAATCAATTCTCCCCAAGTTTCGGCAGTGCTTCCACTGCCCGAAGATCGCTGGCTCTACTTCTGCTATCTGACGAACTGGCTTGGGTTGTGGAAGGCCCACTGGGGGCCGAATTACGTCAACTATCTCGCGCACTTCTGGTCACTCGCGGTCGAGGAACAGTTCTATTTTGTCTGGCCCCTCGTGGTCTGGATGGTTCGCCCCCGCGCCATTCCCTGGATCGCAGGCGGAGTTGCCGCTCTGGCGGGAATGATTCGTTTGGCCTGGGTCGCGCACAGCGGCGCACAGATGGCCATTGCATTGGCCACTGTCAGCCGACTAGACGCGCTCTTCATCGGAGCGCTCTGCGCGTGTCTTTTCCGCGACCGTGAACGCGTGTTAAAAATCCGCAAGTGGCTGCCTGGGATCGCGATCATGGGGGTTGGCTCATACCTGCTCGCGTTCTCGGCCGTGCTGCTCTTTCCGCAGCGCGCGGCGGTGCTGCTCTTCGGACCCGCTCCGGTCGTCCACACAATGGAAGATGTAACCATGCTGCTCGCGGAATGCGGCGGGTATACTCTGCTCGCGCTGGGGTTTGGCGCGCTGGTTCTTCTTGCCGCACTCACGGAAGCTGAGAGCACCTGGATGCAGAAGCTTCTTAAATCGCGTCTACTTGCGCCGATCGGCACCTACAGTTACGGGATCTATGTATTTCATGTCCCGATTATTGGGGCAGCGTCGATTATCTTGTATCCCAGAATCTTCAGGGGTGTCGGCGCTCAGGGAGATGTCTTGCTGGAGTGCGTATACATTGTCGTGATCGCGGCCATGACTTTTATCATCTCGGCATTAAGTTATGAGTTCTTCGAGAAAAAACTCTTGCGCTTCAAATGCTATTTCGAGCCGCAGCATGCTCCGGCGTCCCGCGACCCACTGCTGGGAGGCCGTGCGCTGGCGCAAAAGGCAAGTGGCGCCTAGGCACGCGTGCCCGTCGTATCCGTAGTCAACCCTGCTCAAACAGTGATTCCTCGATCAGTTCGCAAAGAATGTGTCCAGTCAGGATGTGCGCTTCCTGGATGCGAGGGGTGTGATCGCTGGGAATGCAAATACAGTGATCGACGGCTGCATGCAGCTTGCCGCCGGTTTTTCCGGTCAGACCCACGGTGATGAGTTTTCGCTCGCGAGCCACGTTCACGGCGCGCAACACATTGGAGGAGTTTCCGCTCGTGGTGATGGCGAAGGCCACGTCATTCGGACTGCCAATACCCTGGACCTGGCGCGCGAAAACTTCGTCAAAGGAATAATCGTTGCCGATGGCGGTGAGGACCGAAGAATTGGTGGTCAGCGCCAAGCCGGAGAGGCTTTTGCGTTCCTTCAGGAACCGTCCGCTCAGTTCGGCGGCCAGGTGCTGGGCGTCCGCTGCACTACCGCCGTTGCCGAAGAACAGGATCTTGTTTCCGGAGCGGAGGCATTTTGTCATTGCGTCCGCCACCTTGACCACTGAGCTCAAATACCCTGAAGATTCCAACAGACTCTGCGTCACCGACACGCAGTCGCGAATTCTGGCGGTGGCAAGAGACGCCGCATCCGTGTTCATAGAAAATCTCCCGAGCCGCGGCAGCCCTCGGCGGCTAAAGCCGCTATTGATTTTGCGGCACTTACGGCGCGGCTGAAGCCGCACACCTTCAAAGCAGAGTCAAAATCCGAAAGCAGCATCCAAATCCGAAAGCGGAGTCCCGATCCGATCTTTTTCGGAGCCTGCCGTGGCTGCCGAAATTCAAGAGGACGCACTGGGTTGGGCCTCGGTGTCGCGCAAGGGTTCACCCATGCCATATTCGAAATTGATCCTCTCCTGCTCGACCACCAGCGGCCGCTTCTGCACCAGTGTATAAATGCTGCCGATGTATTCTCCAACAATGCCCATAAAAAGCATCTGGACCGACATGAAGAAAAACACGCCGATGACCAATGGGGCGATGCCCACCGAGAAATTGTTCCAAAAGACCAGTTTGTAAATGAAGTATGCGAGCGATACCAGAACCGAAACCAGTGCACCCGCAAATCCGGAGAACGTGACGAGTCGTAGTGGAACCTTAGAGAGATTGGTGATCCCGAGCATCGCCATGTCGTAGAGCGAATAAAAATTGTTTTTCGTTATACCGCGTCGTCGACCGGGTTGATGGTAGGGGATCTCGAAACGCTTCATTCCAATCTCGGCAATGATGCCGCGGAAATAGGGGTAAGGATCATTCATTTGCTTGATGATCTCCACCACCTTGCGGTCAAACAGGCCAAAGCCGGTAAAATTCTCGTAGGTTTCGATGCCCGAAAGACGGTTTGCCAGCCGGTAGTATTTCTTTCGAAGCCAGAACATCAGTCCATGTTCGTCACTCGCCGACTTTACCGTGATCACTACCGGGTAACCTTCTTCCCACTTATGCACGAGGTCCACGATCATCTCCGGCGGGTCTTGCAAGTCCGCCACAATACCGATCACCGCGTCTCCGCTGGACTGGCACAACGCATGCATGGGTGACCTTATGTGGCCGAAGTTGCGCGTGTTGCGGATCACCTTAACGTTCCTGTCCTCGGCTGCGATGGCCTTGAGTTCACCAAGAGTATTGTCGGTTGAGGCGTTGTCGATAAAGATGTGTTCGTACTTGTAGTCGCCGGCGGCGGCGACGGCGACGCGCACTCGGAGGTATACCTCGCGCACGTTCTCTTCTTCGTTATAGCAGGGCGTAAGGATTGTCAGCGTCTTTGGCATGGGCATGGAATAGGCTTGTGGCCGCCGCTAGGTGCGTTTCAATCGGTGTTTGGGAATAGCATAGCAAACCCCTTCCCAACACTCCTCCGCGTAGCGCCGTAAGAATACATGGTACTCGGGTGCAATGGATCGGATGAGATTCGGTATCTGCCAAAGGTGCTCACTTCGGTGATACGTGCAGACCGCGAGAACCGGTTGATGGCGTCGTAACAATTCACTTCCTCCGGCAATTGCTTCCGGCTCCGCGCTTTCGATATCCATTTTGATGTAGGTCGGTATCGTCGTCGCTGGCCACTTGATATCGTCGAGACGGCGGCACTCGATCGCGGATCCCGCATCCGGTTTCGGGTTTTCGGTGGTCACGTGCGAGGAAGCAGAACTATTGAACGCAAAAGAGACCTGGCCATTGATGTTTCCAACGGCGTAGGGCATCACGGTCACTCGATCGCCGATTCCCATTGCCTTCATGTTGGAGGCCAACGCCGCTCGGTTTGCCGGGTCTGGCTCGAAAGCGAAGGCATGACGGAACTGGCCGCCCCAGTGACGATTGAAGCTCCGGATGCTGTCGCCGTCGAAGCTGCCGCAATCGACGAACACTTCGTCGGGAAGCGGTGACAGTAAGTCCATGGGGAAGTAGGTATCATTCGCGTCCAGCGGCGGTGACAGCGCCGAAAAATCGAGCCAGTACCGCCAGACTAGCTGTTCACGCACATCGCGCTTTGAGAGTTCATCCGCCAGCGTGGGGTAACATTGCCGGATGCTGGCGCACTGTTCTCGAAATCTGTGCGGCAGTTCAAGTCCACATTGCGGAATGAAAATATCGGCGTACTTCCAGAGGAGTGGGGCACAAGCCACCACCCGCCGACAGCCGAGAGATTCAAGCTGGCGGCGAACTGCGGAGCCTTGATAGATGGTGACGACAAAGCAAGCGTTCTTGCCGTAAAGTTCCAACGCTTCGGTTGGAGAGAGCACGGGAAGTCCCATGATCTGTTGGTGCCAACGATCGCGATTGTTGTCGGCAAACGCCAGCGGCTCAACTCCTGCCTGGCGCAAACCGGCGAGGACGCCCTTGCCCAGGGGGCCGGCGCCAAATAAGGCCAACCTGCCAGCAAGCGGGCTCGCGAGATCGTCGAATGCACGGCGCTCTCTTGCCCGCACTGCGTCTGCGGGTTCCGCCTCGATCCGCCGCAAGATACTTTCAAGTTGCGCGACTTCATTGTCGTTGCTTGCGGGTACATGGGTTGTGGTCACTTGCTCACTCCGATTTTGTTTTTCTCGTCGAACCTTAGCGATTCGACCTCGAGCTTTTCGTAACGCTCATACCAGGCATAGAGGTCCCTGATCGAGCTTTCTAAATCCCAAAACTGATATCCATCGATTTCCGACAGCATACGCGAGTTATCGGCTGAGTACTCGGGCCCTATGCCTTCAGCCATGACCGATACATTGGGAGCTCGCCCCGAGGCCTGGGCCGAGACCTGGGCAATCACTCGGGCTAATTCGGTCAGCGCCACGGGCCGTCCAGTGCAGACGTTGTACGCCTTGTGGCGGCCGTTATTCTCAATGAACCACCGCGTGATCTTAACCAGGTCTTTGATGTAAAGGTAATCAAACACGATATCCTGCCGGAGCACAATCGGCAATCCTTTCAGCGCGCGGCAACATGCGTTGGAAATGAAACGCACGGAGTAGTCTTCGTAGGCGCCAAAAACGGCGAACAGGCGAAGCTCCACGAGCCGCTCTGAGCGCTCGATATACTTGGCGCAAATGTACTTCGAGAACGCGTAGGGGTCGGTGGGAACGCGAGTGTCGAAATATTCTTCTTTCACCCTCGGCGGCAGCCCGGGTTTGTGATACTCGGCGCCGGACCCGAAGTGAATCATCTTTCCGAATCGTTCCTGATTGCGCACGAGATTGAAAAACATGCGGCAATTGCGGTCGAGCATGTCAGGAGGGGCACCCAGACGCCGATTCGATCGCGTGCTCGCCGCATGCACGATCACATCGAAGCGGTGGGCGTCGAGATATTCGCGCACCGCCTGCTCGTTCAGTAGATCCAGTTCGGCGGAGGGGGGCGCCGACATCTCATGCGTAGAAGCAAGTTGCTCCGCCAAATTTCTCCCGATGAATCCAGACCCGCCGGTGATGAGAATGCGCATCGTCATTATGCTGGCGTCCGAAAAGAAAACTTCTTATGCCCCAAGAAGCTGTAAAGCACCACAAAGACGGTCAGAAGAGCGCCCGCGATGTAAGGGGCTCCGGCAAAAAAACGAGTGTTATGTCGGATCAGCACCACGAGCACCGGAAGCGCGATCAGGCCGAAGGCAATTCCCCCGCTGTAGACTGCGACGCAGCGCATCCATTCGCGCAGGTAGTTGCCCTTGGTTTTGAATACGAACCATTTGTAGCCCAGGAAGGCAACGGTGATATTCAACAGGCTGGAGAGCAGGGAAGCCCAGATGTAGCTGTGAGGCACAATGGGATTCAGAACCGCGGTTAAGAGCGCGAACGTGCCGTATCCGAACAAGGTATTGCAGGCGCCCACTAAAAGGTATCGCCCCAACTGGCCGGGCGGAATGTGGCGCGTCAGTTCCGTGCTCCATTTATTCGCGAAATCTGAGAGGCTCATTTCTTCTTTTATACCGGCAAAATGCCCGACGAATGTTGATTGCGTGCTTAGGCTGTGCTCGTCAGCCGGAGCCGATTCGCTGGAACGGCGTAGCATACCAACTGCCAACCATCGACGTCATGCGGGCGCTTCCACAAGGATATAGCCAAGGTTAACTCTTAACAGCCAGGCACTGGTTTCCTGAAAGGGGGATGAACGGCTCGGGTCGCGCATCAAAGAATTCATGAAACGCCTTCACGACACCGTCGGAAAGAGGATAGTCGTGAGACACCAGAATCCCACCAGGTACCATGCGTGGCCAGAACCATTCGAGTGCCGCCAGAGTGCTGTCGTAAAGGTCGAGGTCCAAGTGGACACAGGAGAACCTCAGGTCTTCCAATCCGGCGGCGCTTGCCGGGAAAAGCCCGACGTGAAATTCAAGTCGGTCTTCATATCCCGCAAGATTTCGCTTCACATCCGGGATGGATCCCGCCCATTCTCCCGCCTTGAAGTCTCCTTCATCATGCGGAAGCCCTTCGAACGTATCGAACAGGTGCAACGGCTTCTTGGGAGACGCGGCAAGCATGACCATCGCCGTCCCTCCGAGGAAAACACCCGCCTCCGCCATATCTCCGGCAATCTTGTCGCAGCCAGCAAAAGCCTGATAAATCTCTACGCACTCCAGTGGCGTTGTGGAGGTGTAGGTACGCTCATGGGCGCGAAACACCTCGTGCAGCACCTTTGCGCGGATGGGATGCCGGTAATTCGTAATTCCATAGGACAGCCGGGCAGCCATCCATTGAAGATTGACCATGAGCCGATTGCGCCAAGTTTCAGTCATGCAAAGGAGTATATATAGCTAAGACTAACGAGCGAGTTTGAATAGACAAGCTAATCTAGACTAGACGGCAGTCCATCCTCCATCCACCACAATACTTTGTCCCGTCACGTAAGAGGACGCTTCCGAGGCAAGAAATAGTAGAGCGCCTGCAAGCTCCCCAGCCCGGCCGATTCGTCCAAGGCAGGTATTTGCTTTCAGTTTTTCGATGAATGGATCTCCGGCTTGAACCGAGTTCGGACCTGCGTCCTCGGTGTTAGAGAACGGTCCCGGGAGAATTGCGTTCGCGCGTATCCCATAGCGTCCCCAGAACGACGCCACGTAGCGAGTAAAGGCAATCATTGCAGCTTTGGAGGCTGAATATGCAGGCGGATTCAAAAACTTTGTTCCTTCGTATAGCGAAGGGCGAGGGGCCACCATCGCATACATGGTTGAAATGTTAATAATGCTCCCACGTCCGCGGTCTTTCATGCCCGCGCCAATTCTCTGCACCGTGAGGGCTGGCCAGCCGACACCGGCGGTCAGATTTCGCATCCACACGTCCATGGTTCCTTGTTCCAAAGAGCCTGCGGGCGTATTGAATCCAGAAGACGGCGTCAGTTCATGAGCATTGTTAATCAGCACATCGACGGCATGGCGCTGAGCAATCTCGTCCAAAGTTTTCGTCAATGCTTCCAGGTCGTACATATCCACGTAATAGCACTGCACACGACCGGGGCCGTATTTCTCACTCCACACTTTCTCCTGTTTGCTGAGCTTTGCTGGTCGGCCGACTGCGACGAGGTCGGCGCCATTCGCGAGCAAGGTCTCGGCAAAGGTTCGCCCGAGAAATCCCGAAGCGCCCGTCAAAAACGCAATCTTGCCCTGAAGTGAAAACAATGACGATCGATCCAAGGACGGTCGGTCCAAGGACGAGCCATCCAAGCCTACCAACACGTTCTTCCTCCATCTACGACGAGATTTGCGCCAGTCATGTAAGAAGACGCATCGGAGCAAAGAAACAGGACTGCGCCCTGATATTCATCGGCACGGGCCATGCGAGCCAACGGAATCCGTTGATGAACCTCCGCCAAAAACGCCTCCGGCTGGTCATTGAAAACGCCGCCCGGCGAAATGGCATTCACGCGGACGCCCGAGGCGGCCCAGTAAGTCGCCAGATAGCGAGTGAGACCAAGTAGTCCCGTCTTTACCACCGAGTAGGTAACGGGCTTGACGGGCTGCTGGTCCTCGGGAACGCCCTCCTGACGATACAACCGTTGATCGGGAGCGATGACAGCAAGGTCGGAGGCAATGTTGAGAATAACTCCTTTGCCTCGTTTTGCCATTTCTGAACCAAATACGCGGCTGCACAAGAAGGCTCCTGTGAGTCCCACGCGCAGATCGTCGTCCCATATCTCGAGGGGGAAATTCTCCAGGCGCGACCACGTTTTGGCACTGGAGCCGCTGGACTCAACCTTGGGATTATTGGCAGCGTTGTTGATGAGAATGTCGACGCGTCCGAAGCGCGCCAGCAGCTCATCGCGAACCTTTTCGATTTCTGCCAGTTGGGTAATGTCGGCGGCCAGTCCGGTGGCATCGACGCCGTACTTTTTTGCGATTGCGGCGGCAGCCGCTTCCGGTTTCGCCTGAGGAAGATCGAGCAGCACGGGAGATCCTCCCGCTGCCGCTATGACCTCGGCGTGTTTGGTGCCTAGCAGTCCCGCACCTCCGGTGATGACGGCGACGCGGCCAGTGAGGTCAAATAGCGCCCGCACGGGGTTAACCTCTTCAGTAACTTTTAGTTTGTCCGCCATCGGCCTTGAAACACGCTCCCGTAATGAAAGTGGCGGCATCCGAACAGAGGAACACCGCAATGCCAGCGACCTCCTCTGGCGTGCCAAAACGCGCAAGCGGCACGCTGGAGTCAATAAATTGCATGACTTTGTTCTTGTCCTTTTCCAGATGACGTTCCCAGGTTCCTCCAGGGAATAACACATTGCCCGGCGCTATGCAGTTTACGCGAACACCCAGCTTGGCGACCTGAGAGGCGAGATTCTTTGAATAGTTTATGAGCGCGGCTTTGGCTGCACTGTAAGGAAGAGGCGCCGGAGTTGCTTCCACTCCCGTGATGGACCCGATGAACAACAGCGCCCCATGCCGGTTTTCCGCCAGCAGCGGGATCGCGGCTTGCGCCAGGTTTACGCTTCCCCAGAAATTTAGACGGAACAGGCGCTCCCATTCTTCGCTCTCCAATTGCCAACCAGGTTTGCCGCTTCCGGAGCCTAAATTCGCTACCAAGACATCGAGGCGACCCCACAGTCCATGTGTCCTGCGCAACGCCTGCTCGATCATGGTTGTGCCCGTAAGATCGCCGCGGAAGGAGATGACCCATTCTTTTCCGAACTCGGCTTCGAATTCTGCCAGAGCTTCGGCCAACGGCGTCTCGCTTCGACCGGTGATACAGACGCGGCAGCCTTCGCGCAGAAAGGCTGCGGCAATTGCTTTGCCGATTCCGCGTGAGGAACCGGCGACCAGCGCCACGCGATTTTGCAGAGAGAGATTCAAATCGTCAATTGTGCCAATAGCCGCGAATGAATGCGAGGTTCTGTTTTGCCCAGGCAACTTCATCTCCGGGAGTTCCGCGCGCCACCTGTAAGGTGAAATCTCCTCGATACTCAATCTTTTCAAGACAGGAGAAGAGCGTCGCGAAGTCAGCATTGCCGGTTCCCAGAGGAACGGTCCCACCGTTCAAAACACGGTCCTTAATATGTACGCTGCCAATTCGATCTCCGTAAGCTGCGAACTCGTCGGCCGGAGAATAGCCCAGCGAAGCGCTGTTTCCCGAGTCGTAATTTACCTTTAGTTTTGGATGGGAAATGCGGTCGAGCAGTTTGGCGAATTCCACCGGGCCCAGCGAAGTTTCCACATGAATTTCGAGCCCGGTCTCCTCGGCAAATGGCAGGGCAGCTTTGAGCGCGTCTTGCACCGCAACAAAGTCTTCATTCGAACGAATGGCCGAGGCATCCACGAAGGGAATAACGGCACGATTCACGCCGACATCTCCGCCATTGCGTAGGATACGCGCCAGCTCTTGCAGACGTTCGTCACGCTCTTGTTGCGTGCAGCGGACCAGAGGTTTGTCCATAAAATAATCGGCACACACGGAACGAATGCAGACTCCGGTTGATGCTGCAAGGTTTTTTAGCCGTTCGATTCCCGTGCCCGCCGGGTTGCCAAGTGGGTTTACATCGTGGCCGTAGAGATCGTAGACCCACTCGATGTAATCAAAGGGAACTTTCGCTGCGTGCGCAAACTCGGTCTCCCATTGCTTGCAGGGGAAGCATTGAAACCGGCCATCTTCCGGCGGCACGAGTCGCCCTTCCATGATTCCGAACTTTGTCATATCCCCCCTCAGTTGTCCTAGGTCACTCGCTCACTGGCGGCACGATCATATTATGTCGAAACTCGTCGCGATCCAGGAAGGGCCACAGATCCTCCAGTGGCTTAGAAAGGAATGACCCGTCGGCCCGCTGAATCGAGGTTACGCGCGGAGCCCTGATCTCGTCGGGAATTATGTGTACGTCACAAAGCACCGGTCCGCGGCTGCGCAGAACTTTACGAACGCCGGCGCGCAAATCCATTTGATCTTGGCCTTGACCTTCGATGATCGCGGTTTTCAGACCATAGGCACGGGCGACCTTGCGATAATCCGGGATCGACACGCCAGTTTCCGGACTGCATCCTATGTTGGGCCCACCGAAGTAATTGGTTTGACTGGCGCGAATGGACGCGTATCCCTGATTGTTGAGAACGAAAATCTTGATCGGCAGTTGCAGATGCGCGATGGTGGCCAACTCCTGGATGTTGAGCTGCAGGCCGCCGTCGCCGTCAACGCAGATCGTCTTGCTTTTGCCGCTGCCGAGACACACGCCAATACTTGAGGGGATGCCGTAACCCATCGCCCCGAGTCCGGCAGTGTGAAACACTCGGCGCCCTTTTCGCGCCCGGTAGGCCAGCAGGAACACTTCAATGGCACTTCCTGAATTTCCGGATACGACGCGGTCATTAGGTCCGACTTCCTGCCCGATGACTTCCGCCAAATGGTACACACTGACGAGCCCCGGAGCGCGGTGCTCGGGCAAAACGATGGGATACCGGGCCTTCCAGTCGTGGCACCGCTGGATCCACGCGCTGCGATCTTTGTCCGGGCCTGGGGCTTCGCTCTTGCCCAGTACAGAGGCGCCCTGCTCGAGCATGTTGTCAACAAAGCTGCGAGCATCGGCGCAGATCGGGTTGTCGATAGCCCCTTCGAGTTTTTGCAACTCCGCCGGATCGATATCGACAACGGCTTTGTAGGCTCCTCGGGCGAACTGACGAGGATCCCAACCCATCAGAGGCGGGTCGAGACGCGTTCCGATTACGAGGACGAAATCGGCATTCTGCAGGGCGAAGTTCGCGCCCCGAGATGCAACCGTGCCGGGCCGTCCGACGAACAGCGGATCGTCGTCGTCCAATAAATCCATGGCCATCCAAGTCAGGCCAACCGGGACATTCGAAAGACGTACAAGCTTCTCAAACGCCGCCGCCGCGCCGGAAACTCGAACCCCGTTTCCGGCGAAGATGAATGGGCGCTTGGCCCGGCTCAAGCGATCAAGCACATCATTTACCTGGGTCACTAAGTTGTCTTCTGAGCGCTGCGACGACTCGGCAGGATCGAAGCCGCGCATGGAACCGGGCTCAACCGGCGCAGCTTGTACGTCGATCGGAATATCGATCCAAACCGGACCGGGTCTCCCGGTACGCGCCAGGTGGGTCGCCTTTTCGAGATGGTAGCGAATGCTTGGAGGGTCGTCGATGGTCAGAGCATACTTCGTAATCGGCTTAACCAGTGAGACGATGTCAACCTCTTGACTGCCGCGCTGCCGCACTCCGAGAGGAGTGCCATCCGGACGGTACATGCGGTCGGCACGTTTCACCTGGCCCGAGATGACGAGCATGGGGGTCGAATCGAGCCATGCGCCGACCACGCCGGTGATCGCATTGGTGCCACCCGGGCCAGTGGTTACGAGGACGACGCCCAAGTTGTTCGTAGCCTTCGAATAGTTTTCCGCGGCGATCGCGCTAGCCTGTTCGTGGTGGTTGCAGATGAAGGTCAAATCGTGGCAGCGGGCGAGAGCGTCGTTCAAGTGCATGGCCCCGCCGCCAGTGACCAGAAAAACGTGCTTTACGCCCTGCTGGGCGACGATGCTCATGACGTAGTCAGCGAGTCTCATGCTCTCCTAGTGAACCGACTTTGCCGCCATTTTCACGGACGCGAGCAACATGTCAACGACCTCGCGCACGGCACCGTTACCGCCGGCGAGTTTCGTGACTAGCTGGCAAGTTTCCCGGATCGAAGGGCGCGCATCCGCGGGACAGGCGCTGAGGCCAACGATGTTAAGCGCGGGTACATCGTTTACATCGTCCCCAATGAAGCAAATCTCCTGCAGGCGTAATCCGTGTTTTTCCGAGAACACGCGGAGCGCATTGGCTTTGTCCTTACAGTCCTTGTGAACGTCGCTGATTCCGAGTTTACTGGCTAGGCGATCGACTAGCGGGCTGTTCTCGCCCGACACCAACGCGATCACCAATCCCGATTTTCGCGCCAGCGACAGACCCATGATGTCGGCAAAGTGAAAGCGCTTCCATTCTTCGCCGTTTGGCCCCCACCATAGGCCGCCGTCGGTGAGCACCCCATCGACATCCATGGCGATGGCCTTGATCTTGGAGGCGTTCTTCGATACGACCTCCGGCACTTTCTCCGGCAAGTTCTTCGGCACTACGATGCTCCCACGCGCCGCAGCTTCTTGATGATCGGTTGCTCGCGTTCCAGCACTCGCTTGACTCCGTCTCCCATCGATTTTTCGATCAACCGGATGTCTCGAACCAGGCGCGTGATGCCATTCGGTTCGAGCGAGGCCGCGTGGTCCGAACCCCACATGGAGCGATCAAGCGTGATGTGGCGCTCGATCATGCAGGCGCCGAGCACCGCGGCCGCGACGCTCGAGGGCAGTCCGGTTTCGTGGCCGGAGTAACCGACCGGCACGGCGTAGCGATCTCTGAGCACACCGATAACGTGCAGGTTCAATTCGTCGTAGAACGCGGGATACGTACTACAGGCATGCAGAAGGATGAGATCCTGCTTGCCCAAAACCTCCACGGCATCATCAATCTCTTTGATCGTGCTCATTCCGGTTGACAAGATGATCGGCTTACCAATGGCGCGAGTGTGGCGCAGCAGATTGTCATCGGTGAGGGATGCGGAGGCGACTTTAAAGCACGGGACATTAAACTGGGCGATGAAATCGACGGATGCCTCATCCCAGCAAGAGGCGAACCAGTCAATCTTGACCTCACGGCAATAACGGTCAATCTCCTCATACTCTTCTTGCTCGAATTCGAGGCCGCGCTTCAGATCGCCGTTGGTCGCTCCAAAAGGACTTTCCCGAGGCTTTGCCAGTTCTTCCGCCGAGTAGACGACGTCGATGGTTCTCTTCTGAAACTTGACGGCGTCACAACCGGAGCCCAGGGCCACGTTGATGAGCTTCTTCGCGAGGTCGATATCTCCGTTGTGGTTGATTCCGATTTCAGCGATAACGTAGCAAGGTTTCCCAGGTCCGATTGTTTTGGACCCTAATCGAATCTGTGGAAGCTGGCCGGAGGAATGGTGGCTATTTTCTTGCGGCATCGGAAAGTACCCCTTTTGAAGCGATTTCGTTGATCGTTTCCAAAACGTAGTCTAACATCGCTTTCGTGAGTCCGGGATATACGCCAATCCAGAAGGCCTGATTCATTACACGGTCACTGGTTCGAAGATCACCCACGACACGATAGTTGAGGTCCGCATAGGCAGGTTGACGGACCAGGTTGCCGCCGAACAGCTGGCGAGTAGCGATCTTTTTCGAATTCAGGAACTCCATGAGCGTGTTACGAGAGAATGGAGCCGTCTCCCGTACCAGCAGCGGCAATCCAAACCAGCTGGGATCGGAATTTGTGGTCGCCTCGGGCAAGACGAACTGCTCCTCGCGTCTCTTTGAGTCCGGCCTTCAAGTACGCAAAATTTCGTTTTCTCGCCTCGATGAATGCCGGCAGCTTCTTCAACTGCGCGACTCCCACGGCAGCCTGCATGTCGGTGGCTTTCAGGTTATAGCCCACATGCGAATAAATGTATTTGTGATCGTACCCGTGGGGCAGGTCACCCAGCTGCCAGTCGAAACGCTTCCCGCAGGTGTTCTCTTTACCCGGAGCGCACCAGCAATCACGGCCCCAGTCGCGAAAGGATTCGACGAGCGTGCGCAGCATGGGCTTGTTCGTCAAGACGCACCCGCCTTCGCCCATGGTGATGTGGTGTGCTGGATAGAAGCTGACGGTGGCGAGATCGCCGAAGGTTCCGACCTTTTCTCCGCGATAGGTCGAGCCGAGCGCGTCACAACAGTCTTCGATCAGCCACAAGCCGTGTTTCTTTGCGAACGCCGTCACGGCATCGAGATCGAACGGATTGCCCAGAGTGTGCGCAAAGATGACGGCGCGCGTGCGGTCTGATAGCGCCGCTTCGAGATAACTGACATCCACGTTGAACGTGGGAATGTGAACATCAACGAAGACGGGAACCAGTCTGTTCTGCAGGATCGGATTGACCGTAGTCGGGAATCCGGCGGCCAGGGTGATGACCTCGTCTCCCGATTTGAGCTGGCGATCTCCCAGTCTCGGCGAAGTCAGGGCGCTGATCGCCAGCAGGTTGGCCGACGAGCCCGAGTTCACCAGCACCGCCTCGCGCACGCCGGCGAATTTGGCGAACTCACGTTCAAACTGCTCGGCGAAGCGTCCGGTGGTCAGCCAGAAATCGAGCGAGGAATCAACCAGCAGTTCGAGTTCTTGTTCGTCGAAGACGCGGCCGGAAATGGGCACGGGCGATGATCCCGGCACGAACGCGGGGGAAGGGAAGGCCTCGCGGTAGTACTCCGCCACCAGGGCGCGGATCCGGTCGCGCAACTCGCTTGCCTTTGACACTACTTCAGCGCCTCCCGGTACCACGCTATGGTTTTTTCCAGTCCTTCATCGAGCGTGAATCTGGGCTTCCAGTTCAATTCCGTGCGGGCTCGCTCGGCGCTCAGGAACTGATGGCGGATCTCATTCGAAGCATGGTTCTGAATCTCCGGCTTCAACTTCGATCCCATTTTTCCGAGGATTGCATTCACCAGCTCAAGCACGTTGATCTGCGCTTCATTCGAAAAGTTATAGGCCGCGCCGCAAAGCTTCGAATTCTGCATAAGCCGCTCCGCCAGCAGCATGTACGCCGCAGCGCCATCTTCCACGTAAAAATAGTCGCGCACGAATTTGCCGTCGGAGCGAATAATCGGTCGTTCGCCGCGGATTACGGAGCGGATCGTGCCGGGCACCACGCGGTTCCAGTTCAAGTCTCCGCCGCCATAAAAATTGCCGCAGCGCGTGATCGCCAGCGGGACGCCAAAGGTGTGGGCGTAGGACTGCGCAATCAGGTCGGCGCACGACTTGCTTACGTCGTAGGGATGCTTCCCCTGCAATGGCATATCTTCTTTATAGGGAAGCACCGTCTGATCGCCGTAAGCCTTGTCCGAAGAAGCGAGGATGACCGACTTCACTAGTGGCGAACGCCGGCAAGCCTCGAGAAGATTCCAGGTTCCGCGGATGTTGCTCTCGAAAGTTGAAAGCGGATTGCGATTGGCGATGCCCACGATCGTCTGTGCGGCGAGATGCAAGACGACTTGGACCTCGTACTCGCCCAGTACCCGTTCCAACAGATATGGACTGCTGAGACCGCCGCGCACTACGTTGACGCGGTCAGCGAGACCCTGGTGCACGAATTCGCTGGCGGGAACCCAGTCGCGCACCAGCGCCGTCAGGGACGCGCCCTGCTCCAGCAGGTGTTTCGTCAGCCATCCGCCCACCAATCCCGTGGCGCCAGTGATAAAGACACTACGGTCGCGCCAGAAGCCATTCGTCATTATTGTTCCAATCGGATTGTTCCAACCGGATTATTCCAGCCAAAATTATGCGAACTTAGTCCTGCCAAACCTTCCACGGCGCCTGATGAGCGTTCCATAACTGGTTCAAGTACTCGTACTCACGATAGGTATCCATGGCGTAGAAGAAGCCGTCATGCTGATAGGCCATCAACTGCCCTTCGTCGGCCAGCCGCTCCAGCGGTTCCTTCTCAAAAATGCAGTCGTCGCCGCCGAGATAATTAAACACCCGGCGATCGAGTACGAAAAAACCGGCGCTAGCGCGGCCGCTGGTCTTTGCCTTTTCCTTAAACTTGGTGACACGGCCTATCGAGTTTGCCTCGATAACTCCGAAGCGGGAACTCGGCGTGATGGTCGTGACCGTGGCCAGCTTTCCATGGCTCTTGTGGAACTCCAGCAGTTCCCGGATGTTCATATCGCCTACGCCGTCGCCATAGGTCAGCATGAAGACGTCGTCATCTTGACCGATGTAGTTCTCAATCTTTTTTACCCGTCCACCAGTCATTGTGTTCTGTCCGGTATCGACGAGCGTGACCTGAAAGTCTTGTTCGCGATGAACGTTTTTGTATTCAACCTTGGAGTTCCGGCCGAGGCAGATGCTGAAATCGTTGTTCATCGCCTCGTAGTTCAGAAAATAGTCCTTGATCATGTTGCCGCGGTACCCCAGGCAGAATACAAAATCAGTAAAACCGCTGTGCGCGTACAACTTCATAATATGCCACAGGATCGGACGACCGCCGATTTCCACCATAGGCTTGGGACGATATTCTGTCTCCTCGCGCAAACGGGTACCGAGCCCTCCGCACAGCATCACTACTTTCACGAGATTCTCCTGGCAGGCACGAGTGCTGGTTTCTAGTGGTAGTTTCCCGAATTTTATTGATTATTCAGGCCTTAGGCAAGGGAACGGCTCCCCACTCTCCCCACTAGTAACCTGGCAAACACGGTTGGGAACCTCAATTCGATTTCTGTTGTGCGATCCATTTATCCGTGCGCGCCTCGAGGAGGTCGAGCGGAAGGGTTCCGCCGTCGAGCATCTCGTCGTGAAATTTGCGGATGTCGAACTTGGGGCCCAATTCTTTCTTCGCGCGTTCGCGGAGTTCGCGGATCTTTAGCTGGCCAAGCTTGTAGCTGAGCGCCTGTGCGGGCCACGCGATGTAACGGTCGGTCTCGGACTGGATGGTGGGCTCATCCACCGCGCCTGACTTGCGGAAGAAGTCTACAACTTGATCGCGGGTCCATCCTTTGGAGTGGATCCCGGTGTCGACGACCAAACGCACGGCGCGGAAAAGCTCGGAGGAAAGGCGGCCGTAATCCGAAACAGGATCCTGGTAGAACCCGACCTCTTTGCCGAGTTCCTCCGCATACAGCGCCCAGCCTTCGATGTAAGCGTTGAAGCCGAGACTGTGGAGGCGGAACTTCGGTAACCCCTCGAGTTGCTGCTGCACCGACAGCTGCATGTGGTGTCCGGGGATGCCTTCGTGGTACGCGATCGCCTCGTCATTAATGAGCGATCGTTTGGCGAAGTCGGAAGTGGCGACAACGACACGGCCGGGCTGCTTGCCGTCCGGTGTGCCGGTAACGTAGTGAGTGGCGGCGGCAGCCTGGAAGGCGGGTATGGCTTCGACGGTGACCGGCGACTTGGGAAGCAGAGTGAAGAGCTCGGGAAGCTTCGGCTCCATCTGGGCGATGTAGCGGCGGAAATCGTCGAGGATCTGTTCCGCGGAAGTCGGAATGTATTTGGGATTGGTCTTGAGCGATGCCCGGAACGAGGCGAGGTCGGCGAACCCTTCCTTCTTTGCGATCGCGGTCATCTCCGCCTGAATCCTGTCCATCTCGTGCAAACCGAGTTGGTGGATCTCATCCGGTGTCATGTGAGTGGTGGTGCGGGCGTAGATGTCGTTTTCGTAGCGCTTCTGGCCGTCGGCAAGAGAAGTGATGGAGAGGGTCGTGCGGCCTTCGGGCGCGTATTCCGTACGGAGGAAGTTCGCAAAAGTCTTGTACGCCGGGATGACGTCTGTATTGATGGCGTCGGTGATCTGCTGGGTCAAGCGCGTCTGGTCTTCGGGGGAGATGCTGGCTGGATATTTCTTAGTCGGGATCAGAAAAGGGTCGGCATCAATGATGCCCTGACACTGGACCGACAGTTTCTCCAGCAGGAATCGCACGGGCATGAGTTTGTCTTTAATGCCGGCGCGCAGGACTTCAGTAATCTGGCTGAGGACGCGCGGAATCTGGTGAAGACGGGCGATGTAGTCCTCGTAGTGCTTGACGGAGTCGAAAGGAACGGAGAGCGGCAGATCCGCCAGGCTGGTATGGATGCCATTCTGCTGGTTGATGGGCATCTCATACTCTTTGAAGTTGAAGTCGTCGACGCGCTGCTGGAGGACACGAACCAAGAGGTCGTGAGAAAGCTGGTCCCGGTCGGAGAAACCAGTGCTGGGGATGGCTTCAAGGCGGGCCAGGAAGTCCCGGTTGGTCTTCTGGCGCTGCATGATCGCTTCGAGTGAGTACTCGGCCAACTTGTCGTTGTAACGGTAGTCGCCGTAGGCGGTGGCGCGCTCGGGAAAGTTACGGAGATCCGACTCGTACTGCTCTTCGAAAAGAGTGTTCTGGGCGGCGAGGCGGTCGGCAACTGGCTCAGCGTTTTGGGCGAAGACGCAACCGGCTATGGCGATTACGAAAAACAGGCTGTGGGGAAGGCGCATAGGTATGCAGGGTACCAGAGGGGAAGGCCGTCCGGCGCTACTTTCTTCACCTTCTCGACTTCGGCCGGTCCAATCGGGAGTCGCAGCCAAACTGCGACGAAAAACAAGTTCGCAATCTCGGTACCGCCTTTTGACGGGTGCTACCTCGGCTGGATAACATCATGTCTATCTTTGGAAACTGCGACCGCGTTTAGCCACGACAGTATTACCTCTTCGAGACGCCTGTCAAGTTTTTGACAGAGTCTGTGGCAACGCTGTTCAATTTTCCGCTAAACATTGTCAATTTTGAAGAGCTGGTTGTGGTAGCTAGCTGCGTGGGCCACTCAATGAAATTGTTCAAACAATTGCCGATTGGTATTCTCATTCTCGGCTGTGTTGCATGCTCGCGCTCGCATTCGCAGGCGCTGCCGCAAACAGTGCCGGTGGAACTGCAACTACAAGTGACCACACCCTTCCACTTCGTCGCCTATGGGGATGCGCGCTTCCATGATTCCAGGGACACCGAAGCGGCGAGCCCGCTCGTGCGCCAGACGCTGGTAAAGGCGATCGCCGAAACCAATCCTGCGTTTATTTCTTTCGGAGGTGACATCGTCTACGACGGCGCCGATAAGGACGACTGGAAGGTGTGGGACAGAGAAACCGCGCTGTGGCGTGCGAACAAGATTCCGGTTTACCCCGCTCTCGGCAACCACGAGTTCTACGGCGATGAAAAAGTTGCGCTCGCCAACTATTTCAAGCGCTTCTCTGACCTAAAGAAAAGCCGCTATTATTCCGTACGCGCCGCCAACACGCTGATGCTGGTGCTGGACAGCTCTCAGGAGGAAGCCTCCGGCCCGCAGGGACAATGGCTCAGCCAGAAGTTGGACCATGTTCCCGGCGATGTGGACTTCGTGTTTATTGTTCTTCACCATCCCCCCTACACCAGTTCGAAGGACAAGATATTGGTTGGCGGACACTCCGCCCGCCTGCGGGAGAAGGAACTGGCCAAGATGCTGGAAGCGCGGCAACAGAACCAGCGCGCCCGGATTGTCGTCTTTGCCGGACACGTCCACAACTACGAACGCCACGGGCACGGTGGCGTCACCTATTTCGTGACCGGCGGTGCGGGGGCTCACCCGTATGTGGTGGAGCGATCCAAGGGCGATCTTTTCCAGAGCCAGGAAGTGAATTATCACTACCTTATGGTGGAAGTCGATAGCGGCGTCGCGAAGATTACGATGCACCGTCTCGACCTGACGAGCGGGACGGCCGTCTGGACGCAACCTGACTCGATCACGATCTCGGTGCCAGCCGCGGAGGCCGCAGCCCAGAGCCAATAAAAGTGGCAGACGGAATATCGCGCCGGTTCGCGATCTTTGTTTTTCGAGGATTCGTATCGCGTGCTCTAAGACGAAAGGTAAGGCATGACTTATTATAAGACTGAGCGAAGATTCGTGGCCCATCCCCACACAGTCTTCGTTCAGTGCGCCGACGCTTTGGTGAACCACTCATCGAACCACTCCAGAGTGCGCAATCTGTAGTCGTGGTCGTCAGCCGGCTTTACGAACATGTGTCCTTCGTTCGGATAGACAACCAGCCGGGTGGGCACCTTCAGGGTTTTGAGCGCGTGCCACCATTCCACCGATTGCTCCATTGGAACTTCACCATCACGATCTCCCACCAGGATCAGGGTAGGTGTCTTGACGGCTTTGACGTAGTGCATGGGGTCGCTCTTGGCGTAGAGCGCGGGATCGTCATAGACGGACGCTCCGAAAAACGGAATCATCCACTCGTCGATATCGTTCAGACCGTAGTAACTGAGCCAGTCGGAGAGTCCGGCGCCCGCAACCGCCGCGGCAAATCGCTGCGTCTGGGTTTCGGCCCACATGGTCATGTATCCGCCATAGCTGTGCCCGCGAATGCCTATGCGCCTGGCGTCGATCGGATATTCACTTGTGACGGCATCGATGCCGGCCATGATGTCGCGATAGTCCCCGCCCCCGAAATCCTTGATGTTGGCTTGTGTAAACGCCTCGCCTTGCCCGTAGCTGCCGCGTGGGTTTGGACAAAGAACAAAGTAGCCCATCGCCGAAGCTGCTCCAGTGATACCTTCACCCCAGGGAGACACGCACGCCGAGGAGGGTCCGCCATGCACGTTGACGACGAGCGGATATCTCTTGCCAGCCGCGAAGTCTTTGGGAAGCATAAGCCAGCCTTGGACACGCGTTTCTCCGCTCTGCCAGTGAATATTGCGCATCGTGCCCCATGCCGGCTCGATGCCGCTATTCACCTGAGTAATCTGTTTCCATTTGCCAATTGGCCCCGCCCAGACTTCGGGAGGAGTGCTGGCCGATTGGCGTACAACCGCTACTCACCGTTCCGTCGCGTGAAAAGGAACCTCCCGGTTGCCACGCGTCCGTGGACGCTACTTCTTCGCCCGTCCACTGTATCTGCACCTCTCCTCCGGCGGCGCTCACGCTGCCGAAGCCGGAGTTCCCGTCGACGTTGGCCGCGAACACGATGCGATCGGGAGCCGTCCACGCGAGGGACGAAGGAGATGCCTTGAGGTTGGGAGTGACATTCCGCGCCTTGCCGCCGTCGTCGATCGGAACGACGATGATGTCGCCGCCGGTGACTCCTGCGTCGCTCATGATGCCTTCGAGGAGGGCTACATTCTTGCCGTCCGGCGACACGTGCGGGTCCTCCATCTGCCACTTGGGCGCGTAGATCTCGCGCATCTGACCGCTTTGTGCGCTGTTGAGCGCATTGATTAGATAGAGCCGCGCGACCCACCAGTTTGCGTCGCCTGAGCCGTGCGCCGCCGTGGCTACCCACGCCGCTCCATCGGGAGTCCAGTCATATTCATAGATGTACACGTCGGCGGGCGTAACCTGCGCCAAGTGGTTCGTACCCAGGTTGATGGTAGTAAGGCGCTGCTCGTAGATTTGGTCGTCAATCACTCCCGCCAGTGGGGTCATCGGCTGCAGTGGGCCAGCGACACGCGGCAGGCCCTTAATAAAGAGGATAGCCAGGGTCGCTCCGTCTGGAGAAAAACGAGGCGTCTGTGCATAGCCTTTTAACTCCGCCCGCTTTACCGGAGCGCTACCGCTATCATTGATGGCCGCGGTCCAGACCTGAGCTACGGGAATGTCACCAGCCAAGTCAGCGAGGAATGCAAGCTGTTTGCTGTCCGCCGACCATGTGACATCGCGTAGTGGAAGGTTCCCGTCGACCGCGATTGTCTGGAGAGAGCCGCCGCGTACGGGGGTCACGGTGAGCTGTCCCTCGACGATGTAGGCAACCTGAGTTCCGTCGGGAGAGAGGGCAACCTTATCAACTTTTTTCGCGTGCGGCATGGAGGCGAGCACGGCGGCGGCGCGAGAGGACGCAGGATCCCGATCTTGTGCCCAGAGGGGAACCGAGTGCAGTGAAACTACGAGCGCACAGAGCAGAGCGCCAACGTGTATGTGAGATTTAGTGCCTGATTTTATGACCGGTTTCATGAGCGATGAGCATCCGCAGGGTATATGAGTCTTTCACAAGGGAAAAGGAAGTGCAAGACATAGGCATCTACACCATCATCTACACCCTAGCCACACACGAGCGAGAGCAAGGGCGCTACGCGGAAGTTCGCGTAACTTCGCGTAACTTCGCATAACTTCAATGTTGGTAGCAAATTAAAATGTCCGGTTTTCGTAGCAAGTGAAATGTCCGGTTTTCGGTTTAATCTCCTCCCGCAGCCGGGGCTGTGGGAAAGTGGGAATCCCGCGCATTTTGCGGGATTTCCAAGCAAGACGGGAAAGTCGGTTTTTGGACTTTTCCGTCTTGCGTCTTTTCCATAGCCCTGCGCTCGCCGATTTTTTCCTTGGGCAGAGATTTTCCTTCCGCACTGTAGTGCCCCAGTCGCTGGGGGCCGTGGGTAATCGTGAGAGTTCCATCCAAATGCTGGTGCACGGTGACCGAACAGCCCGCCAAAGTAGCGCGCCAACGCACCGGCTCAATCTGCAGGCGCAGGTTCTGGATGCTGACCGTGTTGTCGCGGTTGACGGTACGTTCGAACTGCAGGGCGAAAATCAGATCCAGATCTCGACTGGAACGGCGCACAAAGGCACTGCCGCGCTCCGCCGCCGGTGCTTGAAAGCGAGTATTGAACTCAGCCATGTAGTGCTCGCGCAGAAACCGATTGGCTGTCTCCAGAGTGCGGGCTCCGCGTAGCCGCAGCTCCTGCGGCAAGCGCCCTTGCCAAGTGCCGAAGCTCCGTTCCGATCGACCACGGGCCTGCGGGGAATAAGCAGGAATCATCTGCACTCCCAACTCGCGTAGGGCGCGACCCACTTGCGTCAGCCGGTGCGGATCGATCTTGCCTCCCGCCTTCGGGGTGAGCCAGAAATGGCTGCCGCGATCGCTGTACAAGGCGCAAAAAACTCCTTTGCGCTCAATCACTTCCTTCAGTCCAGCCATCACCGTCAACGTCGATTCCTCTTCCGTCAGCTGCGCGTAATAGATCTCGCTGGTGGCATCGTCCAGGATCACGATCAGGTCATACCAGCGTTCGTCCTGGAACCATTGATGCCGGCTCCCGTCGATGTGCAGCAGCATGCCCGGTAAAGGACGCCGCGGCCGCCGCTTGCGATGCACTCCCCGCTTGCGCTCCCGCGCCACCAGCCCCGCCCCTTGTAACACCGTTTTCACCCAGGTGTAACTCAGATCGATCGCATGCTGCTCGCGCAACTTCTCGTGAAAATGCCGCACATTGAAATCAAAGTACTGGTCCCGATACAGCGCCAGCACTTTCTCCACCGTGGCGAAGGGCACTCGCTTCGGGGAAGGCTGCCCGCGACGTTTATCGAACATACTTTCATAGCCAAACTGCTCATACCGTTCGCGAACCCGCCGCAGATGCCGGTCGCTGAAACCGAGAATCTCGGCCGCCTGCCACCATGTGATCTTCTTCGCCATCGCCCGCAAAATCACTTCCTGTATCTTCATCGCCCGCTCCATCGCGGCCTTCGAGTAAGAGAACATGCTTGCCATGTTCTCCTACTCTCACCGCCTGCAAAGCGGACATTTCACGTGCTAATTCGACCGGACATTTGATGTGCTAACGACACTTCGCATAACTTCAATTGACAAATCTTCATAAGTTCGGCACCATGGTGCACACATTGTGGGCGCGGCCCTTTCCGTCGGGCAGCCCGGAGGTTTTATGTTCCAGTTTTTGAGCCGTGTGTGGATGGACGAAGAAGGTCAAGATATCGCCGAGTATGCCGTGATGCTAGCCGTAATTTTGGTGCTCGTGATCGGCACCGTCAAACTGATTGGCACCAACGCCAACAACGTGTTCTCGGCGGCGGCGAGTAACATCCAGTAGGTGTTTCACTTCGATCTCTGATTCTGACCACTGATTCACGACAATCAGGCCAGCCCGGGCCGAAATTCTCAGTGAGTGCTATGGCCCGATTTCGTCAACAATGCTCCTGCTCCTGCATCGGATTTAATTATCTGCGTCGGGTCGTCGAGACTCTGTGCGACGCTTCAGAAGCCAGATGGATTTTGTCGCAGGGACAGGGTTCGTTCCCGCTCCTCGAGAGCAGCAAAGATCTCTTCCAACATGATTGCGAGCTTTTCGGGGTCGGTTTCCACTGAGGCTGCTGCGACGAGTTCGTCGCAAGTTTTCTGGAGTCGCTTCTTCGGATCATCGCTGACCATAGTGACCTCCATACCGGCAGAAACGGGGGGGGCGTTGTTCCTTGATCGTGTAGCAGTTTTACGGCCCGCAAGCACGGAAGTGTTTTCAGCGTGGAAAATCGCGCGGCAGAGTCAGTATTTGGAGAGGCATGCAGCTCCGGACGACTGCGGGGTTTTACCTGCTTGCACAAGTTCATATCTCCGATGCTTCTGGCGGCTTCGGAGCATTTGCCAGCACCTTCAACTCTATTCCCTTTAGCGTACCCAGCGAGTACGCCGCGGATTCGAGTTCCTGAACGCCGGTGTTGAAATCCAGCAAGTCACGAAGGCGTCCTGTGACTATACGTTTGACGTCTCTGATTCTTTCTGCAAATTCGTCGAGTCGTATTTCTACCAGACCAGCTTCGGAGAGCACTCTCCACACCTGCAGCTCGTCGGGTTCATCATCGGATTGGCTCACAGTTCCAAACCTCGTTCTATTCACTCGACCTGAGACTCCTGCTCCCAGTCAGTTCGTCATCGGTCTTTTTCTCTGTCTTTGTCTTTTTCTTGGTCTTGTATTTTGGACCCTGCCGGCTTGAACCTTAGGTATGTGTATGCCAAATACTGGTTCAGCTCCGCCCAGAAAGACTGGTCCCGTTTGCGAGGATCCATCCCGGCCCCGGCCATCGAAAGGAGCCGCTCCTCACACTCCTCTCGCTCCTGGTCAGTGACCTCACTGATTTTGCGCCAAGCCTGTGGCTGGGGACAGCCCGAGATCCTGTGCTCTGGTATCACTCGTCCGTCCTCAAGAATGAAATCTCGCCAGACCAAACCCCAACGCACCTCTTTGAGAATAGCCGTTTCGGATGCGGTGGAAGACTTTAATGAAACGACCTCGCCTTTCTCCGGAGGCCAGTTCGCCGCAGTCCGTAGTTGCTTCGCCGTGGGCTTCATCATGCGCACACCGGTGGGAATCAGGTTCAATTGCTCTCTTCCGGATGGGGTTTGCGGCTGACGATCCGAGATCCCTCTGCAATCGGTCTCGGCCAATCGCTGCGAGACAAGACCCGGTCAACGGCCTGCTCTATCCTCCACATAAAGCCCGCGTCAGGATCCGACACCGCGCTTGTCGTGGACAACGCCATACCGAGGGCATTCGCGTTGGAAGCTGGCTCAACCTGGGGCACCAACTGCGGCTGCTGTTTCAGATAGCCGATCCAGACAAGAGTGACGGCGTTGTACGCCGTGCTCTTCAGCAGACTGATAAACGCGGCTTGACCGTTGCCATACCACATCACAATACTAACCAGGATAAGCTCAACGCTGGCAAAGACTCCGAATCCCAGGGCTATGCCGAATACCTGTTGGCGGGAGCAATTTCTGAAAATACGGCAAAGAAGCATCAAGAGGAGGAAGAGCCCAACCTGCATCAGGCGTACGCTGCGATCAAAGGCAAACACCGCCGCCACGACCCTGTCTCCACCCGCTTCGCTACTAGACAACGCACCTATGATCGCAAGCAGAAAGAGCAGCCCACACGACCATCGGAATATGGTGGTTCCCAAGAGCTGAATACCTCCATACTCCCTAAAGAGACTGCGCAATATTTCATCCATCACCGCGACCGTAAAGATCACACTGAGGGCGTTTCCGGTCCAGTAGGCGTTGAAGTAGTTCTCGGGGAAATACCTGTACACGACAAACAAACATGCCGACTTGAGGGTTTGAAACAGGATGTAGGAAAAGAATCGGGGAAACACCCCGTGGATCTTGCGCCGGACCATGAAGATCAGAAGGGTGATCTGCAAGAGCGGACCAGCGAGCCAGTTCAAATCGATTAGCCAGTTCATCGTAATTAGGTACACCTAACGCTCGGAAGCATACCTATCCCTCGACCGCTCCGCAACATTTATTTTGGGCAGCCCTATTTCGATTTTGTGAATTCAGCTTCCCTACGCTTACTGTGAGCAGTGCATGGGGCGGCACAGGGGCATCGGGTCGCTGCCATCAGCAACTACCACAGCCTGTTTCGCTCGAATGGCAGAATTGCGAGGCGGCGAGACGCTCGTCAAGATTGCGCTGTACAACCCGGCGAGTGCCACAACGGTTAGCAGGACTTCCATTGCTTTGTTCATGGGGGAGTCTCCTTTGCGCGAATTTCTGCGCGTGGCGAAGTATATGCCCAATCGATGCTCGTTGGCACCAAGACCTGTGGATAATTGTCGTTTTTTTGAGGTCCGTGCGCCTGCGCGAACTATCGGAGCTGGGGTTGTCGCGAGATGGCCTGGTCGATCATTGGGGGCGAATCTTACTGTGGGGGACGGGCAAGTCAATGAAAGCCGCGGATTTGGCGCTATCCGAAAGGGTTGTTGCGACGCGCAGAGCATCTATTTCTCGACGCTCCTCAACCAAACCTGTACCACCTCCGCCAGCACCGGCGGTTGCGCCATACAAACCTCGCAGGCTCCCTAGAGCAGGGCTAGCAGGCGAATCCAAAATAGAAAGCCTTACGGTTCTTCGCGATTGATGCTGATTTGCGGCGTACCGCCTTCTTTCAGCTTTGCGCGAAACATTCTGGGAGTGTTGAAGCTCCAAGCAAGCTGACCATCGGGCGTGAGCGCGACGACGCCCCCGTCGCCGTGGATGGTGGCGAGGTCCTTTTGCACAACCTGGTCGACGGCCTCCTGCAAGCTCATGCCCTTGTACTGCACAAGAGCGCAGATGGTGCGCGCTACGGTGAGCCGGATGAAATACTCACCTGTGCCCGTTGCCGAGACGGCACACGATTGATTCGAGGCGTAGGTCCCTGCGCCGATGATGGGGGAGTCGCCAACTCGGTTCCAGCGCTTGGCGGTGGTGCCGCCGGTGGAGGTACCGGCCGCAGTGTTGCCACGGCGGTCGAGCGCGACAACGCCGACCGTGCCGTACTTGTGGGTGTCACCACTTTCGAAAGCGGCGACGGGCCTGGCCGGAGGCGCGGGTGCGCCCTCGGGGCGCGGAGGAATGGGCGAGCCGTCCTTTTCGAGTTGGCGTAGAAGCTCCTGCCAGCGGCGCTCCGTGAAGAAGAAACTGGGCGGCACCTGTTCGAGATGCACGTGCGCGGCAAAGTCATCGGCGCCGGAACCGATCAGCATGAGGTGGGGCGACTGTTCCATCACGGCGCGGGCAAGCGAGATGGGATTGCGCGTGCGCTGCACATCGGCAACCGCACCAGCCCGCAGCGTCTCGCCATCCATAATCGCAGCATCGAGCTGGTTAGTGCCATCCGCCGCGAAGACCGCGCCACGGCCGGCGTTGAACAGCGGATTATCTTCGAGCAGCTTGATGGCGGTTTCGACCGCATCGAGCGACGAGCCACCCTTATCGAGCACGTTGGCAGCGGCGATGAGGGCCTCCTTGAGGCCGGCGCGGTAATTAGCCTCAGCTTCGGGTGACATTGATGCGATGACTCCGGCGCCGCCGTGCAACACCAGAGCCCACTTGTGTTGTGCGGAGGCGGGCGTGGGAGCACCCTGGGCCAGGGCCGGGGAAGAGCAAGAAAACGCGAAGGCAAGAGCAAGCGAAGCGCACGAGAGTTTGCGAGTGAACAAGTTCATAAAACTCCTCGGAACGTTGCAACGGTATGACGCGGGCATTCAGCCTTTCAGCCTTTGCCGCGCTATTTCCTATATACGATGCCATTCTTCATCACGAAGCTGACGCGCGTGAGCACGGAGATATCCTGCAGCGGATCGCCGGGAACTGCGATCACATCGGCGTAGAAGCCGGGCTTGAGCTGGCCGATCGCGTCCGGCTTGCCGAGGAGACGCGCACCATGCAACAGGCTGGCGCGGAGCACATCAGCGGCTGGCATTCCGTACTTCACCATCAACTCAAACTCGCGTGCCTGGGTTCCGTGCGGAAACGGACCGACATCGGACCCCACCGCCATGGGGACGCCGGCCGCGAGTTGCTTGCGGAACTCGTCGGCATGGAAGGCCAGTTCGGCGCGCTCATGCTCGGCCAGAGCCGGCGAGTCGGCGTGGGCTGCGAAGTATTCGGCGATGGCAAAGGTGGGCACGGCGTAGATCTGCTTCTCATGCATGATGCGCATGGTCTCGGCGCTGAGCTGATAGCCGTGATCGATCGAAGCGACACCGGCCTTCACCGCGTACAGAGCTCCGGGCTCGCCGGTGCAATGGACGCCCACACGCTTGCCCACGCGCGCCGTTTCCTCGACCGCGGCTGCCAGTTGGGCCTCGGTGTATTGGTAGGGCGTGGTGAATTTTCCCTCGGCAAAATGGTCGGCGCCGGTTTCATAGATTTTGATGAAGTCGGCACCCTCCTTGAGCTGCTGCCGAATCACAGCTACCAGTTCCTCGGCATTGTTGGCGTAGGTGGCATTGGATGAAATGTGCTCGGCGGGATTGAAGTGGATTGCGTCTTCATGGCCCCCGAGAATGCTGATGGCGTTGCCGCTGACGCTCATGCGCGGGCCGGGAATGAGTCCGGAGTCGATGGCATTGCGCACAGCGGAATCGGCCGAGCCGGCACCCTCGGTTCCCATGTCACGCTCGGCGGTGAAACCCGCCATCAGATCGTCGCGGGCCGCGATTTCGGCGAGGACCGTGCGCTCGGGCACGGATTCGACGACGGTTTGCAGATCCTCGGCTCCAGGATGGAGGAAAAGATGGACGTGAGCGTCGATGAGCCCGGGCATCAGCGTTGCCCCGCCCAAATCGATGACCGTGGCGCCACTGGGATGGGCGACCGAGGCGCCAGCTTCCACAATGCGATTGCCTCGCACCAGCACCTCGCCGGGGCTGACGAGAGTGCCATGCTCCACCTCAAGCATGCGGGCTGCGTGGAGCACGATAGTGTCGTTCGCGGAAATGGCGGCCGCAGCGGAAGAGGGACCGGCAGAAGACTGAGCCATGAGCGAATGTGCTGTGGCGAGAGCCAGAATGAAGACGAGAGAAGGAGTAGCGGAGCGCGGACATCCGAACATGCGCCAAATACTAGCACGCCGCTTATCGGCCGCGAAGAACATGACTTGGTGTTGCTGCAGACTTCTTTAGTTCACACACTCTTATCTTCCGAAGAGCAATCGTTCCAGTACCGGACCGAGCGCCAAACCCGGAAGATAGCTAAGTGCCACCATGGTTATCAAACAGGTTGTAAGTAGAACTCCGAACGAAAAAGAATGAGTCGGAAGAGTTCCCGACGAAGAGGGAGTCATTCTCTGATGGCCAAATAGATCTGCCAATGCCAAGGCAGGAATCGCCAGGCCAAACCTGCCCACCATCATCGCCAGCACTGTGGTGAGGTTGTAGAACGGAATGTTCGCATTCAGGCTGGCAAAGCTCTGGCCATTGTTGGTGAAGCAGGAAGTATACGCAAACAGAATCCCCGTGAAACCGTGCGGGCCGGTGTTGACCGTCAACCCAGCGAGTCCCGCCCCGGTGCTGACGGCGATCGCGGTGAGCGGGAGGACGACCAGCGGTGCGGCCAAAGCGTACAGCATGATCATTTTGTTCTCCGCCGGTCCAATCTTCTTTCCCAGGTATTCAGGCGTGCGCCCAACCATCAGTCCCGCTAGAAACACCGCGATCGCAGCCGCCATAACCATGCTGTAAAGGCCGGTCCCCAGACCTCCGAATACGAGCTCCCCGAGCAGCATGTTGACCAGCAAAACCATGCCACCGAGCGAGGTGTAACTGTCGTCCATTGAGTTGTTGGACCCGGTGGCCGTGTTGGATGTAACTACAGCCGTCAGAGTCGAACCACCAATGCCGAAGCGCACCTCCTTTCCTTCCATATTCCCGCCTGCCTGCATGCCACTATTTCGGAAATCCACATTCGCCAGACGGGGGTCGCCGCGTTGTTCAAAGAGATGTACGAAGACCAGTCCACTTCCAAAGAGAAGCACCATCACCCAGTAGAAAAGCCATCCTTGTCGAGGCTGGCCAACCATCCTGCCGAAAGTGTTGGTCAATGCCGCAGGCAGAAGCACGATGGCCAGCATTTCGAGAAAGTTTGTAAGCGGCGTGGGGTTCTCATAGGGATGCGCCCCATTCGCATTGAAGAAGCCGCCGCCATTCGTACCGAGATTCTTGATGATCTCCAGTGCCGCGACCGGCCCCTGCGGCATGACCTGCTGCGTTCGTTCGACGGTGGTGGCGACCGCATAGTGGCGGAAGTTCATGGGAACGCCCTGCCAGACGAGCAGCATGGCGCCAATCAACGCTCCCGGCAACAGGACCCAGAGCAGGCCGCGTGTCAGATCCACCCAAAAATTGCCGAGCGTGTCAGAAAGTTGCCGGGCGAGTCCGCGGATGAAGGCAACACCCACGGCCAGCCCCGCCGCGCCAGCCAGGAAATTCTGGGCGCAGAGTCCCACCATCTGGCTGAAATAGGTCATGGTGTTCTCGCCCGCGTAGGCCTGCCAGGTAGTGGTTGTCGAGAAGCTGATCGCCGTATTCAGAGCCAGGTCTGGCGATAACGGCGTCGTCTGATACCGCGGGAAAAACCAGGGTGGAAACTGCTGCACTCTGAGAATGGCGTACAACAGGAGCGTACCGGTAAAGCCAAACAACACCAAACACGTGGCATACTGCTTGCCGTTCATCTCCAAATCAGGATCAACCGCAGTAAGGCGATAGATAAGCCGCTCAACTGGCAGGCACAAGCGATCAAGAGAGGTCTGCTGCCTGGAAAAGACCCGTTCCATGTATCCGCCCAAGGGCTTCACCAGGACGGTGACAATGGCCACAAATAACACGTATTGAATCGCGCTGTAGAAATCCACCAGCCTTGCCTAATAGCATTCTAGTGCCGCGTCGGTGCGAAAGAAAACAAGTTTGTCTGAAAGCCGACATTAGCGGTGGGTCACCTGAAATCTGAACGAGTAGCCGATCCCGATGAGATGATCCACAGCGGCCGCCGATAGGCCCACACCGACATGAAAGTCAATTTGTTGTTGCTCGGTGATCTTTAGGGCTGTCCCGAAGTGCAGCAAGTGCCGCGGCCCGCCAACTTCAGGAAAATCACCCACGTACTCGACAAACGCATCCCAGGGTTTCGTCAATTGCCGATCGAACAGGAACGAAGACTCGCCAGTCACATTTCGCAGGTGGCCCTGAGTAGGCCAATACACTGAGAACATTCCAGCCGCCGTCCAGTTGGCGGAGAGCGCGCGTGACCAGGGCACCTGCAATCCAGGATCGTACCCGCCGCTGGACACGGTGGTAGCGCCGGTCGGAAAGCTGAGGAACAGGATCACCGATACATCGAATTGACCCGGTGTGGGGCCAAGTTGTTCTTTTACTCCGACCGCGAGGTCTCCGAATCCCGTGGCGGGGCCGCCGCCAGTATTCAGGTTGTAAAAATAGTCCGGCATTGTGAAACGCAACTCAGTCTTCTTGGCGACACCGAAGCGCACTAAGCTCTCCGGTGCATCTACGACGCTCTGCCCCGCGCTGCTCGTTTCAAGGAAGCCGTTCTCCCCCTGCAGGCTGCCGGCCGGGACGACGACGCTGGAGTTCGTAACCGCCGGCCGATCCGTTACGATCGGTCCCGATGAATCAACATTTGGAGGCTGATCTTGACCATGCAATGGCCCCATGCCGGCCAAAATGCATGCCAGTACCGCTGTAAAAACTCGAGCAAGCATTGGCCGAGTGGACACTCCGTGTTGTCCTAGCGCCTAAAGCATTCTAGTGTCGCCTCGGTCTGTTTGAAAGCGAACAAGATTCGACGAGGCGACTCTTTGCAAAGGGCGCTAGTCGTCATCGGGGTCGGTGGGCGGATTCTTGTCGTTGATGAAGTGGGCGGCATCGAGGGGCGCGGGAATTTTCTGGAAGGTGATGGGCGTCTGGGTGAGGTTGAAACAATCGGAAAGGTCGTCGGCCGGAACGTCGGCGTAGCCGAGCGAGGGCAAGTTGAAGGTCGTCTCGATGAACTTGAGGATGCTGCCGAAGTCGTGTGTAGTGTGAGAAATGTATGCGGCTTTGGCGTAGGGCGAGACCACGATCAGCGGCACGCGGAAGCCGTAGACATATCCCGATCCCCAACTGACGCCGTCGTTGACGACTTTGGGCGCGACGTGATCGTACCAGCCTCCCCAATCGTCCCAGGTAATGATGATGGCGGTGTTTGCCCAGTACGGGCTATTGCCAATCGCGTTGACAATCGAGGCTACCCACGAGGGTCCGCTGCCGTTATTGCTGGCGGCGTGATCGGAGTGCGCGCCATCGGGGATGACCCAGCTCACTTGCGGAAGTTGGCCGTTGGAGATGTCCTGCAAGCACTTGCCATTCCGGGATGATCACATTGTTGGTCCAATCCGGGCCGGTGCAGGTGAGCGTGCCGTTGATGGTCTGCGGCTGGCAGATGTGCTCAATGGCGTCGGGTGCGGTCCAGATGGAACCGGCGGAAGGAGCGTAATAGCGCCAAGTCACACCCGCGGTGTCCAGCAGGTCGGTGAGGGTGGCGATGTTCGAAGCAGGGGTACTGCGACGAGGATTCAATGCCCGACGGGTCGACCAACTTCACTGTTGTCCCGGCCAGCGGCGATGCAGCCCGCGATGCTTCCCCCGCTCATATTCTCAGACGCGAACAGGTCGCTGGTCGCAGTGGGAGCCGAAGTGCCGGAAAGAATGAACTGGTGAGCCGGAAAGCTCGGCCCTTCGTTGGTCTGAAACATGCGGTCGCCGAAAGTGTATTGCTCGGCCAAAGCGAAATAGGGCGCAACGTCGGATGGCATTGACGTACATGAATTGCGGGTTGGAAGGGCAAGTGGGCGGGCAGGCGGCGAGCGCAGTGGATCAGGCTGGCCCCGTCCATTTGTCCGCCGTCGTACATGGAAACGAAGGCGGTATGGGCGTGGCTCGAGGTCGTAATTCTGAGGGTTGGAGCCGGCCGTGCCCAGGTCGATGGGGCTGAGCGTAATGGTCTGGCCCAGCGAGTTCACGCCGCTTTGGGCGATGTCGGCGCCGCGTTGTTGGTATCAGCACCGGATCCTGGAAAAGATTGTCAGGGCGTGCGGTTCTCCTGAAAGATCACGACAACGTGCTGGATCACGGCCGCCGTCGTCAGGCTCAGCGCCTGAGGACCGTTGCTGGGAGCTAAACTCTTGGCGTCGCTTCCGGTGACGGTGATGGCGTAGCTGCCGCCGGGCGTGCTGCTCGAAGTGGATACCGTCAGCGTGGACATGCCCGCGGCGGTGCCGCGTGATCACTACCGGATTCGTGCTGAAGGAACATGTGGGAGCAGCATTGCCGCCGGAGATGTTGGCGCAGGAAAGGTTGATGCTTCCGCTATAGCCATTGGCTGGAGTCACGGTGATGGCGGAAGTGGACGTGTTTCCTGCAGTTATGGAACCCGGGTTCAAGGCTGCCGCCGTGAGCGTATAGCTGGGCGACGGGCCAGCAGGGGCGGCTGGCGCGCCACCGCCGCATGCGCTGAGGCTGAGCGCAAGCGCGCTTAGGACAAGAACTGTGCCCGAGATCAACAAGACACGACGACTCATGGGGAATCTCCTTGCCACTGCGGATTCTGTTCCGTCGAATAAGAACCCGGTTGGCGAAGTTTCGACTCGCGGAAAACATATTTTTATGGGGTCCGTAATCGACCAATGCGATAGTCGGTTCGCTGGTCCTATTGGACGCTTCCACGCCGGATGTTTGTATGCGCGAGCCTGACCCTCTACACTTGAACCGATAGAGCCATGAGCAAGAGCCTGCCGCTGATGCTTCGCCACGCGATGTATAACCTGCGTGGCGGCTTCCTGGTCCGCCCCCTCACGATCGCGTCGGCGCTGGGTTGCGCGGGCGTGCTCCTGTCGTGGTTGGAAGAGGAGTTCCCGGTCGCCAGCGCCTGGGTGCCCACTGTTCTGTTCCCTTCGCACGCCGACCCGCAAGTCGCCCAAGTCATTCTGGCGGGCATCGCCGCCTCCATCATGACCGTGGTGTCGATTGTATTCGCGATCCTGCTGATGACGCTGACCCTGGCATCGATGCAGTTCTCCCCCCGCATCATTGTCGGTTTTACCAGGGACCGCGTGACGCAATGGACGCTCGGTATCTTCCTCGGCACTTTCCTGTACTGCATGGCGGCGCTTCCAGCGGCGCGCTCGGTCCCTCACCCCTTCGCGCCCGTAGCCACCGTCCTCGGCGCGATGGTGCTGGCGCTGGTCTGCGTCGGCCTGCTCCTCTTTTTCATTCACCACATCTCGCAGGCCATCAGTGTGAATCACATCGTCGACAGAATCGCCGAAGAAACCGAAGCGATGATCGATGACCTTATGCCCTGGCCCCACCTGCTGGACCACCACGTGAAAGATGCCGAACCGCTCCAGCCCAATCCGAGCGAGGTGGCGGTATTGAGCAGTGAGTCCGGCTACATCCGCTTCGTCGACACGCGACGCCTGGTCGCCATTGCCAAGCACTATCACGTCACCATCCGCGTTTTGCGTCGGGTCGGCCACTTCATTCCGGCGGGCATCCCGCTGATGATGGTCTCCAAGGGGAGCCGTCTATCCCCGGAAGGAATCGCAGAACTGCTGGCCGCGTTCGACCTAGGCCCGACCAGAACGTTGCAGCAGGACGTGGAGTTTGGCGTCCTGCAGATTGTCGATGTTGCGTTGAAGGCAATCTCGCCCGCGGTCAACGATCCCACCACCGCCATCAATTGCGTCGATCAGTTGAGCCGCATTCTGATTCGCTTCGCGGCGCGAGAGCCGCCGGAGGAACTGCTCTACGATCCGCCGGGCGTCGTCCGCGCCAGCATTGGATGGATCCACTTCGAGCGCCTGCTGGACGCGGCCCTGGAGCAGATCCGCATGTATTCGAAGACGGACGTGGCCGTCAGCTTGCGTTTGCTGCGAGCCCTCAGTGACATCGCTGCCTCGACGCCCGATCCGGAGTTTCGCCGGATACTGGTCGAGCACGGAATGCGGATAGTGGCAGGCTGCGCCGAAAAGCTGGGCGAAGAGGAACTGAGAGAGTTGCGCGTTCGTCAAGCTGTACTGCAGAGCTTCACCGCGATCTCGCAGCACGTGAACAACATTTAAAATCCGGTGATGCAGAAGTAACGCCTAATCATTCGCCGGCCTGCATCATTCACCGGTCTGCTGCGCCTCGAGGAATGCGCGTAGTTCCTCGATATCCTCCGGGAGCATTTTGGTGAATTGCATGCCGTTGCCGACCTGCGGATCACAGGTAACGACTTTGGCCAGAATCAACAGAGTGCCGTCCACTTGTAGCTTGAGTTCCAGAGTTGTGCCGATGGCCAACGGAAACATAGTGTCGATGTAGCAGCCACTCAGGCTGAGGTCCGCCGTCGCAGCGCGCATCGGGGACTCGCTGTTCTCTAAATAGAGTTCAACGGGAACCTTCACCTTGACTCGCGGGCGCTCGCGGCGCTCTCGTTCAGGGGTTGGCATGAAGGCGGAAGTCCCTCCTTCCCATATGCTGTTAGACACTAACAGAAGTTGTTCAAAGTCGACACGCGACTGGAGTGACTTATCAGCTCCGGCGGAGGACAGCTTTGAGATTGTAGTATTAAAGTAAGGCGAAAGAATGGAAATGAACGAGCGACTACCGCAGACAACCAGTAACCAGACCTGCCAGATCTCTCTCTCGGGACGTGACCTGATTAATTCTCCGCGTCTTAATAAAGGAACTGCCTTCTCCGATTACGAACGCGATGTATTTGACCTGCACGGTCTATTGCCACCCCATGTGGGAAATCTCGATGAACAGATTGAGCGTCGGATGCAAGTTCTGCGGGATCAGCCGAACTCCTTCAATAAATACAGCCTTCTCCGCGACCTGCAGGATACGAACGAAACGCTGTTCTATGCGGTCTTGCTGCGCAATATCGAAGAGATGCTCCCTTTGGTGTACACGCCAACTGTGGGTGAGGGTTGCCAGCGCTTCAGTGAGATATGGAGGAAGCCGCGAGGTTTGTTCCTCAGTTATCCGAATAAGGACCGTATCGATCAGATCCTGGAGCATTCCCATTACGACGATGTGAAGTGCATCGTGGTCAGCGATGGTGAACGAATCCTGGGGCTAGGCGATCAAGGTGCGGGAGGCATGGGCATCCCCATCGGAAAGATGGCCCTTTACACGGCGCTCGGCGGCATTCATCCGGAGCATTGTCTTCCGGTTCAGCTCGATGTGGGAACGGACAACGAAGACAGGTTAAAGAATCCACTTTACATTGGATGGAGGCATCATCGGGTTCGCGGCGAAGAGTACGACGCTTTTGTGGATGTGTTCGTAAACAGCGTGAAGAAGCGCTGGCCCCACGTTCTTTTGCAATGGGAGGACTTTGCCGGTTCGAATGCCGCTCGACTTCTGGCTCGCTACAAGAACGAACTGTGCACTTTTAACGACGATATTCAGGGTACTGCGGCGGTGGCGACCGCGACGTTGCTCTCGGCGATCAATGTTACGGGCGTGCCCCTGGAGCAGCAGAAGATCGTTGTACTTGGTTTCGGAACCGCGGGCATAGGCATCACCAACCTGTTAGCGCAGCTGATGCGGGAGAAGGGCGTCCCGGAACAAGAAGCTCGCAATCGCTTCTACGCTCTCGATCTCCATGGTCTCGTTACAGAAAATGGCAAGGATGTGCGGCCCGAGCAGCTGCCTTACGCGCGCAAAGAAAAAGAACAGGAAGTGCAAAGTTGGGGTCAACGGAATCGAAAGATCACGTTGCTGGATGTGATCCGGCATGTCAAGCCAACGGTCCTCATCGGAGTGTCTGGTCAAGCGGGAGCCTTCACCGAAGATGCCGTGCGCGAAATGGCCAAGAGCACAAGCAGACCCATCATTTTCCCGTTGTCGAACCCCACGTCACGTAGTGAAGCAACTCCTCAGGACTTGCTGAATTGGACCGAAGGCCGGGCGCTGATCGGAACCGGGAGTCCGTTCGAACCCGTGAATTTTGGCGGAAAGAAGGTTCGCATCGACCAGACTAATAACTCGTACATATTTCCTGGACTTGCTCTCGGGATTATTGCCTCCAAAGCAAAACGCGTCACCGACACGATGGTCATGGCCGCGGCGAAGGAATTGGCACGCCTGGTCCCCACACAACGGGATAAGAACGCAAGCCTACTACCTTCGCTTTCGGATTCGCGCCAGCTCAGTCGCTTGATTGCGCAGGCCGTAGGCAGGCAGGCAATTCAAGATGGCCAGGCGCAAGTGGCCGGCGAAGATGATCTGGATCGCGAACTCCAAGCAAATATCTGGGAGCCAGTGTACGTACCGTACGAACGCAAAGCCTCTCTCTCGTAATGGTTACGGTTGCAAGCGCTTCCCGGCCCTGTGAATGTTTCTGTGCAAAAATAGGAAAGAATTTAATCTGTCATTCATAAAGCATTAACGATTCAATGGGTTGCGTCTCTAAGGTTTCATTCATCGCGAAAGGTCGATTGCACTGAAAACGGGCGTTGACAATCTTCAAGCAAATCTCTAAGGTGGCTTCCGTCGACGGCTGAAAGGATTGGCTTAAATAAAACTTTGCCAGTCCGAAGTAGGCTGAGTGATCAGCTCAGCGGGGTGACCCGAAGGGCAGCCAGACCTGAAAAAACCGACGGCTCTGCGAGGGGCAGTTGGGGTTTGGGACCGCGAAAGCGGTGATCGCATCAAGGGCTGTGACGGTGCATGTCTCCACGCTATTGGCTCCCTCGCAAGAGCGGATGGCTAGAGCATAACCAATGTCACAGCCTTTACCTTTTTCCCAGGCTTTCTTACCCTTAAAACTGCTCGCCAGAAAAACGTCCTTCCCGGCTGAACCGCCTTCCTCCTTCTGAATTTCCGATCCGTCCAATGCGTTTTTTAGCCCAACCTCGTTCCCCGAATTTGATACCGTGTTGCGATGGCTTCGGCACCGATCTGTCTCGCCGGCCACGGCCTGTTCGATGGCTACGCGGCAGGCCCGTTTTACGACGAGATGTTCGCCTCCCAGGGACACGCTCGTTCTCACTATGCGCGGGTCTTCGGAAGGTTCAGCAACATGGCTCCGGCCCAGTTCGGAGAACGCCGCAAGTTAGCCGATCTTTCGTTTCTTCTCCAGGGCATTACTTTTACCGTCTATAACGACGGTCGTGGTACGGAGCGCCTTTTCCCGTTCGACCTGGTTCCCCGGATTCTCCCGCAGTCCGAGTGGGCACACATTGAGCGCGGCCTCAGCCAGCGCGTGGTAGCCTTAAACCTTTTCCTGCAGGATCTCTACGGCAAGCAGCTCATTCTCAAGGACCGCAAAATTCCCGCCTCACTCGTCTACTCCTGCCGTCATTTCCGCCGCGAGATGATTGGCCTCGAAGTGCCGCAGGGCATCTATACCCATATTTGCGGCATCGACCTGGTGCGCGATTCCGCCACCGGCGAGTTTTTCGTTCTCGAAGACAATGTCCGCACGCCCAGCGGCATCTCGTACGTCCTCGAAAATCGGCTGGTCATGACGCGCACCTTCCCGGAGGCCTTCCAGGAGCATGAAGTGCTCCCCGTGAACAACTACCCGTCGGAACTTTCCCGCATCTTGCGCACGTTGTCTCCACGCGCTGAAGGCGAAGCCCAGATCGTCCTGCTCACTCCCGGCATCCACAACAGCGCTTATTTCGAGCACAGTTTCCTGGCGCAGCAGATGGGCATCGAGCTAGTCGAAGGCCGCGACCTGGTTGTAGACGGCGTATTCGTTTACATGAAGACCATCAACGGCCTCAAGCGTGTCGACGTCATCTACCGCCGCGTTGACGACGACTTCCTCGACTCGCTCTGCTTCCGCTCCGACTCCGCACTCGGCGTGCCCGGGCTCATGGGTGCCTACCGTGCCGGCAACGTCGCGCTCGCCAACACGCCCGGAACCGGCGTCGCCGACGACAAAGCCATCTATGCCTACGTCCCCACCCTGATTCGCTATTACCTGAACGAAGATCCCGTTCTCCGTACCGTAGAAACCTACCTTTGCGATCGGCGCGACCATCTCTCCCATGTCCTGGCTCATCTGCCCGAGTTGGTGGTGAAGAGCGTTGGAGAATCCGGCGGCTATGGCATGCTGATGGGGCCGAGTGCAGATCGTCCTCAGATCGAGGCGTTTCGAGAACGAATTCTGGCCGAGCCGCGCAACTACATCGCGCAGCCCATCGTCCCACTCTCGCAAGTTCCGTCCTACGATGCGGTCAGCGAACGCATGGCCGGACGCCACGTTGATCTTCGTCCCTACTGCCTTTTCGACGGTCAAAAAGTCACCATCGTCCCCGGCGGCCTGACGCGTGTAGCGCTGCAGCAGGGCTCTCTGGTCGTCAATTCTTCTTAAGGTGGCGGGAGCAAAGATACCTGGGTGCTGCGGGGAGAGTGCTGACATGCTCTCCCGCATCGCCGACTCCCTTTTCTGGCTGGCCCGCTACATCGAACGCGCCGAGGATACCGCGCGCATTCTCGATGTCACGTTCCATACGCTGCTCGAGCAAGCCCAACAGCCCTGCGGTCTGCGGTGGGATCCCATTCTCTCAATGGCTGGTGAAGCGGCCTTGTTCCGTCAACTCTACGGCGAGCCCAACGCTCACAACGTCTTTGAATTTCTCGCCTTCAGTCCGAACAATCCCAGTTCGATCATGCAATGCGTGACCAAGGCTCGCGAAAACGCCCGCACGATCCGCGACCGCATTTCCCGCGAGATGTGGGAAGACCTTAACGGCCTCTACTTCACGCTCGGCAACTTTAATCCACAGGAAGAGACCGCAGCCGGCCCGCATCGCTTCTGCGGCCGGGTCATTTTTGGAAGCCATCGCTTCCATGGCGTAACCGACGCCACTCTTCCGCACGACGAGGGCTGGGAGTTTCTGCGGATCGGCTCGGCGCTGGAGCGCGCTGAAATGACGGCCCGCCTCGTCGATATGCAGTACCGCAGTTTGCTGGAGCCTGCTTCGAGCGTCGGCCCTCCCGACAACCACCAATGGATGGCCGTTCTGAAATCGGTCGGTGCCTATGAGGCTTATCATCGCCAGTATCATTCGGCAATCGAACCTGCGCGCGTCGCCGAAATGCTCATTCTTCATTCTCAGCATCCACGCTCCATTCGTTTTTCCATGACCGAGACGCAGGCTGCCCTGCGCGCCATCAGCAACACCGGACCGGGTTCCTATGCCAACGAAGCCGAGCGCCTCACCGGCAAAGTTCTCGAACGTCTTCGCTATGACCGCATCGACGATATTTTCCGTGGAGGATTGCACGGCTATCTGAGCGATCTGATCCATCATTTCAATGGCATTGGCGAGGCCATTGCCCGCGCTTATTTCCATTACGAGGTGGTGGCATGAACCGCTACCATCTCACGCACTCCACCGAATTCATCTACGACGGCCCTGTCTACGAGAGCTACAACGAGGTCCGTCTCCGCCCCATGCACGACGATCAGCAAAGCTGCCTTTCATTCCGCCTTGTCACCCATCCCGTGTCGCGCGGTTCTTACTATAAAGATGGTTTCGGCAACTGGATCCACCTTTTCAACTTCCTACCCCGCCACCGCCGCCTCAAAATCGAAGCCGAATCCGTAGTCCTGGTGCATGAAGCGCCAACTCCTCGGCCGAGTGGCATGTCGCTGTCGGAACTCGATTCCCTGCGCTCCGTCCTTTTCGAAGAGCACTTCGATTGGGTCGCTCCCAGCGCTTATGTTCCGTACCTTCCGCAACTCGCCGAAATTTCCAACGCTGCCGAGCAAGCCTGCGACGGCACCGTCGATGGCTTCGCGGAGGCCGCCTCTGATTTTGTCCACCGGAATTTCGCCTACATGAAAGGCGCGACGCACGTGCATTCCTCGGTTGCGGACTCGCTCACCTTGCGCGCCGGAGTCTGCCAGGATTTCGCCCACGTCCTGCTCGGCGCGGTCCGCATGCGGGGACTGCCCGCACGCTATGTTTCCGGTTATCTTGTAACCGGCAGCGCCGGACCCGGCGCCAAACAGGAGGAAGTCATCGGGGGCCAGGCTTCGCATGCCTGGGTCGAAGCTTTCTTGCCGGGAAGCGGATGGGTCGGTTTCGATCCTACCCTGGGAAAGCCCATCGAACTTCGCCACATTCGCGTTGCCTACGGACGCGACTATGGCGATGTGCCTCCCGTGCGCGGCGTCTACAAAGGGCGCGCGGGCCAGAGTCTCTCGGTCGACGTGCGCTTTCGCCCAGCTCTCGATGAAACGGGCCTCGAACAAATCCCCGAACCGTCCTCCGAATCGGAAGAAGATGAAGGCCCCATGCCCGAGCGGCCACAGCAGCACAGCCAACAGTAACCATCGTCCCTTCCGGAATCGCATCCTCCGAAAGACATCTCGTGGCGCGACGTGATGGCACTAGCGTGCATACTGCACCACCTTTGGTGCCACGCGGATGGCACGTTCTGGCGTTGACCAATGGTTCTACGGTTGGTTACTGTTGGTGACTGTTGCGATAATGCTTCTCCCCCTCTGTATTCTTAATGAGTGCTCTCGAAAAGATTCCGACATTTTTGATCGTAGGCGTGCTGGTCATTATCTTTGTCTGTCTGAAACGCCACGCGCGTAGCGCCCGCCTGACACTCTGGACGGTGGGCTGGACGCTGGTCTTCACGCATTTTCTGGCGCAATTGCTGGAGCCGGATCACGGCCCCGCCAATTCTTTTCTGTTGGTCGTCGATTCCGGATCGTTGCAGGCGGCCGTGGTCACTTTTCTGGTTTCGGTCTCTTCGGTGGCTGAAGACTACGCAAAGCGGACAATCCTGCTGCTCGCGCTGGGTGTGCCTTCCGTACTGTACGTGGTAAGCAGTTGCTACGACGTGCACGCAACCTGGCCTTATGTCTTGTGCCTGGTAGCCTGCTTCGGCGGAGCGGTGTGCTTCTTCTTCGTCGGAGGCGGCAAGATGTCGTTGTACGTGGAGGCCGCAACCTTCTTGTGCTCGCTCGCCGGTGTCTGGGCGCTCCGCGCCGCGCTCCGCGGCTCCTTTCAGGAAGGGACGATTGCGCTCCTTGCCACGGGATTTGGCTTGGCGGCTGTGTTCATTTGCCGGAACCACTGGCGCCCGTCGCCCGCTATTCTGACGATCGCTGGTGGATTCTTCAGCTGGGGAGCAGCGTTTCCCATCAGACTGTTGATGGATCGTCAAACTACACACCTGATCATTCCAGCCGAACTGTGGCACACTCCCAAACTCTTCGTCGCTCTGGGAATGATTCTGGCGGTGGTGGAAGACAAGTCAGAATCGATCGCGGGCATGCAACACAATGCAGAAGGGCTCAACCGTCAGCTGGAACGCTTCTCGGCGATTACGTCCCGCCTCCTGAGTGGTGCAGAATTGGATACCATTTGCCCCGCGATCGCTTCGGCCATCACCGACGTCACCAGTTTCAGTGTGGCGGTGGTGCAACTCGAAGATGCAGAGTGCAGGTTACGGATGGCCGGCTCCAGTGGACTGTCGGCAGAGTCTTTGCGGAGACTGCAGGCTCAAACCGAACACTGGACGCTCGATCACATTAAAAGTTTGTGCTCTAATACGCAGCTCATGGGGAGGAATTCGTACTTACTGCCTCTACATGAAGCAATTCCGTTTGCGCTGCGCGAGAACCCGACTGCGCGCTGGAACGGCGAAGAGCTATTAATTCCCCTTGTGCTCGGATGGAGACGCATACCTCGGCTGCATACGATTGGCCGCGCCCCGAGACACGAGTACGATCCATGCGCTCGAATTGTCCCACATCGAAATGCTCGCAGCCGACCTTGCGCTAGCCGTCGAACTGCAGGTCCTTGCACACGCAGCTGGTGTGGTCGGAAAAACTGGCTGCCCTGGGGCAGCTGCTGGCGGGAGTCGCGCATGAGCTCAACAATCCTCTAACCGCGATCATGGGATACGGTGAACTGATAAACGATGCGATCGCGGCGCCGCATGCTCGCGATCAACTCGCGAAGCTGGTGGGTGAAGCCCGCCGCATGAAACGGATTATTGACAACCTGCTTCGGTTTTCGCGGCAAAGTGCGCGCGATACCCAGGCTACACAGCTCTTTCCGGTCGTGCAGCAGGTGCTGACACTTCGCGAATACTACACGCGCACCCGCAACGTCCGAGTTGAACTCGACATTGCATCCGACTTGCCCTCCCTGGCAGCCAACGAGGACGAAATCAAACAGATTCTCCTCAACCTGTTCAACAATTCAAACGATGCCCTAGAGGGAATGGCGGGCGGCAAGCAGATCAGCATTCGCGCCTATCAGAGCGGCCCACGGGCGGTGATCGAAGTAGAAGATACGGGCCCGGGCTTTGGCAATCTGAGCCGCGCGCTGGACCCGTTCTATACCACGAAACCGGTGGGCAAAGGAACCGGACTCGGGTTGAGCGTCTGTTACGGGATCGTCAAGAAACGTGGCGGCGATCTCGAAATAGAAAACGTGAAGCCGCACGGAGCACGTGTGACCATCAAGTTACTGCTCGCGGACGCACCGGTACAACCACTCTTGGCTGCCGTAGCCGCCAGCGCCTAGACTCGTGGCGCAGGTTGAGTCGAAGCTCACTCCTCAGCGATTCAAGCCGTCGATTCCAGCCCAACGCAGTGCCCTTCAGACACCTACGGAAGCTTCGCGGGGTCGGTCGCGCCCAGCAAAGCGTCGCGGACGGAGCGTTCTGATGCCAGCCAGACCTTGACCACTTCGAAAACAATCACCGTGGCGTAGGTGACGGCGATCCAGACAAAAACTTCTTCGATTGGGAGGCAGGACCAGGCGCCGATGAAAAGACCAATCATTTGACGATGCTGGAAGTTCCACCAGTTATACGGGACAGCCAATGTAGCTTCCCAGAGCAGGCTGACGAGCAGCATAAAGAAAAGCGTGAGGCTGAGGGCGCGCCAGTTGATGAAGCGCCGCGTCACTGGGAAAAAACTCACAGACGGAAGCAGGGCTCCAGCGACGAGAAAGCTGAAGTAGCCGGGAAAGCCCGCCTGGTCTTCAGGAAGGGCGAGATGCTTCTTGTAAAACCATGCGGCTCCAATTAAAGCCACGGCGAGGATCAAAGAAGTGGCATGAAACTGCAGAAGGCGGCGCATCTTACGGGCTTCGCCGCCGTAATCAGGCACGTTGTAAGCGGCCAGCCAGAACTCGCCGAGCCACACGTATAGAAGAAGAACTGCGAGAAAACCAGTTAGATAGAAAACGTACTCTTCGATTGGAACGGGTCTGCCGAGTGCGGGAGCACGGACGCCGATGGTCGCTCCTAAGTTGGGATAGTCGAAGAACCACTGTGCAAAAAAGAAGTCGAGCATGAAGCCCAAAGGGACGAGAATGGCAAGCGTCCACCAGAAAGCGCGCTGCGGAATGTGCAAGCCCTCGCTGGGCAGAAACCATCCTGCGATAAAGACGATGGGGAAGATGAACAACAGAAGGCTAAAGGTGTAGCCGTGGGGTGTGGAGTTCTGGTTGACCGGCATCAGCGGGGCGGGGGCGTGGATTGTTTGCAGGGTAATGGCCGTGGGTATAACAATCATCGCCAACATGGCAATGACAATCCCGGCGCAGGTACTGGGGCTGGGGAGTCCGCGAGGGCGGGGTCCAGGCACAGAAGGTGGCCTCCAGTTCGTGGGCGGTTTCAATTCGCGACTCCGGCGCCTTCTCCTGCGGGCTCAGCTAGTTCTTCGCGCAAGATATCGAAGAGAGCAGCCAGGACTGAGGCAACCACAGGGCCTAAGAACAGCCCCAAGAACCCGAAGGCTCGGACCCCTCCAAAAATAGAGAAGAGCAGTACCAGTGGATGCAACTCCACACGTCCGCCCACGAACCAGGGCCGCATAACGTTGTCGATGCTGCTTCCCAGCACGATGCCCCACGCTAGTAAAAAAATGCCCTTCCACAGGGGAGCCGTGACCAGCAAGTAGATCCCCACGCTTCCCCAGATCAGGGCGGACCCCACAACCGGAACTATCGAGGCAAAGCCGGCGGCGAGCCCCAGCAACAGTGACGACTGCATGCCGACGATGCGCATGACGATCCCGACCATCACGCCTTGCGCCACTCCTACGAAGAGCATGCCGTGCACATTGGCGATGATAGTTTCCGAGACATCCCGATAGAGCCGTGCAACCTGAGCCGGAGCCAGAGGCATGAGCCTTCCCGCGCGATAAGCCCAATCCTTGCCATCGCGAAACAGGAAGAACACGACCACGAAAGTAATGAGGGCCCCGGTGACCAATCCCGCGAGATTGCTCAGAGTGCTCGCTCCGACCCCGACCATCCAGCCGCTGGCCCTCTGCGCGTGAGAGGCAATGATTCCTCTTATGTCGTACTTCGATATATCCACCCAGTGGCCAACAAAACGAAGCGGGCGCTCAGCTAATGTCAGGGCAAATGAGGTGAGGCCGCCTTCTTCTGCGGTCCTGCGGCCAAGATAGTGCGCTGCCGTTAAAGCCTCATTGGCGGCCACAGTGGCAATGATGAATGCCGGCACGCCGAACAGAACTATCAGGAGCAGAGTGGACAATAAGGCAGCACTGCCTGTCCGGTGTTTCGTCCGGCTTAAAATGCGCACGTGTACGGGATAAAAGACCACCGCGAGAATGACGGCAAACGCAAACGGCTTGAGAAATGGCTCGGTGATGACATAGGTAAACCCCAGCACGATTAAGAGCAGAGCCAGAAGAAACAAGATCGTGGCGTGCTTTTCATGCATAGCGACTCCGCTTCAGGTTCTAAGCCAGAATTTCCAAGGTCGTAAGCCCGTTCTTTCCATGATACCTAGCGCAGATAGGGCCTGCACGCAATCAATATCGGATTTGAGAAGGAACGAGATGGACGCCACGAGCGGTAGAATGAAAAGCAGATTACCTTCCGCTCAGAGCGACGCGCACCCCATTTGATGATCTGGTTCATATGCTGGAACCGCCTTAGCCTGGCGTGGCGGAAAAGTGCGATGTCCTCGAAAACCTGCGGGAGAAGGTGTGCTGAGAATGATTCGGTGCAAGACCGCCAACCTTGCGGCTGGTCCGTTCGTCGTCCGAAATTTTGCGCCAGCACATCATGCGTCGCGACAGTTGGAGGTGTCATCCTGCGGCACGATGTCGAATCTTTGCATGTTGGTGCGTGCCATCACGTCCTCCCATCTCCGGCTTTGCTAAAATCGCTCCCTCAGGTGAAGCTTTGTCGACTCGCTATTCGTCTACGGCGGTGGTCGCTGAGACCGTCATTGAATTCCTGAAAACTGTCCCGCCCTTCCAGTTTCTACCTGCTGAGCGAACTCTCCCGTCTGGTGTCCAGCACGACGCTGGAGTATTTCCCGAAAGACGCCACCATCATCAGCGCTGGACATCGTGCATCCGAGGTGCTGTACATCGTTCACAAGGGCGCCGTGCAGCTCGCGTTGCGCACCACAGTCGGGAAGCAACTTGTCTTCGATCTTCGCGGCGAAGGTGAGATCTTCGGACTGCTTTCACTCATGGGTCGGGACATCGCCCGATTCGACGTGACCGCGGTCGAAGACGCACTCTGCTACAGCATCCCGGGCACGGTGATTCAGGAACTCGCCTCACGCTACCCTGAATTTTCGGAATACCTGGTTCGCGCATCCATCACGCGGTACCTCGACCGCAGTCTCAAGGAACTGAAGGACCAGACGAATCTGATGGGTAACACCGAGCGCTTGCTTTACTCGCTCGCCGTCGCAAGACGTCGTCAGCGCTCCGGCCGTGGTCTGCACCCGCGAAACCTCCATCCGAGAAGCCGCTCGGCTGGTCGCAACCTCGCGTGCGACCTGTCTGGCTGTTGTCGGACCGGACGGCCGCGCCATCGGTATCGTAACGGACCGCGATTTCACCGACCGCGTTGTGGCCAACGGATTGTCTCTCGATCTTCCCGTTACTAGCATCATGAGTGCACCCGTGGTTTCGGTCGAGAGCACGGCGCGCTTGTTTCAGGCGCTGCTTGTCAATGATCTCCAAAGACATCCACCACGTACTGGTCACCGAGGAGGGATTACCGAAGGCCGTCCTCTCCAGCCACGACCTCATGTTGTTGCAGGGCAAGTCGCCGCTCAACGTCTCGCGTCATATCCAGCAACAGAAATCTGTCGAGGGCCTAGCCGACGCTCAAAAAAAGATCATGGAACTGCTTCCACTGCTGCTGCGCGAGGGCGCAAGGGTAAGCAACATCACGCGTGTCGTTTCCGAGATTAATGACCGCCTGATGGCAAAGATTCTGGAATTTGCCGAAGGTGAATTCGGTCCGCCCCCGCTGCCCTACTGTTGGGTGGTGCTGGGCAGCGAAGGGCGCCGTGAGCAGACCTTCAAGACCGACCAGGATAATGCCCTAATCTATGCTGATCCGGACGGCCTCAATGCCGGGATGGCGCAGGAATATTTCACGCGTTTTTCCCACTACGTCCGGAAGGCGCTGGCCAGTTGTGGCTATCCGCCCTGCACGGGCGACTACATGGCCAGTAACCCGCGTTGGCGGCAGCCGCTTTCCTCGTGGAAAAACTACTTTCGGGCATGGGTCACGGAGGCTGATCTGCATTCCGTAGAGGACGCTCTTATCTTTTTCGACATGCGCCCGGTCGGCGGCGATTCCTCGCTGTTCGAAGCTCTTGCGATTTTCGTTCGCGAAGCTCTGCGGGACGCCTCCTTCTTCAAGTCAGTTTTCGCTTACATTGCCATTGATCGCAAACCACCTCTCGGATTCTTCCGTACGTTTGTGGTCGAGCAGTCTGGCGCGCACAAGCAGGAACTCGACATCAAAACGTTCGGCACGTGTCCAATCGTGAATGCGGCGCGTCTGCTGGTACTGGACGGAGGAATCGCAGCCACGAACACCGTTGAGCGGCTCTCGCAGGCGCAATTACTCACCTACCTCGACGATGTCCTGCGCCGCGATCTGCTGGAGTCGTTTGAGTTGCTCACGCTGCTCCGCCTTGAGCATCAACTTCAGCAGTCGCACGCGGCACAGCCTCTCAGCAACTATGTAAATCCCGAGAGTCTCACGCAACTACAGAGGAGCCTTCTCAAGGAGGCTTTTCGCACCATCGCCCGCGCCCAATTGGCGATCACCGATCGTTTCCGCACTGCTGTGTGGGCGCAACTGGAGTCGCCGTAAAATGCCCCGGAAAATGCTTCGCTGGCTCAAGCTTCGGGGACGGGCGCCTGCAAAAAGTATTTACCCGCCTGAGACTCCCATACATTCGGTCCGCTATGCGGTCCTCGACACGGAGTTCACTTCACTGGACCCGCGCTCGAACCGTTTGCTTTCGGTGGGCGTTATCACGATGAAAGGCGCGAGCATCCCAATGGGCGAGCAGTTTTACCGCGTGCTGAACCCCGGCGTGGAGGTCCCTGCAAGTACCGTCGTCGTGCACAAGCTTCGTCCGAGCGACATCGGACAGGGAGAGCCACCGCTTCAGGTCCTGGCGGAATTCCGGGATTACATCGCGGGAGCGGTGCTGGTCGGGCACTTCATCAAGATCGATTTGGATATTCTGCGCAAAGAACTGAGGGCAACCAAACACTCGCTCGACAACCCGGTCGTGGATACCGCCCGGGGTCATCGCTGGCTGCTGCGAAAGGGGCGCTACTCGGAGGATCTGTTCCAGCGCCTCGAAGACGTTGATCTGGCTTCGCTGTGCAAGATCTACAACATTGAATTCCGCGAGGCCCATCATGCGCTCGGCGATGCATTTGCCACGGCTCGCCTGTGGCAAAAGTTGATTTATCAGGTCGAAGCTCGCGGCGCGCGCACCCTCGCCGACCTACTCAAGATTGGCACGCCTGGCCGATAGCCAACGATTCCAGTCGGATGGCGGACAACCGGTAGGGTAGATGTCATCCCTCTTTAACGGTACTCAAGAGCGCACGTCTTGGGATCCTTCCTTGACGTAGTGACGTAGTTTTGTGTCCCAGTCACTACAATCAACGTGCAACGCCGCTGAGGCCACGAATGAGTAGTGGCTGAGACATGGTCCACGGTTGCAAGAGGCCGAGGGCACTTCCCGACAGTTAGTTAGTCACGACGTGTAAGCTGAGGGCAAATTCTTTTCGCGTTCAAATACTTAAGTGACCGCCACTGAATGTGAATACCTTAAGGTCACTACGGCAAACTCAGAGGAGCCTACAGGCTGCTCAATCTACGAACGACTAGATTGTATCCGTTTGGGGATTTCGTCTATGTCTTCGTGCGACCTGACGGGTGATGCTTCCGCCGGAAGGGTCAATGCGAGGCGTCGGATTGCGCGCGCGGTGTAAATTCCAAGACCGCGACTCCGTCGAATGTACCTAATAAACGTTCGTTGTGCGTTCTTGAAGCGATGGACTCGATAAAACGTAGCGTTTCGTATGAAGCCACAGACCCAAGAGCAAGAAAACGTTCCCGCCGTCGCGCCGGCTCTTGCAGGAAGCTCGAAACGATGAGCATAGCCTCGTCATTGAGCGCCCGCGGTAGCCCTACAACCGGCACGCTGAGTTTGTAATAGGTGAGCGGTGCAAAAAGGCCGCTGTCTTTCACTGCCGCACCGATTGGCATGGGCACGACGTCGGCCTCCGGGAAATCGCTACAGATCAGCACGTTAGCGTTGTCTGCAGATGCGTTCTTCTCGGCAAGTTCTAGAGCGTATTTCCAGGTGTACCCGTGGTGCAGGGCCGCAGGGGAGGTGAAGTACTGGTAAGCGACACTCGCAACCACGGCCACTAAGAACAGCAATCGCAGAGCGCGGGAATCAATTCGACTGACGAGCCAAGCCCAGCAAAGCGCGATCCCTGGAATCGCCACCAGTCGGTACCGGTACACAAAGACGTGGATCGGTGTTTCCACGCTTACGCCGTAGAGGATCAGAATCGGGATGAGCGCCAATGATGCGCATAGCAGGAAACGCCAACCCTCAAAGCGGCTTTGCAGATCAAGTCGCCGGGTTGCGGCGGCAACAAGAAGAACACCAACAAAGATATAGCCCAGCCGTTCTGGAGCCAGCGTCCAGCGCAGATCAGCAAGGCGCGGAGCTTCGTCGAAAACGTGGGTGCCCCTGGTGTGAAACATCAATTGCAAAACAGGAATAACCGGCAGGAATGCTAAAGTAAAGGCCGCGAGCGCAACGCCACCCTGCCGCCATAAGGTCTTGCGGTCGCCAGCTTTGACCGCGAAGAAGCAAATAGCGAAAGCCGGAAGGATGACGGTGAATAGGAATTGGAAGTGACCGATGCCTGCCGCCGACACGCCGAACAGAGCAGCCAGCCAGTTCGAGTTGTTGTGCCGCAGGTGAACCAAAGCGAGAATTGACGCGTTGATTGCTAGGGCAGCAAACGCGTATGGCCGAACGTCAATGGCCGCAAAAATGGCAACGGGATGAAGGCAGAAGAGGAGGGCAGCGATGACGGCGACATCTCGGTCGAACAGTTCCCGCGCCGCGCAATAAAACAAATACATCGCCCCAAGCATGGCGAGAATGGAAGAAATTCTGAGCGCGATCTCACCCGTTCCCATAACTTTAGCCCAGAGCCAAAGAATGTACGGATAAACGGGTACGATGGGCCACCCCATGCGAGACATGATCTCTGAGAAGCCGGCTTTGATTACGAAGAACGAGTGAGTCTCATCCAGCCATAGTGGTGCGCGGATGCCAATGAACCAGACAGAAATAGAGACACCAAGCGCTAGTGCGTAAATTGAATACAGCACATGGTCCTGAGTGAACAGGCGGTCCGCGGGCTGTGCCTCGGTTCTCTCAGATGCTTCGAGTTGAGCCTCTGAAACAGTGTCGGACATTTCAATCAGCATGGGGGAGGAATGCAAGACTCATTGTCAAGCATCCACACAATGGACGCCAGTTCAACTGGAGACTAGCAACGGCGCACATTGCAGTCCGTACAAGTCGTCACGATACCTTGTGACGGTCGTCACAATACGTCCATACCGCGAGCGGGATAATTGCGCCAGTCTTCAGAATTCGATACCACCTTTTGCATGACACAGGCTACACAGTCGGGTGCCCCTCCGTTGGAATTGTCGATTGGCAATGTGATGGACAAGTTGCGCCAGAAACCGATATTGCTGGGTACCCTACTCGTGTTTGCCACTCTGCTGCTGTATGGTCGGGTCGCGCATCATGAGTTCCTCCGATATGACGACAGCCAATACGTCACCGATAACATTCATGTAAACACAGGTTTGAAGCCCGGCAATGTGGGTTGGGCTTTTTCCAGTTTCTACGAGGCGAACTGGCATCCACTCACCTGGATTTCCCACATGGCGGATTGTCAACTGTTCGGCCTGAAATCCGGACCTCATCACATCGTCAATGTCGCCCTGCATCTGGCCAACGTTCTGCTGTTGTTTCTGCTACTGCAAAGAGCGACCGGCGCAGTGTGGCGGAGTTTTTTCGTGGCCGCCCTCTTCGCCGTGCACCCGATGAACGTGGAAACGGTTGCTTGGGTGGCGCAAAGAAAAAGTCTGCTCAGCACGCTTTTTTCGTTGCTCACGATTGCCGCTTACGGTTGGTACGCTCGGCGCCCCGACTGGAAGAAATACACGATCGTTGTCGTCGCCTTTTCGCTGGCGTTGATGTCCAAGCCCATGGCAGTAAGTCTCCCATTTGTCTTACTGCTTCTCGACTACTGGCCGTTGGAACGGTACGAGGATTGCTCCTTTCGGCGTAGGTGGATGCGGTTGTCGCTGGAGAAGCTTCCACTAGTATTGATGAGCGCGGCGAGTTCCGCCGTGACCATCGTCGCGCAGCGTTCGGGCGGTGCTGTGGCAGATTCAACTGGATTGCCGCCCTCCTTGCGCCTGGGAAATGCCATCGCGTCCTACGTCGCATACATCGGGAAGACAGTCTGGCCCGCCAAGCTGTCCGTTTTTTACCCCCATCCCGAGCGCTCGTTGCTCTGGTCCGACGTTGTCGCAGCGGCAATTATCTTGGTGGCGATGACAACGGCGGTGTTGTACTTTCACCGTGCTTGCTATCTTGCGATGGGATGGCTTCTGTTTGTCATAACGCTGATTCCAGTCATCGGACTTGTGCAGGTCGGCCGCCAAGCCATGGCCGACCGTTACGCTTACGTTCCTTGTATCGGACTTTTTATCATCATCGTGTGGGGGTTAAGCGACGTTGTCTCTGCAACCGCCATCCCTCGGATCGTACCAGCGGTGGCCGCCCTGTGCCTGATCCTCGGGTTAGCGGTCGCCACTACCCGATATTTGCAATACTGGCAGAGCGGCGTGAAGCTGTTTACGCAGGCGCGCGTCCTGGCCGGGCGCCCCGACCCTGTCCTCGAAGAGCTTCTTGCGGATGCTATGTTTTCCGCCGGCCGGTTTGATGAGGCCTATCGGCACTATGGAGAAGCGTGCGTATTGCGTCCGGATTACGCATCCTGTCATTACAATATGGCAGAAATCTTGTTCAACCGGCATCAACTTCGAGACGCTCTCGAACAGTATCAACTCGCAGTGAGTCTTACTGACAGCCAAGACCTTGCGCTCTTGGGCTTGATCAATTCTGGTGAAATACTTCTGGACCTCGGTGATTACGAAACCGCTCAGATGAGATTGGCGGCGGCGTTGCAGATTGACCCCAATAACATCAAGGCGTTGCAACTGCGCCAACGGGCCAATCAAAAGAGCGACGAAAACCGTTAAACCGTGGCTACGCCGCGTGTTAACGAGCGGGTTACCCTGCTCATCCAAGACTAATTTAGGTATGTTCGAAAGATCCGTTCCTTCATGTGATCGCCGTCACATTAGCGAGTGACATAGAATGCTGCCCTTATTCTTCCACGTCGTTAAGGTAAATAAGCGAGGACGGACTGGCGTCGAACCCGCTCGCTACGCGAGAAGACGTTCACCGAGGCTCGATGCCAAGTGGAGGGGAGGAGTTTGGAGCGCAATACCGACAACGGGAGAATCGGGCATGGAGAATAAACCCACCACTCAACCAGCTGCTTCGAGATCGGCAACTTCGGGATCAGCCTGGCAGACGAAGCAGGTTTACGCGATGGCGGTAATCAGCCTCGTGGTGGGGCTGGCCATTGGATACCTATTCCGCGGATCGCAATCGCCTGCGACACCGGCACCACCCGTGGCCGATTCTCAGGCCAGCGCCCCGCCGTCCCCTCATGCTGGTGGCGTGAGCGGAAAGACGCCCAGCCTTGAAGAGATGAAACAGATGGCCGAGCAGAAAGCGGAACCGCTGCTCGAAAAGTTGAAGAGCGATCCCAAAAACAAGGATCTTCTCGTTCAGGTCGGCAATCTTTACGAAGCTACGCATCGTTTCAAGGATGCCGCTAACTTCTACGGCCGGGCATTGCAGGTCGATCCAAACAATGTCGCCCTGCGCACGCAGATGGCTTCGTGTCTTTATTACGACGGGGATGCGGATGGGGCGATCAGCCAGTTGCAGCAGTCGCTGCACTATAACCCCAAGGATGCCAACTCGCTGTTCAACCTCGGCATGATTAAGTGGCAGGGAAAACAGGATAGCAAGGGAGCGGTGGAGGCTTGGCAGCAACTGCTGAAGTCGAATCCGCAATTGAGCCCCGACCGCAAAGCCCAAGTGCAAGAATTAATGGCGGAAGCCCAGATGCAGGGTAAGAACTAGCGTTCCGGCCATAAATCAGATAGAAAGACGCAGTTGGCGGCGGATTTTCACCGCAAAAGAAGCAGGAACTGAAGGAGCGCAGAGCCAATGACGGATACAAGTCGAGCAACCTCTATCGAGCAATGGACAAGCGTGCAGGCGTATGTGCTGGCGGTCATCTGCCTGCTGGTGGGAATCGCCGGCGGCTGGTTCATCCGTGGGTCCCAGAGTCCAGCGGCCGCTGCGGCGGACACAGCCGGCGCGCCCGCCACTGCTGCCGGGAGGGCAGACATGGGCGCGCAAACTCCGACTCCGGCTCAGATGCAGAAAATGGCCGATAGTCAAGCTGGGCCATTGATGGAGAAGCTCAAGGCCGACCCGAACAACGCTGAGGTTCTGGAAAACGTCGGAAATATCTATTACGACGCACAGCAGTACCCCACGGCCATAGAGTACTATCAGCATGCTCTGAAGGTGCAACCGGCCAACACGGCCGTTCGTACCGACATGGCAACTGCCTACTGGTACAGCGGCGACGCCGATACCGCAATCGCGCAATTCCAGAAATCCCTCTCTTACGAACCGAATAAAGCGAACACGCTGTTCAATCTAGGCATCGTCCAGTGGCAGGGCAAAATGGATATCGATAAAGCGATGGCCACGTGGCAGAAGTTGTTGGACACGAACCCGAACTATGAAGGCAAAGACAAGGTTCTGGAACTCATGGCGCAGGCCAAGAAGCACTCGGGCGTCAAACCCGGGACTCCGGCAAAGCCGTTGCCATAGCCTGCAGCATCGAGCGGTGCGCGAAAGGCCCGGTATGGTCCTTAACGGTTTGCTGCAAATCCAGAAGCTGTTTCCCGCGGTTTCCTCACGCGCTAAGCTGGAACTTCGGGCTAAGCGGTCGTGAACACCATGGCGAGTCCCCGAGTTCGAACGTAAACAATGGAACGGACGCCCCCGGTCAAAGCGGTATCGAGTGTGCCAGAGTGGACTCAGGATGCTGCGGCTTGGGCGGTGGCCTGTTGGAGGGGGAGGACGACCAGGAATCTTGTACCTATCCCGACTTCGCTGGTTACCTCAATCCGCCCGTGATGTTCCTCGGCGATCCGGCGGGCCAGCGAGAGTCCCAAGCCCGTGCCGTTTCCCTTGGTCGTATAAAAGGGACGGAAGATATTGGGCAAATGTTCGGGTGCAATACCACTACCCGTATCGTTGACGACAATCGCGGCATCGCCTTTCAACAGCGAAATCTCAACCCGAATTGCTCCTGCACCGTCAATCGCCTGGACCGCGTTCAATAACAGATTCAACAACAGCTGGTGGATCTGGTCGCTGTCGTGTTCAACGTTGGGTAGATTGGGGTCTTTCTCGAAGGCGATGTTGATTGGTCTGGAGAGCACTTGGTGGCAGGCCAGCACGACGGCATGTTCCACCGTGGCATTTAGGTCGCTCGGGCGAACCTCGGGCAGGTGCGGGCGGGCTGCCTGCAGCAGGTCGGTGAGAATGTGGTTGATCTGCGCGATTTCCAGGCGAACATCGTTGACCACGGCAGACGCTGGGCTGGTTGTAGGCAGGTCGCGGCGAACGATTTCGATCACGCCTGCAATACCTGCCAGCGGATTGCGGATCTCGTGAGCGAACCCAGCGGCGAGTTCTCCGAGCGTGGCCAGGCGTTCCGCGTACGACATCTGAGTGCGGTGGAGTCGTTCGATCTCTTCGCGGCTTTCGCGCAACTGCTGAACCATGTGGTTGAAGTTACGACCGAGATCCCCGATCTCGTCGGTACGATCGGCGAAGTCTACCGTGACATCGAGGTCCCCTTCTCCGACGCGCACAATCTTGTCCTGAAGTTCCACCCTAATTTCCCTGCCACCGTCCCCTTCCTGATGACTTAGCACAACGTCAGCTATGTCGTTCGGCCCAGGAAAAACCAAGGCCTTCGTCGTGGACTGAGCGTGTGGCGAGCATACTGTCGCAAAGTCGGGAATCGACGCAGTATTCATTTATCAACCTGTTTTCCTGCACTCTGTCGTGGCTTGTGCGACGTGGACATTTACCGAGAGCCAGTGCTTCGGTACCGACTGAAAGATCAGGCTCATCGATTCGCCCCAACCCTGATCGCGGCCGTGGCGCGAGCTAATGTGGGGGAAGTTGCCCCCCACGGACTTCGAAGACTTGCACCCGCGCGTTCGCCGTATCAGCGACGTAGATGCGGTTGCTTGCATCGACCCACAACCCTCTCGGAGCGAAAAATTCTCCGATTCTGCTGCCGGATTGTCCAAACGTACCCATCGGCGTTCCATCCTGTTTGTACACGCCGATCATGGACTTGGCGACATAGCTGATGTAGATGTTTCCGTCCCTATCTACGGCCAGACCGTTTTCTTTATCAACGCCGACGACAACGCGATAATAACCAATGCGGGTGCCGTCGAAATCCAGGACTTGAATGCGTGACCCCTCCGCATCCAGAACCACAATTCCGTGATCGCTCACGGCGATCTGCGTCGGAGATGCAAATTCTCCGCTGCCATTGCCGTGCCTGTCCTTGCCCACACGTTTCAGGACGTTGCCTTGCAGATCGAGGATGAACACCAGATTGCGTGAAGTATCGGCGAGATATAAGCGGCCTGCCTTCCGGTCAATTGCAATTCCGGTTGGACGTTCATACATGTTTTCGCCATGGAAGTTCCCGAGATAGCGGACGAATTGCCCGTAATGGTTGTACACCAGCACCATTCCCGCCTCGGAATCAGCGATGTAAATGTTGTCTTCGGCATCCACCGCAACTCCGGCGGGCAGGTGCAGTCTGCGACCTTGATCCCCCAGGATGCTGAACGAGGTCTTGCCCTTAGGGTCAAACACATGTACGGCCCGCAGGTCGGGATCACTTATAATGACGCGTAGCATGGAGTCGGTGGTCAGCTGACGCGGTGTCCCCATTACCCTAGCTCGCCCATAAACAAAGGTCAGTACTCCATCGCGAATACTTGCCAGGTTGGATTGTGGTTGTGCGATTTGCGTGGCATGGGCGGGGGGCGCGAAATCTTCCACTACCCTGCGGGCCGGAAGAATCATCCACCCAGGAGCCTCGGCCTGCCTTGCCGCGCCTTCGCCAAGGACTGTGGCGCACGAGGAGGGTGAACCCTGCGCTTCGAGAGCACGAGTGAACTTTGACGACTTTTTGTATTTTGCAGTGGCGCAAAACGTACCAAGATATTCCAGTTCGCGACCGCCTCCCAGACTTACTCGCGAGAAGGCGCGAACTTTCTGCGTGGGCGGCTCAAGGAGCAACGCTCGGGACAGGCCGGTCGCAGATAGGGCGGGTTCCTCACGCGTTTGACTGAGTGCGGATTGGGTCATGAGGACCGACAGCGCAAGCCCAACTACAATCCGCAGCCGAGCATTTGCTGTGTGCGCGCTTCTGCCGAAAAGCAAACTCCGAAATCGCGAAACAGCGCGCATTGGCTTAGCCTTAAGCACCCCGGGCGATTGGAGCATTCTCGGCGGCGTCGTGTATGCTCAAAATTGCTCACTTCGGGCAGCAGATCATTCGGGCAGCAGATCAATCGATGGGGATTCAAAGTTCAGCCACGTAAGAAACGCAAACTTGCCGATCCTAACGCTATCTTCAGGTCGCTTGAGTCTATGAATGCTGGGCGACCCACCGAGCGGGAGCAAGGTCCGGGAGGCGCTGGATCGGCAGATCGGTAAACCCGGGGAGAACCGCGGCCAAATCGTCGCGCACTGGGAGTTTCAGCCGGCGGCAGCTTTCGACGACCGAGAGAATCGCCGCAACCTTAGGTCTCGCCTGCCCCAGGTGTATCCAGTTCTGGCGGGTATCGAAACATCTCCATACTCGAAATTACGTCCACTCCCAGATTTCCTTCGATAAAGCGCTAACGTCGAGCGGAAGTGCATCGGAATTGCCAGAAATGCGTTTCGCCCTTGGCTGCAGCTTGCAGCTCTGATTTCAGTTAGTTATGAGCAGGATGCGAACGGTTTTATTCGGGGGAAAGTGGCAGGCGATCGAGTGTTTCTCCCCACCGAGGGCGCGTTTTGCCCCTCCGCCAACTCCGAGTCCGTCACCAGTCTGATTGGACAAGATCTTCGGAATCTTGCGTTTAGTCCCCTACGTCAGGTTGGCAACGGGATTGCCCTACGCCTCTGGGGGCCTTGGTGCTTTCATCTTTTCGTTCAGGTTGACTCCTGTCTGGAAGACGGTGAAACGGAAGAGATTTCTCTCGGTACACTTCCGGAGAACACACTATGGAACGAACGATCTTCAAGGCTGTGATTATCGGGGCCGGACCGGCGGGCCTAACCGCCGCTTACCAACTGTCGAAGCAGCGTGCTCCGGTGGTTGTCCTGGAGAGCGACCCCGAATATGTGGGCGGAATCTCTCGCACCGTCAACTATAAGGGCTTTCGATTCGATATCGGCGGACACCGCTTTTTCTCGAAGTCCCGCGAGGTGGAAGATTTTTGGACCGAGGTTGATGGCGAAGACATGCTCGATCGTCCGCGGTCGTCGCGCATTTACTACCGTGGACGGTTCTACACCTATCCTCTGAAACCATTCGAGGCGCTGTCGAAGCTCGGCTTAATCGAGTCGGTGCTCTGTGTGCTCTCATTCTTGGCCGCGCGCCTCCATCCCACGCGCAATCCCAAGACTTTCGAACAGTGGGTCTCCAACCAGTTTGGCAAGCGCTTATTTCTCATCTTCTTCAAGACCTACACCGAGAAGGTTTGGGGGATGAGCTGCGACGAAATTTCTGCCGATTGGGCGGCGCAAAGGATCAAAGGCCTATCGCTCGGTTCGGCCCTAAAGCATGCGCTTTTTACCAAGAAACCCAGGGACCGCAAGCAGATAGTGAAGACGCTGATCGATACCTTCCGATATCCGCGACTGGGACCGGGAATGATGTGGGAAGCGTGCGCGGGAAAAATCCGCAAGCTGGGCGGCACCGTGATGCTGGGCCGCAAAGTGACGGGCTGTCGCTTCGACTCCGCTAGCAATCTTTGGGTCGTGACCACGCGCAATGCCAGCGGCGACTCGGAAGAATATCGCGCGGAACACCTGGTATCGTCCATGCCCATCCGGGAGTTGGTGGCACAAATCGAACCGCGGCTTCCCGAAGTTGCGCTCCAGTCTGCGCGCTCTTTGCAGTATCGCGACTTCCTGACCGTTGGACTGATCGTGAATGACCGCGGCCGTTTCACCGACAACTGGATCTACATCCATGATCCGAGTGTGCAGGTTGGCCGCGTGCAAAATTACAAGTCGTGGTCGCCGGAGATGGTTCCCGATGCGGGTTATTGCTCCTATGGTCTCGAATATTTCTGTTTCGAGGGGGATGGACTGTGGACCATGAGCGACCGGGAGCTGATCGAGCTGGCTAAGGCGGAAATTCAAAAAGTAAATCTAGCTGCCAGTGCGGATGTGGTCGATGGCTGTGTCATTCGGCAGCCCAAAGCGTATCCGGTTTATAACGGCGCGTATCAGCAACATGTGAACACGATTCGGAAAGCGCTCGACGAAAACTGTCCCACGCTTCACCTGGTTGGCCGCAACGGCATGCATAAGTACAACAACCAGGATCACGCCATGATGACCGCCATGCTTACCGCCAAAAACATCCTGGCGGGTGCGCGGAAGTATGATGTCTGGGCAGTGAATCAGGATGCCGAATACCACGAGGCGGGCGAGGGGGGCGCCGAGTCGCTCAGCGTATTGAGGACGGAACTCCGCAATGTCCCGACTGCCGTGTCGTGAGTGCCGCCCCTAGCTTCGACGTCAAGGAGCCCCAGTCTTTGTTCATTCAACTATGGAGCTTCATTGAGGAGTTGCGTCCACTGCTCCGGCTGCGCTGGTTGCAGCTATCCGCTTTGGTCGCGCTGCTCGCTGGCGTGGGAGAGGTCGCATTCCAGTTGAAGCTCTGCGTGCTCGACCTCGACCTCTGGTGGCATCTCAAAGTTGGCGACTGGATCGTCGAGCATCTAGCCGTTCCACATACCGGCATCCTGTCGCGCACCGCCGCCAACCGCCCCTGGGTCGCCTACAGTTGGGGCTATGAAGTATTGCTGTCCCGGGCCTACGCCTGGTTCGGTCTCCTCGGCATCGGTATCTTCGGAACGTTCCTCACCATCGCTGTCGCGTATACCGTTTACTGGATGCTGCGCCGCCTTTCGGGCCAGTTCTGGTTGGCATGTGTATTGACGGGGGTAGTCTGCTCGGCGTTCCTCTTTAACGGAATGCCTCGGCCTTTCTTTTTTTCCATGGTGCTGCTCTCGATCACGCTGACTCTCGTCTTGCAGGCTAATCGCAGCGGGCGTGTGCAAATGCTCTACTGGCTGCCGCCGATCTTTCTGCTGTGGGCGAACCTGCACATTCAATTCATCTACGGTCTGTTCCTGGTAGGTCTGCTCGTCGGCGTTACGCTGGCGCAGCGCTTGGCAGACAAGCTCGGAATTGCTCCCGGCTTCCTGCGTTCCCCCTCGCTTCCCGCAAAGGATCTGGTGGTTTTATTCGCTGTCTGCGTGTTCGCAACCTTGGTAGGACCTAACTTTTATCACCCATATGTCGCGATCTACGAGTATTCGAAAGCGAAGTTTGCCTACTCTGTCATCTTGGAACTGCAGCCGCTCACCTTCCGTTGGTATAGCGATTACGCGGAACTCTTCCTTACTGCGGCAGGATTCTTCGCCGTGGGATGGCGAAAGAAACTCGACCCATTCAAACTCGCGTTGCTGACAATCGCGAGCGTGGTTGCATATCGCACCATGCGCGACGCCTGGTTTATTTGCATTCCGGCCGCGGCTTGCGTCGCGGACTTGCCCGCGCCGGAGGCGGAGCGCGATCGTCCCGAACATGATCGTCCCGAATATGATCGCCCCGAGAGCTGGCCCGAGATAACCGGAGTGACAGCGGCCGTTGCTCTGTTGTTGGTGCTTCTCTCTCGAGGCACCGACTTCAACCAACGTGGATTTGATCGGGCCATCAGTTCCCAATATCCGGTGAACGCCGTCAACTTCCTGCGGCGAAATCCAGTCCCTGGGCCGCTCTACAACAATCTCAACTGGGGTGGGTTCCTGATGTGGTATATGCCCGATTACCCGGTTGCGATTGACGGGCGCAACGATCTTTATGGAGACGATCTCGACCAGCTCTTCTACCATTCCCAGAATGCCGACACATCGTATACCACCGACCCTTATCTCAATGAGGCGGGAGTAGTGCTGTTGGACTCCCACCTTCCGCTGGCCAAGATCTTGAGCGTTGATCCGCGCTTCCAACTCGTCTATCGTGATGCGACAGCGACGGTATACGCGCGGCGGCCGCAGCCTGCTTCATCCGAGTGAATGAGGCTCCGCTTTTGACGGTGTTTTGCGTCGTTACCGTTGGCTTCCCTGCGCCGCGCAACCTCAACGAACTACGGTTTGATCAGCACCACCGCCACGCTGTCGCTGTATGCTACTCGAAATGTCGGCAGCGTTCTGAGGGCTTCTCCCATCAGTGAGCGTCGCTGCAACAGCAGTGTCGCGGCGTTGGCCATCGCGGGATCGGCCTGGTAACGCACATCGGCGTTCATCGCTTTGAAGTATTGGACGACGAAGTCGTCATCGTACAAGCCAGTGCGACCGTCGATGGCTACAGGATATTCCGGCAAATACCAGGTCAGGAAACCTCCCCATTCATAGGGGTTGAACAGCGGCTGCGGGAGCTGGTGCTCACGGATGTAATTGCAGGCAGTAACGGGATAGGTTTGAGCTGCCTTTGCCAACAATGCGTCCTGGCTGCCGGGAATTCCGAGCGCCGCCGCGAACAACAGAATGGCGACTGACAATCCGCCGGCAATCAGAATTTGACCTTTCCAGGTGCGCCGATGGCCCGCCTCGACGGCTCCGGTCGCATCACGGATGGCGTCGTCACTCATTGCCTCGCTGATCACCGCAATCGCTGCCAGCGAAGCGAGCCAGGCGTCACCCTGCGCGTAGAACGAGAGCATGGTGCAGCCGATCATAAGAGCAATCTGGAACGGGTCGTGGGAACGACGTAGACCGAGCGCCAGAAACGCCGCCATTGTCAGCAGCATCAGAACATAGTCCTGCGGCTGGCGAAAGCTCATGGCACGGAAGTCCGGCAAATAACGGTTTGCCGCGCTGGCGACGCTCCCCCAAGAAACTCCGTAGAGGTGGTAAGCGTAGGGCGTAAAGAGCGTAGCGATACCACATAGCGTTGCTATCAGCCCTGCATTCCTCGGCGACACGGTAACCCATTTGTGTTGCACGTGCTCCGCGCTTGAGCGTCCGAACTTCCCAAGGAAAGATGTGATCAGGAACAGCGCCAGAAGAAGAATCCCAAAGACAAACTGGATGTCCAGATTGGCCCACACCAGAAAAAGCGGTGGCAACCAGAAAAGAAATCGAACGCCTCGCCGACGGCTTTCGTTCAGCAGAAGCAATTCAACCGCGAAGAAGAGCATCGAGCAGTAGCCGGGACCCGGCTGAACGTTGCCAAGTATGTATTGTGTGGTAGCCGATAGTACAACCGCCGGCCAGAATCTTCCGCGTAACCCACCGGCGAGGAGAAACGTCGCCACGGCAAATGCCAGTTTGAATATCATCAGCATCACCGGGACAGAGCGCAGTCCCTGCATTCGAAAGCCGAGTGCAACCAGCAGGTCATAGGCCCAGCTTGAAGCGGTCCAAGGAAGGTCAGGCGATTGCGAGAAAAGCCCACTATGCGGGACGCCGTGGTTTTGAAGCATCCAGATTCCCGTGCGCAGGTGCCACCAGATGTCGCCGTTCGAGAGGGACGTCAAGGAAGAGAGGTTTTTGGCCTCGAAAACCGCGGCTGACGCGAACAACAGCAGCATTGTTCCGATCCGCGGCAGCGCCGTATCGAGCGGACCGTTTCGTAAGTTGGGAGGATCTGTACTTTGCGGGTCGGAGTTCATCTGTTTCGGACAGTGTTTTATGAACCGCTTATTCTCGCACATCGATTCGCTCCACTTACCGTAAGTCGGGATTGGGAAACAGGCTTCCATGGCGGAAAGCGGTCACGAATCGGGGCTTTCTACCCACCAAGGGCGCATTTTGCCCCTTCGCCCACGTGCCGTCTCTGCCAACTTGACGGCGCAAGTCCCTGCCAGCATAGCGTTTAGTCCTTATGCTGGGCTGGCATCGAAATTGCCACTCTGGAAGGAGTATGGCTTCGCCGGTGAACAGGTCTTCGAGTTGGCGCCGTGCTCCCAGCGCTGCGATAATCGCACTCGAGCCGGGGCGGAGTCGGCCTTTGATGGTGCCCGGGAAGGACGGTAGGTTCACCTGAGATACAACATTTTTCGTGTCTGCAAGTGGCGGCTTGTGGTCGCTGCACTGTTTGCGCTCGGTGTCCAATTTGCATTCGCCAGCAATGCTCCCCTGGTGTCGGGCTCCTACTGAGGTATTACAAAACACGGATCTCGGTTCCCAGGCACAGATTCGGATGCGCCTCCATCCGGTGAACCACGGGCCGTCTGATCTTTCGATTCAGAGGATGACGCTTTGGGATTTCTCTCACCCCGATAAGGGCGGTTCGCATGCGTGTGCGATCACACTCCGCGCACACGCGTCCGCAGAGACTACCCAGGAATTCACCGTTGAGCGGCCGGAATATCAGTTGTGGCAAAAAGGACTCCGGCCAAGACTCGTCCTGCGGATGGGCGGCCCAGCCAGCACCCGAGGCAGAACGATGAGCGAATCGGACAACCGCAAACCCCACCCCGGTAACCATCACCACTGCAAGCTTGACCGTGCAATAACCGCAACGAGGGCCGGAAGAAGATCTCCGGTCCTCGTTGGCTCTGGGTCGCGGCTGGGTGCGGTAAGACTCAGGTTTCGAGCGTCGACGCCGAGCCCCTGGAGGGGGGCGTTCGATTTTAAAGCGCTTGTGGTATCGCTGAGGCGCTATCTTTTCCAACAGCCTGCAAGGCCGCGCCTCTTCCAAGAACCCTTCAACCAAACACGTTCTGCCCAGACGGCCGCGTCACCTTAACACCAGCCTCCTACCTCTTTACGGGCAATCCAACCACGGAACGCGAACCGAGAGCTGTGACGGTGCCGTTTGGGTTGTGCGCGGCTTGGTGACAAACCATCACGCAAGTATTGGTCGCACGGTGGTAGGAGATGGGCGCGGCCCCATTTTGGGCAACCACATGGACATCAAAATTCACCAGCCGCTCCCCCGTGACATTCGGGGAGGATGCGCCCATGCCGTGGGCGGTGTGGCATACCGAACAGGTGAAACCGTACTGCGATATGTGCAGGCTGTGCTGCGTGAAGCTCGAATTGGATAAGACCTGGGTCAGGTTGTGACACTTCGCGCACATGGAATAAGGTCCGGTCACCGTCAGGTCGGGATTGGGGAAAAGGTTGGTGACCACACCGCCTGGCTCTGCGGCCTGGCTGAATTGATAGTTGCGCTCAAGGATGTGCGAGTTGACCGATCCGTGCGGACCATTCGGGCCCAGGCCGCCGAACTCGCGATTGTCGTCGCTGTTATGACAATCGGTGCAGAAGATGAACGTTCCCGGCGCCATCGAGCGCGCAGACGCTGTGCCATTCAGGTTCAGCATGTTCAGCAGGAGGCTGGGTTGCGGCAGGGGACTGGATCGAGCGTGAGTCACGGGGTGACTCGACGGTGCCATTTGAGCAAATTGCGGGATAACGTTCAATGGATCCGGTCCCGCTACCACTCGCGTTGGCGCGTACCCGTAGAGGATCAGCCGCTGCTTGCCCGTGCTCGTGCCGTGACACCGCAAACAATTTTCATACTGGTTGACCGCTGGAGTAAGAACCGTGACCCCATCCGTTGCGCTGATCCCACTGACGCCGGCCTGCGATGGACGCAGCGTCGGCGGCGCGCTGAATGCCGTCGTCTGGTTGGAGGCGTGAGCGTTGTGGCAATCGACGCACGTGGCATGACGATTGTGATTCAAAAGCACCGGCTCGGCAGCGTCGTGAAAATTAACTCCGGACGGTAAGGGATGGCCGGTCTTCGCTACCTCAGCCATAATGTTCATAGGCACGGGCGACAAGAATGTGCCCCCGTTGTGGCACGTCATGCAATCCTGCGTGACCGGATCGGTCCCCGGCGCCGAAGGTGTGGCCGGACGCAGCAGCCGTGCGGGGGCCACCGAGTCGTGTGACATGTGGCAAGACGTGCATGCGTTCACTCCGACCGTCGGATAAGAACCTATGTGACCGTCGGGTGAAACCTGATTCGTCGCCGTCCGATGAATGCTTCCCGTAAAACCTGCCAGCGGGTTGATCCGTCCTTGTACCACCCGGTTCGGATCGTGGCAGGCGAGACACATCTGCGCGTTCGAGCTGTCTCGGACCAGAAATTGCTGCGCGATTTTGTCGATCCCTTGCACGTGCGGAGAGTGACAACTGGTGCACTCGATATTGCCGTTCACCAGTTTCACTGCGCCGGTGGGATCAGCCGTCATGCCCTTCGACACCAGCGACGCCACCAGGTTGGGCGCATCTTTCATGGGAACCACCAGACTAAAGGGGTGCGAACCGGTCAAAGTTGTTCCGAAGGAATCGATGCTATTCAACGAACCGGTCGTGGGAATCGTTCCGTACACATAGGACTGTCCCACTCCCACCGTGCCATCATGACAACTCAGGCAGAGACTGCTCGTTATTCCGAGGGTCGGCTGCGTCTTGCCTTTTTCGGCATAAGTCGTGCTGGTGTAGGGAGTGTAAGTCGCCTGCGACAACTTCTGATTCCAGAGCGGCGAGACGGTTCCCAATCCGCTGTGAGGAGCATGACAAAACGTGCAACCGAGACCTCCGCTGGAAGAGATCCCCGATCCACTGGCTGCCGTGAGGTTATGCATGCCCAGCACATCGGGGTTCACCTGCGCGACGACGAAACTACGCTCCATAACCAGCGTCATCATCATCGCAAAAGCCAGTGACAAGGTCTTCTTCACTGTTTCCTCACGTCAGCCCGCTTGGCGATGCCGTAATAATGAAATATCTGAACACGCCGATTAAAGGAGTCCACGACGTAGATGCGATCCTGGCTGTCGATTTGCATCCCCGTGGGCAACTGAAACTCTCCTGGCCCAGTCCCGCGCTGGCCGAAATAATAGAGCAACCGGCCCGCCTCGTCGAAGACCTGAACCACGCCCCACTGTCCGTCAACCACGTAGAGATGATCTTCGGAATCGAAGCCAATCCCTTTAGGGCGAAATATCCATCCAGCGCCGTCTCCGGCCTTGCCGATCGCGTAGCGGAACGTGCCCGACCGATCGAGCACTTGTACGCGGAAGTTCATCGCGTCGACCACCACCAGGTCCGATCCGTTCAATCGCAACTCGGTCGGGAAATTGAATTCGCCGTCTCCCGTACCTGTCTTGCCGATGGTCTGGAGCACGCTGCCCTGCATATCCATCATGAAGATCTTGTTGCGCAGCGTATCGGTCACGTAAATATGTTGGGCTGCGGAATCCACCGCGATTCCCGTGGGACGTTTGAAATATCCCTCACCGCCTTTCAGGCTACCGATAGCGCGCCGGTATTTGCCGTTAGCATCGAACAAGAACACCTTGCCGGTCTGGGAATCGGTTACGTAGATGTTGTCTTGCGCGTCGACCGCGACGCACTGCGGCGTGAGCATCGGGTCTTTCCCGGCGTCGCGGCGCGTAACGAACTTGTATTTCTGCTGGATGAAATCGAAGATGTGAACTCCGCCCGCGCCCGCGTCGGTGATGATGATGCGTCCGTGCGAGTCGGTGACCACGCTGTACGGACTCACCAGATAGTGGAAATCCGGCTGGCCCGCGATTACGTCGACGACCCGCGTCCAGAAGCTGCGCTTGGGCTTGACCTCGCGCTCCAGGCTGAAGCTCCGCTCAAAGGAAAGTTTGCGGCCCCCGTCGAGCAGCAAATCCGGGGGTGGAGGCTCGCTGACCATTTCCTTCGAACGCTTGGAAGCTTGCACCGGCGTGGCCGGCAGAATCGCCAGGCCGGCAACAACCGCCATGACAGCCCAAAACGTTGCTTTCCAGCCCGTTGCTTTGCACCCCGATGACTCGCGCCGCTTTGATTTGACTTGCAATGACTTGCCCCGCATCGTCAGAAAAAGTCGAACCATCGGGTCATCCCGACATAAAACGACGTAGTATTGACGGGCGCACCGATTGCACTAATGCCTTGCGTGAAGCGCAAATATCCGGCCTGCAGCCCGATCTTCCTTAGATGGTACTGCATTTGGGCGTTGAAAACCTCCGTGTCGTTGTGCGAGACCGTGCTCGCGAGGGTGTTACTGATCGCGCGGCTATAGCTCCCCGAAATGGAGAGCCGCCTCAGCGGTGTCACCGCAAACCCGCCGCCGTAATCGGATCCGGTGAAGAATAGGAGATTCGTCAGTCCCGGCGTTGGTGTCGGCACAACGAGTCCCCCGGCCCCCAAAAGTGAAACTCCGCTCGATTGACTATAGAAACCATTGAATGTCAACCTTCGCATGCTCAACCCGGTGGAATAGCTTTCGCTGTGGTTGTTGTCACCCGGATCGTTGGTCAAACCGCTGTGGTTGCCGGAGAAAGACGCCGTCCACTTTATGTGGTCGGTAAGATTGTGGTGTAGCTGGGCGTTGTACTGGTAGTAGGAAGTTGTATAAGTAATCAGCATGGTCTGCACGTTCTGCGCGTAGATAAATTGGCCGTCTGTCACCCAGCCTCGGAAGTTGTGAAAGAAGTTCACGTTGCCGGCGAATCCCACTGCGTTTTGGCCTTGGCCGTTTGAACTATCGATCACCGTACCGGAAAAGCTGAACATGTTCCAGAGCCTCTTGTTGTAGTCCAGCGTGCCGCTCAGATACTCACCTGTGTAGCTGTGCCCGAAGTAGAACTGATCGTAGTATGTAGCCTGTGCCGAGCCGGCGAGGTAGTTTGTAAACTGATAGGCGAGCCCGCCTCCCATCGTGAAGGACTTCGATCCCGTCCCCAAATTCACTCCGGGCGGCGCCACCCCGTTGCCGCTGAGACTCTGCGCCAGGTAGCCAGATAAATTGTCGGTGTAGCTCTCGTTGAGATTAAAACTCAGCTTTTTGATCGGGTTAAAATTGGCGGTAGCAGTTTCGGTGCTGGCGGTGTAGTTTGAGTTATTCGAGGTGCTGCCGGTCTGCTCCTCGCTCGCCAGGTAATCGCTGCTGGTCGATGCTCGGCTGTAATTGGCGGTAAAGCTCCCATTCAGCGGCAAGCTGTGCTGCGTCCCGAACCCTAAATCGTTACTACTTGAATCCTCCACCGATTCTCCATCGTTCTCCAGAAACTGAGGGAATTCCGAGTTGTAACTGTTGTGATCGAAAAAGCCGTTGAGGCGCCAGCCCGAAATCTGGTAGGTCGAGTGCACGTTGAACAGGCGTGTGCTGGAATCGCTCTCCTGGTTGGTGCCATAGAGCGTGCCATGGCCGCTTCCTTGAGAATACCCAACCGATAGCGTCGGCCAATTGGGAACCAATGCGCTCCAATTGATGCCGAACCCTTGCCCGTTGCCGTGGATCGTGAAGTTCGGTTGTCCGGCCAATCCGTATGTGCTGGTGCTGTTGTCGTCGTAGTGGTAAGTGAACGAACCAGGAAAGTGGCTGCCCGAGAAGAAATTTGCTATGCCCGTGACCCCGCTGGCGCCGGTGATGGATTGGGAATCGGAATCAGCCCGCGACTGGTTGTAGTACGGAGTCGCGGCGAACGAAAGGAAATTAGGATTGTAGTAGTAGCCGGCCACCGTACCGTTAAGTCCAAAATTCAAGCCGTGGTCGGAGGGAATCTGGTCGCCATAGTCGCCGGAGTATCCGAAGGAAACCAGGCCACCAGCGGTGAGCTTGGTATTTTCACCCACGCCGAGCTGCGCCTGGGCCGGTTGCGTCATCATCGGAACTAGAACTAGAACCGCCAGCCCCAGCCCGACGATGCGACTCGCGACCTTCATAGAACGACTACCCTTCCCCAAATGAGGCTCAAAGCCTGAAAACAACTTACCCTGAAAAAGCACAGCGATGGCCAAAGATCGCGATCGGGGATGGTAGATACGATACTGAAAACACAGGAGTTATTTCGGCATTGATAGCATTCAGGAGGGGCAACCATTACCAGAGTGCGGGATATCACCCGCCGAGCGAGTTGAAACGCTCAATGGGGAACGCGTATGGACAGCCGCGCTCGGCTGTCCGGCGGGGCGAAGCCCCGCCACGCGCCGCATCATTGGGTGGAAACGAAAACGACCGACAATGAAACCCAAGGGCGAGCTGCGCTCGCGCGGACAGCCGGGGTGACTGTCCCTACGGGATGCCCTAGCCTAATTCTTCGATCTTCGCTTTGGCGCGTAGTTGCTTCGCGAAGTTCGAACGCAGCTCCTCGTATTTTTCCTTTTGTAACTCCACCTTCAGATCGGCCTTCACTTCTTCAAGGCTCACCTTCCTGGCCGTATTGTGCGCATTCAGGCGGAGAATGGTGTACGCCGACTCAATCTGGATGAGTCCAGTGATTTGTCCCGGCCGCAGGGCGAGCAAGGCTTTGACGACATCCGGCGGCAACTTTTCACGCGGCACGATTTTGTGGTCACCCATGTTCACCCGGAAATCGTCTTCCGAGATCTTTTCGGCAAGCAGTCCGAAGTCCTGATAGCTGTTGGTCGCTTGGGCCTGGCGCAAGGCATCCTCGGCTTTTTTCTGCGCGTCTTTGGCCTGCGCTGCGTTCGGCTTGATCGGCGGAAGCACCGAAATACTCTGGAAGCTGAACGACTCCGGCAGTTGGAAGCGGGCCGGGTTTTTGTCGTAATAGGCCTTCAACTCGGTCAGGGATACGGCAGAGCGGTCTTCCACGTCGCTTTTCAGCACCTGCTCGATCAGCAGCGAACGCTTCATCTGCTGGCGTAGTTGCTGCTCCGAGCCGTGCATTTCAGCCTGCATGTATTCCTGGTATTGGTCGGGACTGTTGAACTGCTTGCGAAAGTCCGTTTCCGCGCGATTGAGCTTTTCCGGCGAAACGGTCAGCTTGCGCCGCACGGCTTCCTGGTACACCAGCTCTTCGAAAATGATCATTTCGAGCGCGCCCTGGCGAACGGAGGCCTCCTCTGCCTTGGGAAATCCGTTGTGTTGCTTCGCATAGGGGAAGATGGCGAACATCTCACGCAGCAGATCGCGATCGGTGAGCACCGCTCCATTTACACGCGCTACCGGCTTGTCGTTCACCTCGAGGGGCGACACCTGTGACGACGATTGCGGCGCACTGGTTTTCGCGACCGCCGTCGGGGCGTGGGAGGCGATCTGGGCCGGGACGACTGAGGCCGAGAGCGCCAGCAGAAGCGTTGCGCAGATTTGGAGTTGGCGTTTCATAATTCCTCGCTTGCCGATTCTTTCGAAAACAGAATCCAAAAAAAGGGGGAGAGAATTTCTCTCCCCCGTTGATGCCACGGCGACTTCTACTGGAACTGCGTCGTGATGGTGAAGGTGTTGTTGGACTCGTTCGCCTCACCAAAGTGACACTGACGGCAGAACTGCGTCGTCGAAGGCGCTTTGGTTGGTGTCCAGCCAGCCGCAATGTTCGGGTTGTACGGGGCGTTTACGAAGAACATGGTGGCATAGAATCCGGCGGTATTGCCGGTGATCGGGCTTGCCGTGCTCGACGAGTACACGGTCATCACGTGCTGATTGTGGCAGGTGGTGCAAGCCACGTAGGGCAGGTTCGTGCCGGGGGTGATGCCGAAGGGGCTTCCGTGCGCGCCAGGAGCGAGTTCCGGGTAGCCGTAGTTGGCTACGAACTGGGCATAGGGCGAGCCGGGGGTGACGGTAAATTTGTTGGCGGCCCAGACCAAGCCATTGGCTGTGGTGCTGATGAGGGCATTCAAGCCCACCGGGTGATCGTTGTTGTAGTTGCCGGGTGTCGTGCCGTCATCACCGAGCAGGGTCGGAATCGGGTTGCTGCCGTATGCGGTATTGGTCAGGTAGCCGATCCTTTGTTCAAACGACTGATTCGTCATCATGTTGTTATAGGTGATGTTGCCGTCATGGCAGCTCAGACAAAGCATGATGCCGCTCACTTCTGTGCCACCGGCGGTTAGGCTGAGGGGCAGAACTTCAATGAATCGTCCGCTGTCGCCGAATGCGAGAGTGTAGCCATAGAGTGGGCTAGCATCCTGGCCCCACAATGCAAAGTTACCGGTATCGTTTCCCTTCTTCGGTAGGTGACCGGAGCCAAACGCGCCGCTATGCGGGGAGTGGCAGCCAGCGCAACCGCGGCCATTGTTGTTGTGGGCCCCCAGGACGTCAATTGTTGACGACCAAGTCTGGGCGAACATCAACCCTGAGACCGCGAGCATGAACAGTACAACCAACATCGCTTTTCTCATAAAACTTACAACCTCCATGAAGATGTATGCAGCGTTTCGAATCTTAGAGGCTTTGGCCTTGGGTTGCGCTTGGTGCCTGGGCACTCGTTGCAGCCGCCTCTCGCTCATTGCTAATGCAAGTATCCATCCGAAATCGACCAAGCCCGCCATGGCTGCCATATTCACCGTAAGTTGCTGACTATAAAGGACAAACTTCTACAGAGTCGCTTGCCGTCAACGTTGTGAGCCGGTGGCAAGGTGGGGGAAAAGAGCCAACTGCCAAAGTGGATTGGTGAAATTCCGCAGTTGGGAGGGTGATCGAAGGGTTACTCGATGGAAGTGTTGCGAAACGCAACAGTCACGGGGCCGAAGCAAAACGCGATGTAGAGACGCGCCTTGCCGCGTCTTTTTGGGGCCGGGAGACGGGCCAATCCCCGTCTCTACAGCGAATGCTCTCTAGTGACTGGGCGGACCTGGAGTCGCCTGAGCAGGGGCCGCGACCGGCGTTGTTTCCTTTTCTGACGCTCCCGCTTTGTTTAGACGTTGCTCCTCGCGCTCTTTTTGTAGCTTGGCAGCCTGTTCGTCGTCGACGTAAAGGAACTGCTGCACCCGTCCGGGGTAGATCTCAGAGGTAAAGACGCGGTTGTTCTTGTCGATGGCAATGCCCACAAGCGCCTGGAATTGACCGGGCAGCAGGCCATGGCCGCCAAATGTGATGAGCAAGTGGAATTCCTGATCAAACACCTGGACGCGATCCTGCATGCCATCGGCGACCCAAATATGGCCGTTACTATCAATCGCGATTCCCTTCGGCCGCGCGAAATATCCCGGGCCATCGCCATTCTTCCCGAAGGTGCGAATGAATTTACCGTCGGCGTCGAAGATCTCGATGCGGTCGTTCAGGGTGTCGCAGACATAGAGATTGCCTTCCGAATCGACCGCCAGCCCACTGGGTTTGGCGAAATCTCCGGCCGTGGTGAGTTCATGCTTGTGTCCACTGGTGCCGATCTTGCTCTTCAGTTTAAGCGTGTCCGCATCGTACACCAGCACCTGATCGAGTTCGACATCGGAGACATAGAGCAGGCGGTTCTCGCGATCGATGGCCAGGGCGCCTGGACCGACCATTCCTTCGGTGATCACGTCTTCCGGCTTATGGGCGGCGTTGAACACGAGAACGTGACGCAGGATGGGATCGGAAACAAAGAGACGATCACCGTCGTCCATCGCCAGCCCAATGATGTGCGCGAAGTGGGCGGCAACTCTGTTCTTGATCAGTTCCACGTCGCGGGTCTCGGTGTTGAAAATGAAGATGGCGCCCACCTTCTGATCCGCCACGTACAATTTGCCCTTGGAATCAACGGCGATACCGTAGGGTTCAGCGAGCTGGAACAGAACCTTGGTGCCTTCGCCGGTGGCCTGCGTGCCCGCGAGCCGGTCCATCCATTTCGCCTTCTTGGTGCTGTTGACGGCCGTGACCTGCTCGAGTTTCTCTGCCGAATAAAACGCCTGGTACTTGATGCGCGCAATGGCGGGCGGATTGGGCCAGACGATGTTGGAATAATCGGGGGCCGCAACCTTCTTTGGCTCTTCGGCGGCCGTCTTTTTCTTCTTGTCGGCGAGCGCGGAAAGAGGCGCAAGCAGCGCGAGACCGAGCATAAGGAACAACACAAACCAGCCGCGGGGACTCCGAATCAAGCTTGCTCTTAATCTGGACATTGTATTCATACTCCTGATCATCATTCTTTCTTTTCTTACCAACTTACCGTTTCGTCAGATCCTTGTGACAGGTGGCGCAGAAAGCAGCGTTGTTAGCCTGGTCCTTCACCAGCAGATCGGGCTGCGCCGATGAATGCGGCTGGTGGCAAGACATGCAATTGATCGGCGTTTTCACCTTAGTCAAATCGGTCGGATCCATAATGTCGGCAACCGGGTGCCCTTCAATCGGGTGCCCACGTCCGAATTTTATGGGCAGCACCACCACTGCGTTCTTGGTGAAGTAGTCCTCGGGCAGTTTGACGCTCCCATCCAGAATGGTGACTAAGTGTTCGGCTTCGAGCTTCTTCGGTTGTGGAGTGTCTGGCCCGTGGCAGGCGAAGCACAGATCATCGACTTTCTTGGTGCGCAACAGGTGATCGTTCTCGCCGCCGTGGGGCTCATGGCAGATCGCGCATGCCTGTCCAAAAGCCGGTTGATGCAGATGCGCCTTCTTGAACTGATCGGCCTGGTCGCTATGGCAGGCCAGACAGGCGCTGACCGGATCCGGTTGCAGGAATCCCGGAGTTTTGCCGGCATGCGGATTGTGACAAGCCACGCATTCTCCCTGGGCTCCGGGATGCGGCACTTTGGCCTTGTCGATCTTGTCAACCTGATCGCTGTGACAGGTGGCACAAAGCGCTCTTGTGTCGGTGTTAGTCAGGACAACTTTGCCATCTTTCGCCGGTGCGTGGCAGATTTCGCAGGTCTTGTCGGCAAATGGCGGATGCGTAAATTTCTGCATCAGCTTCGGCTGTGCGGATTGATGCGGATCGTGGCACTGCGTGCAGGTAGCCGTAGCAAAGGGCTGCCCCTGGTGAGCCTTGATGAGCGCGGCATCCTTGACGTCGTGACAGTCGATGCACAGCGCCGGGACGGCCTTGGTCAGGTGATAGTCGAACTCCTGCTTACCCTTTTCGCCAACTTTGTGCGTCGTGTGGCAGGTGTCGCATCCCTTGTCGAGGGCGGCGTGACGGCTGCCTTTTTCGGAGACGTTTAGACCTTGGGTGTGACAATCGAGACAGAGGTTCTTGCCCTTCTCTCCCACCGTAGCTTTCAACAACTGATTCTTGTTATCGGAAGTATGCGGGTCGTGACACTTGATGCAGTCGCGTACCGCGGGCGGATGAACCGTCCCCTTCAGCGTCGCCGCGTCTTTGTCGGCGTGGCAGCTGATGCAGAGTGACTGCGGAGTCGTGGTGGTCAGCTTGATGCGGGTGATGTCCTTATTGACCCGAACTTCATGGCAGGTCAGACAGCCCATCGCGATCGCGGAATGGACGAACTTGCCTTTCGACTTCTCCTCGTGGCATTCGAGGCACTTGGCAGCGTCGACGTTCTTGTCTAAAGGAACGGGGTGAACGGCGGCGGTGGCGCGCAAAAGCAGCAACGCAACCAGGGCAAACAAAATCACCACAAAAACAGCAAGCGGGCGGTCGCGATGATTCGCGGCCTTTTTATGAAACCAGATGCGATGCGGGAGCACTTTCAAACGGCCTCCGAAGGGTGCATGTGCACGAAAGTAGCCGTATCACAAGAACACGGATGCGAGTCACAACGGACGCGTAACTGGCTGAACAAGAACAGGTTGGGAAACATCTTCGATCTGGTTCCGGACCCTCTCGCCATTAAAAAGGACCTCAGATGGGCCTTCTGCCACAGCGTCGTCGGTGAAATGCCCCACGGGGCGGGCAGCGTTCCGTCTCGCACAATACTGCCGATCGCCGCACGTTCGAATGTCCCGCCCCTGCCACATTCGAGCCCATTGGAATTCGGGAAGAAAATGCGGGATAGAGGCGCGTAATCACTGGCGTATGTGATGTTCGTCACCTTGAACGGCTTTGCATTCGGAAGCTCCTATCGGGCGTGTCACCGGAGCAGGTGAGCTCCGTCACCGGCGTCTTGTGATGTGTGAAATCCCAGTCGAACGGTGCGGGGGTGCGCGATTTAGCCCAAACCAGCGGCTCAGATCATTGCCATCTTGTCTGTTAAGTACCGCTAAATCTGTAGGTTACACGTCTTGACCCGTCTGGCGCAGAACTTGCACTTCAGGTTGGAGAATGGGGAGAAGATATGGTCCTAGATTTCCGTGCAGTTGGCCACAAAACGTGGCGCACCGTTGCTTCCATCCAGACCGGCGTGGTTCTTTTGATCCTGGTCGTGATTTTCGCGGCAGCCGGAACCATCGTGCTGCAGCGGCCGGTCACCGAGCCCGACGAGATGCAGAGTGCCTACTCCCCGCAGGCACTCCGAATCCTGGATGCGGTCGGCTTGACCGATGTATTCCACTCCTGGTGGTTCCTAGGACTGATGCTGCTGGTCAGTCTCTGCATCGTCGCCGCTTCCATCGATCGTTTCCCTAACTCGTGGCGTTTTTTTTCGCGTCCGTACAAGTATCCCGGTGAGAGCTTCCGACGCGCTTCCCATCCACAGAAATCGCTGGCCATCGCAGACGAGGAAACGGGCCTGGTGGCAGCGGAGCGTGCCCTGCACTCGCTGGGATTCAAACCTGAGCGGGTGGTGCGCGAAGATCATTTCGGAATTTTCGCGGAAAGGCACCGCGTCTCCGAGTTAGCGGTTTACATCGTCCACGCCAGCCTCCTGCTCATTTTCTTCGGCACGATCGTGGACGGTCTTTGGGGCTGGCGCGGCACGCTCAACCTGAATGAGGGGCAGACCTCCAATATCGTCGAAATGCGCGACGGCACCACGCGCACGCTCCCGTTTGCCATTCGCTGCGACTCCGCCGGTCAGGAAAACTACCAGGACGGCACCCCGAAAAAGTGGTGGTCCAATCTGGCCGTGGTTAAAGACGGAGAGGATGTAAAGAAGAAAGAGATTGTTGTGAACGACCCACTTCTCTACAGCGGCGTTCGTTTTTACCAATCGAGCTACGGCCCGAATGGCAAGGTCGATAAGTTCATGCTCGTCGCCGCACCGAGCGACGGCTCTAGCCACAAGCAGGAGATCGGCCTGGCGGTGAATGACACCGTGCCACTCGACGCCGATACAACCGTGCGTTTCGCCGAATTCTTCCCCGACTACGCCGTTCGTGACGGGCAGGTGTACAAGAAGTCGAACGAGCTGGAAAATCCGGCCGTCCACCTGGTTGTGACTTCGAAGAAAGCCGGGAAAGACTTCGATGTGTGGTTCCCGCAGCTCGACGAAGTTGCCGACAACTCAAAATCGCCGTGGCAGTTCCATGCCACCGACCTGAAGATGGGCCACTTCACCGGATTACAGGTTTCGCACGAACCGGGACAGTGGGGAGTATGGTCCGGCGTAGTGCTGCTGGGCGTTGGACTGGCGTTCGTGTTCTACGTGGTGCACATGCGGTTTTGGGCGGTACCGGTTTGCGATCCAAAGACGGGCAAGTGCTGGCTGTGGATCGGAGGAAGTGCAAACCGCAACCGGGACGCGTTTGAGCAACGCTTCAACGATTTGGTGGGGTTGGTGGAAGAAGATCTGAAAACCGTTCCCAACGCCTCTCCGCGCGAGCAGGTCGCTACTGTCGCAGGGAATTGAAGGTGGGAACTGAACCTGGGGATCTGAACCGGTTCACCTGGAGGATGTAAATGGCACAAGCGCAAGCGGAACAACAGCAACCGACGACCGGAATGACCCTGATCGTAATGGTCGGATTGGCAATCGCCTTCTTGCTGCTGATGGCATTTCTGAACGTGATCAAGAGCGGCAACGTTTTGAGCGAGACGAACCTGCTCTTCGCCACGCTGATTTTCTATTCCGGCGCTGGCGCCCTGTATCTGGGATTTGGAGTCACCGGCATCGAGTTGTACGTGAAGTTCGCCTCGCTCGCCACATGGCTGGGATTGATCGCCAATACCGCAGCCGTCGCCCATCGCTGGTACGAAGCCGGACACGCGCCATTTTCCAGCGTCTACGAAATGTTGCTCAGCTTCGTCTGGACGCTGGCCGTGCTAACCCTGGTGGCCGAAAAGAAATTTGGCGTGAAGGTCATTGGCACCGTCACCATGCCGGTGGCGATTGTGGGCGTGGTGCTGATGCAATTGCTGCGGACCGAAGTCCATCCCCTGGTGCCCGCGCTGCAATCGACCTGGCTGCATGTCCACGTCACGCTGGCCATGCTGGCCTACGCCGCCTGCGCGCTAAGCTTCGCGCTGGCCATGATGTTCCTGATCCAGGACAACATGAAGACCGACACCTTCCTCGCCGTAACCAGTGCCAGCACGCTAGCCATCTACGCGGGCGTCGTCTTCACTCGGTTCGAGAAGTGGGGCGGGCTGAGCCTGGTGGCGTGGGATCCGGAACGAAAATCGGAAGTCTTCCTCTCCCGGGGCGTGCGCTTGTTTGTCAACGTTCCGGACCTCGGCTGGCTGATGACACTCGCGCTATTGGTGGTGGCATCGCCGCTGGTCTTCTACGGGCTGGCTCGCTGGAAGAAAAATGATTCCTTCCTTACGCTCGCCAATCGCGCCGTCTTCCTCAGCATTCTTCTCCAGGTGATGGCGTTGGTCATGTTTGTGGTGCGTGCCAATGATGCCCGCTATCCATCGCTCGATGCCGACGGATTATTCCCGACAAGCCTCGCCGCTTCCCCCTTCATACTGTCGGGTCTGGTAGGCGCCGTCTTTATCTCGCTCCTTTATCTGCTGCTGCTGTGGCGGCGCCCCGATCTCGGACGCTTGCTGCCGAGCGCCGACAACCTCGACCGCATCACCTACAAAACTATCTGTCTGGCCTTCCCCCTATTAACCTTGATGATCGCCGCCGGCGCCTACTGGGCCAACCAAACCTGGGGCTCGTATTGGAGCTGGGATCCGAAAGAAACCTGGGCGGCGATCACCTGGTTGGTGTACGCCCTCTATTTGCACATGCGCATCACTCGGGGATGGCGTGGCCGTCGCGCCGCGTACTTCGCCATTGCGGGCTTTGCCGTGGTGATGTTCACTTTCTTCGGAGTGACTTACTTGCTGCCTGGATTGCACGCTTATGCTTAGCCGCTCTCAATTTGCGGTGAAGGCATCTGAGCCACTGGTAGAGATAGTTCACACGACTGCTGCGGCCCTCACTCCCCCGAGCGGGCCGGATAGAAACGAGCGCACTATGTCCGCCGGTTCGTCGTCCGCAAGTTCGTCGTCCTTAAGTTCGTCACAACGGGAAGACCGCAAATTGAGTTCTGTGCGCGTCAATTGGCAGATTAAGGCGCTTTTGCCGGTAGTGTTTGTGCTGCTGGCCGGGTTACTGCTGTTTATTGTCGCGACCGTATCGTTTCGCGATCCGGAACGCCACGCCGTGCTGATAGTCGCGGGAGCGGGAGCGGTCGTCATCTGTGGCGTGTCGATCGGCGCGCTTGCCTACTTTATTCAACGGCCCATGGTCGAACTGCAGGAGAAAATCGAGCTGGTGAGTGAAGGCAATCTAGACGTAGCGGTCAGCTTCTCCAAGCGCAACGACGAAATCGGAGACCTCGGCCGCAACTTCAACCACATGCTGCAGCAGTTGCGCGAGAGCAGGGAAGAGATTGAGACCTTGCATCGCACCCAAATGTCCCGCGCCGAGCACCTGGCGACGCTGGGAGAGTTGGCCGCTGGTTTGGCGCACGAAATCCGCAATCCGCTGGCCGGAATCGCTGGCGTAATCGAAATCATAGGACGCGATCTCCCATCCACCAGTCCAGCGCGGGCGGTAGTGAAAGATGTACGCCAGGAAATCACGCAAATCAACCGCATATTGACCGATCTTCTGGAAACGGCCAGGCCTCACCCGCCACAGGTTTGTGTGAGCAACCTCAACACAACCGTAGAACACGCCGTGATGCTCGCTCGCCAGCAGGTGCTCTCAAAACCAATCAAGATCGAGCTGCAGCAAGCGCCCGATTTGACTGAAGTTGAGCACGATAGCGATCAGATTCACCAGGTGCTTCTGAATCTGCTCCTGAACGCGGTCCAAGCCATGGACAGCGCAGGCGCCGGCATGGTGCGGGTCGAGATCGGTTCGCGAGGGGACTATGCCAGCGTGATTGTCAGTGACACCGGCCGTGGGATTCCTGCGCAGAACATACCCAACATTTTCCGGCCTTTCTACACCACCAAGGGTAATGGCACTGGTCTTGGTCTATCTCTCGCCCGCCGGATCGTGGAAGAGCATCATGGCCGCATCGAAGTCAGCAGTGTCGTGGGGAAGGGAAGCAAGTTCACAGTACTGCTGCCCTTTAACATGCCCGCTCCTGAGGCCGCCGCTATTTAATTGTCCCCGTCACACAAGCATCAATCGGACCGGCGCCAGCGCTAAAGGGAGAGCCCGTTAGTTCCGTCAAAGCGCCGGTGCTGGCGTTGATCTTGTAACCCAGCAACTCACTCGAGTTAGCGACGTACAGATACTCTCCCGATGGATCTGCGGCAATGCCGCGACTAGCCCCTCCGGGTGCGGCAAACGGCGAACCCGTCACGTTAGTAAGTCCCCCGGTCGCGTTATCGATCAAGTAAGCATTAACTGTAGCGTCGTTATTGGTCATGTACACGTAATGCCCGGTTATATCCGTCGTGATGCCCCAGGGCGCGGAACCGCCCGCAATTTCCGCACCCACCAGAGTCAACTTGCCGCTACTCGCATTGATGCTGTAAACCGTGGCCCCGCCCGTGCCGAATGCTTGTCCGTTAGCCACGTAGACAAAGCGGCCCGTGGGATCGACGGCCACCGCCGAGGGCTCACTGACCCCCGAAGCCGGCAGGAACGGAGAACCCGCTACCACCGTCAGCTTCCCGGTCGTCGGAGCGATGCTGTAAACCGTGATGCCCGCCGTATCCGCGCAACACCCCTCCGCCACCATCAGGAAGCGGCCTGTGGGATCTACGGCGACCCAATCCGGCGCGACCAGATCCGCGGTGAACGGAGATCCCTTAATCGCAGTGAGCACCCCGGTTGTTGGCTTGATGGAGTACGCATAGACGCCGTTCGTATCAATCGCCACCGCATACACAAACCGGCTGCTCGGATCGACCGTAACCGAATAAGGACTGTCCCCGTTCGCGATCGTCCCCACCGACGTCAGCCCTCCCGTCGTCGCGTTCACCGTGTATTCGCCGATCGTGTTAGTGCCATCGGCGTTCGCGGTATAAACAAATTGTGCATTGGGAGATACCGCGATCGACCGCGGACTACCGCTGCCAAACGGAGATCCGCTGATGGTGGTGAGCGCTCCAGAAGCGGCAGCTACCTTCAGCCCGTCCACGGACCCCGAAAAGTCGGCGGCGTAGGCAAAGGTGGGCGTGTAAGTGATCTTCGTTGTTCCCGAGCTAACGATGAGTGCTACTGGATTCTTACGTGCCCGAATCGGCCCGGGCACTAATGCGGTCAGCGCCCCGGTGGTCGTCTTGATGGAGAAGCTGGAAATATCCCCCGAGGTAGCATTGCCCGCGAACACAAACTTCCCGCTGGGATCGACCGCCACCGTCGAAGGCGCCGTGCCCGCACTTACCGGCGAACCGGCAACTGCGGTCAAGGCACCGCTTGTGGCATTGAGCGTGAACCCGGAGACATTGTTCGATCCGGAATTCGCCACGTAAACAAATTTCGACAGCGGATCGACCGCCACGGCCGAAGGTTTTGTTCCCGCCGCGAATGGCGATCCAGGGATTGCCGTCAGTACGCCGCTGGTGGTGTCCAGAGTATAGCCGGAAACATTGCTGCTGCCGTTGTTCGCCACATAGACGAACTTTCCCGAAGCACTGATAAATAATCCAACCGGAGTTGTTCCGCCAGCAAACGGAGATCCCGCAACCGCCGTTAGCGCGCCATCGCTGCTGGCGATTGTGAATGCGGAAACGTTTGCCGACCCGCTGTTGGCGACATATAAAAACTTGCCCGAAGGATCAACCTTCAGCGCCGCGGGACTGGTTCCTGCTGTAAACGGCGATCCGGCAACCGCGGTTAGCGCTCCCGTGGTGCTAGCGATGGTGTAGGCCGAAATATTTCCTGCAGTCTTGTTTGCGACGTACAGAAACTTGCCCGCCGGATCGGTGGCCACAGCCGAAGGTCCGGTCTTCGCTGCAAATGGCGATCCGCTCACCGCCGTGAGGCTGCCGTTTTTCAGATTCACCGAAAATGCCGACACATTGCTCGAACCCGAGTTCGCCACGTAGAGGAATGCTCCACTCGGTGTCACCGTCGCCCCCAAAGGCTTCGAGCCCACCACTACATAACCATCGTCTCGCAAGAACCCGGTGGTGGCGTTTACGGTATAAATGGAAACGGTGTTGTCGCTTTCGTTGGCGACGAAAGCAAATCTTGGAAAAGCGGCGCCCAGAGCGCATGAACTAAACGACAGGAGTAACGCAAGGACACGAATGTTAGCGGAACTTAGCCCGTGGATTCGCATATAGACCCCCCCCCAAGGCGGCAATCAGTATATCCCAGTTTTGTGGACGCTCAAGCTCCGTTGGCGCCAGAAACTCAGGCGGGGCGGCCGGTTCGCGCAATCGGAGAGACCAAGTCACACACGTATAGTGAGGTTCAAGCGGAGATCGTTTCTCCGATACGCTGGCTTCAAAAACGACAGTGAGGAAGGCCGCGCAGTGACGTGCAACCTCCAAAGGTTAGCCCCTGCCTATTTTGGCTCCTCCGCAGGTTCGATTGCTCCGGGCATCACCTTGAGGGGAGCCGAGCGCTGCTCTTCGAGTTCGGGATGCGGTAGTGGCTTGCGCGGCAGCATCTGGTCGCGCATGGCGGTGTTGTATACGAAGATCGCCTCCACGGTCGCGGCCTGCGCCAGGTCGGCGGGCTGCAAGCGTTCGTAGGTATCCATGTTCGAATGATGCGTGCGCGAGCCGTAGTCGAGGCCGTCCTGAATGAACTGGAAGCCCGGGATTCCAACTGCATCGAACGATTCGTGGTCGGTGCCGCCGGTGTTGCGCGCGGAGATGGTAGTGACGCCGAGATCTTTCAGCGGTTCCATCCATTGCGCAAAGATCGACGCGACAGCGGCGTTCTTCTGCAGATAAATCCCGCAGAATTTTTCCGGTACCGTTGTCCACGTTGAAGTAGCCGGAGATTTTCGGCTGTTCCGGCTTGAGCACGACAGGACCGGCAGGTTTACGCAGCCATTCGGGCAGTTCCAGTTGATCGGGGGCGGTCGAGAGTTGCACGTATCCGAAGTGCTGCTTGACGTAGCCGGTGGAACCAAAGAGTCCCTGCTCTTCTCCCGTCCATAGCCCAATGCGGATGGTGCGCCGCGGCTTGACTTGCAGCGCGTTAAGAATCCGCATGACTTCCATCGCAACCACCGTGCCGGCACCATTGTCGGTTGCGCCCGTTGCCGACGCCCACGAGTCCAGATGGCCGCCCACCATCACGACTTCATCTCTCAGCTTGGGATCGGTGCCGGGAATCTCGGCGACGGTATCGAAGCCATGCTCATGGTCGCCGAAATACTTCACGTCAACGTTGATTTCGATGCTGACCGGCACATTCGCTTTGAGCAGACGATAGACGCGCCCGTAGTTTTCGATTGCTGCCACCACCACGGGAAGAGGGTCGGCGTGATCGCGCTGATAAGCGTACCTGGTCAGGTATGAGCCGTTGTCGTCGAAGATGATGCCGCCGGAGCCGCCGTTATCCCGCCCATCGCGGCTCGGAAGAATCACCGCGAGCGCATGCTCCTCGGCGAGAAACTTTCCAGTCTTATCGAGCAGGGCACGCCGCTTCATGGTGTCCTTAAGTCTGTCCGCCGGAGACTGTGGCTTTTCCAGCGGGAATTCAGCAATCTTGGCGAGATCCTTGTCGTCCGTCCGGGTGAATAAGGCCTTATCCACCGGCTTCACCTCGCGCATATCTCCGAGCAGAACAATTTTCCCCGCCAGCTTGCCTTTGTACTTCTCGAAATCTTTCTCGTCCTTGATATCGACCCAGATCGCTGGCCCACTGACTGCGCCGTTGGTGGAAGGCGACCAGGGCGCGGCTTGGGCGATGAACACAGCCGTGTCAGGCGACGACATCCGTACCCAGGTGTTGAGCTGCTGCCAGCCCATGCCAAACTCACCCCAGTCTTCGAGGTGGGCGTTGCTGCAACCCATAGCCGTCAATTGATCGCGCGTCCACTCGTTGGCCCGGTGCAGGTTGGGCGAACCGGTAAGGCGCGGGCCAATGCCATCCGCCAGAGCGGAGGCGAAGTCCATCACATGGGAATGAGCCAGCCCTTCGTCGCGAATGCGTTGGTACATGGTGTAGTCGAGACTCTCTGTTGCAGGCTGCGACAGTTCGTACGATGGTTTGTCAGCTTCGGCCGCCGCTCCCTTCTCTTTCTTGTCGGCGGCGGAGGCAAAGATGGGCAAGACAAAGCAAAGAAGCGAAGCAAATCGGATTCTGTAAAGCTTGTGGAATCGCACGTATCGGTCTCCCTTTGAATTTGAAGAATGCCCAAAGCAGACTAGCAGATATGGACTGGACAAGAACAGTCGCCGCGAAACGTTTTACAGGGGAAGCACCCGCCCCGGTATGACCATCGGCGGCCCGCGGCAATCCGATACGGGCGCTTCCAGATAGGTTTGTACTGAGAACTGACAATTGACAACTGAGCACCGGGAACTGAGAACTTCTTCCTCGCGTCCCCCAAAGCAAGCCGCCAAAGCACCATTCGTAGTAAATTAAACACCGATGCCTGACGAAAAAATCATGGTTGTGGACGATGAGCGCCTCGTGCGCTGGTCGCTCCGCCAGAAGTGTGAAGAGTGGGGCTACCACGTCATCGAGGCGGACGCCGGGGAACCTGGGCTCAAACTGGCGCAGCGGGAATCTCCCGACCTCGTCCTGCTCGATGTGCGCATGCCCGACCTAAGCGGCATCGAAGTGCTCGATCAACTCAAGAAAAACGGCGACGCCCGCGCCGTCATCATGATCACAGCCGATCCCCAACTGGACGACGTGAAGGCCGCACTCAAGCTCGGGGCTTACGACTTCGTGGGCAAGCCCATCGATTTCGACGAGCTTCGCGTCACCATCAAAAACGCGCTCGAGGCCACGAGCTTGCGCTCTGAAGTCCAGCAGTTGCGAGGAGAGGTGCGCCGTGTAGGCGGCTACCACGACGTGGTGAGCGTCTCAGCCAAGATGACCGAGCTCATGAACTTCGTCCGCAAAGTTGCGGCCAGCGAAGCCACCACGATTCTGATTCAAGGCGAAAGCGGCACCGGCAAAGACCTCATCGCAAAAGCCATCCACTACGAGAGTTCGCGCCAAGAAAAGCCCTTCGTAGCAATCAACTGCTCCGCCATCCCCGAGACGCTGATGGAGGCCGAACTTTTCGGCCACGAAAAGGGCGCGTTCACCGATGCCAAGCAGATGAAGAAAGGACTGTTCGAGGCTGCCGACGGGGGTACGCTGTTTCTCGATGAAATCGGCGAACTCTCTCCGCTGCTGCAAGCGAAACTCCTGCGCGTGCTCGAAGACCAGGTCATCCGCCGCGTGGGAGGAATCCGCGATATGCAAGTGGATGTCCGTGTGATCGCCGCTTCCAACCGCGATCTAGAGAAGGCGGTGCGCGAAAGTCAGTTTCGTCAGGATCTCTATTACCGACTAGCCATTATTGCGATCTTTATCCCGCCGCTGCGGGATCGAAAAGAGGACATTCTTCCTTTAGTGGACTTTTTCATCGATCGCTACAACCGCAGATTCAAGAAGTCGATTCGTGGCATTACCGACGACACGCGTCGTCTCATTCTCAGTCATAACTGGCCCGGCAATGTGCGCGAGCTGAAGAACACGATCGAGCGCGGCATGATCCTCGAAGACGAGCCATTTCTGCGCCCCCTGTATCTGCCGTTCTCCGTGGGCGAATCGGGAGGCCGCACCGTTTTCGAACGAACCTCACCCGCCGATGGTGGACAGACCCTGCCCAACGGCCGCACTCTCCCGCGCCTCTATATACCGGAAGGTGGAACCTCTCTGGAGGAAGTCGAGCACTCCATGGTTGAGTTAGCCATGCGCCAAGCCAACGGTAATCAGACCCACGCCGCCAAACTGCTCGACATCAGCCGCGACGCTCTTCGTTACAAGCTGAAGAAATTCGGCCTGATTCGCGGCGATGAAGAAGGCCAGACTGGCGTGGCTGAGGATTAGCATCTGCCATCTGCCGGGTACGATATACTTCCAAGAAATTCAGCCGCTGACAGATTGGGGATTCCTCGGAATGGCCGTTGGCGTTCGCACTCGAGACCTGCACAAGGTCTATAGCTCCTCTCCACCGTTAGGCGCTGGCGGCGGTTTTATTGCGCGCGCCGATGCCAAGGGAGCGAAGCAGCCAAAGACCCAAATTCCGGCCCTCGACGGACTTTCGCTCGAGATTCTTCCCGGAGAGATTTTCGGCCTTCTTGGCCCAAACGGCGCGGGCAAATCCACCACGGTCGGAGTCTTAACGACTCGCGTGCGGCCAACCTCCGGCCAAGCCTGGATCGGCGAGCACGATGTGTGGAAGGAACAGGCGCGAGTCAAGCACCTGATCGGTGTTGTGCCGCAGCGGCCCAACTTGGATTTTTCGTTGACTGCCCGCGAGATTCTCATTTTTCACGCTGCCTACTTCGGAATTGGCTCCAAGATCAGAAACGACCGCGCCGACGCACTGCTCGAGAAGTTCAAGCTCACCGAGCGCGCTAACCAGATGGTCCGCGGCTTTTCGGGCGGCATGATGCAGCGCCTTTCGATTGCCCGCGCCATGATGCACGATCCGCAGGTTCTGTTTCTCGACGAGCCCAGCGCTGGGCTCGATCCTCAAACCCGGATTCTGTTGTGGGACATCATTCGCGAATACCACGAGGCGGGAAAAACCGTCCTGCTGACGACCCACAACATGGAAGAGGCCGATGCGCTCTGCCGGCGCCTGGCCATCATTGACCACGGCCATATGATTGCCCTGGGCACACCGGAGCAGTTAAAGGCATCGATCCCCGGGGGATTCCTGCTGCGCCTTCGTTTCGGGAATCAGACTCCGGACCTGCTACAGCGCCTGCAGTCGCTGACGGGAGTGCGCGAAGTGCGTTCTTTAGATGGCACGGCGGACGGTGCGGCGGACGGCACAGGTGCCGACGTCGACGTCTATGCCGACCGCGGCGGTTCCCTAATTTCTGAAATCGCGAATTTGGCAGCGAATTCAGGCGCCGAATTGTCAGACGTTCACATTTCAGAACCGAGTTTAGAAAATCTCTTCCTGCACCATACCGGAAGGAGCCTGCGCGATTGAATTGGAAAACATTTTTCGCGATGCTGGCGCGCGACGCGCACGTAGCGCGGCGTAACGCGATTCAACTACTTCTTCAGACCTTTCTGCAACCACTGCTCTTTGTTTTTATTTTCGGCAAAGTCATGGTCGGCAGCGGTTATATGCCGGCGGCATACAAGAGTCTTCTGCTACCCGGGATTATCGCGATCAGCATGGTCTTCACTGGAATCTGGGCGGTGGCCATGCCGCTCATCTCCGAGTTTCAGTTTACCCGTGAAATCGAAGATCGCCTGCTCGCCCCCATCGGCGTTGCCTGGATCGCGATCGAGAAAGTCTTCGCCGGAATGCTGCAAGCGCTGGTCGCCGGCCTGATTGTGATCCCGTTAGCCTGGCTCGTGCTTCGACCCGGAGTTGAGATCAGTATTCACACGCCCTTTATTTTTTCTGTGATCATCGTTCTGGTAGCCACCTTCTCCGCATGCGGAGGGCTGGCCCTGGGGTGCAGCATCAATCAGCAACACATTGGCTTGATGTTCGGCATGGTCATTACGCCGATGATTTTCTTTGGTTGCGCGTACTATCCCTGGAGCGCGTTGAAGACCTTCCCCATCCTGCAAAAAACTGTCCTCATCAACCCGCTGGTGTATGCCAGCGAAGGAATGCGCGCCACGCTGGTTCCGCAGTTCCCGCATTTACCAATCGCCGCTGTGCTCATTGCGCTGCTCTTTTTTGACATTCTGCTGCTGGTTGTAGGATTGCGACAGTTCGAAAAAAAGGCGGTGAGCTAGCTGGTGTCGGGCATACGCGGAATCTGACGAACGATGAGCTTTGGCTTGTCTACGCTGGTTTGCTGTCGGCAATTGCTGGTACGGCCGTCTGCAAGTGGAACAGCCGCTCCAACGCAGTAGTCATCTGTTCCTGCTGCACCTTCTCGGGAAGCTCCCTGAGCTCGCGGGCGAGCGACCCGGCAATCCTCTGAGTCATCCGGCACATGACTGCATTTAGCATTTCGTCCTGGTCCTTGGAAAAAGGTCCGCTCTCTCGCTGGAAGCAATCCAGTTCTTGCCGGCAAATCTCGTCCAGCCGCAAGCGCAGTGCCGCGATGGTGGGCACCACCGTTTCCGGCATCAGCTTGCGACGGAAGCCTTGCGCCTCGCCCTGCAGAATCTTCTGTGCTTCGGCGACGGCAGCCTCACGCTCGCCCGCATTGTGTCCAACCACATTTTCCAGGTCGTCAAGGTCATAGAGAAAAATGCCGCTGACGTCCCGCACCTCGGCGTCCACGTCACGCGGCATCGCGATATCCACGATCACCAGGGGTTGATCCTTCTTGTTTTTATTGCGTGCGCGAACCGCGCGCTCGCGAATCATAATCTCGGCTTCCTCACGGCTCAGAATCGTGTGCGGGCACGATGTCGAGCAGATGATGATGTCAGCCTCCGCCATGTGTTGCCAGCGCTGCTCAAACGGGATCGCCACACCACCGAGCTTCGCCGCCAGCTCCGCCGCGTGTTCCAGGGTGCGATTAATAACGACGATGCTCGTGCCGACCGAGCCGGCGCCATGGTTGAGCAACTCCCGGGCTGAGAGTTCACTCAACTGGCCCGCGCCGATCAGAAGCACTTTCTTGTTTTCCAGCGTGCCGAAAATCTGGCGTGTCAGTTCCACGGCGGCGTAAGCAATCGAAACCGCCGCGTTCCCAATCGCCGTCTCACTGCGCACGCGTTCGGAGACGGTCAGCGCCTTCTGCAAAACAGCATCCAGGAACCGGCCCGTTGCCCCGACCTTTTGCGCCTGCTGCCATGCCTGTTTGACTTGGCAGACCACCTGCGGCTCGCCCACCACCATGGAGTCGAGGCTGGATGCCACGCGGAAGATGTGCAGAAGCGCTGCTTCATCGAGCAAGCGGTAGAAGTGTTTCCACTCGCACAGCTTGAGTTCATATTCGGCGCCAAGCAACCGCATCACCGAATTGGCGGCCAAGGTGACATCGCTCGCCCACAGCCAAAACTCAGTGCGGTTACACGTGGCCATTACAATGACCTCTTCGATGCCTTCCCCCCTGGACAACCGCACCAGGGCCTCGTAGCGTCGATTTTCGTCGATCCAGAAATGCTCCCGCACAGCCACTGGGGCGGTGCGATAGTTCAGCCCAACGACCATGAGAGTGGGCTCCAAGTTTCAGCTCCTGCGTACCAACTTAGTAGGAAGTGCACCCCAAGGGCCAAAGAAGGACTCGCGTCCAAACAGAGAACCACATTTGTTTCAGTCAGTTAGCGAACTTCCTTGAAGCAGGGAAGGGGTATGGACAAGATTGGATTGTGGGATATCACGCTTGGGCGCGTGTCTTTTGGCTCCTTCGTCCCCCGGTCTCTGTGGATATCTGGCCCCGGACCGAGCCGGTTGCCTAGTTGGTTTTCGACGATCAGGAAGTATCCTGTTTAACGCGAAACTTCCGCCAGCGTAACTTTCTTCTCCCTCAAACCTTTTGCCTGCGGTTCGTAAACGCAGAACGGCTCTTCATCGAGATAGTTGCCGGTAGCGGCGTAGGCGCGCGCGCGGCAACCCATGCAAACATTGCGGAACTCGCAGCAGCCGCATTTTCCATGAAGGTTGTTGACATCGCGCAGCTCGTTGAAGACGGTCGAGTTTTCCCAGATTTCAGCGAACGGCTGCTTTCGCAGATCCCCCGCCAACGCCGGCAAGTATCCACAGGGATAGACTTCGCCCTGATGAGAAATGAAACACACAGCGGTTCCGGCCAAGCAGCCCTTGGTCATGGCGTTCATATCAGAAGGATGCGTTCCGGGGTGACCCACCGCCTTGCCAATGCCATGTTGCTTCAACTCGATCCCGGTTGAGCCGGGCATCGCCATCTCCGTTGGTCCGATACCGGATGGTTCCTTCGCCACTTCCGGCGTTGGCGGCGCAGCATGAGCCGCCGCTGCCGCAGCCTCCGAACGGTGCTCTGCGGCACGCCGCTGCCGAACCACGCGGAAATAGTGTGGCGCACACGTCGCTTTCATCTCGATGCCACCCTCGAGCGAGCGATCATAGAACCAGTTCAGCATCCGCTCGTATTCTTCCGGCGGAACCATCTGTTCGCTCGCGATATCCACGCCACAACCGACCGGAACCAATAAGAACGTGTGCAGCGCGTCTGCGCCGAGCGACTTCGCCAAATCGAGTACGTTCGGAAGCTGATGGGCATTGTGGCGGGCGATGGTCGTGTTGATCTGTACCGACATGCCCAGATTTTTCAGATTACGAAAGCCCGCAATGGCGGCATCGAATGCGCCCGGAATGCCGCGAAAGGTATCGTGTGTAATCGCATCCGCGCCGTCCAGGCTGATGGCGACGCGCTGCACGCCGCTATCGACAATCATGCGAGCAACGTGCTTCGTAACCAGTGTGCCATTCGTAGCCAGCGCCACGCGCAGACCCTTGTCCGTGCCATAACGCGCCAACTGGAAAATATCCGAACGAAACAGCGGTTCGCCGCCGCTGAGCACCAGGATAGGAGTGGACACCGCGGCAATCTGATCGATGATATCGCATGCCGTTTGGGTGGAGAGGTCGGAGGGAGAACTCAGCTCCGTAGCCGTGGCCCGGCAATGGATGCAGCGCAGATTGCATCCTTTCGTTAATTCCCAGAAAATCAATCGTGGCTGGTTCTTGCTCGCTTGATTCGAATGTTGTCCGTTGCCGTTTGACGAAGCCATTTGCGTTTTCCTTCCCACGTGAACCAGTTTCCGTCACCCAACTCTAGGCGCAACAATAATAGAGATCCAAACCGCCCAGCGGTGACTATCATCACCGGAAATTGTGATCCTGGTCACGGCACGTAAGTCTTTGTGAATGAGGGGCATTGGGGCTGGATCGGCGTGCCCGAGACGTTTCCGAGCGTAGATATGCCGTTCCGAACCGGGCTCATCGAAGCCGCTGGTGCCGACGACGCTTAGTTACGGGTGGCCAGCTCGCGCAGCGCCGCCGTGTTGCGAATCACCAGAGTCGAGCCTTTCGACTGCACGATCTGGCGCTTCTTCAGCTCCGCAAACAGCCGCGTAACCGTCTCCCGCGAAGTTCCGATCATCTGCGCGATTTCTTCGTGCGTGAGTCGAAGCCTCAACCGGGGCTCCGCTTTGCCGGCTTCTCCGTTCTTGGAACTCCATTCCAGAAGCAACTTAGCCAGCTTCTCGGCGGCGGAGTGTGACAATCCCAGTGACCCCGCTTCCTTACAAGCGTTGTGATATTTTTCGCTGAGCTGCTCGGCCACTTTGAAGCACGCCTCCACATCGTCTTTCAGGAAGCGAAGAAAGTCATCGCGCTTGACGAAATTAACCTGGCACGGATCGACCGTTTCCGCCGTCACTTCGTAAGGTTTGCCCGAAATCGTGGCGCTTAACCCCAGTACCTCCCCAGGCTCGGCAAGTTTCACAATCATCGTTCTGCCGCTAGGGGAATTGATGGAGAGCTTTACGCAGCCTTTGCACAACACAAAGATGCCGCGCGGCATCTGCCCTTCTACAAACAGCACAGCTCCCTGCGGGTACGCGGTCGCGTACTTGATGGTTTCAAAGGTTTGCAGCGCGGAAGTCGGCAGATCGCAGAAGATGCGATCTGCGCGCAGCTTGCATGTAATGCAGCTTTCTACAATTTCCATTCCGTATGGTGAGAGCATGAACCATACCTCCTGAACAGCATCGATTCCGGTCCGCTTGCGGGATTGCGTCTTGCGCAGTCCACCAGCCACCTGAGCCGAACCGCTACGGCCAGTGTCGACCGAGATGAAACACTTCGCTGTGCTGTGAGATACACGCTAATGTGATGTGGCTCACAGGGCGCCGGTACCAGCAAAAGCCCGCGAGGCGCGTCCGCCTCACCCAGACGCGTGAGCGGTACTTCTACAACACACAAACAACGGGCACAAGCTAGCGCTTGTGCCCTGACCAACTCTGCGGCCGTCCCCTATTTGTTAATGCTCAGGAATTAGCTCCGCGGACGCCCTACTGCACCTGCAAGGTTTCGATGTACCTGGTAAGGTTTGCCACGCGCTGCTGCACCTCACCCTCGTGTCCTCCGCTCATATTCCAAAACAACGGCCCCCACACCGGCATCTCCTTGGAACCGTGCGCGGGGATAGCGCCTTCGCCGTGGATAGCGGATGAAACTTTCAGCGAGGGATATTTCCCTCCGTTGTTCTTACTCAGCAAGGCAAGGTCGGTGGGCGGAACCTTGAGCGCACCGGACGCCGGACCGTCGCCTTTGCCGTCCGTTCCATGGCAAACGGCACAGTATGCCGTGTACATCTCTTTGCCCGATACAGGCGACGTAGACTGGACAGGGACATGCTTAATGACTTTCGCGGGTTGCTCCTGGGTTTGGTCTTGTGCTGCCACCGCGCAGGTGAATACCATCAGTGCGGCAATTATTAAAATCAGCTTTTTTATGAACATCGCATTTTCTCCTTTTGAATCAAGCCACTCTTCTCTAAAACGCTGAGCGCTCGGCAACCAAAAACCGGCGACGTGCAGTCCGCCCGCTTCGCCGCTCACGATTGCTCCGAGATTTTCCATCCCCGGCCGGACCGCACCAGCGCAATGGTGGATTTCGTCGGATCCCCGCTGTAGAAATCGACCTGATACTTGTTGATCAGGTTTTGACGGTCCCAAAGATTAAAGCTTTTCACCACCGGGCCGCCCGCGTCGAACACCTCACCCAAATGATTGGGCACCCATTTCCAGCTGTACTCGACGGTCGCGCTGTCAGGTCCGATCACGGTTACGGCGGCGATGCCCACCAGTTGCCGTTGCGCCAGAGGAGCCTGATACAAAAACGTTCCATCTTTTTCTTTCTCTCTCTTGAACCCCGGGACACTAGCCAGCACGCTCTCTCCTGCCGGCGTTAGTGAAACTACTGCACTGCCCCCGGCCGCTTTGGCCAATTTGACAATCCCGGCCTTTTCCAGCAATCGATAATTTGGGTCGCCTGGTTTTTCATCGTTGCTGGGTTTCACCAGACCAGTGTGGAATTGGATGATGGCTGGACTTCGTGCCTGGAGCGCCGCGGCTGCGATCCCGCTCGCCTGCTGCGCGCTCAGGGGCGTTTTCTCCCGGACTTGGAGTATCACGTAGGCGGCTAGGCCCACGATCGCCCCAACCAGACACATCATGAGTACCAGCGGTAAGAACGACGAGCGTCGTTCCATCTCAACCTCGGCTTCAAACATGGTCGTCCCCTTCTTGAACAGCCGCGAATTTCGTCAATCAATTGTTATTCTCGGCCCCCGTTTTTTCGATTGCGGTGATCGAAGGCACAAGTGATGGTGTCTCTCATCACCATGAGTAATAACCGTAATGTGACCCGCAGCAGAGCCCAGATTCACACCCGGTGTGCGTTTCCTCACCAACATCGGTGATCCTTGTCACACCCAACCGTACCCCCTACCAAGCATAATCACGTGAGATTTCGTGGTAGTTTCTACCACCTTGAGCGTGGAGATTTCATGCCAAAAGGACGTGTTTCGATCGTCGTTGAGCGTTGCAAGGCTTGCGGCTTCTGTGTGGAGTTTTGCCCCTCCCACGTGCTGGCGCTCTCATCCGCTTTCAATTCCAAGGGCTACCATCCACCGCACGTGGTGCATCCGGAAAAGTGCAGCGGTTGCGACTTGTGCGGCATGTACTGCCCCGACTTCGCGATTTGTGCCACCAAGGTTGATTCGCCTGGTGTGACAAAGAAGACAGCCGAATCCGCTAAAGCCAAAGAAGGTGCCAAATGAAAGCTGACCCTCGTGGTGTTCTCACCGGCACGCATTTTATGGACGGCGACCACGCCTGCTGCGAAGGCGCGCTTGCCGCTGGCAGCCGATTTGCCGCCGGATACCCCATCACTCCTTCCACCGAAATCGTCGAACGGTTCGCCGCTCGTGTGCCGACCGTGGGCGGAGCGTTTATCCAGATGGAAGATGAACTCGCCGCGTCCATCGCCCTTCAAGGCGGCGTCTGGGCTGGAGCCAAGGCCTTTACCGTAACCTCGGGCCCCGGCTTCTCCCTGATGATGGAACACATCGGCTATGCAGCCATGACCGAAACCCCGTGCGTATTCGTTGACGTGCAGCGCGGAGGCCCGTCCACCGGCCTGCCCACGCTCCCCGCGCAAGCCGACATGATGCAGGCGCGCTGGGGCTCGCATGGCGATTACGAAATCATCGCCCTCTGCCCCAATTCTCCGCAGGAGTGTTTCGACCTAACCGTCAAGGCCTTCAACCTGGCCGAAGAATTCCGCGTCCCCGTGATGTTCATGATGGATGAAGTCGTCGGCCACATGACCGAGAAGGTAGTGATTCCTCCCGCCGACCAGATCGAAGTCGTTCCGCGAAAGCATACTCACAAGTCGGTGGAAGATTACCTCCCCTATGCCACCAACGGCGACCTGGTTCCGGAAATGGCCCACGCCGGCGAAGGCTACAACTTTCATGTCACCGGCCTGACCCACGATGAACGCGGCTATCCCAACATGACTCTACCCATTCAGGACCAACTGGTGCGCCGCCTGCAAAACAAAATTCTTAATGCCGTCGACCGCATCGCCATGTTCGAAGAAGAGCAACTCGAAGGCGCCGACGTAGTCGTTGTCTCCTACGGAATCACTTCCCGAGTCGCCCAACGCGCCATCGGCGTAGCTCGTGAACGCGGCCTGCGCGTAGGCAAGTTGCGCCTGATTACGGCGTGGCCGTTCCCCGAAAAAAAGATCAAGGAACTAGCCGCAAAAGTGAAAGCATTCGTCGTTCCCGAGCTCAACCTGGGACAAATGGTGCGCGAGGTGGAGCGCGCCGCCGGCGGCAAGGCCAAGACCTTCGCCGTATCGCACGCGGGCGGCGGGGTTCACAACCCCGAAGACATTCTCAAAGTAATCGTGGAGGCCAGCCGATGACCGACAGCTTAAATACTGATCTGACGAAAGAAGATCTCGTCAACATCGATTCCTGCAGCAGCGATTCCTGCAACGACGACGTCGTCAATCCCGTCGAACAATTCCTGCGCAGCGATCGCGTGCCTCATATCTGGTGCCCCGGATGCGGCATCGGCACCACGGTAAACTCTTTCGCGCGCGCCCTCATCGAATCGAAAATCGATCTCGGATCGCTGGCCCTGGTCTCTGGCATCGGCTGCACTGGCCGCGTCGCCGGATACGTCAAACTCGATTCTTTCCACACCACGCACGGTCGCGCCATTCCCTTCGCCACCGGATTAAAGTTGGCGAACCCAAAGCTGAACGTCGTCGTATATTCCGGCGACGGCGATCTGTCCGCCATCGGCGGCAATCACCTGATTCACGCTGCCCGCCGCAACATCGATCTCAAGGTTATCTGCGTGAACAACCTGATTTACGCCATGACTGGCGGCCAGACCGCGCCCACCACTCCCGATCGCTCAACCACGTCGACGAACCCCTACGGTGTGTTCGAGCCCTCGTTCAATTTGCCGCACTTGGTAGAAGCCGCAGGCGCTGTCTACGTAGCGCGCTGGACCACCTTCCATGTCCGCCAACTGTCACGCTCCATCAGCGAGGCATTCAAGAAGAAAGGCTTCTCCTTTATTGAGGTGATCTCGCCCTGCCCCACGCTCTATCAGCGCCGCAACAAGCTGGGCGACGGTCTCGACGCCATGAAGTACTACAAAGAGAAGAGCAAAGTCCGGAACGGCGCGCCCACCAGTGAAGTCGGCATGACCATGACCGGAGAAATCATCGTGGGTAAATTCGTCGATCGCGAACGTCCCGATTACCAAACCATGATGCGAGCGCAATACGCCGAATCGTTGGGCGACAGATACGTTGAACAACCCTCCGCAGAAGAGGTGCCGGTATGCAGCTAACTGAAATTCGTATCGCAGGCTTTGGCGGCCAGGGAGTCATCCTCTCGGCCATCATCTTGGGCAAGGCGGCCTCGATTTTTCAAGGCGCTTTTGCCACCATGACCCAGAACTTCGGCCCGGAAGCTCGCGGCGGCGCTTGCAGTGCGCAGCTCATGCTTTCCGATTCGCCCGTGTTATACCCATACGTGACTCACCCGGACATTATGGTCATCCTCTCGCAGGAAGCCTTTGTCCGCTTCGGGTCCGAGGTGAAAGACCGAGGCATCCTGATCGTCGAACAGGATCTGGTTAGAGTTTCCGACCTGAAGAAAGAGATCCAGATTTACAGCGTTCCGGCGACCCGCATCGCCGAAGAACTGGGAAAGCGCATGGTGCTAAATTCCGTGATGGTAGGATTCTTTACCGCCGTGACCCACCTGCTCGAACCGGACGCCGTCCACAAAGCAGTGGCGGATTCCGTTCCCAAGAACTTCAGGGAGCTCAATCTGCAAGCCTTCGAAAGAGGATACGAGTACGGAGTCACCGCGTTAACCACCAACGCCAGCCCCTCCGACGCCGTGCTGCAAGCTCAGTATTCGCCGGAGTAACGCGGTTCGATAACCACAAACGTATGAAGCTACCGTCGAAGAGCGGCCCTTCGGGGCCGCGTTACCCATATGCAATCAGAACGGGCTTTAGTCCCGGAGGGCTATTGCATTCTGCAACTTTCCATATTGTGAGATTCATCACCGCGCTAATAATGCGTAAGCCATTGATTGCAATCCCCATTCTCAGCGCCTTCCTCGAAAACTTTGAAAACACGCCCCTTCGCCTGTTGCGATTTCCATCAAAACGCTATTGACAATTTCATCGCAACACTCCGCGCCACAAAAGTGCCCGTCATCTATCGCATTCATTTCGGTGAAGATAGCTGCCCGCAGCTCACTTACTAACAACTAGCCCAGTCGTGGCACGGCGATTGCCTTTAGAAAAGTGCTGAGTGGCTCGCTAGACGGCCCTCCGACGAGGTGACTTATGACAGTACTACTGGTTCTCTTCTTCTTCTCCACCTTCTTACTGATCGACTATTTCCGCACCCGCAACAGCGTTGTTGTGCAACCGGTTGTGCAAGTAGCCCCCGACAAGCATGAGGCTGCCGTCCTACGCCTGCAGCCAGCCCTGGTAGGGGGCTTCGCCGTCCCGGGGAATCTCCGCTACCACCCCGGTCACACCTGGGCATTGAGCGAGAGCCCCAACCTGGTGCGCGTCGGCATGGATGACTTCGCCTCCAAGCTGACGGGCAAGCTGGAGGGCATCACGCTGCCGCAACGCGGCCAGTGGATTCGCCAGGGCCAGAAGATGTGCACCCTGTATCGCGACGACGTTGCTGTAGACATGGTCTCGCCGATCGAGGGCAGCGTGTCTGACATCAACCAGGTGCTAATCAAGGATCCCAAGCTGGCGCTCCGCGATCCCTACGGAGAAGGCTGGCTGGTAACGGTGCAGGCGCCTGATGCCAAGACAAGCTTCAAGAACCTGTTCGGTGGCCCACTCGCCCGCTGGTGGACCGAAGAGTCAGCAAGCCGCCTGCAGCGCCGCATGCCGCTGGCGCTAGCCGGAGCCTTGGCTCAGGATGGTGGAGTAGCCATGAATGACCTCTCCGCCCAGATCCCCAACCAAGAGTGGCTGCCCTTAGCAAAGGAGTTCTTCCTGTCATAAGTCGACCTCGCGGCCTCAGAGGCGAACCAGCCTCTCGTTGAAAAGAGGACCGCAGAAACACCGGCCGCCCGGACTTCCGAGCGGCCGGTGGCGTTTTTGGGTGGCGCAGCGCTTCAGCGCTGCGGTAACCGCAATCATCCCTCGACTCTGTCTTGAAGGGGCGCGGCTTCGGCCGCCGTGACAGCTGCGGTTTAGAACGTGATACGTGCTCGTAGGCGTAAAGTGCAAACTGAACGAATACCTGAGCAGATTCACGGGAACCGTATAGTCGACCGCGATGTATATGATCCGATGGCCCGATGGCCCGCTGATCCGCGCCGTCACTTGCTTGGGGTCGAGCTCTATTTCATGTCTCCTCGCTCTGCGAACTACATTCTCGCGAAGTTCTTCCTCCGAGGTTGGCGCCGCCATCCCGATGCGGTTGCCCAGCTGTGCCGATATGTCCCGCAGCTCATCCTGAACCAGCAGGTTGGTATATTCGGCCGCAACAATTTCCCCGCCCACCGTGAGGGCCGCCACGACCAGGGCAGCCAGGAGGACATACTTCATCGCAATCTCCTTTCCGTTGCCAGATTTCTCTCCGGCGCACCGCCGTTTGCGGCGCCCGCTGGGGAAGAAAAGCACTCATTCGCGACTTATGATTACCTCGATCACCTTCGCGGCGGGAGCTTAAAGACTTCCCGTCAACTGGCCCTTCTGCGCGTGTACCTCGACCATCTGTCCCTTCCCCGCGTGCGCGGGCAGAACGAAATTACCCCTCTGGTCGGTCACAGCTACATCGGAATAACCAGCGATCGAAACGGTTGCGCCAGCCACCGCGGCCAGGTCTTCGTTCACCACGACCCCGCGAAGCATCGCTGAGGTTTCGGCGACGAGCTGTATCGTAGCGGTTGGGTAATAATCCTGAGCCAGAACCAGTGTCGAGCGCCCTTCATAAAACTCATCCTTCACGGAAGCAGACAGTGTTACGTTGCCGTCGGCCGGTCGAGCTTGCGGGGAACCTCGAGTTCCCACGCATCCCCAGCCATCTTTGAGTTCTCCGCCGTTCGAAGACTCCACCTGAGCAATATCGACTGGTGACTGGACGGGTCGCAGCACAGCGACCTGAACGTGATAAATACCGCGCGATCGGAGAAAGGCAGAGGCAACGAACGGAGCAACTCCAAGGATGATCACCGCAGCCCCGATCCAGGCCATGAAGAGTTTCTTTGCGTGAAGCGCAAGAGTGAAGAACGAACGCCGCAAAGACCAAGGCAAACTCGGCAACCGTTACAGGATGGCCGATGTGGCCGGCGATCTTGAGAGCCTGCTCCTCCATAACTCAGTTTTCCTGGTCCGAGTAGAACTCGCGTGGCCGAGGAGTAGCAAGTTACGGTTGTTATAGAAGTCCGGCGCCTTCAGAAGCTCAGCCCCGACGAGACCTGCCCCTCGGCGTCACCAAGGCCTGGCAGCCTGCGCACAGCGTGCTTTGCTTAAGGTCAATCCACTCCGCCGCGATGCCCAACACTCGCCATGTGTCCCCGGTAAGAAAACTCTGCATTGCGATGCAGGATTTCCGACGAATGATACTGCTGTCGCTCTCCGCGAAAGGCGAACTCCGGATCCAACTGCACCGGCAGCACCTTGCACGAGACACGAAAAATATCTTCGACGGCGGGACGCAGATCCTTCCGCAACCCATCATCCACATTCCCGATCGGCAACAATTGCAGCAGCTTCATGAGACAGCTATCAGCTCTCAGTTCTCATCTCACTTCCGCCGCTGGAGACACTATGTCATCAGACAGCGGCGGTGCGAAAAGAGGAACAGCCAATAACCTACAGCCAATAACTACTTCTGCAAGGTGCGGATGTACGTGACGATGGCCTTCACGTCGTCAGCGGCCAAACCCTTTACCGAGGCTGGGTGCTTCGCCGTCTCCGCCACAGCCTTGGTCAGGTCGGCATCAGACTGCTTCTTGGCCTCGTCCGAAATTAGACTCGGAATCTTCGCCGCGGACTTGCCCGCTGCATCCGCGCCGTGGCACATTGCACACTTCGCTTTGTAGAGAGTGGGTCCATCATCGGCGGCCCAGGACAGATTGGGAATCGGGATGAACAGCGCCACCGCGACTGTCATCACCAGCATTACCAGCTTTGTCGTCTTCATGATTTCGTTTCTTCTCCTTAGTAATTTGTAAAGCTTTACAACTCGATGAAATTGTGTCGGCTCTTCTCGCTCCATCGTTGCCTATTGAGAGTGTCAACGTTTCGCGGACACCGCAGCAGTGATGCATGTCACCCTGGATAGTGACTTCCGCGGAGATACGGCGCAATTCCAAAAGAGCTAGTGAGGGCCTAATCGTCACAGCAAGAGGTGAGTGCGATCACTGCGCCTGACGCCATCATTAAGCACAATCTAGCTGAGTGAGGTGACACTATGCCCATACTCATGATTGCTCTGCTCGCGTTGATGGTATTTGGAATGGTTGGCATTCTGCTTGCTGCCGCAGTGCTTCTGGAGCAGTCCACCTTCGCACGCGCACACAAAGGTAACCCCGCACACCCTGCGACCTCCGGAGCTGCCTCATCCCCCAATTCGAAACTCCGATAGACCGCGTTGCGACGGCGCGGCGGTACAGCATCCGTCTGCACAGGAGAATCTATGAGCACGCTTGCCCCTGATAAACAGTCTGATAAGAAACTGGACAACAGATTGGACAAGAAGGCTGATTTGGCCGGACCGGGAATCGGCGATTACAAGGAATTGGGAAAAATCCTGCCGCAGGGCTACCACTCCTTACTAACCCCAAAAGAGACGCAGCAGGCCATTTTCCAGGTGAAACGCTATATCGCGGACCACTTGTGCAAGGAACTCAGCCTGATCATGGTCGAAGTGCCTCTCATCGTGGATGTGGAGAGCGGCGTGAACGACATGCTCGATCGTGACGGTTCGCGCACCCCGATTCAGTTTCATATTTCGAACGATCGCAACCTTCATCCAATAGACGCGCAGGTCGTGCAAGCCGCGACCAAGTGGAAACGCGTGGCCCTGAAGCAGTTCGATTGCAATGTGGGCGAGGGCATTTGCACCGACATGCACGCCGTTCGCAAGGACTACTTCCTCGATCACGACCATTCCGCCTACGTCGACCAATGGGATTGGGAGCGCGTCATCACCGCCGAGCAGCGCAACCTTGACTTCCTGAAGGCGATGGTCAGTAAAATCTGGAAAGTAATCGTAGGCGCGGAGAAGCACGCGCAATTCCTGTTTCCCCAACTGAAAGACTCGCGCTGTCCGAATCTGCCCGAGAAGTTGACCTTCCTGCATGCCGAGGAAATTCTCGACATGTATCCCGACCTGCCGCGCAAGCAACGCGAGACCGCCATCCTGCAGAAGTATCCCGCGGTTTTCATCATTGGCATTGGCTGGCCGTTGAAAGATGGTTATCCCCATGAAATGCGTGCCGCCGATTACGACGACTGGGTCACCGACACTCACGATCAGACCGGCAAAGATACGCACGGGCTGAATGGCGACATCCTGGTATGGAACGAGGTTACCAAGCGTCGTCACGAATTGACGTCGATGGGGATAAGGGTCACGGCCGAGGCTCTGAAGCAGCAGCTGACGATGTCGAAGCAACTGGACTTCATGCAACTTCCCTATCACCAGGCGATCCTGAAAAACGAGATACCGCTCTCGATCGGCGGAGGAATCGGCCAGTCGCGCACGTTAATGCTGTTACTCCGCAAAGCCCATCTTGGAGAAGTTAGCGTAACCGTGTGGCCAAAGATCCTGAAGCAGATGTGCGCGGGAAAGAACATTTTCGTGCTGGAGTAAGGCGCTTTTCTGGGAAGAACTGCGAGGGGGTAGTCAAAGCGACTACTCCCTTATTTTGCCGCCTGTTAAGCTGGGAAGCGGTGCGTTCGCTTTGTTTTGAAGTGAGCGCTCCGCTCAGACCGCCGGTCAACGCTAGCGTTGCTGTGACCGGGAGCGAGTCTCGCGAGTGTATTGAGAGAACAAGTGGAGGGACACATGCGAGCAAGGCGCCTGCGGACTGCGTTTTCGGTTTTATTGGCTATGCTGGCCTGCGGTTGTGGCGGAGGAAGTCCCGCTCCTACGCCTATTTCTCCGCCTGCCCCTGCTTGCACACCTGCATCCCCATCGGCATTTGCTTACGTGTTAGATGATTATGCCAACACGGTTTCGATGTACACCGTGAACTCTTGCACTGGGAGTCTAACGGCGGCGACGCCGCCCACCGTCGCAACCGGAGCCAATGCCTTCGGGTCCGAACAGATGGTTGTCGATCCTGTCGGCAGGTTCGCCTATGTGGCGAATCTTATGTCAAATGCGACTGACCTTGCCACGATCTCGATGTTCACCATCAACTCCGCTACTGGAGTCTTAACCCCGACAACGCCACCCACGGTTGCAACTGGATTTTTCCCTCAGGGAATCGCGATCGATCCTTCCGGAAAATTTGTTTACACGGCGAACAGCGACGACAATACGGTTTCCATGTTCACCATCGACCAGACCACGGGCGTCCTAACCCCAACAACACCGCCTGCCGTTTCGACTCTGGCTGACGTCTCAACTGGGCTTGAATCGAGCCCAGACGCCGTGACCGTAGACCCTTCCGGCAGGTTCGCCTACGCAGTCAATGAAGATGACGGCACAGTTTCGATGTTTACCATCAACTCCACTACTGGAATCCTGACGCCAATGACACCCGCTACGGTCTTTACAGGACCCCGATCCTTTTGGGATCGCCGTGGATCCCTCCGGCAAGTTCGCTTACGTGCCGAATAATGCCTCCGGAGGTGAGATGACCTATGGCGTTTGGCAATACACCATCGATTCGATCACAGGAGTGCTGACCCAGAATACGCCGCCCGCCGTCGCGGCAGGCAACGGCCCCACATCGGTGGCGATAGATCCCTCCAGCAAATACGCCTACGTGGTAAATCGACAGGACGACACGGTTTCGATGTTCACCATTGACTCCAGCACTGGGAACTTGACGCCGAATACGCCCGCCACTATCGCGACCGGAGCGGAACCCTTCCGCATCGTGGTCGACCCTTCCGGCAAGTTTGCCTATGTGGTGAATGAAGGTGGCACGGCCTCGATTTACACCCTCAACAGCGATGGTACTTTGACCGCCGCGGGAACGGTCACAAACGGTGGCACCCCGGTGTCAATGACGATCACCGGGACCAGTCAGTAGCCGAGCGAGAGACACGAGGTTTCACACTTCGAGCGGCAGCTTTAATCGGTACGTCGTGCCCGTAAGATTTCTCTTCACCGCCGCAGCCAACCGCCGTATTCCCTCGCGTATCTGCTCCGGAGCCGCGTTCGAAAAGTTCAATCGCATATGGCGCGAGCCTTCGCGCCCGTCGTTAGCATAGAACGAATCGCCCGGCACGAACGCCACATTCTGCTCGATCGCCGATTTGAAAATCGCCTGCATGTCCAGTCCCTCAGGCAGAGTAACCCAAAGAAACAGCCCGCCCTGGGGATGAGTCCAGGTTACTTCCGGCGGGAAGAACTCCTGCAAGGCTTGAAGCATGACGTCGCGCCGTTCGCGATACACCTGACGAATCAGTCTGACATGCTTGTCGAGGAATCCATCACGCGCGACTTCATAAGCCACAAACTGAGTAAAGGTGGCGGTGTGCAGGTCGGCGCCTTGCTTCAGTTGCGTCAGCTTGCTGATGACCTCAGGAGGCGCAACAATCCATCCCAATCGAAGCCCTGGAGCCAGCGTCTTCGAAAACGTACTCAGGTAAATAACGTTGCCAATGGAATAGCCTTGATCGCCGCGCAGGTTCTCGCGGTCGAGCACAACCAGCGGCGGCAGGTGTTCACCTTCGTAGCGCAACTGCCCGTATGGGTCATCTTCGATAATCGGAATGCCAAACCGGTCCGCCAGCAGCACCACTTCATGCCGACGCACCTCCGACAATGTGGTTCCTGCCAGATTCTGAAAGTTCGGCAGTACATACATGAACTTAGGGCCGGACCGCAGCGGCTCCTCCATCAAGTCGGTACGCAGCCCGTCGTCGTCGATCGGAACCGGCACATATTCCGCGCCATACACGTTGAAAGCCTGCAGCGCGCCGAGATAAGTCGGCGCTTCCACCAGCACGCGGTCCCCGCGATTGATAAACAGCTTGCCGACCAAGTCAAGCGCCTGCTGCGAGCCGGAAGTGATCAGGACGTTTTCCACCTTAGCCTTGATTCCGTAGCGCGTCATGTTGTTCGCAATCAGTTCGCGCAGGGGACCGTAACCTTCGGTTTCCCCATATTGCAAGGCTAGAGCTGCCTGCTCGGTAACTACCTTGTGGCAGGCTTCCTCAAAGCGCTGGACGGGGAAAACATCGGGCGCCGGCAAGCCGCCGGCAAAAGAGATCATGCCGGGCTTCTGAGTGACCTTCAACAAGTCACGGATCGCAGAACTGGTGATGCCCTTGGTGCGCAGCGCGTAACGAGATCTCCATGCAGTCGACATGGCAAGCCCTCCCCAATCCCATTGTAGGCTCCAGGCGGGACTTCTTACTGTGATGCGTTAGACCTGAGGTTGTGACTTAGGTTACCGCAGTTCGGCACGATTGGGCTTATGACTAATCCCAGAACTGGAAGCACGCAATGGGCCAGGGACTACCCTAATCGATTACCTTCATCGATCCAGAGTGAGACCCGACTTTTCTTCTTGAAGCTCAGGCACGTGCGCCAGCAGGTCAACAAAGACACATCTGAACTGCTCGAATAGGCGTTCGAATTGTCCGACTTCATCGTCGGAGTCGACGCGGATTTCCGATTCGTAGTCACCACCAACCACGCGTGTAGCCACCAGAATGATGTGCTCCAGGCGCCGGAAGACGAGACCGTTGAGCAGCGTCAGCACCAGAACGGTGCCCAGTGCCAGAGCCACGACAATCAAAAGCACAAGGACATTCTGCGTGTGCTGCATCGCCATGTAGAAGGCAGAAATATCCCGCACCACGAACATTGCGCCTACTGTGTTGCCTGCGGTGTCACGGCCGGGCAAGATGTCACGAACGAAAATGGAATCTCCCTCTCGGAAACACTCCAACACCTTGCCCTGGCCGGGTACCACGGCCACTTCTCCTTGGAATTGAATGATCCTGTCGGTGACGGCGCCTTCTCCATACCTGGCTTTTCCGCATCCACAACCCTCCAAACCACCTCCAGAGCAGCCGCTGAAGGTCCGCTAGAAGAATGCCGGAACCTCATTCAATCCACGGTGCTGGCCGCATTAGCCGCGTGTCTCGTCGTGGGCGTAGGCGGCATCATGGCGCTGATGGACTACAGTTTCGCTCGCAACTCGCGGGCCTTGGCGGCCGATTCTGTCACTGGTGCACAAAAGCTGTTCACAAATTTTCGAAGCCAGAGAGGTCAGTAAAATGGCGGCCGTCAGCGGAAGTTTGTGGACAGGCGTTTTGGGCCGATTCGAATGCAATTTGGAAGCGTCGCGATAACTGGAATGACCATCCGAACTACGTGGTGGCGGACAAAGCCCGCGACGCTAAGCGAAGCCGTCCGGCTGATTGACCGCGCCAATATGCGCCTGTTCATCGATAAACAGGCGTCCCGCGGTGAGCGCCTTGCGGTCAATATCCAGCAGAGCGAGTTTCTTAACCTTGTCTTCAAGCACGCTCAATGCAGTTCCGGGAGCCAGACACTCCGTCTCTTCGAGTAGCGCTCCCATCAACACGATGTTGGCTGCCTTCGTGGAACCGAGTTTGTCCGCCATCTCCGCCGCGGGAATCGCGACCACCTGTTGTTCCGGTGCATAAAAGTCGGCAGGAAGGCTGGCGCCGTTATAAAGAATGATCCCGCCGCTCACTACCTCGTGGGCAAACTTCCGAAGTGAGTACTCATTCATCGCCACCAGCACATCCGGGTGCGAGATCAGCGGAGTCCCAATCCGCTCCTTCGACAAGCACACATGGCAGTGCGCGCTGCCCGAACGCATCTCCGGTCCATACGACGGCAGCCAGCTCACTTCCAGACCTTCCCGCATACCCATTTCGATGAGCAACTGCCCCATCAGCAGCACGCCCTGCCCTCCGAAGCCCGCGATTTTAATCTTGACGTCTTTGAAGCGATGGCCGTGCTTCACTTTCGAAAGATCACGCGCTCCCGCCTTCGGACTGATCTCCAGCACATCCGCTAGCGGCCGTTGCGGCGGCTCGTTTTCCACCGGAATTTCCGGCCGCCGATCGCGAAAAACATTTAGCGGAAAAGTTGGCGTCATCTTCTCCAGAACCCAGCTCCGCGCTTCCACCGGGTCCTTGCCCCAGATCGTCGGACACGGCGAAAGAATTTCAACAAATGAAAAACCAACCCCGTCACGCTGAATCTCGAGCGCCTTGCGAATCGCGCGCCGCGCTTTCATGATGTTCTTATTGTCCGAGAGCGCCACGCGTTCGATATACGCGGGCGCATCGAGCGTGGCCAGAAGTTCCGCCACATGGATAGGGAAGCCTTCGTTCGATGGCCGCCGGCCCCACGGTGAAGTTGTGCTCTTCTGCCCGACCAGGGTCGTTGGCGCCATCTGTCCGCCCGTCATCCCATAGATTCCGTTGTTGACGAAAAATACGGTGATCTTCTCCCCGCGGTTCGCCGCATGCACGATCTCAGCCGTGCCGATTGCCGCCAGGTCTCCGTCGCCCTGATAGGAAATGACGATCTTATCCGAACAAGATCGTTTGATAGCCGTGGCCGCAGCCGGCGCGCGCCCGTGTGCGACCTGCACATTGCCCACGTCAAAATAGTAGTAAGCAAACACCGAGCAACCCACCGGACTCACAAGGATCGTCTTATCCTGCAGGCCCAGATCCTGCAACGCTTCGGCAATCAGCTTGTGCGCCACTCCGTGCCCGCAGCCCGGACAGTAATGAGTCTGGTGCTTCAACTCTGACTTGCGCTCGTACAGGTCAAAGAACAGCGGAGACTTGGAGTGGACGGTTTCGTATCCGTCGTCGTTAACTTTGAGGTCGGCCTTAGGGCTCGCTTCGAATTTAATTTCCGGATCCGCCACGCTGATCACGCTTTCGTTTACCATTTTCGTTATCCCCTTCGCACCCGACCCGCGCCGGACCTTGTCTCAGACCGCCGCGGCCATGCGTGTCAACACTTGTTCCTGCAACTCTCGGACCGAGGGCACGTTGCCACCTACACGGCCGTAAAACTCCACTGGTACCTTGCCGTTCAGTGCCAGGCGCACATCTTCCACCATTTGTCCGTTGCTCAATTCGACGACCAGTACCTTTTGCACCTTGCGCGCCGCGTGCACCAGCTCTTTCACAGGATAGGGCCACAGCGTGATCGGTCGGAATAGCCCCGCTTTCACGCCGTCCTTGCGCAGCGCTTCCACCGTTGAAAGCAACACTCGCGACACAATGCCGTAACCAACCAGCAGCACCTCGGCGTCGTCAGTCCGGCAAACTTCGCAGCGTGGCTCAGCTGCCTGCGCGCGGATATACTTGGCTTCCATTCTGCGCTGGTGCTCTTCCAACTCATCGGTTTCGAGAAAAATAGAACTGATCAGGTTAGCCCGCGTCTCTGGCGTTCCCTTTACCGCCCAAGGTTTTTCCGGCGGCTGAATCTCATTATCTTCAAGCTCGAGCGGCTCCATCATTTGCCCGACGAAGCCGTCCGTCAGCACAACTGCAGGATTGCGGTATTTGTCCGCGAGCTCGAATGCCAGCATGGTGAGATCGGCCATCTCCTGCACCGATGCCGGAGCCAGCACGATATTGCGGTAGTTGCCGTGGCCGCCGCCCTTCACCATGGCGAAATAGTCGCTCTGTTCTGGCGCAATGTTGCCGAGGCCGGGTCCGCCACGCATTACATCCACGATCACGCACGGCAGTTCCGAGCCGGCCAGATAAGACATACCTTCCTGCATCAGGCTGAGGCCGGGCCCGGAGGATCCAGTCATGACGCGCACCCCAGCCGCCGCTGCCCCATAAACCATGTTGATGGCGGCGACTTCGCTCTCCGCCTGAATAAATGTTCCGCCAACCTGCGGGAAGTAGAGCGCGGCCGCCTCGGCGATTTCGCTGGCTGGAGTAATCGGATATCCGTAGTACCCCCGACACCCTGCCAGGATCGCGCCCTTTACCACCGCCACGTTTCCTTTACAGAGCTGTCGCATGTTCGCCTCCTTGCAACGAAGTCGATGTCGATGTTGACGCCAACGCCTTTGCTTTCGTCTTGATGCGGTAGACCGTCATCGCGCCCGGCTCCGGGCAGCAATAAAAGCAGATTCCGCAACCCGTGCAGTCGTGCCCCGTGTAGCGCGCCGGATGAAATCCATAAACACTCAACTCCGGCGCCAGTTCCAGACACTTCGGCGGGCAAGACTCCACGCACAACCCGCACCCCTTACATTCCTCGACATCGACCGTGACCTTACCGCGCGCTTGGCCTGCCATGCTTCACCTCGTTACCGTTCACACCGTTACCACTGTCTCCCGGCTCAAGGCCGTGTATTGGCTGAATTTGGAAATCAGATTCAGATACCACCCAAGGCCGCTGCAGCCACCTGGTTTTCTCGCAGTATTCGTAAAGCTCTTCCCGAAACTTGGGGTGTGCAATGTTGATCAGCGCCTGTGCCCGTTCCCGTATGCTCTTGCCGTGGAGATACGCGACCCCGTATTCCGTCACCACGTAACGAATCAGCCCACGCGAAGTAACCACTCCCGCGCCCGGGCTCAGCATGGGCACAATCCGCGAAATCGCTCCATTCTTGGCGGTCGAGGAGATGGCAATGATCGGTTTGCCACCCTTCGAGCGCGACGCTCCGCGAATGAAGTCCACCTGCCCGCCAATGCCGCTATAGAACTGGTTGCCAATCGAATCGGAACAGACCTGACCGGTGAGATCAACCTGCAGCGCCGAGTTAATTGCCACCATGTTGTCGTTACGGGCAATTAATCCGGGATCGTTGGTGTAGGAGGTGGGGTGGAATTCGAAGATTGGATTGTTGTCCAGGAAGTTAAACAACTGTTTTGTGCCCAGCGCAAATCCCAGGATAATCTTCCGCGGCTTATAGTTTTTCCGTGCTCCCGTGAGCACTCCCGCTTCGATCAAAGGAATCACGCCATCGGAAACCAGTTCGCTGTGCACCCCGAGATCCTTGCGATCCATGAGCAGCGGCAAAACCGCATCCGGAATTCCGCCGATACCAGTCTGCAGCACTGCTCCGTCCTCAATCAGTCCCGCAACGTTGCCCGCGATGGCCCGGTGCATGTCGGTGATTTGCGGCTGCTTCATAGCGCACAGCGGACGAGACGAATCCACGATTGCATCAAGATCCGTCACGTGGATGAAGCTGTCTCCGTAAGTGCGCGGCATTTGATCGTTGATCTGCGCCACCACGTACTTCGCACATTTGGCCGCAGTCAGCGACGTATCCACTCCCACCCCGAAGCTGCAGAACCCGTGCGAGTCCGGAGGAGAGAGTTCCAGCAAGGCCACATCAATCGGCATGGCCCCGCTCTCGAAGAGCTCTTCAATCTCACTCAGGTAGATGGGCGTGTAGTCGGCCCGCCCTTCGTTGATGGCTTGGCGCACATTGGCGCCGATAAACACTGCGTTGTGCCGGAAATGCCCTGCCATCTCCGGAGCCACATAAGGCGCAGCTCCCATGGTCAACATGTGAACCACTTCCACGTCTCCCACAAAAGGACCGCGGCGCATCAGCGCCTCTACCAGAGTCTCAGGTTCGGCGCATCCGGGCTGAATATAAACCCGCATCCCGGACTCCACGCACCGCAGCGCCTCGTCAGCCGTTTGCAACTTGCTCTTGTAATCAAGTTCCCACGACATCGACATTCTTACCCCCCGATCTGTGCGATCTAAACCCATCATTTCCGCACCAGACGTACCCCAGGGCGCACGCCATCGTCCGGCCGCCCGCACCCTTCCTCTTTTAATTGGAAACCCTCTCCATCGCTAGGACTGTGACCGTGCGCAACCGGCATAGTGAGGTGCGTCACATCAGCTCCTATAGCTTAAGCTCCTGAAAATCAAGTTCTTACCAAGTGCCAGGAGTGGTCAGAGACTCCGTCGTCAAATACTCATGGATCGATTTCGCAGCGCGCCGTCCCGCGCCCATGGCCAGAATCACCGTCGCACTTCCGGTGACGATGTCCCCGCCCGCGAAAACCCCCTTTCGCGACGTGCGCTGCGTCGTCGGATCCGCTTCAATGTAATTTCGCTTGTTCGTATTCAAACCCGGCGTAGTGCTCTGGACAATCGGATTGGCACTCGTCCCAATCGCAATGACCGCCACAGCCAGAGGAATTTCGTATTCGGAGCCTTCAATCGGAAGCGGACGCCGTCTCCCGGAAGCATCCGGTTCGCCCAGCGCCATCTTCTGGCAGCGTGCACCGGCCAGCCACCCCTTGCCGTCATCGAGGAACTCGAGCGGCGCGGCAAGCACCCGGAATTCGATCCCTTCCTGCTGGGCGTGCTTCACTTCTTCCTTGCGCGCTGGCATCTCAGCCTCGCTGCGGCGATAGAGAATGAACGCCTTCCCCGCGCCCAGCCGCAACGCGGACCGGATCGCATCCAGCGCCGTGTTCCCGCCACCGATGACCGCCACGTTCTTGCCGCGGAAATCCAGCATGGGCTCGTCGTACCTCGGAAACTCATAGGCGTGCATCAGGTTGATGCGGGTCAAGAATTCGTTCGCCGAATAGACGCCATTAAGATGTTCGCCGGGAATGCCCATGAACTGCGGCAGTCCCGCGCCGGTGCCGATAAACACCGCGTCGTAGCCTTCCTCTTCCATCAGTTCGTCGATGGTAACCGTGCGTCCCACGACCACGTCCGTCTCAAACTCCACGCCCATGGCGCGCATGTAATCGACTTGCTGACGGATGATCGCCTTCGGCAGACGGAATTCTGGAATGCCATACACGAGCACGCCGCCGATCTCGTGCAATGCCTCGAATACATGCACCTGGTGTCCGTTCTGCACCAGATCGCCCGCCGCCGTCAGTCCCGAGGGGCCGCTGCCCACAATGGCAACTTTCTTTCCCGTAGGCGGAGCTTTCACGATGTTGCTCACGTCGAAATGCCGCTGCTCGTAGTCAGCAACGAAGCGCTCCAGATATCCAATCCCCAACGGCTGCACCTTCTTGCCCATCAAACAGCCGCCCTCACAGTGGTCTTCCTGCGGACACACGCGCCCGGTGATAGCCGGCAGCACGTTGTCTTCGCGGATCTTCGCCGCCGCGCCCATGAAGTCGCCCGCCACGATCAACTCCACGAACTCTTTTACCTTGACGCCCACCGGACAATCGTTCGTGCACACAGGCTTGGCACAAGCCAGGCAGCGCATCGCTTCCTGCCGCGCCAGTTCCTCCGAATAGCCCAGGTTCACTTCGGTGAAATTATGGGCACGCTCCCGCGCAGGCTGCTCCGGCATGTGCTGCCGAGGCACCTTCATCCGCTCTTTCAGCGGCAAGACATTCGGCTTCAGAACATTCGGCTTTAGGACGTTTAACGACGCGGGCTTTTTAAGTTCTGTCAACGAACTTCTCCTTGTAGGGCGCATCCATGCATCTGTCCCGCCCGAACGCTTTCGATCTCCGACTCCGTCTCGCGCTGGAATTCTGCCATCGACTTCTGTTCCGCCGTCCGGTACATCGAATTGCGCCGCACCAGCACCGCGAAATCCACTCGGTGCGCATCGAACTCAGGCCCGTCCACGCATGCGAACTCACTCTTTCCGTCAACCAGCACCCGGCAGCCGCCACACATCCCGGTACCGTCGATCATGATCGGGTTCAGGCTGACGATGGTGCGAATCTTTTCTTTCCGCGTCATCTCCGCCACCGCTCTCATCATCGGGATCGGACCGATCGCCAGCACCAGATCGATCCGCGTCCCGTTCTCGATCAACTGCCGCAGCTTGTCCGTGACAAAGCCCTTGTCGGCATAGCTCCCGTCATCGGTAGTAATCATCAGCGCATCGCTGACCTCGCGCAGTTCGCGCTCCAGAATGACCAGATCCTTATTCCGCGCGCCGACGATGGAGATCACGCGATTGCCCACCCGCTTCAGCGCCGCCGCCGTCGGATAAGTCATCGCCGTTCCCACGCCGCCGCCCATCACCACCACCGTGCCGAACTTCTCAATCTCAGAAGGCTTTCCCAGCGGCCCCACCACATCCAGAATGCTGTCGCCCGTAGTCAGGGCATTGAGCAAATTGGTAGTTTTGCCGGCCGACTGCACCACAATTCGAATCGTGCCCGCCTCGGGATCGGAGTGTTCGATAGTGATCGGAATCCGCTCGCCCTGCTCGTAGAGTCGAAGGATTACGAACTGCCCCGGTTTTTGCTTACGTGCAATGCGAGGCGCCTCGATGACAAACCGCTTGATGCCAGGCGCAAGGAACTCGGCGTGCAGGATGTTGAACATGTGTCTCCACTTAGGGTGCCTCACAGGATATTGTCCGGAATGCGAAGCCCAAGCGGCTGTGACATGCATCACGTGTGGTTGAGAGCAAAATCACAGGGGGCTCGTGATTTTGGGTGGCGCGGGGCTTCCGCGCTGCGGTAAGTCGCCTTTTCAGCTGCGGCTTTAAGCCGCTGAGGCAGCACTGCGGCGCGGAAACTACCCGTGCACCCGTTCCGCCCGCAGCACGTGCGCCAACCCCTTGACCGCTCTCATGTACTGCGCGCGCTCAAACGCCGTCGGATCCGGGCACCGCAGCTGGCTCATGCTGCCTTGCATTTGCTGCACCGACTCGTACTCATGTTCTTCCATCCACGCGACAACGCCTCGTTCAACATGCCGCAGATGCCCGATTCCGTGGCGCAACAGAGCCGAGCACAGCATGGTCACATCGGCGCCAACCATCAGCAGCTTGATGACGTCTTCCGCCCCATGCACGCCGGTGGTAGCCGCCAGGCTCGCCCGGATGCGCCCATAGAGTATGCCGATCCAGGTCAGGGGCAGCCGTAACTCATGCGGACTGCTGAGCAGCACATTAGGCTTGATTTCCAATTCTTCCAGATCGATGTCGGGCTGATAGAAGCGGTTGAACAGCACCAGGCCGTCGGTGCCCATCTGGTCGAGCCGTTTTGCCACATTGGCCAAATTGCTGAAAAAGGGACTGAGCTTTGCGGATACCGGAATGTGAACCGAAGTCTTTACTTCCCGGAGAATGTCCAGGTAGTCCTCCTCAACCTTCGATCCTAAAATTTCCATATTTGTCGGAATGAAGTAGAGATTGCACTCGATGGCGTCGGCTCCGGCTTGCTCCACTTGTTTGGCATACCGGGTCCAACCGCCGAGGGTCGAACCATTAAGGCTGGCGATAATCGGAATGTCCACCGCGTCCTTGGCCTTGCGAATGTGATCCAGATAGCCCTCGGGACCAGTGTGGAATTCGCTCGTGTGGGGAAAGTAAGTAAGTGATTCGGCAAAACTCTCCGTACCCGCGTTGAGGTGGAGTTCAAGATCAAGCGCCTCCTGATGCAGTTGCTCCTCGAACAGGGAATAGAGCACAACGGCCGAAGCGCCGGAATCTTCAAGAGCGCGGATTCCGCTGATTTCCTGCGACAGCGGAGATGCCGAGGCGACCAGCGGTGTGCGCAACTGCATGCCAAGATATTTAGTTCTGAGATCCATGATGTTTCCTCTTCGTGCAGGGTACATAGGGTTTCCCCGGTGTTCCTCTGTGCTCCCTTTGGTTAAGATTTCCCGGTCTCCATCACCACCGGCGGATCATGCCGCCCCTCCGCCGGAGCCGCAGCCTGCCCTGTCTTGCGTTGCGCCAGATACTCGTACATACGATAGCGAGTTTCGGCATCCTGCTGCGCCTCCTGCCACAGAAGTTTGGCGTGTTCGGGGTGACTCTTCTGGAGCATCTTGAAGCGCGTCTGCTGCAGCAGCCAGTCTTTGACTTTGCGTGTCGGAGTCCGGGAATCAAGCAGCAACGGATTCTCCCCGGCAAGCGTCCGCTCCGGATGATAGCGATAGAGCAGCCACTGTCCCGAATCGACCGCGACCTTCTGGTCCGACATTGCCGTCGTCATGTCGATGCCGTGGGCAATGCAGTGCGAATAAGCAATGATGATACTGGGTCCGTCGTAGGCTTCAGCTTCCAGAAAAGCCTTGAGCGTGTGTTCGTCCTTGGCGCCCATGGCCACGCTCGCCACATAGACATTGCCATAGCTCATCGCCATCAGCCCCAGATCTTTCTTCGGTCCCGGTTTGCCTCCCGCCGCGAACTTGGCCACGGCAGCGCGAGGCGTGGATTTCGACGCCTGCCCGCCGGTGTTGGAATAGACCTCGGTGTCGAGCACCAGGACGTTCACGTTGCGTCCGCTGGCCAGCACGTGGTCCAGACCGCCGTAGCCGATGTCGTAAGCCCAGCCATCGCCGCCCACGATCCAAACGCTCTTCTTCACCAGCATGTCGGCAAGCGCACGCAGTTGCTTGGCATCCGGAGAGTTCACACTCCGCAGCTTTTCCTTCAGCAGTTCGACGCGCTGCCGCTGCTCGAAAATGTCCGCCGCGTCTTTCTGCGGGGCCGCCAGCAAGGCCGTGACCAGCTCTTCTCCGATAGGAGCAGATAAACGCCGCACCAACTCACGCGCGAATTCCGTCTGTTTGTCAATGGATAGCCTGAAACCCAAGCCGAATTCGGCGTTGTCCTCAAACAGCGAATTCGACCAAGCGGGTCCGCGTCCGTCGCCATTCTTAGCCCAAGGCGTGGTCGGCAAGTTCCCGCCGTAGATCGAAGAGCATCCAGTCGCATTGGCGATCACCGAACGATCCCCAAAGAGCTGCGACACTAGCTTCAAATAAGGCGTCTCGCCGCATCCCGAACAAGCTCCTGAGAATTCAAACAAAGGTTCCTGCACCTGTTGCTGGCGGATATTCGTGACTTTGATCTTCCGCCGATCCAGTTCCGGAATCTTAAGAAAGAAGTCCCAATTCTCGCGCTCCGGCTCGCGCAGCGGCGGCTGTGGCACCATGTTGATCGCCTTCAAGCGGACTTCGCTCTTGTTCTTAGCCGGACAGATATCAACGCAAATCCCGCATCCAGTGCAGTCTTCCGGTGCAACCTGAATGGTGTACTTTAAGCCCGCCCATTCCTTGTCTCGCGTGTCGGAAGACTTGAAAGTCGCGGGCGCGCCCTCCAGTTCTTTCGAGTCGTAGACCTTGATGCGGATCACCGCATGGGGGCAGACCATAGCGCACTTGCCACACTGAATACAGACCTTCGTATCCCAAGCAGGAATCTCAAGCGCGATGTTTCGTTTTTCCCATTTCGCGGTGCCGGTGGGAAAAGTTCCGTCCACGGGGAAAGCGCTCACGGGAATCTCATCGCCGTGGCCAGCGTAGATTACGCCCAGCACATGGCGCTCAAACTCGGGAGCTCCCGCAGCGAATGCGGCGGGCATTTCGGTTTTGCTCGTGACTTTTTCGGGCACACTGACTTCGAACATGTGGGCCAGCGTTTCATCCACAGCGCGCAGGTTTTGCTGTACCACCTCGTCACCCTTCTTGCCGTAGGTGTAGCGGATGGACTCGCGAATCGCTTCAATCGCCTGATCGCGAGGCAGAACCTTCGAGATGGCGAAAAAACAAGTCTGCAGAATCGTATTCATGCGCGAGCCCATGCCGGTGTCGCGCGCCACCTGATACGCGTCAATGATGAAGAAGCGAGCCTTCTTGGCAATCAGTTGCGTCTGCACTTCGCGCGGCAGATGGTTCCAGACCTCGTCCTTATTAAAAGGACTATTAAGCAGGAAAACACCGCCCGGCACCAGCGTGCCGAGCATGTCGTAGCGCTCAAGAAAAATCCACTGATGGCAAGCCACGAAGTTCGCCTTCGAAATCAGGTAGCTCGATCGGATTGGCTGCGGTCCGAAACGCAGATGCGAAACCGTCATCGCACCCGACTTCTTCGAGTCGTAGACGAAGTACCCCTGCCCGTAGTTGTCAGTGTTTTCGCCGATGATCTTGATCGAGTTCTTATTCGCTCCCACCGTTCCGTCCGCGCCCAGGCCGTAGAACATAGCTCGCACCACGCTCTCGGGCTCAATGGAAAATTCGGAGTCATAATCCAGACTCGTATGGCTCACGTCGTCCCGAATGCCAACGGTGAAGTGGTCCGTAGGTTGCGCCGCCGCCAGGTTGTCATAAACCGCTTTCACCATAGCCGGCGTGAATTCTTTGGAGGAGAGACCGTAACGCCCCCCGATCGTTTCCGGCGCTGCCTTCAGCGTTCCATAGCCCAGCTTGATTCCTTCCTGAATCGCGCTGACCACGTCAAGATACAGCGGCTCTCTCCCCGCGCCAGCTTCCTTGGTCCGATCAAGCACCGCAATCTTCCGCACGGTCGCGGGCAGCGCCTCAAGGAATCGCTTCACCGAGAACGGCCGGTACAGCCGCACTTTCAGCAAGCCAACCTTCTCGCCGCTAAGGTTCAAATGGTCGACGGTCTCATGCGCAGTCTCCGCACCCGAGCCCATCATGACGATCACGCGCTCCGCATCCGGCGCGCCCACGTAGTCGAACAAGTGATACGAACGCCCCACCACCTGCGAAAACTTGTCCATCACCGCCTGCACCTTATCCGGACACGCGTCATAGAAAGGATTGCAGGCTTCACGAGCCTGAAAATAGACGTCAGGATTTTGCGCCGTTCCGCGCAATACCGGATGATCCGGAGATAGTGCCCGCTGCCGATGCTCGACGACCCGATCCATGTCGATGAGGGCGGTCATGTCGTCTTCGGTGAGCATCTCGATTTTGTTGACTTCATGCGAGGTGCGGAAGCCGTCAAAAAAATGCAGGAAAGGAATGCGGGTGTCAAGCGTGGCCGCGTGCGCCACCAGCGCCAGGTCCATGGCCTCCTGCACCGAGTTCGACGAGAGCATTGCAAATCCCGTTGTTCTGCAGAACATCACATCCGAGTGATCGCCAAAGATCGAGAGGGCGTGAGTTGCAACCGTGCGCGCGCTGACGTGAAATGCCGTAGGCGTAAGTTCGCCTGCGATCTTGTTCATATTAGGGATCATCAGCAGCAGCCCTTGCGAAGCCGTGAAGGTCGTGGACAGGGCTCCGGTCTGCAGCGCGCCATGCACGGCTCCGGCAGCGCCGCCTTCGCTTTGCATTTCGATCACGTGGGGAACGCTACCCCAGATATTCGGCACCTCTTCCGACGACCATTGGTCGGCCCATTCGCCCATGTTCGACGATGGTGTGATGGGATAAATGGCGATGACTTCACTGAGGCGATACGCGACATTCGCGACTGCCTCGTTGCCGTCCATGGTCTTGAACTTACGCTTCATGGCATCCCCTTATGAACTTCTCTATAGCCCCGACCGATCTGAGGGAAAAGCTCTATAAGGAGAATGAAGGACCGAAGCAATATTGTCGGGGACATGGCTCACAGGCACGTGTGATACACGTCACAAGCGGAAAATGCCAATTCTTGTCATCCCGAACGAAGTGAGGGATCTGCAGTCTTGCTGCGAACTGCAGACTACGTGCGAGATGACAACGGGGTGAAAGTACTCAGAGGTCCATGGTTGCAAACAGCGAACTCAAATCCTCATCCGCTTTAATACGAAAGCCCAACCGTCTAAACACGGCCTGCATCGCGATGTTGTCGGGCAACATTTCCGCCGATACGCGTCCTACCTTCTCATCGCGGGCAATTTGGACGACGCGCCGCAGCAATTCATGTCCCAACCCCAGCTTTTGATACTTATCAGTAACCAGCGCCGCGACTTCCGCTTCATTTCTGGAGTGAAGTTTGTTCATCCGCCCAACCCCAAGAATCCGCTGTTCTCCCGTGCCGGGGTCGGTGTGCTCGGCGACCAGCGCCATTTCGCGGTCGTAATCGCCAAAACAGATGCGCAACAGCCGCTCATGTGCAACGCGCCGGCTCAAGCTAAGCGAGCAGAAGTACCGCCAATAGACGCTGCGATCGGAAAGCGTCTCGTGAAACTTGGCGATCAGCGGTTCGTCTTCGGGTCGGATCGGCCGGATAGTCACCTGAGTTCCATCCTTCATCGTCCAGGACGAGACATACCGCCGCGGATAGGGACGGATCGCAGCCTTGGGCAACTGGTCGAGGGTTACGCCAGGTCCGTGCAACACGATTCTGGCATCGAGAGCCAGCAAGCGCTCCGGTGAAGCCAGCAGCGGATTGATGTCAATTTCCGCAATCCACCGCTGTTCGAGCACAAGCTGGCTGAAGCGCACCAACAGGTTCTCCAGTGCCGCCAGGTTGACCGGCTTGCGCCCGCGGACGCCTTTCAGCGCGGTGAAGACTCGGGTCTGCTCCATCATTCTTTGTGCCAGCGTCGTGTTCAGCGGTGGAAGCGCCAGCGCGTGGTCGCGATACACTTCGACCAGCTGCCCACCAGAGCCGAATAGGATGACTGGCCCAAACTGTGGGTCGATGCTGCTGCCGAGGATCAATTCGTATCCATCCAGCTTTACCATCGGCTGCACGGTTACTCCAGAAAACGCGGCCCCGGACAATTGGCCCGAGCCAGCTTTCTCCGCCACCGAAGACTGGATGGCGCGATAGGCAGAACGCACCGCCGCTTCATCGCGCAAGTTCAGCTTGACGCCGCCCACGTCCGTCTTGTGCGTGATGGTTTCGGAGAAGACCTTGAGCACCACCGGAAAGCCAATCTCCGCAGCAATCGCAGCCGCCTCGTCCTCGCTAGCCGCAGCCCGCGTTTCCACCGCGGGGACGCCATATAGCGACAACAACTGCTTCGATTCCAACTCGTTGAGCAGAACGCGGCCGTTCTTTCGCGCATTCTGAATGATCTGCTCGACCTGATTGCGCGATTCGCCCTCCACCTCAGATTGCTCAGCCAGTAAGGGAGTCTCGTACAGCCCGCGCAGGTTATACGTGTATCGCCACATATAAGTGAAAGCCCGCGCGGCGGTGTCGGGATAAGAAAACGTCGGAATACCCGCCGAATTCAGAATAGCTTCTCCAGCGGCAACGCTGTTTCCTCCCATCCAGGTGGCGAGCACGGGCTTCGTTCCCTTGGCATAAGGTTTCATGCGTTCCGCGACCTGCGCAGGGTCGGCCATCGCTTGCGGCACAAGGATGACCAGCAGTCCATCGCTGTTCGGGTCTTGCGAAGCAATTTCAAGGGCGCGTGCGTAGCGCTCTGAATCGGTATCGGCGAGAACATCGATCGGATTGCTATGACTCCAGTGCGGTGGAAGGAACTCATCCAGGCGGTGCAAACTCTCCGGAGAAAGCTCAGCCAGTTCCCCACCATTAGCCACCAGAGAGTCGGTGGCCAATACCCCAGGCCCGCCCGCATTGGTCAGAATCGTAAGCCGCGGGCCCTTGGGGCGAGGCTGTCGGCTGAGTACTTCCGCCATATAGAAAAGGTCTGCGATATTGTGGACGCGCAAAACTCCCGAGCGGCGGAAGGCTGCGTCGAGCACTTCGTCGCTGCCCGTGAGCGCGCCGGTGTGCGAAGCTGCAGCCCGCGAGGCCGCTTCCGAGCGGCCGGCTTTGATCACGATAATCGGCTTGCTCAGTGCCACTTCACGCGCTGCCGACAAGAATGACCGCGCGTCTCCCACCGATTCCATGTAGATCAGGATGCTCTTGGTGTGCGGGTCGTCGCCAAAGTAGTAGATCAAGTCGCCCCAATCAACATCCAGCATCGAGCCGGTAGAAACGATCGCGCTGAAACCAACTTGCTCGCGCGCGCTCCAGTCGAGGATCGCCACCAAGAGGGCTCCACTTTGACTCAGGAACGCGACGTTGCCCGCCTTGGGCGCCTCTTTGACGAAAGTGGCATTCAGCCCGTTCGTCGGGTTCATAATGCCCAGGCAGTTGGGGCCAATCAGGCGCATGTTACTGCGCCGCAACTTTTCTTGAATTTGCCCTTCGAGTGCGATGCCTTCCGCGCCACGTTCCCTGAATCCAGCGGAAATCACAATCGCGGACTTGGCGCCCGCATCCACACACTCTTCAATGATCTGCGGGACCGTCGCTGCCGGGGTGGCAACGATGGCTAGGTCCACTGCTTTAGGGATGTCGCGAACGCTCGCATACGATTTCAGCCCCAGCACCTCCGGATGGTTCGCGTTGACGGCATACACTTTTCCATGAAGCTTACTGTGGAGCAGGTTTTCCAGAACGGAGCGCCCGACGGTGCCGGGGCGACTAGTCGCGCCAATGACGGCCACCGACCCGGGAGCGAACATCGGGTCCAGGCCGTACCTTTGTTGCGCTGTCTGCTTCTCTTCATTCGGCGGTCGTCCCACCAGGCCAGTCTCCGTCGGACTCATAAAAGCTCCTCGTCCTCAAACCGTCGCGGCACAAACCGTCGCGCTGATCATAGATTACAGGCAGTGGCTCAGATTTTCATTCAGCCCCCAGAGTTCCAGCTACCGCTGAGCTGCGCAAATGCGAACCGTGAGCACCGTGACGAATAGCGTACGCTCCGATCTGCTAGGTCACAGTGCGGGCCAGAGGGACGCGCGAGACGCCCGTCCCTCCACCGTGCGACTCATTCCGGTCACGGTACTACCGTTGCCTCACTTGGCGCATTCGCCACGCACGGTGAGCACCGGGCACACGGCCTGAGCCAATATCTGGGCCGTGGTGCTGGCCAGGTGCGTGCCCAGCCCCAGTGCGCCATGCACGGGGCGCACACCTAGAACGATCAAGTCTGCTGCGTGATTTCCCGCGACCTCGACAATTTGCTCCACAGGCGGTGCAAATTGACGTCCGCACTCCAGCAAAAATTCCGCATGACACCATGGTTCGGCTTCAGGGGGCACCAGTTCCCGCAGACGCCGCATTAGGGACTCCTTCACTTCTTCCAGGTCCGCGATGCCAGCGGCGGGTTGCTCGATCACGTGCAGCAGTGCCAGTTGTGCCTGATCTTCCTCAGCTAAGAAGATGGCGTAAGGCAACGCCGCGAGGGAGTCTTCACTGAAATCGGTCGCGAACACAATATTGTGAAACTGAATCCCGTTTTTCGGTTTCGAGGACACATTCGGTCCTACGCTAAGCACCGGACAAGCAGCGCGCCGAAAGATTTCCTCAGCGACCGAGCCCAGGAATAGCTTTCCAACGCCGGAACGGCCGTGAGTGCCGAGCACGAGCAAATCAATCTCGTGTTCTTCGACGATCCGGGCGAGTGCATCCGCGACCTTGCCTTTTGGCGTCAGCACTTCGTGGGGCAGCCCCTGGATCTGCTTCTCAAGTTCTTCGATATGAAGCTTTATCCTCTTGTCTTCTTCCTCCATGACCGCCGGCCAGGTTTCCGGCGACATGAACAACAGATCGGCGTCGTTAGGTTTGACAAAGGCCGCATGTAATGTAGCCCCATACCGACGCGCAACCGCCACGGCGTAAGGTAACGCCGCATTCGAGCACGGCGAAAAGTCAGTGGCAAACAAGACGTGTCTTGACGGCGATCCGCGTACCCGACTCCACCGTTTGCATAAAAGCCTCCAAAGGAATTCTTTTGGAAAAGGTGACCGCATCCTTGGGGCTGTCACCTTTTCCGTGATGAACCAAGTCATCGCAACTCCCATAAGCACGACAACCATTCCACTTTCGTGTTTCATCGATAACTCTACTTTGCCCGTAACTGGCAAAGCATGGCTAACTTCCACTTGTCGTTCACCCAACTGCACGTGCGGTTCAAACTTCTGTGCGACCGAGAGCGCACGTGACACCAGGCATAGTCCCTTGGCCTTATGCAAGAGCTTGATGGCCCGCGCCTGTTCCTCTTCTTGCGGAATCACCAGATTCGCGCGAATGAGCACTTCGCCGAAGCTGTATCCGGTGTCAGCCTTGCTTATCGTCCTTCCACTTCCACCTGCAGGTCGGTGTACTCAAGCTTCGAGTAATCTGCGAGCGTCCGAAATGTAGTCGTATAGCAACTGGAGACCGCGCACAGCAGCAAGTCCTCAGGTGTCCACCTGCCTTCCAAACCGCCAAAAGCAGGCGGCGAAGTGAAATGGATCGCATTGGGCGCGGAACTGGATTTTGCCAGGCCAGTCCGTCCAGAGGCCCACCACGCAACTACTAGAAACCGATGTTTTTCTTCCATGGTGTTGTCACCTTCCTTTGCGTTCCCGCACTTCAAAGTCACAGGCCATCTCTAGCAGGGGCTGTAACGGATTCTCCTCGCAGAAGCTTTGCTGGCCATGTTTCGAGTCACCCCTTTTCGTGATTCTGATCACACCGTCAGTGATACAATCGGCCCTGAAAGCGGTGCTGATTGCGCGCTCCCTACGGCCTGAATATCCTCGACAACTGCCTCACCTGCCCGGCGCGGGAGGAACATTTGTTCTGCAATCTGCCCGTGGTCGCGCTGCAGAGGTTGAATGAGATCAAATCCACCGCGATCTATCCAAAGTCCGCCATGCTGTTTATCGAGGGACAGTTGCCACGTGGTGTATTTGTGCTTTGCACCGGGAGAGCGAAGCTTTCGACGTCCTCGGCTGGCGGCAGAACCGTCATCACCACGATCTCGGAAGCCGGAGATGTTCTTGGGCTCAATGCCACCATTTCCAATCGGCCTTACGAAGTGACCGCCGAGATGATCGAGCCTGGCCAGGCAAATTTCATCACCCGCGATGCCTTGCTGCACTTCTTGCGTGAGCATGGTGAAGTAGCTCTGCGAGTGGCGGAGCAGCTAAGCCGCGATTACTACACGGTGTATGAAGGGATCCGCACCCTGGGACTCACCAACTCCCCGTCCGAGAGACTCGCAAAATTACTGCTGGGATGGTCCAATACACCGGGCAATGGCGACCCTCTGCAAGTGAAGCTGACGCTTACCCATGAGGAAATCGCTGAAATGATCGGCACTACCCGCGAAACCGTTAGCCGCTTGTTCTCTGAATTCAAGAAACGGCAATTGGTGCAGTTGAAGGGCGCCACTCTGACTGATCCGCAACAAAGCCGCGCTGGAAAAAATGGTCAACTCCTGACCACCGGATGACCACTTTCTGCTCCGCGTCCGCGCGATTCCAGAACTCAGCTAGCCCGTACGCGCTTGTGTTCGTTCCGTTTCGATCCGGCCGATCTCCCGGCAGTAGCCAGTCGCGAAGCGCCTCCGCTATCTCTGCTTGTGTGCCGGTTCGGTACAGGGAGTCGACCGTCTGACCTTTGTCGTTCAGCGGAATGAATCGGCACGGCAACTCTTGCTCGCGGAATTCTGCGGGAACAAGTTGCGTCAGCAGGCATTCGCTGCAGGGATGCGGCCGGGTGGAATCCTCGAAATTCAGGCAGCTTGGAGAATCTTCAAAAATGTATGGGGCCCGCCATGGCGCATGCGGCGAGCAAGCATACCCGCCCTCTTCCAGGAATTTCAACTCGAACCGCAGGATTTCAAGGATGTCGCGGTCTTTATGTGACATGACCTGACCTCCTCCAGGATAGCTTGGAGGATGTCAGGCCTGACCCATAGGACGGAAGTCACGAACCTATGTGATCAGAATCACTCGTGACGCTTTATGCGTTCCTTTTTGGATGGTGCGCTCGCTGCGCTGAGAGCCTGTTCCGCGGTCGCCCGTTCGTACCCGACCGACGCATAGTAAATTGCTCGATCAAAGAACTTCTCCAGTAGCTGCAGCATTTCCAGTTCACCGAACACTTCCACCGGGCGCTCCAAAACCGCTTCCTTCTTGATGAACTCCCACAAGTTTTCCTTGGTCAAAACGATCACCCAGATGACCTCACTCAGAGGCGCCCGCTGGCTGGCCCGCCGCGCCCCAATCTGCAAATAGCGCTGCTCCAGGTAGGATTCATCCTTGCCGACCAGCCACTCCCCCAGATGACGGTAGATCTCATACACCCGGTTCTTTCAGCTCTGCGCTCGGGACGTTTTGATAGCTTGGGGTCAACTCGGAATTCTGCACTCGATCGAGAAGGCTAGCGGCCAGCGCTTCGGAGTGGGTCTCAATCAGCCGAACGAGACGATACAACATCATCATGACAGTCGCCTCCCGTCCTCAACTTACCTTTCAGTCTCAATCCCCGCAACATTGCCAGCCATGACGGGCGCTACGCTCCTGTGTGATGAGCATCACCTTGCTGGCGAACCCGACTCCAGGAAACTAAAATAGAAAACAGCCGTGCAATCGAAAGGCAGGATTTCGATGACTCCCCCAGCCGCAGTAAACTCCACGCAGCACGGCATTTCCGACCCAGCCTCTAACCACGGAAGAACTGCGCAAGATCGACGCCTACTGGCGCGCCGCCAACTATCTTTCCGTAGGCCAGATTTATCTCTACGCCAATCCGCTGCTCCGCGAGCCGCTGAAAATCGAGCACATCAAGCCGCGTCTGCTAGGACATTTTGGAACCACCCCCGGTCTGAACTTCATCTACGTCCATTTCAATCGCCTGATCAAGAACCACGATCTGAATGTCATCTACCTCGCCGGTCCCGGCCACGGCGGCCCCGGACTCGTCGCGAACACGTACCTCGAGGGCACCTACAGCGAGTTCTATCCGAACATCACGCAAAACGAAGAGGGCCTGCAGAAGCTGTTCAAACAGTTTTCCTTTCCCGGAGGAATTCCCAGTCACGCCGCCCCCGAAACTCCCGGCTCCATCCACGAAGGCGGAGAACTAGGTTATTCGATCATGCACGCGTGCGGCGCCGTGTTCGACAACCCCGACCTGCTCGCCTGTTGCGTCGTCGGAGACGGCGAGTCCGAAACTGGGCCGCTGGCGACCAGCTGGCACGGCAATAAATTTCTGAATCCGGTGCGTGACGGTGCCGTGCTGCCGATTCTCCATCTCAATGGCTACAAGATCGCGAATCCAACCGTGCTTGCACGGATGAACGACGAAGAGCTCACCCAGTTCTTCACCGGCCACCACTGGAAACCGTATTTCGTAGAGGGACACGAACCCGAAGCGATGCATCAACTCATGGCCGCAACCCTGGACACGGTAGTCAACGAAATTCGATCGATTCAAGAACACGCCCGCAGTGGAGAGAATTCGAGCGGAGGAGACGCGAGCCTGCCCGCCGGGCCGATGCCCGTCTGGCCGATGATCGTCCTGCGCAGTCCGAAGGGCTGGACTGGACCGAAGTTTGTCGATGGAAAGCAAGTAGAAGGCACATGGCGTGCGCATCAAGTCCCAGTGGCTGACCTGCAAAAGCCGGAGCACCTGAAGATTCTCGAAGACTGGATGAAAAGTTATCGCCCCGAGGAATTATTTGACGAGAACGGCAAATTCATTCCCGAACTCGCGGAACTTGGCTCCCAAAGGCGATCGCAGGATGGGAGCGAATCCGCATGCCAACGGCGGCATACTATTGCGCGATTTGGTCATGCCTGACTTTCGCGATTATGCCGTCAAAGTTCCGAAGCCCGGCACCGAAAATGCCGAAGCCACGCGTGTGCTCGGCGGATTCTCTGCGCGACGTGATGAAGCTCAACGCCGACTCCAAAAACTTCCGCGTCTTCGGCCCCGATGAAACCGCCTCCAACCGTCTGGAAGCCCTCTATGAAGCTACCGACAAGCTCTGGATGGAACCGATCCTCCCGGTAGACGAACATCTCTCGCAGCAAGGTCGCGTCCTCGAGATGCTAAGTGAGCACATGTGCCAGGGCTGGCTGGAAGGTTATCTGCTCACCGGCCGTCATGGCTTCTTCTCCTGCTACGAAGCCTTTATCCACATCATCGATTCCATGTTCAACCAGCACGCCAAGTGGCTGAAAGTTACCCGCGAGATCGAGTGGCGGCGTCCCATCGCATCACTCAACTATTTGCTGACTTCTCACGTCTGGCGGCAAGATCACAACGGATTCACTCATCAGGATCCCGGCTTCATCGATCACGTGGTGAACAAGAAGGCCGACATCGTCCGCGTCTACCTCCCGCCCGACGCCAATTGTCTGCTTTCCGTCGCCGATCATTGTCTGCGCAGCCGCCACTACGTCAATGTGATCGTCGCCGGCAAGCAACCCGCGCTGCAGTTTCTCGACATGGAGTCGGCCATCGAACACTGCACCACCGGCATCGGCATCTGGGAGTGGGCAAGCACCGACAAGGGAGCCGAGCCCGACGTCGTGATGGCCTGCGCCGGCGACGTCCCCACGCTGCGAAACCCTGGCCGCAGTCGATCTCTTGCGGCAACATTTTCCCGACATCAGGATTCGCGTAGTGAACGTCGTCGATCTGATGACCATTCAGCCGTCGAGCGAGCATCCGCACGGTCTCTCCGATCTCGATTTCGATTCCATGTTCACGGTCGATAAGCCGGTTATCTTCGCCTATCACGGCTATCCCTGGCTGATTCACCGCCTCACCTATCGCCGCCACAATCACGACAATCTCCACGTGCGCGGCTATAAAGAAGAGGGCACGACCACTACCCCGTTCGACATGACGGTGATGAACGATCTCGACCGCTTCCACCTGGCCGGAGATGTGGTCGATCGCGTTCCCAGACTGCAGAAAATCGGAGGCCACTTCAAGCAGTTGCTGCGCAACCAGCTGGTCGAGCACAAACAATACATCCACGAACACGGAGACGATATGCCGGAAATCCGCGACTGGACGTGGCCGTACTAATGAAAGTGCTCGTCCTCAACTCCGGTTCCAGCAGCCAGAAGAGCTGTCTCTACGAAATTGGAGATACGCTCCCAGCCGATCCACCAACTTCGTTCTGGGAAGGCAAGATCGAGTGGGTCGATGGCAAGGCTGAGTACTCGATCAAGAATTCCCGAGGAATTTCCCGAAAGGAAGAGCTGGCAGGCGTGGCGTCCCGCGGGGAAGCCATCAAGCCGCCTGCTCCAGAGCCTGTGGAGCGGAGAGACGCAAGTGATTTCCAGTCCTTCCGAAATCGATGTAGTAGGGCACCGCGTAGTCCACGGTGGTCCAAACCATTTCGAGCCCGCGTTCGTGACCGCCGAAGTCAAGTCGGCGATCGAAAGCGTTTCCGTTTTTGCGCCGCTCCACAACCGCGCCGAACTCGAAGGCATGCAGATTGTCGCGAAATTGCTGGGTCCGGTGCCGCAGGTCGCTGTCTTTGACACTGGCTTCCATCGCACCATGCCGTTATCGGCAAAGACCTATCCCGGTCCCTACGAATGGTTCGAGCAGGGAATTCGCCGCTATGGATTCCACGGCATCAATCATCAATATTGCGCCGAGCGTGCCGTGCAGTCGCTGGGCGGTAAGAAGAATCCAAATTCCCTCAAACTAGTGACGTGCCACTTGGGCAATGGCTGCTCGCTGACCGCGATTCGGGAAGGGAAGAGCATAGATACGACGATGGGGTTCACGCCGCTAGAGGGTCTGATGATGGGCACGCGCTCCGGCTCGGTCGACCCCGGTGTTCTAACTTACCTAATGCGCCGGAGACACTTCCGGGACGAGCAACTCGACGACGTGCTCAACAAAAAGTCGGGACTCCTCGGCATCTCCGGCATCTCCAGCGACATGCGCGAGGTTCTAGCCGCCAGCAAGAACGGCAACGATCGCGTAAAAAACGACCCCGTAAAATTGGCGCGCGCAAAACTGGCGCTTGATATGTATGTCCATCGACTGCAATCCGGAATCGGCGCCATGATTGCCGTGCTCGGCGGAGTCGATGCAATCGTCTTCACCGCGGGAGTCGGCGAAAACTCACCCGAAGTTCGCGCCGCCACGTGCGCCAATTTTGCTTTCCTCGGCCTGAAGCTCGACGCGGGAAAAAACGCTCAATCGCCTATGGACAATGATAATGATAAAGACATCTCCGCGCCCGATGCGACCGTCCGCGTCCTGGTCATTCACGCCCAGGAAGACTGGATGATCGCACGCGAGTGCTGGAATCTCACAAGAACGGCTATTCCGCCCACGCGCACTAATCCCGCCTACTGCGGATACCACTCCAGCAACCGCACCTCAATCCCCGTTCCCTCCAGCCCTTTCTTAAACACGGCGAGATCCGACCCGTGGTAGTGATACGGAATCACGATCGTAGGATGAAACGCCTTCACCGCAACCGCCGCTTCCTCAGGGGGCATGGTATACGGCAGATTCATGCACACGAACGCCACGTCGATATTCTTCAGCGCGCGCATTTCAGGAACCCCTTCCGTGTCACCCGAAAAGTAGAAGCGCACGCCGCCGTTGGTGAGCACGTATCCATTGCCGCGGCCTTTGTCGTGGTAGAGCTTGCCAGGGGCGGGCCCGCGCGTGAGGTTGTAGGCGGGTATGGCCTCAATAGTCCAGCCCTGCCACTTCTTAGTTTCACCATTAGCAATCGGCGCGGCAGTCGTGACCGTCACCACCACCGCGGGCGGAGCGAAAATCTCCGTCCCAGCCTTGCTGATTTCGGCAATAGAAGCCGGATCCATGTGGTCCTGGTGAATATCGGTAATCAGAATAAGGTCCGCTTTTGGTAGCCCGGCGAGCTTGGTTGGTTTAGCCGGGTCGAGGTAGATAATTTTTCCTCCCGCCTCGATCAGCGTGCTGGCGTGATAGAGCGGAGTGATCTTGACCTCTCCCGCCGAGGTGGGAAACGTTTGGGTAGCGGTCGCAGAGTGAGCTAAGGACGACAGAGCGAAGCAGCAGCAAGCCACAGCCAAAAATGGTTTCATATCGACCTCACCTTACCTTTTAACAGTTCCAGTGCAACGTAAGCGTAGTCGGAGTTGGCAGCAAGCAACAATTCGAAACGCATGGGCGCCATGCCGTCCGTGACACTGAGCCTTCCCGTTCTACTCATGCGCAATTCTATATCCAGCGAAACGAAACGTCCGAGAATCCCGCCCAGGCGGGAAGACCCAGTGCTCCTGCAGGCATCAGCAGGCATCTTCGGAAACGACAGCAAGGAACCACAGGAAGAGCACGAAGAATAATCAGGAGGATCGCGAAGATCGACTCCGCGCTTCAACTGCTGGGCGGGTCGGCCTTCTTGTGCCCCGAACATTTGCTCATGATCGCCGTTCGGAGCCGGGTGCGCAGATCGTCGGGCAACTCGTAAAGTTCCGAATTGCGGTAGATTTCGATGGTCTTGCGAGTGGTATCGCAGACGACGTAGCAGTTGTGACACCACGCCAGGTGATCATCGAGTTCGGTCTTGGTCCGGGCGTCCAGCGCGCCGTCGAGGTAGTTGGTCAGCTCGTTTAAAAATTCAGAACACTTCACTGGTCGCCATCTCCACTCGCCTTTTTCTGAAAGAAGCGGTTCAGCCGTTCGCGCAATTGGAGGCGCGCTCGCAGCAACCGCGACTTCACCGCCGGAATGCTCAACTCCAGCGCGTCGGCCGTCTCTTCCGTCGAGAGGCCTTCCACATCACGTAGCACGAACACCGTCCGGAATCCCGCCGGCAATCCCTGAATAGTGCGCGTCAGAATGTCCCGCAGCTCCGCTTGGTTGTACATCTGTTCTGGATTGGGGCTCCAATCCGCAACCTCACGGGGCAGCGAGTCATCCTCGGTTTTTACTTCTTCGTCCAGAGAAACCGTGCGTTCCGGTTTTCTCCGGCGCAACTTCATCAGCGCTTCGTTAACCGCAATCCGCACCAGCCAGGTATAAAACTTGGACTGCTCCTGAAATTTTTCCAAGTTGCTATACGCCTTGAGGAACGCTTCCTGAACTACATCTTCTGCGTCCTCGCGATTTTGCGTAATGTGCTGTGCAATGCGGAAAACGTTCCGATCATAGCGCCGTACTAGTTCTTCAAACGCGTGATCGTCGCCGCGCTTGGCTCGCCGGACCAGCTGCATTTCTTCGCTGACCGGTTGCTCTATGTTGGGTTGGATGGTACTCATTCGTAACTTGATGCAGATTTTTCCGACCGCGCGAACCATGCCCCGGTGCTATTGTACTTGGTGGGTGCGTTTTCGTGCGTGCTTTTGATGAGTGCACGCCAGAAAAATATCCCACGCGTGGCGTTGGGCAGCCGCAGGTACCCAGTAGGGCAGGTACTAAGGTGTCCGAGAACGCCCGCAAGGGGCCATATAATAAGAGTTTAGAGGGGTTACTCCCTTCTTCCCCCATAAAGAGCTTTACCACAAAGAGTTTTACCTCGGAGCACGAATGAAGGAGCACGGTTGGATTGAACCAATTGTGGAACGAGTGGTTGGCCAGGTTTTGGACAGCCATGCGGCCCAACTTCGCACCGAGATCGTCCAGCGGGTGATGGAAGAAATTGCCGCCAATCCTCCGGCCGCCCAACCCAGCAACAACAATGGAAGTTCCGCATCCGGTCCGGCAGATCTGGCGCGAGCCGTAGCCGAAATCCAGTTGGGCTCCTCGCAAAAGGAAATTCTGCGCGCCCTGCTCGATACCACTGCCCGCTACGCCGCCCGAGTCGCGCTCTTTGTCGTAAAGGGAAGCCACGCCACCGGATGGCAGGCCCGCGGCTTTGCCAATAGCGATGGAGTGAAAGATTTCCAGCTCGATGAAAAAGCGCGTGCCGTATCTCGCGCCATCAGTGAGCGCGTAATGGCAAGCGCGATGGTTGCCGACCTGGACTCGCGTTTCCTGCGCGATTTTGGCGCCCCAGCCAGCGGAGAAGGCCGCATTCTCCCTCTGATTCTGAAAGACAAAGTGGCCGCGCTGGTCTACGCTGACGCCGGCACCAGCGGCGCTGGTTTGCTCGACGCCGGCTCGCTCGAACTGCTCGTGCTTTCCACCAGTGCCTGGCTCGAGGTGAACTCGCTTCGCAAGCAAAACCAGGCACACGCCGAGAGCCCAGGCGTCCCGGCAGCCGAGGCGGCTCCATCCCAGGCGCCAGTCCACACCGTGTCGGCTTTCAACGATCCCTTCGCCTCGCATGCTCCCGGCCACGCCATGGCGGCGGCAGCGTCGGTATCGGCGCACGAAGCCTCGTCGCCAGTGGCGAGCGCGGCAGCTGCGGCTCCAATTCCCACTCCAACGATAGCCGAGCCGCTGCCCATCGATGATGCGCAAGCCGAGGCGACACCCGAGACAGCGCCCGAGGGCCTCGCTTCATCGCTCTCGCCCGAGGATCAGGACGTTCACCGCAAAGCCCAGCGCTTTGCCCGCCTGCTGGTAGACGAGGTCAAGCTCTATAATCAAGCCAAGGTCGCCGAAGGCCGCAAGAACAAGGATCTCTATGACCGTCTGAAAGAGGCGATCGAAAAAAGCCGGGCCACGTACCAGAAACGTTACGGGAACACCGTTGCCGCTTCCGCTAATTACTTTCAAAATGAAATAGTACGAAGTCTGGCAGAAGATGATCTTTCCATCATGGGTGCCAACTTTCGGCACTAGGTAGGGTTTGAGTGCGCCGTTTTGCAGTTGCAGTCTTCGCGGGAATTTTCTCCCTGCTCTGGCTCGGTTTTTTGCAGCCCGCAGTTGCCCAGTCTCAGGCGTCCACGCCGATCGAGAGCACGCCAGCCCAGCCCGCGCCGACGAAGAGCGAGCCGGCTAAGCGTGCGCCAGCCAAAAACACGGAATCCCCCAAACCGGCTTCCAAAAAAGCCGCGACCACCAGCAGCACCCACACTATCGCTACGAGAAAAAAGCGCAATCCGGTCTCTCCGCGCGTACGCCGCGTGCGGCAGGCTTTTGTCGCCTCCGCCAGTCTGCGTCCCATGGCGCAGCAGTTGTTGCAGGATCGCACTCCCACCGCTTACGCCGGAGTCGAAGCCTATGCGCGCCGTCACGCCGGCAAAGACGATATCGATGCCGGTGCCCTAGCCTGGCTCGCCATTGGCTACGCCCACACGCTCGATCACGACTACGCCAAAGCGATCGACCCGTTCAACCGCGCCAAAGCCGGCGCCAGCGAACTGGGAGACTACGTTGCCTACTACCTCGGCGACGCCTACCTAAAAACCGCGCACAATGCCGAGGCGCTCTCCACACTTGCCGATTTCAGCAAGAACTTTCCCGATTCGCTTCTGATCCGTGATGCCCTCCTCGTATATGCGAGCGCGTTGCTCGAGGATGGTCGCGCGCCGGAGGCAGTGGCTCTGCTCGAAAAAGACCGTGTTCCATTGCGCAGTGACATTGAACTCGGCATCGGACGCGCCTACGAAGCCGCCGGCGAGAATGAAAAGGCGGCGAGCGCTTTCCGCAACCTTTACTTCAACCTTCCCAACAGCATCGAGGCGGATGCCGCGGGAGCGGAATTACGCAAGCTCGGAATCTCCGGCTCTCCAGCCGAGCGTCGCACGCGCGCCGATCTCCTGTTCAAATCCAAACACTATAGCGACTCGGCTCATGATTACCGCGATCTCATCGGAGAAGTCGGGGCAGCGGACCGTCCCGAAATACAGTTGGCACTGGCGGAAGCGCTCGAAAAGAGCGGCAGCAGCGGCGAAGCCCGTCATATCCTGACCGCTATGGGCGTGCAGACGGGAGATGCCGAGGCCCACCGTCTCTACCTGTTGAGTGAGACCGAGCGCTCCACCAGCGATGAAGAGGCGGTGCAACACACTCTGACCGAGTTGCGGCTGTTTGGTCCCACCAGCCCGTGGCTCGAACAAGCGCTGCTTTCCGCCGGAAACATGTATCTGCTGAAGCGCGATTATGATCACGCCATCGACTACTACCGCGAGTTGCAGCAGCGCTTTCCGAATGGCGCGCGTGCATCCTCCGCCCACTGGAAGGCCGCGTGGCTGACCTTCCGCCAAGGGAGAACGGATGAGGCGCGGCAAGAGTTCGAACAGCAAATTGCGCTCTATCCCGATTCCCCGGAAATTCCGAACGCCTTGTACTGGCGTGCGCGTCTCGCCGAAGAAGATGGCAACCCGGCCATGGCGCGGGCGTTTTATCAGAAACTCACCGATCGCTTTCGCAACTACTATTATGCGGAGTTCGGCAGGCAGCGCTTGAAAGCATTGCCCGGTGGCGGTGAAAGCTTGCCAAAGCAGGGCCCGGCAACCGAAGCGTCGCTGAAAGAAGATTTGGTGCGCTACACGCTGCTCGACCACATTACTCCCCTTCCGACCACGGGGAAAATTACCGCGGTCGATCCTCCCGACGACAACCTGCGCGTCGAACGCGCGCGTCTGCTCTCGAATGGCGGGCTAGCCGATGCAGCGGTGCGCGAGTTGCAGGCCGCCGCCAGCCAAGAGGGCGGAACCTGGGCGCCCCCCGAGATGGCCCGCGTTTATCAGGAACTCGGCCGCTACGATCGTGGCATCCAGATCATGAAGCACACCACGCCCAACTATTTCGCCGTCGATATTCCCGACCTGCCGCGCCCCTACTGGGAAGCGCTGTTTCCCAAAGCCTACTGGACCGATCTGCGCAAATATTCGCAGCAGAATGGCCTCGATCCTTATCTAGTGGCATCGCTGATAAGGCAGGAATCGGAGTTCAACGCGTTAGCTCTCTCCCGCGCCAACGCCGTAGGCCTGATGCAGCTTCTGCCAAAGACCGGGAAAACCGTAGCCAAACAAGTCAAGCTCAAGGGATACAGCGCGCCGCAACTGTTTACGCCGGCCGTAAACCTGGAACTCGGCACGCGCTATTTTAAAGAGATGGTCGACAAGTACAACGGACAATTCGAATACGCCCTGGCCGCGTACAATGCCGGTACGGACCGCGTAGGAGACTGGCTAGGACAAGGCCACTACCGCGATCCGCAGGAGTTCGTAGAGTCCATCCCCTTCACCGAAACCCGCGAATATGTGCAGGCCATTCTGCGTAATGCGAATGTTTATCGACAGCTATACGGGACGCCGTAAAACCGCCACCGAGCAAGCCATGAGAATTCTGCGGGTCCCCCTTGCACTGCTGTTGCTCCTACCGCTGGCGGCGAGAGCTTCCGCGCGGCAGCGGGCCCGGCACTCGAACCCGGCGAAGCGACGACACTCGCGGAACATATGTGTCGCCAGCTACCGAATGTCACGAGCAGAGAACCTGGCCTACATCTATTTCACGGAGCGTTAAACGAAGGTGGTTTCCCGGCGCGATCCGCTTCGCGACCGCTATGTAATTGTTGCCGAAGGTACGCCAGTATTTCCGACCACGGTTGTCGCATGGCATCGATTGATGTGGGGAGAGCCCGTCAAGAAGAAGTAGTTCCAGCTATGCCGATTGCTGGCTGGGCGACTTCGTAAACAGGATCTCGAACACCAGCAGCCCAGCTCCGACGACGATCGCGCTGTCGGCCACGTTGAAAGCCGGCCACTGGTGCGGTCCTATATAGAAGAGAAGAAAATCGACCACGTGCCGGCTCACCAGTCGGTCCCAGAGATTGCCGATCGCACCACCCAGAATCAACGACAGCCCGATTCCAGTCGAGGTCAGGGTGTGGCTGTTCTTCCAGAGCAGCAGGGAGACGATCAACAGTGCGATCACCGAGAAGACGATCAGCAGCCCGACTTTCCATTGCGAAGGGGAATCCGCAAAAATACCGAACGCGGCTCCCGGGTTCTCGGCGTGGATGATGCGAAAAAATCCCGGAATGACGATGATGCTATCGTGCAAGGAAAGACGGTGTGCGATCATCCCCTTGGTGACGCGATCGAGAGCGACGACGAACAATGCGATCAGAAAATGATATTTACGCATGACCCGAAAGATTTCTTGTGTTGCTCACCTATGCCGCGTCTCTTGAATTTGCGACATAAGTTTAAGTTGTCATCCTGAGCGAAGCGAAGGACCTCTGCATTCCACCGCCGCGAGCAAGTTGCACAGGTCCTTCGCTTCGCTCAGGATGACAGTATGGATTTATGCTACGAACTTGTGGAACATGACTCCAGCTTATCGCGTCCGCGCAAGCCGCGGTCACTCCCGTTCAATTTCTTTAAGCACGGCGCCGCAACGCTCGCAAACCGTAGGATATTTCTTGTCTTCCCCGACGTGGGTTGAAAAATTCCAGCAGCGCTCGCACTTCACTCCAGGAGCTTTGCCGACTTCGACCACAACCGGCGAGTCGCCGTTCCCCGCCCCCTTTTTTACTTCGACAGCGGACACAATGAAGAAATAGCGCAAGTCGTTCTTAAAGCGCTCCAGCACCGAGAACACCGGATCAACCGCAGTCAACGTAACCTGCGCCTGCAGATTGCCTCCAATCAGTTTCTGATTGCGCGCCTCTTCCAGCGCTTTCAGCACCGATTCGCGGACCGCCCGCACCGTCTTCCAGTCTTCAGCTTGTCGAGAATCATTTTGTTTTGGATCGGCGGCGATTGCAGCTTCGTTCGCGCCCACCAGATCCGCCGCCTCCGGGAAGGTCGTCAGATGCACACTCTCCAGTCTCCCGGCAACTGAGGGCAAGTACTGCCACACTTCCTCGCAAGTAAAACTCATGATTGGCGCCAGCAGCCGCACCAGCACTTCGCCAATACGCCAGATCGCAGTTTGCGCCGCCCGCCGCGACACCGATCTGCGCCCGGAAGTGTAGAGCCGGTCTTTCAATACGTCGAAGTAGAAAGCGCTCAATTCCACGCCGCAGAAATTATTGATGCGGTGATAGATCTTATGAAACGCGAACTCTTCATACGACCGCTGCACGTCCGCCGACACCTCCATCGCCTGCCGCAGCATGTACTGATCCAGAGGCTGCAACTCGGCGAACGTGACCGCATCTTTCACCGGGTCAAAGCCATCGAGGTTGCCAAGAATGAAGCGGAACGTGTTGCGAATGTCGCGATAGATTCCCGCCACCCGCTGCATGATCTGCGGCGAGCAAGCAACATCTTCGCGGAAGTCGACCGACGCGACCCACATGCGCACGATTTCGCCGCCCAGCGTATCGGCGATCTCGACCGGATCAACCGTGTTGCCCAGCGATTTCGACTGGGCGCGGCCCTGCTCGTCGAGCGTCCATCCGCTGGTTGCGACCATGCGATAGGGAGCGCTGCCTTCGTAGCCGATAGCGCAGAGCAGGGAAGAGTGGAACCATCCGCGGTGCTGGTCGCCGCCTTCCAGATAAAGATCGGCAGGCCAGGGCAGATTCGGTTCGTGCCCAAGTACAGCGGCGTGGCTCGATCCAGACTCGAACCACACGTCAAGAATGTCAGTCTCCTTCTTGAATTTGATGCCGCCGCAATGCACACACTTGTGGCCCGACGAAAGAATCGCGTCGGCCTCCGGCGTGTACCAGGCATCGGCACCATGTTGCGCAACGAACTGCACCACCTTGCGATTTATATGCGGATCATTCACCGGCTTGCCGCAGTTGTCACATAGAAACACCGCGATTGGAACACCCCAGACTCGTTGGCGCGAGATGCACCAGTCCGGACGGGTGGCGATCATGTTCGAGATGCGCTCTTCGCCCCAGGCCGGGTCCCACTTCACTTTCGCAATCTCAGCCAGTGTGCGGCTGCGCATGGTCTCGCCAAGATGGTCACCTTTCATGGGCGTCTCCATGCCGATGAACCACTGCTCGGTCGCACGGAAGATCACCGGGTTGTGACACCGCCAGCAGTGAGGGTACGAATGCTCCATTGTTTCGGAATGCATCAGCACGCCGTGTGTCCTCAACAGTTCAACGATCGGAGCATTCGCATCGAATACCCGCTTGCCCTCATACTCCGGCAGCCCGTTGCGCATGATGCCCGCTTTATCCACGTTGCAGGTCGGATCGATCTCGTACTTCTGGCCGGTGACAAAATCCTCAGCGCCGTGCGCGGGAGCGGTATGCACCACGCCCGTGCCTTGGTCCATGGTGACGTAATCGGCTAGCACGCCAACGACTTTGCGGTCGAGAAACGGATGCTTGAACTCGGCATATTCCAGCTTGCGGCCGGGGAAGCGCGCGATCTCGCGAGCCGATTGCAACCCGGTCTTCTCCTGTACCACGGACGCCAGCCGCGCGCCAACGATAAAAACGTCTTCGGCGGCTTCAAGCGCCACGTACTCCTCGTCGGGATGAAACGCCACTGCCATCGAGGCCGGCAGCGTCCATGGGGTCGTGGTCCAGATGATGGTAGAAACTTTCTTTCCCCGCAGCGCCGCATCGAGCGAAGCCGAGTCTCCCGCAAACGGATACTTCACCCATACCGTAGGGCTGGTGTGGTTCTCATATTCGACTTCAGCCTCTGCCAATGCCGTCTCGTCAAACACGCACCAGTAGACCGAGCGGAGCCCTTTGTAGACGAAGTCGTTCTCGAGAAATCGATACAGAATGTCGAGCACCGCCGCTTCATACTGTGGCGTCATCGTCGAATAAGGCCGGTCAAACCGTCCAAACACGCCGATACGCTTGAACTGCGAGCGCTGCAGGTCGAGAAACTTTTCCGCGTATTTCCTGCACTCGCTGCGCACATCGACCGCGGCCATCTGGAGTTTCTTGCCGCCCAACATCTGATCCACTTTGATTTCGATCGGCAGCCCGTGGCAGTCCCATCCCGGAACGTAAGGCGAATCGAAGCCGGCCATGTTCTTCGACTTCACGATGAAGTCCTTCAGGCATTTATTCATCGCCGTTCCCAGATGGATGGGCCCGTTGGCATACGGAGGCCCATCATGCAGCACATAGGTCGGCGCGCCCTTACGCACTTCACGGATGCGGTCGTAGATTCGCTGCTCTTCCCATCGAGCCAGTATTTTGGGCTCGTTCTGGGGCAGCCCGGCCTTCATGGGGAAGCCAGTCTTGGGCAAATTAATGGTGGATTTCAGGTCCGTCGGCACTCGCAAGGTTCTCCCAACTGATTGAATCTTTTCATTATATAGGGAGCGCGGAAGGACACGGCTAACGGAGACGCCGGACTCGCAACGAATTCAAAAAGTACTGTTTCTCCTACGCAAAAAAAGTGTACAATTTTCCGTAGATTCGAAGCCTGCAAGCATCCAACTGACTGGGGAACGTTGGGCGGCAAGCTTCGTCTGTTTTGCAAGCGATCTTTGGGCATCGCTCGCGCATCTAAATCAGCGGTTCTCACACCGTTAACTAGGGGTTGGCGCTCGGGAAAATATGCCGGAACTTGAAACACAGCCGGATCCGCAAGCACTCGGTCCAGAGCCCGAGCTGCATCTTCTCCTGCACAATCAGACTCTGGACGAGCCTGTCTGGAGATCCCTGTTTCGCAACCTTGACGACTTCTTCTTCCCCAAGAGACTTCCTCCACTGGTCCTGACCTCGAAGCCGGTCCCGGTGCGCGACATCTGGGGCTTCTACAATTACAAGAAAGGCGGAGTTGCTGGCTCAACCATCATCCACGTGCTGGCCGTGGCTCTCATCATCGTTGCTACTTACCTGGGACGGAAGATCGTCGACGTGGCCAAGCCAAAGGCAACTGTCATCTTGCTCGATCCCGGAGACCTTCCCGTTCTTCAGCCCTCGAAGACCCAGAGCGGCGGTGGCGGCGGTGGTGGCGATCGCGACAAGTTGCAGGCGTCGCAGGGCCGTTTGCCCAAGCAGTCCTTGAAGCAGCAGTTCGTTCCGCCCATGGCTGTGGTGCGCAACCCGGATCCGAAACTGGCAATGGACCCGACCATCGTGGTTCCACCCGACATTCACCTGCAGCAACCGAAGACGCTCGACCTGGGTGATCCGATGTCGCACCTGCCGACTGTGGCCTCGAATGGAACGGGCTATGGTGGCGGCATTGGCACCGGCAACGGCGGCGGTGTCGGTTCAGGTTCGGGTCCCGGATACGGCCCTGGTAGCGGCGGCGGCACCGGAGGTGGAGTGTTCCACGTGGGCAACGGAGTTTCTGCTCCAAAAGCGATTTATACGCCGGAGCCGGAATTTTCCGAGGAAGCCCGCAAGGCCAAATATCAGGGCGTCTGCGTGGTCTGGCTCGTGGTCGGTCCGGATGGAAGGCCACGCGATATCCAAGTACACCGCACTTTAGGCTTGGGTCTGGATGAAAAAGCCGTCGAAGCGGTAAAGACTTGGCGTTTCGAGCCGGCGATGAAGGATGGCAAGCCGGTGGCGGCGCAGATCAGCGTCGAAGTTACTTTCCGCTTGTACTGAAGCGGGATCTGCCGAGAGAATTTGGGAGCCCACAGGACGGCCGCGCAAGCGGCCGTTTTTGTCTTCAAGTGGAGCGACGGGCACCCTCGCCCGTTCTTTTGTGATTTGTCTCTTAGCTGTGACTCCTGACCTATGACTTGCCATCCGAAAGCATGATTTGTCACCCTGAGTGAGCGAAGCGAAGGGCCTGCTTCTTGCGGCGAACTGCAGATCCCTCGCTCAGTACGACAAACAAGTTTCGAACTATTCCTTCAAATCCACGTGTACCACATCTTCGACCGGAAGCCCCAGGAACCGCGTTCCCATCTTCCTGAATTTCTCCGCCGAATCCGTCGCAAAAAACTTAAGCTGCGGACCGCCTCCACGCTCGTTCCCGGCCGAAGATGGCGGCTCAATCTTCGCCGCGAGCCCCAATTGACGCGCCACTGCCTGCGCAGTCGATTCGGCGGAGTCCACGATCGCGACGTGCCCCGGCGTCACTCGCCGCAACAGTGGCTTGATCAAGGGATAGTGGGTGCAACCGAGCACCAGGACGTCGGCGCCGCAGGTGTCGTCTGTATGGTTCGTATCGTCAGAAGAAGCTTCCGACAAATAGATCCGCGCCACCTGCTCGGTCACCGGATGTTCCACCCAACCCTCTTCGACCAGCGGCACCAGCAGAGGACAAGCCTTCTCGCGCACCGCGACTCCACGCGCCTCGAGCGCGCGCAGATAGGCGTGGCTGCTGATGGTTGCCTCCGTGCCGATGACGACCACTCTCCGTTTCCGGCTAGCTGCCGCGGCGGCATCCGCTCCGGGTTCAACGACACCGATCACTTCCACGGCGGCCGCCGCTTTGATCTCATCGAGCGCCAGCGCTGTCGCCGTGTTGCAGGCGATCACCAGCAGCTCCGCCCCCTGATCCTGTAAATAGCGCACGGCCCCGACCGCGTAGTGCGCCACCGTGGCCGCTGATTTCGACCCATAAGGAAGGCGGGCCGTGTCGCCAAAGTAGAGATAGCTGGCGTGCGGGATGCGGTCGATGAGCGCCCTGAGAACCGTGAGGCCGCCAACGCCTGAATCAAACACGCCGATCCTTGGTCTGTCGGTGGTCAGAGATCAGCCTTCCGCAGTGGTCGGACCGATGACCGAACGGATGGCGGAAATTCGATTCGCCGGAAACCCGCCCTGGCGAGCGTGTTCACGAATCATCTCTTCGTTCGGTGCGATATAGACGCAGTAGATCTTGTCGTCGGTGACAAAACTTTCAAGCCACTGAACCTGTGGGCCAAGCTTCTGCAAAACGCCGCAGGACTTCTGCGAAATGCCTTGAAGTTCCTGCGGAGTCAATTTGCCGGCGTTTGGAATCTCGCGCTCGATGACATATTTCGGCATGTGTCCCCCCAGCGGTTGCAGCTTTGGCTGCTGCGACTGCGAATCCGGATTCTAGCACTGCCCGAAGTTCGCGAAACACCACAATCTCGAATCTTTTTCTACCGCGAAGCGCTGACTTTCGTTGGCGAGGAGTCGACGTCCTCAAACGAGAACGCGATCGAAACATTCGGATATTCCTTTCCGCCGATCTCCACGTACGGATAAACAAAATAATTCAGCGGAGCTGCGTCCTGCGCGGGCGCAAGCCGTAGGTCGCGTCCTTCGGTAAACTGCATCCGGTTGACATCGTGCGCGCCGAAAAAGTAATCGTGTTTTTCCTGATGCTTCCATGCCTCCGAAATGTCTATCGGGACCCAGCCGGTCGAATCCAGATAGAACTCCGCCCAGCAATGGTAGCCGGGAATCTCGGCGGAGTGCTTGTCGGCCGGAAGCGGGAACCCGATCTCGAAGCGCGCTGGAATCTTTTCGGCCCGCGCCATCGAAATAAAAACCGAATGAAAATCGGTGCAGTTGCCATGCTTCGAGTCACAGGCCCAGAGCGTGTCGCCATGTCCCCAGCCCTCGCCACTTTTGTCGTACTTCATGGTGCGAAAAACATATTCATAAATATCGCGCGCCTTTTCGAGCGGCGTGGTCGCGCCTTTTGTTTCCTGCGCCGCCAATTGCGCCGGAACTCCCGTCACCGGCACCAGTCGGTCCGCTTCTAGAAATCGCGCCAGCTCAACGTGCGGCACGGGCGCCGATTTTGCGTCTGGGAGTGGCTTTCCATTGACCAGCACGACGTGCTCTCTCCGCACCACGTCGTAGTCCACGGAGAACTTGTACTCCCCCTTGTCTGCTTTCGACGTTTCGGCGTAAAGAACTTCGTTCCGATATTCCGGTTGGTGAATCTGCTTCAGCGGCAGGTCGCCGCCTTTGGAAGTGACGTTCACATCCTGGAAGCCATCGGAGTGCGCCAGTGGAATCCAGATACGTAAGCCTTCGCCGGGGCCGACATTTTTCACTGTGAATGAGTAGTGGAAAATGAAGTGACGCTCTTTCGGCGCAGAAGCTACCTGAGACTGAGCCGGAACCGGCTGGACAATTGCCGCCAGAGAGGACAACACAAGCAACAGGAATGCTGGAGATCGACGCGACATGACGCATCCTTTAGCTTTGCAGTCTGCCTGTTGTACTCGCGCCCTGTCAAATCCAGGCAGTTGCCTCATCCGACCACCGCCCGTTATCCTTCTCGCGTATGCCCAGCACTCTTGTCGAATGTGTTCCGAATTTTTCCGAAGGCCGCGACCCCGCCAAAGTTGATGCCATTATTGAAGCCATGAAAATCCCCGGCGTCTATCTCCTCGACCGGGAGATGGACTCCGACCACAACCGCTGCGTGATCACGCTGGTAGGCGAGCGCGAAGCCATTCAGGAAGCCGCCATTCGCGGTGTCGGGAAGGCCGCCGAACTGATCGATCTTACGAAGCATCAAGGCGCGCACCCGCGCATGGGCGCAGCCGACGTTGTGCCGTTCATCCCGATCGACGGCGTCACCATAGAAGACTGCGTTGCCGTGGCGCGCCACGTCGGAGACGAGATCGCAAAACGCTTCCAGATCCCGGTCTATCTTTATGAAGCCGCCGCGACCACGCCCGAAAGGCAGAACCTGGAGAATATTCGCCGCGGTCAGTTCGAAGGCATTCGTGCCGACATCGCCACCAACCCCGCGCGCAAGCCCGATTTCGGAGAGCCCCGAGTGCACCCCACCGCCGGCGCCACCGTCGTTGGCGCGCGCAAATTTTTGGTTGCCTACAACGTCTTCCTGAATACGCATGACGTCGACATCGCCAAGAAAATCGCGAAAGCTGTACGCTTTTCCAGTGGAGGCCTGCGCTTCGTCAAAGGCGCGGGATTTTTGGTCCGTGGCCTGGCTCAGGTTTCGATGAACCTGACCGACTTCGAGCAGACTCCCATCCACCGGGTTTTCGAATACGTGAAACGCGAAGCCGCGCGCTACGGCGTAATCCCCGTCTCCAGCGAGATCGTCGGCCTGATTCCGAAGCGGGCTTTAGAGCAGGCCGCGGAGTGGTTTCTGCAAGTCGAGAATTTCGATTCCTCGCTAGTCCTCGAAAACCGCTTGGCCGCAGTGATGGGCGGCAAGATGGCCGTGGGAGGCCTGCGCGCCGGAGTCGAGCCCTTCATCGAACAACTGGCCGCTCCCACTGCGACTCCCGGAGGAGGCAGCGCCGCCGCCGCCAGCGGAGCCATGGCCGCCGGACTCGCCAACATGGTCGCCTCAATGTCGCGAGGCAAGAAGCCCTATCTGCAGTACGAAAGCCAACTCAGCGAGGCGATCTCCCGCCTCAGCCAGCTTCGCGAGGAACTAAAATCCGCGATCGACGCCGACGCCGAGTCCTACAACGTGGTCATGAAGGCGTACAAGGCAGCGAAGGAATCGTCCGATGGAGATGCCGCGATCAGCGCCGCTCTCAAGCAAGCGACCAGCATCCCCCTGAGTGTCGCCGAAAAAGTAGTCGAGGTGGCCGAGATCGCAACCAGGCTGAAGCCGCTCACCAATCCGAACATGAAATCCGACCTGACGACTGCAATCGCTCTAGCCAGAGCGGCCCTCGAGGGGGCGCTCGCCAACGTCGAGATCAACCTGGATTCGATGAAGGACGAGGGTTTTGTGGCAGAGACACGGAAGAGAGCGCTAACTCTGAAGGCGTAACCATGCTCAGAAAGTCTGGCGCTTTTACCCGTCCTTGATTCCTGATTCGCTGAAGGATAAGTAGGCCGAGACCTTCGTCACGGGACGATGCGCCCTTGACACCTTACCCACGTCCGGACAATAATTCGTCTCCTATTGTGGGTAGTAGTTCCGCAACCCAGCTTGGGTTGCCGCTTTTCAGAGATTCTCCCAAGCGCCACCCATGAAGTTTCAAGAGTCGTCCGGAGTCTTTGTGCAAAAGAACTTCAGATTATTAAGGAGGGTTATGAGGCGAATTTTGTTGCCGCTGAGTTTGCTTTCGCTCGTTTTGTTTGCTGTTGGCTTGGTGTTGAAGACCGATTCCAAGAACCCGGCTTCAACCAGCCCGGTCGCCACCACGGAGTCGTCCGCTCCAGAGTCGTCCACTCCAGCGATCGCCCCGGCCGAAAAGCCAAGAAATGCCGCCAAAGCCCAACGGGCCAAATCAGAGCATGACGGCGGTGAACCTGACCTGCCGCCCGCCCTTGGCCGCCATATCGAAAAGCTCGCGCGGACAATACCCGGCAGCGGTGGCGAAGGCCCAGTCGCCTCGGCAGCAGAGTGGAAATTCAGGAAGCAGGCTTATCCCGCGAAAGACATTTCGCTGGCCAAGATTGAGGGCGCGCGCGCCGCTCACGCCGCGCGTCTCGCTAAAGGCCCAGCCGGCACCGACGCCGCCTCCGTGGCTGCAACCTGGGTATCATTGGGTCCCAGCAGCGCGCTTTATCCCCCGACGCCCTTGCGCAACTCCTACAGCTATGTGCCCGCTTCCTATTTAGCCGGGGGCCGCACCACCGCCCTGGCAATCGACCCCGGTTGCATCCCCGGCAACTGCCGCCTGTACGCTACTCCCGCTGGTGGCGGCGTCTGGCGCACCAACGATGCGCTGAAAGCGCAACCGGTCTGGACCTACGTCTCCGGCTCTTTTGGTATCAACGCCGTGGGCTCGGTGAAGCTCGACCCGAACAACAGCAGCATCGTCTGGGCTGGGACAGGCGAGGCCAACGTCTCCAGTGACAGCGAGGCCGGCGTCGGTCTTTATAAGTCCACCGACGGTGGGGATACTTGGACCGGGCCCATCGGCAAAGACTTTTTCAATGCGCGCGCGATCGGTTCGATCGCCATCGATCCCACGAACTCCAACAATATGTATGTAGCCACGACGATTGCAGTACGGGGAATATCCTCGGTTGAAGGCGGCGAGGATGTCCTCACTCCCGGCGCGCCTCCGTGGGGACTCTACAAGTCGACGGATGGTGGCGTTACCTGGTCGTTTATTTTTAATGGAGCGGCTTCGACTGCGGGCTGCCGTAACACGCTCAATGTCATTGACGACTTGACTCCTTGCTCGCCGCTCGGCGTGCGAAGAGTGGTGCTTGATCCCTCCAACCCCAACATCCTTTACGCTTCGGCATACGCGACCGGTGTGTGGCGATCCAACGATGGTGGCAACGCCTGGAACCAGATATTCCTCCCCATCGCCAACCCCGTCGCCACCGGTTTTACCGAACGGCCGGAGATCGCCGTGGCCAAGTTGCCGGGTGGCCATACCCGCATGTACCTGACCATTGGGCAGGTAGGCGCGCCGCCGGCGCAAACCTTCGTCAGCGAGGACGTCGCCACCGGCACCCCCAATTTCTCCCTGCGGACGAGTAGTAATCCTGCTTCTCCCCAGTACGCCACCTTCGATTCCTGCACCAGCCAATGCTGGTACGACAACTTTGTTTACACGCCTCCAGGCTACCCGGATATCGTCTACATCCTGGGATGCTACCAGTATGGAGAAACAGGAAACATCTCGAACGGCCGCGGAGTCGTGCTTTCCACCGATGGCGGGCACACCTTCACCGATATGACCATGGACGCAACCGACTTCCTGCATCCCAACGGCATACATCCAGATCAGCACTCCATGGTTACCAATCCCGCCAATCCCTTGCAATTCATCGAGGGCAGCGACGGCGGTATCATGCGCTCTAGCGGAGCTTTGGCCGATGCTTCCGCCAACTGCAGTCCACGTGGCCTCTCGGGCGCCACGCTTGCCCGTTGCCAGCAACTCCTCTCCCAGGTTCCCACCGAACTGAAGAGCATCAATAAAGGACTCACCACGCTTCAGTTTTACAGCGTGTCCATAAGCCCGTTCGATTCCACTCTCATTCAAGGAGGAACCCAGGACAACGGCACCTGGCAGTCCACCACCACGCCGGGCCTCTTTAAGCAGTCGATGTTTGGCGACGGCGGGCAATCCGGCTTCGACGTGGTGAACGCGAGCTTCCGTTTCCACACCTATTACGACGCCAGCCCGGACGTGAACTTCAGCAATGGCGCCACTTTCGACTGGAACTGGATTGCCGATCCCATCTACGGCACGGGCGAGGAATTTTACGTTCCCATCATCAGCGATCCCAGCGTGAGCGGGACCATGTTCGTGGGAACAGCCACCGTCTATCGCACCAAGACCGACGGAATGGGCTCCATGAACCTGACCCAGCTCCGCAAGCACTGCAACGAATTCACCGGCGACTTCACGGTCGAGTGCGGTGACTGGGTGACCATCGGCGCCACCTCGCTCACCGACCCAAGTCTAGGCACCTGGGCGGGAGGGTCCGTGGCCGCGGTGCAAAGAACCGCATCCGATACCTCCACGCTCTGGGCCGCCACCAGCACGGGACGGGTTTTCATCTCGCACAATGCGGCTACCGATCCTAATACCTCGGTCGTGTTCACGCGTATCGATACCACTTCGTCGGCTGCTCCCAACCGTTTCGTGACTGGGATTGCCATCGACCCGGCAAACTCAAATCACGCCTGGATCACATACGACGGCTTCAGCGCCAGCACGCGGTCAACTCCTGGCCATGTGTTCGAGGTTACCTACAATCCGGTTTCCCAGACCGCGACCTTCACCGACCGCAGCTACGACTTGAATGACCTTCCGATCACCGCTGTCGTGCACGACAGCGTGACTGGAGACCTCTACGCGTCCAGCGATTTTGGCGTGTATCGTTTGAAATCAGGCTCGAGGGCTTGGGGGCTCGCAGCGAAGGGAATGCCTAACGCCGAAATCTCAGGCTTGACTATCGTACCGAGCGCGCGCCTGCTCTATGCCGCCTCGCATGGTCTTGGCGTCTGGGTACTCAATCTCCCCTGAAGCAGCATGAGGGCCGATGCCGTCGCCGCGACTGCCTCGGCCTTCGGGGATTTGCGGGTGGCGCAGCAGTTCACCTCGTGTCGCTTATGGTTGGGAGTGGACTGTAAGTTTTGTCAGTAGTTCCTGTTCCCTCTAGGTGCTAAATAATGAGCGGGCCGATGCTTCCGCGCAGCGGATCCAAGCGGCTGGACTGTGTACGCATTGGCGCGGACGCTCCGAGAGGACTCATGAAATCGAAGGCGTTGCTGTTCTGCGTAATCGGCATTGGTTTGGCGTGTGCGGCTTTTGCCGACACGCTTCAATTGAAGAACGGTCAGGTCATTACCGGTACTTTTCTTGGTCGAAGCTCGGCGGGAATCCAGTTCATTGGTCCGGACGGAATAAGCCAGCTCTATTCTTCGAAGGACGTCGAATCTCTCGCTTTTGGCCCTGTCCCCACTCCACCACCACCACCACCTCCGGCGCCGCAGCAGGTTTGGGTGCCGGCGGGAACAGTGCTTCTGGTCCGCATGGTTGACGGCTTGGATACAAGCACGGCCTATACCGGCCAGCTATTCTCGGCTACCTTGTCTGTCAATCTTGCCGCCAATGGCTATTTGATCGCATATGCGGGCACAACGGTCTACGGCCAAGTGGTGGAGGCAAACTCAGCCGGACGCGCTAAGGGCACGTCGCAACTGAAACTTCAGCTGACACAAATCGTAATCAACGGAAACGCCATTCCGATCATGACCGATGTTTTTGATTCCCAAGGCAAGAGCTCCGGTAAACGTTCTGCGAAAAGGCTTTTGGGAGGAGCTGGGCTGGGCGCAGCCATCGGCGCCATCGCTGGCAATGCAGGAATGGGTGCGGCGATTGGTGCGGTTTCGGGCGCTGTAGCCTCCGGCGTACAGAAAGGTGACCAGGTGCAGATTCCCAGCGAAACCCAGTTGCAGTTCACGTTGCAGCAACCGGTACAGCTTCCGGTCATGCCTTAAAGACACACAGAGACTCACCTGAAAGAAAAGGAAGAAATCTTGGAGGGTTCCATGAGAATTCGGTTGACGGTCGCGGTTTTGGCTCTGTCGGTAGTGACTGGCCTTTGGGCCCAGGAAAAAAAGGTGGAGGATCCAGCCGAGAGTAAGGAACTGAACAATCAGGCATATGTTCGGCTTCTGCGCTCAGACCTGAAAGCCGCGAGGGAGCAGATCATCAAGGAAACCATGCAGCTGAACGATCAGCAAGCAGCCGCTTTCTGGCCCATCTACCGCGACTACAATGCCGAACAGACTAACCTCGGGGACGAGAAGTTGGCGATTGTCCAGGACTACGCCCAGAACTTTCTGAGCATGAGCAACGAGAAGGCAGATCAGCTTGCCCAAAAGGTCATGGCGTTGGACGACCAGAGGTTGGCACTCAAAAAGAAATATTACGAGCTCATGAAGAAATCGCTCCCGACTGTCCTGGTGGTTCGATTCTTTCAGGTGGAGAACCAGATCCAGTTGCTGGTAGACCTGCAAATCGCTTCGAATTTGCCGATTATTGAAGAGGCCCAATAAATCGCGGGGCCGTCTCCCAAACACGGCCTTCGGCTGCCCCAAAGCTATTTTTCAGTTGGCAACTATAAGTCCTTATTCCGTAATATTTTGACTATAAGTCCTTTGGAGAAGAACAAAAAGCGGGCGCGCTCACCGGTCACCCTCCGAGTCATCCGATTTCCACGTCATCCGTTTTCCACGCAAACTCCCGCGATTCGAACGTTCCAAAACCATACAGAGGGGGACGCACCTTAGTTACGGTTCCCGCAGTGCAGATTAGGGACTAAAATGAAATGACAGCGGTTTTAGGTCTGCCAAAGACCAGAACGCGCGGTTTGCATTTTGCATCTAAACTTGGCAGACCCCACTCTGAGGACTTCGTTTTGAGGAATTCTATGAAGAATTTGCGTTTTGCGGTTTTGCTTCTGTTGGCAACGGCGGGTTACGCCATGCCCATCGCATCGTCGGCCCGTGCCCTGGTGCCTTCTGAAATCCAGCAACTGTTCGGGGTCGACTACCGGGCGCTCAAGGATTCGCCCACGGCGCAGGCCCTCAAGCAACAGGTGATGCCCGACAACATCAAGGAAACCGAGACTTCGCTCAAAAGCATTGGCATTGATGTCGAGAACGATCTGGACCAGCTCAATGTCGCCTCCTTCCGAACGGAGAAGAAGGGCATTGAAACCGTCTATGTGGCGCAGGGTTCGTTCTCTGCCAAAAAGGTTATCAAGAAATTGAAACTTAAGAAGATCGCGGCCGTGAAGTACGGTACCGCCAGCATTTACCCGATGGATAACGGCCTGGTGATGACCTTCACCGACGACAACACGCTGGCCTTCGGCACCCCGGCATCGTTGCACAGCGCCCTCGATACCAGAGACGGCAAGCGCCCTTCGCTTGATACCAATCAGGTGATGTCCGACCAGATGTCCGCTGTTGATGGTGCGACAGTGTGGAGCGTCCTCGACCAGAAGGGAACCCAGGCCATCATGTTTTCGGCATTGGGCGATGCCGCGAAGATTGCCGACTACGACACGCTCAAGAAGCGCATTCTGGCTTCCAGCTATACCATGAACTTCCAGAGCGGGGTGAATTTCGATCTCAACGTTCTCACCGCCGATTCGATGACGGCGGCAACGCTTTCCTCCATCGTCAAAGCCGGCATGCTTTACAAGAAGATGGGTGCCAGCCCCATCGAAAAAACTGCTATTGACGCTACCACCGTCGATTCCGACAGCTCGAACGTGATGCTCCACTTCAAGAGCGACGACCAGAAGTTTCAGTCGTTGATGCACTCGCCGCTGTTCGCGGCCGTTTCCCACTGAGGTAGAACAAACGAGCTAGAACAAGACGAGCTAAAACAAGACAACGTCCCGAATGAGGGTTCTGGTTACAGGGGGAGCGGGCTACATCGGCAGCGTCGTTGCCGACGAACTATTGCAGGCAGGGCATCAGGTTGTCGTCTTCGATAACCTGAGCCGCGGACATCGCCAGGCGATCCCAAAAAACGCCGAGTTGGTCGTCGGCGACTTGGCGGATCGCGCTTCGATTGACCAGTTGCTGCGCTCTCGCGAGATTGATGCCGTCGTGCATTTTGCGGCGCTGATCGAAGCGGGAGAGTCGATGAAGGCCCCGGAAAAATTCTTCCGCAACAACACCGCGAATACGCTGACCCTGCTTGAAGTGATGGTGGCCGCTCAGGTGAAGCGCTTCGTGTTCTCTTCTACCGCCGCGCTGTTCGGCAATCCAGAGCGCACACCGATCGAGGAGGACGATCCCGTCCATCCGACCAATGCCTACGGCGAATCGAAGCTGCTGGTGGAGCGCATGCTCGCCTGGTTCCATCAGATTCACGGCCTGCGTTATGCCAGCCTGCGCTATTTCAATGCTGCCGGTGCGTCCCGTCCTGACCGGGGCGAAGCGCACCAACCAGAGACGCACCTGATTCCCCGGATTCTCGAGGTCGCTCTTGGCCGCGCCGAGCACGTGAACATTTTCGGCACCGATTACCCCACGCCGGATGGCACCTGTGTCCGCGATTACGTCCACGTCAGCGATCTGGCTGGTGCGCACAAGCTGGCGCTCGATGCGTTGGAAACTGGGACCGGGAGCGCCAGTCCTCTCATTCACAAACCATTGATCTACAACCTGGGCAGCGGACACGGCTTTAGTGTCCGCCAGGTGGTCGAGGTGGCGCGGAAAGTAACCGGCCATCCGATTCCCGTGATCGAATCGCCGCGCCGCACAGGCGATCCGGCGGTGCTAGTCGCCAGCTCCGAAAAAATTCGACGCGAACTGAGCTGGCAGCCACGATTCCCTGACCTGACGACCATTGTGGAAAGCGCGTGGCAGTGGCATCGCACACATCCTGATGGATACCCGCACTGAGTCCTTCTTGGTCGGTGCGTAAATTACGATTCGTGAAATCGAAAATATTGATCCATAGAAGTACCGAAGTTTGTTGACCGCCGGAAGTCTTTCAACCTAGAATGCAGAGTATGTTGGGGCAGAATCTTTCCGCGATGTGCATGTGCACTTGTTGTTGCTGTTGTTGCGCGTTCGTGTGCGCTGGCGCGGGGAGGTTGCCGACCTAAGGAATTAGTTTAAATAAACGGCACTTATAAACCCACCGCCAGATCGACCTGGCGGTGGGTTTTTGTTTTTGGGGACAACTGGGTGGGGGACAACAGGCGATGACAATCACAGCGGCAGAAACCAAGGCACAAAGAGTCGAGCGCCTCAAACGCTCCAAGAATCCATGGGAAGGCCTGGAGGAGATTCGACGTTTTGCGCGCGAGGGGTTCCAGTCCATTCCGCCGGAGTGGCTGGGGACATATTTTCGCTGGTGGGGTGTCTACACCCAGGGCGATGGCGCCGGCGTAACCGGGGGCCAGGGCGGCGAAGGCCGGGCGCTGCAAAGCTTCATGGTGAGAATCCGGATTCCGAATGGTCTGCTCAGTTCCGAACAGCTGCGAACCATAGCCGAACTCACCCACCGCTACGCTCACGGAATTGCCGACATCACCGTGCGCCAGAACATTCAGCTGCACTGGGTCACGATCGAGGCGCTTCCAGAGTTGCTCGAAGCCCTCGCGCGTGTGGGATTAAACACGACCAGCGCCTGCGGCGATGTCACGCGAAACGTCACCGGTTGTCCCGTCGCGGGAGTGGACGCGGACGAGATTTGCGATGCTTCTCCTCTTGCGCTCGAAGCCTCGCGGATGCTTTCGGGAAATGCCGACTTCTACAACCTGCCTCGCAAATTCAAGATTTCGATCGCGGGATGCCGCGTGTGGTGCCCGTATCCGGAGATCAACGATGTGGGCTTGACGGCGACGACACGCGTGTTGCATAGGACGCCCGAGGTGGGTTTTTCCCTGCGAGTTGCGGGCGGGCTCTCAACCGAACCTTACCTCGGAGCACGCTTGAACGCGTTTGTCCGCTGGCATCAGGTGCTGCCCGCCATTAAGGGGATCGCCGAACTGTTTCGCGATTCTGACGTGCTCCGCGAGCATCGCGAGCGGGCGCGGCTGAAGTTTCTCTTCCTGCGGCAGGGATGGACGGCGGAAAAGTTCTTAGATGAACTGCAACGGCAGATCGGATTTGAGTTCGATCCCGCGGTCGAAGAATCGCCGCCCGCGGATGTTTATCGCGACCATGTGGGCATTCATCCGCAGAAGCAGCCGGGCTACTGCTACGTGGGAGCGGCAGTGCTCCGCGGGCGAATTACCGCCGAGCAAATGCAGGCTGCCGCCGATCTGGCCGATCGCTTTGCGTCAGGCGAACTGCGCGCGACCAACATGCAGAACCTGCTCATCGTGAATGTTCCCCAGCATAACGCCGAGGCCTTGGCCAAGGAATTGGATGGCATTGGATTGCGCGTGGGCGGCTCGGCGTTCTACCGCGGCACGATCGCCTGCAGCGGCACGGAATTCTGCAAGCTGGCAATCACGGAGACGAAGAGCTTTTCCCGCTGGCTGGTGGAAGAACTGGAAGAACGCCTGCCCGGCTTCGATCAGCACTTGAAACTGCACGTCACCGGATGCCCGAACAGTTGCGGACAGCACTGGATTGCCGACATCGGCATCGACGGCAAGAAGATGAAAGTCGATGGTCGGGTCGTCGATGCCTATTACTTCTGCATTGGTGGAGCGCTCGGCCTCCATCAGGCGACCGCGCGGCCGGTGGGATATCGCTGCCCGGCGACTGAGGTTCCAGATGCGATCGAGAGATTGCTCCGGCAATATCTAGCCGAGCGTAAGGCAGGCGGGAACTTGCGGCAGTTCTTTGTCCGGCACACCGACACGGAGCTGCGCGGATTTCTGGCGGGTGCACCGGTGGATGCTGTCACCCGCGATTTGCCGCCGATAAGTATCACGGGAGCCGGAAAGCTAGCGCATGCAGCCGGAGGAGACGGTGACTAATCTCTTCCCAATGTTTATGAAGCTGGCGGGGAAACAGTGCCTTGTCGTCGGCGCGGGAAAAGTCGGAGAGCCCAAGATCGGCGGGCTCATCGATACGGGCGCCAGCATCCACGTGGTAGCGACTGCGGCGAGCGGTCAAGTCCGTGAATGGGCTGACGCGGGGAAGATCGAACTGGAACTGCGCACTTTCTCCGAGCATGACCTCGACGGCAAGTTCCTCGCAGTCGTGGCAACCGCTTCCGAGAGTCTGAACAAACATATTTATCACCAGGCGCAGCGGCGCGGAGTGCTGTGCAACGTGGTGGATGTTCCGGAGTATTGCGATTTCTTTTACCCCGCCGTGGTGCAGCGCGGCGACCTGCAGATCGCGATTTCAACCGCCGGGCAGAGTCCGTCGCTGGCGCAGAAGATTCGGCAGCAACTGGAACGGCAGTTCGGACCCGGATACGCAGAGTGGGTTGAACAGCTCGGCGAGACCAGACGCCTCATTCTGGCTAGCGATCTCGATAAAGAGACCAAGTGGGAGTTACTGCACTCCTTAGCAAGCAGGGAAGCGTTCGAAGCGGCGCTGGCCAGAGTTCCGGAGTTGAGCGGAAACAGTTGAGCACAAAAAGTTGATCGCGAAAGGTGAGGGAGCAATGAAGGGGAAGGTTTATCTGGTGGGCGCAGGGCCGGGAGATCCGGAGTTGCTGACCGTGAAAGCGCTTCGCCTGCTGCGAACCGCCGACGCCGTGTTGCACGACGATCTGGTCGCGTCGGAGATACTGAAACTGATTCCGTCGACCGCCCAGATTCACAACGTCGGCAAGCGCTGCGGGAAAAATAAAATCCTGCAAGGGGAAATCAATTGCCTGATGATCGCGCTGGCGGCCTCGGGGCTGCGCGTTGTCCGGCTGAAGGGTGGCGACCCGCTGATCTTCGGACGTGGCGGGGAAGAGATCGAATCCCTGCGCGAAAATAGAATTCCTTTCGAGATCGTTCCGGGCGTGACCTCGGCTCTGGGTGCGGCGGCTGCGGCCGAGATCCCTCTGACGCATCGTCGAGCGTCCGACGCGCTCGTCCTCATTACTGCCCACCGGGCTCGCGAAAATCGCGCTCCCGGAAAAGACGACCCCAAAAAAGATGCCGATTGGAGCAAGTTTGTCGCGACTGGAGCGACGCTGGTGATTTATATGCCGGGGCAGAACTATTCGGAAATCGCCAAGCGGCTAGCTGCAGCTGGGCTGGCTGGCGAGACACCTTGCGTTGTTATCTCGCGCGCTACCACCAGGTATCAGCGAACCCATCGCACAACCGTGCTTGATCTGCATCGCGCGCCGCAACTCGCTGCGCCCACGCTGCTGGTTGTCGGAGAGGTGGTCAAGTTAGTCGAGCCTGCAGCGATGGTGGGCGAATTTGTGGTGCCGGCGTCGACGGGCGAGAACGGTTTGCTTCTCGCGTCACTTTTCGAAAGGTTTCTTTCGCAGACGCCGCGCCCGGGAACAGATACAGATAAGGAGCCAATGGCGTGAAAAACCAGATCGCAGAAGTACAGTTGGCCGCAGAGAGTTGGAGTCCGCAGCGTGTGCTGGCTTGGGCGTTTGAGAGCTTTGGCGATGAAGTGGCTATCTCGTCGGCGTTTGGGGCCGAAGGTATGGTGCTTATTGATATGGCTTCGCGGGTGTGCAAGGATTTCCGCTTGTTCACGATTGATACAGAATTCCTGTTTCCCGAGACGTACAGCCTGATCGATAGAATCGAACAAAAATACGAAATCAAAATTGAAAGAGTGTTTTCTTCGCTCTCGCCCGAAGAGCAGGAGCGGGTTCACGGTAGGGCGCTCTGGGAGCGCGATCCCGACCGATGCTGCAACCTACGAAAAGTCGAGCCGCTGCGCCGCAAGCTGAGTGAATTGGCGGCGTGGATCACGAGCATTCGCCGCGACCAGACTTCATTTCGGCAGGGCGCCCACAAAATCGAGTGGGACGCGAAATTCGGCCTGGTGAAGGTGAATCCGATCGCCGACTGGAGTTCAAAACAAGTTTGGCGCTATCTCCACGAACACGGAGTGCCTTACAACTCGCTCCATGATCAGAATTATCCGAGCATCGGTTGCACACATTGCACGCGAGCCATTCGGCCGGGAGAAGATCTCAGGGCAGGACGCTGGCCGGGCACGGCCAAAACTGAGTGCGGACTGCACGTTATTGAGCCGCTGCAGCCATCGGCGGATGCCTAAGGCCATTTCTCCCGTTCTGTTCGCGTTCTCACTCCTTTAGGATGATTTTGTTTCATCTCTGATAATATTCACCTTCTTCATATTGCGAGCGCTCGTCATTGGGCTGCGTATACTGGTGCGCGGGATGGGATCGGGACGACAGGCGAAAGGGCTGCCACTGTGATGAGTGACTCAAAAGCTGGCTACAACCGCTTCCTGCTGCTGGTCGCGGGACTCGGCGGATTACTGTACGGCGTGGATGTGGGCATCATTGCGGGGGCTTTGCCGTATTTGGAGGCAACATCTGGGTTGAACGCAGGCCAGCTTTCCATCGTCGTTGCTGCCGTGTTGCTTGGCAGCGTGATCTCAACCCTGTTTGCGGGCGCGCTGGCGGACTGGATGGGACGCAAGCCTCTGATGGTTTTCAGCGGATTGCTGTTTGTCTGCAGCATTCCCATCATTGCGCTTTCGCATGGCTATGAGTCGCTGGTGCTTGGTCGCCTCTTGCAGGGCATCAGCGCTGGGCTGATCGGGGTGGTTGTCCCGCTGTATCTGGCGGAATGTTTGTCGGCTACGAACCGTGGCAAGGGGACGGGCATCTTCCAATGGCTGCTGACGCTTGGAATCGTGACGGCGGCATTTGTCGGCATGTATTTCAGTTTTCGCGTCGAAGAAGTGGCGAAGCTTGGCGATGCGGCGCGACTCTTTGCTTTCAAAGACACGGCCTGGCGCAGCATCTTCTGGGTTTCGCTGCCTCCCGGCATCTTGTTTGTGATCGGCGGATTCATGGTGTCGGAGTCGCCGCGCTGGCTGTTTCTGCGGGGCAAGCGGGATGCCGCCTACGCCGCGCTGCTGCGCTCGCGCACCGAGCCGCAAGCAGATGTCGAGATCGCGGAAATGGAGCAAGTGACGGCCGCCGAGAAGGCGAAAGGCTCCACCGGCGCCAAGATGAAAGAGTCGCTATTGCGCCGGAAATATGTGATTCCGTTTCTATTGGCCTGCGTCATTCTCGCTTGCAACCAGGCCACGGGTATCAATTCGATCATTGGCTACAACACGAATATTCTGATGCAGAGCGGGCTCTCAGATCTCCAGGCGCATTGGGGCTACGTTATTTTTACGATCATTAATTTTCTGATGACTATTGCCAGCGTGCTGCTAGTGGATCGCAAGGGACGCAAGTTCCTGCTGTCGGCGGGTACGGCCGGAATTATTCTGTCGCTGGTTTGCACGGGCCTGCTCTTTCGACGGACGGAGAGCCTGCGGGTGGATTCGAGAGACGCGGTTCAGTCCATGGTGACGGCGGATCAAAAGATCGCGCTTGCCTATGACCAGAAACTGGGTGAGACGCTGCTGATCCCGGCTGGGAACGCCGCCCAGAGCATCGGAAACGGTCCTACTTCTTTGGTCGTGATCTATTCGTATGGGGATTTTCGCGCCGCGACCAAGGCCGCTCGCTCCGACGACACGGCCGCCACCCCGATCGAAATCACGCGCGAAGGCTGTGTGCCCGCAAATAAGGTGGTGGCGTTCTTTTCGAATCCCTTCGGCAATCTCGATGCCGCGCGCCAGGCTCCGCTGAGAATCGACAATGCGCTGATCACTCCGCTGCCCAGCCCGCACAACGGAATGCTGGTTGCTTTCACGCTTTTCGTGTTCATGGCGTTTTACGCGATTGGCCCGGGAGTGTGCGTATGGCTGGCGCTCTCGGAGTTGATGCCGACGCGGATTCGATCCAACGGCATGAGCATTGCGCTACTGATTAACCAGGCGGTTTCGACGACCATCGCCGCTGTATTTCTGCCGACTGTCGGCAAGCACGGCTACTCGGCCATGTTTTTTGGCTTTGCCGGGTGCACGGTAATCTACTTCATCACGGCCGCGGTCTTTCTGCCGGAAACCAAAGGGAAAACCCTGGAAGAGATCGAAGAGTATTTTGAGGGAGCGGGCGGAAAGTCCGATCTCTCGCCTGCGTGAACCTTGCAAACCACCGATAAACTCACAAAACTCTACGTTTCAGGGCAAGTGACGGCGGTATGATTCGAGCAAGCTAGCATCGAATATCTGCGCGACGCTATGAGGAATTTCGGTCTTCGCTTTCTGGTGGTCAAGGGCAGACTGCGTCCGGAGTTCGTCTTTCCGTTCGTGTTCTTGATTCACACTGTCATTTTTCATCCGCAACTGTTGCGGGGGCAAGCGGCTGCGCCCGCGGCTGCAGGTGGAACCATTCACGGCGTGGTGAAGTCGGGAAATATGCCGATTCCCGGGGCTGGAGTTTCCGCGGTGAATGCGGCCACCAAGGAACAAGTCAATACGTCGACGGATGTGGACGGCAGTTACTGGTTGCGGATTTCCGCCGATGGGCACTATACCGTGCGGGCGCAGATGGCAGCATTTGCCGCTGGCGCGCAGGAAGTGGTGTTGGACACAACCCATCCGGACGTGCAGGCGAATTTTGAGCTGATGCTGCTGTCGCGGGCGCGCGAGGCACGCACCGACACCACCACCAACAACAACAATAAAGATCAGCAGCAGCGGCGCGCGACCGTTGGCGGACATGGCTTTCAGAGTCTTTCCGTGTTTCAGAGTGAAGCGGGACAGGACGCGGCCGGTGGGTCGGCGGGCGGCGGTTCGGCGGGCAGTTCGGGCGCCAGTTCAATGAGCGACGTTGTGCCTTCCGGTATGCCGGTTCCAGGGATTGCGCCGGGCAGTGCCACGGAATCCGTGGCGGTTTCGGGGAACACTTCCGATTCGTTTAATGCCATGAGCGCCGACCAAATGCAGCAGCGCTTTAACGACGCTCGCCAACAAGGGGGAGGATTCGGCGGCGGGGGCGGGTTTGTAGGTGCGGGAGGTGGTCGCGGCGGCGGGGGCGGATTTGGTGGTGGCGGCGGTTTTGGCCGGCGCGGTTTTGACATCAATCGCCCGCATGGATCGTTATATTACGGCGTCGGCGATTCGGTGCTGAATGCGTCGCCGTTTGCGCTCACCGGCCAGCCTACGGAAAAGCCGGCGTATTTGCAGAATAGTTTCGGCGGTTCCGTGGGAGGACCGCTGAACATTCCCCATATCTACCACGGCGGGACCAAGACTTTTTACTTCATCAACTTCAACGGCAAGCATGGGGAAAATCCTTTCGATCAGTTTTCGACGGTGCCGACGCTGCTGGAACGAAACGGATGCTTTTCCCAGACCCAGGCCATTTGTAATTCGGGAGCCGTGGGCGGGCAACCGATAGAGATTTTCAATCCCCTGACAAACACTCCGTTCCCCGGCAACCAGATTCCGCAAATCAACTCGGTAGCGCAGGGATTGCTGAAGTATATTCCGTTGCCGAACTTGCCGGGGACATTTCAGAACTTCCACTTCGTGACCTCCGCCATCAACGACAGCGACGACTTGAACATCCGCGTGAATCACAGCTTTGGCGCAGCGCCCGCGGGCGGACGCCGGGGCGGGGGTGGAGGCCGCAACGCTCCGCGCAACAGCCTGCAGATTGGCTTCCACTACCACCAATCCACGGCTACGCTAACGAATCCGTTCCCCAGCGTCGGCGGCAGTACAACCGTCCGCAGCTTTGACATTCCGGTCTCTTACACGCGCAGCATCGGAAAGCTGACCAACATTGTTCGCGCTGACTTTAACCGCAACCGGACGCGCACGCAGAATCTGTACGCTTTCAATACCAACATTACCGGCAACCTGGGAATCACGGGAGTTTCGACGAACCCTTTCGACTGGGGACTCCCGAATCTTTCTTTTACCGACATCGCCAGTCTTCAGGACACGGCTCCATCGCTCACGCGACCACAGACCTACACTTTCTCGGACAATGTGGTTTGGAATCACGGCAAGCACACCTGGCGTTGGGGCGGAGATTTCCGGCGCGTGCAAGTGAATACGGAAACGGACAGCAATCCACGCGGTTCGTTTGTGTTTACCGGCACCAATACCGCACAGTTCATCGGCGGAAAGCAGGTGCCCACGACGGGATACGATTTTGCGGACTTTCTGCTCGGACTAGCGCAGCAAACTTCCGTGCAGTTTGGACAGAGCGAGTACTTCCGCGGCAATTACTGGGATTTGTATGCGCAAGATGAGTGGAAGATGCGCGCGAATCTGACGCTCAATCTCGGAGTGCGCTACGAGTATGTTTCGCCGCTGACGGAAATAAACAATCGCATTGTGAACCTCGACCTCTCTCCCGGCGTGCTGAATCCGGCGCTTCCGCTTGGATCGACGCCGGTGACTCCGATTCAACCGGGACAAGTGGGGCCATACAGCGGCAGCCTGCCGAATAGCCTGGTGCGGCCAGATCGCAAGGATTTTGCGCCGCGCATCGGTTTTGCCTGGAAGCCGCTTCCGAATACCGTGGTGCGCGGCGGATACGGCATCAACTACAACACGGGCGCCTATCAGGGCATCGCCCAGCAACTTGCGTTGCAACCGCCGTTTGCGACCGCGTCGACGAACGTTCAGGCAACCACTGGAGACCTGACCCTGCAAAATGGTTTTCCGGCGACCACCGGCATCACCAACAGTTATGCGGTGAATCCGAATTACCGGCTGGGCTATGTGCAGATTCGCAACCTGGACCTGCAACAGCAGATTCTCCCGACCCTGCTGCTGAATCTTGACTACACGGGAACCAAGGGAACGGATCTCGACATTCTGGAAGCGCCGAACCGAACCCCGACCGGGATTCGCATTCCGCCAACCGTTGAAGTGGTTCAGGCCTTCACCTACGAAAACTCGGTGGCCGACCAGGAAGCGAACGCGGGTTCGGTGCGGCTGCGCAAGCGGTTGGCGTCAGGATTTGCGATCGGGGGCACCTACACGTTTTCCAAGTCGCTGGACGATGCGTCATCGATTGGCGCGGGCGCAACCTCGGGTGCGAATACTCCAGGACTGGGTGCGGGTGGCACTGGTGCTGGCGGAGGGGGCGGTACGTCGGGCGGAGGCGCGGCCAACGTCGCGCAGAATCCATTCAATCTGTCCGCCGAGCGAGGGCTCTCCAGTTTCAACCAGACCCACAAGTTCACCGCGGATTATTTGTATGAGCTGCCCTTTGGCCACGACAAGCGCTGGCTCACCGGAAATACTCCGTGGCGCGCCATTGCCGGCGACTGGCAATGGAGCGGCGATTGGACAATTGCTTCGGGCTTGCCATTTACGCCGAGAATCCTGGGCAACGTCGATGAGGTGAACAGCGGAACTAACGGTACGCTGCGGCCGAACTTAGTTCCCGGCCAATTCGTGAGTCTGCCGAATCCCTCGATTGCGGAGTGGTTCAATACGGCTGCCTACGTTGCGCCGCCCACGGGTACCTATGGCGGTGCGCGCCGCAACAGCATCATTGGCCCGGGCAGCAAAGTATTTGACATGGCGTTCACGAAAATCTTTCCCCTGAAGGAAGCGCGCGTGCTGGAATTCCGGGCGCAGGCCACCAACATTTTCAACCTGGTGAACTACTCCTCGATTGATACCAACCTTAGCTCGCCCACTTTTGGCCGGGTTACGTCAACAGGGGCGATGCGACAGCTCACGATTACGTCGCGCTTTCGTTTCTGAGGAGGACGCGAGAGGAATCAAATGACTCTTACTCCAAGTCGATTAGCCGATAAAGCCGTAGCGGTACTGCTGGTGCTCGTATTGTTGTGCGCTGCCTCGCCATCGCAGCAGCAATCGGACTATGTGTTTCACGCAGAATCGGATCTCGTGCTGGTGAACGTGACGGTGAAGGACAAGAACGGAAAGTTTCTACCGGGATTGAAACCGGAAGATTTCACGATTCTCGAGGACAACAAGCCGCAAAAGATTGTTTCCTTCGATGTGGAGAACGTCGACGCCGTGCCGGTGTTGGATGTGGCGCAGGCGAAGCCGCTGCCGGAGGCGGCGTCCGGGCAGGCGAGTCCGGCGACTTCCACGTCAGATGTGTCAGCCCAATTCAAAGACCGGCGCCTGATGGTATTGTTCTTCGATCTCTCTGCCATGGAACCGGATGAAATCGACCACGCCGTCACGTCCGCCGAACACTATGTCGATACGCAAATGCTGCCTGCCGATTTGGTGTCGATTGTTTCATTGGGAAGTTCGCTGGTGGTGAATCAGGACTTCACGACGGATCACGCGCTGCTGAAAAAACAGCTGGACGGATTCAGTTCGGGCAGCGGCCAGGGTTTCGAGGAAGGCACCACGGGTACGACCGAAGGAACGCCCGACACCGGTCAGCCCTTTACCGCCGACGATACAGAATACAACATCTTCAATACTGACCGGCGTCTGGAGGCGTTGCGCTCGGTGGCGGAGAAACTGGCGCACGTTCAGCAGAAAAAGTCGCTGATTTATTTTTCCAGCGGGATGGACCGCACCGGCATCGAGAATCAATCGGAACTACGCGCGGCGGTGAACGCGGCAGTGCGTTCTAACCTTGCGATTTACACCATGGACATGCGCGGTTTACAGGCGCTGGCGGCCGGCGGGGAAGCGCAGAACGCGAGCCTGCGTGGCGTTTCGGCGTATTCGGGACAGGCGACGCAAAATGCGCTGAATTCCAATTTCACCACGCAGGAAACCCTGGTAACGCTCGCGAGCGATACCGGCGGACGCGCTTTCCTCGACTCCAACGACTTCAGTAAGATTTTCAAGGGAGTGCAGCAGGATACATCGACTTATTACCTGCTCGGCTACCAGAGCACGAACCCCGCGCGTGACGGGCGTTACCGTCGCATTGTCGTGAAGAGCAACATTCCCGGAGTGAAGATCGACTACCGCCGTGGGTACTACGCGCCAGCGGATTATCAGCATGCGACGAAAGACGATAAGGAGCGGCAACTGGAAGGGGAACTTGCGTCTGAGATGCCGGCGACGGATTTCCCGCTGTATTTGGGCGTCGCCTACTTCCGGCTCGAGGGCAACAAGTTTTTCGTTCCGATGTCGCTGGTGGTACCGGGTTCGCAGATTCCATTCGTCCGCAGCAGCGACCGCGACAAGGCAACGCTCGATGTAATTGGCACGGTGCTGGATAACGAACGCCACCCGTTGAACCGGATTCGCGACACGGTGAAACTCGCGGTGAGCACCTCGACTGAGGTGCAAAAAAAGAATGTGCAGTATGACACCGGCATGAGCCTGCTGAGCGGCAAGTATCACCTGAAATTTGTTGTGCGCGAGAATCAGACCGGCCGCATGGGATCGTTCGAAACGGACATCGAAGTGCCAGAGTTGAAGGCAATGCCGCTGAAGATGAGTTCGGTGGTGCTGGCCAACCAGATTCAAACAGCAAAAGTAAAGACGACATCGAACCTGAACCCGCTCGTGCACGACGGTTCCGAGATTATCCCGAACATCACGCATGTGTTCTCGGCCACGCAGCACCTGTTTCTTTACTACGAGGTATACGATCCGGCGCGGCCCGCGGTCGCAGAGCCGGCAAGAAGTCAGGGTTCCGCGAGAGACAACGACGCCAAGCCCAGCATCCGGCTTTTATCCAACGTCGCTTTCTTCCAGGGTAAAGCCAAAGCCTACGAAAGCTCGTTGGTGGAGCTAAAGGAATTGAATGCGCGAGAGCGGAAGGCTGCCGTTTTCCAGTTAGACGTGCCGCTGACGTCGCTCAAACCCGGCTTTTACACCTGCCAGGTGAATGTGATCGATGACGCGGGCGGGCATTTCCTGTTTCCCCGGCTTGCTTTGTTGATTCGGCAAGAAGGGTCGGGCTCCGCACGCTGAACACAATTTCCCAAGGGCAACGCCGATCAGGGAGTGGATGAGGCTGGCGCCTGGCTCGTCGAGGGCGAAGCCGCCGTTGTGGCCGGGGTCAGCGTCTCTCGCGAAATAATCTGCTGCGACGTAGGGAGCGTGGAGGAATCCCAACCTCCGCCGAGAGCCTCGATCAATTGCACGCTGTCCACGATTTGCGTGATCCGCAGGGTCACGGCCGTCTGCTGATTGCTAAAGAGTGTCGTCTGGGCCGTAATGACGTTGAGGTAAGGATCGATGCCGAGACGGTAGCGGTCGGTGGCCAGCTTCAGGCTGCGTTGCGCGGACCGTATCGCGGTGTCTTGTTCCTGAATTCCCTGGGAAAGAATGCGAAGCCCGGCAAGATTGTCCTCGACTTGTTGAAACGCGGTGAGGACGGTGTTGCGGTAGTTGGCGAGCGTCTGATCATATTGCGCGCGATATTGTTCGACAGTCGCACGACGCAGGCCGCCATCGTAAATCGTCTCAGCAATGGACGGGCCGACGGACCAGAGCCGGCTTGGCCAGGTAAGCCAACTCGAGGCTTTCGCGCTTTCAAATCCGGCGGAACCGCTAAGCGTCAGGGTTGGATAATAAGCGGCTACTGCGACGCCGATTTGCGCATTAGCCTGAGCCATTAGGCGTTCGGATGCGGCGACGTCTGGACGGCGCTCCAGAAGTTGCGACGGTACGCCAAAGGGAATCGCCGGCGGCGGAGTTTTCAAAGACTCGACCGCGATTGAAAAAGAAGAAGCAGGTTGACCGACCAGCAGCGCAATCGCGTGCTCATATTGAGCTCGCAGAATGCCAAGATTGGTGTCTTGTGCCTGGGTGGCTTGCAGTTGAGTTTCGGCTTCCGCGACAGCTTCGTCGGAGTCGATACCTGTTTCATAGAGCGCCTGGGTCAGTTTCAGCGACTCAGCGTAAGCCACCACGGTGGCATCCAGCAGTTGTTTGAGAGAGTCCTGCCCGCGTAGTTGGAAGTAATCGACCGCCAGTTCCGCTTGCGCGGTCAGGCGGGTATTCTCGAGGTCGGCTGCGCTGGCTTGCGCGTTCGCCACGCCCGCGCGAACCTGGTTTCGCACTCGGCCGAACAAGTCAGGCGTCCATGAAGCGTCGAAGGGTAGAGAGAATTCGTTGAAAGTGGTCCCGGTGGTCTGGCCATTGGCTTGGGCAATGGTCGTGCGCTGGCGAGTGGCGCTGGCGCCGACGGTAAGAGTCGGAAAGTATTGTGCGCGGGCCTCCCGCACTAGCGCGCGCGCAGCCATGAAGTTGGCGAAGGCAGCGGCGACGTTTTGATTGGAAATGCTGACCTGCTCTTCGAGTGCGTTCAGTTGCGGATCGCCGAGAATTTCCCACCACTTGCCATGAAGAGAGCTGTCCTGTGGCTGCGCGACTTTCCAGCCGTCCATTTTCTTGAGGTCGTCGGGAGTGACTTCTTTATAGGTCCCCGGCGCCTGCATTGCGGGACGATTGTATTTCGGACCGACAACGCAGCCCTGCAGGAGGAGTGCGCCGCAGAGCGCCGCGGTCGCAACGCGCATTTTGTTGGTTGCCTTCATCGGTTCCTCCGACTCCTTGCCATGGCTATGTCGACTTCGGCGGTTCCTGATCCTGAGTTGGCTTGCCACATAACTTATCATCCGAAGGACTCGATTTGTCTTTGCGATTCGAGCTTTCCATGAGCGCGCAGCCATTTGACTCTCATGCGGTCGAGCGAGAGATAAACCACCGGCGTGGTGTAAAGCGTGAGCATCTGGCTCAGAAGCAAGCCGCCGATAATAGCGATGCCGAGAGGTTTGCGGAGTTCCGACCCCGTGCCTGTGCCGAAAGCCAGCGGCATAGCGCCAAAGAGGGCGGCCATGGTGGTCATGAGAATGGGACGAAAGCGCAGGATACAAGCCTGAAAAATGGCGTCGCGCGGGCTTTTGCCGTCGATGCGTTCGGCAGCCAGCGCAAAATCGATCATCAGAATGGCATTCTTCTTCACGATACCGATTAATAAGATGACGCCGATCAAAGCGATGATGCTTAGGTCCATCTTAAAGATCAGGAGGGCAAGCACGGCGCCAACTCCAGCGGAGGGAAGGGTGGAAATAATCGTGAGGGGATGCAGATAACTCTCATAGAGAATTCCCAGGACGATATAGACGGCCATCAGAGCGGTGATAATAAGAAAGGGTTGGGTCGCCAGGGAAGACTGAAAAGCCTGAAGGGTGCCGGAGAACATGCCGGTAATGGTGTCGGGCATCCCCAACTTCTGTTCCATGGAGAGAATGGCCCTGGAAGCGTCGCTGAGAGCCACACCCGGGGCAAGGTTGAAGGAAATGGTGACCGAGGGATATTGACCCTGGTGATTCACCGACAGTGGAGCGGTGGAGGGTTCGTAATGCGCGACGGCGCTGAGCGGAATGACTTTCCCTTGCGCGGCCCGGATATACACGTCGTCCAAGTTCACCGGTGACTGCCAGTACTTCGGTTCCACTTCGAGCACGACGTGGTACTGGTTAATGGCCGTGTACATGGTCGAAACCTGGGCTTGCCCGAAGGCTTCGTAGAGAGAATTGTCGAGCATCTGCGGGGTAATGCCAAGGCGCGAAGCGGTGTCACGATCATAGGTAAGCATCGCCTGAAGACCGCTGTTCTGCTGGTCGGTATTGACGTCGGTGAGCATCGGCAATTTCCGCATCTGCTGGAGAAGGACCGGACCCCACTTTACAAGATCCTGTAAGTTGTCGCTTTGAATTGTGTATTGGTATTGGGCGCTGCTCGCCCGTCCGCCGATGCGAAGGTCCTGCGCGGCCTGCATAAACGTGTTTGCGCCCGGGACGGCAAGGAGCTTGGGACGCAGGCGGTCGACGATCTGGCTGGAGGTTGCGTGGCGTTGGTCAAACGGTTTCAGACCCAGGAAGATGAAGCCACTATTGGTGGCGCCACCGCCTCCCGTGAACGCCATGGCGTTGGCGACGGCTGGGTCGGTTTTGACGACATCGACGATGCGCTGGGTAGCGACTTGCATGGCCTGGAAGGAAATGTCCTGCGAGCCCTGGATGCCGCCGAAGGCGATGCCGTTATCCTGCTGCGGAAAGAATCCTTTGGGGACGATCCAAAAAAGATAGAAGTTGAGCGCGATGGTGAGGCCGAGCACGGCCAGCGTCAGGCGGGAGTGTTCCAGCACCCAGCCCAAGCTGCGCTCGTAGAGGCCAAGGATCCAATTGAATGCACGCTCGCTGCCTCGGAACAATTTGCCGTGCTCGTCATCGCGTTGATGTTTGAGGAGGCGAGAACACATCATCGGTGTCGTGGTGAGAGAAATGCCCAGGGATACCAGAATGGCAACCGAGAGGACCACGGCGAACTCGCGGAAGAGCCGGCCCACAATGCCACCCATCATCAGAATGGGAATGAAGACGGCGACCAGAGAGATGCTGATGGAGAGGACGGTAAATCCAATCTCGCTGGCGCCCTTGAGCGCCGCTTGCATGGGCGCCATGCCCTGCTCGATATAGCGTGTGATATTTTCGATGACTACAATCGCATCGTCCACCACAAAGCCGGTCGAAATAGTGAGCGCCATGAGCGAGAGATTGTCGATGCTGTAGTGAAAAAGGTACATCACGCCGAACGTGCCGATCAGGGAGACCGGAACGGCGACGGCGGGAATCAAGGTGGCGCGGACGCTTCGCAGAAAGAGGAAAACCACCAAAATAACCAGGGTAATGGAGACGACAAGGCTGCGCTCGACGTCCTTAACGGAAGCGCGAATGGTTTGGGTGCGGTCGACCACGATTTCCGTGTCGATGGCGGAAGGGACGGAGGCTCTCAGTGCGGGAATCGCAGCGCGGATACGATCCACGGTATCGATGATGTTGGCGCCCGGCTGGCGGAAAATGATGATGAGAACCGAGGGCTTCCCGTTGACGAAGCCGGCAGCGCGTATGTTCTCCGTGGAATCCTGGACGTTGGCGACATCGGACAACTTGACGGCAGCGCCGTTGTGGTAGCCGACCACCAGCGGCATGTAGTTTACGGCTTTGAGAAGCTGGTCGTTGGTTACGATGTCGGCGCTGGTTGTGCCATCTACAATTTGTCCCTTGGGGCTGTTGGCATTCTGCCGGCTCAGCATCGAGGCAACGTCCTGCAAGCCGAGGCCATAGCTGTTAAGTTGGGTGGGATTCACATCCACGCGCACTCCCGGCAGCGAACTGCCGCCAACCGTCACTTGCCCGACGCCCTGAATTTGGGAAAGGCGCTGCTGCATGATGGTGGAGGCGGCGTCGTACAGAGTGCCGCGGTCGTACACAGCGGAGGTAAGAGCCAAGATCACGATCGGAGAATCGGCCGGATTGACCTTGCGATAAGTGGGATTGCCGGGGAGATTGGCGGGCAAGTAACTGCGCGCGGCATTGATTGCGGCTTGGACGTCGCGCGCGGCTCCATCAATGTTGCGGTTCAAATCAAACTGCAGGGTGACGCTGGTGGTACCGAGATTACTGGATGACGTCATCTCAGTAATGCCGGCAATCCTCCCGAATTGGCGCTCCAAGGGAGTAGCGACCGAGGAGGCCATGATCTCCGGACTGGCTCCCGGCAAACTGGCGCCCACCGAAATCGTGGGGAAATCGACTTGCGGAAGCGCCGAGACGGGCAGCTCCCGAAAGGCCACAGCGCCGGCCAGCGCAATAGCCGTCGTCAGCAGGCTAGTGGCTACGGGCCGCCTAATAAATGGAGAAGAGAGACTCATACTAATTCAACTCGCGTAATTCCATCCGCGTAACTAATCCGCTGGGACCGCCTCAGGTCCGGTTTCCGGCGCATGGTGCGAAGAAAAACGCTGCGCGAGCCGGTCGAAGAATATGTAAATGACCGGAGTCGTGTAGAGCGTAAGCACCTGACTCAAGATCAAGCCGCCAACCATGGAGATGCCCAAGGGGCGACGAAGCTCCGATCCGATTCCCGTGCCGAGGGCGAGTGGCAAGCCGCCCAACAGAGCGGCCATGGTGGTCATCATGATGGGACGGAAACGCAGCAGGCACGCCTCATAAATAGCGTCTTCCGGCTTCTTGCCGTCTTTGCGCTCCGCCTCTAGCGCGAAGTCGATCATCATAATCCCGTTCTTCTTGACGATGCCGATCAACAGAATGATTCCGATGAGGGCGACCACGCTGAGTTCCTGGCCGCAAATCAACAAAGCCAGAATTGCACCCACCCCAGCAGAGGGCAGGGTCGACAGAATCGTGATGGGGTGAATGTAGCTTTCGTAGAGCACGCCGAGCACGATATAAACCACGATCAGGGCCGCGAGAATCAAGAGCGGCTCGTTCGACAAGGAAGCTTGAAACGAAGCGGCGGTGCCTTGAAACGCGCCCTGTACGCTGAGCGGCATGCCAATTTCCCGCTGGGCCTTGTCGAAAGCCTCGGTGGCTTCACCCAGCGAAGCGTTCGGAGCCAGGTTGAAAGAGATGGTGACTACCGGAAATTGACCCTGGTGATTGACGGACAGAGGGCTGCTCTTCATTTCGAACCGAGTGAAGGCGCTGAGGGGAACTGCACCGCCATTCACCGCCGTTACAGCGCTGGGGTTGGCGGAGCCCGAACTGGTTGCGGTGTTCGGGGAAGCGGAAGGGCTCGGTGCCGCGGAAGAGGCGGAGTTGCCGGAGGCCGTCGTCGCCGTGATCGTCTGCGTGGAAGAGCCGGTCGTGAGTGCCGTTGGAGCCAATGCGGAACGAACGTAGATGTCCTGCAACTTCGATGGGTTCTTCTGAAATTCCGGTTGCGTTTCAAGAACGATGTGGTACTGGTTCAACTGCGTGTAGAGCGTAGAAATTTGCCGCTGCCCAAACGCATCGTACAAGGCCTGATCGATGGCCTGCGGCGTGATGCCCATGCGGGAGGCGGTGACGCGGTCGATGACGAGGGAAGCGGCGAGACCGGAGGTTTGTTGGTCAGTGGCGAGGTCACGAAGCTCCGGAATCGCTTGCAGTTTGGCCATGAGCTTCGCCGTCCAGAAATTCAGTTCGCGCGGATCGGGATCTTCGAGGGTGTACTGATATTGCGTCCGGCTCACGCGATCTTCGACGGTGAGGTCCTGCACCGGCTGCATGTAGAGCGTAATGCCGTCGATTTTTTCCAGCGTGGGCTGGAGGCGCCGGATGACATCCGAGGCGTTGATTTTGCGCTCTTCGAGAGGCTTCAAATTGATTTGGATACGCCCGCTGTTCAGAGTCGTGTTGGTGCCGTCGACGCCGATGAAGGAGGAAAGACTCTCAACCGCAGGATCCTGCAAGATCAGATGGGCGAGTTGTTGTTGCTTTTCCGCCATGGCGGGGAAGGAAATGGACTGTCCCGCCTCCGAAATGCCCTGAATGATGCCCGTATCCTGCACCGGAAAGAAGCCCTTCGGGACAATGATGTAGAGGACGATCGTGAGCACCAGTGTGCCCGCGGCCACCAGCAGGGTTGCGGTTTGGCGTTTCAACACCCACTGTAAGGTTCTTCCGTAGAAGGCAATGATGCTTTCGAAAGCGTGTTCCGAGGCCACATAGAAACGTGTCTGCTTTTGCCCGTGCGTACTTTTCAACAGGCGCGAACACATCATCGGCGTGAGGGTGAGCGAAACCACCGCGGAGACGAGAATCGTTACGCTCAAGGTGATGGCAAACTCGCGGAAAAGCCGGCCAACGATGTCGCCCATAAAGAGCAGAGGAATGAGCACCGCTATCAAGGAGATGGTCAGCGATACGATCGTGAAGCCGATCTGCTCCGAGCCCTTGAGGGCCGCCTCGAGCGGTGGATCTCCCTCCTCGATGAAGCGGATGATGTTCTCGATCATGACGATGGCATCATCGACGACGAAGCCGGTGGAAATCGTGAGGGCCATCAGCGTAAGGTTGTTTAAGCTGAAACCCGCGAGATACATCACTCCAAACGTACCCACGATGGAGAGCGGAACGGCAACGCTGGGAATGATAGTGGCGGAAACATTACGCAGGAACAGAAAAATGACCATGACCACCAGGGCCACGGTGAGCATGAGTTCAAACTCGACGTCTTTGACCGAAGCACGGATTGTAGTAGTACGGTCGGTCAGTACATCCACTTGAACGGCGGCGGGGAGATTGCTCTTGAGGAGGGGAAGCAGCTTCGTAACGCGGTCAACCACCTGAATGATGTTGGCGCCGGGTTGGCGTTGAATATTGACGATGACCGCGGGAGTCTCGTTCATCCATGCCGCCTGGCGATTGTTTTCCACGTCATTGTCGACGGTGGCCACTTCCGCAAGCTTCACCGGCGATCCGTTGTGATAGGCAATGATGACTTGCGCGAAATCGGAGGCGGTGAGGAGTTGGTCGTTCGACTGAATCTGGTAGTCCTGTTGCGGGCCGTCGAAGTTGCCTTTCGCCTGGTCGAGGCTGGTTTGTTGCAGCGCGGTGCGCACATCCTCGAGGTTGATGCCGTACGACGAAAGCGCGGTGGGATTTACACGTACCCGGACGGCCGGCTTTTGGCCGCCACTGATGCTGACCAGTCCCACGCCGGGGAGCTGAGAGATTTTTTGCGCGAAGCGGGTGTCGGCTAGATCTTCGACCTGCGACAGGGGAATCGACTTGGAAGAGAGCGCCAGGGTGAGAATCGGCGTGTCCGCCGGATTCGATTTGCTATAAATCGGCGGGACCGGCAGATCGGAAGGCAGATAGGTCTGGGCTGCGTTGATGGCGGCTTGCACTTCCTGTTCGGCAACGTCGATATTCAGTTCGAGGGAAAACTGCAAAACAATAATGGAGCTCCCGTCGGAACTTGTGGAAGTCATCTGATTGAGGCCGGGCACTTGACCGAACTGCCGCTCCAGCGGTGCGGTTACGGCCGAGGCCATGACGTCGGGACTGGCGCCGGGATAAAACGTGACCACCTGAATGGTGGGGTAATCGACCTCTGGCAGAGCAGAAACGGGCAGTTGGAGATAGGCGACGAAGCCAGCGAGTAAGATAGCCGCCATCAAGAGCGACGTCGCTACCGGCCGTAAAATAAATGGGCGAGAGGGACTCACTGATGCGAGGCTCCGTTTTTACCGCCGGCGGCGCCTCCGTTAGAGGCTCCGGAAAGAGCGGATTGGTTCACGTTGTTCTGGCCGGTTTGAGGCTGCTGGCCGGCGGCTCCGCCGCTTGCTTTCACAGGCGTGCGAATGGTGACTTTCGCCCCGTCCAACAGCTTGTCAAAGCCACTCACCGCAACCACTTCCTGAGGCTCAAGACCTTGGACGGCAGTCAAGGATCCATCCGTCGTGCCGGGGGTAATCGTCCGGATGGAGGCAGTCTGGTCACTTTTGATGACGTAGGCAAAGGCCCCTTGGGCGTTGCGCTGAATTGCCGGAGTAGGAATCAAAGTCACATTGTGTTGGGTGTCGACGAGCAGCTTCACGTTTACGAACTGACTCGCGAAAAGAGCGTTGTCTCTGTTGTCAAAGATGGCTTTGAGTTTCAAAGTTCCGGTGGTCGGGTCGATGACGTTGTCCAGTGTCAACAGCGTTCCGGATGCCAGTTTCGTACTTCCTTCACGGTCGAAAGCGTCCACCGTCAGCGTCTTTCCCTTGCGTAATTGTTGCTGAATCTGGGATAGGGAATCCTCCGCGATGCTGAAGATTACCGTGATGGGCTGGAGCTGTGTGATCACCACCAGGGCAGTGGTGCTATTGGCCTGCACGATATTTCCGGGATCGACCAACCGCAGTCCGACGCGCCCGTCGATCGGTGAGGTGATGTGCGTGTACACGAGATTGACCTTGGCGTTCGCCAGTTGGCCCTCGTCATTTTTCACCGTGCCTTCATCTTGCAGCACGACTTGCTCCTGATCGTCATATTGCTGCTTGGCGATGGCATTACGATCGAGGGCTTGCTTGTACCGCTCCAAATCGATCTTGGCTTCCGTCAAAACCGCCTGATCGTGCGCCAGCTGTCCCTCGACTTGCGTTAGCGCAGCCTGATAAGGGCGCGGATCGATTTCAACCAGCGGGTCACCCTTCCGCACCATTTGCCCTTCGTGATAGTAGACCTGCGTAATCTCGCCTTGCACCCGGCTGGTCACCGTCACGGTATAGACGGGCGTTACCGCACCCAACGCGCTCAGGTAGATCCCGATATCGCCTTGATGCGCTGTCGCCGTCGTCACCATAACCGGCCGAGAGGCCGCGTCACCGCCGGCTTTCGCGGGGTCGGCCCCACCGTGCTGCCACCACCACCCGCCGCCAACCACAACGGCGGCGGCGATCAGCCAGATCCACCAGCGGCTCTTATGCGTGTTCGAATTCTCGGTTATTTGCGGCTCGGATTCCCTGGCAACAGCTGCGTCTGGTCTTGGTTCCGTCACTTGCACTCCTCAAATTGATCAGGGAAAGCAGCTCTTATGTATGGCTTTCTGTTGAATATTATCATCTATTCTTACACTGATTGGACGTGCGGGAGAGCAAATCGAGTTGAGTTTTTTGTGAAGAATTGTCAACGCTTCCTTCTTGGGCCGGTTCGCGGGCGCGTATAATTTGGCGGGTGATCGCTGTCGAAGGCAACAAATCAGGCAATAAAACCGGCCCCGGACTCCAAGGAATTGCTCTGAGATTGTTCTTGGCTGGGTTGGGTCTGCTGGGAATCGCATATGCTGCGGACTATTGCGTATTTCGATACCGCCTGGCAACGAATCACCAGGCCTTTGGCAGCGTAACCGTCGAACACTATTATGCGGTCGCGCACAAAGACGGGAGGGCCGAGATGATTTTTGATCCACCCGTGCAACAGACCTGCGTGCACAGCCTCTTCCCACACTACGGGGATCGTCCCTGCTGGTTTCTCACCCGGCACACTGAGCAAAGAACCGATATGTAACTTCCCTGTCCACTCAAGATTCACCAGTCATTATTCCCCAGTCATTGAGGTCTGTAGAGGATTTGTGGTGGATCTGTAATGTGTGGTTGCCAGCGGTGTTCGACCTAGCGGTCAGCGGGTCACGGCTTCATTTGTTGTCACCAGTTCGTAGCCGACGGAGCGCATTTATCTCTCCCCATGCCGACTCGACCTGGGCGACGCACCGCTCCGGCAAGGTGGCTCTCCAGCCGCCTGATGCAGCCTTGCGAACGAAAGACTTATCCTGGCGGGTGTTCTTGGTTTCCTTCCATTGGCGCGACTGTTCTGTTTCCAGTTTGCGCATGCTGTCCGCGGAACTGAGGGTCACCGCACGTGCGATGCGAGAAACGAGGCAATCGTTGTACTTACCTTGTGGGTGTCGGCGAGCATGTCTTCGTAGCGGAGCGCGGGAAGTTTCTCTGGCCGCCGCGCGTAGCGGTCCAACTGTCGACATGATCTCGCCAGGTGCCAATCTTGGGCTCGATCTCGGATTCCATGAAGCGTGGAACGAACTCCTCCAAACTGCAGTCGTTGAAATGACCCAGCGCTTGAGCTGGAACTCGTAATACGAGATCAAAACGTCGCGAGGGTCCGCGCACGATGTATATGATTTTCTTGTAACGCGGGTCAAAGCATTCGTGGCTTTTGATGATGCGCGGTCGGACGAATACTCGCAATTTCCTGTCGGTGACATCATAAATCTCGGGGATGCGCGACTCCAGTCGAGCAAGATCGACCGGATCATCCGGATTCATCAGATTGCAGACCAGGAAGCGGGTCTATGTGTTTCCAGATCTCTTTGGAAGGAAACCAGGAAGGTGTCATCGGGATAGTCCGTTAGACCTCTCGCCGCAGCTTGCCGCTTGGTAACCGTCCGAGCATAGGCCGCCAGCTGTTTCTTCAAATTCGACATTGATTCCAATTTCCCTTAACGTTCAAGATGAGGCTTTTCGTCCGGACCATAGCAGTTCTGGCTTTTGCAAGGCAAGTTACGGGATAGCCGTGGTAGCGGAACACCTGCTCATGGATAAGAAACGGCTTATGTGGTGGAGGCGGCGGGAGTCGAACCCGCGTCCGAAAATGTTACTGGTCAAGAGACTACATGCTTATTCCGGTTCATGCCCTGGGCATTACCCCAGGACGTTCGCGACCCACGCTCAGAACGGACAAGAAACGCTAGCCGCTAGCCTGAGATCTTAGCTTCTCTGCCCAGACGTAGCAGAGAAGAGCAGCCCGCTGTGTGACGTTCGCTCGCAGCCCACGGGCGAAGCTGCGGAGAACGGCTGCCTAAACTAGTTAGGCTGCGTATGCCATCTGTTGATTGGCAATTATCATTTTGCACGCGATTACGGGTGTGTGCACCCCGGCATGCCTCTTGGCCGCAAGCATCTCCGTCGAAGCCGTGACGCCCCCACTGGTGGGTTTGGCCTTCAAAGAACTACCTCTATTCTGGGGAGTAAAGCTCGGGAAGTCAAATAGCGATGGGGGAGGACTCAGTTACCATTTCTCGGATACAAGTCCTTAGAAAAAACAATCTTGGCTATACGTCATGTTGCCAAGGCTGAAGGCGGGTTACGGGCAGGGCTCTGCAGCGCCACTCAATATCGTGATCGAAGCCGATATAAACTTCGTCGGATCGGTTACTGAGTGCGGTTAGGGTCACCTTGCCGCCGGGTGGAACCTGTGCGGGAGCTAGGTAACATACTGGAACAGCGGTGCCTGCCCCAGGTGGGGTAAACGTGCCGCACGTCCCGGCGGGCGTGTCGGGGACGCAGGAGAAATTCACGCCCGCATTCTTGACGTCATTGGCAACGTCGGCCGCGATACCCGCGTAGGCGCTGGTGTTGAGCGAAGTCGGAGGTGGAAAGGTAGGATCAAACGTAACCACAATCGCGTTAGGCGGGGTTTTGGGATCGCCGCAGGCCGCCATTGTGGCGACCATAGCCGTGACCAGCACGGTTTTCGTCATCCACCGGAGAGTCGATCGGCGAAAGATCATCGATGGTCTGATGCAGATGTCTTGATGCAAGCCGCAAAAGGCGAGTCTAGCATGGACGATACTCTCGCTGAGCGCCTCCCGCGCAAAGCTTCCGGGTTTCTCAGGAGCTCATGAGTCTTGGGTTAGAATCGGGCACAGAAGCGCACTTCCACTTCGGAAGAGCAGATCCCTCGCTTCAGCCAGACGGCAATCCTGTAAGTTGCTTCAATAAGTGACACCATGAAAATCGACAAACTGCTTAAGCGTTACCGCATCGAAGACGGGAAACATTTCCGCCTCAAGGATCACGACCCGGCGGACACGCACGGGTTGGGGTCAGAGCCGAAGCAGCAGGCGAAGACACTGCTGGAGAATGGCGTCAAAGAACTGAGTCGCCTGCAGGACATTCTCGCGGCCCAGGACCGTTGGGGTCTGCTGCTGATTTTTCAGGCCATGGACGCGGCCGGGAAGGATGGAACGATAAAGCACGTCATGTCGGGCGTGAATCCGCAAGGAGTGGATGTGACATCATTCAAGGCGCCCTCCGCGGAAGAATTGCACCACGGCTACCTTTGGCGCTGCGTCAAATCTGCGCCGGGACGAGGGAGGATCGGCATCTTCAACCGGTCGTATTATGAAGAGGTGCTGGTGGCGCGCATCCACCCGCAGATTCTGGAAAGCCAGAAACTCCCAAAGGTGCTGGTGACGAAACATATCTGGCAGGAGCGTTTTGAAGACATCAATAATTTCGAACGCTACTCCACGCGGAATGGCATTGCGGTGGTCAAGTTCTTTCTGCATCTGTCAAAGAAAGAACAGAAGCGCCGATTTATGGAACGGCTCGACACGCCCGAAAAGAACTGGAAGTTTTCCGCATCCGATGTGAAGGAACGCCAATCCTGGGACGCATATCAGGAAGCATACGAGGATATGATCCGGCACACGGCGAGTGAGCACGCGCCCTGGTATGTTGTGCCGGCGGATAACAAATGGTTCACACGGCTGGTGGTCGCGGAGGCCGTAGTGGATGCTTTAAAGCGTATGAATTTGAAGTATCCGAAGGTGAGCGGTGACGCCAAGGCTGCGCTGGCCGAAGCCCGTAAGCAACTTGAGAATGAGTGAGGCGTGGTGACTTGCGGTTGCTGGTGGAGAGCCGGGCGTCCCCGCCCGGCCCGCGGGACCAACGAGACGCGCTTGGTTCCGTCGTGCGTCACCTCAAGACTACCGGCAGCACCTGGTCGTAGGGTTGAATCGTGACGGTCAGGGACTTGCGCTGATCCAAAGCCTCCTTCGTGACCTTGAAACTTACGATGATGGTTCCCCTCTGTTCGGTTCTGGCCAGCAGCTTGGTTTCGGGCGGTAGCGGTGGCTCAGAACTTTCTTTCAAAGCTGGAAACGCCTTATAATAACGGTCGAGATCCACGGCCGAAGCGGCTTCATCTTCGAAGGTTTTGTCGTCGGCAGTGGTCAGCTGCGCTTTGAGAGTGTGAATCCACAGCGGTTTGTCCGCCGTATTCCGTAGGGTGAAAGTGATGGCGGTCAGGATCATATTCTGGCCCGGCACTTCGGCCGCGGCCACAAAATCGATCGAACCCGCGCCCTGCGGTTTCGGCCGTTCCTTGAAAGCAAAGATACCCACAATCACAGCGACGACAGCAATGCAGATCAGGACAATGCCGGCGGGCGGAAGATTGCGCTTGGCGGTTCCAAATTCTTCGCCAATGCGAAATTCGGTGATCGGCCCGGGTGGGGATGGGGGCTGCCGCAAAGAAGGCACGGCCTGATCGGACCCGGGTTGATCGGGCGGAGGTGGATTGGACATGGGCTGGTCGGGCATGGGTTGATTAGGCATGGGGTGATTGTAGACGAGCTCTGAGTTCCCGCCGTGGTGCCGCGCTTCTGACCTGTGTCTTCGACTATTGCTTACGCGACGGGGCAATGGTTTATGTCCGTAAAGTTCAGTGACTTTGGTTACTTGCCTGATGTGACGGATGCTGCGACGATGCGGAAGATTTCCTTTTGGAGGTACTCGGCGGTGAATCGTAAAACTCTCTTTGCCGCGTTGGCTTGCGCGTTGCTGGTGTTCAGCATGCTGGGCTGCGGAATCACCAACAAGCTTCAGTCCATCCAGCTTTCGACCTCGAACACGGTCCCGAATGCGGGCACGGGTGTCGTCCTGTTTGGCCAGGGCGGGACGGCTAACTTGTATGTGTGGGGAAACTACAGCGACGGGAAGCAAAAGCTTCTTAACACTGTGGGGGGCGTTGCCTTCCAGATCGTGCTCACCCCGGGTAGTTTTGCTGAGACCGGCCAACTCGGCGACCCAAATGCCACTCCTCCGCAGACAATCCAGTTGAGCTCGATTGGCCTGCTCACAGCCATTACACCCGATGCCTGCACCTTTGCGAACGTCGCGGGGCCTACCGCGTCCGCCCCATCATTTGAAGCGACAGGTTCGTACACGCTCACGGCTACTTTTTCCGGGTTCACCACTCCGCCCGCCTATGTCGGTGTGGCTAGTGCGGGTGGCATCGTCAGTACCAGCAACCCGGGAGGTCTATGCTATGCGGCGCCAACGCCAACGTCTTAGCCGTCCAATATTTGAGTTTTGATCCGCGAGGACGGCTGCAGGTTGCCGTCCTCGTCTCCTTTTAGAGCTACTCTGCTCCCTCTAGGCGGGTAACTTTCAGCGTTCTGTTTGAGAGTCCTGCCCGCAACCCTTATAATCTTATGTTCGTCCGCGATTGCGTTCGTTGCCTATGCTTTTCAATCTCTCCATTGAAGTCGCGTCCAGATGAAGGTTCGCACTGGAATCGAAGTATCGAGCCAGTCCGATGTCGGCTGCGTGCGCGAAAATAACGAAGATTCGTTTGGTTATTGGGAGCCGGAGGACGACCAGCAGTTCCTGCGCAAGGGGCGGCTGGCGGTGGTAGCGGACGGTATGGGCGGCTACGAAGGCGGTCAGGAAGCGAGCCGGCTGGCGGTGGAAACATTAGTGGCAGCCTATCGCGATTTTCGCGGCGACGACCCGCAAGCCGCGCTGGTTGAGGGTTTGCAGGCGGCCCACGAGCAGATCCGGCAATATAGCTTTGCGCATCCAGACCTGCGGGGCATGGGAACGACTTGCACGGCGGCGGCGATCGTCAGGGCTGCGAACGGCGCTGCCAACGGGAGTGCGAACGGGGGTGCGAATTATGACGCGCTCTATTACGTGCACGTTGGCGACACCCGGCTCTACCTGATTCGCGACGGCCAGATTACGAGGGTAACGCGCGATCACTCCTATGTAGAGCGGCTGGTGGAGTCGGGAATGATCAGTGCTGAAGAAGCGGAGCATCATCCGCAACGGAATATTCTGACCGCAGCATTAGGCACGAACCCCGACCTCATCATGGACTCGCCCGGGCGTCCCGAGCCTTTGCGCCCAGAGGACGTGCTCCTGATCTGTAGCGACGGATTGTGGGGGCAGGTACGCGACCCGGAGATTCGTGACGCCGTGGAGAAAAAGACCACGGAAAAGGCGTGCCGCGAGCTGATTAAACTGGCTCGGGAGCGCGGCGGGCCGGATAACATCACGGTCGAGATTCTGCGCTTGGGTTGAGGCGGTTTGCGGTCCCTGAGAAACAGCGTCCGGCGAAGGAAGTCTATCTTCCGCAAGTGTAAACCGTTGCACAAGAACTTCTTCTTCGATGTACTCTTCCGGCGGTAACTTGCTGAAATTACAGGACTGGCCACAGTCCGGAAACTTAACGCTTTGGCAACGCGATTGCCTTTTCTATAATGCCTATCAGTGAAATAGGGATAATCGGGGGCGAGGCACGATGAAAGTTTCCCAAAAGGGGCTGTATGCGTTGCAGGCGCTGATGATGCTGACCCGGCGTTATAACCAGGGTGCGATCCGGATTCGCGACATTGCCTACGAAGAGAATCTGCCAGAGAAATTTCTGGAGCTGATTCTTCTGGAACTGAAGAATGCCCGCATCTTGGAAAGCGTGCGCGGCGCCAAGGGTGGGTACCGGTTGCGCCGGGCGCCGTCGGAGATCCGGCTGAGCGAGATCATCCGCTTGATTGACGGGCCGCTCGCGCCGTTCGGCGATGCGGACCAGTTGCGAATTCTGATTGATCGCGACGCGGACCATAGCGCCCTCTACAAAGTGTTTCTGCAAGTACGGGACGAGGCCGCCAGGATTCTGGAGAATACGACACTGGCCGACCTGATCAACCGTGGGCCTATGGCTGATTCCATTCCGAAGACCATTAACGGGAAGACCCGCAAGAAGAAAACCGAGCCCAATGTGCTGCCGATGTTGGCGGGGGGCGAGGGTCATGACTAAGATAAGCCGCTAGGTTCAACCTCGAACTTTGCCATCTCGAGCGAGGCGGAGGGATTTTCAAGTCCGCTGCAAAATGCAGATCGCTCGCTTCGCTCGGGTTACAATCCTTGAAACGTATCCGTCGTGCGCCTCTAAGACCTGCCCTTTCGTTTCGCCACAAATCAATTTCTAATGCTGCGCTATGACTCGCAGGGCCGCCTGGTCCCGCTTCAATCTTTTCTTAGGAGACAGCAGTAAATACCACGCCGCGGCTACACGATGGACGGAGGGATTCTTTAGCGCGTCGTGCGGTTTAGCGGTTTTCCTAACACCTGAGACCTGACATCTGGCACCTGATTCTCGTAAGATTCCCTGTGCTCGTCTTCTGGATTGTTTTCAACCTTGTTGTGATGGCGATGCTGGCGCTTGACTTGGGCGTGTTGAATCGCGGCTCCCACCGCGTCGGCTTTCGCCAAGCGCTTATCTGGTCGGGAGCCTGGATCACACTGGCGGCAGCCTTCGCGGTGCTGGTGTTGTTTTGGCACGGGCGGGATCAGGCGCTCCAGTTCGTCACCGGCTACGTAATTGAGCTGACGCTCAGTGTCGATAACCTGTTTGTATTTCTCCTTACCTTCCGCTATTTCAAAGTGCCCGACGAGCATCAGCACAAGGTGCTGGTCTGGGGAATTCTCGGAGCGCTCATCATGCGAGGTGGTTTTATCGTGGCGGGCGTAGGCCTGATCCACCGCTTCAGATGGATCTCGTACGGATTCGGCACATTGCTTGTGTACTCGGGAATCAAACTGCTGCGGCACGGCGAAGCGGAGATCCATCCCGAGAAGAACTTTGTTCTGCGAATATTTCGCCGAGCTTTCCCGGTGACGGAGGAATATGTTGGTGGGCGGTTCTTTACCCGCAGAGAGGGGCTCTACGCCACTCCATTGCTGGTGGCGCTGTTGGTGGTCGAGACCAGCGACATCCTTCTGGCCGTGGATTCGATCCCGGCGGTGCTGGCCATCACGCTGAATGCTTTTGTCGTCTATACCTCGAATGTCTTCGCAATTCTCGGTCTGCGCTCGATGTACTTTGCCCTGGCGGGAATGATAGACCTGTTTCACTACCTGCATTACGGACTGTCAGTGGTACTGATTTTTATGGGGCTCAAAATGCTGGGGTCGCACTACGTCTACATTCCAACTGGATGGGCATTGACGATTGTACTGTTTGTTTTGGGTGCTTCCATCCTCGCGTCGCTGCTGAATCCCCAGAAGAAAACGCCAGTGTAGCCGGCGACCCACCATCCAGCCCAGAACCGGCAGACCAGGAAAGACATCCAGCCGCGAAGCGGCGGCACGGGAAAGCCCGGCACGTAAGTGCCGGGAGGGGTGGAGGTGGGACAAATCAAGTCCCTTAGGGGACGGCACCCCGAGCTACGACACAAGCTCCGGCGAGGCGGCCCAGTTCTTCCAATCATTCATGGTGTCCTTCGATCAACCCCCACAAGAAGCGGCCTGCCCATAAGCTATGATGAATGTTCATGATTAGCATTCCGGTTGCGACGCCGTCGCGCTCGTATGAAGTGCTCATCGGAAGCGAGCTGCTGCCGCGTGCCGGAGAGTGCCTCGGCAAATTCTTGAAAACCGGCACGCGTTTGTGGTCACAGTCGCACCCGTACGTCGGCGCTGGGCAAAAGTCCTGCTGAAATCGTTGTCGGCTGCGGGAATTGAAACCGGACATACTGGAAATGCCCGACGGCGAACGCTCGAAACGTCTTACGACACTGGAGAAGCTGGCAGAGAAACTAGTCAAAGCAGCGTGCCGATCGCGGCGTTACGCTGATTGCGCTCGGCGGCGGCGTGGTCGGCGACGTGACCGGATTCCTGGCCTCGATCTATATGCGAGGCGTGGATGTGATCCAGGTGCCGACGACCGTGCTGGCGCAGGTAGATGCGGCAATTGGCGGGAAAACGGGCGTCAACCTGGTGTCGGGAAAGAATTTGCTCGGGACCTTCCACCAGCCGCGCGCCGTACTGATCGACCCCGCGGTCCTCGAGACGCTTCCTTCTCGTGAATACCATGCCGGACTGTACGAATCGCTGAAGTGCGGCATCATCGGAGATCCGGGACTGTTCAAGCTTTTTGAAGATCGGCGTCGTGCAATTCTGGATCGCGACCCGGTGGTGGTTGAGAAAGTAATTGCCGATTCCGTGCGCCTGAAGGCTTCGGTGGTGAGTGCCGACGAACGTGAAGGCGGTTTGCGGCAAGTGCTCAACTTCGGTCACACGATCGGGCATGCGCTTGAGGCCGAGACTCGCTACACCCAGTTGCTGCACGGAGAGGCGGTGGCATGGGGCATGATCGCGGCGACTCACATCGCGCTCTCCACCGGCAAACTGGATAGCGTGACGGCGGGACGCATTACCAACTCGGTTCTGGGCTTTGGCAGACTGCCTCGCATGAAGGTGCGGACCGCGAGCATCCTGAAGCGATTGCGTTCCGACAAGAAGACGCGACAGGGAGTAGTGCACTTTATTCTGCCGCGTGAAATCGGCAAAGTTGAGATCGCCAGCGACGTGCCAGAAGCAATCGTCCGCTCAGCGGTCGACGAGATTCGCAAACTAGCGCGGAATTAGATTCAGTGGATCGACGGGCGCCTCGCCCGTCCCGCGTCTGCCTGCAGAAGCATCGCGGCCGGGCGGGGACGCCCGGCTCTCCACAATCAACCATCATATGGGTCAGGAACCGAATCAGCGGGTTGTGGGCGCGACTCCAGCCGGTGCGCGAGACCCCGAGTCGGCAGCGGCGGCTGTCCGCGAGATGTTCACCTCGATTGCACCACGCTACGACCTGCTGAATCACGTTCTTTCGTTCAACATCGACCGCTTATGGTGGTGGAGAACGGCGCGTATGTTCGATGCGATTCTGAAGCGTCCTGATGCTCGCGTGCTGGATCTTTGCTGCGGCACGGGAGACATGACCTTCGCTCTACGACGGCGCGCCGACTCAGGAGCTCCGCAGATTCTGGGCGCGGATTTTTCTCACGCCATGCTGCAGCGCGCAGCGGCGAAGGGAAAAGGCACGACGCTGCGTTGGATCGAAGCGGACGCGCTTCAATTGCCGTTTCCCGATGGTCATTTCAATCTGGTGACATCGGCATTCGGCTTTCCGGAACCTGGCCGACTACGATGCTGGATTGCGCGAAATTGCGCGGGTGCTTGCTCCCGGCGGAGAATGCGGCATTCTTGATTTCGGAGAACCGGGCGGATTGATCGGCCAGTGTTACCGCGTCTACTTCAAAAAAGTTCTTCCCGCGATCGGCACAGTACTTTCCGGAGTGCGCGGCCCGTATGCCTATTTGCCCGCGTCGGTCGAACGCTTTCCGTCACCCGATGAAATGCTCGGACGCATGCATCAGTCAGGCTTTCGCGAGGTCTCATGGACTCCTTACACATGTGGCGTCGCGGGGCTATACCGGGGAGTGAAGGGCGTCTAACCGCCGAGGAAATGGTTTTGGATAGGGCACGGCTTCACAGCTTGCTGAAAAACTCGAGTTTAGAGGGGGGGTACCCCAAGCGGCGCGTAAAATCCAAGTCAGAATCCCAAGCGCGAGGCAATCGGGAATCCCACCCTTTCGCAAAAAGCGCGAAAAGGATGGGACACCCGCCCGACTCACGCCCGCGCCGATTTCACATCCGTGCGCGAGAAGTCGTGGCCTTTAAACAGGAGCGGCTCTCCCTTGGATTTCGCCAACGCATAGGAGAAGCAATCTCCAAAATTCAGCTTGGCGGGATGGCCGCTGGTCTTCCCGAAGTCGCGATAGGCCTGGCGGGCTATGCGAGTTTGCGCTTCGGTGACCGGCTCAATCGCGATTTGCGCCTCCTCGATCAATTCGTCAAAACGGCGGCTGGCAACCGGATCTTTGCTGCCATCAATCACCGCTCCGGCTTCTACATAACTCACGGCCGAAATAAGCGCGAAAGGATGGGCCACCGCGGATTTCAGTTCTTCGCAAACGAATCGGCGAACGCATCGAAATTCGTTTTCTCAATCACCCGCTGGTAGTCGTCGCCGAGAAATTTCTTGAGGCGGTCGGTGTTCATGATGTACTGGCTGGTCATGTAGGGAACCGCGTCCGGCGGAATCGTCGAGATTTTCCAGTTCCACAAGAACTGCAGAACGCGGTGCATGCCCCACTGTCCGGGGACGCGCAGCAATTTGGCGTGCGCCATTTCGATACACTGCGCGAACGTTAAAGGATCGCCGCGTCCGGCAACATTTAGGATCGTCAGCCGCTGCGCTTCCGGTTCCCGCCGCAGAATCCACACGATCAGCCGGGCAATGTCATCGACGTGGACGAACTGGATTTTGTTGTCCAGGTACTTCTGGCCGAAGGGCAGCATGCAGGGCAACCGTTTCGCCGCCTGGCGCATGCGGGCGGCACGCCGCCCCTTCCCGTTGGGCGTTCCGCGGAACGCTCCCATTAAGTAATTTTCGACGCTGGCTCCGGCAAAAATGTGGGGACGCAGGATGAAGATACCGCACCCGCGGAGGGAAGGCGCGCGCTGTTGCACGACGAGATCACTTTCTTTCTTATGGATCGCGTAGGGCAGTGTATGAGCGGCGAGCGGCGAGTCCTCGGTAACGGGTGCGGGAAGGTCGGAGCCATACGCCGACACGCTGCTGGGAAAAATGAATTGCCGAATGGAGGTTCCGGTATTCCGGTTGGCTTCGGCAACCGCCTCCATCACCCGGGCCGTGCCGGCCACGTTGATTCGCCACATCCGGTCGACGTCCAGAACCCCGGAGCGTTGAGGATCAACGACAAAGGCCAGGTGCACAACGGATGTCGGCTGTAACTCGCGCAACAGCAGGAGTAACTCGCGAGTGGATTCCTCTTGTCCTAGGTCGAGTGCTACAAAGCGGTCAACCGGGGAATGAGTGGGCGGCGCAACATCGATGCCCACCACATTGTAATCCGACAACTGCGGCACAAGTCGCTGACCTAGATTTCCCGAAACGCCAGTGACAATTATGGTTGGTTTTGCCGTGTCCATTTAATCGGGGTCTTCACGCGGTCGGTCAGACGGCTGTGCTCCCATGGGACGCGGCGGCATGCGGCGAGTTTGGGTGGGGCCGAAGTAGGATTCGTTCAGGTCAACATTGCCTTGAAAACTCTGCATGGCGTCACGGTTACGCTGGGTGGAAACTGTCCTCTGGATATCCGCCTTCTCGGTTTCCAGAGATAACGTCTCTTTGCTGATGAGCTTGTAGATGTAGTGGCTGCCATTGGGGTCGGAGATCACTTCAGATACCTCTCCGACCTTCAAATCCATGACCGCCTGATGGCCCGGAGGCAGCGTGCCGCGACGCGCCTTCTCCACCTTCGTATTAGGCGCATTTCCCGGGAGGCCGGCAAAGGCATAGGCCTCTTTTTGCAAGGTGTCGATGTCCTCACCCTTGACGGCGCGGGCGCGGAGATCGGCAGCGAACTTCGTCATCGCTTCTTCAGCAGCTTTTTGCTCTTCCGCGGTCGGCGGTGGCGTCACAGTGGGGCTCACACCCGCCTTTGCGTCGGGCTTCGAAGTCGCGACCGGAGGCTTGATTTGTTTTGCGCGGGGAATAAGAATCCGAGCAAAGGTGGCTTGCTCGTACGACGCTTCATTCTTCTTGTAATAGTCTTCGATATCGGCGTCGCTGACCTTACTGGATTCTTCCTGCAGCGCGCGGGCCAGTTGCTGGGAAAGAACTTGCTCGCGCGCAAAGCGCATCGATTCGTCGAACATGGGCCCTTTGTCGAGGCCGCGTTTCTCCGCCGCGGCGGACATCTTCAATAACATCGAATACCGCGTTGCCAGTTGGTGACGCATGGCGGGCGACATTCCCGGCTGCAGCGCTTCGGCGAGCTTTTCAAATTGCGCTCGGGTGATCACGGTCTTGCAGGCGTCGCCTTGTTGAGTGGCGTCGACGCAGAAATCTTTCAGCGTGATCACCGGATCATCGGGCCCCACCTTCACTTCGGGCGCCTTCGCGGGCGCGCTGGAAACAGCCTGTCCCGCCTGGGCACCGGCGGCGGGAGGTGTAACTTGTGGCGCAGCTTGTCCGTAGGCCAAGCCCGCGAGCAGGAGACACACGAAGTACTGGCAACGCATGAATCAGGGACCTCCAAGGAAGAATTGCGACGAATGTCATCGTAGCATGTCCTGCAGGAGAGCCGAAAGGTGGATAAGGGGTTGGCGGCAGGCCAATCCACAGCGATAATGGCGCTTATGCCAGATATTAGGGCCACGTTCAGTTCCGAGTCCATGCGCCGCGAAAAACGAGCCGTCGCCGGGAACTCGGTGCTGGCGGCTCTGGTGATCACCATCCTGAAAATTGTGGTGGGCATCGCGACCGGCTCGCTGGGAATTTTGTCGGAGGCTGCACACTCCGGACTGGACCTGATCGCGGCCCTGGTGACGTTTTTTTCGGTGCGGGTTTCGGACGAACCGGCGGACGCCGATCACCAGTACGGACACGGCAAGTTCGAGAATTTGTCAGCCTTCATCGAAACCGGTTTGCTTCTGATGACCTGCGTTTGGATCGTCTATGAAGCTATGAAGCGGTTGTTTTTTCAGAGCGTGGAAATTGAGCCAAGCGTGGCTGCGTTCCTGGTCATGTTGCTCTCCATTGCAATTGACGCCTGGCGCTCCCGCGCACTCGGACGCATTGCGACCAAGTATGACAGTCAGGCGCTGGAGGCTGACGCGCTTCACTTCTCAACCGACATCTGGTCGAGCGCGGTCGTAATCGTGGGCCTCGCGCTGGTTTGGCTGGGGCGAAGCTATCGGGTGGGGTGGTTGCGTCAGGCTGATCCGATTGCCGCGCTGTTCGTGGCAGGCGTGGTGGTTTATGTGAGTTGGCGCCTAGCGCGGAGAACGATTGATGCGCTGCTGGATGCCGCGCCGGCCGGCGTGCGCAGCCAGATTCTCGAGCGCATCAGGACCGTCGATGGCGTACTGGAAGTGGAACGGGTCCGGTTCCGGAAAGCTGGGAACAGATTTTTCGCGGACATTTCGGTGGGACTGGAACGCAATTTCACGTTCCAGCGCTCGGAGCAGGTATCGGATGCGGTGACGTCGCGAGTGCGCGAGGTTCTGCCCGACGCCGATGTGATGGTGCACTCGGTTCCGCGGGCGCGGCGCACGGAAAATATTTTTGACCGCATTCGTGCCGTGGCGACCCGCCACAACTTCAATGTGCACGACGTCAGCGTGCAGGACCTGAACGGGCAATTGCATGTGGAGCAGCATCTGGAACTGGACGAGCAACTCAGCATGAAGCAGGCGCACGATGAAGTCACCCGGCTGGAAACGGAGATGCGGACGGAGGTCCCGGAAATTGCGACCATCCTGACGCATATTGAAAGTGAGCCGGCGACGATTGAAACGGGAGAGCAAATTGTTCGCGAGCCGGAATTGGAACAGCGGCTCAAGAATATTGTGAAGGAGTTTCCCGAAGTGATGGACGTGCACGAATTCCAATTCAAGAAAGTGACGGGCGCGGCTTTATGTTTCCTGCCACTGTACGCTGCCTGACGATATGCCGCTTTCGCGCGTGCACGACGTTCAAACCTCGCTCGAGATCCGATTCAGACACGATGCGCCGGAACTGTTCCGGGTACTGATTCATCCCGAGCCGATGACGGATAACCGTCGGTAGCACACGCTAGGGGAGGGCCGGGCGCCCCGCCCGGCCACCCGACAGTTGGAAAGGCGAGAAAGCACAGTGATTGAAGCATCAGTCAACTGGACGGACAAGGAAAGATTCGTAGGGGCAGCGACTTCACGACACTCGATCGTGATGGATGCCGCAACCGATAAGACTGCCAACAGTCCGATGGAGTTAGTGCTGCTCGCTTTGTGCGGCTGCACGGCATCGGACGTAGTGGGAATTCTGCGCAAGAAACGCGAACCCTTCACCGCACTCGAAGTGCGGGCAAAGGCTGAAAGAGCGGACGGCTACCCCGCCGTTTATACGTCGATTCACCTGACTTATGTCGTCCGCGGACAGGTGTCGCAGAAGGCCATGGAAGACGCGGTGCGGCTCTCGAAAGAAAAGTACTGCTCGGTTTCAGCCATGCTGGAGAAGACGGCAAAGATCACCTATACCATCGAGCACGTTTCGTGAAGGCTGGTCCTCATCCGCTCCAGGGTTACTTCTACATCGGGGGCGCGGCTTTTCTATGGGGAATTTCGGCGACACTGGGTCGCGCGGCATTCACCGGACATCTGCTGCCGGGCGGGGCGTCGCTAGGAACTTCACTGGCGAAGATCGATCCGCTGATCCTGTCGCAGAGCCGCGCAACTTTGTCGCTCGCTGTGCTGTTGCCGCTGCTTCTGGTGCGCCGCGGAGCGTCCGCCCTGCGCGTTTCCGGGCGCGACCTGGTACAACTCTTCTCGCTGGGAATTTTCGGGGTCGCGGCGTCGAACTATTTCTACTACCTCGCGATTCAACGGACAAACGTAGCCACCGCCATTATCCTGCAGTACACGGCGCCGGTTTGGGTGCTGCTCTATACGGTAGCGCGCGGCGCGCAGCGGCCGTCGTTGCGGAGAATCGCGGCTGTCGGACTAGCGGTTGCGGGTTGTGCGTTGGCGGTTGGCTTTATCGCCTCGGGCGGCTTCCGCCTCGATGCGATTGGAATCACGGCCGCACTGCTGGCAGCATTTTCCTTTGCGTTTTATAACGTAGGCGGACACAGACTGCTGGCGCGCTATGACCGCTGGAAAGTACTGCTGTGGGTGTTGGCGTCTACTTCGATCTTCTGGATTTTCGTGAATCCGCCGTGGAAAATTGTCGCCGCTCACTATGGCCGCCAACAGTGGGGATTCATGCTGGTGTTTTCGCTGGTTTCCGTGCTCGGCCCATTTTCCTGTTACTTCGCCGGCCTGCAGCATCTGGAGCCGACGCGCGCCATCGTCGCCAGTTGTCTGGAGCCGGTGTTCAGCATCGTGATCGCGGCGCTTGTACTGGGCGAATTGCTGCGTCCGATGCAAACGGTAGGAATCGTTCTGGTGCTAGTGGCGATCGTGTTAATCCAGTTGCCGGAACGGGCTGCGCGAGGTGAGGAGTTAGTGGTCGAGCCGATGGAATAAGAAGTTGTTGGTCGATAGTCGTTAGTCGTTCGCGCAGTCTGGTTTGCTAACGACGAACGACGCGCGACCAACGACGGCTTCTCACTCCAGCCTCTTGCCCTTCGTCTCCGGCAACTGCGTGGCCATCGCGCTCGCCAGAAAAAAAGCAGCTCCGCACAAATAGAAAGCCCAGCCCAGTCCCTTGGTCTGCCCGACCCGTCCAATGACCCAGGGCGCGACCGAACTCAGCGCCCGTGCTCCGTTGTAAGTAAAGCCCAACGCACGCGCCCGCACATGAGTAGGGAAGATCTCGCTACCGATGATGCCCGATCCCGAAAAGAATCCCGTCCCAAAGAATGCGACCGCGGCGCCGATTACGAGCAAAGCTGCCGGTGAACGCGCCACGGAGTAGAAAGGCACCAGCAGGGCGGCAATAAACAGGTAGAGCATGAAAGATTTGCGGCGCCCCAGATGGTCGGCGACCCACCCGAAGCTGATGTATCCGGGAAACATGCCCAACAGGTTGAGCACGATCAGCAGAGTAGCCGTGCGCATGATGCCGAATCCGCGTCCGCCTTGCGCGACAGGAAGCGAAAGATAAGGAGGTATCCAGATAAATAATCCCCACCAGGCAAACAGACCGAAGAAGTTCAGCAGGAGAAGGACGATGGTACTCTTGCCATAAGGCGCGCGAAAAATGCCAAAGAAAGAATCGTGTGGCGCGGACACTCCTGTCCGCGAACCGCCGACACCATGTCTACGCTGGGGTTCCGAGCCAGGAACGTCGCGCCTTGTTGTCGCGTGATGATCCAGCCACATCTGCGATTCCGGCACACGATTCCGTATCCAGAGCGTAACCATAGCAGGAAGAATTCCCACAAAGAACACCATGCGCCAGTTGGCATAGCGTAGAACAATCCCCGCCACCAGCGCGGCCAGCGCGTAGCCGATGGCCCATGAGCTCTGCACCACCGCAATCGCCTTGGCGCGCAAGTCATCGGGCCAAGTTTCCGCGACGAGTGTAGCGCCCGTATTCCACTCGCCGCCCATCCCCAGACCAAGGATGAAGCGAAACACCGCCAGCATGAGCACAGTGGTCGAGAGGCCAGAAGCGAACGAGCAGATCGAATAAGTAAGGATGCTGAGCATCAGCGCCCGTTTGCGCCCAATGCGGTCTGCAAGGAAGCCGAAAAACACGCCGCCGATGCCAGAGGCCAGCAGAGTGAGCGTTTGCAGAAACCCGGATGTAGCCTTCGACATCCCAAGATCGCGCATCACGTACGTGAGGACGAGCGCGTAAAGCATCGCGTCAAAGGCGTCCAGCATCCAGCCAAGAAAGGCCGCGAGCAGGGTGCGGCGCTGTCCGGGGCTAGCTTGCAGCAGAAGTTGAATGGGGCCAATCGCCATGCGGGGAGCGATTGTATCAGCGGAGCAGGGGGTAAATGTGCAGAGTTTATCGCCAGCCGCCGCAAATACTTCTGCGCCTTGCGCACATCCCGCCCAATCTGCTCTTTCAGCGCCTCGACCGACGGAAACTTGATTTCGTCGCGTAGACGATCCAGGAAATGAAGTTCGACTTCCGTCTCCGCCGAGAGTTCGATTGGATGAAAGTTCAGCAGGTGAGTTTCAATGGCAAAAGAATCAGTGCCAAATGTGGGCCGATTTCCGACATTAGTGACCGAATCGAAACACTCTTGCCCGATTCGCGTGCGAGTGATGTACACGCCATCCTTGGGCACAAGTTCTTCATAGTGCGCCAGATTGATTGTCGGGACGGTATATTTTGCCCCGTACCCGCGTCCACGCCCGGCGGTAGAGAGAATGCTGAACGGACGCGCCAGCAAATGCCGCGCCCGGCTCACCCGCCCTTCGGCAAGCAACTTGCGGATGTGGGTGCTCGAAACCCGCTCCCCGCGCAGGCGCATCTCCGGATAATCGTGGACGTCAAATCCCATTTCCTGGCCCAGTTCGCGCAAGAGGTGAATGTTTCCCGCCGCTTTGTGCCCGAAGTGGAAGTTGTAGCCTTCGTGAACTTCGCGGGCATGCAAGCGCTTCTTCAGAATCTCGTGGGCAAACTGGTGCGGCGTCATCAGCGAAAGATCGCGAGAGAAGGGAAGCAGCAGAACCGCATCGACACCAGTAGCTTCGAGCAGGCGCAGTTTTTCCGGAAGCGGAGTCAGCAGCTTGAAATTGCGATCGGGACGCAGGATGCGGGCGGGGTGAGGCTCGAAGGTGACAACCACCGACTGCGCGTTCCCTGCCTTTGCTCGCCGCACAATTTCATCGAGAACATGCCGATGAGCCCGATGCACGCCGTCGAAGTTTCCGACGCTAACCAGCGCGGGACCAAAGTCGCAAGGAACGTCGTCGAGTTTGTGGAAAGTCAGCATTCCAGCAAGGTCCACGTGGGGACGGACGCATTCGTCCGTCCCAGCGGAGCGAAGCTCCGCAGTTCACTCCAAACGCGTCGGAAGTCTCGGCGAGCTGCGCTCGCCCACGCGTTCCGTCTAAATCTCAAACTCCAATTTCATTCCGTCAAACGCCAGCCGCACGCCGGCCGGCAGCGCTGCGTCCGTTGCCTCGTGCGGCAGGTCGTGGCAGATGTGCGTGAAAAACGTGCGTTTCGGCTTCACCGCGTCCACGATCTTCAGCGACTGCTCCACTGTCGAATGTGTGGGATGCGGCTTGTAGCGGAGCGCGTCCAGAAACAAGATGTCGAGATCCCGCAGTTTCTCCAGTGTTTCGGCGGGGACCTCGCTGTGATCGGTCAGGTAAGCCGCAGATCCGAAGCGGAAACCAAGAATCGGCGTTTCTCCGTGGATCACCGTTACCGGTTCAAAGCGCGCCCCGAAAAGTTGGACGGGGCCGTCGATTGGTTGCAGGTCGACTAGCGGTAGCCCGCCAAACTTATAGGTGGCTTCAAAAATGTAGCGAAACATGTTGCGCAGGAATTCACAGGCTTGCGGCGTGGCATAAAGAGGCAGCTTGCCCGGCTCGTGATGATAAGTCAGGGGCCGCAAGTCGTCCATGCCGAGAATGTGGTCGGCATGCGTATGGGTGTAGAGCACCGCGTCAAGCTGTGTGATCTTCTCGCGCAGCGCCTGTTCCCGAAAATCTGGCGTGGTGTCGATCAGGACATGGTGGCCGTTATAGCTGATCATCACCGAGGGGCGGGTGCGGCGGTCGCGTGGGTCCGTAGAGTGGCAGACGGCGCAGTCGCAGCCGATCGTTGGTACACCCATCGAAGTGCCGCTGCCTAATACCGTCAGAGTTGCCTGCATCAGCCGTTAGTACCTGTAATCGGGCCGGGCGCCTGCGGAGGATGCGCCAGCGCATTGGTCACTTCCACATAGGCCATCCGCAGTTCGTAAAGGCAGTTCTGCAGGAATCCCTGCTCTTTCGGAGTGAGATTGCCCTTGGTTTTCTCGGCAATCATGCCGAGTGTGTCGATGGTTTGCCGCGCGCCGATCAAGTCGACCCCGGGCTGGCCGCCCTGTTCGTGCATCAGGCCGAGCTGCATCATGGCAGTCATATAGAGCGAAGCCATAAAGCGCTCGAAACTCATTTCGAGTTCTTTGGCCGAGTGTCCGCTCAGTTCAACTCGCGTGTCCAAATCGCGCGACGACTGCTTATACGCATCGTGCTGTGCCTGCTGCTCGGTACCGCTGGGCGGTTCGGGGATATCCGATTCGGGGGTGGGAGCAGACGGCGTGGGCGCCACTTCCAAGGTCGTCGATACAGGAGCGGCGGAAGTCGTCGTCGCTGAGACCGCTGTTGCCGCTGCCACGGCCGCGACTGGAGGCGGTGCTTGTTCTTCGGCAGTGTCGGATCTCAGTTCTCCATCGGAGGTGAACAAGCGTTTGTCGCTCACTTTGAATTCGCTTTCTTCTTTTCTTTTCTGCGCCATATTGTTTACCTGGTTCTTCGAGATTCAGATTGCTTGAAGTTCAACTTGTTTGAAGCTCAGATGATCGGAAGCGATGCCGGTTGCAGCTTCGCCGTCCCCGCCCGCAAATCTCTTCCCACCGCCTCACGTCGTAGATAGCCCAATGCCACCGGGCGATCTCCGTCGGGCAGAGGAAGAATCGCCCCGCTCGTGATCTCGCCGACCTCTTTTTCTTCTTGATTCTCTCCGGCCAAAATCTTCGCGCCCGGTTCGGGCAGCATCCCCTCGACTGCGAACGCGGTGAACTGGCGGTGTACCGCACCGCGCGAGCGGATGCGTTCCACGATCTCCTGCCCCAGATAGCATCCTTTGGTGAAATTCAACGCGCGTGCCTGCCCGGTTTCCTGGGGCAGATCGCGCTCGCGGATGTCCACGCCAAATTGTGGAATGCCGAGCGAAATGCGGAAAAGATTCAGCGCCGTCGTGCCAATCGGCCGCGCGCCAGCGTCAGCCTTGAGCAGCGCGCCCCAAAGTTCATCCCTGTGCTCAGGGGCAATCCAGATTTGCCAGGATTCGCGAGCTTCCTCGCCCGAACGCAAAAGCGTAACCCTCTTTTCCTGACCGGCGTGTTGCCAGAGAACATCCGCGAACTGCAGGTATGCGAGATCAGGAACGGCGATGCCGGCACGTTCGAGAACACGGCGCGAGTCCGGCCCGGTCAGGCCGAACGCGGAAAGTTTGTCGCTGATGTCGGCGATCTCGACATCGTCGGCGATGATGTAGTGATCGAACAACTGCAGTATCTTTTCTCGCTGCCCGAGTTCCGCATCCACCAGCAAAGAGTCGCCACGCTGGAAGACATAAAGGTCGGCCTGAATGCGGCCTTGCGCGTTCAGCAAGAAGGCATAGACGCCGTGACCAGGGGCGAGATCGCGAACATTGTTCGTCGCCATGCCATTCAGCCAGCGGACGCGGTCGCCGCCGGTCACAGCGATTTTTGCTCGCCAGCCTAGGTCGTAGAGGCCGCAACCTGCGAGCAACGCCTGAAACTCGGCGCGAGTATCGCCGAAGTCAGGCGCAGCGCTGACAACCGCGTCGCCGGGTTCCGTCGGGTTGGCCCCACGCAATGTCGTCGAAGTCATAGATTCAGTCTTCAATTATAGCGAAGGGCGGATTCTGACCGGCGCCCAACCCAACTTCGTGTAGAGACGCGGCTGGCCGCGTCTCGGCTGACGGTGAAACGGAACAGGCCACGTTTCCACACCGACAGCAGTTTTCATTTTGCTAGAGCAGGTTTAATAAAGCTCCAAGGCTGTGCTAACGTTGCCATCGTGAGCGCAAGAAAGCGCATTGCCGTAATCCCCGGTGACGGAATCGGAAAAGAAGTCATTCCGCAGGCGGTGAAAGTCATGGAGGCCGCTGGCGCCGCAGTCGAATTCACTTCGTTCGACTGGGGAGCCGACCGCTATCTCGCCGACAAAACTACGGTGCCCCCGGACGGCTTCGCGACTTTGGCTCGGGATTTCGACGCCATTTTGGTCGGCGCCTTTGGCGATCCGCGTGTGCCCTCCAACGTTCATGCAAAGGAAATTCTACTCGGCATGCGCTGCAAAATGGACCTGTACGCCAACGTCCGGCCGGTGCGATTGATGGATCCCTCGCTTTGTCCGCTCAAGGGCATCGAACCCAAAGATCTCGATTTCGTCGTGATTCGCGAAAACACCGAAGGCGTTTACGGCGACCTCGGAGGGATCTTCAAGCAGGGAACTCCCGACGAAGTAGCGATCCAAGAAGACGTCAACACGCGCAAGGGTGTCGAGCGCATCATCCGCTACGCGTTTGAGTGTTGCGCCAGCAACCGGAAGCTGGATGGCTCGCCGCGTCGACGCGTGCTGATGTGCGACAAATCGAATGCCATGACGCACGCCGGCAGCTTGTGGCAGCGCGTGTTCAAAGAAGTCGCCGCGGAGCATGCGCATATCGAGACGCAGCACATGTACGTGGACGCGCTCTGCATGCAGATGGTGCGCGATCCGCGCGAGTTTGACGTCATCGTCACCAACAACATGTTTGGCGACATAATCACCGATCTCGCGGCAGGCTTGCAGGGCGGGCTGGGGATGGCCGCAAGCGGCAATCTGCGTCCGGGGCATACGTCAATGTTTGAGCCCGTACATGGCTCCGCGCCGCCGATCGCAGGGAAGAACATTGCTAACCCCTTCGGCGCTATTCTGACCGCGGCGATGATGCTGGCGCATCTTGGAATGACCGGCGAGGCGAGGAAGATCGAAAGTGCAGTTCTCGAGGCGGTCCGGCAGAAAAAAACAACGGCCGACATCGGCGGAACGCAGGGGGCGCGCGAGGCGGGCGAGTGGGTAGCTGAGAGAGTATCTCATCGCTGATTGTGTGGTTTGCTCGTGTGGTGGCGGGGCTGAGCCCGTCACCACACGAGCGTGTTTTGGGAAGCCTGCCCCGTCCGTCTGCCCGCCAGCAGCGCCAATTCCCGCCATTTCCAGTGACAATCCACGTCAACAAATCCAATCTCGCGCAGCCATCGCAACCGCGTCTCTAGATCGAGTAGCTTGTTGGAAGGATCTTCCGTTTCAACTGTAAATCCGATCTCGTGCAGGAATTCTTCGTGCAGTCTTGGCGTGGGCGAGGCGACGTGTTCCAGATTGCAGAAGACGCCAGCGGCATTCAGCACTCCGTAGATTTCGGAGTAGAGGGCGCGCTTACGGTCATGCACCAGATGATGGATCGCAAAGCACGAAATGACAGCGTCAAACTTGCCCAGGCCGGGAAGCGGATCGTCGAGGTTATGGGTTACTACGGTTACGGAGGAATCACCGGCAAAGCGTTTTCCGGCGGCCTCGATCATAGTCGGCGAAAAGTCGATGGCGACGGATTCCGTGTGCGGATGCTCGCGTTTTACCAGCGCCAGCAGTCGTCCGTCTCCGGTACCCAGATCGAGAATGCGGCCGGTGGTTTGGGGGATGAACTCGAGCAACGACGATTCGCCTTCCCTGCGATGGGTGATGGAGTCGGCTCGTTCGAGGTAGTCGAGCGCGTGATCGGTTCTGCTCCAGAGATTGACGGGCATGCGACAGTATAAACTCGTTCTCAATGGACAATGTCAAGGTGATTGCTCAGAAGCTCCAGGGTTGGTTTTCGGACGTTGCTGTGCTCGCGCTGTTGCTGAGCACTCTCTGGGGGCAAGCGGCGGCTGGGGCGGTTGCGGCATCGCAGGATCAGGCGTCGCAGCCCCAGAATTCGCCAGGTCACGGTCAAAGCACTGCGGGCGAGGCTGCTCCAGCCAAACCCGAAACCACCGTCTCGCCCAAAGAAGCGAAGGAACTCTTTCGCTCCGTGGACGAAATTCTGGAGTTTGCCAGCCAGGATACCGGTCTTCCCATCAAGCACAAGGTGAAGCGCAGGCTAGCCCAGCGCGACGAGGTGCAGTCGTACATCGAGAAGAGCTTTAAGGACGACAAGGACGCCAAGCGACTGGAGAGGTCGTCGGCGGTGCTGAAAAAATTCGGCTTGCTGCCGCGCAACTTCGACCTTGGCTTCTTTCTGGTTGCCATGCTGCGGGAGCAGGTGGCGGGATACTACGATCCCAAAACCAAAACTGTGAACTTGCTCAACTGGCTTGACGTAGAACAACAGAAGCCGGTGCTGGCGCACGAGCTGACGCACGCGCTCCAGGACCAGTCCTTCGGCATCGAGAAATGGATGAAGGGATCTGAGAAAGCAGCTGATAACAAAAAGGATGACCCCAGTCCCAGCGACATCGAGAACGACGAGGAAAGCTCCGCACGACAGGCCGTAATTGAAGGGCAGGCCATGGTTGTCTTGCTCGACTACTCCCTGGCCCCGACCGGCAAAACCTTGCTCGAGGCGCCCCAGATTGTCGACGCGCTCAAAGAGGGAATGCTGGTAGGCTCGGCAGATTCTCCCGCGTTTCGCGACGCTCCAATCTTTTTGAAAGAGGAGCTGACCTTCCCCTACCGTTACGGGCTCGACTTTACCGGCGCGCTGCTGCAGGCGGGGGGCAAAGAACTGGCTTATGCGGGAGCGTTCAAGGATCCCCCGCGGACGACGCGCGAAATCATGGAGCCACAAACCTATCTGGCGCACGAGAAGCTGCCCCCGATGAAGATGATCGACATGGACAAAGACTTCAAGGGCTACGATCCCTTCGATATCGGCGCCATGGGCGAGTTTGACGTTGATGTTCTGGTTGAACAGTATGCAGGTCGAGACGAGGCTACGGCTATCTATCCCGAATGGCGCGGCGGGTATTACTTTGCCGGGAAGCCAAAGGGAGACAAATCGGCGCCGATTGGGGTGCTGTACGTTTCCCGGTGGTCGAGTCCGGCGAAGGCGGCAGAGTTCGCGGCGGTGTACGCAAAGTCGCTGGCTAAGCGGTATGAGAAACGGCAAGCCCTGGGAACGGACGGCAAGGTGGCGGAAGACGCGCCTCCGACTGATTCCTGGCGAACGCTGCGCGGACGGCATTCCTGGCTGACGGAAGAGGGAGTTGTGCTGATTGAAGTCCGCGACGATGAGGTACTGATCAGCGAAAGTCTGGATGACCAAACGACGAAGCTTGTGGAGACGGACTTTTGGCCGTCGGAAAAACCGCTGGATAAGCCCGCGCCCGCGAATCCATGAGTCCCGTCTAGTATAATCACAAGTTCCGCGGGCATTCCGCTAACATCCAGCCCAACCCATCAGGAGCGCAATTGCAGCAGGCAGAGATCGGAATTATCGGCGGCAGCGGTCTGTACCACATGCCGGGTTTCAGCGACGCGCACGAGGTCGAGCAGCGCACTCCCTTTGGTGATCCTTCGGATGCGTACATTCTGGGGACGCTCGCGGGCCGCCAAGTCGCGTTTCTCGCGCGCCACGCGCGCGGGCATAAACTGCTGCCGAGCGAACTGAATTTTCGCGCGAATATATACGGCTTCAAGCAGTTGGGAGTAGAGCGCATTGTTTCGGTTTCGGCCGTGGGTTCGCTGAAGGAAGAGCACAAGCCGCTCGATTTCGTGATCCCGACCCAGTTCTTCGATCGCACCCGGTACCGCGTGGACACCTTCTTCGGCGACGGAATCGTGGCCCACGTCGGATTTGGCGATCCGGTGTGCGCTGAAATGACGCATGTAGTCCACAGCGCATGCGCCGCTGCAGGCGTGAACGGGAAGCTGGGCGGGGCTTACATCTGCATGGAGGGTCCGCAGTTTTCTACCCGGGCCGAGTCGAACGTGTATCGCAGTTGGGGCGCGGACGTGATCGGCATGACCAACCTGCAGGAAGCAAAACTCGCGCGCGAAGCGGAGGTTTGCTACGTCACCATCGCCATGGTTACCGATTATGACTGCTGGCATCCGCATCATGATTCTGTGACCGTGGAGCAGATTGTTTCCGTGCTGGTAAAGAACGCGGAAAACGCCGCGAAAGTCGTGGAGGCAGCAGTAGCGGCGATGCCGAAGGTGCGCTCGTGCAAATGCGAGCGGGCGCTGGCGAATGCCATCCTCACCGATCCAGCCAAGATTCCTGCTGCGACGAAAGAGAAACTGCAGTTGATCCTGGGAAAGTATCTGAAATAAGTCGTTAGTCGATGGTCGTTAGTCGTTTGCGAACAGCATCGGGACGCTCCCCAAGTTCTCGACGATACGACCGCCAACGACCAACGACTAGCGACCAACGACCAACGACCGCCTTACGGAGACTCATGAGCATTCTGGTAGTAGGTTCCGTTGCCTTTGACACGATCGTCACGCCTTCCGGCCGAGTAAACGACATTCTCGGAGGCGCTGCGACCTATTTCGCGCTGGCCGCAAGTTACTTCACTGAAGTGCGGATGGTAGCGGTGGTGGGCGACGACTTCACGCCCGAACACGAAGCCGTGCTGAAAAAACGCGGCGTCGACACGCGCGGCATCGAGCGGACCGAGGGGAAGACCTTCCGTTGGGGCGGACAGTATGTCGACAACCTGAACGAGGCCAAAACCGATTTCACGGAACTGAATGTGTTCGAGAAATTTCAGCCGCGAATTCCGAAGGAATATTCGGACACGCAGTTTCTGTTCCTCGCCAACATCCATCCCACACTGCAAGCGGCGGTGCGCCTGGAAATGGATGGCGTCCGTCTGACGGGCGGCGACACCATGAATTTTTGGATCAAGGGCACGCCCAAGGAGTTGGCCGAGACGTTGAAGCTAGTGAATGTTCTCCTGATCAACGACACCGAGACGAAGATGCTGGCGGGGGAAAAGAATCTTCCGCGCGCGGCGAAGAAGGTTCTCGCCATGGGGCCGAGCGCGCTGGTGGTGAAGCACGGCGAGTACGGAGCGACCATCTTTTTCCGCGAAGGAGCCTTTGGCATCGGATCGCATCCGTTTCGCACGCCCGCGTTACCGATTGACGAAGTAAAGGACCCAACCGGAGCCGGCGATTCGTTTGCCGGCGGGTTCATGGGCTACATCGCGTCGCAGGGTGACATTAATCGCGAGGTGCTGAAGCGCGCCTTGTTCTACGGCGGGGTCATGGGATCTTTTGCCGTGGAGCGCTTCGGAACCGAGCGGCTGCAGAATCTCACGCGCGGGGAAATTGATGCACGCTTTCAGATCTTCCGCGAACTGACCCACCTGGACTAGGAGCATTGCCAGTTGCGTAGGGGCGGACGCATTCGTCCGCCCCAGGATCAACTAAGGTTCGTATCAGGGCATGCCTTCAGGCATGCCGTACGTGCTGCGTGAAAAAAGCGCCTTCAGACGGTGGGGTTGGAAATGGGGTTTCGCCACGAGCGCACAGTGACCACAAAGACAGCCGTCGTTCCCGATCGCAGCGCGGCCCGCGTGGCCGGAATCGCCGCCCTGGTCTCTCTGTTTTCCTTTTTTTACTACTTCCAGCGGAGCGACCTTCTACTGTATGGCGACGCAGTTGCGCACATCAACATTGCGCGGCGCGTGTTCGATTCCGCAACTCCCGGTCTGCTGCAATTAGGAACCGTGTGGCTGCCACTGCCTCACCTGCTGATGATCCCATTCATTTGGTCAAACTCAATGTGGCAAAGCGGCGCCGGCGGTTCGATTCCTTCGATGATCGCCTACGTGTTTGGCGTCGTGGGAATATTTCGCCTGGTGCGCAGCATGCTAAAGGCCGACCCTTGCGGGAAGGCGGGCACGAAACCGGCAGCTGGGGTGGGCGCGTTGGCCGCGGCCTTCGCTTATGGAGCCAATCCCAACCTGATCTACATGCAGGCCACAGCGATGACTGAGTCGCTCTATCTCGCTCTGTTTATCTGGGCCGTCGTGTACTTCGCGGAATTTATCCGGAGCCTGCAAACAATTGAAGATGCAGAGGGACGGATAGCCCAGGCGCGTGCTCCGCTGACGCGCTGTGCCGGCTGTCTTGCGGCTGCGGAACTCACGCGTTACGACGGATGGTTCCTGGCGGGTGTGATGGGAGCGGCGATCGTCGCCGTCGCCCTTCGACGGTGGCAGAATCGCGCCTTGCGGCGAAATGCGGCGAAGTTTGTGTTGGGCATCGCGCTGGTTCCGGTCCTGTGGCTGGCGTACAACCATGTGGTGTACGGGAATGCGCTGAATTTCGCAAACGGTCCATATTCGGCGAAGGCGATTGAGCAGCGCGTGGGTGCACCGAATCCGGCGCTCCACAATGCCCCGGTCGCCGCCATCTATTTTTTGAAGTCGGCGCAGTTGAATATGGCGCCTGGAAACTGGGGCCGCTTCTGGCTGGCGGCGGCTTTTGCAGCGCTGGCAATGGGAGCAGCGATGCCGCGGCTGCGGCCGCAATCCGTCCCACTGCTGTTGCTATGGGTTCCACTGGTGTTCTACGCGCTTTCGATTGCCTACGGCTCGGTTCCGATTCACGTTTACACATGGTGGCCTTTTGCCACCTTCAATCAGCGTTACGGACTTCAGTTGTTGCCCATGTTCGCGGTGTCGACCGGCCTGCTGGCGGCTTCTGTCTTTCTTCTGGGCACGGGCTGGCGTCAGGTTGGGAAACTGGCGCTGCTGTTTGCCTTAATGGTGGTCAGTTACGCGTCGGTATGGAAGGCGGCGCCGCAATGCTTACAAGAGGCGCAAAGGAATTGGAGAATCCGGAGCCCCTTGAACTCCGCGGTGCAGCGTGTGGTTGCCCGATTGCCACGGAACACACGGTTCCTGATGGATCTCGGGGAGCATGTGGGCGTCATGGAGCAAGCGGGCATTCCACTGCGTCGGGTAGTGAATAACGAAAATCACCGCCCCTGGAAGCGGCCGTCGGATCCGGAAGGCCTTTGGGAGCGCGCGCTGACCGATCCGCCGCGCTATGTCGATTTTGTAATTGCCTTCGATGGCGATCCGGTAGACCAAGGCGTGAATCGGACCAATCTCACGCGTGCTCGAAGAAATTCACGCGACCGGACAGCCGCATGCGCGCATCTACGCGACTCGCGGTGCCCCGAATCAATCGCGTTAACCTTTCGGCGCAAGCAACGCAGAAAGCGCCGCGTAGCGATGATAGAATCCGCTCGGAGCCGGGGCATTGCTATGAACCCAATCCATCAAACTGTACAACTCCTGCGTAACGAACTGGGTGTGGTGCTGAGTTCGACGTTGGCGCGGTTGCTGCTGGCGGCGATCCTCGGCGGCATCATCGGCCTGGAACGGCAATTGCGGCACAGGCCGGCAGGGCTGCGTACAAACATGTTCATCTGCTTCGGCGCGGCCATGTTTACGGTGCTGTCGCGGCAACTCGCGGGCGTCGAATCGGACAGCGCAAGAATCGCCGCGCAGATCATCCCGGGCATCGGCTTCATCGGCGCGGGCTCGATCCTGCACGCGAAGACTTCGGTGACGGGGCTTACGACCGCGGCCACCCTGTTTGTGGTGGCAGGGGTTGGGATGGCCGCCGGCGGCGGTCTGTATCTGACGGCGTGCTTCGCCACCGTCATCATTCTGGTTGCGCTGGTTGTGCTGGGGCGAATGGAAGTCAGGTTCTCGCTGAAGATGTTTGCTACTTCCTACGAAGTCACCGGTCGCAACGTGGACGGGATGTTGCGGGAAGTGAACCGCATCCTCGACTCCGAGCAACTCACCATGCACAGCGTACACGTCGCGGACGCAGACCCGGATTTCCGCATGGTGTTCTCGGTGGATGGCGAGCATGAACAGCAGAACGTATTTTCCATCCGTTTGCACGAATCGAACGCGTTTGCCACAGTGACGACCCTTGGGACTACGGAACACGAATGAGCGCGCCGCGCGAACACGAAAATCCCTTTTACCAAGGCGTCGGCTTGCGGCAACGACTTTTTGCTGGTGGAAGGTGCACACGCTTCCGGAGACCTCGGTACGATCACCCGCCGCTTGTGCGATCGCCATCGCGGAGTGGGCGCCGATGGCGTGGAGTGGCTTTTTCCGGATGCGGAAGCGGACGCGACAGCTGACGTGAAAGCCCGCCTCATCAACTCCGATGGCTCGGAGGCGGAAATTTCCGGCAACGGGACGCGCTGTGTGGCGGCGGAGATTTGTTCGCGCGACGGATAAAGAAACGGAAGTCGTGGTTCGCACCGATGCCGGACTGAAGATCTGCCGGCTCGTGAACCGCCATGGCTCCGCGTTTGAGTTCGAGGCGGATATGGGCTCGCCACAGCTCGGCGAGCAATTGTCGATTGAGACGACGTCAGGCCGGGTGGCGGGCACGAAGGTTTCGATGGGGAATCCACACTTCGTAATTTTTGTCGAAAAGTTTCCGGATGGATGGCAGCGCCAGGCGGCGCTGATCCAGACGCAGCCACAATTTCCCCAGGGCACGAATGTGGTGTATGTGGTGGTGCGCGGCACGAATCAAATCGAAATCCGAATGTTTGAGCGGGGCGCGGGAGAGACCGAGTCTTCGGGTACGGGATCGTGCGCGTCCGCGGTGGCGGCGATTGCCAGCGGGCGGGCGACTTCGCCAGTGACCGTGATTGCGCCCGGAGGCTCGCAGACGGTGCGCTGGGAGAATCAAGTTTATCTGCGGGGCCCGGCGACTCTTATCTGCCGGGGAGAATTCTTCGTCTAAGATCGATCCCATGTAGGATCGTTCGCAGATAAGATCGAATCCAGATGGTGTCTGCTCCCCAGAATTCGCGAAGCAAGCCGCGCGCCCTCCGTCCGGGCGACAAGGTGGGAATTGTTGCGCCCGCCTCCAACGTTAAGCGCGATATGTTAGAAGCGGGATGTGATGGCCTTCGCCGCGCCGGCTATGAGCCGTTTTACTTCGAGTCGATTCTGGAGCGCGATCTCTACTTTGCCGGCTCGGTGGAGCGGCGCGCCCGCGAACTGGAAGACATGTTCGTGCGCGACGATATCCGCGCCATCGTTTGCGGCCGCGGAGGCTATGGCTCGAACTACCTGCTGCCCGCGATCGATTGGAAAAAGATTGCCCAGCATCCAAAGATTTTCGTGGGCTACAGCGACCTGACATCGCTGCTGACCTCGTTTGTCGATTCCGCCAACTTTGTCGCCTTTCATGGTCCGATGGTGGCCAAGGATTTCGCCATCGCCAGCAGCGTGGACCTTGCTTCGTGGCAGAGCGCACTGAGCGGAGCGTCAGAATGGGAGGTTGCCAGAGCCTCCGGCGCCAGGCCGTTAGTAGCCGGAGAAACGGAGGGAATCCTCTACGGTGGATGTCTTTCCATCCTCGTTGCCGCGCTGGGCACACCTTATGACATTCGCACCGCGGGCACCATCCTCTTCATCGAAGACGTCGCGGCCAAACCTTTCCAGATCGACCGCATGCTGATGCAACTGAAGCTGGCGGGCAAACTCAACCATGTGCGCGGCATTGTCTTCGGCGAAATGATGGATTGCCGGCAGAGTCCGGATCAGGATTACACGCTGGAAGAAGTCGTTCTGCGGATCGTCGAAGACTTGCGGATTCCGGTGGCGTTCGGCCTGCGATCGGGTCATGTCTCGCGCGCCAACATAACCCTGCCAATTGGAGTGCGAGCGCGACTGACCGTAGACGACTCGGTGGAATTACGGATTCTGGAATCGGCGACGACTTGATGACCAAGCCCAGGCACATTCATCTGATCGGCATCTGCGGTACGGCGATGGCTTCGCTCGCTGGCATGCTGCAAGAGCGCGGCTTTCGCGTCACCGGCTCGGATGCGGCATCCTATCCGCCGATGTCCACCTTCCTCGAATCATTAGGCATCACGGTCGCGCAGCCGTTTGATGAAGCTAATCTCGATCCTCGTCCCGATCTGGCGGTCGTGGGCAACGCGCTTTCCCGCGGCAACGTCGAACTCGAGCGCGCGCTCGATGAGCGCATTCCGTTTTGCTCACTGCCGCAGATTCTGCACGACGAGTTCCTGGTCGGGAAAGACGTGCTGGTGGTTGCCGGAACGCATGGCAAGACGACCACAACCACGATGCTCGCGTGGATCTTCGAGACCGCTGGCCTTCAGCCATCGTTCCTCATCGGCGGCATTGCGGAGAATTTCGGCCGTAGCTTTGGGTTGGGCGAAGGCAAGCATTTTATCCTGGAAGGCGACGAATACGACACGGCGTTTTTCGATAAGGGTCCGAAGTTTTTGCATTACTTTCCGGATTCCGTGATTCTCACCTCGGTTGAATTCGACCACGCCGATATCTACAAAGATCTGGACGCCGTGGAAACGGCATTCAAGCGGCTGGTGAATCTGGTTCCGCGACGGGGGCGGATCGTCGGCTTTGACGCAGGCAAGAGTTCGAGCACCAGCATCGACCGCTGTCTCGAGAAGGCGTTCTGTCCCGTCGAACGCTACGGGCCTTTGCACCCCCAAGGCGATCGCGCCGGCCGGAGAGACGGCCGGGGAGACGCCCCGAAAGACGGCCCGAGAGACGGATGGAGAATTGAGAATCTGAACCTGAGTACCGAACGAACTTCATGGTCGGTGTTGCGTGATGGAAAGCCTTGGGCTGACTTCGAGTTCCCGCTCGGCGGAGAATACAACGTCTGGAATGCGACGGCAGCCGCGGCGCTAGCGGCGAATTATGACATTCCAAAGGATGCGATTGCCAAGGCTCTCGCCACGTTTCGCAGTGTGAAGCGGCGTCTCGAAGTAAAAGCCGAGATCAACGGAATAACCATCATCGACGATTTTGCCCATCATCCAACCGCCATCGAGCAAACCATTCTGGCGTTGCGCGCGCGCTATCCGCAATCGCGTTTGTGGGTGGTGCTCGAGCCACGCTCGAACACCATGCGCCGCAACGTACTGCAGGACGCGCTCGCCCGCAGCCTGGCTCTCGCCGACGAAGTTGTGGTCGCGGCCATCTTCAAGTCGGAGGTGATCCCTGAGGCGGAACGTCTTGACCTGAATCGTGTGATCAGCCAGATCCAGAAGCAGGGAAAGCGGGCGCGCATTCTCGCCGACGCCGATGCTATCGTGAATGCGATCGCTCCGGAACTGCGCCAGCGCGACGTGGTGGCGATTCTCTCCAATGGCGGATTCGGCGGAATCTATGAGAAGCTGCCGCAACGATTGCGCGGGCTCGGAGCCAGGGCATAACGGACCGAGGTCCAATTGAGATTCGTATCAGGGCGCGCCTTCAGGCGTGCCGCAAGTGCATCAATAGGACTGCGCCTTCTGGCGCTGGATTTCAAAATTCGATTTTCACCACGGACTGATAAGTGTTTCGCACCATTCTCATGCTGTTGTTTTGGACCGCTGCGCTGCCGGTCGCCGCGCTTCTGGGGATTCCGTGGACCTATCTGACCAAAGACATCACCTTCTTATATCGCTCCAGCATGTGGGCCGCATTTGCCGGCGTGCGCATTGCGGGCGTGAGGATACGAACGCTCGGCGTCGAAAAAATCGATCCGGCGCGAACTTACATCTTCATGTCGAATCACATCTCCAATCTCGATCCGCCGATCACGCTTCCACTGATCCCGCGCCGAACTTCGGTGATGGTGAAGAAGGGACTGTTCAAGGTCCCCATTCTCGGCCAGATCATGCTGATCGGATCGCTCGTGCCCGTCGACCGCGACAATCGCGATGCCGGCATCACGGCGGTGCGCGACGCGGTCAAAGCCATCGAACAGGGATTGAACATGACCATCTACGTGGAAGGGAAGCGCTCATTCGATGGCAAGCTGCTGCCCTTCAAAAAAGGTCCGTTCTATCTCGCCGAGGAGTGCAAAGTTCCAATCGTTCCCATCACGATTTCAGGCACCGAAGCGGTCATGCCGAAAGCGCGGTTTGCGATTCGTCCGGGAACAGTGACGGTGGAATTTCACGATCCCATCGAACCCGCCGATTTCGGAGAACGCGAGTGCCTGATGGCCAGAGTACGAGCCGCAATCAACAGCGGACTTCCGGCGGAGTTGCAAGAGTAGCGTGCAGATACTTCTTGTGTACCCCCCCAATATCAGACCCCGGTTCTGAGTGCTATCGCCTTCCGTTGCCCTGAGCGTCCCAGTCGTTGTAACCTACCGGACACTCCAGTGGCTTTGCCCCGCGTCATCCCAGATGCGAGGCACAAGGAAACGGGGTGCCCCACTTCTCGCGCTTCGAGAAGTGGGACGTCACACAGCCGGCGCCAAAGGGGGTCGGCTTTCTTTGAGCGGATCACAAATCACGCCCGGCTTCTGAGGAGCCGCTTTACATCGCATTTGCGGGGTACCCCGCCCCCCTTCAAGAAACGAGGGGCACCCAGCAATCACCGTTCGTACACTTTGCTTCGGTGACGGATGCGCGTCACTTCCACCAGCAGTTTTGCGTCGTCGACGGTGTACACCACGCGGCAGTCGCCTACGCGAATGCGCCACTCGCGCCCGCCGCCTTGCAGCTTCTTACACCCCGCTGGGCGCGGATTAGACCGAAGTTCCAGAAGGAATCAGCCCAAATCCTGAGATAAATGTCTGATTTATTTGACGGTAGGCAAAATTTTACTCTGTGGAAATGTTCCCATGTAAGTAATATTATTCCCCTTGACTGTTATTGGTTATTGTGCATAATAGCTCCCATGTACATCGAGACTGTCCCCAACCGCAACTCCCCGCCCGCCATCCTCCTCCGCGAAGGTTGGCGCGAAGGTAGCAAAACCTGCAAGCGCACCTTGGCCAACCTCTCCGATTGGCCACAGGAAAAAATCGAGACCTTCCGCCGCTTGCTGCGCGATGAACCCTTAGTCGGTCCCCAAGATCTTCTCTCTACGCAAAAGACCCGGCCGCACGGACACGTCGAAGCCATGCTGGTGGCCATTCGCAAGCTCGGCCTCGAGAGCATGATCTCCGCCAAGCCCTGCCGCGAGCGCGATTTAGTGCTGGCCATGATCGTCGCACGTTTGCTCGATCCCTGTTCCAAGTTGGCCACCACGCGACAGTGGCATAGTACGACGTTAGCCGAGGAGCTGGGGGTGATGGAGGCCACCGAGGACGAGCTGTATCAGGCCATGGACTGGCTGTTAGAACGACAACCGCGCATCGAGAAAAAACTAGCCGCGCGCCACCTCCGCGAAGGCAGCCTGGTGCTCTATGACGTAAGCAGCAGTTATTACGAGGGTCGCACCTGTCCGCTGGCGCAGTATGGGCATGATCGTGACGGGAAGAAAGGGCTGCCCATCATCGTCTATGGCCTGATGACCGATGGCGAAGGCTGTCCGATCGCCGTCGAGGTCTACGCCGGCAACACCGGCGATCCCACCACGGTGGTGGATCAGGTGAACAAGTTGCGGGAGCGGTTTGGTCTCTCCCGTGTGGTGCTGGTCGGAGATCGTGGCATGCTGACGCAGCCGCAACTGGACAAGCTCAAAGCTCATCCGCAGATGGGTTGGATCACGGCCTTGACCAGTGGAGCGATTCGCGGTTTGCTGGCCGAGGGAGCTTTACAACTCTCATTGCTCGACGAGAAGAATCTGGTCGAGATTCAATCACCGGAATATCCCGGAGAGCGGTTGATGGTGTGCTACAACCCTTTGCTGGCGGAGGAGCGGAAACGCAAGCGGGAGGACTTATTGGCAGCGACGGAGAAAGCGCTGAGCAGAATCGTAAACCAAGTGGAGCGCCGTAAGAAGAAGCCGTTGACGGCGACCGAGATCGCTTTCAAGGTAGGCAAGGTGCTGGGGCATTACAAGATGGGCAAACACTTCGCGCACCAGATCGAGAATGGGAAGTTGAGTTGGTCTCGGCGGGTGGAGAGGATCGCGCAGGAAGCGAAGTTGGATGGGATTTATGTGATTCGCACCAGCGAGACGGCGGAGCGGTTATCGGCGGCGGATACGGTGCGCGGTTACAAGAGTCTGGCCCAGGTGGAGCGTGCCTTCCGCAGTTTGAAAGGGCTGGATCTGCTGATTCGTCCCATCCACCATCGCACCGAGGAGCGAGTGCCGGCGCATATCTTCCTCTGCATGTTGGCCTACTACGTAGAGTGGCATCTGCGGCGCGTGTGGGCGCCTCTGCTTTTTGAGGACGAGGAACTTCCCCAAGCACGGCAACAACGAGATCCGGTTCTGCCGGCCAGCAGCTCGGAATCAGCACAAGCGAAAAAATTCACGCACCGGACCGCAGACGGATTACCCGTGCAGAGTTTCGCCACTCTGCTTTCGGACTTAGCCAGCCGCGCGCGTGTGACCTATAGCTTGAAAACGGATCAGCACGGTCCGACGTTTCAACAGGTCCCGCCGCCGACACCACTGCAGGCCAAGGCGTATGATTTGCTGAATCTGTTGCCAGTAGCAGGAAACTGAATTTTGAATTATCTCTCAGCGAATCAGCAGAATACTGTCTGAACTTATCTGGAACTTCGGATTAGAGGCGAGATTTTCCAACCGCGGAACAATCCGCGCGACCAATTGGTTTGACAGTTTTCTAAGTTCTTTGGCCGCACTTGACGGCAATGTGACGTCTTACCTGGTCACCGAGCCTTCCGCTCTTGCTGTGCTCATATGTTATCACTGCTGTCCGGCTAAAGTTTTGGGAGGCCATTCTAACCCATTGAAGATAAGCAAGATAACGCATGGTCGAAGCAGGAACGATTTGAATTGAAAAAGGGCCGGATTGACTTCGTTCTGCCAGTCTTCCGGGTGAAACAATGACGGGTGAACTCTGGCCGCACCGTCTTCTCACAACTGATCGAACATCTGCCCGAAAAAGAATTTCAGAAGTGTGTTGCCCGCTACCATGGCGATTCTAACTTCAGGGGATTTTCCTGTTGGGACCAGTTACTGGCAATGGCCTTCGCGCAACTCACCTATCGCGAGAGCCTACGCGACATCGAGTCCTGCCTGCGCGCTCTACAAAGCAAGCTGTATCACATGGGGTTCCGCGGCAAAGTGTCGCGCTCGACCTTGGCCGACGCGAACGAATCGCACGACTGGCGTATCTTCGCCGATTTCGCGCAGGGGTTGATTGCGACCGCCCGTCCGTTGCACGCCTGTGATCTGATGGGCGTCGATCTCGATCAGAGTTTGTATGCGTTGGACTCCACGACCATCGATCTGTGCTTGTCGCTGTTTCCCTGGGCGAAGTTTCGCCAGCGCAAGGCCGCCGTCAAGATGCACACCTTGCTGGATCTGCACGGCAACATTCCCACGTTTATCCGCGTCACCAGCGGGGCCCTGCATGACGTGAACATCCTCGACGAGATCATGCCGGAGGCCGGAGCCTTCTACGTGATGGACCGGGCCTACATCGACTTTCAACGGCTCTTCGTCTTTACGCTCAGCTCAGCCTTCTTCGTTGTGCGCACCAAATCGAACCTGTTACTCGCACGACGTTACTCGCATCCGGTGGATAAGAGTTCGGGCGTGCTCTCGGATCAAACCGTGATTCTTTCCTCCGTGGAATCGGCCACAGCTTATCCCGACCCGCTGCGAAAGGTGAACTACTTCGACGCGGAGAGGAACAAGCGCCTGAAGTTTCTGACCAACAACTTTACGCTTCCGGCGCGGACCATTGCCGATATCTACCGGCAACGCTGGCAAGTGGAGCTATTTTTCAAATGGATCAAGACGCATCTGCGAATCAAGGCATTCTACGGAACCAGCGAGAACGCCGTGAAGACCCAAATCTGGATTGCGGTGTCGATTTATGTGCTGGTGGCGATCGTGCGCAAGCGACTCGGTCTGGAAGCCAGTCTTTACCAGATTCTACAGATTCTCAGTGTTACTCTTTTCGAGAAAACGCCCATTTTACGGGCACTTCAAGCGTGCGACTCCGATAACGATTTATTCGACATCGGCAATCAGTTGATTCTGTTCAACTTTTAGCCGGACAGTAGTGATATGTTATCTAGAGAGCACGAATCAGGTTATCGTTTCTAGCCACGGAGCTTTCCACTCTTGATGAGATCCGATTTCAACTTGGCGAGGGATATGCGCTTTTCATGCCGCCGCGAGCGGGAAACCAGCACGTCCTCGATGTCCTCCCAGAGCGCCTTGTGTTTCTTCAGGTCGATTACAGCCGCCGTGCTGCGACCTGCTTCGTCGGTGATGAACTGAATTCCGGTCATGTGCGTAGCTCTCCTCCGGTTGCGTGGATTCTGATTTTGCCGTAGTTCCCATCAGCCACGCTGCCTTGTCGGCTGCAAGACGCGTGCGCAGCTGGTCTCCCGCTATGCCTTCGCCCCGTTCGAGTTGCGCCAGGCCGAGCTCGATCTTGGCGTCGATGCCTATTTGTTTTCCTGAAGCCAGACCTCGCGTTCGCTTTGTATTTCCAGGGGCATCGAAAAGTACGTCTTCCACGCTCTCGAACGCGCCGCTACGCAGCCGCTGCTGAATGAGCGCTTCAATTTCCGGACGTTTTATTTCGATGGCCATGGTCCCACCCTCTAAGCTGCTTTCACCCTACCGCACCGCCAACCTCGGCTTCGGTCAACCGAGACGGGAGGCGTGTCCTATCCGCTGAGCGAAGGGCAAGATTCCCACAAGCAGTTCCCGCAGCGTTGCAGCGCCCGCGCCACCCCGATTTGGCCTTTGTAAGAAGTACAGTGTAATAACTGCTCGCTTGTGCCTCTTTAACCACACCCGACCGCCGAGCATTAGCAACAACTTGAAGCCCCACAAAAATCGTCAATTGTTGTTACACGCCATTTGTACGTACAGATATATACATGCAATATAGACAGCACGTGAAATACTTTTCCAAAATGTTCGCTTTTTGCTTCTGCCTGAAAACTAACGCTCCGACAACTTTCGAACTGCTTTGGCAATCTCTGGCAGCCTGGCATAGGCGGCGCAGCACTTTAACCACAACCGGTGATCGACGGCGGGCGCGCCGCTGACCATGGCTCCGGGGGGAACATCGTGGGGGATGCCACTTTGCGCTATGGCTATGGCTCCGTCTCCGATCTTGACGTGGCCGGAGACGCCCACCTGTCCGGCGAGGATTACGTGGTTGCCTACATCGGTGGTGCCAGCCAGGCCGACTTGGGCGCAGAGGAGGGTGTCGTGTCCAATGGTGCAGCTGTGGCCGACTTGAACGAGGTTGTCGATCTTGGAGCCGTGTCCGATGCGGGTCTCGCCGATGCTGGCGCGGTCGATACAGGTGTTGGCCTGGACCTCGACGCCGCTTTCTACCACGACGTTGCCGGACTGGACGATCTTGTGCCAGTGGCCGTCGTCTTCATCCTTGGCAAAACCGAAACCGTCGCAGCCTACTACTACTCCGTTTTGCAGCAAGACGTTGTCGCCTAGTCGGCAGAATTCGCGGACCACGGCGTGGACGTGCGCGAAGAAATTGTCGCCTATGGTTACACCGCGATAGATGACGACGTGGGCTAAGAGAACTGCGTTGTCTCCTATTACGACGTCTTCTTCGATCACCACGTAGGGGCCGATGTGCGCGTTCTTGCCTAGTTTCTTCCTTGCCGTGGGATGAACTACGGCGGTGGGATGGATTCCGGGGGCGTAACGCGGTGGCTGGTAGAAAAGTTCGATGGCCTTGGCCCAGGCCAGGTAGGGGTTCTTGCTGCGCAGCATTCCCGCGGAGATGGCGGGAAAATTTTCGGCGACTATAACCGCTGAGGCTTTGGTGGTCTTCGCGGCGGCGTTGTACTTCGGATTCGACACGAAGGTTAGCTGGCCGGGGACAGCTTGTTCAATACCAGCTACCGCGGTGATTTCGGTGTCGGGAGATGCGTTTTCGAGGCGGGCGTTTAGGGCTTTGGCTATGTCGGATAATTTCATGGCGGTGCCTCCGGAATTGTAGCGGAAGCGCGGGGACGTGTTGGCGTCCAATTTCGTGGTGGGGGCCGAGCGGCTTGGAACGGACGAATGCGTCCGTCCCCACGCAGGCCTACTGCTCGAACAACGTTACCTGCCTTGTGTCGGGCTGGCCACCTTTGCGGCGGCGGTTGGCTGAACCTATTACCGCCAGCACCGTCACCGATGTCAAGGCTTCGCGGGGCACGAAGACGCGCTGCGTGTTAGAACGCAGGTCGGGAGGGTTCATTAGAAATCCTTCGGCGGGATTTTGCGTCAGGTCGTTGGGCAGGATGCCTTCAATTATTTCGCTGTCCTTAAATTTCAGGCGCACCCACAAGCCTTCGGTCCGGGGGCGGGTGGTGAAGGTTTTGCGGAGCATCAGGTCGGTGTCGGAAAACTCGCGGACAAAATAAACGGCTTTGATTTCTCGCAGGTCGATGGCGACGACGTTGCCGGAAGTGTTGAGCAATTCGAGCTTGCCATCTAGCACAAAGTTGGCGGGGGCCACGTAACCGCTGATCGAGTCACGGTCGTGTTTCCGCACGATCACCTTCTTGTGGGTCGAGGGCATGGGTTTAGAGACACTCCATCCGCAGTCGCACAATAGGCGGCGGGATGGAAGCTCCAAATGGGATTCTCGCACTTTCCGGATGAATTCGTGCAGTTTGTGCCTTCGCAGTAGCCAAACGGTAAACCTTGTGTTATTTTCTCTAGTTTGCTGGAATTGTGGTCTTGCGATATAAGTCTAATGTCTAGAGTGAGTTAGATTCCGCGAGCGGGCAGCTCGCCAGGTACTAAGCGGTTCCCCTGTGGAAAACCTGTGCAAAACGCCCCGGACCGAGCCCCGCGAAGGGCTACGGCAAGGCGACTAGGAAGGCATGGCCGATTACATATACACGCTGGAGACCCGGCTCTCGCCGGACCAACAGAAGGCTGTAACCCTCGTCCAGGATGCCGCCAAAGCGGCGGGGATGAACTTATATCTGACCGGCGGCGCTATCCGCGACATCATAACCGGCTTCCCCATCCGTGATTTGGATTTCACGGTCCAGGGGAACGCACTGAAGTTGCAGAAAGATCTGGAGCGGGCTGGGGCGGTCGTCGGCGACGCCGACGGCGAGACGCGGAGCTTGCTGCTGACGCTGCCGGGCGGCGTTCGCGCCGAGATGGCGATGGCGCGTTCGGAGCACTACGAGAAGCAGGGGAAGGCTCCGCAGATAGCTGCCGCCACGATTATTGAAGATCTTCGCCGCCGTGATTTCACCGTGAACGCGATGGCCCTGTCGCTGAATGAGGGATCGCGCGGGCTGCTGATGGATCCGTTCAACGGGGCGGCCGACATTGAAGCCAAAGTAATTCGCGTGTTGCACAACTACTCTTTTCTCGAAGATCCGTCGCGGATGATCCGGGCCACGCGTTTTACCACGCGATTCCACTGGCCGCTCGAGGAGCGGACGCAGGCGCGTTACGAATCGGGAAAAGAAAACGGCTATATCGAGTACATCCGGAATTCGAGCATCGGATACGAGATCGAACAGTTGGCGTACGAGGACGATGCGCACGGCGTCCTGAAGGCATACGAAAAAGAGGGATGGCTGAAGGTATTGAATCCCCGCTGGAGCACGGCCAAGGTGGACACGGCCGGATTGGGCGCGCTGATGAAGACGCGGCAGCAAATGAACGAGCTTGGTTATACGCCCGAGGTGGCGCCGGCGGTGCTGTATTTCCTCACCGAGCGGCTGGGCGAAAAAGATATTTCGGACTTGCGGCGTGCAATTCCGCGCAAGGATCTGGTGGAAGCCTGGAAGGATCTGGATTCGAACGCTCACAGCCTTGCCAAGCGCTTGTCGGGTAAGGAGGCGGCGACGCCATCGCGGACGTGGCAGTTGCTGTCGTCAGCGCGTCCCGAGATGATTCTGTTTCTGGCGATCACGGCGCGGCAGCAGGCGGTGGCGCAGAAGATCAAGAATTTCTTCACCAAGTGGCGGCAGGTGCAGCAGAAGATTCCGTTGCCGGAGATGACGGAACTGCACATTACGCCGCAGATGGCGACGTATCCCAAGATCGCGAATGATGTGTTCTTAATGTTGTTGGACGGCAAGCTGCGTTCGCGGACGGAGACACTGAAGTTTCTGAAGCCGCTGGCGCCGCCACCTCCGCCGCCTCCACCACCTCCGCCGGCAAAGCGGGGCAGAGGAGCCAAGGCTGCGGCGGCCACTGCTCCTGTTGCCGCCGCGGCACTGACTGGTGGCAAGCCGGTAGCTAAGGGGAAGGGAAAAATTGCGGCGACTACGGCAGCGGTTCCGGTGAAATCCGCCGCGGTGGCGAAGAGTGTGGCGCCTGCGAAGGCCGTAGCTGCCGAAAAACTCGTGACTCCCACAAAGCCTGCCCCGGTCGCCAAGGTGAGCAAGCCAACCTCGGTTCCTGCCGTGAAAAAGCCGGCGAAACCTGCCACGAACACCAAACCGGCCGCTAAAACCAAAGCAAAGGCCGCCAGCAATACGAAGAGCAAGGGTAAGAAAAAGGGTAAATAACTGGCGGTTCCGGGGGCCGGGAGCTTCGGCTGGCGCTTCGCTCTCCGCCGGCCGGGCTGCATTTTCTGGGCCTGAAAGAAGTCAGACTTGGGCTATAATTGAGATATGCGGCGCTGGTTGTCGATAGCGACGTTTAGCTTGATCTTGCTTTCGCTGCCCGTGTGGGCGCAACGGCGCGGTGGGGGCGGTGGCGCGCATTTCGCCTCGGGCGGCGGTTCTGCCGGGCACTTCTCCGGTGCCGTTCACAGCGGGAACGCTGGGCGCAGCTCCAGCATTACTTTGCGGATCGGCAATCCGTTTTACCATTATCGGACCTATTACGGCCGAAGTTCCTACTACCCTTACTACCGTTATCCTTACCTAGCCTATTACCCTTATTATGGCTGGTATTCTGATCCGCTCTATGACACTAGCGATCAGGATTCATATGCGAGCAGTTATTCCCCGGGTCCATCCCGTGGCGACAGCGGATTGCAGAGCGATGTGCAGGCTCTGAGCGGAAAAATTGACCGGCTGCAAGCCGATGTCGAAGCGCGGAATCGGCCGAAGGAGATGGGGCCCGCGACGGCACTGGTTTTCCGCGACAAGCATGTGGAAGAAGTACGGAATTACGCGATCTCCGGTGGAACGCTCTGGGTGCTCAACGAGAGTGCCGCGAAGAAGATTCCACTTGCCCAGCTCGATCTTGATGCCACGGTCAAGATGAATGACGACCGCGGCGTGGATTTTCAAGTGCCGGGACCCACGCTCCAGCTCATGATCGTGCGCTAAAACGGAGCGCGCGCTGCGTCCGATGATGGCCTTGCTGCGAGCGTTGCGATCCGGGCCCTCGGAGAAAAATGCCACCCGGTAGTCGGCGTCGACGAACGTAAGATCTAGCGGAAGGGTTGAAAACACCGCAGCGAGTTGTTTCAAGCTGACATTCCCGGTGGGCAGCATGCCCGGATGTGGTAGCCCTGCTGGGGCTCCACGTCGCACTGCCTGCCCGGGAAGCACTTCCCACGACACCGACGGCCAGCGAATCGGTAGCGGCCACGGATACGGGCAAAAAACGCCGTCCGCGCAAACCGAAAGGCAACCAGCCGGACTTTGCTCGGGCGGAGGAATTAGAGCGCATTCTAGGAGTCAACGCCACGCTGATCGACGGCATCGATGTGATGACGATACAGACGGTGCTGGCCGAAGTAGGCCCTGATCTGAGCGCGTGGAAGACCGAACCGCAATGGAGTTCCTGGCTGAACTTAGCGCCGAAGCGGGACATCAGCGGGGGCAAAGTCATTCGTCATAGGCGGGAATACCGCACCAATCGAGTGGGCAAGGCTTTTCGCATGGCCGCGCAGTCGCTGGTACGCAGTGAGAGCTATCTGGGCGCGAGGTACCGATACCTGCGCGCCAAGTTGGGGGGACTGAAAGCCGTCAAGGCCATGGCCCGCGTCTTGGCCTGCTTGTACTATCGGCTGGTTACCAAGGGACAGGTTTGGGTTGACCGCGGCACCGCGGAATTTGAGCAGCGCAGGCAGCAACGCGACCTCGCCACCCTGCAGCGCAAAGCCCGCAGCCTCGGCCTGCAACTGGTGCCGGCAGCGTAAATCTAGAGCCACTAACCCCGCAGCGTCGCGGCCAACACAACCCTTTCGAAACGGAGACGCAGAAGTGTCGACCGAAATAACGACCCAGCTCTTAAGCAAGCGCAATCCCAGTCGATTGCCTCATAGCCAGACAGGATGTTTCCGGAGAGAGCCGACTTCTCGACCGCGTAGTTGTGAATTTGGTCTGGACTTAACTTCAGGTTTGCTCGTCACCTAGGAGGAATCGCCAACGTGACAGCAATTGGGGTCGTCGACTCAGGATTCCCAAATACTACTAAGCACTGGTTCTTGCTTACTTCGAAAGTACATCTGTGGCGTGGTTCCCAGCATCGTCCGGAACATTTCAATAAAGGCGCTCACGCTGTCGTAGCCGACAGCAAGGGCCACCTCGGTTACAGATTTGTTTTCGGCGAGCATTTCAAGCGCAGCGAACAGCCGTACCTGCTGCCGCCAACGGCCAAACGACATACCTACCTCAGCGGAAAATGCACGCATGAAAGTACGGCGGGACATTCCAGCAAAATGCGCCCAGTCGTCCAACCCGCGGTCGTCGCGAACATCATCCAGCAGATTATGAGCAACTCTGGCCAGCCGCTCGTCTCTGGGCAGGGGCAAACGCAAAGGCTGTTGTTCAGGCTGCGCAATCTCGTCACGAAGAACTGTGATTAGGCGCTTCCGCGCTGGGTTGAGCGCGTGCCGGGGATTCCATGCGAGAACACGCTGAACGATCGCAAACAATAACCCTGATGAGCTAAACAGACACGGCGTCCTGGGCAGTCCGCGGCACATCTCCGCAGACAAGTAAACCATCGAGCCCGCCGCGCCTCCCACGGAACGCGCCTTGTGCATGCAATCAGGGGGAATCCAGGCACAACGCTGGGAGGGAAACATCCACCGTTCACTGCCCGCTTCGACAACCAGCAGTCCCCGAGTCAATGCGAAGAACTGCCCACGTGTGTGACTGTGCTCGGGCGCCCAATCCTCAGCCGCGCGCCTCTTGAACGCAAATGCGAGTACTGGTACGTCGCTCTCGGCGAGGCGGCGCAGTTCCTCCACATTCTTGGGGACTGAGAACATGAAATTTGCGAGATCGACCCTTTCCCGATAAAAATCGCCACTTTCTCGTTAGCAGGCCAAGACGAATGTAGCTAGAGTACGGGGCAGATGAGCGAAAGGCAAGAAAGGGAACCAAACACACTTCGAAGAATGTACTGATCGAAACAAATTCAGTCATTGTGAAAGGACGCGAACATGAACGCTGCTGTGCTAAACACCATCAATCAACCACCTTGCTTCGCGCAGTTTCCCGAACCCGTTGCGGAAGAAAACGAGGTGATCGTTCACGTTCGGGCCGCGGCGCTCAAACCCATCGATAAGCAAATGGCCAGCGGCTCGCACTACGCAGCGTACGGCAAACTGCCCGTCGTGTGCGGCATGGATGGAGTTGGGCGCCTTGACGACGGTACGCGGGTGTTCTTCGGTGGCCCTCGGCCGCCTTACGGTAGCATGGCGGAACGCACCGTCGTGTCGCGGGCGCGCTGTTTTCCGATTCCCGACAACGTTAACGATGACATCGCCGCAGCCGTGGTAAACCCCGGCCTGTCTGCCTGGGGTGCGCTTGTCTGGCGTGCGCAACTTGCTCCGGGCGAGACTGTCCTAATCCTCGGTGCAACCGGAGTCACGGGCAAGCTCGCCATTCAAATGGCCAAGCTCCTCGGCGCTGGGCGGGTAGTTGCGGCCGGGCGGAACGAACAAGTCCTGAATACACTTCACGACCTCGGAGCCGACACGACCATCCGCCTCGGCAAGCCCGGCCAGGATCTCACCGAAGACTTCGCTCGCGAAGCTGGTGACACCGGCTTCGACGTCATTATCGACTACGTTTGGGGTCCTACCACCGAAGCTCTCCTTGCCGCCATTGCACGAAGAGATTTGAAGCCAGCGTCATCCAGAGTCCGGCTGGTTGAGGTTGGCGAGAGCGCGGGGCCTACTATTTCGCTAGCCGCCGCGGTGCTGCGAAGCTCGCGGTTGGAGATTCTTGGAGCAGGATCTGGCAACGCCGCAGCGTCACCGGAGATATGGATCGAAGCGGTTCGGCAGCTGATGTCTAACATTGGTCGCGGCACACTGCGCATCGACACCGAGCGGGTGCCTCTAGGTGAAGTGGAGAATGCTTGGCATCAGGAACAGCACGGGCGGAGACCGGTCATTATCCCCTAGTGGCTCGGTCGCAACGGGCAAATCGTGTGCGTGGCAACTCGGATTTCCCTAGTGCGGCAGTGGGTCCGGCGATTCCGAGTGTGTTGTCGGCTAACCGGAAGTTATCCACAAACGGCGCCATCCGTTCTTCAAGAGAGAAGTTCCAACGCGTGTGTCGAGACACGCGAAAGCGTCTGCCGCGAAACGGCTTCGTTCAAACGGGCTTATGGGAAGTTGGTCAGATTGGTAATCCGCTCAAGAGCAAGGAGTCATGCGAAAGACCCGTTGGGCCTGACCAGCTTGCCACCTTGTCGGAGCATCGCACAGGGACCCCTCGCGGCGTTTTGCATGGCATGGGGATGCACTTTCACTCGAAGAATCTGCTACCATGACCGTTCGGTGAGGTTGTCATGCCCCAATACGTGATCGAGCGGGAGATCCCCGGCGCAGGTAATTTAACGGATGCGGAACTGCAGGCAGTCGCCAGAAAGTCGGTCGGCGTGTTGAAAGAATTGGGACCGGACATCAAGTGGCTCCACTCCTACGTCACCGGCGATAAAGTCTATTGTGTGTACCTGGCGCCAGACGAGGAAACGATTCGCGAACACGCACGCCGCGGAGGTTTTCCGGCAAATCGCATCTCGGCAGTGCGCCGCATGATCGATCCCGACACCGCGAACTGACTTAAGTCGAGTTTCGAGTCTGACGACCTGATTCCGCGTCGCAGTTCAGCGCCTCCTGGATGGCTTGCTCGACCGGCATCGCCCAACCTTCCATCCACGCCGTCAGACCCGCAGCATTGCCGAGCGTTCGGCGCGCAAATTCCAGGGCCCTTTCCAGCCTGGGTTGCTCGGTGGGCGTGAGCGGAACGCCCAACCTTTGGCGCAGCGCAGCGGCGGCTCCTGCCAGGTGCAGCGATTGCTCGGCGTTCGATTGCGCTGCGGCACTTACGGCCAAACATTCGAGCGCCCTCGCGATACCGCGTTTGTGACCCAATTCCTGGAACACCTTGATGCTTTCGCCGTACAAACGGCGCGCCTGGGCGTTGTTCCCCTGATCGCAGCTTAAGCTCGCCAGATCGGCGAGGGTGCTCGCAATTCCCCAGCTATCACGGAGTTGGCGAAACTCCAGCAGGCTCTGTTCACAATAGGAACGCGCCGCCACCAAGTCCGCTTTCTCCCGGGCGACGTCGCCCAGATAGTTCAACGTCCAGGCGACACCGGCGCTATCTCCGATCTGACGGAACATCGTCAGACACTCATCGTAAAGGGAAGATGCGCGCTCATATTCGCCCTGCAACTTCATCACGCTGGCGAGATTGCTGAGGGCTCGGGCGATGTTTGCGGGATCGCCAAGGTCCTTCCATATTGCGACACATCGCTCAAAGAGTAAGGATGCGGCGGCGAATTCGCCACGATCGCGAGCGTTGACGGCCAACGCGTTCAGTGCGACGGCAACGCCGCGGTTATCGTTTAGCTTGACACAGGTCTCGAGGCTTTCCTCGAACAGTGGCCGCGCAGAGTTGTAATCGCCCTGCGCCGCCGCCAGGACTGCGCCAGCAAACAGCAGGCGCGCGCGAAGCTTCGGACGCGACGCGGCCCCTTCCAACGCCAGGAGCCTGGCGATGGCGTTCCGGCCCTCCGTAAGATGCTCCCGTGTTTCCCAGAAGCGGAACAGGGCGGCGCCCATGCGAAAGCCCCATTCGGCATCCCCAGTTTTGACCAGATAATCAATCGCTAATCGGAAGTTCTCGTGCTCGAACTCAAAGCGGTCGAGCCATTCGGGTTGAGCGGCTATGTCCTCGGCACCTTCTTCGGCAAGCACGAGGTAATAAGCGGCATGGGCCCGGCGGTCGCAGATTCATCGTTGCTCTCAGCGAGGCGTTCGAGAGCGTATTCCCGGATAGTGGAGAGCATGATGAAGCGTGTTTCTTTATCGACCTGCTCCACCTGCTGCGCCAAGCTCTTGTCCACCAGCGATGCCATGCCCTCCAGCACGTCCAGACCCAGATCGCCTTTGGTGTCGCACACGGCTTCCACGGCTTCCAGGGTGCAGCCACCGCTGAAGACGGAAAGTCGGCGAAAGAGAGTTTGTTCCGCGCCACTGAGCAGGCCGTAACTCCAGTCCACGGTGTTACGCAGAGTTTGCTGCCGAGTTGGCAAATCGCGGGCGCCGCCGGTCAACAGGTTCAAACGGCTTTCGAGGCGTGCCAGCATGGCGGAGGGCGAGAGCAGCTTGATGCGCGCCGCAGCCAGTTCGATCGCAAGAGGCAGGCCGTCAAGACGAGCGCAGACGGCCGCTACCGCGTGTGCATTTTCCTTCGTCAGCGCGAATTGGTGCTTTACCGCCTGCGCGCGCTCCACAAAAAGCGCGATCGCTGGAAGACGCGAAAGCACTTCCAGAGGCGGGATGGAGTTAGGGTCGGGCAGAGCGAGCGGTGGCACGGGAAATTCGTGTTCGCCGTAGATATGAAGCGTCGCCTGGCTCGTGACCACCACCTTGAGTTTCCGGCCGGCAGTAAGCATTTGCGCTACGACCGGCGCGGCAGCCACGAGATGCTCGAAGTTGTCGAGCAGGAGGAGCATCGGCTGGCTCAGGCCGGCCACGTACTCGATCAAGCTTTCCTGTGGCGACGTATTTCCAGTCTCTCGCACGCCCACGGCCTGGGCGATCGCGGAAGCGATCAAGCCAGGTTCGCCGATCGCTGACAGACCCACAAAGCAAACGCCGCCTGGAAACCGGTCGGCCATTTCGCCCGCCACCTGCAGGGCGAGCCGCGTCTTCCCGATTCCGCCCGGACCGGTGAGGGTCACGAGGTGTACGTCAGCGCGGCCCAAGAGCTGGCAGAGATCAGCCGCTTCGCGTTCCCGTCCAATGAATGCGGTGCGCGGCGCCGGCAGATCATTGGGCCGAGGTTCGGATTCCCGGGCAGGCGTATCTGCGAGACGGTCGCGCACCGCGGCGAGGTCGCAAGCCAAATCCCGGGTCGAGGCATAGCGCTGCTTGGGGTCCTTGGCGAGGCAGCGCTCCACGATCCAAATGAAAGGAGCGGGCGTCTGCAGCATTTTGCTACCGAGCCGCTCGGGCTCATCGCGAAGGATTGCGGCCGTCGTTTCCGCATGCGTCTTCTTTTTGAACGCGGGAGATCCGGTGGCCATTTCGTAGAGCACCGACCCGAAGGAAAACTGGTCAGAACGAAAATCTAGTTCCTCGCCGGTCGCTTGCTCCGGGGACATGTAGCCGACGGTGCCCATTATCGTTCCGTGCTCGGTGATGGTGGTGCTCACATCCGAACTGCTGGTCTGGTCGAGCTTAAGAAGTTTCGCCAGACCGAAATCCAGCACCTTGGCCGTCCCGTCGCGAGAAACCATAAGGTTCTCGGGCTTCAGATCGCGATGAATGAGCCCAATCTCGTGCGCTTTGGCCAGACCGTCGGCAATCTGCGCTGCGATTGCCACTGACTTGCGAAATGGAATCGGGCCTGAGGCGAGCAGCCCGCGCAGCGTATCTCCTTCTACGAGTTCCATCGCGATATAGCGCGTGCCGTTCTCGTGCCCGAGTTCATAAATCGTGACGATGTTCGGGTGATTCAGCGCGCTCGCAGAACGGGCCTCCTGCTCGAAACGCGATAACGCTTCCGGGTGAGAACAGCCTTCCAATGAAAGGGTCTTGATTGCGACCTCACGATCGAGGCGGATGTCCTTGGCGCGATAGACCTCCCCCATGCCGCCAGCGCCCAGTCGCTGAAGAATCTCGTAACTGCCAAAGCGAGCACCCGGCGACAGGGTGGATGACATCGATGACATGGGAGGTGGATTCATGGAACTTGCTGGCAACCGCTCGGCAGGCCGAAGCGGACTCTTCCCTGCCGCGCAAATACAGTCGAATGTTTAAGTCGCGGCCGCGACAGTCCCCAAGGCAGCCCCGGCTGCGTTTATAATATCCCAGATTTCGGAGGATTGAATGGATATTCGATCGTTGCAGCGGCCCCTGAAAGATCTTTACCGGCAAGACCCGGCCACTTCGCGAATCACGCTAACCGCGCACGGTACTCAGGCTGACGCACCGATCGCTTGTTCGGTGGACTTGGGGCGTGCGATCTATAAGGCGCAAGCGCACAAAGGAGTCGGTGGCGCCGGTACCGGAGCCTGCTCCGGAGACTTGCTGTTAGGTGCGTTAGCTGCGTGCGCGCAGATCACTTGCCAAATGGTAGCCGCCGCCATGGGAATCCCCACAGAGCGCATCGATGTCACCGTCGAGGGCGATCTGGATCTGCAAGGAACGCTGGGAATCTCGAAAGAGGCGCCCGTCGGATTTGAGAGTATCCGAGTCACTTTCGACGTCTTCGCGCCGCAGGCAACGGCGGAGCAGTTAAGCGCGTTACAGGCGAAAACGGAGCAATATTGCGTGGTGATGCAAACGTTGCAGCATCCGCCGCGGATTGAGAACAAATGGAAGCAGTAGGGACGGTCTAAGCGCACACCACCCAAAGTTCCGCGACAATAAATTCCGTTTTCATTTCGGCTTGATGTTCTGATTTACGCGGAACAGGTTCCCCGGATCGTAACGCTTCTTGATCTTCGCCAGACGGTCGTAATTCTTGCCGTACGTGGCGCGGATGCGATCCTCGCCTTCTTCCATCATGAAGTTGACGTACGCGCCTCCGGCGGAATAGGGATGAAGCGCGCTCCAATACTCCTTCGCCCACGTGGAGATTTTCTCCTTGTTCGCCGGATCCGGATCGACCCCGACAATCACAGAACTCCACGTCGCGTCGCGGTAACCCCACGGTGTGGCGCTGTTCTTGACGCGGCCGGCGGCGCCGTTGATTGGGTACAGGTGCATGGTCGACTGCATCGACGGCAAGTTCGCCGCGTGTTTCACATGGATCGCGATGGCTTCGTCCGGGATCGTGCGTACGAAATCGGCCTTCCAGTACCATTGCTGGCCCGGCGGATAGAGACCGTCGTGCATACTTTGGAGTACCGGATGTGGAATTGGGCCGACAATGTCGAGCGCCGGAGCCTTGAAGCTCCGGATCGGCTTGAACACTTTCTCCCCCTTCTTGATCGGTCCCGTATAGCACCACACGATACCGCACATCTTCTTGTTGTGCAGATGCCCGGGGAATGGAGCTACCGGCGGCACGGTGAGGAAAGCAAAGAACCCATAGACATCATCGGGCGCCTTCACGATGAATTCGCGGTACCAGCGCATTATCTCCGCCGCGTCTTCCATTGGCCACAGCATCGGCCCGCCGTAGTCGGTGTGCACGCGTTGCCCCTTGAACAGAAACGAGGTCACGACGCCGAAGTTGCCTCCCCCGCCGCGCACCGCCCAGAACAGGTCGGTATTTTCCTTGGCGCTGCCGGTAACGAACCGCCCGTCGGCCAACACCATCTCGACGGCAAGCAGGTTGTCGATCGTCAGGCCATAGCGCCGCGTCAAGTAGCCGATCCCTCCGCCCAAGGTCAATCCAGCTACGCCCGTCGTCGAAATGATGCCAGCTGGAACCGCGAGACCGAACGCGTGCGTTGCGTGGTCCACATCGCGCCAGAGCGCTCCGCCGCCGACCTGCACAGTCCTCTTCTTCGGGTCCACGCGAATATAGTTCATCGGCGAAAGATCGATCACCAATCCGTCATCGCATACTCCCAGCCCGCCGGCGTTGTGCCCGCCGCCGCGGATGGACACCAGAAGTTTCTGCTCGCGGCCGAACTTCACCGCCGCCACGACGTCGGCCACGTCGGCGCAGCGCGCAATCAGTCGTGGGCGCCGGTCGATCATCGCGTTGTACACCTCGCGAGCCGTATCGTAGTTCGGATCTCCTGGCTCGATCAGTCCTCCATGTAAGCTGACTCTGAAATCCGCAATCGTAGATTGGTTCAGCATCGCTGTCAGACCTCCAAAACATTTGACCGGTTCTGCCGCCGCAATTGAGCTACGGTACAGCGTCACCGCGCAAACCCCTGTCTCATCTGCAAAATCTAGTCAGAATGTTCGATTTGCAGCCCCCTAGCAGCTAGCCCGCACATAGTACGCCTCTACCTCCGCTGACGCAAAGAATTGGCCGCACGACCCGATCTCCAGCTGTAAATATCCCCCGGCAGAGCCGGGGGCTTTAGTTTGTGAGCCGCTCAAAGCGGCTGTGCGGGGTCGCTAACGCGGCCCCGAAGTTCTGGGGCCACCGGAACGGTGACCGGTTAGCGCCACAGATTCATTTGGTCCAAGCGCTTGTCCTCTTGCTCCTGGTTCCGGATGTAGTCGCGAATCACCGTCTCATCCCGCCCCACCGTGGACACGTAGTACCCGCGCGCCCAGAAATGCTGGCCCACGAAGTTTCTCTTCCTCTCCCCATACACCCGTGCCAGGTGAATCGCGCTCTTCCCTTTGATAAACCCGATCACTTGCGACACCGCATACTTCGGCGGTATCGCGATCATCATGTGCACGTGATCGGGCAAAAGGTGCCCTTCTTCAATTCGACTTTCCTTCTGCGTGGCCAGTTTGCGGAACACCTCTCCCAAGTGCTGCCGCAGTTCCCCGTAGAGCGTCTTTCTGCGGCACTTCGGAATGAATACCACATGGGATTTGCACTCCCACTTCGTATGGCTTAGGCTTTCCATTTCGTCCATCGTGAAACTCCTTTTCGTGTGCTTGGCGGCTCACGTTAGGGAGTTTCCGCGATGGACTCCTGTATCTGTCAAACTTTTACTGCCTCCCCGGCAGAGCCGGGGGGTCTCTCTTCGTACTAGATCGGGACTTAATGCCTGATTAACTCGGAAACCGTAGAAGCGACTGTGCCCGGCATTTCAATTCCCGGATTCTTGCTAAACAGGAACCTATCCAGAGGCCTATGCCGACTTCTACCAGTTTCCTGCTTGCTGTTAACCGGTAAGTTGAGTCATCGCCGTCACACGCTCAGAACCGGAATCGGCACCGCGCAGATGATTGCGTAGCCGTGAGTCCGCAGATTACCGCCATATGGGTAACACCCGGTAACCAGCAAATCTGCCTTTGTCTGCTTCGCAGCTTGCCTCAGCACCTTAGTCACATCACCACTGCCGATCAACACGTCCGCCTTGATGCCCGTGTCTTGCTGGAGCTTTGCGATACGCTGAGAAGCATCGGCGACCAACGACTCTTTCCACCCCGGAACAACGTAACTGCCTCCAGGTCCCCAGAGCTCCACCGAGGCCGTGACGTGGGCGAGCGTAAGACGGGCACCGAATTCCGCGGCCATTGGAGCCGCCCACGACACAGCTTCGTCACTACGAGGGCCCAAATCGACCGCGCACAGGACGTTGCAGATCGCAAACTCCCGCACTGGCGATTCTTCCACGTGGCCCCCCGTCCACACCGGACACTCAGTCCTGTGTAGCACTTTTGCTGTCATAGAGCCCATCAGAAACTGATTGAACGTGGAGCCATGCGACGGCATCATGATCAGGTCGACTTTTTCCTCCTCAGCCATCTGAACAATTGCCGCTGCCCGGTCGCCTGTGACCAACACACGCCGAATATTAAGGCCGTTAAGCTCCGGCCCGAGAGAATGGTCCTGCTGTTTCTGGGCCTCTCTAAGAATCGCTGCAAGCAAGTCCCAGCCAGCTAGCTCTCTGCTGTCCTCTGGAACACCGGCGGCATGGCTCAGCGCTGTCACGACGTGCAGTATCACGATCTCAGAATGAAAATGGCGCGCCAATGCCCCAGCCTGATGAATCACACCCAGCGAAGCAATCGGGATATCAACCGGCAGAAGAATTTTCTTAATATTCAGCATCGCGCACCCACCGGAGAGTCAAAATGTCCCGAGATCATCTCCCTTAAAGCATTTCCACCTAGTTTGAACTGTACCGCAACCTTCCTCAGTGTGTTGTTTTCGCCAACAATTCTGGAACGAGGGCCGCGCGGTGCCTGGGACCAAAGTTGGCTCAGGTACTGAAAGTTTTGACAGCTTACACATTGCGAATGACGCTGTATTCTTGTTGAATGTAGCTGCCCAAATCTCAGCCACGGGGGTTGGTGTATATGTTAGCCGAAACAAGGAAACATCTGGACGCAGGAGTTCTCCCTCTCTGGAATGCAGTCTTCTGCCTGGATTGCGAGGTCATCAGCAGCAGTCGAGGTGACGAATGCGTCGCGTGCAAAAGCCACTCACTCGTGAGCCTGGCTCGGATGCTCGGCGGTAGTTTGCTCGCGCATAAGGCACATCACTCTCAAGAATGGGAAAGTGGGTTGTTCGACATCACAATTACCATTGAATTGCAGCAGATGTATGCCAAAGACTTGAGCACCACCGTTGAGAGATTAACCACTGTGATTGGCCCGAAGCTCGCACAAGACCGAGCCTCTTTCCACATCGATGCGAAGCCGGCAGTAGACAAACTCGACCTGCAGCCCTCGCTTTGCTTCCCAGAACGGGATGCCGCATAGAGCATTGCTATCACGTAGGGTCAAGCGGAACCTTCACTTCCCGTTCAAATTTCTAAATTTTACGTCCGGTAGATGGGACCCATTAAATTCAGGCCCCCCGAGCGATAAGCATCGGAGCCAGCAGGTAAGAGAGGAGCGCCTACGAGTAAAGTCTTGCGGCCGCTACCAACGCCTGTCCTAGGCTCAAACCGCCGTCCCCGGGGGGCACTTCTCTCTGCGTGAACACCTCAAATCCAACTTCGGACAACCGCGCTTCGAGCCGTTGGGACAGATGCATATTGTGAAAGGCTCCGCCACTTAGGCACACACGGTTAAGCGCGGTTTTCTCTCGCAGCAGAGCTGCCAGCTCCACGAACCCCTCAACCAACCCGTTATGGAAGCGCCGGCTGATCGCGCCAACTGGGAGGCTTCGGCCGAGATCATCCAGCAGCTCTTCAAACAGCGGCAGCGTGCTAATGATCCAGTGGTCGTCCTGCGGCAAGAGCTTCATCGGATATGCAGGGTCTTTTCCTGATGAGGCAATCTCCGGCGATGCAAGCGCCATCTCCAGCTCGATCGCAGCCTGGGCCTCGTAGGTGACTTGCTGGCGGATTCCGATTAACGCGGCCACGGCATCGAACAGGCGCCCGCAGCTGGAGGTGAGAGGCGAATTTACGCCTTGTTCCTTCATGCGCAGGAGAAGGTCAACCTTTGGCAAATTCAGCTGGCGCACAAACGGGATATCGAGCGCCAGAAACTTACGCCCGAAATGATGTGCCAGGTAGCTTACCGCCATCCGCCATGGCTCACGGATCGCGGCGGCTCCACCGGGCAACGGCACATACTCGAAATGAGCCGCGCGTTCGAAGTCTTCATAGCCGGCAATGAGCACTTCTCCGCCCCAAATATTTCCGTCGGTGCCGTAACCTGTCCCGTCCAGGGCGAACCCGACCACCCGACCTTCGAGATGATTCTCCGCCATACAACTGGCGATGTGCGCGTGATGGTGCTGCACGCCCACCAACTTCGCTCCGCTTTGTTGCAGCGCCCACTTGGTGGAGAAGTAGTCGGGGTGGAGGTCGTAGGCGATGATCTCTGGCCGAATTTCGAGAATCCGCTCCAGATGCTCGATGGCTTCGTGGAAAAAACTGTAGCTTTCGATATTCTCCAAATCTCCGACATGTTGGCTCAAGAAAGCGTGCTTGCCTTTGGTGAGGCAGATGGTATTCTTGAGTTCGCCGCCGACGGCCAGCACTGAAGGCTGATCGTTCTTCAAGAAAACCGGCACCGGAACAAAACCGCGAGAACGCCGCAACTGCCGTATAACCCCACCTCCCACTCGGACCACGGAATCGTCGCAGCGCAGCAGGATGTCGCGGTTATGCACGAGGAAGTAGTCGGCGAGACCGTTCAAGCGATGGGCGGCTTCGCGATTATCGATCGCGATCGGCTCCTCGCTCAGGTTACCGCTCGTCATCACCAGGGCCTTGAACCCTCGTTCTGCGAGCAGCAGGTAATGAACCGGTGTGTAAGGCAGGAAAATTCCCAAGTTACGGTTGAAGGGCGCAACCTCGTCGGGAATTATGCTGAGCGACTTCTTCGGCAGTAAGACAATGGGCCGCTGTATGGACTGCAGAACCGTCCGCTCCGCATCGCCCAGTTCGCACATTTCCTCGACGGCGTGCAAATCCGGAACCATCACGGCGAACGGCTTCTCAACGCGGCGTTTCCGGTGACGCAACAGAGCCACCGCGGCCGCATTCGTTGCGTCGACTGCCAAGTGGAAACCGCCTAGGCCCTTTATCGCAACGACCAGTCCGGCATGCAGGCCGGAGACCGCTTCGCCGACCGGATCGCGGCATTCGATCCGCCGTCCAGACTTATCCCAGAGTTCCACTCGAGGTCCACATTCCCAGCAGGCGTTGGGTTGCGCGTGAAAGCGGCGGTCCAGAGGATTCTCGTATTCCGCGAGACATGCTGGGCACATGGGAAACATCGCCATGGAGGTGCTCGGCCGGTCGTAAGGAATATCGCGAATGATCGTGAAACGCGGCCCGCAGTTGGTGCAATTAATAAATGGATAGCGATAACGCCGGTCATCCCGGTCGAACATTTCGCGCAAGCAGTCCGGACATACCGCGACGTCCGGCGATAGGAGCGTGCGAACTTCTTCGCCTTCACGGCTATGGACAATGCAAAAGTTCTGACCGCTACCGATCTGCACGGCAACGCAAGGCACGTCGTCGCAGGGCAGATCATGGATCGTCAGACTCGTAATCCGCGCCAGGGGCGGCGCTTCGGCGGGCAGGTGCTCAACGAAATCCTGAACGGTTTGCGCTGGCCCTTGTATTTCGATGGTTACGCCGGCGGACGTATTGCGAATCGTGCCTCTAAGGTTCCTGCCGGTGGCGAGACGATAGACATACGGCCGAAATCCAACACCCTGCACAATACCTGAAACTTCGATCTGGCGCCGGACTTCCATACATCGTCAGCTCGCAGTCTTCTGTAGCGCCTCGTGAGCTAGGAGGCGCTCTCCCAGCCACATCATCCATTCGTGCAAGCCGTTGCCGGTCAGGCAAGACACCTTCACAATCTCCATCCCTGGATGCACCTTGCGGGCATTTTCCTCCGCCGCTGCGATGTCAAACGGAACGTATGGGAGCAGGTCAATTTTATTCAGCACCAGCAAGTCGGATTTGAAGAATATGGAAGGATATTTCAGTGGTTTGTCTTCGCCTTCGGTCACGCTCAACACCACGACCTTAGCCGCTTCACCCAGATCATAACTGGATGGGCAAACCAGGTTGCCCACGTTTTCGATCAGTAGAAGATCTAGGTCTTCGAGACGCCAGTCTGCCAAGTGACGTTCGATCATGGGAGCATCCAGGTGGCACGTACCGCCGGTCGTGATTTGCTTTACCGGAAAGTGAAATCGCTTCAGCCGGTTGGCATCGTTTTCTGTTTGAATATCGCCGGTCAATACCGCCACGCGGTCACGCGGTGGCAGGGCTTCGAGAGTGCGTTCCAGTAGGCTCGTTTTGCCGGAGCCGGGAGAACTGATGAGGTTCAGGCACAAAACGCCGTGCTCCTGAAACTGGGCACGCAACTCGGCGGCGATGCGGTCGTTCTCACTGAGTACTTTTCGCTGCAACGTTACTCGATCCATATTCTTCCACCTCCAAATAAGCCAACTCCAACTCATCTCCACTGATGCATGTGGTTTCCAGGCTCGCGCATTGCGGACAGCGAGAATCGTAGTTGCGCACGACGAATTCGCGTCCGCAGACCTGACAACGATGGCGGCGGGGACAGACTTCGATCCCCAGCTCAAGCGACGCCAAATCGGTCTCTTGAATGATCGCTTCAAAACAAAAGCGCAATGCGTCTTGATCGATAGCCGCCATTTCGCCAATCCGGACACCGACTTTGCACGGACAGGTCCCCGGATGGAGGGCCATCTCGGTTCTAACCGCTTCCAACACCGAATTCGCGATTCCCATTTCGTGCATAAATTCTCGTCTTGCTGGTGGAGCGCCGCTCCACCGATAACTCAGTGCTTAGCAAATGCGCGGCAGCTGATCGCCTGCGAGCATGTCCACGATGCGGGTCGTACCGAATGGCGTTCGCATCGTCACCAGTCCGGCGTTTTCTTTCTTTACCGTGCCGATGATCTGGGCCTCCGCTCCTAACGGATGATTTCTCATTGTCTGCAGCACCGCCTCGGCGGACTCGGGCGCCACGATTGCGATCAGCTTGCCTTCGTTGGCGACATATAAAGGATCGAGTCCGAGCAACTCGCACGCACCTCGAACCTGTTCGTGAATCGGAAGCCAGCTCTCGTCCAGTTCGATGCCAACCCGCGACCGCTCCGCGATTTCGTTCAGCGTGCTGGAGACGCCGCCGCGCGTCGGGTCGCGCATGCAGCGAATGTCGCGAGTTGCGTTGAGCATTGCGGCCACCAGTGTGTGCAAGGAAGCGCTGTCGCTCTGGATCTGAGTCTCGAATTCCAGCCCCTCGCGTTGCGCCAGAATCGCAATGCCGTGATCGCCGATCGAACCGCTGAGAAGCACCTTGTCCCCGGGACAGGCGCGGTCGGCGGAAAGATCGAGTCCTTCTGGCGCCAGCCCAATTCCTGTCGTGTTGATAAACAGTCCGTCACCCTTGCCTTTTTCGACGACCTTGGTATCGCCAGTCACAACTTGCACGCCCGCTTCCTCTGCCGCATGGCGTAGCGAATTCACCACGCGCCGGAGTTCGTCCAGTGAGAAGCCTTCTTCGATGATGAAGGCGGCGCTTAGGAACAGCGGAGTTGCGCCACCCATCGCCAAATCGTTCACCGTGCCGTGGACCGCGAGGGAGCCGATGTCGCCGCCAGGAAAGAACAGTGGCTTCACTACAAAGGAATCGGTGGTCATGGCGAGACGCTGGCCGTTCACATTCACGATGGCCTGGTCATCCAGTCGCGCCAGCACCGGATTCTGGAATGCATGCAGGAAGATGTCGCGAATCAACTCAGCGCTCAACTTGCCGCCGCTGCCGTGCCCCAGCAGAATTGTGTCTTTGGCGGGGAACGGTGCCGGACAACTGAATTCGAAGTTTTTTTCGGCGATGGTTTTCGTTGACACCTGCCCTCCTAACTCGCCGTCGTATGCCGGCGATAGTGATAGTAGGCCGCGCATGCCCCTTCGGCTGAGACCATGGGCGCTCCCAACGGATTTTCCGGCGTGCATCGCACGCCAAACGCGGGACAATCCGGCGGCTTCTTTAATCCCTGCAAAACCTGGGCGCTGATGCACTCAGCGGGCTCCCCTACTGTTATTTCGCCCAAGTCAAAGATTCGGTCCGCGTCAAAGACGGCAAATTCCTCACGCAAGCGCAAACCGCTCCGCGGGATCGACCCGATGCCGCGCCACTTCTGGGCGGCGATTTCAAACACCTCGGCGATAAGCTGCTGTGCCGGCAGGTTTCCTTGGTAGCTCACCGACCGCACATACTGGTTTTCCAGCCGCGCCTCTCCTGCCCCGAGTTGCCGGGCTTCAAGCTGACGAACCAGCATGAGGACTGCTTCCAGAATATCTACCGGCTCGAATCCTCCGACCACAATCGGTACGCGAAAATCGCGAACCAAATCCTCATACTCCTTACAGCCCATGACGGTGCAGACATGCCCCGGCGCGATGAAACCCTGCACACGGTTGGTACGAGAGGTCAGCAGGGCACGGATCGCCGGCGGGACCAGCACGTGCGACACCAGCATGGAAAAATTAGTCAGACCTTTGTAACGGGCTTGCCACGCGGCCATGGCATTCGCGGGAGCGGTGGTTTCGAAACCGATCGCCAGGAACACAACTTTGCGATCGGGATTCGCGGCCGCGATCTTCACCGCGTCAATCGGGGAGTATGCGATGCGAACATCCGCGCCATGAGCCTTGGCACGAAACAGATCGGAACGGGACCCAGGAACCCGCAGCATGTCTCCGTAGGAAACCAGGATTACTTCGGGCCGCAACGCCAACGCGATCGCTTTGTCCACGGTTTCGAGCGGCGTCACGCAGACTGGACATCCCGGGCCATGAACGAGTTCGATCTTGCGCGGCAGCAATTCGTCAATGCCGTAACGCATGATAGTGTGGGTTTGGCCGCCACAGATCTCCATCAACACCCAGGGCCGGGTTGTCGACTGGACGATCTCGGCCGCCAAGGCCCGCGCAATGCGATGGTCACGGTATTCGTCAAGATACTTCATGGCGCTGATCCTATGGCGCTAAACCGCGGGGGAGGGTCCGGCGAGGCCTCGGAGGTGAGCGGCGCGAAAATTACGGTTCCGCCGCCGGCCCTTCCGCTTCCAGCGCTCCCATCTCTTCCAGAAGCTTGTAGGTGCGCTCGGCCTCGGACGCGTCCACGCGGCTTATGGCAAAGCCAACATGGACCATTACATAGTCGCCGATGCCGGCCTCGGGGACAAAGTCCAAGGAAACCTGGCGCACAATCCCGCCAAACTGCACGCGGGCGGCGCGCATCTGGCTCTGCTCTTGAATTTCAAGGATTTTGCCCGGTATCGCGAGGCACACGGCAGTTCCCCCCGCCAGCCAGTAGACTATTGCCTTGTTACGGCGGTCTGTGACGAGCGACACATCTCCAAGTGATTTGCGGCCGTATTTGCGGCGCGGGGCTCCATCCGCGGACGCTCCTGGCAGTACCGAATCCCGTGCCAGACGCGCCTATTCTGCTCTTATTCCGCTTGAGTATGTGGTTCTGCGGCGCCCGTTACGCTTGCGGAGCAAAGCTCATTTCTTTCCTGCAAGGCGGTCCTTCCGCCCACTGCCGGCAGTTGTTGGGCTCCGTTTTGTGCTCCACGCCAAAGTTGTCCCACCAGACGTCGAGTTCGGCAGGAGGTTTCCGCCATTGGTACCCGACACCCAAATAATCCAGCTCATTCAGAACTTCTGCAATCGCCTGCTCCAACGATGCTTTCACAGGCTTGCTCAAGCTGCAGCCCGCCTCGTACGACCGACCGGCGATTCCGACGAGCAGCACATCGGCGGGCGCGACTCCGAACAACTCGGCGCTCAGCAGCGCGTCGACCAGCGCAGGCGAATGGGGATCCATGCGCACGGCGGGACGGCGCCGCATGATATCTGCTTTGCGGTAGAGGACGACCGCTCCCGCATCCGCTTCGGTGCAGTCGGTAGTAACCGAATCGATCAGGATGACAGCATCTTTTTCCGTGAGCTGATCGATGAGGTCGAGGGCCGGGGTCCCCAGGTCGGCGACTTCGACGCCATCTTCGAACTCGAAGTGAGCCTTCAGAAGCCGCGCGACGTACGGCCCGACGCCGTCATCCCCCAGTAAAATGTTTCCGATCCCGCCGATCAGTATCTTTTTCATGGCACTCTCTTCTTCCTCACAGCACCTTCACTTTGGCAATCTGGCGGCCCGAGGGATCGAACGTGTGGCAGGCACAGGCCATGCAGGGATCGAAAGAGTGCACGGTGCGCAGGACCTCCAGCGGTTCCTCGGGCCGCGCCAGCGGCGTGTGCAGCAGTGAGGCTTCGTAGGGACCGTGCGCGCCGGAGCGGTCGCGCGGGCTGGCATTCCAGGTTGAGGGCACAACCGCCTGATAGTTCCTGATTTTTTCGTCCTTGATCACGATCCAATGAGACAACGTGCCGCGCGGCGCCTCATGGGTTCCTACGCCTTCCACTTCGCGTCCGGAAAACACTGGTTGGTTATGGACCGTGTAGTCGCCCTTGGCGATGTTGTCGGTCAGCAACTGCAAATGCTTCTGTGCGAGTTCGGCCAGCATGGTGGCACGAATCGCGCGAGCGGCGTGGCGTCCCAACGTAGAGTGCAACATGTCGGGAGTCACGTGAATCCCGCTGACCGCGCCGATCTTGTCAATCGCGAGATCCGTATATTTGCGTGTCAGCGGATGGCCTTGCGCATAACCGACCAGCACCTGCGCCAGCGGGCCGACCTGCATCGGTTGACCATCGAAGCGCGGCGACTTGACCCAGGAATACTTCTGCTCGCCGTCCCAGCCGGTGAAGGCGGGCTCGGTTTCTCCGACCCAGGGGTGGAGGGGCTTTCCATTCTGATAGTAGGCGTGGGTTACATCTTCGCTGACCGCATCGCGAAACTCCTTGTCCGATGCGGTCTTGAACGGATGCACGCCGGCGATGTTTCCATTCATGATGGTGCCGCCGGGAAGATCGTAAGCTGTGCCCGCGCTGTCCAGCGGCAGATCGGGGACGGCAAGGTAGTTGGTTACACCCTTGCCAATCTTGAACCACTCGGGATACATGGCGGCGAGGGCGCAGACGTCGACGAAGTAGACCTGGTTGATGAACTGCACAACCTCTTCCAGCAGTACGCGGATCATCTCCAGACCAGCCATGCCGAGAGCGCTGGTGCTATCCAGGTCGATGGCGTTGGCCACGCCCCCGACGGTTAGATTCTGAATGTGCGGCGTCTTTCCTCCCAGAATTCCAACCACCTGCAGAGCTTTGCGCTGATACTCCAGTGCCTGCACGTAGTGCGAAAAGGCCAGCAGGTTCACCTCCGGAGAAAGCCGCATCGCCGGATGGCTCCAATAGCCATTCATGAAAATTCCGAGCTGGCCGCAGCTGGCAACCGCATTCACACGGTCCTGGGCGACCTTGAACTCATTGCGGGAGTTACGCGTCCAGGGCGAAAGACTTTCCGCCAATCTTGCCGTCGCTGCGGGATCGGCCTTGGGGATCTGCAGGATGTCCACCCAATCAAGCGCCGACAATTGATAGAAATGGACGATGTGGTCGTGCAAAGCATGCGCGATCAGGATGAGATTGCGAATGTACTGGGCGTTGAGCGGCACTTCGAGCTTTAAGGCATCTTCCACCGCGCGCACGCTGGCCATGGCGTGCACCGTCGTACACACGCCGCAAAAGCGCTGGGTGAAAAGCCAGGCGTCGCGTGGATCGCGGCCGCGGAGAATGTTTTCGATGCCACGCCACATGGTGCAAGAAGCCCATGCGTTGCTGACGGCATTGTTGTCCACTTCGACGTCGATGCGAAGGTGGCCTTCAATTCTGGTGATGGGGTCAATCGTGATTCGCTTTGCCATAGTGCCTGCTGTTAGTCGGAGTCTGTTGGTTCGTTTTCGCCGAAAAATCCATACTTGAAATAACCGGTCCAGCGAATGTACGGTCTGCGGAACCGGAAGTAGCTCGCCATGTCATGCCATTCCTTGATAGGCGCCGGAAGAATCCCAAAGCGCTTTACCACCAGAAGAAATGCCGCGACGCCCATGCAAATGAAACCCAGCGCGACCAGAACTTCGATGGTGGAGGGAAAATACAGCGATTCGGGGTTGGGCCGAAAGGCCAAGGTCGTGGGGCTGAAGCGGTAGATCATGCCACCCGCAGAACTCAGGACGTAACCCAGGAACATCATGCGCGTGTCGTGGTTCCGCACGGAACGGTAAAGCATCCAGCCGCCGACGGAAACGAGTAGAGTCTCGAGCCAGAACACGCCCGCAAAGCGATCGGCGTGGAAAGCGGTACCGAGCGCGCCGCGAAAGAGGATGTCCAGCAGGCGCAGTCCGAGCCAGCCGAAAATCAGCCACGCGGTGATGCGGGCGGCTTCGTCAAGAACCTCCATGTCCATGACTCGCTTCCAAACTACGCAACACAACATGGTGGTTCCGGCGACGCACCCGAACGACATGAAAGTGGCCGCGCCCAGGTAGAGCAAGGGCAGAAACGGCGTCTGCCACAAGGGATGGACTCGTTCTCCCGCCAGCAGCATCAATGCGCCCAACGACGATTGATGCATGCCGGGCAACAGGTAGGCCGCCGCGATGATCCAAGGGAAGAATTTGTGCAGCCCGCGTTCCATGCGCTCGACTCCAGGCCGCAGGCGGGAATCAAAGTACCAGAGTCGCTCCAGCACAACCGGAATATTTTCCAGTGCCAGCGGGATCATGGCGTAAATCGACATGCAGATCGCCACCTCGGCTAGCGGTGAGTGCATGTTCCATTTCCACGGGAAAACGATCCAATAGAAGTTCCACGGGCGGCCGGCGTCGATGCCCAGCAAAAGAAGGCCACATGCGTACGCCAAGAAACTGGTCAACAGGGCCATCCGCATCATCGCATGCAGGCGCTTGCGTTTGAATAGCCACGCGGCGATTCCTACGGCGAATGCGCCCGAACCCAACCCGGTCAGCACCATCACGTTGAACGTCTTCCAGATCCCCCAGCCATACGCGTCGTTCATGCCGCTGACTGGACCGAGACCTGCCAGTTCCCGGTAAGCGGTCAGAGCAAACGCGAGCAGAGTCATGGCAACCAACGCGAGAAAGAATCCGTTCACCACGGGGAAGCCGTACACCGGCACGGCTCGCCCCCAGCGAGCCTTATTGATAGTGCCCGGCGCGTTACCGATAGTTGCAGTGCTCATGCTCCCTGCCTCATGCTTGTTGCCTGCGCTCTTCGCCTCGCATTTGCGCCTCATAGTTGTGCCCTCAGGCCAGTTTCTTTCTCCCGCTCGTGCGCTTCTTGTTCGTGACCTTTTAACCTTTTGCGAATTACCTGCACCAAGCCGATGTACATCAGCGCAGGCAGGGCGAAGTATTGATAAAGGCGTCGCTGCCAGCGCAGGGTTCTGGCGGGCACCGACTCCGGTCCCAGTTCAGGCAGGCCCAGTTTTTCAAAGGGAACGCGAGAGAGGTAGAGGCATTGCGTGCCGCCATTGTCGGTTTCTCCGTACACGCGCTCCTGATAGTAGCGGCCGGGATTCTTGTTAATGCGCCGTTTGGCCTCCGACAGCAAGACGGTGCGCGGACCAAAGATCACGGCGCCGGTGGGACACACGCTGCTGCACCCAGGTTCCAGGCCTTTCTCCAGCCGCTGGCTGCACAGCTCGCACTTGGTCACGCGCGGATTGAACCCCTTCCACTGAAAGCGCGGCACGTGATAGGGACAGGTGATCGTGCAATAGCGGCAGCCAATACATTCCTCGGCCGTCCAACTGACGATGCCGGTTTCGGGATCCTTATGCAGAGCCTGGAAGGGACATCCGGCAGCGCACGCGGGATCGAGACAGTGCATGCACTGGCGCTTCACGAAAGATGAACGCGATCCGTCCTCTGGTTTGTAGAGCTTGATAATGTTGCGGGTGAGATCGTTGAGGTCGGTGGGCGCCTGGTGCAGGGCATCGCTGCGGGTATCGGCGGGCGTATCGTTCGCCTCGGAGCAGGCTGACACGCAGGCTTTGCAGCCGATGCAGATGCTGGCGTCATAGAGCAATCCGACGGCGGCGCTGGGAATGGGTATGCTCTCGGTCTCCGCATGCAGGCTTTCGGCGCCGACGGTCATGGCCACGGCGGCCGGCACTCCGGCTTTGGCGACGGTGGAAATCAGTTCTCGCCGAGTGATGGCCACATCAGTCCTCTTTCTTATCGATCGGCTTGTCGAATTGCTTATCGATCGGCTTCGCGGCGGACGCTTTGAGTTTTTCCGCATGCTCACGGTCGACATTGACTCGCGTCACGCCGGCCTCGGCGCTGCTCTGGAAACGCTGCGCGGCAACCCAGGTAGCGCCGCCGACTGCTCCGGCCACCGCGCCCACCAATGCCGCTGCGCCTACTTTGATTCCTCCAGCGGCACTGTAAATGGGCGGGTAGGTATCGGGGGGAGTCGCCAGATGAATCGGGACGGTTTCGAACGTACCCATTCGCCAAACTACGCCCTTTTCCGTGCAGCCCACACAAGGAGCCCCGATGCCGATCGGCCACACCCCCGGAATCTCATTGAAATGGCGAGTGGCGCAGGCGGCGTGAGTGATCGGTCCCTTGCAGCCGAGCTTGTAGAGGCACCAGCCCTTGCGGTGCCCGTCGTCGCCGAATGTGGCCGCAAACCGGCCGGCATCAAAGTGCGCCCGCCGCGGGCAATTCTCGTGGATCACGCGCTCGTAGGCGAACTTCGGACGGTTGAACTCGTCCAGTTCCGGCAGCCTGCCCATGGTGACGTATTCCAGAACCAAAGCCAACAGGTTGTAAGGATTGGGCGGGCAACCGGGCAGGTTCACGATCGGTTTGCCCGACACGACATAATCGACGCCTACCGCGCCCGTAGGATTTGGGTCGGCCGACGGCACGCCGCCCCATGACGCGCAGGAGCCGATGGCGATCACGGCCCCTGCCTGAGCGGCAACTTCCCTCACGACTTGAACTGCCGGACTGCCACCCAGTTCCATGTAGACGCCGTTGTCCCGCGTCGGAATCGCTCCTTCCACCACCAGCACATATTTGCCGGCGTTATCGACGATGGCGGAGCGCAACGCCGCTTCCGCCTGCGCGCCCGAGGCTGCCATCAAGGTTTCGTGGTAGTCGAGAGAGATCACGTCGAGGATCAGGTGAGCAACATCGGGAGCGGAGGTGCGCAGCAGAGTCTCGGTGCATCCGGTGCAGTCCTGGAAATGCAGCCAGATCACGGAGGGCCGCTTGGTCTTGCCGATCGCCTCCGCTACCTGCAAGACCGAGCCCTTGCTGGTAAGCGCCAGTCCCACCGGCGCAGTCACCATCAGCACGCTGCATAACTGGAGGAAGCTTCTACGGGAGACTCCGCTAGCCTCCAGGTGTTCTGCAATGGTTGGATGCCTGGACATGAAAGCCTTCCTGAGTACGGCATTACCCCGTGTACTTTGGACGGACTTAGGCGCGCGCACTTAGTGGTGTTCTATCCTTCGAGTCGCAGAGGGTTCAGGAAGAGCTGAGCACGAAGCCAACGGTTGCGCGCTGCAACGGGTGAAACTAAGAATTAAGGCATTATAAGTTGCACGATAACCGGTTTCTATCCGCTCCGCCTGTATCCCTATGGTTCCAACAACCTTCCGACCGATAAACACTCCGGGATGTAACGCTACCGTTATCACCCGCAGCGTATTTTGATTCAGTGATCTTAGTCACCCATCAATGTGACCGTTAGCGAAGAGAGCTCTCTGGCAGAGATCGTCGGACTTTTGGAAGGCTTCTGCTCACCGGCGCTTTCATGTTGCACCAGATTGCGGTTGACCTGAACTATCTCTGAGTTCGTGGAGTTCGACGAAAACGATTTCACACAAGCTGGCCCCGGGACGCTGAGAGGCATCAGGAAGGTATTTCCCAGCATAGGAGATAATGCGTCATCAGACATAGTTCTCCGGATGGTTGAGCGTCAAGAGTGCGAGTTCGAGCGCTTGGGCTCGAAGCTTCCCGGTCTGCATTGCCGTCCGCTCCATGCAATTGATTGCCAAGGCGTCAAAGTGAAGCCAACGCGTTGATAGGGACCAATCCGGAGCTATTGCTTCCGGCTTGCCCGTCACTCGCCAAGTACCGCACCTCATCGTTCATAGGATCCGATTTACGATTGTATGTATACACCGTATACTTAGAGGTGTACACTGTATACATGCATCCCAGTCGCACCGCTCGGCGCATCGCGAACACGGCTCGGCGGCTGCTCGATCGTGGTGGCGCCGAAGCCGTCACCATGCGTCGGGTCGCCAGCGCCGTGGGCATCACGGCCATGGCGGTTTATCGTCACTTTCCTGATCGCGACGGGCTCCTGAACGCCGTTACCGACAAGGGTTTCGACGAACTAGCGGCACACCTGGCAACCATATCGTTTTCCGGCAGCTTCGAGGAGCGGCTCTCGAAGATGGCGGAGATCTATCTGGATCATGCTCTCGAGAATCCGCGCCTATTCGAACTGATGTTTCTGAAGCCGCGCCAGGGAGCCCGCAAGTACCCTCGCGACTTCGTGGCCGGCACTTCGCCCACAGCTAACCTGATGGCCGAAGTGATCCGCGAAGGCATGCAGAAGGGGCATTTCCGGAAAGACAATGAGTGGGAGATCGTCTTCGAGATGGGCGCACTCTCTCACGGCTTGATCATGCTCTTCCTTGGCGGACGCATGGCCGTAAGCAAAGAGGAATTCCGCGCTCTCTATCGACGCTCATTCCGGAGGTATCTCCATGGCATTTGCAACTGATTACCGGCGCGCGGGCGTGGCTTCGCTTGCAATCGCCGTGGCGGCCGCGTTGGTCTGGTTCGGCAAAGGACTGAATCCATATTGGCCGCTGCTGTGGTTTGCGCCGATTCCAGTGTTGCTGTTCGCGTCGCGCACGGCGTGGCCGAGTGCAGCGGTGACCGCGTTTCTCGCATGGTTCGTCGGCAGCTTCAGTTTGTGGCGGTATTTTCGGCTGCTTGGAATGCCGCCCGCGTTGGTTGCATTCAGTTTTGCTTTCGAGGCGGTTGTCTTCACGCTGGCGGTGCTGCTGTTTCGAGCGCTGGTTCGCCGGGGAGCGCTCTGGAGCGCCCTTTTCGGGTTTCCAGCCGCATGGGTGACTTACGAATGGTTTCGAAATTTCGCCCTTCCGCATGGCACGGCCGGCAGTCTTGCATACACACAGTTGAACTTCCTGCCCTTCTTGCAGCTTGCGTCTGTCACCGGTCCGTGGGGCATGAGCTTTCTGCTGCTGCTTTTTCCGGCGGCGGTTGTAATCGGCCTACATCTGCGCCTCAATGCACCGAAGCAGGCTTTTCGCACTGCCGGTATTGGTCTCGTCCTCGTTGCCACGGTGCTAATTTTCGGAACGGTTCGGCTTGCCACGCCCTTGAATAGCAGCACGGTAACGGTGGGACTGATCGCATCCGATGGGCCGGGCAATGTCGACGTCGTGGAAAAGGGCGCCAAGACGGACGAGTTGTTTCGTGCCTATGCGTCGCAAGCGGAGCGGCTTGCTGCTCGTGGGGCGCAAGTGATCGTGATCCCCGAGAAGCTGGGCGTCATGGTGGATCCCGATACGAAGAGCATCGATGAGATCTTCGAAAATCTCGCCGACATAACCGGAGAAACGATTGTTGCCGGCATGGTCCACGTCTCGTTGCCGGTGAAATATAACGAGGCCCGGGTGTATGCACCGGAAGCTCCTGTGCTGAGCTACGACAAGCACCACATGCTGCCGCCTTTCGAATCAAACCTGAAGCCCGGCACGACCCTGACGCTGATGCAGAAGCATTCGGCAACCTGGGGAGTTGAGATCTGCAAGGACATGGATTTCACGCCTCTGTCGCGTGAATACGGCAGGAAGGGGGCGGGCCTGATGCTGGTGCCCGGATGGGACTTCAACATGGACCGCTGGTGGCATGGACACATCGCCGTCATGCGCGGGGTGGAAGACGGTTTCAGCGTTGTCCGCGCAGCCAAGAACGGTTACTTGACGGTGAGCAATGACCGCGGCCGGATCCTCGCCGAAACGCGCAGTGATTCTGCCGCGTTCGCAACCCTGCTCACGGCAGTGCCCGTCGCACACGACAGGACTGTTTACCTGTTCCTCGGCGATTGGTTTGCGTGGGTGTCGGTCGCCCTACTTATATTCGCGATGTCGCGGTTATTGCTTGCGAAGTAATCCAGGTGGGATAGGCGATCGGTACCGACAAGTTGGCCTGGCTCCAGTCAACCTCCGAGTTGCCCGTTGAGCGCTCAGAACCGCCAACGTGTCCGACGGAAGTTCTGCATAGACGCTCTTGACGCCGGCCCCATTTGCACATAGTTCGATGACGGCCGTAGACTCTGACCTTCGGAACGGCGCGCGCTTTCCGCTGCGGTTTGATAACTGGTGCCGATGCTACGGCTGCTGCGTTCATAACGATTCTCCCTTGTGGGTTCCACTAGCACTTCCACCGATTAGGAGTCTCGCTCTGACGCTAACTATATGAAAGATAACGAGAAGTAACTCATCTTGAGTAACGTCCCTCCGGGACTTGAATCATCTCCTCCGTTTTCCCAGCGCTGAAGCGCTGGGCTAAGTTTGGACGCTCCTCCGGGGCTGGATTCGCGGAAATCTTCGTTCCACTGCAAAACGTGCGCGCTGGCGAGAGTGGAATTGCACTACTTTCAGGCGTTGCGTGATTTCTTCCAGCCGGTAGAATGAATCCCATCCGATAAGGAGGCTGTGATTAACTCCAGTGGCCTAAAGCCAGCACCGGAAGGCGCTCCGATAATCACGGTGCTTGCAGTATGCCTGAAGGCATACCCTGATACGAATCGACCTTGCATTACCGGCTGATTAGAGCCGAAAGCTAAGAGCTTCATGAGCCAAAACCAATTCGTCCACTTGCATCTGCATAGCGATTACTCGCTGCTCGACGGCGCTTGCGACGTCGAGAAACTCGTTGACCGGGTTCAGGAACTTGGCATGCCCGCGGTCGCCATGACCGACCACGGCAATATTTTTGGCGCAGTGCATTTTGTAAATGCCGCGCACAAGGCCGGCGTCAAACCGATCGTGGGATGTGAACTCTACATCTGCAAGAAAGACGATCACGTCATTACACGCACTCCGCCCGACGGCGACACTTATAACCACCTGCTGGTGCTGGCCGAAAATGAAGAAGGCTATCGCAACCTGGTGAAGATCACGTCGGAAGCCTCGCTGCATGGCTTCTACTACAAGCCTCGCGTGAGCAAAACATTTCTGACTGAGCATTCGAAGGGGTTGATCGGGCTCTCCGGATGTCTGAAGGGGGAAGTGGCTGAGCGGTTGACGGAAGGGAACTACGACGCGGCGCGCGCGGCCGCAGGATTCTATCGAGACCTCTTCGGCAAAGAAAACTTCTTCCTGGAGATTCAGGATCAGGGTCTGGAGATGGAACACCGCATCCGTGCCGGCTTATTCCAGTTGGAAAAAGATCTCGGGCTGCCCATGGTCGCGACCAACGACAGCCACTATCTTTGCGAAGATGACGCACACGCTCAGGACGTGATGTTGTGCATTCAAACCGGGAAGTCCATCCAGGAAACCAACCGGATGAAGTTCGAGGGCACGCAGTTCTACGTCAAAAACGCCGACGAAATGCTGCGCGTGTTCAAGGATGCGCCTGACGTGCTTTCGCGCACGCTTGATATTGCCGAACGCTGCAATCTTCGACTGGAAAAGGTTCCGAGCCCGTTTCCGCACTTTGATGTTCCCGACGGATTTACTCTCGACAGTTATTTCGAGCACATCACGCGGCAGGGATTCGCGCGACGAATGGAGAGCTTGCGCGCCGCGGCGGCGATCGGCCGGCTTAAACATTCGTTGGCCGAGTACGAACAGAGATTAGCGCGCGAACTCGCCATCATCCAGCAAATGAAGTTTTCCGGCTATTTCCTGATTGTTTGGGATTTCATCCGCTACGCTCGCGAACGAGGCATTCCCGTGGGCCCGGGGCGCGGATCGGCGGCGGGAGCGGTGGTTGCGTATTCGCTCGGGATTACTGACATCGATCCGCTGCAGCACGAACTTCTGTTCGAACGCTTTCTGAATCCGGAACGCATATCCATGCCGGATATCGACATCGATTTCTGCATGAACCGGCGCGGCGAAGTGATCGAATACGTCACGCATAAATATGGGCGGGAAAATGTCGCGCAGATTATCACGTTTGGCACGATGGCCGCGAAAGCTGCGATCAAGGACGTCGGACGCGCCATGGATATGCCGTACAGCGACGTGGACCGCATCGCGAAGATGGTGCCGACCACGCTGAATATCAAACTCGACGACGCGCTCACGGAGTCGGTGGCGCTGCAGGAGGCGTATCAGAAAGATCCACAGGTGCGGCAGTTACTCGACACCGCGCGGAAGCTGGAAGGCTTGGTGCGGAATTCCGGTGTGCACGCTGCGGGCGTGGTGATTTCGCCTCGTCCGCTGATTGAGTTGGTGCCGCTGCACAAAACCAAGAACGATGAAATCGTCACCGCCTTTGACATGGTGGCTATCGAAAAGATGGGCCTGCTGAAGATGGATTTTCTTGGGCTGACTACACTCACCATTCTCGACGATACGTTGAAGTTGATTGCGCAGAAAGGGACAAATTTAAAGCTGGACGACATCCCGCTCGAGGACCAGGAGACATACGAGAAAGTCTTCCATAAGGGATTAACCTCCGGCGTGTTTCAGTTTGAATCGTCCGGCATGCGCGACGTTCTGCGGCGTTATCAGCCTAACTCGATTGAAGATCTCACCGCGCTGAATGCGCTCTACCGCCCCGGACCGATTCAGGGAGGCATGATTGACGATTTTATCGAGCGCAAGCATGGACGCCGGAAAATCGAATACGAATTACCGGAACTGAAAGAGATTTTGCAGGAGACGCTGGGCGTCATCGTGTATCAGGAACAGGTGATGCAGGCGGCGAACAAACTTGCCGGCTACTCCCTGGGAGAAGCGGACCTGCTGCGGCGGGCGATGGGCAAGAAGAATGTCGAGGAGATGGCGAAGCAGCGCGAGCGCTTTGTGCAGGGGGCGACGCAGCGTGGCTATCCAACGAAGAAGATCGAAAAGATTTTTGATCTGATGGCGCAGTTTGCGGGATACGGATTCAATAAATCGCACTCGGCGGCCTACGCGCTGCTGGCCTATCACACCGCATACCTGAAGACTCACCACCCCGTCGACTTCATGGCGGCGTTGCTGACCTCGATCACGGGCGACACGGATAGCGTGGTGAAGTACATCAATGAATGCCGCGAGATGGGAATTGCGGTTGAGCCGCCGGATATCGATGTCAGCGACGCGAACTTTACCCCGCATGGGCAGGCGATCCGGTTTGGTCTGGCCGCGGTGAAGAATGTTGGCGGAAATGCGATCGAGTCGATTGTCGCGGCGCGGAAGAAGCTGGGGCGGAATTTTAAGTCGTTCTACGAATTCTGCGAGCAGGTAGACCTGCGGCTGCTGAACAAGCGCGTGCTGGAGTCGCTGATCAAGAGCGGCGCCATGGATGGTTTCGGGCGGCGGGCGCAGCTTATGCAGGCGCTCGACCCAGCCATCGACCAGGCGCAGAAAGCGCAACGGGACGCGGAGTCGGGACAGCACGGGCTGTTTGGCGTGTTTGCGGATGAAACCGCTGAGCAGGCGAACGGCGCGCTCCCCAACGTGCCCGACTGGGATGAACATACGCGGCTGTCGGCGGAAAAGGAAATTCTCGGATTTTTTATTACCGGGCATCCGATGGAAAAGTACAAAGAGAAGCTTGCCGATTTGAATGCGCTCTCCACGGAAGATATTGCCGCCATGAAGAAATCGACCGCCAAGGATGAGAACATTGTTACCGCTGGTTTGATTTCAGGGCTGCGCGTGGCGAAATCACGAAGAGGCGAGTTGTGGGCGCAAGCTGCGCTTGAAGATATGTGGGGGAAGGTGGAATTACTGGTGTTTCCCGAGGCCTACAAGAAACTCGCGGAGAAAGTGAAGCTCGAAGTCCCGGTGCTGATCCGGGGTGGCGTGCGCATTGAAGAAGGCGCTAATCCGAAAGTCACAGCCAATGAGATTACTCCGCTGGATGAAGCTCGCGTGCCGTTGCCGAAGGCGCTGCGGATTCGGATTCCTCTCCGGAGCGCGACCGACGGCACGGTCGATGCGTTGCACGCTCTCTGCAGCGAGCGCAAGGGCGAGGCAAAGGTGCTGTTCGACGTGGAGCGGGAAGGCGATTTCATGGTAGTGATGGAAGCCGAGGGCTATAATGTGATGCCGGACCGCAGTTTTCTGGGCCGTGTGGAGGAGCTGTGCGGGCGCGACAGCGTGCGCGTAATTAGTTGATGAATCAAGTGGTGGAGCGACGGGCGTCTCGCCCGGTTCTCCACCGGCGAGCTTTAGCAGATGCAGCGGATGAGGCGAGCGAAAACAAAGCGGGCGGAAAAGTCAGGTCCCAGCGCAAGCAACGGCGCGGGCGGTAGTGCGAACGTTGGTTTGAACAACGGCGCGGAGAATCCCGCGCTCGCCGGCACGGACTTTATGCTTTCGATTGTGGAAGCGCATCAACCCCGAAAGAATGGGAACATCATCAAAATGGATTCTGGATTGAAGGCGCAGCAGGAGCTGGAAAAAATCGAGGAGCAGATCACGCGGCTGCAGGCGCTGCAAGGTCAGAATGCGGAAACTCAGCGCCAGATCCAGCAATTACACGAGCGGGTGAACGACCTCCGCCGCGAGATTTCTTCGAATCTGAACGCATGGGAGCGTACCGAACTGGCTCGTCATCCGCAGCGCCCCTACACGCTGGACTATATCGAGCGCATTTTCACCGACTGGAGCGAGATTCACGGGGATCGCGGGTTTCGCGACGATCCGGCGATTGTTTGCGGGATGGCTCGCTTTCATGGCGAGGAAGTTATCATCGTGGGGCAACAAAAAGCGCGCGACGCCAAACAGCGGGTGTATCGAAACTTTGGTATGCCGCATCCGGAAGGATATCGGAAGGCGCTGCGGGTGATGAAGATTGCGGAGAAATTCACGCGACCGATTCTTACTTTCGTAGATACCGACGGCGCTTATCCCGGACTGCACGCCGAAGAGCGCGGTCAGGGAGAAGCGATTGCGCGCAACCTGCTGGAAATGGCGCGGCTGGAGGTTCCGATTATTGCGACCGTGATTGGCGTCGGCGGTAGCGGCGGGGCGCTGGCGATTGCCGTGGCCGATCGCGTCTTGATGATGGAGAACTCGGTGTACTCGGTGATTTCGCCGGAGGGCTGCGCGTCAATCATGTGGCGCGATCCCAGCAAGAAGGGGCTCGCGGCGGAGGCAATGAAGATCACGGCGAAAGACTTGAATGACCTGGGCTGCATTGATGACATTATTCCGGAGCCCGCGGGAGGTGCGCACACTGACCACGCGCAGGCAGCGGTACTGCTGGATACTGCGCTACGGCAACATCTGGCCGCGGTGAAGAAACTGCCGGTCGGCGAGTTGCTTGAAATCCGCTATCAAAAATTCCGCAACATGGCGCAGTTCTTCCAGGTGGAAGCCTAGAGAATCAGGAAGCTTGGCGCGGGATCGACGGATCAAATGTCTGTTGATCCTGGATCCTTGGCGGCGGTGCTTTTTGTCGGGCGCCTCGGGTTGGTCCTTCATTGCGGATTTGACGCCGCGAATACCGTCTCCGATTCCTTTGCCGAGTTCTGGAAGCTTCTTAGGCCCGAACACGAGCAGGGCAATTCCAAGAATGATCAGCAGATGCATCGGTTGAAACAGTCCTTCAAACATAAGGTCCTTAAAATCGAGAGTGTAAAACCGTGACAAATAGCGTCGCTGAAAAGGCGGGCGCTGCGACCGTACTTCCGGTACGGTGCCCGCTGCCGCGAGGCACGCGAAAAGACCTTCGCCCGAAGGCCGTTGCCGCGCGGATTGCTCAACCCTTTAGACCCCGCGCTGAGCCGCGTCCGCTTGGTTGGCGAGCACGGTAAGTGCTTTAAAGAATACCGGGGGTTGGACGATAAACAGCCCCATGTCAGTCAGGAAATTGGCCACTCCGACGGCGATTCCTTGCGGACTTGTGGGGCGAATCACGGCGCAATTGGGTAGCTTTGGGACCTCAATGAGCTCCGCGGCAGCTGCGAATCGCAGGAGGGCCACATCACCCGAGGTAACGACGCCACTTGACTGGGCGGTTTCGGAAGCAGCGGCCAGCAAGGAACCGCCGGTTAGCGCTGCTCCAGCTATGCCCATGCCCTTGAGGAAGGAGCGGCGCTGGAGACCGTGCTTAGAAGGAGACTCGGATAGAGACTCAGTTGCTTCGGAAGATGGCAGTAGGGGCGAGGTTTCTTTTTGTCATGATCTTGACTCCAGTCTTTTCAGAATGATTGTCGGTGATCCCGTCGCCTGAGAAGGGATTCACCGCAAGATGAAGGGATGGATGAAGGGATGAAGGTAGGCTGTTCCCACTTGCTTCGCTTCATGCTGCCGTCAAGATTCTGTCAATTTGTTTGCGGGAGTGCGTGCGATGGTATGGCGGGACCGTTGGGGGCATTGAACGGGGAGTTCTACACTCCGATAACGTGAGACTAATACCTTCTAAAGTATCGGCAAATGCAAACAGGGCTGCACCAGGAAATCCAGCGAGTTGATTTGCTGTAATGCCTGCTCAACCAGGGATGCTTTGCATTCCTCGAGCGTAATCAGAAAGGGCAGGTGCGATTTCGGGCAGCCCGGTTTCTGCACTACCGCATCGATGTTGATGCCGCGCTCGGAAAGAATTGTTGCGAGGTTGGCGATGATGCCGGGCCGGTCCTTCACCAAGAAACGCAGGTAGTGCTTGGCCGTGAAGTCGGCGGTTATGGTCGGCGTTGTCTCGGCCGGCTGCCCGGCCTTGCTTGTCGTCATTGTCATTGTCGCTTGCTGGGAGCGAGCGATGGCGAGAATGTCGGAGACGACCGCGACCGCGGTTGGATGCCCGCCTGCTCCATGACCTCCAAAGACGGTGTCTCCACCGTACCGTCCAGTCGCCACCACCAGGTTTTGGCTGCCTTCCACGCGCGCCAAGGGCGATGCGAGTTCGACTAGCGCCGGCTGGACGGCGGCAAACAAGTGGTCTGCTTTGCATTTCGTCTTTAAGTCTGTCCCCAGTTCGGCCCAGGAAATCTGGCGAATCGTGCAACCTAGCTGGTTCGCGTATTCAAAATCAACGGAGTCGATGGCTGAAATCGAGTGCGCCACGATGCTCTCGGGTGTGACGTTGCAGTGCAGTCCGACTCGCGCCAGGATGGCGAGTTTAGCCCGGGCGTCCAGGCCGTCGATGTCTTCGGTGGGATCGGCCTCGGCAAAGCCCAGCTTCTGCGCCTCCCGCAGAGCGGTGGCGAAGGGAATGCCGTTCGCTTCGATCTGACTGAGAATGTAGTTGCAGGTTCCGTTGAGAATGCCGCGAATCTTGAACAGATCATCGCCGGCCAATCCCTCTTGCAATCCGGAAATTACCGGCACGCCACCCGCTACTGACGCGCCAAACTGGATCTGCTGTCTCATCTGGCAGGCGAGGCTGATCAATTCCGGGCCGCAGCGCGCGATCAACTGCTTGTTGGCGGTGACTACGGATTTGCCCGACTGGAGCGCGCGCCGGATCCAATCTTCGGTGGGTTGGAGACCGCCCATCACCTCGACCACGATATCCACGTCGGATTCCAGAAGATCGTCGATATCCTCTGTCCACTTTACCGAGGAGGGAAGCCAGTCCACTTTTTTTCGCGCCACGTTTCGATTAAGGACGAGGGTGAGACGCAGGTGGGTGTTCGAGCGCTCGCACAGAATTCTTGCCACCGAACTCCCGACGGTGCCGAAGCCAAGCAGCGCAACGTTGCAGGTTCGGGCGTCGTCTTTTTGTCCGTCGTTTCTTGCTCGAACGTTGCTTTCTACACCGACAGCGCTGTCGCCGCTGGCTTTTCGTTTAGAGGGACCTTTCATCGTTCTATTATCGCCGAAGCGGGATCGCGGTCGCTTGGGTCTGCGCCGAGCTCCAACGCGACCCTCCGCCCGAGCGACAGGATTAAAGGCTCCTTCATGGCGAAGATCGGCGCATGCACCCACTCAGTCGCAAAGAACCCGAATGAGTGGGCCACCCGTCATCGCCGACGGAGACTTCGCAACTACGGTCTGTAAATCTGCACGTTGTTGTAGACCGTGCCTGAGAACAGAGTCCCGTTGTTGCTGCCGCCAAAGCAAAACAGGAGACCGCCCACTTCGGTGCCGCTCCCTGGCCCGATGACGGCCAGCGGCATCGGGCTGAGAGTCGTCCATTTTTTTGCCGTAGCGCTGAAGGATCTCGTTAACACTCAACGCCGATGTTGCACTGCTTCCACCGGCGAAATACAGCAAGCTTGAAATGGATGCCGCGCAACCAGCCACCCGGGCCGTCGGATCCGCGACCCGAACGTAGTTCATCAAGATTCTCTTGGAAGTACAAGATGTCTTGCTATTTCCCCTAGAGTCGCCTCGAACCGAGCATCCAATCGCTCGAAAAGGCAAGGCAGCGGTCGCGGGAGGAGGGATTGCGACCGATTTATCCGGCGTGCCATGATGCCGGGGGACGCTCTTTCTGTCAACGGTCAATAAAAGGGTCAATCAAAGGGTGGTACCGTCCTAATTTTTTAAAATTTGACGTTACCGCCGGTTTTTGGTCTGGTTAACCTCCCCCGCCTACGGGCGCGTATAATAAAGAGTTTTCACTCTTCACTCCGCGGAACGTCCGGGCGAATGGGGTTTGCCTGGTCAATACGTTGCAGGATTTAGACAAGAAAGGCACAGGAATGGCTACAACGGATGTCGTGCCCCAGGAATCATTCGGGCAACTGGGGCAAAAGCGTGCTGTCGTCGTTAATGACATGAGCATTCAGGTTGCCACAGTGAATGGCTCGGGGTCGCAGAGTTCCAACACAGTTTTGTTGCGCAGCATTTTCCAGATGGGAGTGCCGATTTCGGGGAAGAATCTTTTTCCCTCGAACATCGCGGGGCTGCCGACCTGGTTCACGATTCGCGCCAGTAAAGATGGCTACATTGCGCGCAAGAAGGAGATCGACCTGCTCATCGCGATGAATGGTGAAACGGCGCAGGACGATGTGAAGACGCTGGCGGCGGGCGCGGCGGTGCTCTACGACGAGCCGCTGGCGCTCGATAAGGTGCGCGACGATTTGATTTATTATGCGGTGCCTTACGACAAGCTGGTGGCGGCGGTGTGTCCGGAAGCCAAGCTGCGCAAGCTGATCAAGAACATGATCTATGTCGGAGTGGCGGCGCAGTTGCTGGAAATTGATTTTGCCGAGGTGGAGAAGGCGATCCGCAAACAGTTTGCGACCAAAGCGAAAGCGGCAACCCTGAACCTGGCCGCGGCCAAGGCAGGCCACGATTATGCCGTCGCGAATTTGAAGAAGCGCGATCCATTTTACATCCGGCGCATGGACAAAACGAAAGGCAAGATCATCGTCGACGGGAATTCAGCGGCGGCGATGGGATGCATGTTTGCCGGTTGCACGGTGGTGACTTGGTATCCGATCACACCTTCGTCCTCGCTGGTGGAGACGATGATCGAATACATGAAGGAATACCGCGTCGGGCCGGATGGAAAGGCGACATTTGCCATCGTCCAGGCTGAAGACGAACTGGCGGCGGTGGGCATGGTGATCGGGGCGGCTTGGGCAGGCGCGCGGTCGATGACTGCGACTGCCGGTCCGGGCATCTCGCTGATGGCGGAGTTCACAGGGCTGGCTTATTACGTGGAAATTCCGGCGGTGATCTGGGATATTCAGCGCGTCGGTCCGTCGACCGGCTTGCCTACTCGTACTGCGCAGGGCGACGTGCTTTCGACGGCGTTTCTCAGTCATGGCGACACCAAGCACATCATGTTGTTTCCGAACTCGGTCAGTGAGTGCTTCACTATGGCGCAGGACGCTTTTGATTTGGCGGAGCGATTCCAGACGCCGGTGTTCGTCATGTCAGACCTTGATCTGGGGATGAATAACTGGATGTCGGAACCGTTTCCTTATCCTGAAAAGCCGATTAATCGTGGAAAAGTGTTGAGCAGGGCGGATCTGGAGAAGGCGAGTAGTTTTGCCCGCTATCGGGATGTGGATGGCGATGGCGTCGGCTATCGGACACTGCCGGGGACCGATCATCCGGCAGCTGCTTATTTTGCTCGCGGCAGCGGTCACAATGAAAAGGGACAGTACAGCGAGCGTCCTGACGATTTCGAGCGCAACATGGAACGGATTAACAAGAAGTTCGAGACCGCCCGGTCGTTCGTTCCGCGGCCGGAGATGATGGGTGGCGGCAAGTCGAAGATCGGCATTCTTGCCTATGGCACAACGCACTGGGCGATCATCGAGTCGCGCGACCAATTGTCGGGAGAGCACAAACTGGAAACGGATTATCTTCGAGTGCTGTCGTATCCGTTTACGCGAGAGGTGCACGACTTTATTGAGCGGCACGACCGCACTTATGTCGTGGAGCAGAATCGCGACGGGCAGATGGCTAGCCTGCTCAAGCTCGACATCAAGACGGAATTGACGCCGCGTTTACGGTCGATTTGCCATATCCACGGATTGCCGATCGACGCGCGGTCGGTTACTGACGAGCTCATGATGATGGAGGGTAAGTAACATGGGGACGACCACGACTAACACGCCGGCACCAAAGACGAATCGCATTGGATTGCAGGTTATTGACTATCGAGGCGGGAAGACCACGCTCTGTGCCGGTTGCGGGCATAACGCAATTTCAGAACGCATCATTGATGCGATGTATGAAATGGGCGTGCAGCCCGAGCGCGTCATGAAATTCAGTGGTATTGGATGCTCGTCGAAGAGTCCGGCTTACTTCATGAACCGCTCGCACAGTTTCAATTCCGTGCATGGGCGCATGCCCTCGGTGGCGACGGGCGCAATACTGGCTAACAAGAACCTGATGGCGCTGGGTGTGACAGGAGACGGCGACACGGTGTCGATTGGCGCCGGGCAATTTGTCCACCTGATGCGGCGTAACCTGCCGATCATCTACGTCATCGAGGACAACGGTTGTTACGGTCTGACAAAAGGCCAGTTTTCCGCGACTGCCGACCTGGGGTCAACGTTGAAGAGTGGCGTGGTGAACGACCTGCCTCCGGTCGATACCTGCTCCTTGGCGATTCAGTTGGGAGCTACCTTCGTGGGCCGGTCCTTTTCTGGCGATAAAAAACAGCTTCACACCATGCTCAAAGCCGCCATCGCTCATAACGGGACGGTGATGCTGGACGTGGTTTCTCCGTGCGTGACCTTCAACGACCACGAGGGCTCGACCAAGTCTTACAAATACATGCAGGCGCATGAAGAGCCACTGCACGAAGTCAGCTTTGTGCCGGCGTTTGAGGAAATCAACGTTGAGTACGATCCGGGGACAACGCTCGAAGTCACGATGCACGACGGGTCGAGCTTGCGCTTGAAGAAGCTGGAGCAGGAGTACGATCCGACGGATAAGATTCAGGCAGTGCACCGGCTTATGGAGTCGCACGAGAAAGGCGAGGTGCTGACCGGCGTTTTCTACATCAACGAAAAGGCGCCTAGCTTTGTCGACATGCTGAACGTTACGGATGAGCCGCTGGCGACTTTGCCGGAGTCGCGGACGCGGCCGAGCAGGGAAGCGCTGGCGAAGTGCATGGAAGAGCTACAGTAGGGTTTCGAACTTGCAAGAATTGAGCCGGCCAGGTTGGCGCCGGCTCGACTTTTTGTACCAGGTGCCGAGCTCCGCTCGGCTTGGACAGCCGAGGGCGGCGTCCCTACGAAACCTGGTTCTACGCGACATTGGACGGGGCGGAGCCCCGTCACCACACGAGTTTGCTAGTCGCCCATGGTTAGGACTACACGAAATCTTGCTCGGCCGCTGATCATCTGATCGTAGCCTTCGGCGGCCTTTTCTAGCGGATACTTTTCGATCATGGGACGGACCCCGGAGAGCGCGCTGAACTGCATGGTGTCTTCGGAATCGGTGGCGATTCCGGAGGCCCATCCCTGGATGGAGCTGCGGCCCATGATCAATTGAATGGGTGTGACCGTGAGGGGATCGCCGCCCGCGCCTACCACGAGGAGCTTGCCGTTCTTGGAGAGCCCATTCACTAGCGCGGACATGGATTTGGAATCGGGCGCGGTGGCGAGGATTACGTGGGCGCCGCCCCCCTTCTGCAGTTCCGCGGCGGGATCGCCTGCGGCCGTGTCGACGTAGTGAGCGGCTCCGAGTTTTCGCGCGAGGGCTTCTTTGTCTTTGCCTCGTCCGATGGCGAAGGTGCGGAAACCCATTTGGCGCGCGTATTGGATTCCGAGATGGCCGAGTCCTCCGATGCCTTGAACGGCTACCAGATCGCCGGCGCGGGCGCCTGAATTGCGCAGCGCGTTGTATACAGTGATGCCGGCGCAGAGCAGCGGCGCAGCATCGGCGGCGGACAAGTCATCGGGGATGGCGGCTACGGCTTCGGCGGGTGCGATCATGTATTCCTGGTAACCGCCGTCGTAACTGATGCCGGTGATTTGTTCGTTCCGGCAGTTGATGAAATCGCCGCGGCGGCAGGGATTACAGGTGAAATCATGACCGCCGTGCCAACCCACTCCGACGCGTTGGCCGGGCTTCCAGTTTGTGACGTCGGCGCCGACGGCGTCGATGTGGCCGGCGATCTCGTGTCCCGGAATGCGCGGGTACTGGATGCCGGGCCAGTAGCCTTCTTTTACGAGCGTGTCGCTGTGGCAGATGCCGCAGGCTTCGACTTTAATTCTGACCTGGTTGCGAGCGGGCTCGGGAATGTTTCTTTCGACGATTTCGAAATTTCCGCCGGGTTTGCCGACTTGGACAGCTTTCATCTTAGACATAGATTTTTCCTCAGTGAGCTCGGGCTGATGGAATGTTGAAGGCAATAAGGAACGTAAAACGATGAGATGTACGAGGGGAGGGCCGGGATTCAGGCTTCTAGTTAGTGGCCCGAGATCGCCGATGGGAGAGCCGGGCGTTCCCGCCCGGCTGGACGGGCGAGACGCCCGTCGCTCCATCGGTATCACTTAAACCTGCGGTTACATTACCAGCGCCGCCCTAGACCGGATGCCAGCGTCTTTACCATGGTTCCGTTTGCGTCGTCGTCTTTGAAGGCCCAGACAACGGCTCCGCCAAGTCCGCCTGGGACACGGAAATCGACGTAGAGCGCCTTCGCCCACGCGATGGATGGATCGTCGAAAGTCCAAAAGGTTAGGGTTGCTGGGTCATAGATCCATTGCGCGATTCTTTTCGGATCGTACTCATGCTCGAATCCTGTCAGACTTCCGAGCGTCAGGTATGTGGCCACTCCGGGAGTTTCTAGACTGTCGCCTGCGGGAGAGGGAGCGGGCCCGGTCGAGCTTTGGTACAAGCCGTGATTCGTGTCGGGAACGCCGATCCAGCCATAGCCATACAGGGGCACGCCCAGCACCAACTGGTGGGCGGGCACACCAGCGTTCAGATAGGCACTGACTACGGCGTCGACGAAGAGGCCCTGACCGAAGTTAGGATCCCGCCGCGAGTCGAAAAGCGAGGCGGCATGATTGGTGGTGGTCTCCCATGTGCCGTTCAAGTCATAACCCTGCAGGTTGAAGAAATCGAGTTGGGTAGCGACCGCGGGGAGATCGATGTTGGAATAATTTTGAGACCCGGCGGGCGCGAAGATACTCAGCAGATAATGGGCGTGATCGGTTTTGCCAAGGGCGTCGAGTTGATGACGGAACTCCTTCAATAGGAGGGTGAGATTCGGCTTGTCGGCCGCGCTGGGAAATTCCCAGTCGATATCGATGCCATCAAACAAGCCTGCGGCGGAGACCCCGGAAGCGATGTTGCCGTTGATGAAGAGGTCGATACAGGAAGCAGCAAGCTGCGAGCGCAACGCTGGAGTGCTGGCCGCATAGGAGAATCCCGCTGCGTTGGTACTGGAGGAGCCACCGAGCGAAATCATGATCTTCAGGTTGGGATGGAGCTGCTTTAGCTGAAGAAGAGCGGCGAAGTTGCCATAAAGCGGGCCAGTGTAAGGTTGGCCGTTGACGCTGGGAAGATAAGGAGTCTGGTAATCGGCCCAGGTGTCGGCGAGCTGGCATTGTGCGTCAGGGGCGCCGCTGGTAGGCGCGACATTGCCGAAGGCGTAAATAAGATGCGAGATATCGCCGGCGACACCATTGGTCTGGAGGTTGGCGACGTTGTAGTTCGCGCCGTAAATGCTCCACTCCTCGAAATAGCCTGCAAGGATTTTTTGCTGATCGCGGTCGTGAGCATGGTCGCGAGCCAGGCTGGGCGTGCCGTAGGCGAGCAGCACGGTCATAAACAATCCGGTGGACAAAGCCTGCCACATTTGCTGGGAGAGGGTACGCTTCATGGGAGTGTCCTGTCGTCTGAAATTGGAGACCAGCGGAGTATAGACCTCTATAGCACATTGAGCAACTGTGGCCGTGGTCGTGAGGACTGGCTGGGAGTTTGTATTCGTACTCTATAGCACTTAGCTATGTGGCTTGCACACGCGCGAGAGATCTACGCGGAGCGCGGCGGCGCCGACGCTGATGGTTCAACATTAAGGATGGTTAGTATTCACCGGCGAGATCCCCGCTAGACGGCCTTCTTGAACTCTCCCTCGAACGAGTGTTCAGGGCTGTGGCCGGGTTCGGGGAAATCGCTATCGGCGCCGTCCTGCATGGGATCGGGGTTACGGTGCCCAAGCTGGTCTGTCATGGAGTTGTTGCCGCTTTGGCCGCGTTCGTCAGGCTCCTGAGAACCCTTGCCGCGGTCGGCATCGTTGTGAAGGTGGTCGCTGACACTTGTCGGCATGGCAGGCCTTTCGAGATGCGTCGATAAGAATGATTACTGAGTCAGGTTACCCTGAAAGTTCGCAGCGGGCAATGTTTTTGCGCGTCTTTCGTGCACGACTTGTTCTAATCGGTATGATAGGTAAATTTAATAGTCGGTTAACGTGGGTTTGAATCTACAATAGAACATGGTTAGCAAATATAGAAAACACTACCTGTTCGCCAGCGACTTCGATCAGACCTTAACCTTCAACGATACCGGTTACGTGCTGAGCGAGTTGCTGGGCATTTCTGTTGCGGAATTCGAGCGCAAGGCCAAAGGAATGGCAAAGCTGAACCTGGTTCAGCAAGGCGCCGAACTTTCTTATCTCCTGTTGCATGATCCCGAGTTCCACACACGCGTTCGACGTGAAGACCTGGTCGAGGCGGGCAAGCGCATTCGCCTCAAGGAAAACATCAAGCAGATTTACGAGATACTCGACCGGCGGATCGACGGATTCCATTTTGATTTTTACGTACTTTCGGCTTCTCCGGTGGAGGTGATCCAGTCGGCGCTGGAAGGGATCGTGCCGGAGGACCACATTTTTGGCACCGAGTTCAAGTACAAGTCATCGGGTGAGATCGAGAGCCTGGTGCGAGCCACGGCTGGTTATGGCAAAGTGACGCGGCTGGATCAACTCGAAGAGCAGCTTGGCATTCCGGCAGACCATATTGTCTATGTGGGAGACGGCAGTTCCGACATTCACGTCATGCTGCACGTGAACCGGCGCGACGGTTTCACCATTGCCGTGTCGGAATCGAAGCTGGTGGCGCAGATCGCGAAGCGGACGGTGCTAGGCGACAACGCCCTGGCAACGCTGGTGCCGATTCTGGAAGAGATTGCGGGCTGGCAGCGGCCGCAGATCAGGCACCTGTTCGAAACGTACGGCTTCCTGATTCAGGGGTGGGATCGCGTGCAGACCGATTGGGTGACGCTGCGGGCTAGCGGCGTGGTGGCAGAGAAGGCCACGGCGGCGGACGTGATCTAACCGGTGGGGACGAAATCCCACTCATCGCAAAAAAAGACGCGATGAGTGGGGCACCCGGGTGGGTTCAGGGCGCCAGTTGCATGAAATAGTTGTAGGAGTCACCTTCGCCGACTACCATCCACCCGCCACCCAGGAACTTAGTCGACATGCGGAAATAGCGAACGGAGCGGCCGTCCGGCGGTGGACCTCCATCCACTGTGATTTCCGCCCGGACCAGAATCACTGGGGCACCCATCTTGCCGTGGGCTGCAATTGAGGTAAATTCCACGTCCCGCTGAACCAGCGGCTGCACGTCTTCGACGGGCGAACCTGCGCGAGCTTCCGCGACTATACGCGCAACATCCTTGGGGCCGCGTCCTGAATACTCGTTGAGCAATTCCGCGCGCAGGGCATCTCGCATCGCGTCGTCCACCGGGCGAACGTGCAGGTACATTTCAAAGCCCCAAAAAGCGAGCACTAATGGGAGTGCGACAAGAGCGTGCCAGCCGCGCAACTGGAAGTTGTATTCGGCCATGGTCAACCTTTGTCGCCGTTTAGACGGGAGGGGACGCGCGGCCCTCCACCAGCAAAACTAGTGGCCTTTTGGTGCTGGCGGCGCCACCTTCCGTAGTCTTTCCCGAGCTTGCGCAGCTTCGTTGCTGCGGGGATAGCGCTGGATGACGCGCTTTAATTCCTGCGTGCCCTCGTCTTCTTTTCCGAGTTCGAGGAGCGCGTATCCCTTCTTGAGCTGGGCCGTGGCAACCTTGTTTCCACTGGGAAAATTCTGCAGGACCAGATCGTAGTTCGCTACCGCTTTTGCGTAATCGCCGGCTTTGAACTGAACTTCGGCGAGGTAAAAGTATGCGTTCCCGGCCAGGTCGGTGTTGGGATAGAATTTGATGTAGTCATTGAATTCCTGGACCGCCAAGTCGTTCTTGCCGCCGTTGTAGTCGCGCAGGGCGTTGTTGTAGAGCACATCGGGAGGAGGGGCCTGAGCCATTGCCTGCGCCTGCTGCTGCGCTTGGGACTGCTGCGTCGCCATGGACTGCTGCGTCGCCGAAATATCCTCAAATTGCTTGCTCAGCTTGGCGAGGCGGACCTTCAGTTCATCCATGGTGTCGTTTAGCGCCTGAATCTGCCCAGAGATCTGATCGACCTGCCCGGCGCGATCCTGTTGCTGCTTGTTGATGGAAGCTTGCAGCCCGTTGATCGCGGCGGTCACTTTGTTAGCGGCGTCGGTATTCTGCTCGAGCAGATTCTTCATGACGCCCATGCGCTCGTCAAAGGATTGCTTCATCTGGGTCATCTGTTGCTGCAACTGGGTGACCTGCGTCTGCAGTTCGACGAGATCCTTGTTGACTGCGTAGGCGGGAGGGATACTGACCGTGAAGAACAGCGCGAGGACTAGCTGAATGCGATTGGATTTCATAGTTAACCTATTGGATGCCGAAAGCCGCTGAGCGTCCAGCCCTGAGCGGCTAAAGCCGCGGTTCATTTGCGTTCCTAACGGTGCGGCTGAAGCCGCACCCTTTCAAAACGAAGTCATAACCCTTCCAAAACAAAGTCATAACCGGTCTTCTTCAAAGCAAAGTCAATCCTCGAGTTTTCCGTTGGCGGCTGAAGCTCAAGGACGGGCGAGGCGCCCGTCCCTCCGCTTACTCAGTTTATTTTTCGTTCACGAAGTGGCCGCGGCGGTTTTGTTGCCAGCAGCTTTCATTTGATTCAGTGCAGAACGGTTTTTCTTTGCCGTAGCTGATGGTCTTGATGCGATCGCCGCTCACTCCGGCCTGGATGAGCGCATTCTTCACCGAGTCCGCTCGGTTCGTGCCCAGGGCGAGGTTATATTCGGTCGAGCCGCGCTCGTCACAGTGTCCCTCGATGGTGATGCGGATGTTGGGATGCTGTTGCAGGAACTGAGCATCGCCCTGCAAAGAGCCTTGTTCGCCCGCGCGAACATCGTACTTGTCGTAATCGAAGTAAATGTCCTTCACATTTTGCGCGAAGAGTTCCGCCTCGCTAAGGGATGGAGTCGTTGTTGGTGGCGGCGGGGGGGCGTTGACGGTCACGCGAGCGGTAGCATCCTGCGTTCCACCGGCGCCCTTGGCGATGAGATGGTAGGTGGTCGAGTCGGTTGGAGTCACTTGACGCGAACCACTTACGTCCACCGGGCCGATTCCGTCGATGCTAACGTCGGTTGCATTTGTGGTCTGCCAGGTCAGCGTCGTCGGTTGTCCCGGGTTGATGGTATTCGGGTTCGCCGACAGCGAGGCTGTGGGAGCGTTTAGGGCGGGTGGCGGCGGTGGCGGCGGCGGAGCGACCTTCTTTGCACATGCGGCCAGAAACATGATCGTAGCGAGCGCGAATACCAGGGTGCCGCATCTCGCGATCGTTTTTGTGATTGTCATTTGTTTTGCGTGCTTCACCTGATTCCTCCTGTTTGTGTGCGCCCGCGTTGTGGCTGCAATTTGCCGATTCACGGCAGGGCGCACTCTGGGCCAGCCGCAGAAGGGTACTATTCAACAACCCGTAGTGAAAATGCAATCTATGACGGCAGCGCCGGAAGGCGCTTTCATCGCGTAGCTCCCGCGGCACGCCTGAAGGCATGCCCTGATACGAACCTCACGTGCATCCAAGATGTCAACCAATCTACTTCCAACTCCAGTTGGGCTGGGTGTTACCGCCCTTGAAAGTTAATTGCTTCACGTTCGTGCCGTCCGCCAGCATGGTCCATATCTGGTCGCTGCCGGAGCGGTGGGACTGAAATACGATGTGCCGCCCATCTGGTGACCAGCAGGGGAAATCGTTGCGTCCGGCGTCGTGCGTCAGTTGTACCCACTGCTTGCTGGCGATGTCCATCAAATAAAGATCATTGGAACCGGGCTCTCCCGGGCCGTACTTGCGCTCCCAGGAGAAGGTTAGAAACTGTCCATTCGGCGACCAGTTGGGAGAAACGGCGTAGCCTTGATCGGTGACGCGCTGCAAGTTGGTGCCGTCGGCTTCCATGGTATAGATCTGGGGCAGGCCAGTGCGTCCGCTGACGAAGGCGATTTGCGAGCCAGTCTTGCGATTCCAGGTTGGAGAGACGTCCGGGCCCTGGCCAGTGGTCAAGCGCTTCAAGTTTCCTCCGGATGCGTCCACGACAAAAATGTTGGGGTAGCTGTTGCGCGAGGACGAGAAGGCGATCTTGCCTTCGGGCGACCACGAAGGCGAAAGATTCATGCCGCCGAATCGCGGGAAACTGACCATGCGATTGAGATCGAACGAATACATCATGATTTCCCAGCCACCCTTGTCGATGGAGCTAAATGCCAGGCGCGAGCCGTCGGGCGAGATTCGCGGCGAGAGGGAGATGCCTCCCATGTGCGTGATCTGCTGCTGGTTGGCGCCATCGTAATCCATCATCCAGATTTCTTTGTGGCCGGTGCGCTCGCTGACGAAATAGATCTTGCTTTCGGCGATGCCGGCTACGCCTCCGCCGAGGCGGAAGATGATTTCGTCGGCAAACCGGTGAGCGATGACGCGCACAGCGTCGGTGGTTGCATTGTCGGTGTATTGCTTGCCGAGCACCTGTGGCGACTTCTCATTCTTGACGTCGTAGAGCCAACCCTGTACCGTGACTTTGCCGGCGGCCGCACCCAGGTTGCCGAATGCGAGCATGGAGGTGTTCGGCGGCGGGGAATTCCACGCCGAGAAGTTAACCTCGGACGGTTGGCCTGGCACCTGGAGCGGATAAAAGCTTTTGGAGACAAGATCGAAGATGCCGGCGTTGTCGAGGTCGTTCCAGAGCGTGTCGTTGAAAGTTTTCAGCAGGTTGACGTTGTCGGCGTCCGGGGTCGAGGGTTTGAAGTCCGATGCGGCGAGGCGAACGCGCTCGACGCCGAGTCCGGTGCCGGTGCGGATCCAGTCCTGGGCGGAACCGGCGGCCGCCAGCAAGAGCAGCAAGATAACGGCGATCATCGTACGCTGACGGATGGGGCGAGCCGAGTTAGGCAATTTGTGCTCCCTCTACTACCTTTTGTAATCGAACCAGAACTCTACCGATACTTTGCTTCCCGCATAATCCGGCGGCAACGGACCGAAGGTGTCAATGCGCTGGAGCGCCCGGACCGCTGACTGATCGAGCGACGGTACACCACTCGATTGCTCAATTTCAACATTCGACGGGTGTCCGTCGCGAGCAATATCGAACGTCAGATAAACCCGTTTCGCCTCGGCGATCCGCGGATCAACTTCATACTTCAGCCAGTTCTCGGTGACCTTGCGCTGCACTGCTTGAACGTACCAGCCGAATTGGCTGCCAAAATCGCCACCACTTCCGGTAAATCCAAATCCACCTTTGGCGCCGCCCGCGGTCATCGTGTAGGGGCCGTTGACCGGACCGCCTTCGCCATACGGAATTTGATTCGATTCGGAAGTTTCTGGTTGCGGCTTCCGCTGCGTTGCGCTCTTGACGGGCGCGGGTTTCAGTTTTGTCTTCGTGCTCTTGTCGGGGATGGGAATCGCTTCCGGTTCCTTTTCCTGAACCGCGGGCTCGGACTTCGCGAGTCCTTTGGATTCCGTTGCCAGCACGTTCGTTGTCTGGTCAGGGTTGGCAGGCAATGGCACGGCGCTCACCAGCGTCGCTCCCATGGCATCCCCAGTGCCGCCGGTGCCCCAGGAGTTGCGACCGAACCCTGGAATAAACACGGCGTAGAGCACGACGAAGGTTGCGAACGCCAGATGCAGTCCGAGCGACCAGGCCAGAGGGCGGCGCAGTTGGCGTGCTCGGAATAAATATCGAAATTAGCGATGGCCGCCATGGGTATCCATTGGCTGCGTAACGATGCTCACGTTGCTGATGCCCGCCTGCTTGATGGCATCCATCACCGTGGCGAAGGCACCAAACGGAACGTCTTCGTCGGAACGCAAAAAGATCGACTGGTGCTGCGGATCGCGAATCTTCCGCTTCAGGGTCGCTCCGATCTGGTTGATGTTGATGGGATCGTTGCCGAGAAAAACTCTTTGCGATTTGTCGATGCTGATTACGAGACGCTCTTCGGTGATCTCTTTGACGGTGCGGGTGTGGGGCACGTTGACTTCGATTCCGGACTGCAGCACCGGCGCGGTCACCATGAAAATGATGAGCAGCACCAGGACGACATCGACCAGCGGAGTGATATTGATGTCGGCAAGTGCGGTCTGCGTGCGTCCGTTGGCGGCGGTGAAGGCCATCAGCGCCTCGCCTCCGGGACTTGTGGCGCCTGCTGGCGGTCGATCGTCTGGCGTTCCACCAGGTTTAGCATCTCCAGCGTGAAGTCGTCGTTGCGCGACGCCATTTCACGAATGGAAGCGATGATGAGGTTGTAGGCGATAACCGCGGGGATCGCTGCGGCCAGGCCAGCGGCAGTGGTAATCAGAGCTTCAGAAATTCCGGGAGCGACCGCGCGCAGAGTCGCCGCACCGGCCGTGCCGAGTCCATGGAATGCGTCGATGATTCCCCAGACGGTTCCGAACAGTCCGATGAACGGCGTGACCACGCCCGTGATCGCCAGATAAGGGACATTGCGTTCGAGGCGGGTGATCTCCTCGGAAGACGCGATCTGCATGGCGCGCTGAATGGCCACGAGATTGTGGATGCCGCCGGTCGTTCCCATCTGGCGTTTGAACTCCACGACTGCGGCTTCAAACACTCCCACCAGCGGGCTGGGGCGGAACTGGTCGGCAACCGAGGCGATATCCTGCATGCGCTGCGCCTTGCGAAAGGCGCGGACGAAGCGTCCGCTCTGAGTGCGGGCGCGGCGGATCATCCGCCACTTGGAAAGAATCACGGCCCAGGAGAGCACGCTGAAGGCGATGAGCAGGAGCAGCACCGTCTTCGCGACCGGACCGGTCTGAAGGACGAGATCAACGATTTCGCCGCCGACAAACAAGAGCAGGACGGAAGAAAAATGCATTTGGTTTAGGGAGAACCCTGTTTGAGATTATAGACCAGGGTGGCGGCGTGCTCCGCTGCAGGGTACCGCATCGATCACTGTCGATGCGGTGTTTTGTCGAGGGCATCGGCGGCTACGAACTCGGAATCACTGCCTTCGCCACATTGGAATACCCGCTTTCCTCTCCTTTGGCGTTCACCTCGGTTGTTACGTAGTAGTAGGTCGTCCCAGAGACCACCGTTGAGTCGGTGTAGTTGGTCGAAGAATCAAGCGCGGTATTGATTTGCTGGTAGGTCGCCCTGAACGGTGCCGCGGTACACGTTGTATCCGACGATGTTGTCGGCGCCCGCATCCCAGGAAAGATCGACGCATGGGAAGACGCTGAGCGACGCCTGTACCGGTCAACTGTGCGACGGCTGGCGGAGTTCGGCTGCATTGCTGATGAATCCCGCTTTGCCGGATGCCGTGCCGGAAGCGTTGGGCGTGAATTGAATCGTGACCGGGAGGCTCTGTCCGGCCGGAATCGTTACCGGCGGTTCAACCCGAGGAGGGCAAACTCCGAACTGTTCGACTGGTCCGACGAAATGGTCACGGCAGCGTTCGAGGCCGTGAGCGTAGCCTGCAGACTGGTACTCGATCCCACCGTGACGTTGCCGAAATTCAGGGTCGCAGGGCTGACGCCCAGCTGGGGGTCGGCGGTGGTGCTTCGCCGATTCCCGTGAAATGCATCGACAGCGGGGTGTCCTTGGCGGTGCTCACGAGATGAAAGACGCCGTTGCGTACCCCTTGGCGGTGGGAGTGAAAATGACGGTCAACTTGACGCTCGCCCCGGGCCGGACTTTAACCGGTAAAGGGAATCTGCCGAATGAGAATTCGCTACCCCGTTCCGACTTCGAAGTGATCCGCAGTGCTTCGTGCCCAGTGTTCAAGAGCTGAATGGAAAAGGAGCGGGAACTGCCGATCTGGACTTTATCGAAGTCATGCCAACAAGGCTTGCAACGGAGTTCCTGTGCCCAGACTTGCGGGAGCGCGAGGCAGCAGAGTAGCCCTGCGACTAGGGGGAAGGATCGCATGGGAACCATATTTACGAACAGGTCGGTTTCGCGGCAAACTCGGAAGTGCATCTTCGCAATCGTTTGTACCTCTCTGGGACGGCCGACCCGTTTCGCGCAACCCGCGCAGGCGGTCTGTGCTATGCTGCGCGTAATTCAGAGATCGCCGTGGATTGAAGATCAAAGGCCGCGGACAGAGCAGCCCTGAGCGAAGTCGAAGGGAGTGTCCGCGCCGTGCGAAAGTCACAGGACCCTTGTGCTGGCCGAACTTCGACTCGAAAATTACGCGGTGATCGACAATGTCGCGATCGAATTTGCGGCTGGTCTGAATCTTCTGACCGGCGAAACCGGGGCGGGGAAGTCCATTCTGATTGACGCGCTGGGATTGCTTCTGGGCGACAAAGCGTTCTCGGATGTGATCCGCACGGGTGCAAATCGGGCCGTGGTCGCTGCCGTATTCGAGAGCGACGGAGCGGCTGCGCGTGCAATCGTAGCCATACTTGAGACGAACGGTCTGGACGCGGAGAACGGGTCGCTGATTTTGCGCCGCGAGATTGCTCCTGGCGGCAAGGGGCGGGTCTTCATCAATAATCAGCCAGCGACAGTGGCCGTGCTGAAACAGATTGCGCCGCACTTGGCGGTAATTCACGCGCAGAACGAATCGATCGCAAACTTCGATGCCGCGGCGCGGCAAGACCTGCTCGATGCCTACGCCGGAGTCGAGTTGAAGGGAGTTTCCACTGCGTTCGCCGACTGGAAGCAGATTCGCGGACGCATCGCCGAACTTGAACAGGACGAGCAGGATCGCATGCGGCTGCTTGACTTGTGGAACTTCCAATGCCGCGAGATCGAGGAGGCGCGGCTGCTGGCGGGCAAAAATGAAGATGAACAACTCGCAGCCGAAAAGCGTGTTTTAGCCAACGCCGAGAAAATTTACGGCGCGGCCCTCAACGCCTTTGACCTGCTGTATGAAGGCAACGCCTCGACTTCGTCGAGCCTGTGTTCCGCGCAGAAGCACCTGCAAGAACTGGCGCGATATGAGCCGAAGTTTCAGGAAGCGCTGGCGGCGCTGGAGTCGGCGCGCATCAGCGTCGAGGATGTGGGCGCGACGCTGCGCGATTATGCAGGTGGAATCCAGGCTTCGCCGGAACGTCTCGCCGAAATCGAAGAGCGGCTGGCCTTGCTGGATCGTCTGAAACGGAAGTATGGGCCTACACTTGAGCAGACCATTGCCTTTGGCGAGGATATCCGGCGCAAACTCTCGGAAATGGAGAATAAAGATCAAGTACTACTTGAACTGCGGGCGATGCTGACTGTGGCTGCCGAGGAATATCGTAAAGCCGCTCGTATCGTCTCGCGCAAGCGGTTGGACGCGGGGCGGAAGCTAGAAAAGCTGGTCGAGGCGGAGATCAACGACCTCGCGATGCACGCAAGTTTTCGTATCGCCGTGGAAGAGAATATAGGCGAAGAGCATTGGACAACTTGCGGCATGAACCAGGTGATATATCGGATTACGACCAATGTGGGCGAGACCATGCGACCGCTGGAGCAGATCGCCTCCGGCGGCGAGCTTTCACGCGTCATGCTGGCGTTGAAGGCGAGCGTTGAAGCAGGGACGAATCCGGCGGGGAAAAAGAAGTCGGCGGCAGCGCAGCGGACATTAGTGTTCGATGAGATCGATACCGGCATCGGAGGAAGTGCCGCCGAGGCTGTGGGGAAGAAGTTGAAAGCGCTCTCCAAAGGCAATCAGGTGCTCTGCGTCACCCACCTGCCGCAGATTGCAACCTTTGCCGATCACCACTACGTCATCGAAAAGCGCGAGACCGCGGGCCGCGCCAAGACTACCGTTCGCCAGATTTCAGGCGAAGAGCGGACTGAGGAAGTGGCGCGCATGCTGTCGGGGGCGAAGCTTACTGAGACTTCGCGCAAGCATGCGGAACAGATGATTCGGGCGAATGGGTAAGAAGATTTCAGTCCTCGTCGATCTGAGTGTCCGGCGGTACGCGGTTCTTACGGAAGACACCCAGATCGAGAAAAGAATCAACTGGGGTGGTCGGGAGCATACCTCCGTGATCGCTGGGTGGAACCGGAAGCCCGACAGATCATCTACAGGAGCTTGGCTCCAGAAGCGGATTTCGTGCCTGCCCACTATCGCACGGCTTGCAAAGGCGGGAACTGTCGATTGTTACTTCTCTCTCGAACTCACGTTTGAGGAAAATCGGGGTGGTGGTGGGATGCATGGGACTTTTGGCGACCTCTTTGCCGGGTCGACTTGAAGAGTTGTTTGCCAGCGGTCAATAGAGCTCGCTTTCGGCAAAACCTGGATTTTGGCGAATACCTCAGAAAAGAGGGATTGGCCGAGTTTGCGATTTCGTTCTGAGCTGAACCCTTCGCTTCTCAGTCAAGCTCCAGAGTTCTGGAACACGCTGCCCGCGTTCGAACTGGAAAACCTAATGCAACTGGGGCATTTTAAGTCATTGTGCCACCGCCTCTCGGAAAGACATTACTCCGACGCTTTTCACCAGTGGACAGCGGAAGCAAACGGACTGGACTATTTTTTGACCATGGATAAGAAATACATAAATGCCGTGAGCAGCATCCGCGACTTCAATTTCTGGCCAACCCCGACCGCACTCCAGCGGACCACGGAGCAATATTTATGGAAACCATCACCATTCCCAGGGCTAGAACCGAGCTTTCGCGGCTGATTGAAGAGGGCTTGCCGGGGTGAGGAGATTGTCATCGCTTGAGGTAAAAAGCCGGTGGTGCGCCTGGTGGCGATCGAGGACGAACGAGGGCAACGCAAACCCGGAGCCTTGCGCGGCAAACTGAAAGTCGGACCCGAATTTTTCGAGCCTTTGCCTCCGGAAGAGCTTGACGCATGGGGGCAATAGAGTGCGCCCACTGCTGGACACCCATGCTTTGCTCTGGTGGCTTAGCGACGATCCAGCGCTGCCCACGTCGTGCAGGAAACTGATCACCCAACCGGGCAATAGCATTTTTGTTAGCGCGGTTTCCGCTTGGGAGATTGCAACAAAAGTTTCGACTGGGCAGGCTGGCGGGCGCTTCCGATCAGTACAAGACTTCGGAGGCTATCTTGACCGGGAGAAGTTCCAAAGTCTGCCTGTGTCATACGACCATGGAGTTCGCGCTGGGATGTTGCCTCGATCGCACCAAGATCCGTTCGACCGCATGCTGACGCCCAGGCTGAAATTGAGAAACTGTTCATTGTCAGCAGCGAAAGAATCTTCGACCAGTACGGGGCGCGGCGTACTTGGTGAAGCGCGTCTTCGAGCGGAGCGCCTCCCGTTCACCCGCCCCGTTTCCCCGCCCGCTGCTAATCCCCACACCCTCAAAGGCTTACATTGACCTGAGGGTGCATCTTTCGATACCCTTAGAGCATCTTTTTCAATGAAAAAGTGTACCCTAGTGGGTGGGGGATGCGATTTGTCTGAAACCAGTTTACACACCAAGACCTTACTGTTATTGAAGCCGCGCGGGTTCTGCGCGGGAGTGGTGCGGGCGATCGACATTGTCCGGATTGCGCTGGAAGCGTTTGGGCGGCCGATTTATGTGCGCAAGGAAATCGTCCACAATCGCTTTGTGGTGGAGGAACTGCAAGAGAAGGGCGCAATTTTTGTCGATAGCGTGGACGAGGTGCCCGAGGGCGAGCGCGTCATCTACAGCGCGCACGGCGTTTCTCCCGAAGTGCGCGAAGCCAGCAAACTGCGGAAGCTGCGGGTGATCGATGCGACGTGTCCGCTGGTCACTAAGGTGCACGTGGAGGCGGTGAAGTTCGCCAAGGACGGCTATTCGCTGATTCTGATCGGCCATCGCGATCATGACGAAGTGATTGGCACGCTCGGCGAGGCGCCGGCGGTGACACAGGTGGTAGGGTCGCCGTCGGAAGTGGCGTCGGTGACGTTGCCCGATCCCAATCGCGTGGCGTATTTGACACAGACAACGCTCAGCCTGGATGAAACGCGCGACATTATCGCCGCGCTCAGAAAGCGGTTCCCGAACATCAAAGGTCCGGCTGCGCAAGACATATGCTATGCGACTGAAAACAGGCAGGTTGCCGTGAAGCACGTGGCCTCCGATGCCGATTTGCTGCTGGTGGTTGGCTCCGACAATAGTTCAAATTCCAAGCGGTTGGTGGAAGTGGCTCGCAGTTTGGGCACCCCGGCGCATCTCATTGATGATTGCCGCGACATTCAGCCGCAGTGGTTGAATGGCGTGAAGACGGTGGCCCTGACCGCGGGAGCTTCCGCTCCGGAACATCTGGTGCAGGAAGTTGTGGAGTATCTGGCGGGAAAGGGCTTTGGAGACGTGCAGGAACTCGAAATCATGCCGGAAAATGTTCGCTTTGGATTGCCGCCGGAGATCGTGGAAACGATTGCCGCGGCACCGGCCATTGCCGTGCAGTCATAAGTCTGGAGACATGATGGAAGAATCCTCCCCTTTGAGTTCGGCCTCTGCGCCGCAGATGCGATTTGGAAAAATTGATGACCTGGGAAGCCGGGTCGCGGTCGCGGTCGATGCGGCGCGCAAGTATCTTTTTTCGCAGCAACACGAGGATGGCTACTGGTGCGGAGAACTGGAAGCCGATACCAGCCTCGAGTCCGACTACATCCTGCTCCACACGCTGCTCGGTACTGGCAGCCAGGAACGCTTTGACAAAGCCGCTCGTTACATCCTGAACCACCAGAGCGAAGACGGCGGATGGAGTATCTATGCCGGTGGTCCCTCCAATATCAGCGCTTCGGTGAAGGCTTACTTCGGGTTGAAGCTGGCCGGGTTTACGGCGGATCATCCCGCGCTGACGCACGCCCGCAAGAAGATCCTTGAAATGGGTGGCGTGACCGAAGTCAATACATTTACCAAGATCTATCTCTGTTTTTTCGGGCAATACGATTACGATGCGGTGCCCGCGGTTCCGCCGGAGATCGTGCTCTTTCCGAACTGGTTCTGGTTCAATATCTACGAAATTTCTTCGTGGTCGCGGGCCATCCTGGTGCCGCTTTCGATTTGCTATGCGAAGAAGCCGTTCAAGAAAATTCCCGACGAAATGGGCGTGGAAGAACTCTTTGTGGGCGGACGCGAAAAATCACGCATGCATCTGCACTGGGCGAAGAAGCTGATTTCGTGGCGCAATTTCTTTTTATGCCTGGACCGCCTGACGCACTGGTTCGAGCGCGTACATATCCGTCCGCTGCGTTCGCTGGCTCTGCGACAGGCGGAGAAGTGGATGCTGGCGCGCTTCGAGATGAGCGACGGACTGGGAGCAATTTATCCCTCGATGATGAACGCGATCATCGCGCTACGTTGCCTGGGTTATTCGGTGGACGACCCGCAGTTTATCCGCGCAATGGATGAATTCGAGAAACTGGGAATCGAGGAAGGCGACACTTTCCGCATGCAGCCTTGCATGTCTCCGGTCTGGGATACGGCGTATGCGCTGTTTGCTTTGGGTGAGGCGGGGGTTCCGGCGAATGACCCGCGACTGGTGAAGTGCGCTGATTGGATTCTGCAGAAGCAGGTGCGGAAGCCCGGAGACTGGAAGGTCAAGAATCCGAAAGGGGAACCGGGCGGCTGGTACTTCGAGTTCAACAATGAGTTTTATCCTGACGTGGACGACACTGCCATGGTGTGCCTGGCGCTGAGCCGGATCGAGCATCCGAACGGGCGTTATCAGAGAGAGTCGGTGCAGCGGGCCATCGATTGGGTTCTATCGATGCAGTGCAAGAACGGGGGCTGGGCTTCGTTCGACAAGGATAACGACCGCATGGTGTTCCAGTACGTGCCTTTTGCTGATCACAACGCCATGCTTGATCCCGCGACTGTTGATATTACCGGACGAACTCTGGAGTGCCTTGCGGCGTATGGATACGACCAGAACCATCCCGCGGTAAAACGGGCGCTCAAGTTCATTCGTAAAGAGCAGGAGCCGGATGGGAGTTGGTTCGGGCGCTGGGGCGTGAACTATATCTACGGCACGATGCAGGTGTTGCGCGGCCTGGAAGCGATGGCGGTGGACCGCAATGACCCCATGATCCAGCAGGCAGCGGAGTGGTTGCGCTCGGTGCAGAATGCCGATGGCGGATGGGGTGAGACGGTGGGATCCTATGACGATCCGAACCTTCGCGGGCAAGGCGACAGCACGGCTTCGCAGACGGCTTGGGCAATCATGGGGCTGCTGGCGGTGGGCGATACGCGCAGCGAGTGCGTATCGCGCGGCATGGCATATCTTTTGCGCACGCAAAATAAAGACGGGTCATGGGACGAGCGGCTCTTCACCGGGACTGGCTTCCCGCGCGTGTTCTATCTGATGTACCACCTGTATCGCGAGTATTTCCCGCTGCTCGCGCTCACGACCTATTCGAAGGTGATGGCGGAGAAGAGCAGCAGTTAGCATTTAGCACTTAGCCGTTAGCTAACCCGGGTTCTAGAAGGGTCACGTTTCCCCGTGTCGTAGCTCGGCGGACTCAGTGCTAAGTGCTAAATGCTGGCTTTTGTCACCGGCGCCACTGGATTTCTGGGCAGTCATGTTGCGCGCGTCCTGGCGGAACAGGGAGCCGAGCTGCGGGTGCTGGTGCGGCCGACTAGCGATCTGTGCAACCTTGACGGTCTAGATGTCGATCGGGTGGTCGGCGATCTGCGCGATTCGGTATCGATCGAGAAGGCGCTTTCCGGCTGCGAAGTCGTCTTTCACGTCGCCGCGGACTATCGTTTGTGGGTGCGCGATCCCGCCGAGATGTATCGCTCGAATGTCGAGGGTACGCGTTCCTTGCTGGAAGCGGTGCGGAAGCAAGGTGTGCGGCGCGTCGTGTACACGTCGAGTGTTGCGACCATGGGATTTACTTCGAACCACGCAGCTGCCGAGCTGCGCTCGGCCGGACAGCCGAGGGCGGCTGTCCCCAAGCGCGCTTGGACGGGCGAGGGCGCCCGTCCCCACACGAGCACGGTCGCGGACGAGGAAAGCCCGGTATCGCTGACGGACATGATCGGGCACTATAAGCGTTCGAAGTTCATGGCGGAGCAAGTGGCAGTCGATGCCGCGAGATCTGGAGTGGATGTGGTGATTGTGAATCCCACGACGCCGATCGGCGAGCGCGATATCAAGCCGACTCCGACAGGGCGAATCGTCGTGGATTTCCTGAAACGGAAATTCCCGGCGTACGTGGAGACCGGATTGAACCTGGTGGATGCGACCGATTGCGCGCGTGGTCATGTCCAGGCGTTGGAGAAGGGAAGATCGGGCGAGCGCTACATTCTGGGCGGAGAGAATCTTACGCTGAAACAGATTCTGGACCGGCTGGCCGCGATTACGGGATTGCCGTCGCCAACGGTGAAGCTGCCTTACATTTTTGCGCTGGTGGCGGGGGCCGTGGACGAAATGGTGACCGGGCGGCTTCTGGGCCGCGAGCCGCGGGCAACGATCGACGCCGTGCGCATGGGACGAAAGATGATGTTTGTGAGTTCGGCGAAAGCGGAACGGGAACTGGGCTGGCGTATGGTTCCAGTCGATGGTGCCTTGCGGCGGTCGGTGGACTGGTTTCGCGGCAACGGATATGTCTGAAACTCTGAAACTGAAACAAAGATTGTCATGATCAGGATCGCCATCGTCGCCTCCATGGAGCGCGAGGTTAGACCGCTGATCGGAAGTTGGAAGGTCAGGACGATCGAACACGACGGGCGACGATATCGTCTTTTTGAAAATGGCGACACCGCTCTGGTCTGCGGCGGAATTGGAACGGAAGCCGCGCGGCGCGCTACTGAAGCGGTAATCAGGGAAGTTGACCCGGTGCGGGTGATCTCCGTGGGCTTCGCTGGAGCACTGGAGGGGCCACTGGATCGTTCCCTGCAGGTCGGCGATGTTCTTGAGCCGCGCACGGTGATCAATGCCGCAGACGGCGCCCGAACAGAAGTTGGCTCGGGTGAGGGAATTTTAGTGAGTTCCGCGACCGTGGCTGGCAAGGAGCAGAAGTTGCAATTCAGTAAAGCGTATGGAGCGAGGGCGGTCGATATGGAAGCCGCAGCCGTGGCGCAAGGAGCGCAGGCGCGGGGAGTCGAGTTTGGCGCTTTGAAAGCCATCTCCGATGCCGCCGATTTCAGCCTGCCGGCAATCGATCCGTTTGTGGCGCGCGACGGGAGCTTTCAGTCCACCAGGTTTGCGTGTTATGTAACACTGCGCCCGTGGCTGTGGGGGACTACTATTGCGCTGGCGCGGAACAGTTCCAAGGCGAGCCACGCCCTTTGCGGAGCGCTCGTGAGTTACCTCAATCGCGAGGAGCTGGATGGAGCGGCGGGCGTCTCGCCCGTCCAGCAGTATCGCGGCCGGGCGGGGACGCCCGGCTCTCCACCGGCAAGCTTGGAACGACGGCTATAACGGTCGCAGTCGCGGCACTAGAGTGAGGAGAAGTAATAAAGTTTGCTATGGCAATAGCCCGATCATCGAGATTAGCCGTTGAAAGTGAGAGGCGCGAGATTCCTTCCATCATGCAGGCTGCCGTGTATCGTGGCGTGAACGATGTGCGCCTGGAAGAAGTGCCTGTCCCTGAAGTCGGGCCCGGGGAAATTTTGGTTCGCGTCCACACCTGCGGAATCTGCGGCACCGATCTTAAGAAGATCGCTACCGGCTCGCACTCTGCGCCACGCATTTTTGGCCACGAAACCGCGGGCGTCGTCGCGAGGGTGGGAGAAGGCGTTCGAAAGTTCAGCGTCGGCGAGCGCGTTGTGGTGTTTCACCACATCCCGTGCGGAGAATGTTATTACTGCCGACACAAGACCTTCGCGCAGTGCGCTACTTACAAGAAAGTCGGCTGCACGGCAGGGTTTGAGCCTTCGGGCGGAGGGTTCGCGGAATACGTCCGGGTAATGGACTGGATTGTGGAAAAGGGAACGGTGCGGATCCCGAACGGCATCAGCTTCGAGCAGGCATGTTTTGTCGAGCCGGTGAATACCTGTATCAAAGGTATAGAGACGCTTCGGCTAGAAGCGGGCGAGACCGTGCTGGTGATTGGGCAGGGTCCAATTGGGCTAATCCTTGCGACTCTGGCCAAACGGGAGGGGGCTCGGGTGATTACTTCCGATTTGCATCCGGCGAGGCTTACAATAGCTGGTAGCTTCGACCTGACACTGACGATTGACGCTTCCAAGGCTGACGCCGGGCAAGTGGTACGGGAAATGACGGAAGGCCGTGGGGCTGACGCTGTGATTTTGGCGGTCGGCGGGAATAGCCTGATCCGGCCTGCCATCGACGCCACGCGCGCGGGAGGTCGTGTGTTGCTGTTTGCGCAGACTGTACGAAGCGAGGTCACGATTGATCCGGCGGCGGTGTGCGTGGACGAGAAGACTTTGCTGGGATCCTACAGCGCATCTGTGGAATTGCAGGAGGAATCAGTGCGGTTCGTCATGAACCGTGAAATGGATCTGGAACGGCTTATCAGCCACCGTTTCCCGTTGCAAAGCGGTGTGGAAGCGCTGAATCTGGCTGCCCATCCTCAACCGGACTCGATGAAGATCGTCATCCAGCCGGGCAGCGCGGGGGCCCCCAACACGCCCGGTTTTGGCGCGATGGGGTCGAGAGCGTGGGAAGGACATCAATTGTGAATGGCAAGATGACGGCCGCCGTCCTGTACGGCAAAGAAGACATCAAGATTGAAAAAGTGCCTATACCGCGTGTGGGTGAAGGCGAAGTTCTGGTCAAGGTCCACGTGGCGCTGACTTGCGGCACTGATTTGAAGGTATATCAGCGGGGCTATCATGCCCGCATGATTGTGCCGCCGGCGTTGTTCGGGCATGAACTGGCGGGCACGGTCGAGGAAGTCGGCGAAGGCGTGCGCGGCTTCAAGAAGGGCATGCGCGTGGTCGCGCTGAACTCGGCTCCCTGTGGCATGTGTTTTTATTGCTCAAAGCACCAGTTGAACCTCTGCGAAGATCTGCTGTTCAACAATGGCGCCTACGCGGAGTACATCCGGATACCGCGGCGCATCGTGGAAGCCAATATGCTCGTCGTGCCTTCGAATGTGAGTTTCGAGGATGCCGCGATGACCGAGCCGCTGGCCTGCGTTCTCCGTGGCCTGCATGAAACTGGCGTTGAGATCGGCGATACCGTGGCGGTCATTGGCGGCGGACCGATCGGTCTGATGTTTGTGCAAGTGGCCAAGGCGATCGGCTGCAATGTGATCGCGGTGGTCAAGCGCGATTCGCAAGTCGCATTGGCACGCAAGAAGGGCGCGCACGAGGTAGTGCAGATTACCAAGGTGAGCGATCCGGTAGAGGCGGTGCGCCAGCTAAGTCCGGAAAGGCGGGGCGCTGACGTGGCGATCGAAGCCGTGGGCCGGCCGGAAGCCTGGGAATGGGCGGTGCAGATGGTTCGCAAGGGCGGTACCGTGAATTTCTTCGGTGGATGCGCTTCGGGAACCAAGGTGCAGTTAGACACCAACCGCCTGCACTACTCAGAGATCACTTTAAAAGCGACTTTCCATCACACCCCGGAGACGGTACGGCGGGCCTTCGGTTTGATTGCCGAGAAGAAGGTTCTGGGCACCGACTACATTACCGGCGAAGCACCGCTCTCGCGTCTGCATGATGTGCTGCGCCACATGTTGAACCGCAACGGGGATATCAAGACGGCGATTATCCCGGGTCACTAGCGTATCCCCTAGTCGGCGTAGATCATACTGTCATCCTGAGCGAAGCGAAGGACCTATGCATTCCGCCGCGACAAGCAAATACATAGGTCCTTCGCTTCGCTCAGGATGACAACGGAAGCTTGTTTGATGAATTTGGTTACAGAGCTTTGATGATGACTGCTGCCAGCCATTCCCCGACTGCGCCGCTCGCCTCCGGCTGGAGTGCGCTGCCGCCGGAGTACGCCATTCCTGAGCGCGCGCCTTCGGAAGCCGAAGCCCGCGAATATTGCCGCCGTCTGGCGCGTTCGCACTACGAAAATTTTTCGGTCGTGTCCCAGCTTCTTCCGGGGCATCTGCAGCAGCATTTTTTCAACGTTTATGCTTATTGCCGCATATCGGACGATTTGGGCGACGAGGTAGGCGACACCGCCGCGTCTCTGCAGTTGCTGGAGCAATGGGAGAACGAGCTAAACGCATGCTACGACGGTGATCATAATCGGCAACCCCGGCATCCCGTGTTTGTCGCGCTTGCCGAAACTGTTCAAAAATTTGAGATTCCGAAACATGAATTCGCGGATTTACTGACCGCTTTCCGGCAGGACCAAAGTATCGGCCGGTACGAGACATTCAACGATCTGCTGGGCTACTGCCGCTATTCGGCGAATCCGGTTGGCCACCTCGTGCTGTACCTTTGCGGATACCGTGATTCCGAACGACAACAGCTTTCCGATTACACCTGTACCGCGCTGCAACTCGCAAATTTCTGGCAAGACGTGAGCGCGGACTTTTCCAAAGGACGAATTTACCTTCCACGCGAAGACCTGCGCCGTTTCGGTGTAGGCGAGGAAGTAATCCGTGACCGCGACAACACTTGCGCGTTCCGCGAGATGATGGGTTTCGAAGTCGAGCGTGCGCGAGAATGGTTCAAGCAAGGCATGCCGCTGATCGCGAAAGTCGACCGCGCACTGGCCATTGACATCGAACTGTTCAGCTGCGGCGGGCAGGAAATTCTAAGCGCCATCGAACGCCAGCATTACGCGGTACTGGGCCGCCGTCCGACAATTTCCAGGGCGCGGAAGCTGGCTCTGGTCGGTCGTGCCGCGCTTGGGGCGCTGCTGGGGAAGCAAAGATGAGCACCGTCGTGGGAAATGCGCCCGTGCAGTTTGCGCCTACGGCTTCACAGCTCGAAATGGCGTACTCCGTCTGCCGGCATATCGCCCGCTCCGCCGCCAAGAATTTTTACTACGGGATTGTGGTGCTGCCACGGCGGAAACGCAATGCGTTGAGTGCGGTGTACGCTTACATGCGGCGGTGCGACGACATCGCGGACGACAACACGCTGAGCCCCGATGATCGCCACAACAAGCTGGCAGAGTGGCTCGACAAAGCGCATCGTGCTATGGCGGCAATGCCAACGGATGATCCGGTGCTACTGGCGCTAACCGATGCACAGCGCACTTACCAGATTCCGATTGGACTTCTCGACCAGCTCGCCTTCGGTACGGCTGCGGATCTCGGTTACGCCGCCGCACCAGAGTTCTCCGCCGGTGTGCCGCTGGTCGCGCGTTACCAAACTTTTGAAGAGCTGCGACAGTATTGCTACGGTGTGGCGTCGGTGGTTGGCCTGGTGTGCATCAGGATCTTCGGATATCGCGATCCCGCCGCTGAACCGCTTGCCGAACGCTGTGGTCTGGCGTTTCAGCTTACGAATATCATTCGCGACGTCAAAGAAGACGTGGGTATGGGCCGGGTTTATTTTCCGCAAGAGGATCTGGCGCAGTTCGGTCTTGCCGCCGCGGATCTGGCCCCGCCGCAAGTTGACGTTGCTCGCATCCGTGCGCTGCTGGCGATGGAGGCGGACCGTGCTCGCGACAGCTATCGCGCCGGGGATGAGCTGATCCCGTTGGTGAATGAAGACAGTCAGCCCGCGTTGTGGGTTCTCATCACCATCTATCGCCGCCTGCTCGAGAAGATTGCATCGAACCAGTACGACGTCTTCGGTGAGCGCGTCCGATTAACGGTTCGAGAAAAGCTTACGGTGCTCGGAAAAGGAATCCTGAAGCGTCTGCTGTGATGCCGCCCTCGATGCACCCTGATACGATCGATCCTCCTAATTCGACCCTTTCTAAAACGACGCACGCTCCTACAGTTGCCGTAGCCGGGGGCGGGTTGGCCGGCCTCGCCGCCGGATGCGCCTTGGCCGAGGCCGGTTTTCGTGTGTCGCTATTTGAGCGCCGTCCTTATCTTGGCGGGCGTGCTTCTTCTTATCAACATCCCGGTACCGGCCAGATTGTGGACAACTGCCAGCATGTGCTGCTCGGCTGCTGCACCAATCTGCTCGATTTCTATGGGCGCGCCGGAGTACAGGACAAGATTCGCTGGTATGAGAATCTGACGTTTCTCGAGCCCGGAGGACGCGCATCGGTGATCGCCCCATCAGCACTTCCGGCGCCGCTGCATACGGCGCCGGCGTTTCTCCGGGCTGACTGTTTGAATTTGCGCGACAAGATGTCGATCAGCCGCGCCATGGCTGCGCTTGCTCCCTCCAGTCCGGCGGATCGGGGTGAGTCGTTCCTTGACTGGCTCAAAGGCCACGGACAAACCGAGCAAGCAATTGAGCGATTCTGGAAGACGATCCTTGTCAGCGCCTTGAACGAAGACTTGGATAAGGTTTCCGTCCCGTATGCGGCACAGGTGGTGCGCGAGTCGTTTCTTAAATCGGCGGCTGCTGGGCGCATGGGGATTCCGACCGTGCCGCTCACGGACCTCTACAGCACAGCCGGAGACTACATTCGCGCCCGCGGTGGAGAGACTCAGTTTCGTGCAAGCGTGGAGTCGTTTCGGACAGTGCCGTTTGCTGTAAACGTGACCACGAATGGGCAGGAACAGCAATTTGACTACCTGGTTCTCGCCGTCCCGTTTGATGTCCTGGGGCGAATGTTGCCCGATACTCCGTCAGCTGCACCTTTGACCGCCGCGCTCGGCCAGTTTTCGACGTCGCCGATCACGGGCATTCATCTTTGGTTCGATCGCCAAATCAGCGATCTCGATCACGCCGTTCTGCTCGACCGCACGATCCAGTGGATGTTTCACAAGTCGCGAATCATTACAGCTCGCGAGAGCGAGGCTCGTGATATCGGGAACGGCAGCTACATTGAGCTGGTCGTGAGCTGCTCCCGAAGCCTAGTGGAAAAGTCGAAGGCAGAAATCGTGGAGATGGCGATGAAAGAAGCGCAAGAGTTCTTTCCCGGCGCGCCCGAAGCGATACTGTTGAAGTCGACGGTGATCAAGGAAGTGCACGCGACATATTCGCCGCGTCCGGGAATCGACCAGTACCGGCCCAAGCCGACGACAGCGTGGCCGCGCGTGTTTCTGGCCGGCGATTGGACCGCCACTGGCTGGCCGGCCACCATGGAGGGCGCCGTTCGCAGCGGCTATCTGGCGGCCGATGCCGTGGCGCGGTTCGCCGGCAGCAAGAGCGCCAGCTTTCTCCTCCCCAATCTGGCTGCCAGTGGCTTGATGAGGCTGTTTGGATGAGATTTACAAGGATCCTCGCTCTTCCTACGATCTGTGCACAGGTCGATCGCGAGTCGTTCCGCAGGCAACTGGAAGATGGAAGACAGCGAGCGGCGATGTTGGGCAAACGGCTTCGTTTTCCGGGAAAGCTTCTGACGGCAGAAAGTTCGAGAGATAGTTCCGGATTGCCAGTCGCATCTGCCGGCAAGGATCCAGTCGCGGAAACGCAAGCTCTTGCGATTCGGGTTGATTTGTTCGGGTAGCGTAATTCAGAGCGCCATCAGTACCACGCCCGCCGCTACCAGCAAAGCCGCAATCCAACGCCGGCGCGACACGCGTTCACGCAGGAATATGCGCGCAGCTAACGCATTAGCCACAAAGGTGAGCGAGGCCGAAGCGGGCACGACCAGACTAAGATTCCCCCACGAAAGGCCAAACAGCAGGCTGTAGAACGCGATCCCCATCGCCAGCAAGCCGAGAGCAAACGTGGGCGTCGCGAGCACGCGCCCAAGCACCGCCGGTAGCCCGCGTCGCTTAAGAAGTTCTGCGACGTCGCCGACTCGTTTCATGGAATAGGAGAGCAGCACGTCGCCGGTGGTCGAGGCCAAAATGATGAGCGCTATCGCGGCCCAGGCATAGATCTCATTCATAACTCGACCTCCTGAGAAACCGCGTCGTGGGAAGCGTCCGGGGAATTCTGGTGTTCGTGACTGTATGTAACCGAAGGGCCGGCGGCCACGAAGCCCACGCCGGCGGCGATCAGCGCAATACCAAGCCAGCGCGTCGGCGAGATTAGTTCATGAAAAATGAAGTGAGCAATCAAAGCCACGAGCACATATCCGAGCGACGTGGCGGGCAGCACATAGGTGAGATCAGCCCACGAAAGCGAGCAAATGTAACACGCGAAAAATCCCAGCAGTAAGAGGATTCCCACCGTTACCCAGGGATTGAGGATGGCCAGCAGCAGGCCGGAAAGGTTGTGTAGCGAAAGACTGCCGATTTGCTTCATACCGCGAGCCAACAGGGAATCACCGGCAGTGCCAAATGCGGTGATTCCCGCGAGGACGAGGTATTTTCGAAATGTCACTTCTGATCCAACTCCGTGTCGGTGGAGTCGCCGGGCGTCCCCCCGCCCGGCCGGATAGCTGCTGGACGGGCGAGGCGCCCGTCTCTCCGCTAGGCCTTGGCCGGTTGCGGGGCAGGTGCTTCTTCCTTGCGGTTTTCCTTGACCCACTTATGGCGTTGCGCGCGCAGTTTCAGGAAGGTTCGCGCTTCTTTGTAAAGGCGCTTGCGTTCGGAGTTGTCGAACATCGCTTTCCTCAAGATGCGATACGCGGCCTTGGGACGGAAATAATACTCATCGTAAAAATGATGTACTGCTTCCATAAGTTCGGCGGCGGGCAGGCCGGGATACTCGATCTGCACCATCTGATGGCCGCCGTCGTCCACCATTTTTGAGTCGCTGGTCATGAAGCCGTTCTTGGTTGCGAATTCGTGCAGTTCAGTCCCCGGGTAAGCATGCGCCACCGAAACCTGGATCGTCTCCACGTCGAGTTCCTTAGCGAAGTTGATCGTGTTCCTGATGGTCTCACGACTTTCTCCTGGCAGACCAATGATGAAATCGCCATGCACCACGAGTCCCACCTTGTGGCAGTCCTTGGTGAACTGGCGGGCGCGCTCGACGGTCGCGCCTTTCTTGATGTTCTTCAGAATCTGCTGATCGCCCGATTCGTAGCCCACAATCAGGAGCCGACAGCCCGCCTCTTTCATGGCCTTGAGAGTTTCGAAGTCGGTGGTGACTCGCGATGTGCAGGACCAGGTCAGGCCCAGCGGTTTCAACTTGGCGCACAATTCGATGGTGCGGGCCTTCTGCAGATTGAAGGTATCGTCATCGAAGAAAAATTCCTTCACGTACGGCCAGTAATCTTTCGCCTTGGCCATTTCGCGCGCCACGTCGTCGGTGGAGCGTTTGCGCCACGGGTGTCCGCTGAGGGTTTGGGGCCAGAGGCAGAAGGTGCACTGCGCCGGGCATCCGCGCGTTGTGTACAGAGCCACGTAGGGTTGCAGCAGGAATGGAACGTTGTAACGGCGGACATCCAGATCGCGCCGGTAAACGTCGGTCACGTGCGGCAGGGCGTCAAGATTCTCGATGGTCGGCCGATCGGGGTTATGCACGACTTGCCCATTCTTACGGTAGGAAATGCCAAGAATGTCTTCGATCGGCTTGCCCTGGGCGTATTCGACGATGGAGTAGTCGAATTCCTTGCGGCAGATTACATCTATTACTTTCGCTTCCATCAAAGACTTCTCGGGTAGCACGCTGACGTGGGGTCCGACGAAAGCAATCTTGATGTGAGGGTTGCTGTCTTTGATGGCCTCAGCGATACGGACGTCGCCGGGGAAGCCCGGTGTGCTGGTGAAGAGCACGAGCAGTTCGTAGTCCTTGCAGGTGCGGATCGTCTCTTCCGCCGTGATGTGGTGCGGCGGGGCGTCGAGCAGCCGCGCGCCTTCGAGCATTCCTGTGGGATAGGCGAGCCAGACCGGATACCAGTACGATTCAATCTCCCGCGTAGCCGGCCAGCGCGAGCCTGCGCCCCCATCGAAATTCTCAAATGAAGGTGGATTCAAAAACAGTGTTTTTAATGGCATATTGGTGAGTCTCTATCTTAGCATTGTTAGATGCACGATTCGATCCGCGCACACCCAACCGACGCTACCATTCAGGTACGTGCCAGGCTGCGTCGAAAACGTGGAAATCTTTGTCTTAGTGTGCCTTAGCGGGGCAAAAACGGCAAAAGAACTTGGCTGAACGTCGTTTTTGCGCATTGAGACGCAAGAATCTGGTACTGGCTGGATGACGCTGTCTATCCGTCATTTTGAAGCCGGGTTTGGTGAAGCGGCGCTGGGCAGCGCCCACTTCTCCAAATCTCCCGTGACTCGCAGCAGATTCAGGCGGACCCGCTGGTACTCAAAATCGGCATCCTGAAAAAGAAGATAGCGTTCGGATGCTTGCATTCTTGCATCGGTCAATTCATGCAAGGTGCCGGTCTTTGCGTCGACTCTGGTTTGGACCGCTTCCAGGCCTGACTGTGCTAATTGATATTCCAACTCGGCTACCTCGCGGGCGGCCTCCAGTTGTTCGGCGGCGCGTTGAAGTTTCAGTGTTTCCTCCGCCACCTGATTGCGAGCAGCCTCCGCTTGCTTCTTCGATTTGAGGGCTTCGGCCTCGGCCGCGTCGGCTCGGGCGCGCTGGCTGGCGTTGAACAAGGGGATCCGAAGACCAATTCCGACCGTGGCATTGTCCACCTGAAATGTATGTGGCGGGAAGTACTCGCTGTAGTTGTTAAAGGTGGAAAACCGCGCATACTGGGCGGAGAAATTGATCGACGGCAATAAGGAGCGATGCTCGGCCGAAGCCCGCATCGATTCCGCCAGAGAACGCTGCTCGGCGATTTTGATGGCCAGGCTCGACGTGATCGCTTTCTCCGAGAGATCTTCTTCGGACGCCACTGGCGGCAAGGCCGGAATGGTTTCGGGAGCGATTTCGATGGCGAAAACCGGTAAACCAGTCAGCGTCGAGAGGTGACGGCGAAGCACGTCGGCGTTGCCGCGTGCCTCGGCCCGATGAAAACGTACGCGCGCTGCGGCGAGCCTGGCTTTGTTCAAGTCCACGGCGCTGTCCACGCCTTGCTGCAAGCGCTCGGAGACCGCCTGTACCAGTTTTTGCGCCTCCACCTCGTCCTGCTGCAAGCGCACGAGTCGCGCCTCCCACTTCGCCAGTTCAGCATAGGTCAACGCGACCTCCTGGATGGTGGCATTACGCTGGTCTTTGTCCTGAAGCTCAGAAGCCTGCCAGTCAATTTTCGCCGCTCCTAGAAACTGCCGCTGCGCCGGGTTGAAGACCGAACTCTGTGCGATGACGTCCAGCAGTGCCGGCGGTGACCCCTCGATCGAGAGGGGGTATCCGTAGGTATAGCCGAGGCCGGAACCAGCGACCAGTTGTGGTATGAAGTTGTTGCGGAGCTCCCGGTATGAGGCAAAGGTGCGCTGCACGTCGGCATTGGCAATCGCCGAACCCGTGCTGTGCGCGAGCGCCAGCCGAATGGCGCGCTCCAGAGGCAGAGGTTCAGCCTGAACGCGCATTGCGATCATTACCACAGCCGTAAATAAGACGAGCGGATTTATAGAGCGCAATCGCTGCGGCAATCGAAGTTTCATCTCGTCACCTTCATTTTGTCACCCATGGATCATCGTCAGGCATAGATCATCGTAGGGCATGGTCAGGCACATAGGATCAGTCGGCGGCTCCGCCGCGACGGACAAATTGTAGTGCGCGCGACAGGAACCGGGCAGTAGCTTTGGAGAGTATTTGGGACCGGACTTTAGGACCGCCTGGGAGCGGGCGCAATCTCGGCATTCTCAGGGGGTAACCCGGTTGAGGGCTTGCTGGGCCATGCCGAAGCTCCGAGCCAATGATAGCGAAGCCCGGTACTCACGCGCCGCACCTGCTTTGTCTCCTTGTTTTTCCAGCAGCATGCCCAACAGGTAGTGGGCCTTGAAAGCCGGAGCCTCCTCGACCGGGCCAGAATTGAGATAGCGATTGAGGAGCTGAATGGCAAGTGCGGGATTGCGACCGGTCCGCCAGAGATTCCGAGCGACATCCACCAGGACATCTGGCTTGGACATCGGGGCCTGGCTGGCTTTGATCAGGGTTTGTTCCATCTCATCAAGACGTTTCTGGTGCTGGAAAAACAGCGCCAGGTTCAACCATGCGTCTGAATCTCCATTACTGGCCTCGATCATGCAGCGGTATTCGTGCTCGGCTATGGCCAGATCGCCATTCTTTTCCGCTATGCGCGCGTAGATCCAATGCTCACGGGACGGAGCAGTTGCGCCAACGATCTTTGCCTGTGCACGGGCCTTATCCTGGCCGCCGCCGACAACGCCCGGCGCTTCAAAGTAAAACTCTGCCAGATCAACCCTGGCATCGACGTCTTTGGGATTGAGTTGCACGGCACGTTCGAGTTCTTCGCGCGTTTTCCCGGCAAGGCTGGCGGCCAAAAGGAAGTTCGCTCGATCCGCCTTTTCTCCATACACATGTCCCAGCCAGCGGTGATAGCGGCCGTTGCCGGGATCAAGCGCAATCGCTTTCTTGCAGGAAAACTCCGCCCGATCCCAATCTTCGAGCGCGTAGTAAGCACGGCAGAGCAGGTTGGACGATTCCGCGTCCGCCGGAGCCGCAGAGAGACGTCCATTCAATTCCGCGATGGCTTCATCGATCCGGCCGGCCGCCAGCTTGTTTTTGGCAGAGTCCGTCACGCTGCCGGTCAACGAGATGACGAGCGATAGCAAAACAAGAAAAAGTTTGAAGGTGCGAGTAATCATCTAGAACTTGACCTGCGTCCGGTCGCCAATTGGTTTGCCATTCCACGAACTGATGGCAATCACATCCTTGGCAGCGAGGCCGCGTGATATTTCAACCTGCGTGAGATTGGAAAGGGAAGTCTCCACATCCCGGCGCTGGAGCTCGTGCCCGGCAACCTGCAAAACATAAGGCTTGCTGTTGTCGTCCATTCGCACCGCCTCTCGCGGCACTACCAGCACGTGATCGTGCTCGCCGGTGACAATCGTGACTCCGACGTTGATGTTCGGCAGGAGTTTCAAATCCTTGTTATCTACGATGCTGGTCGTCTCGCCGACGTTGCGCGATCCGCGCAATTTCACGGTTGATGGAACGGCAGTTACAGCGGAGCGCCAAACGCGCCCGGGAACGGCGTCCCAGGTAATCTCCATCGGATTTCCTGGGGCCAGTCTGCCCACATCGGGTTCATCGACGAAAGCGCGGACCAGCACTTTTCGCAGATCCGCCACTTGCAGCAGAAGATCTCCGGCCGCGACGAAGCCGCCTTGTTTTGTGGGCAGCGAGTACACGATGCCATCAAACGGAGCGCGGACATTCGATTTCGCCAGGACGTCCTGCGCGGCATCGTAAGCAGCCTGCGCTTCGGTTCGCTGCGCTTCGACGCGTTCTAACTCCGCGCTGGAATATCGTTGTGTCTGCTTTTGCCGGAGAAAGGTGAGTTGAGCATCGGCGCGGGCAAGAGCGTTTTCTGCTTCGCGCACTTCTCCCGCCGAGGCTGCGCCCTGCTGCTCGAGCTTCTTCAGCGCGTCAAAATTGCGCTGCGCCGAGTCGCGGTCAGTGCGAGCTTTCACCAGTTGGGATTCGAGGCTCAGCACCTCTTCCTGGCTCCCACCTCGTTTCGCGGCGTTCAGGTCGGCCTGCGCTGCTCGCAATAGCGTCTGGGCCCGAGCGGCTTGGGCGCGCGCCTCGGAATCATCCAGAACGACGAGCAGTTGGCCTTTCTTGACGGAGTCGCCTTCCTTGAAAAAAACGCGCCGCACACTGGTCGAGACTGGAGCGTGCGCCTCGAAGTTGTTGACGGGTTCAATCTTCCCGTTGGTGGAAACCAGGCTGCGGATGGAGCTCTGCTCGACGACGACAGTTCGCACCGGCACCGCATCATCGCGGTGGGAGACGAAAGCAGCCAGTACGATCACCGCCGCCAGGATCGCAAGCGCCGTTACCCACCAGCGCCGCGACTGGCGTCCCGAACTGTTTCCATTCAATGGCATGCGAAGAAAAGCGCAAGCTTTAATGTATATCATCCATTTGGGCGGGAGCAGCCAAATGCGCGCTTCGGACGTACCTGTTTAGATGCAGCGCACAGGCCGTTTGCCTCAGCCATGGCTCTGAATCTTGAAAGCGATTGAGTGATGGATTATTGAGTGATGGATTGACGAGCGCCTGCCCGTTCGGTGCGATTCGCGCGCTCGCGGCTATCGGTACAATAGGCAGATGCCAAAGTCTCCCCATTCCATTTCCCATGGTTACACTTCTCCCCGTTACACCGACGAGCACGCCAGCGCGGGCCTCGATCACGATTTTCCGGAGATTGAAACCTGGGCGAACCAGTTTCCAGGATACGAGATTGTTGTGGATGATCCCGAATTCACATCCGTGTGTCCGAAGACTGGCTTGCCGGACTTTGGCAATATAGTAATCCGCTACGAGCCCGATCGCTTGTGCCTGGAACTGAAGTCGTTAAAAGAATATCTACAGGCGTATCGAAATCTAGGCATCTTCCAGGAAAACATTGTGAATCAAGTGCTGGAAGATGTTGTCCGCTGGGCCAAGCCTGTGTGGGCAGAGGTGAAAGGGGAGTTTCGTCCGCGCGGAGGGATTTCGACGGTAGTGGTTGCGAGATGGCCACGAGGGAAGAAAAGTCAGAGGTAACGACGATGGGAATCACAGCGCTGCTGCTTCGACGAGTCAGCGGGGGGCGGATGCCGCTCGCGGTTTGATGAGTTCGATCTCGGTCGCGTGTTCGGCCTTGACGCGGCTGATTTCGTAGGCTGCCTGCAGGTTCAGCCAAAACTGTTCCGTCGTCCCAAAAAAGCGGGACAAGCGGACAGCAGTGTCAGCACTGATGCCGCGCCGTTCGAGGACAATGTCATTGACCCGAGGTGCGGGCACCCGCAACCGCTTCGCCAATTCGTAAGCGGACATGCTCATCGGCTTCAAGAACTCTTCACGCAGTATTTCTCCGGGATGCACTCGCCAATTTGGATTGCCTTTTCTGGTGACGCTCATGCTAATTGGCCTCAATGGTAATCTGTGATCTCCACCTCGTAAGTATCGGATTCGCGCCATACGAAGCAAATCCTGTCCTGATCGTTGATTCGTATACAGTACTTCCCTTGCCGATAACCGCGTAGTTTCTCCGGGCGATTTCCGGGAGGAATCTTCAGGTCGTCTAGAGTCAGAGCGCCATCGAGCATGGCGAGCTTTCGTTTTGTAACGCTGGCTGGCGGTGAACCCCGGGTTTTGCCAGTTCTCCAGATTTCCGCCGTTCCTTTGTTGGCGAAGGTCTTGATCACGGGGTCATAATAACGAACATCGTTAATAATGTCAAGCGTTAAGAATGCCAGTCGTTATGAACAGCCACCGGTGTCAAACGGACCACGCCCTGTTCTTCGCTGACGTGTTATATTCCCACGTTGAGTGCCGCTAACGAAACTCTATCCCCGAACCGCATTAGCGCTCCTGACGGCGCTGAACCTGCTCAATTACATTGATCGCTCTGTGCTGTATGCGGTGCAAGATCTCGTCAAGGCCGAGTTTCCCCGTAGCGATTTTGCTTACGGTCTGCTTACCACCGTTTTTTTCGTCTTTTACATGTGTGCAGCGCCATTCATGGGGCCGCTTTCGTTGCGCTTTTCACGCAAGCGGGTCATCGTCGCCGGAGCTTTGATCTGGAGCGTGGCCACTCTGCTTACGGCCTTCACCAAGAACTTCGATGAACTACTCGTTCGTCATACTTTGGTGGGCCTGGGCGAGGCGAGCTTTGTCATTCTTTCTCCAACCTTTGTCGCGGACATGTTTCCGGTTGAAAAGCGAGGCCGGGTCATGGGAGTGTTTTATCTGGCGATTCCGGTCGGAACCGCGCTGGGATACTTGCTGGGCGGTTACATGGGCCCCGTGTACGGCTGGCGCGCTCCATTCTACGTTGGGGCTGCGCCCGGAGTGCTGCTGGCTTTGCTGCTTCTGTTTATTCCGGAGCCAACGCTCGGCCAATTCGATACGCCCGATAGCAAAGCTCCCGAGCGAGACACGCTCAAGAGTTTGTTCCGTAATCCCGCCTTCCTCACGGCCACGCTCGGCATGGCGATGATGACGTTTGCGCTGGGAGGTCTGCAGGTTTGGTTTCCCACGTTTCTGCATCGCGCTCGCGGCTATACCCTGTTCCGCGCAAATATCATTTTTGGATTGAGTACCCTCGTTAATGGCTTGGTTGCGTCTCTCGCGGGCGGCTGGATTTCCGACCGGTTGCTGCGCCGAACCAAATCCGCCCACTACCTCGTGTCTGCGGTTAGTCTGGGACTCGGAATTCCGGCCATGTGCGTCGCGCTGTTTGCGAGCGGCCGGACCATGGTGGTGGGTGTCTTCGTGGCCGAGTTTTTCCTGCTGTTGAATACCGGCCCGCTCAACGCCGCGGTGATCAATGCAGTCGGGCCGCATGTGCGCGCCGGCGCTCTGGCACTAAACATTTTTATTTTCCACTTGCTCGGCGATGTGCCATCCGCCGCCCTGATTGGTGCCATGTCGGATAAGTATTCTCTGCAACTCGCGTTCCTGGGGCCGGTCCTGGCGATCGGACTGTCTTCTGCCATACTCTTCTATGGCATGCGATTTGCCCCGCCGTTACCCATGCGCTTTGAAGCGGCGGCATCGCGAGTTCCCTCGGGAGCATCCTCCTAAGCAGAATGCATTGGCAAACCGTTCAGTGGATTGCAGGCGGCATCCTTGCGCTGGCCTGGTTTTCGCGCATCGTGGAAGCGGCGTTGGGCATGCCGCATGTCACCGATATCGCGCGGTCCGAATGGGACCGCAGGCCAGCGGCGGCGAATGGCGAGCCTAGAGTCAGCATCATTGTTCCGGCGCGGAACGAGGCAGAAAATATTCGCCAGACGCTCGTGCAGTTGCTCGCGCTCGATTATTCGAACTACGAAGTCATTGCCGTCAATGACAGGTCAACCGACCGCACCGGGCAGATCATGGATGAGGTGGCGGAGGATGAGATTGCGGATAATGACTTGCTCCACGATGCGAGCGTGACGGCGCATGCAGAGGCGGCCGGGAGTGTCCGCCCCACAAGGCTGCAGGTGATCCACATTTCGGAACTGCCGACGGGGTGGTTAGGCAAGACGCATGCCATGTGGAAGGCTGGCCAGCAAGCGAGTGGGGACTGGGTGCTCTTCACCGATGCCGATGTACTCTTCAAGCCTGATTCTCTGCGGCGCGCGGTTGCCTATGGCGAAGCGGAGCGTGCCGACCACGTGGTTCTTTTCCCGCGAATGATCATGAAGCGACCGGACGAGAGAATGATGATCGCCTTCTTCCAGGCGCTTTTCGTTTTCGGACACCGTCCGTGGAAAGTTGCCGATCCCAAGGCGCGCGACCACATGGGAGTGGGTGCTTTCAACATGGTCCGGCGCTCGGTGTATGAGGCGGTCGGCACTTATCTCGCTTTGCGCATGGAAGTAGTCGACGACATGAAACTGGGCAAGGTTGTCAAGAACGCGGGCTTCGTCCAGCGCAATGTCTTTGGGGAAGACCTGATTTCCCTCCACTGGGCAAAGGGAGCGTTCGGCATCGTCAACAATCTCACCAAGAACTTTTTTGCAGTGCTTTCTTTCCAGTGGCCGCGAACGGTGGTCAGCATCGTGGGTCTGGGCTTTCTGAATCTCGGCCCATTTCTTGGCGTCTGGCTGGCGCATGGATGGGCGCGAGTTCCTTACGCCATCGCGCTCGGTTCGCTGTTCCTGATTTATTACGGAATGTCGAACCGGTCGTCCATCCCTCCGTATTACTTTTTTCTGCATCCGATCAGCAGCAGCCTGTTCATGTACACACTGCTGCGGTCCATGGTCCAAACGCTCGCGAACGACGGGATTGTGTGGCGGGGGACGAAGTATTCGCTGGAGGAATTGCGGAAGGGGATGGTGTGAAAGCGGCTGTCCATCAGCCACGACCCTCTTATTGCGGCTGTCCCGGATCTTCGACCGACATCGGATCGCCCTGTTTTGTATCCGTCTTCTTGGCTTTGGGATGGCTCATCTTCCCGGCACTGTTGTGGCCCTCACGCTCGACGTCGTAGTCCGTAGGCACCTTGGGGAATAACAGGAAGACGGCGTTGCGCAGTAGTTGTTGGGTGCGGCGCAGGACGATCTCGGCGCGTCCGTCGTAGTCCTGTATCGTTCCCTCGACTTCAATCTGGCGGCCTTCGAGTTGGCGAACGTCGCCCATGTTTTTGAGATCGGCCGGGAACACGACCACAGTGAAAGGCCACACCTTGCGGTCTTTGCAGAAGCTGAGAAGCTTGGCGCCTTTGCCGCCATCCTCCACGCGTAGCACGGTTCCGCTGACGCACTGAGTCGTACCCAAATGTTTGGTTGCTTCGGTGAAGGATACGCAGTGACTCGACGAAGTATCGCGCGCAAAGCAAATCCCACTCAGCGCAACAACAGTTCCAACAAAGACGGTCGGAGCAAAAAAACGCATAAAGACTGAGGCGCTGGGAAGCGTGTCCTCAGTTTCATTCTAGGCGCGGGAGTAGAGATCCCATGCTAAACGGGACGAAAATTTACGCGGCTCCTTCCCAAAAAAGGAACTTGATCGGCCGGTGCGGAGCACCGAGGACCCCAGCACGCCCGGTTTTGGCGTGAGGTGTGGAGCGCCGGGGCCCGGCCCCGGCCTGCCACAGTTCTCGCGGTTGCAGCATCGCGCGCCAAGCTACTTGCTAAAAGACTTTACGCCCGCCGCTTCGTCTTCCTTCACATCGAAGACGGTGTAGAGCTTCGTGATCTGCAGCAGGTCGTGTACCTTTTTGGTGAGATTGAGCAGCTTGAGTTCTCCGCCCTGGTTCTTGGAAGTTGTGAAGGCGCTGACCAGCTCGCCGATCCCTGAGCTGTCGATATAGTTCACGTCGCCGAGATTGAGCAGGATTTTTTTCTGGCCCTTGGAAAGCAGATCGCGCACGGTTTCGCGCAGAACGACGCTACCTTCGCCGAGCGTGATCCGGCCGCTGAGATCGACAATCGTGACCCCATCCACCTGTCGAGTACTGGACTTCATTGTCACTGAGGAGCCTCCTTGGAATCCGCGGGGTTACCGCGGACGTGCTTGATCATTCTAAGTTCGGTGCCGGTTTGAGAGGGGTGGATTTCCACCACATCCATAAACGAGCGTATCAGGAAAATGCCTCTCCCCGATGTCTTCATCAGGTTGTCCGGCGCCAATGGATCCGGAATCCTGCTGAGGTCAAGCCCTTTGCCTTGATCGCGTACAACGATGACCAGGTCGTGGGCCGTACGCTCAAACGCGAGCGTAACCTTCTTATTTGGGTCGTAGGCATTGCCATGCAAAACTGCGTTAACCGCGCCTTCTCGCACCGCCATGGAGATCTTCATGATCTCCTCGTCGTCGAAGCCGGCTTCGGCGGCCATGCGACTAGCCGTCTCTTCAGCATTGTTCACCGTCTCCAGCGTCGAATCAAGCGTATAGGAGACGCGGTCTTCGGGCATAAAGTAAACGGTTCCTGAGTCAGCCGTCCGCCTCGCTTGCGATGGTAACACCGGGTCCATCGTGCTGTCCGGATGAGTGGGGCGGGCGAATGGAGAGTTTGCCTGTAGGTCTCGGAAAAGTCAACGCGATACCGGCGGTTGTGCCGCCGCAAACTGTGCGCCAGCACTGCGCACCGCTCGAAAGAACTGCTTCAGCTTAGTTGCATCCAGCTTGCCCTCGGTGCGCACGCCGGAACACACGTCGAGTCCGAAGGGGCCCAGTTCTTCAATCGCCTGGCCTACGTTCCCCGGCGTGAGCCCTCCAGCCAGGAACAGTGGGATGCCGATGCGCTCTCGAATCGAGCGACTGAGTGACCAATCGTGAGTTCTGCCGGTGCCGCCTAATTCCTTGACCGCAAGTCTTTGATTGCCGGAGTCGAGCAGAATAGCATCGACGAGCGGCGCTAACCGCGCGGCCTCATCAACCGACTCGGGTCCGGTTACATGGACGACCTGAACCACTGAAATCCCAGGCAAGGCATCCTTCAGGTCGCGATGCGTGCCGTGAGTGAGATGATCGCAGATTTGGATCGTATTCGTCCGGCAGAATCGCTGTTGCTCGACGATGTCGGCGACCCTTTGCCGCGATGTCAGCAGAAATGTTGCGATGGAAGGTGGGACGGTGGCAGTAATCTCCGCGATCTGTTCATCGCAGATGATGCCCGGGCCGCTCGGCATGTTTGAAACCAAGCCCAGCGCGGATGCTCCACACTCAACGGCCAGAGCTGCTTCGGCGACGCTGCCGATGCAGCAGATTTTTACTCGTGGCGCGCGCGAAGGCTTCATGGATTCATTCAGTCCTTGAATCACTTAGTCATTGAACCATTGAAAACCAACTTGGAACCTCTAGGTGCTCGATGATTCAATGACTAAATGACCAAATGATTCAATGATCCTACTCGCCGTAGGGAACCCAAATGTTCTTGACTTGGGTGGCATGCTCTAGAAACCAGCTGCCTTCGGCCAGTTTCGGGTTGAACCAATCGATAACCCGGCCGTCGTTTGTCCAAACCTGTTTCAGATTGCCCACCGACATCGCCTTGGCAGCCGCGGCGCTGGCTGCATCTCCGAAACACCAGATGGCGTCAACATCGTCGTGTTCGGCGAGCGTCTTCAGCAGTTGCGACGTGTGTCCGGTCACAATATTCAGCGCGCCACCGGGCAGATCGCTGGTGTCGAAAAGCTGATAGAGATCGGCGGTGATCAGAGGATAGGCTTCTGAGGGAACGGCGATCACCGTGTTTCCAACCGCGAGCGCGGGCATCGCGAGAGAAATGAACCCGAGTAGCGGCGCTTCGCGCGGACAGATCACGCCAATCGTGCCAATCGCTTCGTTCATCGCGATGGCGACATTACGGAACGGCGGATTATGCACCGCGCCGTCAAACTTGTCGGCCCACGCAGCATAGGAGAAGATACGCTCGATGCTGAGATCCGCCTCGGCAGCGGCCTGTTTTGCGCCGACCACAGCGGCGAGGCGGTGCGTAATTTCGTCGCGGCGCTGCGAAAGATTTTCCGCGCTGTAGTAAAGAACCTGAGCGCGATTGTGTGCTGTAGCTTTCGCCCACGATGCGGCTTTCCGCGCCGCCTCTACGGCGTTGCGAATGTCTTTGCGATTGCCCAGCGGAGCTTCGCCCAGCAATCGTCCGTCGGCCGCGCGCACTTCGATGCTGTAGCCGGAGTCCGGACGCGCCTGCTTGCCGCCGATGTAGAGCTTGACGGTCCGGTCGATGTCAGGAGTGCTCGCGCTAGTGTTGATGTCAGAAGCGGTAGAGTCTTCGTTTAGTTCCGGCCCGGGCGCTTGCTTTTCGGCGGGAAGCGCTAGCGCGCTCTTGAACCACGCCGGCTCGATATATTCGAGAAGACCTTCGCGTCCGCCCTCGCGTCCGTAACCGCTCTCACGGTAACCGCCAAAGCCGCAGGAGGCGTCGAACAGGTTGGTGCAGTTTACCCAGACCACTCCCGCTTTCAGTTGCGCGGCAACATGCAGGGCAACGTTGATGCTCTCGCTCCAGACACAGGCAGCCAAACCGTAAACTGTGTTGTTCGCCAATTCCACTGCTTCCGTCGGCGTGCGGAACGTCATCGCCGCCAGCACCGGTCCGAAAATTTCCTGCTGCGCAACAATCGACGTCGGATGCACGTTGCTCAATAGCGTCGGCGGATAGTAGAAACCGCGAGCGGGCAACGTCAGCTGCGGCTGCCAGCACGTCGCTCCATCGGCTACGCCCTGCTCTACCAGTTTGCGGATTCGCTCAAGCTGGACTTTCGCGACGATGGCCCCGATGTCGATGGCTTTGTCGAGCGGAGCGCCGACGCGCAAAGTGCTCATGCGATCCTGCACTTTGGCGATCAGGGCTTCGGCAATGCTTTCCTGCATCAGCAGCCGCGAGCCCGCGCAACATACCTGCCCCTGGTTGAACCAGATTCCATCCACCAGGCCTTCCACCGTGCTGTCGAGGTCAGCGTCTTCAAAGACGATGAACGGAGATTTTCCGCCGAGTTCAAGCGATAGCCGCTTGTGGCTCGTCGCCGTGGCGGCGCGAATCGCGCGTCCGACTTCGGTTGATCCGGTGAACGCGATCTTGTCCACGTCCGGATGCTTGACCAGCGCTTCTCCGGTTGAGCCATCTCCGGTAACGATGTTGACCACACCGGCGGGCAATCTCGCTTCCTGGCAGATTTCGGCGAAGGCCAGTGCGGTCAGCGGCGTAAATTCCGCCGGCTTCAAGACGACGGTGTTCCCGGTCGCCAATGCCGGCGCAATCTTCCACGCCAGCATCAGCAACGGGAAGTTCCAGGGAATGATTTGACCGACGACGCCACAGGCCACGTACTCCGGGAATTCTTGTTCGAGAAGCTGCGCCCATCCTGCGTGGTGATAGAAATGTCGCGCGACTAGTGGAATGTCAATGTCTCGACTCTCGCGGATGGGCTTGCCGTTGTCCATCGTTTCGAGGACCGACAGCAGACGCGAATGTTTCTGCACCAGCCGCGCAATGGCATAAAGATAACGGGCGCGCGCGTGCGGAGTCAGCGCCCGCCATCCCGAAGATGCCGCCCGCGCGGCCTTGACCGCGGCGTCAACGTCCGCCGCCGAGCCTTGTGCAATCGACGCGAGTTTCTCCCCGTTCGAAGGATCGATGGTGTCGAAGTATTCTCCTGCGGAGGGCGCCTGCCAACTGCCGCCGATGAAATGTTGGAAGCGGTAGCCATGACGCTCCAGCCAGGCCGCCGATTCTTTCGAATCTTCGGGGGCGGGGCCGTATTCCATGCTCACGAACTTTTCGGCAATGCTCATTGGCGTTCGCTCGATTCCTTCTTCGAAACTCCCCGTGTCGTGTGGTGCACGTCGTGACGTAACTATGCGCTGTCACTTCCGCATCGATGCTACCGACCGCCAACGACTCTCTGCTTACATCTCCTCTGACGAGATCATTGCTGTGACCATTTCGGCCAGGACACGGTATCCCTCCGTATCGATTGAGTCGCTGGTTGCCTCGTGGAACTTGCTGGTTCGCTCTTTCTGATCCAGGTAATAGACGATGTTGGGCAGAACCCGGCGCAGTTCCTGGCAGAGCGCTCGCAGATGCATGAGGCCATCGACATCCAGCTGCGACGACTGCAGATTGGCAATCTCGGCTATGAGTTGATTGACTTCTCCCTTCCAGCGGTCGAGGTCGGCTTCGTACTTTAGGAAATACTCAGCGTCACCTACTATCAGCAACTCCAATGTCTTTAGTTCGGCCGGTCCCAGAGGCTTTGACTCTTTCAGTTTGGGCAGCAGCGAGGCGATATCCAGTTGCGATTTGACGGCCTGGTGCGCCCGTCCTTCCAGGGTGCTGACCCGCGCGCAGAGTTCATCGTAACTATCGCTGGTTTCGGCTGCGGCACAGCGGTTGGCTTGATCGATTGCGGCGCTGATGCTGGTTGCTACCTGCGAAACGTCGCCCATAGCTGCGGCTCTCCAGATGTCCGTAAAAACCTAGGCAAAAGTGAGACTGATTATCCCATTGAACCTTCGCGGGACGCTACACCGGTTCCTGCCAATAAACTCATGCAATCGGATGCCGATACTCAGCCGAATAACGTCCAGTCGCGTGATGCTCCAGTTGCCGCTCGATGTCGCCTAACAAGCCGCTGGCTCCGAAGCGAAACATCTCCGACCGAAGCCACGACGGGCCAAGCTCCTCTTTGATCATTGCCAGCCAGTCGATGGACTGCTTCGCCGTGCGGATGCCGCCCGCTGGTTTGAAGCCCACCGCCATTCCTGTCTGCTGCGCGTATTCGCGGATGGCGCGCGTCATCACCAAGCCAACCGGCAAGGTCGCGTTCGTTGGTTCTTTGCCCGTTGAAGTCTTGATGAAATCAGCGCCCGCCATCATGGCCACCACACTCGCGCGTGCCACGTTGCGCAGCGTTAGCAGATCGCCTGCGCCAAGAATGACCTTCATGTGCCTGGACCCGCACGCCTGCTTGAACGCCGCCACCTCGTCGTAGAGCGCCTGCCAGCGTCCGCCGAAAACGTGCGCCCGGGTGATGACGACGTCGATCTCGTGCGCGCCAGCTTCCACGGAGCGGCGAATCTCATTGACGCGCTCGGCGAGGGGCGACAGACCGGCAGGGAAGCCGGTGGACACGGCCGCGACATGCACTCCACTGCCTTCGAGCGCATGCAGAGCCGTTTCCACAAACGTGTGGTACACACAGATGGCAGCGACCTTGATTTGCAACTGCTCGATCCCAAGCCTCTGTTCCAACTCCGGCTGGATAGGCTGTCGGCCCTTGGCGCACAACCGTCGAACGCGCTCGTCGGTGTCATCGCCGGAAAGAGTCGTCAGGTCCATGCAGGTAATCGCGCGCAGCAGCCACGCCGCCTGCCATTCCTTCTTCAATGTTCGTCGTGCGACCTGGGATTGAGCACGACGCTCGACCGCACTGGTATTGACCCGCACCTCGCGGACCCAGTCCAGGTTGAGAGGAATGCCGCTATTTGGCAGCAGAGGCCGCCCGGAGAGAATCGCAATAGCATTGCCCTGCGATTCGTGACGTGTGACGCTCCGAAACTCGTCGTGATCGACCGGCATCGAATGCTCCCCGCAGCCTGTCCTTTGCCGTTCGATTGTACGGCAGATGTGGCGAAAGATGAATTCCGGTTTCGTCTTGACACTGGGACTCCGCACGGCTACGCTACGGCGCGATTCTTGCCCGGCGATTCTTGCCAAGGAGAAGCGATGTACACACCCCATAGTCTGGGTATTGCACTGTTCATGATGATCACGAGCGCCATCTGCTGGGGCTCCTGGGCCAACACCTACAAGGGCGTCAAGAATTACCGCTTCGAGTTGTTTTACTGGGACTACGCCGTCGGCATTTTTCTGGTATCGCTGATCCTCGGATACACGATGAGCGGCACAGGCCACGACGGCCCCGGCTTAATCCGCAACATCCATGCCGCCAACGCGAACGACATAATTCTTGCGATGATCGGGGGCGCCATCTTCAATCTTGCGAACTTGTTGCTGGTTGCAGCAATCGATATGGCTGGTCTGGCGATTGCGTTCCCAGTTTCGATCGGAATCGCGCTCGTGGTGGGCGTCATTACAAGCTATGCACAGAACCCGCAAGGCAACGCCAGACTGCTGGCGGCGGGCGTGCTTTGCGCCCTCATCGCCGTCGTTTTGGACGGACGAGCCTATAGCAGCCTTGCCGCCGCAAGTCGTTCATCCTCAAGCTCGACCTCGAAGAGGAGCATCATCACCTGCATCGCCTCTGGCGTCCTGATGGGTCTCTGGGCTCCCTTTATGACTCGAGCGATGCCGCACGAAGTGAACGGCGTCATGCGCGGCACACTCGGCCCCTACGCTGCCGCCGTTTTCCTCACGCTCGGCGCGTTGCTCTCATGCTTCGTATGGAACATCTACTTCATGAGAAGGCCTCTCGTGGGAGAACCCGTCAGCTTCGCTGGTTTCTTTAGCGCTCCCGCTTCCAGCCACGCGCTCGGATTGCTCGGCGGATTCATCTGGGGCATCGGCATGGTTTTCAATCTGGTCGCGGCTAGTTTCACCGGCGTAGCCATCTCCTATGCGATCGGGCAATCCGCGCCGATGGTCGCCGCTCTCTGGGGCGTTCTTGCCTGGAAGGAATTTGAAGGCGCACCGGGCAAAGCCAAGATGTACCTTGTTCTGATGTTCGTTTTCTATTGTCTGGGAATCTTGCTGGTGGCACAGGCAAATGGCTAGGCAGGCTCCAGCTGTAGAGGCGCGGCTTGCCCCGTCTTACTCCGAGGCGGGAGACGAGCCAAGCCGCGCCTCAACGGGGAGAGCCTGCAAAGGACCCCCGTCGGGGTCAAGGAAATATGAAAGAGCGCCCTGTTCAGAAGGTGGAAGCTGGATGTGGCGCCGCCTCCGCTGCTGGCTGGCCTCTGGCACGACGACGTCCGTTGGTCCACCGGCTGCGCTTTCGTGGATTACGACCGCGACGGCAATCTCGATCTCTTCATCGTGTCCCTTCCAATTTCAGTAGAATCCAGTCCCCGTGCTCGCCGAGATTCTCAAGCAGGCTGACGATCGTGGCTGTTGTTCACAACGATCTCGACGGCTCCGTCATTGTCGAAATCGGCGGCAGCTACACCGTGGCTGTTGAACGGAGTCGCCAAAGTCACCATCCGGGTAGGCGATCACACCGCAGACGCAGGAAGTTCGCAGCGGCGTGGATACATCCCGCAAGGTGACTTCCGACCGCGCTGTGGGCTGGGCAAGGCTACCACGGCCGACGCCGTCGAGATTCGCTGGCCGAGCGGCCTCATGCAGCGCTTCGAAAACGTCACGGGCCACCGCGTCCTAAAAATCCGCGAAAGCATAGGCATTATGAAAAATTGAATTCGCAGCCCTCGCGTGCGACATTCGCTGAGTCAGTACAAAAACGCTTGACTTGCATATCTAAATCTATTTAGATGGCCCGATCATTAAAAAGGGCCGATCTTGGTCTCGTTGACGAAGTCCCAGCCGCCAGTGAGTCGAGCCCTAACCGCCACCCCTCATCAACAAGAGAAGAGTGGCCGCCAAGGTGAAGACCGATGCTGACAAGAAAAGCGCTGCTCGTAGCGGTTCTCTGTTCCGTGTTTTCCCTCTGTCCGTTTCTTTATGGCCAGGCGAACGGAAGTCTCTCGGGAACAGTGGCCGATAAAACCGGATCAGTCATTTCCGGAGCGGCCGTGAAGATCACTTCGCAGGCCACTGGTCTTGTTCGTGAGGCGAGGACGGACGACTCCGGACACTATCTCGTGCCTCTGCTGCCGGTGTCGATGTACACGATCCGAGTCGAGTCAAAGGGCTTCCAGACCACCGAGCAGAAAGACATCCGTCTCCAAGTCGACGAACAACGCGAAATCGATTTCACGCTCAACCCCGCAGCAGTCTCGTCCACAGTTGAAGTCAGTGCCACCGAAGTGGCGGTGGAAACCTCGAACCCGACGCTTGGGCAGGTCATCACGTCCGAACAGGTGGCCGACCTTCCGTTGAACGGACGTAATTTCGTCCAATTGGCCACACTGACGCCGGGCACAACTCAATCCACCAACCCAAACAGCTTCTTCACCCAGGCCGCCAGCAGCGAAGCTGCCACGCGCGGCGCCTTTTCGCTCTCAGTCGGCGGTTCGCGCGAACAGAGCACCGACTGGCTGCTCGATGGCAACGACAACAATCAGCTTGATGAAGGTGGAATCGGAATTTTCTCTTCGATTGACGACATCCAGGAATTTAAGGTGTTGACCTACAACTACTCCGCGGAATATGGGGAGCGCGCCGGTCCCACCGTGCTGGTAACGACGAAGTCGGGGTCTAACCAATTTCACGGCAGCGCGTTTGAGTTCTTCCGCAATACCGATCTCGACGCAACGACTCCGTTCGTTAACACCGCCACGAAATTCAATCTCAATCAGTTTGGCGGCTCGTTCGGCGGTCCCATCAAGAAGGACAAAACGTTTATTTTTGGTGACTATCAGGCCAAGATGCAGCGCAAAGGCGTTCCGTTTACGGGATTTGTTCCGACGACCGCGATGGTCACGCCGGACGCGAACGGCAATTACAACGAGAGCTCTAACCCGCTTGGTAACCAGATACACAACCCCTACACGGGCTCTCCCTTTCAGTGTATGGCAGATGGAGTAACGCCGGAGCCGGTCCTACCAGGTGGGGGGCAAAACCCGGGCGCCACAACCTGCAACGTCATACCCGCATCTATGATTAACCCGCAAGGTGCGGCTGTGGCTGCGCTTTATCCGGCACCCACACCCGGCATTCTGCCCGGTTCCGGCTATAACTACGCGAACCAGCCAGTGCGCAGACTCAACGAGGGAACCTGGGACGTTCGCCTCGATCACAACTTTTCCAGCAAGGACTCTGTGTTTGGGCGTTTCAGCTACGATCAGGCAACCAATTTCGTACCGGGCGGCTCGCCGACCTGGTCGGAAGCCAGCGCTTTTGGCAGCAACCAGGAGATTGACAACCACGGACGCAACGCGGCCGTTTCTGAAACGCATGTCTTCTCCCCCCGCACCGTTAACCAGTTCAACGGGGGGTTCAACCGGATATTCAACCACATCCTCTCCTTTGGTGAGTTTGGCGGTCAGCCTTGCAAAGCGGCAGCTTTAAATATTCCGGGCGCCGATCTAGGGAGCGCCTGCGACAGCCTGACGGGGTACCCTGCGAGTCTGAACCAGGCAACCAACGACTGCATCAGTTGCGGCCTGACGTCGTTCCAGATGAGCAGCTACTTTTCGATCGGCGATCGCGGATACTCGCCTTATCAGGGCGGGACCAACGTCTACTCGGTTGGCGACACCATCGACCTGATCCGGGGCAAACACGATATCCGGATAGGCGCCGTATTTCGCGCCGAGCAGATGAACATACGAAACAACGCCTTCCAGGATGGATATGTCGTAAACTTTGGCACCGCGAGCGGCGACAACATCTCGGATCTCCTCTTAGGTGCTATGGGAGTTTTTGCGGCCCACGATCAAACCTTCCTGGGCGGTACGGTCGGCCGCCGCTTCAAGCTGGTTCGCCCGTTTGTCCAGGATGATTGGCGCGTGACCAGCAATCTGACCTTGAATCTCGGCTTTGCCTGGGCTCTGGTAACCCCCGAAACCGAGGTCAAGAATCGGCAAGCGAACTTCAACATCGCGAACCTCAAGTGGTACGTTCCGTCGGGGAGCCCCGCGATAAGCGGCTGCACGGCCTGCATCACTACTGACGGGCGCGTCGGCATCCAATTCGACAAGACCGCCTTGGAGCCCCGCATCGGACTGGCCTGGAAGCCGTCGGGGAGCGATAAGGTTGTGATTCGCGCCGGATACGCCATCTACCACGATTCCTCCTGGGACCAGGGCGGACAGGGGCTGTGGCAGAACCCGCCTTACTATGCGGAAGTCGACCCTTGTACCTTCTGTCTTACCTACGGCGCCGCGGCCGGCTCTCTGTCGGGTGGTTTCATTTTCCCGGCGAGCCAACCTCAGCCTGGTTCTACCATACCCGTCCCGGGCGGCTATATTTACAATGCGCCAGTGAACCCACAGGATTACACCGGATCTATTCAGTCCATGAACACGAATTTCAAACAAGGTTCGATCCAGCAGTTCAACCTCAACGTTGAGCGTCTGGTGCCGGGCAATGTGGTGCTGACGACGAGCTACGCCGGAACCCGCAGCCATCACATTCTCGTCAGCCAGTTGAACGAAAACCTGTCGTCGCCCAGCGCGTGCGGCGTCGTTCTCAATTACACGTTGGGCTGCGGTTTTCCATCTTTCCCTTACGCAGCCCCTTTTCAGATTGTCAACACCAACAACAGCATCGGCAATGCCCAGTATGACTCCCTACAGGTAAAGGCTGAAACCAAGAGCATGCGGCATGGACTCTACGCCTTGATTGGCTACACCTGGTCCCGCACTTTCGACAGCGGCTTGACGGACGGCTTGGGCACTAACCCTGGCGCTCTCTACTATCCACTGCCCGGAACCAAGCGGCTGGATTGGGGTCTGTCTCAACTCAACCTCAACGACAGCTTTACCGCCAGCGTCATTTACGATCTGCCGTTCGGCAAGGGCAAGTACTTCGGCGGCGGTTGGAACGGAACTACAAACGCGATTCTCGGAAATTGGCAGGTGAATGTGATCGAACGGGCCACCTCGGGATTCCCGTTGTTCGTGGTCGATAGCACCAACCCGTCAGGCATATTCTTCAACTACAACGGGCTGACCGTTGACCGCCCGAACGAAGTGGGCAACCCCAACGTGCCCGGTCCGGTGGCGGCGAATCCTGGCTGCACCAATTATCCTTCGCAAGTGCACACAATCTCGCACTGGTTTAATCCCTGTGCCTTCGAGTCCGCGCCAGCCGGAGAACTCGGCACCGCTGCCCGCGCCCCCGTTTATGGGCCGCGTTTTGTGAACACGGACATGTCGATATTCAAGGACTTCCCATTTACCTTCCGGGAGGCAATGAATCTGCAATTTCGGGCCGAGTTTTTTAATCTGTTCAACCATCCGCAGTACTGGATGCCCGGCATCAGCGGCACTGGGGAGCAGGACATAGGTACAACCTCTAGTTTCGGGGTGATCAGCAACACCGTAAACAACCCGCGCCTGATTCAGTTTGCCCTGAAGCTCAGTTTTTAGGAGCGGACTGAATTTCGCGCGTTCGACTTCGGGCAGACTGAGCAAGGCCGAGACAAGCCGATGCTCAGTCTGCCCTTATCCTTCCACGTCGTTGATGATTAATCATTGCATCATTGTGGCGCTGAGTCTTTGTTCCGAAGCGAGATGACAAACTGCTGAATCTCGCGCCGCTTCTGCTCGGTATCCTCTTTTGTTTTCTTAGTCACTTGATCGTGAAGTTGAAGTTGTTCTTGAGCCCTCGTTCGATCACCGGTTCGCAGGTAAGCCTGGGCCAGTCGATAGTGCGCCTCTCCGAGAGTCTCCTCGAACTGCGCCCCAGCTTCTTCGGGACTGACTTCGATTGCCCTTAGATACGCGGCAATCGCTTGCGAAAAATCTGCGCGCTGCGAATAGAGAATCCCCAGTCGCAGGTACGCGGCAGCCAGCTTCGGATCGAGATGCACCGCCTTCTGCAGCAGCGACTCCACGCGTGCTGAACGCTCAGCGTCATGCTGGTCACGCGAACTATCCGCGATACTCGTCGACTGCTTCGAAAGGGTGACGGCATAATAGTAGCTGGCGAGCGCATTGTCCGGGTGCAGCTGCGCGAATCGCGCCAGTCGCTCGACAGATTCTTCCGGCGGAGTGGTCTCCACACTTTGCATTTTTCCCAGAAATAGGTACGGAGTCGGATTGTCAGGATCGAGGTCGGACGCGTCGGCGACACACCGCGCCGCTCGATCGTAGGAACCGCGAGCGTACCAGGCCACGCCGAGGGCCAGCAGCATCCGCTCGGACTTTGGAAACAGGTGATTGCCTTTTGTGAAAACCTCGGTGGCCGGCTCCAGCGCGCGATGCGTAAGAAGTTCGGTTCCCCAGTCAAAAAGGTTCGGTTCACTCGGGTCAAGTTCAGCCGCACGCTGGTACTCATGAACCGCTTCCAGTGGCTTGCCGAGATCCTCCTCGACGTCGCCCAGGTGATGATGAAGTGCGGCGTCTTTGGGATTGAGCGCCACCGCCTTTAGCAAGGAGCTCTCGGTTGCGGCAGTCGGCGGCTTTGACTCGCCGGTCGATTCCTTACTCAACGAAACCGTTGCCTTGGCAAGAGCCTCGCTGGTTCGCAGTACAACGTCGGAACCGTGCCCGCCGGAGTTCGTGGCCTGGGTCACTCCCGCCACCGTGAACTGCGGTTCGTCAAAGAACTCGGGCGCGTGTGCGGAGGCCTTGACGGAGGCGAGAGTGAGATCAACGTTCTTCGTCTCGTTCTTTGTAAGGTTCACTGGAAAGACGGTTGCCTCAGCCATAGCCGTCCATCTCTGCCCGCAGACGGTAGGAGCCCGATCGAAGCGCCGCAAACCGATAGCGTCCTTCGGAATCCGTGTGTGTGGTCTCAGTGCGGTGCGGCGAGGGCCTGCGTCTGCGGTTCCGAGCTGTAAGAAGACAGTCGCGTTCGCCAGCGGCCTGCCGCTGGAATCACGCACATATCCTTGCAGCACGGCGGTGCCAGCAGATTCTTGAGACTGTGCTCGAGCCGGAGGGAGAGCCGCCAGCGCCGCCAAAACGCAGACAGCCGACATAAAATCCAGTTTGTCCGAGGTGGCTGGTGGTCACGCGGATCGGCTCCTTGAGAAAGGCAAAACGCGGCGGGTTCAAAAACACGATAGAATCAGCCGTGATCGTTGTTCGTTGTTCTATGTTCGTCATTACTATTGCTCGTCATTCTATCGCAGTCAACCTCATCTGCAATCGATGGCCTTAAGTTCCAAAATTCTGAGGTGCACCTTGAATGAAGCTGAGCCGATTCCTGGGTTTTATCGCGGTGGCAACCGTAGTTCTAATGACATGTCTTGTGTCCCAAAGCCAAGACAAGCGCAAGGTCATCATCGATCAGGACGCGGCCGGACCCGCCGGCACTGACCAGCAAGCGATACTTTTGCTCATCCAGTCTCCGCAGACAGAAGTCCTGGGCATCACCGTGGTGACGGGCGATGCCTGGCTCACCGAAGAAGTCGCGCACACTCTGCGCATGCTTGAACTCATCGGACGAACCGACATTCCCGTCGTGCCCGGAGCCGAGTATCCGCTGGTCAGAACCAAAGAAGAGACCGAGCAGTGGGAACAGCGCTATGGCTCCGTCGCCTGGCTGGGAGCGTGGACTCCGCGCGTGTATCATGCACCCCGCGAATTGGGAGCAATGCCGGAAGGCCTGCCCACCACCAAGCCCGCCGACGAAGACGCTGCCCACTTTCTTGATACGCATGGTTCGTAAGTATCCGCACGAAATCACGATTTATGAGGGCGGGCCGATGACGAACCTGGCGCTTGCCATCTCCATCGACCCGGAATTTGCCGGCCTGGCTAAGGAGTTGGTGTTCATGGGCGCCAGCCTGAGTCCGCAGACCGATGATCCAGAGTTCACAAACACCCCCCGCCGCGAATTCAACCTGTGGTTCGATCCGGAAGCAGCTCACATTGTGCTTGCGGGCTCCCTGGAACAAGATTGTCTGCACCCCGGTGGATATTTCCGTGAAGACGCGCATGACCAATGAGCTGATCGACAAGATCAAGACCGGCAACACGCCATCCGCGCAATACATCGGCAAGTATGCGCGCTTGCATGGATCCTACAACTATCTCTGGGATGAACTCGCGTCGGCGGCTTGGCTTGACCCGAGCCTGATCACGAAGAAAGAGAACCGCTACATGGACGTGAACGTGAGTCGCGGCCCCGGCTACGGAGACACGCTCACCTGGTCAGATCAGGATAAGCCCAAGCGCGATAGGTCCAGTCGGTAGAAGTGCAGGTCGACCTGGATACGGACAAGTTCTACAAGTTGTTTGTGGATCTGCTGACGGCACCGACGCCACAACCAGGCAAGCCGGGGAAACCCTAGGGGCGGCCTATTGCGCCAACTGCTTCATCATCTTCTGTGCCTGCTCGTGCCCCGGATGCTGCTGGAGCAGTTCGAGCAGCACGGATCGAGCTTTGTCCGGCGCGCCCTCTATTGCATACACCCGCGCCAGGTTCAAGTAAGACTGATCAAACGCGGGAGCCACGCGGATGCATTCCTCAAAGCTTGCCACGGCCTCATCCCGCCGCTCCGTGCGCAGATAGAGAATCCCCAGGTTGTTCAGTGCCTCAGGGTAAACAGGACGCAGTTTCAGCGCCTTCTGCAGAGAATCGAACGCTCGCGCGGTGTCGTCATTTTGCGCAAACACCATGCCCAGTCCGTAGTTCGCCTCAGCATCGTTGGGGTTGACTTCCAGTGCTCGATCATAAATCTTGCGAGCATCATCCCAGCGCTTCTGCTGGCGATAGGCGCTGCCAAGGTTATCGAGCGCAATCAGATGATCGGGACTGAGCTTGAGCGCCTCTTGAAGGTAGCTGATCGCTTCGCCCATGCGTCCTTCACGCGCGGCCAGCAAGCCGAGGTTGTTCCAGGAATTTGCCAAAGTATCGGGATAGCTCCCGCGAAGCTTGAGCGCGCGTTCAAAGCTCTCTCGGGCTTCGACAGTCTTCTGCTGGTCCAGATAGACGCTCCCAATGCCGTAGAGAGCCTCGGCGCTTTGAGGATCGTCGCGCAGGGCAATTCGAAATGACGCTTCGGCCTGATCCATATAGCCGCGCTGAAAAAACACGGAGCCGTAGGAGAGATAGTTGCGCCCAAACTCGATTGCGTCCGTTACGCCCGGAAAGGGAAGCGCTTTGGCTAAGCGCTCCGCGGTGGTTTGGGGGATGTGCCGGAAGTCGTGCTCCACGTGGTCCGCATTCACTGGCCCCTGATAAACCTTAACGATCTCTCCGTTGGCGTTGACCAGAAATGAGGTCGGAAGATCGAGATCACGATGCCGGTCAAAGAGGTAACGATAAAGAATGTTGTAGACGGCAGCGACGTCGTCGGACCCGAGCAGGATCGGAAACGAGAGACGATGCTTTCCTATTAGTACCCGGAGGCTTTCCGCATCGGCCGGGCTGTCCAGATTCACCACAAGCAGTTGGAGACCCTGAGACGCCCAACCCGCGTGATTTTGATTGAAAGCGATCCAATCTTGCTTGCAGCGCTCGGCTCTTGCGGCCCACAAGTTAAGCAACGTCGGCTTTCCGCGCAGCGAAGATAGCTTTCGTTCTTGCCCGCCGAAATCGGGAAGAGAAAAACCGGGCGCCTCGATCGGCGCCAGCAACCAAGTCTCAGCCGTGGTTGGCAGAGCCTCGGGTTGCCGTGGCATCGCGTCCGCTGTCTTGGCGTCGGTAAGTTGGCCTTGCTCCATCGGCGTTTTGAAGGCCTCTACGCGAGACGGTTCGGAGCCTTCTTCAATCCATACTCGGTGATTGATCGGCAGATTGTGGAGTTCTTGGACCAGTCCGCTCGGCCATCGAATCGAGGCGCGTACCGGGCCTTTCGCCGTTCCCAGGCCAAAGAAGACATCCTTGCTGTGCTGCGAAAGAAAACCAGATCCAGCTTGCACCGATCGGACTTGCAACGATCGTGTCTGGCGACCCGCTTCGGTTTCGATTGTCACCACCGCGCCAATCGCGTCACGATTGCTTTTCGTACCGCGCAGGCGAAAGGCGATGGATGGAGGCAGATTCTCCATGGCGTTCTTCAAGAGACGCAACTGCGGACTGTTGCGGTTCTTTAGAAAGATTTCCTGACGGCCATCATGATCGAAGTCGGCGAGTGCAAACGCCCGTCCGTCCTCCAGAAAATCCAGGCCGATCACGCCCGAAATGTCGGAAAACGATCCATCGCCGTTGTTTGCGTAGAAGATATTTCGCTCGTAGCCGCTCCACGTTCCATCGGCCCGGATCAACTCGTTGATCGCGCTCCAGCCTTGTTCGTAGTCGTGAGACGGCTTGCCCTCGTTCGGCGATAGAGCCACCACCTGCCGCCAGAAGAAACTGTTCAAGTCTTCGTTCTTGCGCGAGGGACCACTGACCATCCCATTTGCGATGTAGAGATCGGGAAAGCCGTCATGATCGAAATCCCACGCGTCACTCGACCACGCCCAGCGTCCGATTCCAACACCGGCAGAGCGAGTCGTATCTTCGAAAACGAAAGCGCCACCATTTCGAGACATATTTCGAAACAAAGAATTGCCCATGGCGTGTTTGTGGTAGAGCGCTCGTGTTTCCGGGGGCGCGTCTTTCTTGAAAATGTCCTGCATCGTGATGCGCTCGCCCGCCGCCGTCCACATGTTTGCCACGTAGAGGTCCTCTGCGCCGTCATTATCGTAGTCAACGCAGGAGACGCTCATGCCCGCGCCGACATCATCAACTCCTGCCTGCGAAGCAACGTCGGTGAACGTTCCGTCGCCATTGTTGCGGTAGAGATTCTTCCGCCCAAAATCATTCACCACGTAAAGATCGGGCCAGCCATCGCGGTTAAAGTCGCTCCACCCGCAACAAAAACTGTAGCGCGTATTGTTCTGGTTCAAACCTGTTTCGGCAGTTACGTCGCGAAACGTACCGTCGCGGTTGTTGCGCATCATGAAATTAGGAGGCCCGTTTTCGGCGGCGTAATAAGGAGATGGATACTTGTATTGATCGGTACCCTGGTAATAGACGTACAAGCAGAAATAAATATCCAGCCAGCCGTCGCGGTCATAATCTGCCACCGCTGCTCCGGTAAAGGTTCCTTGCGGCGGGTTCGCGAACTGAAACGCGTCCGCTTTTTGACGAAACTTGTCGCCCCCTTCGTTCAGGAACAACATCGGGCCGGTTGCCCGCACGATGATCAAATCCTGCCGTCCGTCGTTGTCCACGTCGACAATCAGCGCGCACGCCGTGTTTTCGAGGACGCCGACACCCGACGCTTCGGTGATGTCCTGGAACGTGCCGTCCGCTCGATTCCGATAAAGCCGGTTCGGAAGTCCGCCCGGTTGGCATACATATAAATCGTCATATCCATCGCCATCGATGTCGCCAACCGAAACGCCGTTGTGTCCGTAAATATCAATACCGCAAGCGCCGTCGAGCACCGTCCGCCAGTAGTCGGTTCCGTGCAGAAGCTGTGAGGAATACGAAGCATTGCCCCCAAGCGCCGCAGCCGTGATGTCGACATAGCTGGGGCCGCCGGATGCGCCCGAACCACTGGACGTGCCCGAACCAATCGACCGGCTCCGCGTTTCATCCAGCGTCTGCCAGTTGCGCACGTGGAATTCGCCCGCCCCTGACCGCTCCCAAGTAAGCTGCCAGTACCCCAAGCGTTGTTCCCGGTAGAAGCCGCGGCCGGTGGCCACCAATTCATATCGAATGCGCGTCTGTAGCTGACCGGGAGATAGCGCCGCCACAGACATGGAACCAGGGTCAACACCTGTGACCTGGAATTCAGCCGTAAGAATCTTCGAAAAGGCGCTCATAGCGGAGTGTAGTTCGCGCAGAAATGCGTCCCGCCCAAGTGTGGTCTCCGTTCGGAACGTATTGTGATGGATTTCAATCGGCGGGCCCGGACGCACAACTCGGGAGTCAGCAGGTCGCGGAGAAGCTCCCGAGAAATTAGGCAGAAGAACTTTCTCGATGGCTCCTAGATCCTGCGGGGATTGCAGCAGGCCGGAACTCCACTGCGCAAGGATCGCAGAGATCTGGTCAGCGTATTGTTCGGTGACAAAATCGTCGAGGCTAGCCTGCGTTTTGAGAAGTAAAGCATCGAGGGGCCTCAGCATCCGATAGTGAGGATGCAGGTAAAATTCGCTACTCGATAACCCTGGCTCGGCAGAGTCAAAACCGTATAGAGAAGGGAAGCCGCGACCGCGCAGACCAGCAGGGATCAGCGCCACCGAGGCACCCTGGCAGCACCGAATCAAAAAGTCGCGCCGACGAAGGTCCACGGGGCCCGGGGCGGCGGAATTCCGCGTCTTCTCTGGTCGACTCAGAACGATGTCTCCCGGATGGCCACGTGTGGCCTGAAATTAACACCCGCGCACACGAGCGTCAAGATTGGCCCGCTATAATGATCCGTTCGATGATGACCAGTCGTGGACTTGCGTTGGCCAAAATTGACAGGCAGCCCGGTGCTCGACAGTATTCGTCCTGCCATCGAGCGCTCTCGCGACGTACAAACTCACGCGGGCAAGATCTTCGAAGTCTCCGGTTGGATGGCATACGAAGCGCTGCCTATACCTGACTATGCGCTACCTTTCGGCATCGGCGCCGGCGATGTGCACGAAACCATCGACTTCATTCTTACGGCTGCCTCCATCGATACTGCATTCACCGATTTCTCCAGCCACGTCAAGTTCCAGACCGATTACGCCGGCCGAATCTGGTCCGATTCCGACGCGCTATTCGCCTGCATGAAACGCGCTAGCGACAACGGCGTCCCCATCCTCGACGGTGCGTTTCTTGCGCAGGTTACGCGCAACGAAATGGAGCGGCTGTTCGCCGGCAATATCGAACTGCCCATGCTCGACGAAAAGACCGAAATCCTGCATCAGGTCGGAGAAGTGCTCGCTCGGCGGTACAACGGGCGATTTCATAACTTCGTTGCATCCTGCTCATCAAGACTCTACGACGACGGAAATGGTCTGATAGATAGGCTAGTAGACGAGTTTCCACGCTTCCGCGATGTTAGCCTGTACGACCGCCACACCGTCAAGTTCTACAAGCTGCCGCAACTGGCCATCTGGTTCCTGTATACCAGCCTCAGAAAGACGGGAGAGTTTCGTCTTGACGATCTGCAAATGATGTCTGCCTTTGCCGACTATATCGTCCCGGTTGCGCTGCGGCTGCTTGGAATCACCAGCTATTCCGCTGAACTCGAAAACGCGATCAACTCCTACCAGATGATTCCGCGCGACAGTCCATGGGAAATCGAAATTCGCGCTCATTGCATTTATGCCAGCGCCTTGTTGGCAGAGGAGATCAATAAGCTCCGTCCACCCAATCAGCAAATCGTCATTCCGCAGATCGACGCGCGGCTCTGGACCCACTATCACACCACGTGGTGGCCTCATCATCTGACGAAAACCATCATGTACTGACGCTCGTGAAAATCTCTGCTGCTGAAGCCGCTCCAGGCGTTACAATGGCCCACTCTTGTTGTTCAGCGGAATCGATTTGCATATGCAAAAGCCAAGGGTGCCAGGTGTCACGCGGGAACGCCTGCTCCGTGCGGCGCGCAAAGTTATGAAGAACGCCTACGCGCCTTTCTCCCACTTCAGGGTAGGCGCAGCCATTCTCACCTCAAAGGGCCATGTCTTCGCGGGATGTAACGTCGAGAATTCTTCTTACGGAATGACCAACTGCGCCGAACGCACCGCGATTTTTTCTGCGGTGGCTAAAGACGGTCCGGAACTTGAGATTCAAGCCGTCGCGGTCGTCGGCTCTCCCGATAACCATCACGAAGTTCCATGCTCGCCTTGCGGAGCCTGCCGCCAGGTCATCTATGAGTTTGGGCCGCGCGCCGTCGTCTTCTATCAAGGCGAAAAGGGACCAAAGCAAAGTCTCATCACCGATCTTCTGCCGGAGGGTTTCCGCCTCCAGTGAGCCAGCCGAGCGTTCTGCAATCGCCGTTCCGCGTGATCGATCTCATCCGCAAGAAGCGCGATGGTGGCGCATTGACCGGCCCTGAAATTGGATACCTCGTCGAGGGCTGTACACGAGGCAGTATTCCCGATTACCAGATGGCTGCGTGGCTGATGGCTGTTGTGCTGCGCGGAATGAGTCGCGAGGAGACCGCCGCCCTCACGCACGCCATGGTGTATTCCGGCGAAGTCCTCGATCTCGGCTTCCTGCCCGCTAAGAAAGTGGACAAGCATTCCACCGGCGGCGTCGGAGACAAGACCTCGCTCGTGCTGGCCCCGCTGGTCGCTGCTGGCGGCCTCTACGTCCCCATGATTAGCGGCCGCGGACTGGGCCACACCGGCGGCACGCTCGACAAACTCGAATCCATCCCTGGATTTCGCGTAGGTCTCGCGGTGCCCGAATTCCAACGCGTTCTCAAGGCTTGCGGATGTTGCATGATTGGCCAGACCGAGAAAATCGCTCCCGCCGATCGCAAGCTCTACGCGTTGCGCGACGTTACTGGCACCGTAGAGAGCCCGTATCTCATCTGTGCCTCCATCATGAGCAAGAAACTCGCCGAGGGCACCGACGCTCTGGTGCTCGACGTGAAGACCGGCTCAGGGGCATTCATGAAAAAAGAAGAGGACGCCGTCTTCCTCGCCGAACTCATGGTCGAAACTGGCGAGCGCATGGGCAAGCAGATGGTCGCGCTCATCACCGACATGAACCAGCCGCTCGGCCGTATGGTTGGCAACGCGCTAGAAGTGCAGGAGTGCATTGAGGTATTACACGGCGGCGGACCGGCAGACCTGCGCGATTTGTGCCTCGACTTGGCAGCCTGGATGTTCTATCTCGGCGGCGCCTCCAAGACAATATCGCAGGGCAAGCAGCGGTCGGAGGAAGTCATTGCGTCCGGCAAAGCGTTCGAGAGATTCCGCCAGATGGTCGAGTTGCAGGGAGGCGACATCAGCGTGATCGATGATCCGACGCGGCTTCCGGGCACCGATCACCGCGTCGAAGTGCCCAGCCCCAAAGCCGGATTCGTGACTGCGATCGCTTGCGAACAGGTCGGCACCGCCTGCGTCATCCTGGGCGGAGGCCGCGAGCGCAAGGAAGATTCCGTCGATCCCGCCGTCGGCATCGTCGTTCACAAGAAGCTCGGTGACAAAGTTTCTGCCGGCGAGTCGCTTTGCACCATCCACTGCCACTCCGACGCACAGGCCGCGCCCGCAAGAACGTTGCTGCAAGAGAGCTATCAAATCGCAGCCGCCGCGCCCGCGCACAAACCATCCTTGGTTCATCGCGCGATTTACAAAGGGGAACACTGATTTACCAAAGGGGAAAAAGATGGGACGTTTCACTGGCATTCTCGGTCTGCTCACCATGTTGGGTCTCGCCTATACGTTTTCCACCAACCGCCGCGCCATTAACAAGAAGACGGTTGCCTGGGGCCTGGGCTTGCAAGTTGTGTTCGCCATCTTTGTCCTGAAAATTGAAATTGGACGCCAACTATTCGAAAAGGCGGGAGCCGCGGTCAATCGCTTGCTTAGCTATTCATTCGAGGGCTCGAAGTTCGTCTTCGGTGGGCTTGGCGCGCAGGGCTCACCGATGGGATTCTTCTTTGCGTTCCAGGTGCTGCCGACCGTTATTTTTATCGCCGCGTTTTTCGCCGTGCTCTATCACTACGGGATCATGCAATTCATCATCAAATTGGCTGCGAAGGTGATGACCCGCTTCATGGGCGCGAGCGGCGCCGAATCTCTAAACGTGGCGGCGAGTATTTTCATGGGCCAGACGGAAGCCCCGCTTACCATCCGCCCATTCCTTTCCGACCTGACTCGCTCCGAATTAATGACCGTGATGACCAGCGGCATGGCCCACGTTTCCGGAGGCATCATGGCGGCCTATGTCGCTTTCGGCATCGAACCCAAACATCTGCTGAGCGCGGTGATCATGACCGCGCCGGGTACCATCCTGATGGCAAAAATGCTGGTGCCTGAGACGGAGGTTCCAAAGACTGCCGGCCGTGTGGTCATGAGTGACGAGGAGGTTGACGCGGAGAAGAAGGAAAACCTGCTGGGCGCGATTGCCCGCGGCACCACCGACGGTCTGGGTCTCGCGCTCAATATCGCCGCCATGCTGATTGCATTCCTCGCGCTAATCGCGCTCGCCAACGGCGTGCTTGGTGGCATTCACAACCGGCTCGGAATAATGTGGTTTCCATCAAGCCTGCAACAGATCTTCGGCACATTGTTCGCGCCTGTCGCCTGGGTCATCGGAATCCCTTGGCATGACTGTCGCGCCATCGGCAACCTGCTTGGCACACGCATGGTGTTGAATGAGCTTGTTGCGTTCTCCATGCTTGGGCCTCAGAGAGGTGTGCTCGACCCGCGTTCGTTCACCATCGCTACCTTCGCGCTTTGTGGTTTTGCTAATCTGAGCTCGATCGGAATTCAGTTGGGCGGAATTGGAGCGTTAGCTCCGAATAAGCGCGGAGAGCTGGCGAAACTCGGCATTCGCGCCATGCTGGCTGGAACCATGGCCAACCTGATGTCGGCTTCGATCGCGGGCATGCTCCTATCGTAGAAATCATGTGCGATGATCAGAGGCGGGCTCGATGCAATTGTCCGAGGATTTCGTCAGTCGTAACCAGCGTTGCTCCCAGGCTTTGCAGTTCCGCCAGCGCTTTATTCCCGACCTCCGGCGCCAGAGTTTCAATCGCGTCGCGGACCACCGCCACCCGCCGATTTCGCTTCAACAACCCTTTCACCGCGCAACTGATGCAGTATTCCGTGACGACTCCAAACACGACAAATTCCGCGGCGTCTCCTAAGCGTTCGACTAAGGCGTCCGCATGGCGAGACTCAAAAATATCCAGAGTTTGCTTCTCCAGGACGATCTGCTGGTACCTGGAGAGATCCTCAGGCAGCTTCAGGGTCGGGTCATTCTCGATTCTGACGTAGTTGTCTGTCACAGCATCCGGCAGAAGATCCGCTCCGGGCGACCCTTTCAGGCAATGGGGAGGGAAATGCCTGAACTCAGGGTCATTAACAGGATGAAAGTCTCCATGTGAAACCAGAAACACCTCGCCGCGCCGCGCCGCGTCCGTTAACTTCCTGATGTTGGACAGAAGTTTCTCGGCTCCTGGAACGTAGAGTTTGCCACCGGGGAGCATGAAATCAGCTTGTACGTCTACTTCCCAAAAAACGAAATCGCGAGATTGCATTCCGCTCTCCGTCGTCTCGATGGGTGTAAGAGCACTTGCAGCGAGGGCTGACCGCGCTCAATCACTTTCAAGAACGGTTGGCCAGCGCACCACTTCCGGCAACCATCCGTCCCAAAATAAGTTTGCTCCGCAATTCGCGGCATGTAATGCTGTTCACGCAACAAAATCAGATAGCACCAGGAGAGTGCTGATGCGCAACAAGTTTCTTGTAAATATCCCCCGGCAGAGCCGGGGGCTTTAGTTTGTGAGCCGCTCAAAGCGGCTGTGCGGGGTCGCTAACGCGGCCCCGAAGTTCTGGGGCCACCGGAACGGTGACCGGTTAGCGCCACAGATTCATTTGGTCCAAGCGCTTGTCCTCTTGCTCCTGGTTCCGGATGTAGTCGCGAATCACCGTCTCATCCCGCCCCACCGTGGACACGTAGTACCCGCGCGCCCAGAAATGCTGGCCCACGAAGTTTCTCTTCCTCTCTCCATACACCCGTGCCAGGTGAATCGCGCTCTTCCCTTTGATAAACCCGATCACTTGCGACACCGCATACTTCGGCGGTATCGCGATCATCATGTGCACGTGATCGGGCAAAAGGTGCCCTTCTTCAATTCGACTTTCCTTCTGCGTGGCCAGTTTGCGGAACACCTCTCCCAAGTGCTGCCGCAGTTCCCCGTAGAGCGTCTTTCTGCGGCACTTCGGAATGAATACCACATGGTATTTGCACTCCCACTTCGTATGGCTTAGGCTTTCCATTTCGTCCATCGTGAAACTCCTTTTCGTGTGCTTGGCGGCTCACGTTAGGGAGTTTCCGCGATGGACTCCTGTATCTGTCAAACTTTTACTGCCTCCCCGGCAGAGCCGGGGGGTCTCTCTTCGTACTAGCCCCACTCGTTCTTTGCTCGCTGTCCTTATGGGCCGGCGACAATATCACGCCCCTCAACGTTAAGGAGGGCTTGTGGGAAGTCACCGTAACTCATTCTATGACCGGAATGCCAGCCACTCCTAACACTCCTCCCGACGCGCTCGCCAAGATGCCTCCGGAGCAGCGTGCTCGCATAGAGGCCATGATGAAGGGTGGGTCGAGCACCGACGTCCGCAAAGAATGCGTCACCAAAGAGAAGCTGGAAAAGCACTCCGCCTTTAGCGCCAATCGCGGGGATTGCACCCGCACCCTCGTAAATTCAACGGGCAGCAAGCTAGAAGTGAAGTTTCATTGTGAAGAAAAACAGTCGTCGTCCGATGGGACTCTTGCGATGGAAGCCCTCGGTTCCGATAACGTCAAGGGTACGATGCACTCTGTCACCAACGCCAACGGCCATACAATGACCATGGACTTCACCATTAGCTCTAAGTACTTGGGCCCGGACTGCGGAGACGTCAAGTAGAGTTCTCCACGACGCCGCGAATTTGCGGCTGACCCGTAGCGAGCTTTGCGATCAACGCCCAATTTCGTGTGCTGCGGGCTGAAGCACGGGACGCAGTGGAGCACTCAATCCGCGCATCACGCGCTCGAATTGCGGGATCTCCAGAGACTGCGGTCCGTCGGAAAGCGCGCGCTCGGGGCAAGGGTGCACCTCGACGATGATGCCGTCGGCTCCGACGGCAATCGCCGCCCGCGAAACCGGCCCGATCAGGCTCTGCTTGCCGGTGCCGTGCGACGGATCAGCCACCACCGGCAGGTGCGAAAGTTCTTTGGCGAGGGCGACGGCCGAAAGGTCGAACGTGTTGCGAGTGGCGGTTTCGAATGTCTTGATTCCGCGCTCACACAGGACAACCTGATCGTTCCCGCCGGAAAGCAGGTACTCCGCGGCCAGCAGCCACTCCTTCACCGTGGCCGAGGCTCCACGCTTCAGTAAAATCGGTTTCTTGACGGTCGCGAGCCTTCGCAGCAAAGCGAAGTTCTGCATGTTGCGCGCGCCGACCTGGAGCATATCGGCATACTCGCAGATGAGGTCGACGTCTTCCGTGCTCATGACCTCGGTCACAACTGGGAGGCCAGTGAGTTCACGTGCTTCCCGCAAAATCTTCAACGCTTCAATTCCCAAACCCTGGAACTCATACGGCGAGGTACGCGGTTTGTAGGCTCCGCCGCGCAACATTGTCGCGCCGGCACGCTTTACCCCTTCGGCGGTCTCGAGCAGTTGCTCGCGTGACTCCACCGAGCAGGGACCGGCAATAACGACTACTTCGGGCCCACCGATCGTTATTTCGCCGATCGTTATGCCGCCGGTCTTTCCCCCACCAACGCTGACTACCGACCCCTGCGGCCGGGTTTGCCGGCTGACGAGCTTAAAGGGCTGGGCGATCGCGACTACGTTGTCCACGCCGGGCGCGACCGAAAGAGCCTCGATTTCATGTCGGCGTCCGCCGCTGCCTACTGCAGCAACGATGGTGCGCTCGGTTCCACGCGTGACGTGAGGTTGGAATCCGGCTTCGCGGATACGTTGAATGATGTGCTCGATCTGTTGTTCGGTGGCGCTGTCGGACATGTTCACAATCATGGCGATAACCTTTCCATTGCTGCCAAAAACAAAAGCCGCGATTCTCTCGCGGCGTTGGCGGAATCTTTGAGCTGTCTCTCTTACCCTGGTGACTGGCTCCGATCCTGCACCTCAGCCGCGAATGAAAAGCAATAGCGGCCAAACAGTCGGAAGGTGCTAAATCGAGTCATAAGTGATTTATACCGTAATGCTTGCGATATCAATGTCTTCGAAAAACTCATGATCGAAATTACTGCGGGATCGAACTGGCAACACTGGAGAATACGTTGTTGGCGTTGGTCCCGATCAAACGCACCGTACCGATCACCAATACCAGGATGACGGCGAGCATGACCGCATATTCAGCGATGTCTTGTCCTTGTTCGTCGGTGCAGATACTGCGGAAAAACTGAACCATACTTCCTCCGGGGCCAGGACTCTTTTCTGGCAAAACTTGTGCAACTAATAATGCCGACTATGACGGCGATTGTCAATGACGGCATGCGCTCGATTTCCACTGCTGCATGCGCTCGCTGCTGACATCAGAACCCAAGCTACGCGCGCGGTTCACAAACTTGCCACCCATCCATTCGTGCTACGTTGGCAATCACCACCTACTGGTCCGCTGAAAGAGAAACAGGCGCTGCCGCCGGGGCAGTCTCGTTCACAAATTGGGGTGCGGAATGGCTGGCGTAATCGAGTATGCGTCCCGGCAACACTCCGAGGTAAAGCGTAAGCAGCACGCAAACCGCAATGGCGAGCCCGGTCGCGGCGGGCACAGGAGTGACGGGAACCCCCCGCGGCTCCTGCATGTACATGATGACGATAATCCGCAGGTAATAATAGGCGCCCACGGCGCTATTCAGCACCAGTATGATCGCCAAGCCCACCAGATTCGATTTCAGAGCGGCACTCAACACGTAGAACTTCGCGAAGAAGCCACCCGTGATCGGAATGCCGATCAATGACATCAGGAAAAATGTGAAAGTCGCCGCCAGCGCGGGCGACGTCCTACCGAGGCCCGAGTAATCTTCTAGAGTGACGTACTTTTCACCTGCGTTCGCGAAGTGGCCGACGACGGCAAACGCTCCTACGTTCATGGCAGCATAGGCGGCTGTGTAGAACATCGCCGCCGATGTGCCGAGTTCGGGCTGGGCGGCGAACGCGACCAGCAGATATCCGGCGTGGGCGATCGAAGAATACGCGAGCAGGCGCTTGACGTTGTTCTGCACGAGGGCGCACACATTTCCCAGTGTCATGGTCAGCGCGGCCGAAACCCAGATCAGCCAGAAGCGCCCAGGAGCGTTTGCTTCGAACATGACGCGCAGCAAAACCGCGAATGCCGCCGCTTTGGGGCCGGTCGACATCAATCCGACGACGGGAGCCGGGGCGCCTTCGTAGACGTCGGGAGTCCATACATGAAAGGGTACCGAGGCGACTTTGAAGCCCAAACCCACGAACATGAGCGCCGTCGCAACATAGGCCAGAACCGGCACGTTGCCAGAGCGGAGCACCGGGCTGATCACGTCAATGTTGGTGGAACCGGTCGCGCCGAACATAAGCGCGACGCCATAAAGGAAGAACGCCGTGGCGAACGATCCCAGCAGAAAGTACTTCAGCGAAGATTCACTACTCGAAGCTTCGCGCTGCCGGAAGCCCGCCAGCACATAGGTCGAGATCGACGAGATTTCCAGAGCAATAAAAATAAGTACGAGTTCGATCGCGGACGACATCAGGCACATGCCAACCGTCCCGAACAGGATCAGCCCGTAGTATTCTCCGGCGCGGATGCGCTGCACTCGCAAGTATTCGAAAGAGCTGAGGATGGCGACGGCCGCGATTGCGATGACAAGCACGTGAAAGAAGACGCTGAAGCCATCCACCCTAACCATGTTCCAAAACGCGGTTCCGGGATACTGCGCCATCCAGAACGTCGCCGCCAGCGCCGCCAGCGCGCCGATCAGCGCGATCGTGCCGAGCGACTTGTGACTATCTTCTTCGTCGAGCAGGGGGTCGACGATCATTACGAGCATGCCGAAGATCGAGAGCACCAGTTCCGGCAGGATACGCATGTAGTCGGTGCCGGGCGGTGGCATGGAAGTCTGCACCTGCGCCAGCAGGCCAGGCAATAAACGCGCGAACGCCGTCACGATCGTCACTGGCCCACCACCTTGCTGGCCAATTGTGTGAACGGAGAGAGAGCCGCTTGCACCGCCGGATCAATCGCGCTGAGCCATACCAGGGGCGCAACGCCCATCACCAGAGCGGCAACCGCAATCGGCCAAAGTGCAGCCGTCTCGCGCAGGTTGAGATCGGCCAGCGTGTTATTGACTTCGTGACTCACCTTGCCGAAAAAGACGCGCTGATACATCCAGAGCAGGTAGCAGGCGCTCCAGATCACTCCGGTCGCGGCCAGGATTCCATAAATCGGGCGCGCCTGGAATGCTCCACTCAGCACCAGAAACTCGCCGATAAAGCCGTTCAGCAGTGGCAGTCCGAGCGAAGCGAGCACGGTGACCAGAAAGAAGGTGGCGTACTTAGGCATGGGTGTGGCAAGCCCGCCAAACTCGGTGATCTCGTAGGTGTGCCGACGCTCATAAAGAATGCCCGCGAGCATGAAGAGCCCGCCCGTGGCGACTCCGTGGGCCAGCATGACGAAGACGGCTCCGTTAAGCCCGGCGGCGGTGAAGCTAAAAATTCCGAGGACGACGAATCCAAGGTGGCTGACCGATGAATAGGCGATCAGTTTCTTCATATTCGGCTGCACCAGCGACACCAGCGCGCCGTAGATAATGCCGATCAACGCCAGCACCATGATCCAGGGCGCGTTGCGGTGCGCTTGCTCGGGAAACAGGCCGACATTAAAACGCAACAGGCCGTACGTACCCATCTTCAGCAGCACGCCGGCCAGCAGCACTGATCCAGCCGTTGGTGCCTCTACGTGCGCGTCGGGCAGCCAGGTGTGAAGCGGGAAGATTGGGACCTTGACCGCAAAGGCGATAAAAAAGCCGAGGAAAAGCCACAGCGAGGCTTGTTCGAATCCGGGCACGCTTCCGGTGCGAATAGCATTCTGTATGACCACAAAATCGAAAGTGCCTGTCTTGGTATAGAGCCACACAACCGCTGCCAGCATGAACATCGAGCCGATCATGGTGAACAGAAAAAACTTTACCGCAGCGTAGACCTTGCGTCCGTGGCCATACATGCCGATCAGCAGCGCCATCGGAATCAGCGTCGCTTCATAGAAAAAGTAGAACAGGAATAAGTCGAGGGAAGTGAAAACGCCGATCAGGGCTGTTTCCAGAAGAAGCAGCAGAATGAAGAATTCCTTCACCCGCGCGTGGATCGAATTCCACGAAATCAGCACGCACAGGGGAGTGAGGAACGTGGTCAGGAGCACCAGCCAGACGGAAATTCCGTCAATGCCCATGTGGAAGTGAATGTTGGGGGTCGTGATCCAGACTTTGTCGATCTCGAACTTGAAGGGGTTGAGATCGCGATGCAGGTGGACTGGCAAATGCAGCGAGGCCACGAATGCGAGTATGGAAATGACCAAGGCAAACAGCTTGATGTCCCGATCGCGGCGTGGGATCAGCAGAATCAATAGTCCGCCGGCGGCGGGGATGAAAGTCACGAGCGAAAGAATGACGGGACCGAGGCTGTCCATATTTGGCGAGGCCACAATCATCGCGCTCACGTTCATCGCACTCCCATCCAGACCATGTAGGCGATCACAACTGCTCCCCCAGCGGCCACCCAGCCCGCATATGACCGCAGATTGCCCGACTGCATGTGGCGCGCGTTGTCAGAGACGTGGCGCGCAGCGTCAGCCGAGTTGTTAACCGCGGCATCGATCACTCCCTGGTCAACGCCATGCCAAAGAATTGTGGTCGAACCCTCAACCAGCGGCTTGACGAAAAGAACGGCGTAAAGCTCATCGATGTAGTACTTGTTGGCTACTGCGCGGTAGAGCCCGCTGAGGCCGGCGGCGATGCGCGCCGGCAGCTGCGGCAAACGGCTGTAGAGCAGATATGCCACGAACCATCCGAGACCAGCAACGCTAACGGAAATGCCCATCAGTAGATACTCGTGCGTGCTTCTAGCGGATTCGGGAGAGGTCTCGGGCGCAATTCCCGTCGCGCCCTGGAAAACTGGAGCGAGAAAATGTTCAAACCGATTCCCGTATCCGACGAATCCTCCAACCACCGACAGCAGGGCTAAGATGACCAGCGGACCGAGCATCACCCATGGGCTCTCGTGCGGCTCCCCGTGGCCCGGGGTTTGCCCGTGATCGGGAACGCTATGACCAAGATCACCGTGACCGTGCGCTTCCGGCGCCACAGCTCCCCGGTAATCGTCGCCGCCGAATGTCATGTACATCAGGCGGAACATATAGAAGGACGTGATGAAAGCGGTAATCACGCCGATCAACCAATACACCCAACTGGCGCCGAAGGCTTTCCAGAGAATCTCGTCTTTGGACCAGAAACCCGCGAACGGCGGGATGCCGGCGATGGCAAGGGTTGCAATCCCCATCGTGGCGAACGTCCACGGCATGTACAGCCGCAGGCCGCCCATTTTTCGCATGTCCTGCTCACCGCCGACGCCGTGAATTACTGAACCTGCAGCCAGGAACAACAGGCCCTTGAAGAACGCGTGCGTCATCAGGTGGAAGATGCCCGCCGAGAATGCGCCCACGCCGCAGGCCATGAACATGTAGCCGAGCTGCGAGACCGTGGAGTAGGCCAGCACTTTCTTGATGTCGGTCTGGGCAATGCCGATGGTCGCTGCAAACAGAGCGGTGAGCGTTCCAATGATCGCGACCACCATCATCGCCATCGGCGCGTGCTCAAAGATCACCGACGACCGCGCCACCATATATACCCCCGCCGTCACCATGGTTGCCGCATGGATCAATGCGGAAACCGGAGTGGGCCCTTCCATGGCATCCGGCAACCAGACATAAAGAGGGATCTGGGCCGACTTGCCGGCCGCGCCGACCATCAGCAGCAAGCCGATTGCCGTGAGCAATCCAGCGCCGCCAGTCTCCGCGGGCAGTGTTCGCACCGCCGCAAAAACGTGCGTGAAGTCGAGCGATCCAAAATGCTTGATGATCAGGAAGAGGGCAATCAGAAATCCGAAGTCGCCAATCCGATTGACGATGAATGCTTTCTTGCCGGCTGCCGCCGCTGAATCCTTTGTAAACCAGAAGCCGATCAGCAGATACGACGCCAACCCCACGCCCTCCCAGCCGATGAACATGACCAGGTAGTTCTTCGCCAGCACCAGCGTCAGCATGAAGAACATGAACAGATTCATGTACGACATGAAACGGTAGTAGCCGTCGTCCTCCCACATGTAGCCGACCGAGTAGATGTGGATGAGGAAGCCGACGCCGGTGACGACGAGCAGCATCACCAGAGACAGTTGATCAAGGTAAAACTCGAAATCTACAGTAAAGGTCCCTGAACGGAGCCAGTGCGCGAGGGGAAAAGAGTAGGGCGCGGATGCGGATGAGAAATTCGCCGCGATCAATACCGCCACGAAGAATGCCGCGCCACAAAACACCAGCGCGACGGCGGAGATCGCCTTTCTCGAGGCTTTCCCGCCGAAGAAGCCATTGATCGCCGCCCCGGCGAGCGGAAGAATTGGAATGACCCAGAGCAACGGATTGAGAGTCGGCGTCATAACTTGAGCAGATTGACCTGGTCGACGTTCAAAGTTTCACGCGTGCGATAGACGGCAATAATGATCGCCAGACCCACCGCAGCCTCAGCGGCGGCCACTACCATCACGAAGAAGACGAAGACTTGTCCGCTGAGCGCATGCCAACGCGCGGCGAAAGCCACGAATGAAAGATTCACGCCGTTCAGCATCAGCTCGATCGACATGAAAATGGTGATGATGTTGCGCTTGATCAGGAACCCGAGCACACCGCATGCGAACAGGATTCCGCTTAACACGAGATAGTCAGAGAGGGGAACCATCTTACTTTCCGTCCTTTCTCGCGCCGCGGGCCGCGGCTTCCGGTCGGCTGGCAAGGACGACCGCGCCCATGATGGCGATCAGGATCAGCACCGACGTGACTTCAAAGGGCAGCAGAAAGTCGTGGAAAAGAAGCCGCGCTATACCCTTGGGATCACCCCACAACGCGCCGATGGGCACTGACTGCATGTCGGAGCGATGGAGAAGCGTCCAGGCGACGAGCACACCGCCGATAAGCACGCCGGGGACGCCAAGCAGGGTTGCGACCCGGCTGCCCTTGCTGCGTTCTTCTTTGCCGGCATTCAGCAGCATGATGGTAATCACAAACAACACCATGATCGCGCCAGCGTAGACAATCACTTGAACAGCCGCCAGAAATTCCGCTCCCAACAGAAGATACTCGGCGGCGAGCGAGCCCATCACCACAATCAACGACAGCGCGCTGTTGATAGGATGGCTCTGCACCAGCAGGTTCACAGCCCCCGCCACGCAGATCGCTCCGAAAAACAGAAATAGAATTAGATGAAACATTTTGTGCGAGTTCTCAGTTCCCAGTTCTCAGTTCTCAGTAAACCCAGATCTGAACTGGGAACTGAGAGCCGGGAACTGAGAACTGCCGTTAAGCTCTCCACGCCACAATCAGTGCCGTAACCACAATGTTCGCTACGGCCAGGGGGAGAAGAACCTTCCATCCGAACGCCATGAGTTGGTCATAGCGAAAGCGGGGTAAGGTCCAACGCACCCAGACGTACAGAAACATGAAAAAGAAAACCTTTAGGCAGAACCAGACGACCGGCAAAATCATTTGCAGAATCGGTGGTCCGAAAACCGGGCCCAGCCAACCTCCGAAAAACATCAATGTGGCCAGACAAGCCACCGTCACCATGTTCGCGTACTCGGCCATGAAGAACATGGCGAATTTCATGGCGCTATATTCGGTGTGATAGCCGGCCACCAGTTCCGACTCCGCTTCCGGCAGATCGAACGGCGTGCGGTTAGTCTCCGCATAGGCCGAAATCAGGTAGATGAAAAACGCCACCGGCTGGAGAAAGATGTTCCAGCGCAAATGGCGTTGCGCGTCCACGATGTCGCGCAGACTGAGGCTGCCAGCGATGATCACCACTCCCACCAGCGCGAGGCCGAGCGAAACTTCATAGCTGATCATCTGGGCGCTGGCCCGCAGTCCGCCGAGCAGGGAATACTTGTTGTTCGAAGACCATCCGGCAAGCGCCACACCGTACACGCCCATCGAAGTAATGCCAAGCACAACCAGCAGTCCGATGTTCACGTCAGTAATCTGCAGGTAGGTATCCCAAGGGCCGATGCTGACCCAGTTGCCGAACGGGATCACTGAAATCGATGTGATCGCAAAGACGAGTGCGATCATGGGCGCCGCGATGTAGAGCGGCTTGTAGACATGCGGCTGGGTCAAATCTTCCTTGAAAATGAATTTGACGCCATCGGCGAGCGGCTGCAGCAGGCCGAACGGCCCAACTCGCGTGGGACCCCAGCGGTTCTGGATGTGCGCCGACACCTTGCGCTCCAGCCAGACGCTGTACGCCACCGCCGTCAGCAGAACGCCGACTACGGCAAGCGACTTGATAATCGAAATGATGACGAATGTCGTTATGCTCAACGAAGTGTCTCTATTGTCCGTGTGGCGCGAGCACTCCTGCCCGCGTGCTGTTGATCTTGCTTAGTCAGCCGCGACCTCTGAGTCTGCGGACTTGTTTTCGAAAACTGAATTCAAAGTCTTGGAATACCGTCCCAGTGTGCCCGAGCTGAACAAATCGTCGTTGGCCGGGACGATGAGTTCCGGGTTCTGAGCCACGCTCGCGCCGCTTTCGGCAATCTCAAGATGCTGATCATTGCCAGCCAGCAGATTCATCCGCGAAATATCGTAGCCGGCAACCACGCGCTGGATTTCATCGAGAATCGCCATGGGATCGAACGGCGTCATTTTCGGTTCCAGGTTGTGCGCTTCGAGCCATACTGCATGGCGATCCGCCTCGCCCGATTGCGCGCCGCGGGTTTGACCCATGTCGGAGTGTGTCCCGCTGCCGAAGGGGACCAGACCGGGCACATCGAAGCCCATGGCGTCGGCGACGCGAACGATCATCTCAAAATCGGACTTGGTGTTGGTGACTTCGCCAGCCTTCTTGACGAGTTGCAAATCGCCGCAGGTGTTCGTATAAGTCCCCGTTTTTTCGTACGCGTTCGCTGCCGGCAAAACCACGTCTGCGATGTTCGCGGTTTCGGTCAGGAACATGTCCTGAACCACCACAAAGGCTTTCGAGAACGCAAACGGGTCGATGCCCAAACGGCCGACTGGATTGGAGCCCACCACGTAAAGCGCCTTCAATTTGCCGGCCTTCGCCTCTTCCATCATTTCCGGTAGGCTGACGCCCTCTTCCGCGGGTAGCTTGCCCCATTCCCGGTGGAATTTGCCAGCGTCGGCGAGAGGTTCATAACCCGGCAGAAGATCGGGGTAAAGCCCCATTTCGCTGGCCCCGCGCGAGTTCGCATAATCGCCCAGGCAGATCAGCTTTGCTGCGGTCAAGGTTGCGGCAAACTCCGCCAACTTCCCGATGTCGTGGCCGCGCACCTCAGATCCGAAAGCAATAACCATGTTTTGCTCGGCGCGGATCTTCTCGCGCAGCTCGATCCATGCGTCGCGGCTCGTGCCATCACTCGCCAGCGAATCGAGCAGGGAATCATCGCCCGAAAGAAACGCAACGGCTTTCGCTTCGGCGCCGGCGGGAAGCAAGCCGAATCCCGCCGCCTGACGCCGTAACTTGATGGGCGCGGGGTTGATGACGTAAAGCTTCGCACGCCGCAACCGCACGTTAGTCCGGATCTGCCACGCGAGCAGCGGATGCTGATTCGTAGGATCGTTGCCGATGAGCAGAATCGCGGGCGCGTTCAACACCTCGCGCATGGAAGCCGTTCTTCCGGGCTTGCCATGCAGCGCTGCCGCCAGCGCAGGGTAGTCTGCGGTGCGGTGATGATCGACGTTATTGGTCTTGAGCACGACGCGGGCAAATTTCGACAGAAGGTAGTTTTCTTCGTTGGTCGTGCGATTCGATCCGACCACGCCGATCGCGCTTCCGCCGTCGTGATCGCGAACCTCTTGCAATCGTTTGCCGATCAACTCAAAAGCGTCTTCCCAAGTCGCGGCAGTCAGCTTGCCATTCTTACGAATGAGCGGCTCGGTGAGGCGGTCTTTATGGTGCGCAAAGTCGAAGGCGTAACGGCCCTTGACGCAGAGGAAATCGTTATTGATCCCGCTTTTGTCGCGGTTGTCACCGCGGACGATCTCCGCCCCGGTGTCGCATTGGCGCACGCCGAGCGTGGTCTTACAGCCATCCCCGCAGTGAGTGCAAATAGTGCCCACGTGGTTCATTTCCCACGGACGCGTCTTATAGCGGTACGCGCCGGACGTGAGCGCACCGACCGGGCAAATGTCGATACACATACCGCACTCTTCGCAGTCGAGATGGTCGTCTTGATTCGGCGCGATGATCGAACTTACGCCACGGTTCTGCACGCCGAGCGCCCACACGTCCATACCTTCGCCGCAGACCCGCACGCAGCGATAGCACAGGATGCAGCGCGGCCGGTCGAAATACACTACCGGAGACCACTGCTGTTCTTCCGTGTGGTTCTTGGCCTCCGTGAATTTCGATTCGGAGGCGCCGTAAGAGAACGTCATGTCCTGCAGTTCGCATTCGCCGCCCGCATCGCATACCGGGCAATCCAGCGGATGGTTGCCGAGCAGCAGCTCGACCATCGCCTTGCGGGCCTGACGCACCTCATCGCTGTCGGTCGCGACGATCATGCCCTCGGTTACCACCGTCGTGCAGGCGGTCTGCAGCTTGGGCATCTTCTCGATCTTCACTACGCACATGCGGCAGGCCCCCTGCAACGAGAGCCCGGGATAGTAGCAAAAAGATGGAACCTCGATACCCACGCTCTTGCAGGCTTCGATCAGCAGCGATCCCGCGGCCGCCGTGATCTTCTTTCCGTCGACTGTAAGTGTTACGTCAGGCATCAGGCTCTCTAGGCCAGGACCGGTTCCGCCGCGCCCGCCTTTTCAAATGGGCACGGTTTTCCGTCCAGGTGATCTTCAAATTCTTTTCTGAACTTCTTCACGAACGCCATCGTCGGCATCGCGGCCGCGTCTCCGAGGGGACAGAATGTTTTCCCCAACATGTTCTCCGACAGGTAGTAAATGTTGTCGATGTCCTTCTTTGTTCCAGCGCCTGCATGGAAGCGCCTCAAGGTTTTCTCGAGCCAGTCCGTGCCTTCGCGGCAGGGAATACACCATCCACAGCTCTCGTGGCGGTAAAACTTCATCGTGCGCAGTGCGAACTTGACGATGCACGCAGTGTCGTCGAGAACCACCACGCCGCCGGAGCCCAGCATCGAACCCGCCTTCGCCACCGAGTCGAAGTCCATCGCGATATCGATTTCCTCTGGCAGCAACACCGGGGTTGAAGATCCACCCGGAACCACAGCTTTCAAACTGCGCCCGTTCCAAATTCCGCCGCCGACCTCATAGATCATCTTCTTGAGGTTATAGCCCATTGGAAGTTCGTAGACGCCCGGCTTGTTGAGATTTCCGGCGAGGCAAAACAGTCGTGTGCCGCCATTCTTCGGCGTGCCAAGTTTCGCGTACCAATCCGCGCCGCCCAGAATGATGTGCGGCACTGCGGCTAGCGTTTCCGCATTATTAATGACCGTCGGGCCGCCCCACAGACCGACCACGGCAGGGAAGGGTGGACGGATGCGCGGAATGCCGCGCTTGCCCTCCAGCGATTCCATCAACGCGGATTCTTCGCCCACTTCGTAAGCGCCCGCTCCACCGTGCCAGAAAATGTCGAGATCGTATCCGCTGCCAAAAATGTTCTTGCCCAGGAAGCCTTTCGCGTACGCGTCTTTGATCGCCTTCTGCATGATCACGGAAAGATAACGATACTCGCCGCGAACATAGATATAGCCGGTATTAGAACCAACCGCGAGCGCGGCAATCATTACCCCTTCAATAACCGAGTGCGGATCGTGTTCGAAAATCAGGCGGTCTTTACAGGTGCCGGGTTCGCTCTCATCGCCATTGCAGAGCACGTATTTCGGCTTGGCCGATTGCTTGGGGACAAACGACCACTTCATTCCCGTGCTGAATCCGGCACCACCGCGTCCGCGCAGGCCGGAATTCTTGACTTCATTGATGATGGCGTCCGGCTGCATGGCGAGCGCCTTCTGGACAGCTTTGTAGCCGTCCAGTTGGAGATAGCGATCGATATTCGTAGCGCCCTGACCAAAGCGCTTCGAGATCACGCGTACCTCGTCGGGATGGGAAACGAGAGTTGCCATTTTTTGATTTAGTCATTGAGGCATTGAATCATTGACTCATTGCGAAATGATTCAATGACTCAATGAAATCAGTCATTCAATTTCTTTTTTGCACTCGTCCAAGATCTGTTCCATCTTTCCGTTCGTCAGGTTCTCGTGAAAGTCGTAATTCACCTGCACTGCCGGAGCCCAACTGCACGCGCCAATGCATTCCACTTCTTCGAGCGAGAACAAGCCGTCTTGCGTCGTGCCCTTGTGGCCGATGCCTAGCCTTTTCCTGCAGTAGTCAAACAGTTCTTCGCCGCCGCGGAGCATGCACGCGATATTGGTGCACACCTGCACGTTGTACTTTCCACGCGGTTTTGTGGTCAGCATCGAGTAGTAACTGATCACGTTGCGGACTTCCAGTTCGGTCAGGTCCAGTCGTTGAGCAAGTTCGGCAATAACTTCGTCGCTCATAAAGCCGACTTCATCCTGCGCGTAGAGCAGCGTAGGCACCAGCGCCGAGCGCCGGGTCGGATAGTGCGTCAGCATCTCGGCGAAACGCGCCTCGAATTCGTCGGAGAAACGCATTAGCGGTCGATATCCCCCAGAACCACGTCAATACTTCCGATGGCTGCAACCACGTCCGCGATCAGCCCGCCTTCGCACATCTTGGCCAGAGCCTGGAGATTTGCGTAGGAGGGTCCACGCATGTGTACGCGATAGGGTTTGGCCGTTCCGTCGCTGACGATGTAGTACCCCATCTCGCCGCGGGGCGATTCGATCGCCTGGTAAACTTCGCCCGCCGGAACCGTGAAACCCTCGGTGATGATCTTGAAATGGTAGATGAGGGCTTCCATCTGTGTTTTCATCTTTTCGCGGTCGGGCAGCACGACCTTGGGCGAGTCGGCTTTGATGGGTCCCTCCGGCATTCCCGCCAGTGCTTGCTGCACCATGCCAATCGATTCCCGCAGCTCCTGCACGCGGCAAACGTATCGCGCGAACACGTCGCCTTCGGTGCGGACTGGCACGTTGAATTTGAAATTCTCGTACCCCGTATAGGGAGCGTCGCGGCGAAGGTCAATGTCGACCCCGCTGGCACGCAAGGTTGGACCGCCTGCGCCCAGAGCAATCGCGTCTTCCGCGCTCAGGCGAGCGACGCCCTTGGTGCGCATCACAAAAATCGGGTTCCCGGTCAGCAAGCCTTCATATTCGTCCACGTTGCCCAGGAATCGGTCAGCGAACTTCTTGACCTTCTTGAAGAATCCCAGCGGCGGCTCCAGCGCCAACCCGCCGACGCGGAAATAGGAGGTCATCATCCGCTGCCCGCTGACCATCTCGAAGAAGCGCAGAACGTCTTCGCGCTCGCGAAAGCAATAGAGAAAGACTGTCATCGCGCCCAGGTCCATGGCATGGGTTCCCAGCCAGACCAGGTGCGAATTGATGCGGGTCAACTCATTCATCAGAACCCGCATCCATTGTGCTTTTGGCGGAATCTCCAGCCCCAGCAACTTTTCTACTGCCAGGCAGTAGGCGAGATTATTGGTCATGGGACAGAGGTAGTCGATGCGATCCGTCAACGGCACAACTTGCTGGTAGAACTTGGCTTCGCAGGTTTTCTCGATGCCGGTGTGCAGGTAGCCAATCTCCGGCTTCACCCGCACTACGGTCTCCCCGTCAATTTCGAGCACCAGGCGCAGCACCCCGTGCGTCGAGGGGTGTTGCGGCCCCATGTTCAGGATCAAAGTGCGGTCACCCGAGCTAGTTTCCCGGTCGGATTCAGCGACAGCAGTGGGAAATTGCGTCATGGCCTACCGGTAACCTTCCACCGGGTAGTCCTTCCGCAGAGGATGACCCTCCCAGTCATCGGGCATCATGATGCGTTGCAGGTTGGGATGTCCGGTGAAGCGTACGCCAAACAGATCGAACACCTCACGCTCATAAAAATTGGCTGAGGGCCAAACCGAGGTGACTGATTCGATCGCCGGGCTGGAACCGTCAAGGCGGGCTTTCAAACGCACCCGTTCCTTCTTTGGGATCGAGAGCAGATGGTAAACCACCTCAAACCGCGGTTCCGAGGGATACCAATCCACGCAGGTGAGGTCGCAGAGATAATTGAATGGGCAATCTGCCGAGTCACGCAAAATAGCGCAAGCTTCACGAATTGCGCCCTGTTCAATCGAGATGGTAAGTTCGTCGCGATCGAACTTCACCGCTTGTACCGCTGACGAGTTCCACTCCATAAGTCGGCCCAAGGCGGGATGCGACTTCAACTGTTCGATGTCGGTGATGGGGGGAGCCAGGGGCATCAGTCGTTTCCCCGCTTGGCGGCGGCCAGTCCCCAGTCGAGCACGCCTTTTTTCCACACATAGAAGAGTCCGACCAGTACGATGGCTATGTACACCATCATCTCCCAGAAACCAAACATCTTAAGTTCGCGCAGGATGACCGCCCAGGGGTACAGGAAAACGGCTTCTACGTCGAACAATATAAAAAGCATGGCAACCAGGTAGAACTTGACGGAAAACCGTCCCTGAGCATCGCCGATGGGCTGAACCCCGCACTCATAAGGCGACATCTTCGCCCGACCTGCTTTATGCTGGCCAACGAGCTGGGAAAGGATCACAATCACGCTCGCAAGGGCCGTGGCGATGCCAAAGTGCATCAGGAGAGGCAGGTAGCGAGCGAAGTAATTGTCGGGCATAGGAGGAGGTATATATAATCTGCGCCAAGCGCAACAGTAAACGTTCTAGATTAGTTTTCGCTGGCGGAAGTGTCAAGCTAAGTACGCGTTTTAACAGTAGTTTTATCCGGTGGAAGCTGTTTTGACAGAGCCGGGGAAAGCCTGAACCGCATGATTTTTGGTTTCAATACCGATATTCGGCACGAAGACACCGTCTACCACGTGCAGAGCGAGGCGCGCGAAGGCGAGCAGTTGCTGCAAACGCAAGTCTTTGTCAAGGGCCGCTGCATCGGGAAGCGGGCCGTTCCCTATGGCGCCGTCGCGGCGGAGGGCAAAAGTGGCTCTGCGGCCGCCAGCTCGCAGAACAGTGATCAGGATAGAGAGAAGATGCTGCGCGAGTTGCATCGCGAGGTGCTCGATGCCATCCGCGATGGCAAGCTCGATTCCATCTTCGACAAGCGGGATGCACCAGAAACGCTGGCTGCCGTGAAAGAGCTTGACCTCGAGTGGATCAATGCCGGGTCGGTGCATTCTAGCGGCGCGTTGACCATGCAAATCCGGGTCACTGACGGAGGCGCCACTGTGGAAGGCGCTCGCCTCACACTCCGCCTCACCCGGCCGGACGCCGCGCCCTACTACGCGCAGTTCCTTACCGACGCCAAGGGCCACGCCGAGATGAGCCTTCAAGTGGATGAGGCGTCACTAACTGATTCCTCCGTTCTCGTGCAAGCGAGTTTCGACGGACGAACTGCCACTCGCAAGTTCCAGCTGCGCGCCGCCATTTAGTTTCCCACTAATGCGAGATAGAATGAACCTGATTTGATGAACCTGACGATCAATGGCGAGAACCAGGTCTTTTCTGCCGGAACCCTGGGTGCGCTGGTGGAGCAACTGGGCATTAAGCCGGATCGCGTGGCGATCGAACTGAACCGCGAAATCGTGCCCCGCGACCAATGGCCGCAGACTTCATTGCACGATGGAGACCGGCTGGAGATCGTTCATTTCGTCGGGGGCGGATCGGGTTTGGCCGGCGCAGAGGCAGGTTTGGCAACCGGTTTCGCGACCTGCTCACCTGATTTCTCCAGTTTTTCGGAGGCCCCGTCGTTCAACGGATAGGACTTCAGTTTCCTAAACTGACTATGCAGGTTCGATTCCTGCCGGGGCTACCATTCGAAAACGTTCGCGCTTGCTCCTCCACCATTTCGACCCGGTTGTATGTACAATGTTTCAGGTGGAATACTGTGTATGGTCATATGTATAAGTACATATATATACGTAAATGGAACTGTGAAAGAAATACGCGCCTGGCAATTCTGGTTGGGCGAGGTTGCAAGTCTTTGAGAATGCTCGGTGTCGAATGTGGCGAAATCGGCACACTCGGATACTTATTAAATATTATTGAGACTCATGCTTGGCGGCGTTTCGGCGGCGATCGCACCCGTCGGGGGGGCCGGAATATCCTCGGGGGTAGGCGGCGGTGACGCGAGCCAATCCGAGCCACGCCGAGTGAAAGTGGCAGAAGACGTCCTTCTGTTTCGGAGTTAGTGCGTCTTGGTCTTGCAAAGCCTTTTACTGTTGACAGCCGTCCTGCCCCGGGCAGCCCTGGACGGTGCAGCCCTGGAAGGTAGTGGCTCGCGATCATTGTTATTATTGTTAATGAAACGCGGATTTATGAAACCCGGCTTCGTGCTCTCCGTGAAAAAGCGGTTGCGCGGAACAATCTTCTCTCCGCCGGTCATCCTTGCACTGCCTGGCATTGCGCGAAGTCTCTCATTCCACCAGATGTAAGTGGCGTATCAACAACTTAGGGCTCGCAGCTTTCTTGGCAGGGGAATTGCATCTCCGGGGTCACAGACACAAATCCCTCCCCCTAAGGAGACTGCGATGCAGAAAAGACAATTCGCTTTGTCCATGATGTTGCCAGTAATGGCGCTGAGTGCAGCTTTGTGTTTCGCAAGCCAGCCGATGTTCGCGCAGAGTGCACAGGACTCTTCGCCAAACGCGAGAACGCAACAGCAGCCAATGCAACCGGACGATTCGAACGCGCCAGCGGTGACGACGTTCAGCGGGAAGATCGTGAAATCCGGGGACAAACTTGTCCTGAAGGACATCAACAACAAGACCACCTATCTGCTTGACGACCAGCGCAAGGCCAAGGACTTCCTCAACCAGAGTGTCAAGGTTACGGGAGTTTTGGATGCCTCCACCGGAACGATTCGGGTCAGCGCGATCGAGCCAGTCTGATCCTCCCCAAAGTCAGGTGCCATGAGCAGGATACCTGTGGGGAAAGGGGGCGGCGGTACATTGCCGCCTCCCTTTCACCGCCTAATTGTTGAGTTTTTGTCTTCGAGTCGGCATTCGCATCTCTGAAATCGCTTCTGATGACAACCTACCGGAGCGCCGCTGCGTCAAAAGAGCGGGCAAAGGACCATGCATGCGACTGTTGAGTGTTCGCCTCATTGTTTCTCTCATTCTCGGCGTGACGCTGGTTTCTGCTGGCTTTTCCTACTACGAGGTGCTGGGTGAAAAGCGCGCGTTGCGCAACGATATGGAGCGTCGCGCCGAAATGCTGGGCGAGAGTCTCGTCGGTAACGTCGAGCGTTCCTGGAATACGGGCTCGAGGAAGGAACTCCAGCAACTGGTGCAGCGCTTCGGCAACCGGGAGCACTTGCTGGGTGTCATCATTTATGACCGGCAGGGCGCGGTCGTAGCCATGACTCCGGAACTTGCGAAAACGCTCACCGTGAGTCCGCCGCCGGTAACGCAGGCCATCACGCAGGGCCATGAAGAAAGTTCGTTCGCTCGCCTGGGAAGTGTGCCGGTGCACATTCTCGCGTTGCCGATTCGCGGTCAGGATGGAGTGGTGGGCGGATTGGCGGTGGTGCACGATGTGAGCTATATCCGTGCGCAGATTCTTCTGGTGTGGCGACGGACATTTTTTCGCGTGCTGGCTCAAGTCTTTCTCATCGTGCTGATTACGTTGCTGATCGTCCGCTGGAGCATCACCGGACCCATCGCACGGGCGGCGCTGTGGATGCGTGCGCTGCGCACGGGAAAGATTTCCTCTCGCCAGGGAATACCGGACCTCGATATGTTCCGGCCGCTCGCGCGCGAAGTCGCCACCATGGCCGAGAGCCTCAGCCACGCCCGCAATGCAGCCGAAAATGAGGCGCGCCTGCGCGAAGCGGGAGAATCCATGTGGACGGCGGATCGGCTCTCGGTGCAGCTGCGCACGCGTCTGGAGGACAGCCACCTGTTTGTGGTCTCGAATCGTGAACCTTACATGCATATGCATAACGGAAAGGCACTCGAGGTGGTGGTCCCGCCGAGCGGCCTGGTCACTGCGCTCGAACCCGTGCTCGATGCGTGTGATGGAACCTGGATCGCGCACGGCAGCGGCAATGCCGACACGGAAGTCGTGGACGCTCACGACCGGCTGCGCGTGCCTCCCGAGGATCCGCGCTACAGCTTGCGCCGCGTGTGGTTGACCAAACAAGAAGAGGAGGGGTACTACTACGGCTTTGCCAACGAAGGGCTCTGGCCGCTTTGCCATATCGCGCACACTCGGCCGCTTTTTCGTGCTGCTGACTGGCAGGCCTACCAGGATGTCAACCGCAAGTTCATGGGCGCGGTGCTCGAGGAAATCGAGGATGTCGCGAAACCGGTGGTGCTCGTCCAGGACTATCACTTCGCCTTGCTGCCTCGGCTGATCAAGGAAAAACGGCCGGATGCGCGCGTGGCAATCTTCTGGCATATTCCGTGGCCGAATCCGGAAGCCTTTGGCATTTGCCCCTGGCAGCGCCAGTTGGTGGACGGTTTGCTGGGCGCTGACCTGATCGGGTTTCACATTCAATCGCACTGCAACAACTTTCTGGAAACCGTGGACCGCGTGGTCGAATCGCGTGTGGACAGGGAACACTTTTCCGTCCTCCGCCAGGAACACCGCACCATGGTACGACCTTTTCCCATCAGCGTCGCCTTTACTGACGACGATGTCGCCGAAAACAACAACCATGGCTTCAACTACCTTGAGCGTTCAGCTCTGATGCGAAGTCTGGGCGTGGAAGCGACTTTCATGGGGATCGGTGTCGATCGCGTCGACTACACCAAGGGAATTCTTGAGCGGTTCCTGGCGATCGAGCGGTTCCTCGAGAAATATCTGAGCTATCAGGGGAAATTTTGCTTTGTGCAGATTGGAGCACCCAGCCGCACCCACATCAAGCGCTATCACGACCTGTTGGCCGAAATGGAAGCTGAGGCGGACCGCATCAATTGGCGCTTCCAGAGCGGCAATTGGAAGCCCATCGTGTTTCTCAAACGCCAGCACAGCCATCATGAGATCGAGCCCTATTACCGCGCTGCCGATCTCTGCCTGGTGACTTCGCTGCACGATGGCATGAACCTGGTCGCGAAGGAATTCCTCGCCGCACGCCGGGATGAGCGGGGCGTGCTCATTCTCAGCCAGTTCACGGGCGCGGCCCGCGAACTACGCGACGCCCTGCTGGTCAATCCTTACGACATCGATCAGACAGCCGACGCCATCCGCGCCGCTTTAGAGATGGAGCCGGAGGACAAGCAGTTGCGTATGCGGCGCATGCGAAAGGTGATTAAAGAGCACAACATTTACCGCTGGGCCGGCACCCTGATCACCGAACTTTGTGAGGTCCGCTTGGATGCGCGCGAGGATGTGGGGGAAAAATTTCGTGCCAGCGCGTCCGTAGCATGATCCGTGGTGGTGAGCCGTTAAGACGGGCCGCCAAGAAAGGAGCGACGCTTTGAGGCCTGAAGTGCAATCCGAGCTCGCGCCGTTTCTGCAAGGTGTCGCGCGTGCATCGCAGGGGGTGTTGCTCCTCGATTACGATGGGACGCTGGCGCCATTCGACTCCAACCGCGACCAAGCGTATCCATATCCCGGAGTTGCGCTCCTTCTGCAAGAGATCGTCCGCAACGGCCGAACGCGAGTCGTCGTGATCTCCGGGCGAGATGCCACCGACATTCTCCCTCTTCTCAATATTCACCCATGGCCGGAAGTTTGGGGAATTCATGGGCTGCAGCGGCTCAGGGCAGACGGGAGTACAGAGATGCCGCGCCTGGATCAGCGAACGCTTACTGGCTTGTCGGACGCGGACCGCTGGCTAGGTTATCAGCAGCTGCGGCATACGGCGGAATTCAAGGCCGCAGGCATAGCCGTCCATTGGCGGGGACTGAGCGAAAGTGACGTACAGGATCTACGTGCACGCGTCTTGCTCGGCTGGCGGCCAATGGCGGAATGCAACGGACTCGACCTGCTGGAATCCGACGGCGGTGTGGAAATTCGCGCGCCCGAGGCCGACCGGGGGGATGCGGTTCACGCCTTTCTCCGTGAAATCGGTCGAGACACGCCAGCCGCTTACCTGGGCGACGACTCGACCGACGAATCCGCTTTTCGGGCCATGCGAGGCCGCGGCATCAGCGTGCTGGTTCGTCCCACACGGCGGCCGACGGCAGCGCAAATGTGGCTGCAGCCTCCCGACGAACTTCTCGATTTTCTCGGGCTGTGGCTCAAGGCCTGTAACGAAGGCCGTACCTCTACCAGCGGCGCAGCCGCGGCAGTAAACGGATGACAACCACGGCCGCGCAGTCGATTCTTCCACGAACGCCAGTGACGCCCTTTTGCTTTAATACGGCGGCACATCTTTTGCGCATCACCACTTTTACGCATCACCACGCGAAAAGCCAATACGCTCGCGGAGTTCCTGGCGGCTTTACGCGAATGCCCGGACGATTCCTTTAAGATTCTGCGGCACGACCGAAGTGTCTGAACCGCCGTACCCAAGTCCCACACAAATCACTTCGAAAGGGGTGGCTCGCTGCCGTATAATCTAAGTTATCGTGCTCAAGTACTCAATCGTCGTCCCGCTCCACAACGAACAGGAGAACGTCACCGACCTGTACGCGCGGCTTAAGTCCGTGATGGAAGCGAGCGGCGAGACGTTCGAGATGGTGCTGGTCGATGACGGCTCGGTCGACGGGACGTTTTCGTTGCTGCGTGAGATTGCGGCTGTCGACAGCCGCGTGACGGTGGTAAAGCTGCGCCGCAACTTTGGTCAGACCGCCGGCCTCGCTGCTGGATTTGACCATGCCCGCGGGGAATACATCATCGCCATGGACGGCGACTTGCAACACGATCCTGCCGATATCCCTCTCTTCCTGGAAAAGATTGCCGAGGGTTACGACATTGTCAGCGGATGGCGCAAGAATCGCGTCGATAATTTCTGGCTGCGGCGCATTCCTTCGCGCTGCGCCAACTGGCTCATGGCCAAGCTGAGCGGCGTTGACATCCACGACTTTGGCACCACTTTTAAGGCCTACAGGCGGGAAATCCTGGGACAGATTCCACTCTACGGAGAGTTTCACCGCTTCATCCCCGCACTGGCCTCGTGGTATGGCGCGTCGATCGTCGAAGTTCCGATCAAGAACATCGTCCGGGAACGCGGTGTTTCGCACTACGGAATTTCGCGCACCTTCCGCGTCTTCTTCGACCTTATTACCATCCGCTTCCTGCTCAAATATCTTTCGCGCCCGTTGCACTTTTTCGGCACGGTTGGGATGTTCAGCATTCTGACGGGCTGCTGCATCTCCGGCTGGTTGATTCTGGAGAAGCTCCTGCACCCCCAGATTGACATCATGTACCAGCATGGACCGCTGATGATGTTTTCAGCCGTCCTATTGCTGGCGGGTCTGAACATGCTCGCCGTCGGCTTGCTCGGAGAAATGCAGGTGCGCCATTATCACGAGCCCGCCCAGCGCGCGCCGTATTCCGTGGATCGCGTGCTGCGAGCGCAGAGCGAAGAGAGCACCATCTCGGAGTGAGAAACAGGTCAGAGGCTAGAGGTCAGATTGCAGAGGCGAAAATCTGCAGGCGGAGATTTTGATTTTCAGCTCTGCGATCTGACCTCTCTAACCTTATCGACCTCTGACCTCAGCAAAGCGCTATAATTCTCTGGCCGCTATGCCCGCCACAACTCAGCTCGAATTGCGTCTCGCCGGCCGGATGTCGCGGCTCGGCACTGAAACCGCTTTTGAAGTCCTGAATCGCGCTCGCGAGCTCGAAAAGCAGGGCAAAGAGATCGTTCACCTGGAAATTGGCGAGCCCGACTTCGACACCCCTGCCAATGTGATCCAGGCTGGCGTCGACGCGCTCCAAAAGGGATGGACCCACTACGGACCTTCCGCGGGCTTGCCCGGCCTGCGCCGGGCGATTGCAGATTATGTCAGCCGCACCCGCAATGTCCCGGTTTCGAACGAAGAGGTCGTTGTTGTCCCAGGTGGTAAGCCAATTATTTTCTTCACGATTCTGGCTTTAATTGATGAGGAAGATGAAGTCATTTATCCCAATCCCGGATTCCCCATCTACGAGTCCATGATCAACTATGTCGGCGGACGTGCGATCGCGATTCCGCTGCGCGAAGAGCGCGACTTTTCCGTCGATGTCAAAGAGTTGGCATCGTTGATTACTGATCGCACCAGGTTGATCATCCTGAACTCACCGCACAATCCGACCGGCGGCACGCTCACCCGGAAAGATATTTTCGAAATTGCCCAGGCCATCGGCGACCGCAATATCATGGTGCTCTCGGACGAAATCTACAGCCGCCTCGTCTACGAAGGCGAGGACTTCTCCATCATGAGCGTGCCAGGTTTCAAGGAGCGCACGATTCTGCTCGACGGCTTCTCCAAAACCTACGCCATGACGGGATGGCGTATGGGTTACGGCGTAATGCGGCCTGATCTGGCGGTGCAGATCGCGCGCCTTGGGACCAACTCGACCTCCTGCACCGCCAGCTTCACGCAAGTTGCTGGAATCGAAGCGCTGCGCGGCGACCAGTCCTCGGTCGACAAAATGAACGCCGAGTTCAAGCACCGCCGCGACGTCTTCGTCGCCGGATTGAACAAGATCAACGGCTTCTCCTGCCGCGTGCCGAAGGGCGCGTTCTACACCTTCCCCAACATTACTAAGACGGGATGGCCTTCGAAGAAACTGGCCGACGCGCTGCTTGAACAAGCGGGCGTCGCCTGCCTCTCCGGCACCGCGTTCGGCGCATACGGAGAAGGCTACCTTCGCTTCAGCGTTGCGAACTCGCTGGAGAATCTGAACAAGGCGCTGGTTCGAATTGAAGACTGGGTCGGGAAGAATCTGCGCTGAGTCCGCCGGAAATCTCATATGAACGAAGCGGAAAAGCAACGGGGGAAAGCTGCCTTCGAAATCAAGAAAGGCCCCGGTCAGGTGATGACTCTCAGTGAGATTGAAGTGAAGAAGTATCTCGACCCTGGGGAGCTCGTCAAGGCACTTGAAGACGGTTTCCGCGGGCTCGAGTTGGGAGAAGTCCAATCCCCTCCCCGCTCCCAGCTTTCGGTTGCCGGGAAGGGCTTCCTGCTTACGATGCCGGCCTGGCGGCCTGGCATGCAGCTGACCGTCAAGATCGTCAACGTCTTCGACGGCAATCTGCAGATCGACTTGCCGAACCACCTGGCCATGATTACCCTGTTCGACCCTGACACCGGCGCAACCTCCTGCATTATGGACGGCACCTACGTTACGGCCGTTCGAACCGCCGCGGCCGCCGCTCTTTCCGTTCGTCTGTTGAGTCGTGCCGGATCCCGGATCGCCACGGTGATCGGTGCGGGCGTCCAGGGGTGCCAACACCTGCGTTTGCTCCCTTTGGTCCGGAATTTTGATCGCATCAACATCTGCTCGTTACGTTTCGAAGAGGTGCAGAAGCTCGCCACACAGAGCAAAATCGCGTGTGCAGCTGCGGACGTAGAAAAGGCTGTGCGGGAGTCGGACGTGGTGTGCTTGGCAACCCACTCGCCTGAGCCGGTGATCGATTCTGATTGGGTCAAGCCCGGTACCCACGTGACCTCGGTTGGATATCACCCTCCGAATGGAGAACTGCCGAAGGACTTGGCGAGAGTCCACCGCCTCTTTGTCGAGACGCTCGATGCTTTTCAGCCAGCTCCGGTTGGGTGCAGCGACCTCGCGGGCTTGGGCATCTCTACGGGAACGACTCTGGGAGCCGTCGCTCTTGGTCGAAAGCCGGGTCGCCGTAGCGACGATGAGATTACCGTGTATAAAGCGATGGGCGTGGCTATGGAAGATATGGTCGCGGCCAATCTGGCTTTCCAGAGGGCCAAGAGCGAAGGCGGCGGAAATGCGATCGCTTGGTGATGGTGGCAGCCCGGGCAGTCAGTGCGCAGAGACAAACTCCAAAATCTCCGCGAACTCTTCGGCCTCTGCGGTTTAATGTCTTGCTTTCACGTCCGGTTGACACTCCTCCAGCACAAATTGGTGTAAACTTTGCCGCTATGGCAAACATCGATAATCATCCCGCCGGCTCTTTCTGCTGGATTGAACTCCACACCACCGACCAGCCAGCTGCCAAGACTTTCTACAGCACGCTCTTCGGTTGGGGTGTTCACGACAATCCGATGGGCCCGAACGACTTCTACACCGAATTCAAACTCCAGGGCCGCGAAGCTGCGGCCGCATGCACGCTGCGTCCCGATGAGCGGTCGCAGGGCGTTCCTCCGTACTGGATGATCTACATCACGGTCGAAAATGCCGAAGCGGCCGCCGCCAAGGCGCAGCAACTGGGCGGCAAAGTCTTCGCCCCGGCTTTCGACGTGATGGATGCCGGCCGCATGGCCGTCATTCAGGATCCGACGGGTGCGGTTTTCTGTGTCTGGCAGGCAAAGAAGAACCTGGGCATCGGAATCGCCCAAGTCCACGGCACGCTGTGCTGGGCCGACCTAAGCACGCCCGACGTAGAACGCGCGGCTGACTTTTATTCGGGAGTTTTCGGATGGCAGGTGGCCGCCGATTCCAAAGATCCCTCCGGCTATCTGCACATTAAGAACGGCGAGCATTTCATCGGAGGCGTTCCGCCTTCAAAGTATCGTCAGCCCGGAGTGCCGCCGCACTGGCTGGCCTACTTCCTGGTGGATGACGTGGATGCTTCGGCATCGAAGGCGAAAGGGATGGGTGCCAATCTCTATCTCCCGCCCATGACGGTGGAAGGAGTCGGGCGCATGTCGATCATCGCCGATCCGCAAGGCGCGGTGTTTGCGATCTTCAAATCGGCGCGGTAGAGCGGTGTCGTGAGGGGGCATCGACTAACCTCACTCTGTCATCCTCCGCTTTAAGCGAAAGATGCATGCATTCCGGCGCTGCAAGAAAGTGCATAGGTCCTTGGCTTCGCTCAGGAAGACAATTCATATTTGCAATTTGCTCGTGGATTCTCTTTGCAATTTTGCTTGTGGATCCTCTCGGTCTTCCTCAGCGTCTCGGCGTCGAAAAACCGACCGGCCGGACGGGAATTCTGTCGTTCGTCACCCCCACGCGTGATCGCACTCACTGATCGTTGCGACTACCCCGCTTACGCTCATTGTGTAAGCCTATGCGCCGTTTCCTGCCCTGCCCGGATTGTCGTCCAACGTGCGGCGTAAGCGAAGGAGCCACCCCATGTCTATTCAGAATTCGACCACCGGCGAAGTTCTGCATTCCTACACCATTGACGAATTGAAACAGCAGGCTGCATTGATGAGGGGCTACGACCTGGCCGCCCTGTGTGCAGCCACGTCCGGACACGCCGGCGGCACGCTCTCGATCATGGACATCACCGCCGCGCTCTACCTTCGCGTGGCCGATCACGATCCCAAGAATCCCAACTGGCCCGACCGCGATCGCATCATCTGGTCGACTGGTCATAAGGCGCCCAGCCTTTATCTGGGTCTAGCCTTCGCTGGCTTCTGCCCGAAAGAAGATGTCGCGTTCCTACGCAAACTCTATTCGCCGTATCAGGGACATCCGCACTGGCTTAAATTGCCGGGCGTTGAAGTATCTACTGGATCGCTCGGCCAGGGTTTGAGCATAGCCGTAGGCATAGCGTTAGCCGCCAGGTTGGACAAGAAGAATCACCACGTCTTCTGCATTATGGGAGACGGCGAGCAGCAGGAAGGCCAGATCTGGGAAGCTGCGATGGAAGCGGGCCACTTCAAACTCGACAACCTCATCGGTATCGTCGACCGCAACCGCCTCCAGATTGACGGTTGGGTGAAAGACGTGATGAACGTCGAGCCTCTCGAAGAAAAATATCGCAGCTTCGGATGGGACGTCCTCACTATCGACGGACATGACATGAAGCAGGTAGTCGAAACGCTGGAGAATGCCAAGGCGAAAGCGGGATCGGGCAAGCCCACCGTCATCATTGCCGACACCGTCAAAGGCAAAGGCGTCAGCTTTATGGAAGAAGTAGCCGGATGGCACGGCAGAGCGCCCAACGTAGAAGAGTTAAACAGAGCCTTGAAGGAGCTAGGTGGCCAGATTCCCGTGGAGGAACTCTTCGACCACGCGAGGCAATATCAAGCCGAGGTCGAGCGCAAACTCGACGCCAAGATGCCCAAGTTCCATCGCAACTATTGGTGGAATGCCGCCGAGAACATGAAAGTCCGGATTGAGCCCACGCGCCTCGGCTTCGGCCAGTCGCTGGCCGCCAACGGCGACGATCCTCGTGTAGTCTGCTTCGGCCTGGATATCTCTGGCTCCATCACCATCAGCGAGTTCTATGCCAACAAGCCCGAACGCAAACCGCGCTGGATCAGCATGGGCATTGCCGAGCAGTCCGCCACTTCGGCTGCCGCGGGGCTCGCCAAAGAAGGGAAGCTCCCCGTCTTCGGCACCTACGCGACCTTTGCCGCTGCGCGCAATCTTGACCAGATCCGCACCTCGATCTGCTACGGAAACTTCAACGTCCTGATCGCTGGAGCCCACGGCGGAGTCAGCGTTGGCCCTGACGGCGCCACTCATCAAGCCCTCGAAGATCTGTTCGCCATGTGCGGATTACCAAACATGAACGTGGTTGTCCCCTGCGACATCGTCGAAACCCGCAAGGCCACCGACTACCTGCTGCTCAAACACGTCGGCCCGAAGTACATTCGCTTCGCGCGCGAAGCGACGCCGATCGTCACCGCCGAGGAGACTCCATTCGTCTTCGGCAAAGCCAACGTGATTCGATTGCGTGGCGAGGCCGCGAACTTCATCGATGCGTTTGAGACGAAACTCGAATCCGAATATCGCGACGAGTGTGAGGATCTCACCATCGTCGCCTGTGGCCCCATGGTGCCCGAAGCCATGCGCGCCGCGTGGATCCTGAAGCAGGATTTCGGCTACGAGGCCCGAGTCCTCAACCTGCACACTCTCAAGCCACTCGACACCGAAGCCATTGTGCGAGCCGCGCGCGATACTAGCGTCGTCCTGACCGCTGAAGAGCACCAGATCGGCGCGCTGGCGTGGCCGGTCGCGAGCGCTATCACACAGTCACCCGAGCTCTACGGCATCCCTATCATCACCGGCGCCATCGGAGTCAAAGACCGCTTTGGAGACTCGGGGGCTCCCTGGGAGTTAATCAAGGAGTTCGAAGTCTCCGCCGAACACATTGCCGCGAAGGCGGTTGAGTTGATGGGGGTAAAGAAGTCCCGCTCCGGAGAACCAGTTGCCGCGGTGCATTTGGTGGGGACGAAATAAAAGCGGGCGATTCAGAGCGTTTGTCCTGGACACTCTTGGACACTCTTCCGGAGTATCGACAATGTAGATACATGGTGCTACACTGTAGATTATGTTGGAGATCTTCTATTTATGAAGACGCAGATGGTGAAATGGGGCAATAGCCTTGCCGTACGCATTCCCAAGCCTGTAGTTGAGGAAGCCAGGCTGAAGGAAGGCGATTCGCTGGAGATCGAAGCCGCCGAAGGCCGCGTCGAACTGCGCCGCGCCACCAAAATTCCCACGCTGGCGCAGCTGGTTTCGCAGATCACTGCCGAGAACCGCTACGCCGAGATATCAGCCGGCGCAGAAGTAGGGAAGGAAGTTATCGAATGGTGACACGGTGACTCCCTACGTTCCAGAAGCTGGCGACATTGTGATGATGGATTTCGATCCACAAGTTGGCCGCGAACAGGCCAAGCGGCGGCCCGCATTGGTGCTTACCGATCAGCGTTACAACCGGGCCAGCGGCCTCGCCGTTGTTTGTCCGCTCACGAGCAAGCGCAAACCCTACCCTTTCGCTCTGCCCGTCACCGTGGACCAGGTAGATGGAGCCGTCCTGGTGGATCAGTTGAAGAGCATGGATTGGGCTGGACGTAAAGCGAAGTTGCACTCCAAGGCTGAGCCCGAGTTAGTCAACAAAGTGCGGCAGTATGTTGCCGTTCTGCTCGGGCTTCGCTGACGGTAAGGCGCGGTTTCCGCGAAACACATCTGGAAATTCCCTTGAGTTTTCCAGCAGTTGCCTACCTTCCCGCGCGGATGGTACAAACCTCGCGAGGCCTTCGCTCGTGAGAAACTACGTGAAAAAGATCGCCATTGTTTCCCTCTTTGCTGTTTCCGTGCTGCTCGTCGTATTCGTGGTGGCTCGCGCGGCCGACCGCTCGCACCGCATCAATCTCCCGACGAGCAAGAGCCTTACCCTCCCCGTCCCGGGATACCTTGCCCGCACCAACAGCTTTCCCGCGACCATCGCCGTTAGCCCCGACGGCCATTACGCGGCATTGCTCAATCAGGGATATGGCACGCAGGAGACGGGCGCGCGCCAGTCGATCGCCATTCTCGATCTCAGCAACAATCAACTGCGCGACTTCCCGGACGACCGCTTGAGCGACGACTATTCCACGCGCCAAAGCTATTTCATCGGCCTCGCGTTCTCGAGCGACGGGAAGCGTCTCTATGCTTCGATGGGTTCAATCACTGATCCCACCGGCGAGAAGCCGAAGAGCACGGGCAACGGCATCGCGGTCTACAAATTCGCGGACGGACAGGTTGCTCCTGAACGCTTCATTAAGGTCCCTCCGCAGAAAATCGCCGACGGGAAGGAAGTCGCGTTCGGCCTGCGCAAGACTCCTGCTGGGACAGCGCTGCCGTATCCGGCTGGATTCGCAGTGTTGCCGGGTCCGAAGAGCGACCGCCTGCTCGTTGCCAATAATCTTTCCGATAGTGCTATCGTCCTCGATGCGAGCTCCGGAAAAATCCTGCAGTCGTTCGATCTCAGCCGCAACCGCTCCATTCCCAGCGAATATCCCTACACGGTTATTGTCAACAAGGCGGGAACCAAAGCCTGGGTGAGCTTATGGAACAGTTCATGTGTCGCGGAACTGAGTCTTGAAACAGGAAAAGTCGCCCGCTGGATTGATGACTTGCGGAAACATGACAATCCCAACGCCCCCAGTCCGCATCCGACGGCGATGCTCTTGAGCCCGGACGAGAAGACACTCTACGTAGCTTTGGCCAACGCCGACGTGGTGGTGGGTGTCGATCTGGGTTCCGGCCTGGCTTTACAGCACTATCTCACCAGTGCCGACGGTAGCGGTTCCGTCCTCCAGGCCATCGCGCTCTCGCCCGATGGCAAGCGTCTCTATGCGGCCGCTGCCTCGCTCGACGCGGTTGCGGTTTTCGACGTCAAGGAATCGCCGAAATTGACTGGACACGATATCGGTTTGCAATTGGACGTCGCCACTCCTCCCGACTTCGTTCCCACGGAGTGGTATCCCAGCGCGCTCGCTGTCGCCGGCAACGATCTGCTCATTGCCACCGCCAAAGGAGAAAGCAGCGGCCCCAACAACATGTTGGGCAACTTGAAAGGCGAGCGCAAAAGAAAAGAACATCCGTATATTCCAACCCTAATCGGTGGCTCCATCCAGCGCCTAAGCCTCTCTGACATCGGCAAGAATCTGGCCGCCTACACGCTTCAGGTGGAAGAAAACAATCTCCTCCGCTCCGATGGTGGCAAGTTCGAATTTGCCGGGGGAACGAATCCCATCCACCACGTGATCTACGTCCTGAAAGAAAATCGCACCTACGACCAGATCCTTGGCGACCTGCCCGCTGGCGACGGCGATCCTTCGTTGACCATGTACGGAGCCGACATTACTCCCAACGAACACAAGCTAGCCTTGCAGTTTGGAGTGCTCGACAACTTCTACGACAGCGGAGAAGTTTCCGGCGATGGGCACCTCTGGTCAACCGCCTCCACCACCAGTGACTACAACGAGAAAACCTGGCCCATCGGTTATCGGAGCAAAGAGCGCACCTATGATTCCGGCGGCAGCGTGGCCGAAGAATTTCCGCTCGAACAGGGCATCCCCGACGTCGACGATCCCGCCACCGGATTCCTCTGGGATAACCTCGCGAAAAAAGGTCTCACCTATCGCATCTACGGAGAATTCATCGCCGCGGTGTGGTGCAAGAGCGAAAATACGAAGTCGCCGAAGATGGGGTTGCCAAAGGAAGGGACGCCGTCTCCCTCGACTGCGACGTGCCCGGCTTCGGAAATCAAGAAGGGCGATCCATTACCCGCGAACGTCGGCAACCCGCGTGGCGGGCCGAGTCCTTGGCCTTGGGCGATTCCGCAATTTAAGCGGATGCGTCCCACCAAAGCCGCGCTGCGCGACCACTACGATCCGCAGTTTCCCGACTTCCAAACCGATTATCCCGACCAACTCCGCGCTGACGAATTTCTTCGCGAATTTGACGAGTTCGTGAATGCCAAAGGAACCGCCAAAGAACTTCCGCAGTTTACGCTGCTCTACTTGCCGGACGACCATACCGGAGGCACGCGCCCCGGCAAGCCTACTCCGAATGCTTCCGTCGCGGACAACGACCTCGCGCTCGGTCGCGTTGTCGACGCCGTTTCCCACAGCCCCTATTGGGACGACTCCGCCATCTTCGTGGTCGAAGACGACGCTCAGGACGGCGCCGACCATGTCGACGCGCACCGGTCGATCGCCTTGGTCATCAGCAAGTATTCGCCGCACACGCCGCAGCCGCTTGTCGACCATAACTTCTATACGACCGTCAGCATGATCCACACCATGGAGGCTCTGCTCGGCCTTTCACCGATGAACCTGTTCGACGCGCACGCACCACTGATGGCGCCGTTGTTCTCCGGCACGGGGACGCAGCCGCTGTATCAGGCCGACGATAAGAATCTGCGCAACGGCCTTATTTACGCAGTGAACGACAAGAAAGCGGCGGGTGCGAAAGAATCGTCGGAGATGGACTTTTCCAGGCCGGATACAGCCGATGCCAGGAAGCTGAATGCGATCCTGTGGCGCGACGCCAAAGGCGAGGCGCCGTTGCCGGCTACAAGCCATTCACATTCTGACCGGTAGAGCTGATTTAGAATGCCTTCGTGGGCTCGACCATAGAGACAACAGTTGAATGCAGAAACCTGCGCAAGACCTACGACGGAAAGGTCGAAGCCGTCCGCGGCCTCAGCTTGCACATCGAAGCTGGCGAGTGCTTCGGGCTGCTCGGCCCGAATGGAGCAGGCAAGACCACTACCATAGAAATCCTCGAAGGCCTGCTCGCACCTACTTCGGGAGAAGTTCGCATCTTCGGCCACACGTGGAACGAGAATCCGCGCCAGTTGCGCGAATGGATCGGTATTTCGCTGCAGGAAACGCGACTGTCGGAAAAACTGAACGTCCGCGAAACCATCGAACTTTTTGCCAGCTTCTATAGCGAACCGCGGCCAGCTGCCGACATTCTCGAAGAACTTCAACTTACAGAAAAAGCGGACGCCTGGGTCGGCAAACTTTCCGGGGGACAAAAGCAGCGCCTGGCCGTCGCCACTGCTTTGGTCGGGAATCCGCGCATTCTCTTCCTCGACGAGCCCACCACCGGACTCGATCCCCAAAGCCGCCGCCAACTCTGGGACATCATCCGCGCCTTTCAGAAGAAAGGCGGCACCGTCCTGCTTACCACGCATTACATGGACGAGGCTGAACGCCTCTGTGATCGCCTCGCCATCGTCGATCACGGCGTGATCATTGCCGAGGGCACTCCCTCGGACCTGATCGAACGGCTGGGTGGCCATCACGTGGTCGAGTTCCAAGTGAATAAAAACAGCGACGGAAACGGCGACAACCTCGACCGCTGGCGATCGCTGCCCAGCGTGGAGTCCGTCCGCCGCGAAGATTCGACGGTGTGCCTGAGTGTCCGCGAGCCGCATCTCACGATTCCCGCTTTGCTGGATGCGGTAACCAAAGAGGGCCGTCAACTCGAACACCTCAGCACGCGCCAGGCCAGCCTCGAAGATGTCTTTGTACAGCTCACCGGACGTCACCTGCGAGAAGATTGAATGGCAACGATCGAGACCAACGCGCCCAAACTCCACGCCGACAAGAATCAGCCGCCGCCGCCCGTTCAGCCCGTGCGCCGCAACGGCCGCTGGTCCGGGTATCGTCATTTGCTCTGGGCGCGCATACTCGAACTCAAACGCGAGCCGGAAGTCGTATTCTGGGTTTTCGTCTTTCCGCTGTTGCTCGCGGCAGGCCTGGGCATTGCCTTTCGCAACAAACCAGCGGACATCACGTCGGTGGTCGTGATCGGTGGCGCTGGCGCCGAGAAAACGCTGGCCATGCTGCAGAGTTCGGCTAAGAGCTCGCCGAACAAAGATTCAACCATTCGGGCTACAGTGCTCGATCGCGATGCGGCGCTCAAGGGCTTCCACTTCGGCAAGTTCGATCTGGCGATCGAATTGACTCCCGACGGCAGCTACACTTATTACTACGATCCCGCGCGCCCAGAGAGTGTGCTTTCCCGCGTCGAACTTGATGCTGCGCTGCAATCCGCCGCCGGACGCAAAGATGCGCTAGCCACTTCCTCCCAATCCTCCAGCGAGCCCGGATCACGCTACATTGATTTCCTCATCCCCGGGCTGCTGGGGATGAACCTGATGAACTCCGGCATGTGGGGAGTCGGTTTCGCGCTGGTGGAAATGCGGCAACGCAAACTGCTGAAGCGCTTTGTCGCCACGCCCATGCGGCGCAGCGATTTCCTTCTGGCCCTGACCAGCAGCCGTTTGGTTCTGATGGTGATTGAAGTAGGACTGCTGTTGGGCTTCGGCGTGCTCGTCTTTCACATGCGAGTCGAGGGATCGATCCTCTCGGTCGTCCTGCTCGGCTCGCTTGGAGCCGTAACCTTTGGCGGCGTCGGCCTGCTGACGGCTTGCCGTGCGCAGAAAATCGAGAGCGTTTCGGGCCTCATCAACCTGGTCATGATGCCGATGTGGATCTTCTCGGGCGTGTTCTTTTCTTACGAAAGGTTTCCCGCCATCGCCCATCCCTTCATCAAAGCTTTGCCGCTAACCGCGCTCAATGACGCGCTGCGAGCCACGATCATTGAAGGCGTGTCACTGGGCTCTCAATCCGGACGGTTGCTGGTGCTTGCGATCTGGGGCGGGGTCTCGTTCGTGCTGGCGCTGAGATGGTTCCGCTGGACCTAAGACCACGTAGGGACAGCCGACCTCGGCTGTCAGCGGGCGAAGCCCCGCCGCGCTCTTGGGCGGAATGCTGGACATGCTGAAACCGAGCGAGCTGCGCCCGCTTGGACAGCCGAGGGCGGCTGTCCCTACGCAGAGCTTTACGACTCAGAAGCTTGGCTTCCTCGCGAGACGCCACGACCACATAAGAAAAGATGTCGAAGTCAGATCGATGGCCGGTTCGGTCGTGCTGTAAGACTGCATGTTGTCCTGATACACCGCGACCTGCGAGGCATCAAACGCGCCATCGTTGCCATTGAATTTGCGGAACGTGTCCACTCCGTTTGCCGGGCAGAGAATCATGCCACCGACCACGCCCGAGGTGGCATAACCGGCTGGACCCTCGGTGGCCGCACCCCACAGTACTGGCGTGCCTCCGGAAGTCCCATCCAGCGCGCCCGCGAGGTTCGCCACCTGGTGCTGGATGCAATTCGGAAACGTGCTTCCGTCGCCCACTATGAACGACGATCCCCAGGAATTCGCGCCCAAGACGTTAGCCAGCCATCTCTGCGCATAGGTGTCGTAGCGTTTGGCCGCAGCATCGGTATTAGCCAGGTAGGCGGCCTCGCTGGCCATTACCGAAAGACCAGCGCCGTGCGACGTCGTGTCGCCGTAACTCCACACATACCCGAAGCCCCAGGCATCCGAGTTCGCCTGAGTAATTGCGTCCGCCACTTGCCGCAGCAGTTGTGCCCGAATGCTCGATTCAGACACGGCCAGGCCCTCCGGATCTCCCGCCCTGTCAAGCGCCCGGTACAACTCAAAATGCGCCAGGCCGCTGACGTCATACAGGTTCAGAGTGTCGGTGAAACCTGGTTTGTAGATTCGCGTGATGTAATTGTGGGCGAACGTGGCCGCCTGCGTCAGATAATCGATCGCATTGGTGTGCGACAATCCCGCCGGAAGATTCTTCGCCCCGCCGGCGGATTGCAAAGCAAAATACAACTCAGTAGCGCCCAACTCCATGTCGTCGTCCCAAACGTTCTCGGGATAGCCGTCGAACGGAGCAATGGTAAGCAGGCAATTGCCGCACGTCCCCCCATACTGCGCTGGAGCCGGGTCCGTATAGGAAGTGTCTGCCAGCGCGAAAATATCCTCTGCATCCTGGAGGCATTGATTCGCCAGCGCAGGACGGGAAGCGCGTTGCAGTTGATAGCACAGTGCAAAGTCCGCCGCCAAACGCCCAGCGAGATTCGGGCTGATCGGCGACCCAGGGGGCCCTGCCAAATACACTGGACGATTGCAGATGTAGTAGGTGGTCAGCGGGTCGCACGGGCGCGGATCGCCCGGTTGCAAGAAGTGATCGGCTGCCTGCGGCAGCGTCCAGATATCGTATTCAGTGATCAGGCAGTAAGGAGTCGCATAGGTGCCGCCGCAGTTGGGGGCGGCGGAAGTGGGATTGCCGTACCCGTAATAATCCCAGTCCTGCGTGTTGTCCACCTGGTAGTAGAGCGTCTTGGTGCTGTCATCCCACATCTTCATCAGCCAGTCGACTCCAAACCTGGCCTCGTCGGTAAAGTCAGACGACGCGGGTGCACCGGGTCCGCTGTTTCCGGCATAGGAAATCGAACCGGGCAGCGCGGGAGGATTCACTGGAGCATTCGAGCCCATCTGATTGGGGAAGTCGCGAATGCCGATCTGCATGAGCGCCGCTGTATAGCTGACCGTTTGAACGTACTTTTCGTAATCGCCCGCGTCCCACCAGCCGCCAGCGGCGTTTATATTCGGGAGACCCGCCGGTACCAACGGTGTCGTCGGCGGCACGTTGTCGATAAGGTCGTTGCCGTCGAGTGGAGGAGTGTTGTAAACGCGCGCGTTCGCGTCCTTCAGATGACCGGGGGCGGTGCGCAGCGCGTTGGGGATGAAATGCTTCCCGTCGCGTTCGGTTTCATAGAAGAACAAAGTGTTCAACAGGGATCCGGAATACAGCGTCTCTGGAGTGTCCACCGCGAAAGCCGGGGAAGTTGTCTTTACTGGTCCTGATACCTTGATGGTATAGAGGTCGCCGCCGGGAACGTTGAAGTCCAAGGCGTACACATTGTAGGTCACCGTCTTGCTATGACCCCACGTGCCCAGCAGCGCGCCGACGTGCCCCGAATCCGCTATGCTCCCCTCCGAATTGACTACCTGGAAAGTCGCGCCCGCTACCGCGGACTGGGCCATCAGATACCCGCGAAAAGGAGCGTTACCGGCTTCATAGCCGGCCTGACTGACGCGCACGTAAGCGGGCTCCGCCAGCAGACACGGTACGCACGCCAGCCATGCAAGAAAAACGGAGGCGATTAAAACGAGTCGCGGGCTGGGGCGGAAGCGGAAGCCGGAGGGTGCCATTGCGTTCTCCTGGGCGAGGGACGAACTACATTAAAACCATTTAATAGGGGAAGATACGCTCCCTGTTTTTCGGTGTCAACTGGGTGCATGCCCAAAACCCGCTTGGGTCAAGGCTTGCGCGGTGCAGGTTTTGGAATCTTGGATCTTGCGGTGTTTAGGGGAAATTCAATCGCGCCCGCAGAGTCGCCCCTGGGGTTGTTCCTCCGCGACCCCATGCCCACCATCGGAGCTGCGTTTTCGTCAGGCAGAATCCCACGATTGACGCGACCGTGGAATCCCAGGTCTCGAAAGGCGCGAGACCTGGGGCACCCGGCCAGGGCTACGCCTTTAACTTCTTGTACTCGTCGAACGCTTCCAGGAACTGGTCGATGTCTTCCCTCGACAGATAGTAAGGAGTGGAGAGCCGCAGCTTGTGTGGTTCAGCTCCGCGGATGCGAATTTTCTTTTCTTTCCACATCCAGTTTTCGAGGTCCATACGAACGATTGGCGACACGTTCACCGTGGCGATCGCGCAACGCATCGACGGATCTGGGGATGTCCACGATGTCCCGCCGCGCTTGATCATGGCGCTCAGAATGTAGTCGCAGAGCTGGCGATGGCGATGTTCGATCCGGTCCATTCCGATGTCATTGGCCAACTGAATCGAGGCGCGCAGTCCCCACAGGGCGGGCACGTTTGAACTGCCGATGCGCTGGAATCGCTCGGCGCGGAGCTTTACGTCGTCCCAACCCTCGGTGGCGATCGTGTTCCACATCCGGTCGATCATTTCGTCGCGCATGTAGAGAAATCCGGTGCCCTTGGGCGCTTGCAGCCACTTGTGCGGACTTGCGGAATACAGGTCGCAGCCCACATCGTGCAGATTGAGGAGCATCATTCCCGGAACGTGCGCTCCGTCGACTGCGGAAATAACTCCCCGGTCTCGTGCCAGCTTGCAGAGTTGCTTGGCGGGTAGAACTACTCCGGAGAACGTGGTGATGTGGCTGAAGAACAAGACCCGGGTGCGTGGGGTGATGGCGGCGCTGACGAGATCCAACACCTCCTCGGGATTTATGACCGGCCTCAGCAGCGTGATCTTCTTCAATACGATCCCGTAGCGCTTGGCGCACAAATTCCAGGGGTGTTCGCCTCCAGGATGCTCCTGGTCGGTCATGAGCACTTCGTCGCCAGGCTTCAGGTCGATACCGTTTGCGATATAGCTGTTGGCCTCGGTGGCGTTTCTTAGAAGCGCGATCTCGTCGCGGTTGCAGCCGACAAATGTGGCCAGCGGATCGCGAAATTCGTTCCACGCGGCGTATCCCCAGATGGGATAGTCCTCGGGATCGGTCTCATTGAGCTTTTCGCACTTCTCATAGCCTTCAAAAACCGCCCGCAGCACGGGCGCGGGGCTTGATCCCACGGTGCCGTTATTCAGATAGATCTCGTCCGCCGGAATCAGGAATTGCCGGCGCAGATCGCGCCAGTAGGCGTCCGCGTTCTGGTCGAAAAGGGAGCGGTCAGGGAGCTTTGACGGCAGGGTTTCGAGCTGCGTCCACAAATTTCCGCGCCAGGCCAGACCAGCGCCTACGGCGAGCGAGGAAGCGAAAGACGACGATAGGAAGTTGCGACGGTTCAACATGCGCGGTCTCTTCTCTTTTTCCTCTTTCCGACCTTTCCTTCGATTTTTCCTTCCGAAATCGGTTCCAGAATCGCTTTCTAAAATCGCGCAATAGTACACCGGCGCTGGGAAAACGGAAAGGGACACTTGTGCCAGGATCGGGCGACAGACGGCTCCGTAGAGGACCTCAGTTGGCACATTCCGTCAAAATGACAGGTAACTTTCCGGTGCCAGCCGGCGTCCAAATAGATGGAAAAGTCTGCCGGTCATGACTTGCAATCGGGGGTATAATCTTCTCAACCGACTGGGCTTTCCCGAGGTGCCCAAATGTCTTTCCGTAAATTACTGATCTCCCTGTGTTTACTGGCGCTGATGGCGGCGCCGGCGCTGGCGCAGGATCAAACTTCGCAGACTCCAGCTTCCCAGACCCCGAGCGTGCAACCTCAAGCGACGCAGCAACAGGCACCAGCAAACGATCAGACGACGAAGCCGCAGACCGCGCAGCAGCCGCCGAGTGGGTCGACTCCAGCTCCGCCCGCAGACTCTAGCAATGGCAGCGAGGCGGCGACTAATGGACCACCTACCGTCCAGGAGCCCGACCCAAGCAAGGTCAAGCACACCGGGGGTAAGGACGATGTGGACGCCATCGGCAATCGCGGCATCGGCAAGCGCGGCCTGGGCGACTGGTACTCGCTCGAAACTGAAATCAGGATGGGCAAGCAGTACTCGATGATGGTCGAGAATAGTGTAAAGTTTGTTCAGGATCCGGTGGTGAATGAGTACGTCAATCGCATCGGCCAGAATCTGGTACGCAATTCCGACGCGCAGGTACCGTTTACTATTAAGGTCATTGATTCCGACGAGATAAACGCGTTCGCGCTCCCCGGTGGATTCTTCTACGTTAATTCCGGCTTGATTCTGGCGGCGGACGAAGAGGCGGAATTGGCCGGGGTGATGGCGCATGAGATTTCGCACGTTTGCGCCCGCCACGCAATGCGTCAGCTGACGCGGGGGAATATTGCGCAGATCGCCACCATTCCTCTGATCTTCGTCGGGGGCGGGATAGGCTACGGAATTTACGAAGCCAGTGGCCTGGCCTTGCCGCTTACCTTCATGAAATTCCAGCGCGATTTCGAAGCGGAAGCGGACTACCTGGGCCTGCAATATATGTATAAGACGGGATACGATCCGCAGGCCTTCATCAGTTTCTTCGAAAAAATTCAGGCGAAAGAGAAGAAGAAACCGGGCACGATAGCCAAGGCCTTCGCTTCGCATCCGCAGACGCCCGATCGCATCGAGGCGTCGCAAAAGGAGATCGCGACCATTCTTCCGGCGCGTCCGCAATACATCGTTTCGACGTCGGAGTTTGACGACGTGAAAGCGCGACTCGCCACCATCGAGAACCGGCACAAGGTGATCGAACAGAAGGACGGAAGCAAGCCTAGCTTACGCCGCGCCTCAACCACTGACCAGACCAGCGGTACGGGCAGCAGCGGTGGCAGCGGCGACGACGATCGCCCGACGCTGAAACGCCGGGACGATAGTCCGGACCAGACTCAACAACAACAGTAACGGGAATTGCGGAGAGAAGAAGAAACCGGCGGGCAGTGTCCGCCGGTTTTTTATTGAAGTTAAGTGCGGTCGTCATCTGAGCGAAGCGAAAGACCTATGCAACCTATGCATTTCCGCGGGCACAAATACAGAGGTCCTTTCCCTACGGCTCCGCTCAGGGTCAGGATGACACGGCGTTATGTTACGAACCTGCCCCCACCGACTTTACTGTGATCATGGTGCCGTCCACGTCTCCGGTCACCTTTGCCTTCGCTCCCGCCAGATCGTTCAGCTGATCCATTGCAGTCTTATCCGAGGTCTGCAACGTATAGACCTTGTCTCCGACCACGAGCGCGTAATTCGCACCATGTTTCACGCACGCGCGCGTGCATTCCGCGGGTTTGGTGGGCATTTCTTCGTGCTTCGCCCCGCACATGGTGTCGCTCACTACGCCGGTCAAGGTCTGGCTCTTGCCGGCAGCCAGCGCCGGAACCGCCGCTAGCCCGACCAACATCTGCATCCCAAGAATCGCAGCTGCAATTCGATTTACCTTCATTGTAATTTTCGTCTCCTGTGAAACGGGGTGTGGTTCAATGTTCTAGAGGACACTCACAATCTCTCTATCATGATGTCAAGATAGAGGTCCTTGCGCAAGCTCCGGCTTGTAAAATATTTGTCTTCGGGCAAACTGCAGTCCTCAGCGTTACTGCTGCTTGAAACGGATCTCCACGTCCACGGTCTTGTCCTTCGCGTCCGGCGTCGCATGCGTGGTGATTTCCCAGTGCACACCGCGGGGAAGGAGTTGCCCGGTATCGGCTAAGAATCTCCTAGGATAGTCGGCGTTGTAAGGCTGGCCTTCGCCCAGAGTCCACGCTGCCCGCATTCGAGCTGTGGTTGGCGTGTCGAGTCCCAAAATCTCCAACTCTCCCATCTTATAGAGGTCGCCCTCGACGACGTTGAGGTCGTAGTGCACGGTGCTTTTATCGTCATCGAACTGGGCATCTTGCTTAATCTGAACCATCATGTAGCCGCGGCTGCGATAGAGCTTACCTACGTTTTCCATGTCGCGCAGAAGACGAACGGCGTCGGCGGGCTGGCCGAACGGTAGGTGGACAAGGGGTGCGAGTTCGCCAGTGGTGACGGCAGAGTTTCCCTTCCAGTCGACGCCGGAAGTGGAATACGCCTTGCCCGGCGTCACGGGTACGATCGCATCGACCAGAACATCAGCGACATCTGGCGCGTCAGTCGCGGGAGACGGTTGAGGCACCACTCGCGCATCTGACGGCCCAAACGCGGCTTTTAAATATCCGCGCTGCAGGTAGACCGGCAAAAGGTCAAGTTTGGCGACTGCGGCAAGGGAAGAGCGTCCGTATTCCGCGCCTATGAGGCGATGCGCCGCGGCTGCGAGCAGAGGCGCTTGCTCCGGCGAAGCTCCAGGGAACTCGACGCTGCGAATTCGAATGCTGAGTTCCTCGACTCGATAGTCGATTGCGTTCAGGGTGCCAGTCGACAAATCTGCATTGCGCTGATAATCCACGCGACCGGGAAAGTGATTCTCGGCGAGGAGGGCTTGCAGCGCCTCGGAAACCCGGTCCGGAAGATTGCCCGCAATCGGCAGCAACTGTTTGAATAGCGGAACGCGGCTCTGCAAGGAGGCGCGGAGTTCGTCGTCGGTGAACCAGACGAAGTTTTCGAAATGCGCGGGGACCAGCTTACTCTTGTCGATATCAGTGAGCTGCAGTTCGAGTTTTGTTCCCGCACTGGAGGAAAACGAATAGACAACGTTGCTGAACAGGCCGGACTCGCCGAGCCGCTGCACTGCCTCTTTGAAATCGCCGTCGGCGACGTTCTGACCGATCTGCAGGCCGCTGGCGGCGAGCATTTCTTTGTCAGTGTAGCGCGTCGTTCCAGTGGCTTTCAACGCGACTAGCTTGTAGGCGGAGACTGGGGAGGCTTTGCCGGCGGGCTGTTTCTGGGCTGCGGCACCGAAAGCGAGCACGGATAAGAAAAGGGCGAGACATGTAACCCTCTTCATTTGGATCGCTTCCCGGCCCCGGCCGTGGAGAAATTCTTTTGCTTAACCGCGATTTCCATGAAGGCCTTGGCGGCGCGGCTGAGCGATTTGTCTTTGCGGAAGACGATCGCCAGATCGCGCCGGATTTGCGCATCGGCGAGCGTGATGGCAACCAGGGCCTTGGCCCGGATGTCTTCTTCGATATTCGAGCGAGCGATAAATCCCACGCCGACGTCGGCCGCCACAAAACGCTTCAGCAGTTCGCTCGAATCGAGTTCCATGGCCAGATTCGGCTTCAGGTGATGGTCATAGAAGAGCGCATCGAGCGCGTCGCGGGTGTGGCCCAGTTTGGGCACAACCAGCGGAAAGGTCGAGACCTCGGCCACGGTGACGCTTTTCTTCGCCGCCAGCGGATGACACGGGGCCGTAATCACGACCAGTTCGTCGCGATGAATCATCTGCGCTTCGAGCCGGTTGTCAGTCACGGGCAGCGAGACCACGCCAAAGTCCACCACGTTCTCGATGATCGAATCGAGGATCCGGGCGTAGTCTGAGCGTTTGATGCTCACCGAGACGTTTGGATAGTCGCGCTTAAATTGCGCGAACACCTCGGGCAGGATGTGCAGGCAGGTGCCTTCATTTGCTCCGACGACAATTTCGCCGCGAGGCACGCGCTCGGTCTCGGCGATCTCGGTGAGGATCGTCTTGCGCCGCTCCAGCGTCTCCTCGGCGTACTTGAAAAATAATTTGCCGGATGCAGTCAGCGAAACACGACCTCCGGAACGGTCGAGCAGGCGAGCGCCCACTTCTTCTTCCAGCGCTCGAATCTGGGACGAGATGGCGGGCTGGGTGCGAAAACGCTTTTCCGCCGCGCGCGAAAAACTGGAGAGGCGCGCCACTTCCAGGAAGATTTCGAGCTGATCGAAGTCCATGCTTACTGGCTTCCGACTGCTGGCCTCAGACACTATAGCGAGCCTGGGGCAATCGCGAAAGAGAAATCAGAGCTGGCGCCACAGGCACGAAATCTCGATCGTGAAGCTTCCTTCCCACGCTTCGCCCATCGCGCTCTCTGAAACCCGTGCTTGATACTCGCCGGTCTCGGGCAAGCGCCGATCAAGAATGCTGCCGCCCGGACTCTCCTTCGTGTCCCGCGGAAGGGAACGCTGACCTCACCACGCAACGGCCCTGCTCCGGTAAGCTACGATCTTTACCTTCGTGCCGCGGTCCCCATGGAAGATAAATTCCTTGTAATCATCTATGCCGCGCAACCTGCCCTCGATGCGCTCGCTCTTGCCCGGCGGGGGAAGCTTGATTTTGCGCAATGTCTTGGCGGACGCAAGGGGAAGCAAAATCCCAAAGGCAAAAGCGAAGATGGTGACGAGCGTTCGGCCGGGTGCGTTCAGCAGGGTCATTGGATTTGGAATTCGATTTGGATTTTCCTAGCCGCTTTCCACTGGCCCGCCATTTGGTTGAGATCTGCCGGACTGCCTTTAAACCAGTCCATATCCAGATTGCCGGTGACGCCGGCATCGTTCCAGACTCGCTGTACTGCCAGAAAAGATAGTCGGAAAATCCTGACGGGATATTCGGCGAAGCATTACTGGTGTACTGCGCGACCCGTAGAGGATAGCTGGCGAAAGCCGACGTTCCGCCGAGCGCTGTATTCCAGAAACTCGCCGAGGTGTAAATCACGGGAGTGCGGCCAAGATTTTGCTGAATGAGGTCGAGCCATTGCTGTATCCCGGCCGCGATGGCGGCAGCGGTTTGCTCGCCACTCACTTCCACATCCAGCGCTGGAGGCAGATCTCCCGGAACCAGGTGCGTGACGACGGTAAGAAAGTTCGACGCCTGGGACTGGGCATCAAGCTGCGGAGAGAAAAAATGGCAAGCCCCTCGCGGTACCTGATTCTGCTTCAATCCCGCATAGTTTGTGGGGTAAAGAGGGTACTTGGTGAACCTGCCTTCGCTGGCTTTCACATAAGCGAACGCCACTCCGCCGGCGGCCACTTTTCCGAAATCAATGGGGCCATTGTAGTGCGAAATGTCCATGCCCTGTATCATGCGGAATCTCCTCCCGTGGCTGCAAGATCGTGACGACATGCAGTTTTCGAACCCTTCGGTCATTACACCCATCATTCAGGTGCGTTCCACACTTACCGCCTCTCGCCTAAACGTTGATCACTGCGATCAGTTCCTTCACGGCGGCGGCGCTCTTGTCGAGGGCCGTTTTCTCTTCCCGCAGTGAGTGTGATCTCGATAATCTGCTCGATCCCCTTGGCGCCGAGTTTCACGGGGACGCCGACGAAGAGCCCGTGGATGCCATATTCTCCGTTGAGGTAGGCGGCGCAGGGGAGAATCTTTTTCTTGTCTTTGAGGATGGCCTCGACCATCTCGGTAGCGGCGGCCGACGGGGCGTAGTAGGCGGATCCGGTCTTGAGATATTTGACGATTTCGGCGCCGCCGTCGCGGGTGCGCTGGACGATGCGATCGAGCGTGGCTCTGTCCATGAGTTCGGTGATGGGAATGCCGGCGACGGTGGAATAGCGGGGGAGCGGCACCATGGTGTCGCCGTGTCCGCCGAGGACGAAAGCGGTTACGTTCTCGACGCTGACTTTGAGTTCCTGGGCGATAAACGTGCGGAAGCGCGCGGAGTCGAGCACACCGGCCATGCCGATAACGCGCTCGCGCGGAAAGCCGCTGATCTTGTAGGCGGCCTGGGCCATGGCGTCGAGCGGGTTGGAGACGACGATGAGGATGCAGTTCGGCGAGTGGTGCACGACCTTGCCGACAACGTCGCTCATGATCTTGTAGTTGGTATTCAGAAGATCATCGCGGCTCATGCCGGGCTTGCGTGGAATTCCGGCGGTGATGACGACAATGTCGGAGTTGGCGGTGTCGGCGTAGTTGTTGGTACCGAAGATGGCGGAATCGCGCTTCTCGATCGGCATGGCCTCGAGCAGGTCGAGACCTTTGCCCTGGGGAACGCCTTCGATTATGTCAATGAGGACAACATCGGCGAGTTCTTTGGATGCGATCCAATGAGCGGCGGTGGCGCCTACATTTCCGGAACCGACTATCGTTACTTTATTGCGCATGAAGTTTCCTTTCTCGATCCTCAGCCCCTAAAGGGGCATCTGATTCTTGGAGCCTTCGGCATCGCTAAAGCGATGCCCTGATACGAATCCCAAGCTGACCCGGCGGCACGGCGCAGTTGCACGAAGAGGGGTAAAGTCGTCTCAGTCCGCGGCCACTGCGACGCTCATGTTCTCGATCATGCACGTGGCAAATTCGCTGGTCTTCACTTTGGTGGCGCCTTCCATCAAGCGCTCGAAATCGTAGGTCACTTTTTTCTGCTCGATGGTGCGCTCCAGGCTCTGCTCGATCAGGTCGGCGGCTTCGTTCCATCCGAGGTGGCGGAACATCATGACGCCCGAGAGAATGACGGAGCCGGGATTGATGACGTCTTTGTCGGCATACTTGGGAGCGGTGCCATGCGTGGCTTCGAAGATAGCGTAACCGTCGCCGACGTTCGCTCCGGGAGCGATGCCGAGGCCGCCGACCTGCGCGGCGCAAGCATCCGAGATGTAGTCGCCGTTCAGGTTGGGCGTAGCCAGAACGCTGTATTCATCGGCCCGCGTCACCACCTGCTGGAAGATGGAGTCGGCGATGCGATCGTTGATCATCAGCTTCTTCTTCCAGGCGCCTTTGCCGTGGGTGGAGTAGATGGAATCGAGACAGTCTGTTACTTCTTTGTAGATAGTCTGGCGGAAGTCCTCTTGGGCGAACTCAAGGCCGGGTTCGACGAGGTTCGCATTCTCTTCGATGGTGATGTTGGGATTCCTATCCTTGTTGTCGATGATCCAACTCTCGCGTTCGGTCACAACCTTGTCGCGGAATTCTTCGGTGGCGAGTTCGTATCCCCACTTGCGGAACGCGCCCTCGGTGAACTTTTGAATATTGCCTTTGTGGACGAGAGTGACTGCTTTGTTCTTGTTGGCGAGAGCGTGCTGGATGGCCATGCGCACCAGGCGTTTGGTTCCGGTCACGGAAATAGGCTTGATGCCGACGCCGGAGTCGAGTCGGATTTGCTTCTTGCCGCCTTTCAGCATGTCTTGGTTGAGGAATTCGATCAGCCGGGTGCAATCGGGCGTGCCTTCTTCCCATTCGATGCCGATGTAAACGTCTTCCGTGTTTTCGCGGAAGATGACAATGTTCATGCGCTCGGGATGCTTCACCGGCGACGGCACACCGGCGTAGTACTTCACCGGACGCACGCAGCCGTACAGATCGAGGATCTGGCGCAGGGCGACGTTGAGGGAGCGAATGCCGCCTCCCACGGGCGTGGTCAACGGACCTTTGATGGCGACGCGAAATTCGCGAATGGCGCTGACCGTGTCGTCGGGTAGCCAGTTCTGAAAACGAGCCTTGGCCTTCTCGCCGGCAAATACTTCATACCAGGCTACTGCGCGCTTACCCTGGTACGCCTTCTCGACAGCGGCGTCGAAGACGCGGACGGAGGCTTTCCAGATATCGCGACCAGTTCCGTCGCCTTCAATAAAAGGAATGATTGGGCGATCCGGAACGCGGTACTTTCCGTTGCTGTATTCGATCTTCTGTCCGTTGGATGGGACGGGAACTCCATTGAACGACGTCATGACAATAGCCTCCAGAGGCTGGGAAGAACCCACTCATTATAAAGAATATCGGAGGAAGGAACGGTATGGCGGCGATCACAGGAGGGTGTGATGCATCTCACGGTCGGTATGCGTGGCTGAATTGGAGTTGCGTCGCCGACCACGCTCCTCGGTTTCGAAAAAGCCACCAGACCTGGTGTGCAGACGGACGGGCGAGGGCGCCCGTCTCTCCACTCAGGGGCATTAGCGTTCGATTTTTACTGACTTCACTACTACGTCTTGGTTGGGACGATCCTGGCGGTTCTTGGCGACTTTCGAGATTGCTTCCACGACTTCGTAGCCTTCGACCACCTCGCCGAAAATTGTGTGCTTGCCGGTGAGCCAGTCGGTGTTGGCGACCGTAATGAAAAACTGCGAGCCGTTGGTGTTGGGGCCGGCGTTGGCCATGGCCAACTTTCCTGCCTTGTCGAAACGATGTGGTGAACCTTTGGTTTCATCCTCGAACTGGTAGCCGGGACCACCGAAACCGGTGCCCATCGGGTCGCCGCCCTGGATCATGAAGCCGGGAATCACACGATGGAAAATGGTCCCGTGGTAAAGGGGGTCTTTGGTCTTTTTGCGCGTGGTGGGATGCGTCCACTCGCGCTTGCCTTCGCTTAGTTCGGCAAAGTTGGCAACAGTCTTGGGTGCGTCCTTCTCAAATAAGCGGCAAACGATGGTGCCCTCGCTGGTTTCGAACACGGCGTAGGTTCCGGGTGTGCGGGTCATAGTCTCCCTTCGAATTCTTAAATTCAATCTTGCTGTAGAGACAGAGGAGTGCCTCGTCTCTACTACATCGACTTCTTTACGCCCGCCGATGGTTTGGGCTCCGCCTTGGCGGTGGGTGAACCGGCGGCATGGATTTCTATGTGTGTGATCTTGACGGGACGGACCGGGCGGTTAGTGTTCGGATCGCTGGCCATGCGAGCGATTTTCTTAACCAGTTCGACGGAAGCGTCATCGCACTGGCCGAAAATGGTATAACCGCCGTTAAGACTGGGGTAGGGAACTTCGGTGATGAAAAACTGCGAGCCGTTGGTGCCAGGTCCGGCGTTGGCGTATGCGAGACGCCCGGGACGATCGAACTTCAACGTGAATGAAGGCTCATTCTTGAATGCGTAGCCGGGATCGCCCGTGCCATCGCCCTTGGGGTCTCCACCCTGAATCATGAATTCTGGAATCACGCGGTGAAAGATGGTGCCGTCATAGAGTGGAACGCCGTGCTTCTTGTCGTGAGAGACGGGGCTGGTCCAGTCTTTGGTGCCGGTGGCCAGGCCGATGAAATTCTCGACTCCGATTGGGGCTACCTTCGGAAAAAGGGTGCAGTGAAGGTCGCCGGCGGTGGTGTGGATGATGGCCGTGGGCTCCGCGGCGCCAGAGGCCGCCTGTGCGGCGCCGAGCAACGACGCGGAGATGGTCAGGACAAGCATGAAGATCAGAGTTCGCATTGGGGCTCCTATAGGTATTTTCGCAAACGTTAATTGTACGACAGTCAATCCTAGCTTGTCGGTCGAGAGCCGGGCGTCCCGGGCGTCCGGGCGTCCCCGCCCGGCGGCGATGCTGCTGCGGGTGCGCGCGGGGTAGGCGAGGCTTCCGTCGCGCCAGCTTATTTCTGGGCTTGCATTTCGCGGCTGACTCGCTCGGCCTCGCGGAAGACGCGGAGAATATTGCCACCCAAAATCTTGCGGATATCGTCGGCACTGTAACCGCGGTCGAGCAAGGCCTGAGTAATGGTTGGCAGGTCGGCGGCGGAGTCGATGCCTGCGGGAGTGGCGCCGCTCACGCCATCAAAATCCGAGCCCAGGCCGACGTGATCAATGCCCGCAACTTTGGCGATATAGTCGATGTGACCAATTAGCGAGCTCAAGGGAGGGCGCGGAATCTTGGCGTTCCACTCGCGCTCGATGCGTTCCGAGTCGAGGTAGGTGACGGCTTTTCCGGCGGCTTGAAGTTGGTCGCCGTAGGCCTTGACGGCGGCGTCTCGGTCCTTGGCTTGCGCGTCATGGGCCTTGCGGTAGTTCTCGTCGATGAAAGCGTTGTAGAAATTTACCTGGACGACTCCGCCGTTCTTGGCGACCGCGCGAAGCATGTCGTCTGTCATGTTGCGGGGATGATCAGTGAGCGCGCGCGCGGAAGAATGCGAGGCGATGACGGGCGCTTTGGTAACGGCGATCGCGTCGTAAAACGTCTTGTCGGCAACGTGGGAAATATCAACCAGCATGCCGAGACGGTTCATTTCGAGGACAATCTGCTTGCCGCCGTCGGTAAGGCCGTTGTGGTGCTCGATCTTGGGATTGTCGATGTCGCCGGAAGAGTCGGCCCACTCGTTGGTGTTCGACCAGCTCAGGGTCATGTAGCGAACTCCGAGGCGGTAGAAATCGCGGAGCAGGCGGACGTCGTTCTCAATAGAGTGTCCACCTTCTATTCCCAGAAGTGCGGCAAGTTTGTGCTCGCGATGGGCGCGCTCGATGTCGTCGGCACTGAAGGCCATCATCATGCGGTCGGGATGGCGGGCCGCTTGCTCGTAGACGGAATCGATGAGATCGAGCGTGTGGCGGGCGAAGTGGCCCTGGTTGGTCACCGGCTCGACCCAAATGGAAAAGAACTCGGCTCCGAGGTTACCTGCTTTGGCCTTGTCAAGACTGATGTTGCCGTGGTCTTTGGGATCCGTCGATCCGATGTCCCAGTTTTCGTCGAGGAATCGCTGTGGAGTATCGGCGTGCGTGTCGATGACGATGGCAGCGTTTTGGATTTCAAGGGCCTGCTTGCTAACTGCGGTTTGCGCATACAGCGGGACAGCACAAGCGAACGCGATTGCGACGGCGAGACTATGTCTGTTCATGGGGATCCTGGTGTTGAACACGATTCTATACGACGCATTCTCGGACGACGATCGTGGGGCAGCGGGTTCTTGACTCGCTTTGAACGGGGCATAGCCCCGTCACCACACAAGCAGACACCTGGTCATTGGCCGATTCAGGGCGCGTTAATGGCGGCGAGCGCCTGCTTCGTGCACTCGTCAAGCGGCTGGTCGGTGGAGATCGTTGTTTTGGGATAGGTGATGGGTTCAGAGCGTGCTTTCACTTCCAGGTAGAGTGCGAAGCTTCGGTTGTGCGCGGGATGCTTGGACTCTGGTTCGAGATCAAGACGCCGACGAGCGGATTTATCGGAACAGGTGCACTCGATGATCGTCCAGGGCTGAGAGAGTTCAAGGGCGAACTTGAGAACCCGGTCGATCTGGTAACGGCGGGAAAAGGTGCGCCCGTCAAGAAAGATTTTACGAGCTGGAGTTTCTTGCAGCATATAGCCAGCAGCTGCGAGCATGACCTCCATCACGAAGTCGTCTTGCTTGACGGAGTATTCGATATCATTTGGCGCGAGGCCAGTCGGCGAGAACAGGGCGGCGCGGATTTCGTCTTTGCTAAGTATCGCGCCTTGCGTGTGGCGAGCCAGTTCGCGAGCGAGCGTGGTTTTGCCGGTTCCCGGGAGACCGGCCATCAGAACGATCATTCTGTGGAGATTGTAGCGGAGGCAGAGTTCAGTTCGAAGGTTAGCTGAAGACTCAGTTGGCGGTGGTCAGCGCAGTGACAGTGACGGCGACGGGCGGGGTGGCGGGCTGTTCCAGCGGAGCGATCGGGAAAATCGTCTGCGTCTGTCGCCAATCGCTGTAGTGGTCGGAAACCGCAACGTGGAAGCACCAGTGTCGGCGCTCTTCTTCGGGTTCGACCAGACCGAGGGCGTTCAGATAGAACAAATAGTGCTCGACGAAGCGAATTTGCTCGTTCGTCATGCCTCGGCGTTGGAGATCGACGGTGATGCCAGCGAGATGAGACGACGCGGTGTCGCCATCCACTGGAGCGGCGTTGCGATTGCGACGGCGAAGCTTTTTTTGCACCTTGACGGTGCGGACGGCAGAGTTTACCTGGATTTGCGCGTGGAACTGACGGTAATAAACCTCGGAGAGGTCGTTCACGAAATCGCGTGTCCACGGACGACAAAAGCGGCGCGAAGGGTCAAGGCTGGGTTCAATCTTGAGAGATTCGCTCGCCTCGATGGGCACCAGATCGCCCGAGGCTTTGAGCGCTTCCAGTTGAGCGTCATCTTGAATGCGCGGCAGATCAAGGCGGTCGATTTCTTCGTTTTGCCGGAGCAGGGAATCGTGCGAGGGACGGAACAGCGGGTTCCATAGCACGCCACGAAGACGACGCAGTATCCGGTGGTGATGAGGGTCGACTCGGTGCAGGGCGAAGGCGGTCTGTGGCGCCGCGAGGGCAAGGAAAAGGAAAATGACAATCGCGACCATGATCGGCGTGATCAGCAGCGCGCCCGGCAGTTTGATTCTTCGCGTCATTGCAGTTGCATTAGCGTACTTGAAACAACTCTCGGGGTGGTGGAAAAGTACCTATTTACCGAGAGGAACGACGATTGTAAACCACAGGTGAACAAGTTTGTGAAGCAATTCGGTCTAAACCCCATTACTTAAGGGAGTTGCTGGTGGTTACCGGTAGGCAATTCGTTGATTTCAGGTGCCAATCCGGAAGGCGCAACCGGCGTTCGGACAGCCGCCTCGGCTGTCCACGCTCGTGCAGTTCGTCCGTGTTTTGTCGCGCCCATGGGGTCGTAGCGGGTTCGCCCGCCGGGGGGCGGCTGTCCCTACGCGGGCCGCCCACGAGCGGCGGGAACACTACTTCCGCAGCAGGTCGCCGAGGGCTTGCTTCATGACTTGGCCGCCGACGTCGGCGATCGAGGTGGTCAGTGGAATGTCCTTGGGGCAAACCTCGACGCAGTTTTGCGCGTAGCCGCATTCCTGGATGCCGCCATCGCCCATCAGCGCGGAGAGGCGCTCGCGCTTCAGGGCCTGGCCGGTAGGATGCGTGTTGAACAGGCGCACCTGCGAGATGGCGGCCGCGCCGACGAATCCTGTGTCATCGTTGAACTGCGGACAGGCTTCCATGCAGCAGCAACACGAGATGCAGCGCGAGAGCGGATAGGCCACTTCCTGATCCTCGGCGCTCACGCGCGGGCCGGAGCCGAGGTCGTAGGTTCCATCGACCGGAACCCAGGCTTTGAGCTTCTTCAGGTTCTCGAAGATCACGCTGCGGTCAACCGCCAGGTCACGCACCACGGGAAACTTCGAGAAGGGCTCGAGCTTGATCGGGTGATCGAGGTGGTCGAGCAGGGCGGAGCAGGCCATGCGGGCGCGTCCGTTGATGAGCATGGCGCAGGAGCCGCAAATCTCTTCGAGACAACACGAGTCGTACGTGATCGGCGTGGTCTTCTTGCCGTCGCGAGTGACCGGGTTGGCTGCGATCTCCATCAGCGCCGAAGTGATGTTCATGTTCGGCTTGTACGGAATCTCGAACTCTTCCCACGACGGCTTGGCGTCGGGGGTGAGTTGGCGTTTGATTTTGATGATTACGGATTCTGTGTTATTAGCCATTAGCTCCTAGCCTTTAGCTCTTAGCTCAACCCTCGTCATCCTGAGCGAAGCGAAGGACCTATGCATTTTCTTGGCGCGGGCAGAATGTATAGGTCCTTCGCTTCGCTCAGGATGACAACGAGTTGAAGTGGTCGCACATCGATCTCGTACCTCAGTACTTCCTCGGCCGCGGCGGAATCAACGACGCGTCCACCGGCTCGAACTCAAACTTCGGCTCATCCAAATCGGGCGCGAAGGTTGCTTTCGTGGTCTTCATCCAGTTCTTGTCGTCGCGCTCGGGGAAATCAGGCTTATAGTGCGAGCCGCGAGACTCGTCGCGCATGGCCGCTCCCTGCGTGATTACGCGCGACAACTGCAACATGTTGTAGAGCTGGCGCACGAAGGCGATGGTCGTGTTGGCCCACTGCGAGCGATCGCTCAGATTGATGTTCTGGAAACGATTCAGCAGGTCGACTATTTTGGCGTCCGCTGCTTCACACTTCTTGTTGTAGCGGATCACGGTGCAGTTCTCGGTCATGAGCGCGCCGAGTTCGCGCCAGAGCAGGAATGGATTTTCGTTGCCGTCGGCTTTCATCAGCCCGGCGTTGATGTCCTGCTGGCGTTTACGCTCGGCGTCGAAGTGTCCGTTGCCGGGCGCGGCCTGCAGGCCTTTCGCATACTGCACGGCTGCGGGGCCGGAGACGAAGCCTCCGTAGATGCATGACACCAGCGAGTTCGCGCCCAGCCGGTTGGCGCCATGGTATTGGTATTCCGCCTCGCCAGCGGCGAAGATTCCGGGGATGTTGGTGGCTTGTTTGTAGTCGATCCAGAGGCCGCCCATGGTGTAGTGCATGCCGGGGAAAATCTTCATGGGCGTGTCGCGCGGATCGTCGCCGACAAATTTCTCGTAGATCTCCAGGATGCCTTCCAGCTTGCGGTCGAGCACCTTGCGGTCGATGTGCGTTAGATCGAGGTAGACCATCGGCTTGCTGTCGATGCCGAGGTTGTACTCGTACACCACTTTAAAAATCGCGCGCGTGGCTACGTCGCGCGGCACGAGGTTGCCGTATTTCGGATACCACTCTTCGAGGAAGTACCAGCGGTCCTTCTCGGGGATGGATTTGGGATCGCGCTTGTCGCCCTGCGTCCTGGGAACCCAGACGCGTCCACCTTCGCCGCGCGCCGATTCTGACATGAGGCGCAGTTTGTCTTCGCCTGGAATCGACGTGGGGTGAACTTGAATGAACTCGCCGTTCGCGTAATAGCAGCCCTGCTGATAAAGCGCCGACTGGGCTGAACCCGTGCACACTACCGAATTGGTGGACTTGCCGAAGATGGCGCCAATGCCGCCGGTGGCGATGATAATGGCGTCGGCGGGAAAGGTGCGGATTTCCATGCTGCGCAAATCCATTGCACAGATGCCACGACAGACCCGCTGCCCGTCCAGCACGGCGGAGAGAAACTCCCAGTGCTCGTATTTCTTTACCTTGCCTTCGGACTCGTAGCGGCGGACCTGCTCATCGAGCGCGTAGAGAAGCTGCTGTCCAGTTGTGGCTCCGGCAAAGGCGGTGCGGTTGTAGAGGGTGCCTCCGAAGCGGCGGAAATCGAGCAGACCTTCGGGAGTGCGATTGAAGGGGACGCCCATGCGGTCGAGCAGATCGATGATGCCGGGAGCCGCCTCGCACATGGCCTTGACCGGCGGCTGGTTGGCGAGGAAGTCGCCACCGTAAATGGTGTCGTCGAAGTGGATCCAGGTGGAATCGCCTTCGCCCTTGAGATTCTTGGCGGCGTTGATTCCGCCCTGCGCGCATACGGAGTGCGAGCGCTTTACCGGGACAATGGAGAACAGGTCAACCTCACCTCCCATTTCAGCGATCTTGATGACGGCGGCCAGGCCTGCCAGGCCGCCGCCCACTACGATGATTTTCGGAACTGCCATGCGGTATGAGTCCGATCTGCCTGGCCGAGCCCGGGCCTGCTGATACAAATTCCGTACAATCTCTAGCGCATCACGATATTTTCAGAACCCGAACCTGAATCCAAAGGCTGTAGCGGAGTCTTCAGGAATCCGTACATGCTGGCCGCGCCCATCGAAACCAGGCCGAGAGCAAGCGCCAGGCAGACATAGCCAAAGCGGCGTCGCGCCCTTTCACCGGTGGTGATGCCCCACTTCGCGGCGAACAGCCACAGTCCGTAGCTGAAATGCCACGAAGCGGCGATGATGCCGACCGCGTAGAAGGCGACCATCCACGGATTTTGAAATTCTCCCTGAACCTTGGCGAACGACTGCATGGGGTGCGTCGGCAGGTGTACGCCAGTGAAGCGCAGGTGATAAGTGTGCTGCACCATGTAGGCGAGCGCGATGATGCCGGTCCAGCGCTGGGACGTGTAGAGCCAGTTGCCCGTCCAGGGATAAGCGCTGACGTTGGTCTCGCCTTGATACCAGATGTAGATGCCGTAGAGGCCGTGGTAGAGGATCGGAATCCAGATGAAGAACAGTTCGAGAAAAAAACGAAAGGCAGGCTGTTCAAAAACTCAACTTGCTTTCCGTAAGCGATAGGGCCTTTGAAGGCTTCGGCATTCGAGATGAAGTGCTCGAGAAGAAAGGCTCCGATGGGCACGACGCCAGTGAGCGAATGAAGACGGCGCAGAAGGAACGAGGTTCCCTCGCCAGCGCGGAGGGGAGCGACTCCGGGTTTTATATGGGGAGCGACGGGACTGGCAGTTGCTGCCACGATGAATGCTCCTTAGGTTGTCGAATGTTGAAACCCGTTATTATCGTTTTTCGCGGGAAGGGAAGTCAAGGAGACGTATCGAGCCGGGCGGGCGACATGGAAGGGTCACCTAGCGGGTTTCCTTTTTTTATGGCATGATTCTGAGCGTCTCTATACGTACAGACTAGTTGCGCTATAGAAAAGGAGACCCTTATGTCTGATGACCTCGCCGCTTTGGAAACCCAAAGATCCGAGCTCATGGAAGAGTTCCTCCGCTTGGGTGATCTGCGACCCGGCTCCATCACTGCCGTGACCCGACGTTGCGGCAAGCCTTCCTGCCACTGCGCTAAACACAACGACCCGGGACACGATCCACAATTTCGCCTCACGCGCCGCGTGTCCGGCAAGACGGTGACGGAAACCTTTCCCAATCCGACCGCGCTCCGCAAGGCGCAGCAAGAAGTCGCCGAGTTTCACCGCTTCCAGAAGCTCAGTCAGGACCTAGTCGCTCTCAACGACAGGATCTGTCGACTGCGCCCGGTCGCGCAGGAACGTGGGGGCTGGACGGAGCAGGAAAAAAAACGGCTGCTGCGATCCATCAGGAAGTGGCCCGGGAAGTAAACCAACTGCTCGGCCGTATCTTTGCACAACGCCGGAAGGATGGCCGGACCGATCTGGAAGCGGTTGAGTCGGCCTTGCGAACGGCTCTCCACCAAGCCGGCGCCGCCGCCTTAAGCGAACTGCTGCAATTCGAAATCCCGGAGGCGGATCAGCGTCAGTGGCCGTGCCGATGCGGCCATCCCGCCCAATACCGGGAAATCCGCTTCAAACCCATCCTGACGATTGTCGGTCCGGTGCGCATTGCCCGCCCCTACTATTTGTGCTCCCAGTGTCACCTTGGCCAGTTTCCGGTGGATGTCGAACTGGATATCGAAAATACGGAGTTTTCTCCCGGGGTGCGCCGCATGCATGCTCTGGTGGGCCAAGAGGCTCCCTTCGATCATGGTCGGGAGCAGATGCAGCTACTGGCCGGTTTGGAGGTGACCACCAAATCCGTGGAGCGTATCGCCGAGGCCATCGGAGGCGATATCGCCCAGAGCGAGCAAGGAGAGATCCAGAAAGCTCTCCAGTTGGATCTGCCGGTCATCGCCGGTGAACCGATTCCCATTTTGTATGTGCAAATGGACGGGACCGGAGTCCCTGTGGTGAAGAAAGAGACTTTGGGTCGACAAGGCAAGGCCGACGGTCAACCCGCGCATACCCGGGAGGTCAAGTTAGGATGTGTGTTCACGCAAACCACCTGGGACGAGGAAGGCTTCGCTCTCCGCGATCCGGATTCCACCACCTACACCGGGGCCATCGAAACCGCAGAAGAGTTTGGCAAGCGCATCTATCGGGAAGCTCTAACACGAGGTTGGAACCGAGCGAAAAAGAAGGTGGTCATCGGGGACGGCGCGGAATGGATACGGAATCTAGTCGCCGAACACTTTCCGGGGGCCATCCAGATTGTCGATCTCTACCATGCTCGCCAGCATCTGTGGGCGGTGGCGCGCCAACTCTATCCCCAGGAGGAAGCCCAACAGAAAGCTTGGATGAAGGTCCACCAGAAGCGCCTGCTGGACAAGGGGAAAATCGAAAAACTGGTGGGCGCGCTGCGGGCCATCTACACCGGCAGTCCCGCCATGGACGAGAAGATTCGCACCGAGGCCGATTACTTCGCGAGGAATGCAGAGCGGATGCGTTATCCCAAATTTCGCCGCCAACACTTGTTTGTTGGCTCGGGAGTGATTGAAGCTGGATGCAAGACGGTGATCGGCTCTCGTCTCAAACAATCGGGAATGTTCTGGACCGTCCGGGGAGCCAACGCCATCCTGGCCCTGCGCTGCTCTCATCTCAATGGACGCTTTGAGGACTATTGGGAGGAACGCCGCGAGGCTCAGGCGGCATGATATCCACTTCTATGTCGCCCACCCTATCGAGCCGGGTGCACGACTTCGTTGGGGGAGTGGCCGATAGCGGCCAGTTTTTTTGACTTGTCTTACGGCTTATACAGCCGTAAGATAATTTCATGACGACTCCTGCTGAGGTTCCATCTTGCATTCGCGAACTCGCCACCGGTCTTTCCCAGCCCAAACCCATGCGGCGGGGTTCCCTTTCCGAACGCAACGTCAAGTGCAGTAAGCCCAGCTGTCCCTGCGGGCAGGACCCCAAGGCACGGCACGGCCCTTACTACAGCCTGACCCGAGCCGTTTCGGGGAAGACTCATTCCCGTTTGCTCAGCCCGTCGCAGGCGGAACTGGCCCAGGAACAGATCGAAGCCGGCCGCAAGTTCCGCAGCCAGGTCGACGACTACTGGGAGGCCTGCGAGCAATGGGCCGATCGCCAACTGGAGGATTCCGCGGCGGCCGCGCCAGAGGCGGCCAAAAAAGGGGGCTCCAAGCGGACTTCCAGGCTGCGATTGCCCAAGAAATCGAAGCGCTTTTAGGCCGACAGGCCGTGCAAGGGTTAGATTTTGAGGCGCTGGAAACTGCCGCCCGGCAGCAGGCACTGCGCGTGGCGGCGCGTGCCCTGGAAGGTTGGCTCAATGCCGACACTTCCGATCACACCGGGTCGCACCTACCCTGCGCCTGCGGCGCTCCGGCTCAGTACCGAGGACGCCATGGGAAGAGTTTCGAAAGCGTTCTCGGCCCCCTGTATCTGGAGCGAGCTTATTACTACTGCCAGAACTGTCAGAGCGGCTTCTGCCCGCGGGACCGCGCGCTGAGCTTAGAAGACTTCTCTTTATCCCCTGCGGTTCTGCGCATGGTGGGCAGCGCCGCCACCCTGGTCAGCTTCGTGGAGAGCAGCACTTTACTGCGCGAATTAGCCGGGGTGGAGGTAAATGCCAAGCAAGTGGAACGTGCTGCCGAAGCTTTGGGCCAGGAGATCGCCCAAGACGAGCGGCAGTGCGTAGAACCGCTGTCCCAGACCCCGGTTCCTGCCACTCTCTATCTGGGCATGGACGGAACCGGAATTCCCATGCGCTCTTCCGAACTGGTCGGCCGCTCGGGCAAGCAAGCCGATGGTTCGGCCAAAACTCGCGAGGTCAAGCTGGTCACAGTCTGGAGTGCCGAATCGCAAGACGAGAACGGGATCCCCATTCGCGACCCAGGATCCGTGAGTTATTCGGCGGCCATTGAAAGCGCCGCGACTCTGGACACCGATTCCCTTCCGGCAGAGTTCACACAACGCGTCCTGCGCGAGGCGACTCGCCGCCGCTTCGAGCGAACGCCGCGACGAGTGGTGTTGGGGGATGGAGCCGCCTACATCTGGAATATTGCCCAGGAACTGTTTCCCGATGCACGCCAGATCATCGATCGCTATCACGTGAAGCAACACTTGAGTGATGTCGCGAAAGCCATCTACCGGCCCGACACCGAACAGTCCCGATTGTGGGCGAACAAGCGGCATCAGGAACTCGACGATGGCCGCTTGTCACCTCTCCTCCGAGCTCTCAATCGCCACGCTCCTCATTGCGAGCCGGCCCGCAAATGTGTCGACTACATCAAAAAGAATCAGCAGCGCATGCGCTACGCCGACTTTCACGCCCAGGGTCTCTGCACTTCCACCGGAGTGGTTGAGGCTGGCTGCAAAGTTGCCATCGGTACTCGCCTCAAGAGAACGGGAATGCACTGGAGCTTACCCGGAGCCAATTCCATCATCGCACTTCGCTGCTGCAAGCTCAGCGGTAGGTTCGAAGACTTTTGGGAGCGTCGATCCGCTCGGAGGGCTGCTTAGCCCTCAAATTTGGCGTGCACCCTATCGAGCCATGCTAAATGTAACCCGAGGGGAGGCCGTCGAGACACGTAGGATGTAACCCGACTCAACAGAGAATTTGAGGAGGGGTTGGATTGGGACACAAGGCGAAGTGGGAATATTTCCGGGCAGTGTATGAGCGCTATCACAAGGCGGGGCGGGAAGCGAAGCAAATGATGCTGAACGAATTTTGCCTGAACACCGGTTACCACCGGAAATACGCGATACGTCTTCTGAATGGAGCTCCTCCCGGAAAGCAAGCGGAGCGACGGCGGCGGGAACGCCGACCGCGCTATGGCCCGCAGGTGCTCTCGGTGCTGGCGGCGATTTGGGAAGCTGCGGGATATCCCTGGTCGGTGCGACTGAAGGCCTTGCTGCCGAACTGGATGCCCTGGATTCGCAAACGCTACCGAATGACCCCGGCGATGGAGAAGCAGCTTCTGGGCATCAGTGCGCGGCAAATGGACCGGCGCTTGCGGACCCAGAAGAGCGAGCGGAAACGGCGTGTCTACGGACGCACCAAGCCGGGCTCGCTGTTGAAGCATCACATTCCGGTAAAGACCGATAGTTGGGACGTGACTTCGCCCGGGTTCAGCGAGATCGACTTGGTGGCGCATTGTGGCAACTCAGGAGAGGGAGAGTTTGCCCATACTCTGAACCTGACCGACATCCATAGCGGCTGGACGGAGTCGCGCGCCCTGCTGGGGAAGAGTCAAGTGGCGGTGCAGCAAGCCCTGGATGAGATCGAAGGGGTGTTGCCCTTCCGTCTTCTGGGGGTGGATTCGGACAACGGATCGGAGTTTATCAACTGGCATCTGAAGCGGTGGTGTGAGCAGAAGCAGATCCAGCTCACGCGCGGACGGCCCTACAAGAAGGATGACAATGCACACGTGGAGCAGAAGAACTGGACGCACGTGCGCAAGCTGCTGGGTTGGGAGCGCTACGACTCGACGGCGGTGGTGGAGGCGATCAACGATCTCTATCGTCACGAGCTGCGTTTGTGGATGAACCTGTATCTGCCCTCGGTGAAGCTGGTGAAAAAAGTTCGCGTGGGATCGAAGGTGCGGCGCGTGTATGACGCAGCGCAGACGCCCTTGGAGCGGGTGCTGGCGGGCGCGCAGGCCCAGCCGGAGCGGGTGGCGGAACTCAAAAAGCTGCGCCAGAGTTTGGACCCGTTTCAACTGGGGAAGTTGATTGATCAGAAACTGCAGCGCATTTACGACCTGGCGAATCGGCGGCTCAGTCCGAAAGTGACCACGGAGAATCGCGGTGAGCAGGCGCAAGAAAAAACACCACGCGGCCGGCGAAACGGCTGTGGAAAAGCCGCTCCGTGGAAAAGTCCAAAAACCGACTTTTCCACCGAGCTTGGAAATCGCGCAAAGAACGCGCGATTCCCACTTTCCCACAGCCGCGGCGACGGCGGGTCTTCGGTTACATTTCCAATGTCTCGACGGTTGAACCCAGGGTTACATCTTTAAATGGCTTGACACGGGAGAGCCGAACCATTGAACCATCGGAACCATCGAACCATTGACCGCGGAGATCGCAGAGTCCGCATAGAAAAACTTGGCGGTGAACGGCAACCTGCAAAGTTAGCGCACACGTAGCCGTCCTTGAATTTCCTCTGCGATCTTTGCCTACTCTGCGGTTAGAGCTTCTGATTGTCGGACACTCGGTACCACGCGAGAAACGCGCGGAATGCGGCGCCACGATGGCTGTGGCGGGACTTTTCCTCTGCGTCTAATTCAGCGAATGTCTTTTGAATAGCGGGAAAGAAAAACAGTGGGTCGTACCCGAATCCGTTCATGCCCAGGGGCGTGTCCAGGATAATGCCTTCGGCGGTGCCGCGAAAGGTATGCAGCGTGTGGCCGTCACGGGCAACGGCCAGAACGCATACGAATCGCGCCGTGCGCTTTTGTTCCGGAATCCCTTTTAGTTCGCGCAGCACACGCGCGTTGTTGGCTTCGTCATCTGCGTTGCACTCCGCCGTATGCGGTTCGTCGCAGGCGTAGCGCGCCGAATGGACGCCGGGTGCTCCACCCAGGGCATCAATCTCCAGGCCGGAGTCGTCGGCTAGAACCAGTTCGCCGGGAACGGCCAGACTGTAGGACTCTGCTTTCTTGCGCGCATTCGCCTCGAAGGTAGTCCCGTCTTCGACAACCTCGGGCAGTGAAGAAAAGTTTGAGATTTTTGCGATCTCGATGCCGAGGGGCGCGGCGGCTCCGGCGAAATCGCGGAGTTTACCGGAGTTCGAGGTTGCCACCAGAATTAGGCCTGAAGTCATGCAGCGGGGCTCGCGAGGTTCGCTGGTCGTATGTGTGATGGCCGCGTTTCAATCCAGACGACAACCAGCAAAACCAGGCTGATCAGCGAGACGATGTTGCCGATTACGCGATCGATCGTCCGGCGGAAGTGGATGTGTACATCGCTGTCTCCGGCGGCAACGGGAATGACGATCAGTCGAGTGACATCGGTTGTCTGTGTTTGGGTGGGTTTGCCGTTTACGACTACGTCCCAAGCCGGGTAGTTGAAAAGGCGCACGGTTATATTTTGCGGCGCAGCCGCGTGGATGGTGAAGTGTTTTTCCGTCTGTCCCCACGCCATAATCTTGCTCTGAACCGGCGCTCCCGTGTCGGTGCTGACGCGAGGCAGATTCTTGTTCAACTCGTAGGGGTCGGCTCCGGCGGGTACGTATTCGTCGATACCCTCGTAGCCGGTGCCGTCGGCGACGGCGTCGCTCATATCGCGGATATCGCTGGCGATCTCCCACCAAGGGGGCTGGTTACGATAGCCGGCGAAGATAACCGAGGCCAGCAGAACGGCGGACGCCAGCACGCGCGAGGTCCAGCGTTTGGCGGCCATGGTCAGGAGCGTCGCCAAAGCGGCGTTCATGCACAGCAGCCAACGGAAGGGAAGTTGCACAAAGCGGAGCTTGGGCAGGTGCTGCCAGAGCAAATTGCTCACCGAAAGCATGAGGAACGCGCTGCCCGCGCCCCAGGCGGAAAGCGGCAGCCAGGGAGTTTCCAACCCGGTCGCGCTGTGCGCGACTGGACAGCCGAGAGCCTGCCCTGACCTTGTCGAAGGGGCGGCTGTCTCTACGTGTTTCTTCCGCCGGGAGAAGCAGGTCGCGAAAGCGAGGACGCCGATTTCGGTAATCGCCACGGTCGAAACCAGAAGATTGAAGCGGTTGTGATCGGGATCGGCAACGGTGGTGAAGAGAAAGTTGTCCTGCGGGCGGACTCCCGGGGACAGCACCTCGCTGAGGTTGACCCATCCTTGTTCGTAGATTGCAGGAAGCAGATAAAACGAAGCAAGGCCGGCGCCGAGAAGGATCGCCAGCGCCGTCCGGCCTAAGGTCCGCACCAAAGTGCGAACTCTGGGCCGCCAGATCTGCGGACTCCAGATTTGCCGGCCCCGGGCTTGAGGGTCCGACGATCGTTCCCGCACGGTCCGGCGCACAGCGCCCATCGCGGCCAAGACCAACGCCAGCCCGGCCGTTGAGTAATGGATCATTACCGCTGCGGGAGCATTCGTCAGCCACGCCGCAGCCAGCGCGAGGCTCAGCCAGAGCGTGGGGCGAACGCTAGGATCGGATTCCGGCAAAAAAAGGCGCAGAAGACAAAGCACGAGAAGCGGCAGCAGCGCCGCAGCCAGCAGTTCGGCGTAGGCGCTGCGCCAATAAACGATCAGCAGGTGGTAGGGATTCAGCGCATAGAACACGGCCGCAAACGACGCGTCCTGGGCTGGGAGCCATTCGCGGGCGAGACGGTACATGGCCGCCCCGGCGAGCGTGAGCACGATCCAGCAATACACGCCAGGCACCATCTTCCAGGGCAGAACAGCGCCAAGCGCGGCACCCAGAGCCCAGGAGGCGGGCGGATAAAACAGGAAGCGAGCCTCGCCGTATCCCCAGTGCGCCAGCGCCGCCCAGCGCGGATATACGATGCCGTGCTTCCACTGGCCGAGGATTTCCATCCAGGAAAACATGTGGAACTCGAAATCATGTCCGGAGGGATTGCCCCACCAGAAAAACGGTGTGATGGCCAGCAGACAGACGCCAGCTAGCAGCACGGAACGCGAGATCGGACTTTTGAACATTTCGTCCTCAACCTTGAACAGGAGGGTTACGAAAATAAAAGAAGCAACACCTGATTTCCTGTGTAGACGCGACAAGCCCCGCCTCTACGGGCAGGGCAATTCTATTGCATCAGAAAATTTCACGGAAAATTAACCCCAGCGAAATCATTCCGGAGGGGAAGTCGAGGCATTCTGCGAGCAAAGAGGTGGAACAGACCGCCGAGGGCTGGGTTGACACCGGAGGCGGGTTCACGAACTGGCTCCCGGTTTTTGTGCTGGATCGGGGCGTTATTGATTGCTGTTTACTGGCTGACGCTCTCTGGATTTCGCTGACGGTGCAATTCGGCGAGAAATTTTTCTTCATCGAGCGAATTGCCGTTTCGTAACAATTCCAGAAGTGGATCCTCGGCGTCGGTCGCGCCGCTGCTGGTCTGGCTCAGGTCGACCGCGTTGGCGACAAGAGCACGTGGCGAGGTTTCCAGTTGCGGAGTAGTGCCAGGCTGGCCGGTAAGGAACTCGATGAACTCACCCACGCTTTTGCGCTGCTCCTCGGTGCGGGCAGGGAACTCGATGCCCATGCCGCGTCCGGGATGCATGACCCGGACCAAACCTTCGGTGTGAATCTCCATCCCCGCGGCGCGCAGGCACAGGTCAACAGCTGAAGACTGAGGGAAGGGAGATTCAGTCTGCACGTAGCATCCACCGAGACTAAGGTCGGTCAGTGTGCATTGGCTGGCCGCGTCGGGTTCTTCGGGTAAAGCATCGTGCGAACGGGCCGCCAGCCACTCGCCCATTTCGTCGCGCATCTTGGGGTCCATCTCGAGAAAGCGCAGGCCGGTTTGACCGTTGCCGGTACTCCAGGCAACTTCAGCGTCACCTTCGATGCCGGGGCCGCCGTCGGGAAGCTGAAAGGAGACGCGAACCATGGACGTGGACGGAAGTGGCTTGGCCGCCAGGACGTCCATGCCGCCGGTGCTCAGGTCAAGCAGGATGCCTTCCACGATATTGCTGTCGTCGATCTGAATCGAAGCCGCCGCCTGAACCGCGATCCGCTGGGATTGCCGCCTTTCGCGCTTCAGCAGTGCAGTGGCGGCACGCAAGGTGGTTTGAGCCTGCTCGTGGGTGATGGGCTTGGTAAGGATGAAATGAGCGCCCGCGCCGAGTATGGCGCGGATCTGCGAGGCATCGTGCAGCAAGGCCACGGTGACGGGCGAGTGACGGTCGGTGCTGATAAGGCGACGGCAGGCTTCCAGAACCTGGGAAGCCGCCTCGGGATCATCGAAGTCGACGATGACCTGATCGAAGCGCTCCTCTGCCAGGCGCGTCACCGCGACATCGGCTGCGTTTGAACGATCAACCGCGACGCCAAACTGCGCCAGGACCTGAATCAGCGTTTCCGCAGTCGGGTCATCCTTTGACACCAGTAGTGTCTGCAATATCATGCGACCGAACCTCCAACCTCCCGCTTTCTGCCTGTACCGTCAGGCTTCTACGGCCAACGCGGAGTTGCGCTACGCGCCGGTTTGGCTGCGGCAGGTGCGGATTGAGCGCTGGCCTTGGCAGCCATCGCGTTGGCATTTTCGTCGTCCACTTCCGCGAGCACTGCGCTATCGTCCTCAACGTCAGTTTCGGCGAGCAAGGGCGCTACTTCGCGCAGTTTCTCGGCAGCCTGCTGCAACATCTCAATCTGCTTCCCCAACTGCGTGTACTGCGCCTGCTTGCGGCGCAAAACCTCATGGATATCCTTCATACATCCCCCTGCGCCTGACTGTAGGTTTGGACGAAGGTAAGGTCAACGCCAAAGGCATCGTAGGCCGTTACGGCAGTAACCGACGGAGAAGAAGAAGAGGAGAATAGGCGCGGACTTCAAAAGCGGTGTTCAGGGTCGGCTAGCTAAGCTAGGCCAATAAGACCGAGTCGAGACACTCCTGAAGAAAGAGGCAGGCTCAACAGCGAATTGAGCTCCTACCGCGAAGGCTGTCAGGTGACCCTCTGGCTTGAGAGCAATCGGCATAGGGGGACGGGTCGCCCCGCCTCCCCTGCCACACCACCGGACATGCGGGTCCGCATCCGGCGGTTCGGCGGATTAAGCCGACCGCACAACCATAGGCGGGAGTCCGAGCTGGGCAAAGTAAGCATTCGGCAAAGCGATGGCCAGGGCGGGCGAGTTTGCGATGCGCCACGGGCCGTGAGGACTCCCAGCGGTTTGCGCCGCTAGGTCCTTACCCACACCCCGTTTGCGAAGCTCGCGAAACCGCGTTCGGCCGCGCTTCCATTGCTTCCACACCACCGATCGAAGTCGGCGGCGTAGCCACGCTTCAAGACGGTGCAGCACCGAGGTCGTTTGACAGTCGCCGAAGTACCCGAGCCATCCCCGCAGGTAGGTCGTAATCTCCTTGACCCTCTGCTGTAGGCTGGCGCCGCGGGTTCGACGTGTCTGTTCCCGAACTCTCTCCCTAAAGCGAGCGATGGCCTTGGGCGCGATCCGCCGCCTTGGTTCTCGTTCGCCGGTGAAGCTGAATCCGAGAAACTTTCGTTGCCCCGGTCGGGCCACGGCGCTCTTCGCCTGATTCACCTTGAGCTTGAGTCGGTGCGTGATGAAGTGCGTAACCCTCTCCATCAACTCGCTGTCCCGCTCGTTCGCTGCCCACATAAAGGTTACAGTCGTCGGCATAACGCACGAAGCGATGACCACGCCGCTCTAACTCCCGGTCCAGTTCGTCCAGCACCAGATTACTGAGCAACGGTGAAAGCGGACCGCCCTGAGGCGTGCCCTCATCCACCGGACTCACCAATCCATCTTCCATCACACGGGCCTCCAGGAATGCTCGAATCAGCTTGAGCATTCGCTTGTCGGCCACGCGCTCGGCCACCGCCGCTAACAGACGGTCGTGATTCACCCGATCGAAAAATTTTTTCTAAATCGAGATCCACCACCCAGCGGTATCCTTCGGCAATGTACTGCTGCGCCTCGTGCACCGCTTGCTTCGCACTGTGCCCCGGTCGGAAACCGTGGCTGTGTTCGGAGAATGTCGGGTCCCAGCGCTTCTGCAGAACCTGCAACACCGCTTGCTGGACGAATCGATCCAGCACACAAGGAATGCCTAACTTGCGCACTCCCTGACCGTCCGGCTTCGGGATTTCCACCCGCCTTACCGGCTGCGGTTGATAGGTTCCGTTTCGTAGCTGCTCCCCGATTTCCAGCCCATGCTGCTTCAGGTATTCCGGTAATTCGTCGACGGTCATCCCGTCTACCCCCGGACTCCCTTTGTTGGCCTTGACTCGTTGTAACGCCTGCTTGCAGTTTTCCAGCTCGCAGACTTCTTCCATCAGTCGTTCGGTTCCGGCCAGGCTTTCGGTCCTGTGCTTCGCCGTGAGCGTTTCGGTCCCTTTCGCGACGGCTTTCGGAGCATCACTCCTACTTTCCGCCGGATAGGCCAGCACCTCTTGTTCGGGCCGGTTTTTCTGCCGCCGTTCGCTCATGAGTCGCACCGCTTACTTGCCCTTTCCTTTATTCCCCTTGCGGGGTTCCGTTCGCGCCTTCGATCACCGTTCCCGGCTTGGCCTATCTTGTTTGCTCCGCCTTTCGGCATTGGAGTGCCTCATTAGCCTTGCCGACTGCATGACCTACTTTGCCCTCTGCTGACTTCTGCGACACGATCAGGATGAATCGCTTCACCCTCAGTCACGATTCCTTGACATGCCGCAGATCTCCCGAGGTAAGTTCGACCGCTTTCGATGCGCAACCGCCGGATTTACCACCAGTGAGCTTGATGGATATGGGCTTCGCAGTCATTTGCCCGCTCGCCCGCCACCGTAGGCCTCGTATCCGGTTCTTGTTCATCGGCTCGCTCCTTTGCTCCACGCTTCTTTCAGGCCCCGCCTCGCGGCGAGTGTTATTTCACCCTTGCGCTTCGCTATGACTTCACCTCCATCAGGTTGTCAAAGGGACTTTCACCCTCGAGCTGTCGAACATGCTCGGCACACAAATCAAAAGCCCCGCCTGAGAGGCGGGGCCATGAGTTGAGTGTCTGGGCGAACCGACAGATTTAAGTTATGATCCGATCAACTTGCGACGGAACAGTCCAGCGATACCCACCAGCCCTGTTCCCAAAAGACCCAAAGTTCCTGGTTCCGGGACGGTGAGCCCTGAGCTACCCATGCTGATGTGCCCGATACCCTGGCTGAGCTGTGCACCGGTTGTCGAGAAATCCTGCGTAGTCGTTCCCGTTACCCAACGACCGCCATACAGCAACCCTGCGATCTCGCCAGTGAGAGTGTAGTACCGGATCCCGTGACTCACGCTAGTCAGAGTCCAATCGACCGGACCGACGAAGCTGCCGGCAAAGAGCGATACCGGGTTTGTGCAGCTTGAGCATCCCGTCATTGTTTTTGCCCAAGCGCCCATGCCTAATACGTCAAATGACGAAGCCGCGCCTCCGGCGAAGGTTCCGCCGGCAAAGATCGATCCGGTGAGCAGAGCGCCGGTCGAGAAGTTGACAAAGCCGAGACTGTGCGTCGGCAAAGCCGGTGTGACGCCATCGAACATCTCCAGATGCGATTGCGTCGAAACAATACCTGAAGCAGCCGAAATCGAAATCGAGCCGAACTGGTCCGTAATATCGATCGTGCCCGCCGAAGCGGCAATTGGCAATGCCAATGCCAGTAACGCCAAAACTACCACTCGCCTCATGTTAATTCCCTCCCAGTTTTCCATTTTTCCACGTTTCGCCTTGAACTCTTGCGTCCAAGGTATAGGTCGCCTGTTGCTAACAGAGCACTTGTCGGTCCAAACCGACGGAAGGCTGGTTGCTATTGTTTATCAATAACTTACCAGCATCTTCCGTACCATTCCCACATCCTGGGTTGCAATCCGGTGCACACTAGCAACAGTTTGCTTTCCCCGGATCCTCCAGGGGCTCAATTCCGCAAGGCGACTACGCCGACCGCAGAATGGAACAACTGGGGGTTCAGAATCGGGAGGAATCTCACCGCACACGCGCGAACCTCAACCTCGGGGGACCGCTTCCAAAAGCCTGGTGCGACCGAGAGTAACCAATCGCAAGGTGACCTATGTTACCGCGGACCCGGCGTCCAGCAATAGCTCTTTAGTGCCAGCCCGTCGCTCGGGAGTGGGATTCCGCTCCAGAAACAGGTGCCTTATCCTGAGGGTGAGCAGTTCTGGGGGAGGGCCGTTCGGGCGTCCCGTGATCCTGTGGATCCGGGGCGCTTCTTAGCTGAAGTGAAGCGGGCTCGTGGTGAAGTCCGCCTCAGGATTCCTAGATTCCCGCACCATTGCGGTGGTTTTCAGGATCACCTGCCAAGGCGGTCTGAGAACATCGGCACCTTTTCAGTTTTTCCCGAGAGCAGGCTGCGATAGGCAGCGTCCAGAATGAGCTGGTTCTGCCAGCCTTCTTGTCCAGGCACTGGAAACACCTCCCGACCTTCGACCGCGGCGGCGAAGGCGTCTACCTGCCGCGCGTAGGCAAGTTGGTTGGAGACGATGTCTTCAGCGACCCGTCGTCCCGCGCGCCACAGTTCCAGCTTAACCGGCTGTTCAACATTCAGCGCGTCATCGGCCCGCAGAAAGCCAGCATCGCCGACAATCTCCAGGGGAGTGCGATATTCGGCGCGAGTCGAGACCACTACCGTGGCCAACGTGCCGCGCTGAAACTCGAGCGTCAGCACGGCCGCCGCTTCGACGTCGCCCGATTGTTCATCGGAGCGTCCAACTGCGGTCACTCGCCGCGGCTCATCCTGCAGGATATAACGCAGGGCATCGATGCAATGGACACCCACGTCGGCAATAGGGCCGCCGCCTGCGATGGAGCGGTTGTAGAGCCAGGTGCGGGCATGGTGTATGCCGGAATACGAGAACTCCGCCCGCGCAAAAATCGGGCGGCCAATATCACCGGCAGCGACGCGGTCGCGAAATCGCGCCGTGCTTTCTTCGAAGCGAAAGACTTGGGCGACGCCGAGCAGAACTCCCGCGTTACGCGCCGCTTCGACCATCTGGCGGCATTCGTCCGCGTCCATGCCCATCGGCTTCTCGCACAGCACCGGCTTACGGGCAGCAACCGCGGTGACAACGTCCTGCAGGTGGCAGGCGTTGGGAGTGGTGACCAGCACGGCGTCAACCTCACGGCAGCGGCTGAGTTCTTCAGCGGAGAAGAAGACACGCGGGATGCCATACTTCTTGGCGGCCTCGTGTGCTTTGTGGGAATCCCGACGCGATAGCGCGACCACTTTGCAATTCTGAGCCAGAGCGAAACCCGGCATCAGCCGCCGCACGGCGTGGAGTCCAAAACCTGCTATGCCAAAGCGAATCATGTTCGTTTCACCGGTTTTTCTAGATCGTCTTCTCTAAAAGGATAAGCACGCACACATTAGATATACGGGTACTAGGTGTAAGGGTAAAAGACGAAAAACAGCAGCGACAACGCCGTCAACGCCCAGAGCGCCGGGCGAACATCGCGCAAGCGCCCCGAAACCAACTTGCAAAAAGGATACAAGACAAAGCCCGCTGTCATGCCAATTCCAATGTTGTAGGTGAAAGCCATCAAGGCGATAACGCCGAACGCTGGAACCAGTTCAGTGAGGTCGTCGAAGGGGATCCGGGTAATCGGCGTCAGCATGAGCAACCCAACGAAGATGAGCGCCGGTCCGTACGCCTGTGGCGGGACAGCGGAGATAAAGGGGGCGAAGAATAGAGTCCCGACAAAGCAAAGCGCGGTGATGACCGCGGTCAGGCCAGTTCGGCCACCGGCCTCGACTCCAGTGGCGGACTCGATATAGGCACCGGACGTAGTGGTTCCAATCACGGCGGCGAAGGTCGTGGCCAGCGCGTCGGCCATCATCGGGCGCTCGATCTGTGGCAGGTTGCCGTCTTTATCGAGGAAGCCCGCGCGCGCCGACACACCAATGAGCGTGCCCATGGTGTCCACGAATGCCATGACAAAAATCGTCAGGACAACAGGGAAAAATCCCCATGTGAACAGGCTGTGCAGATCGAACTGAAAAAAAACAGGCTGCAGGCTGGGTGGACGGCTGACCCAGCCTATCGGCGCCGGAGCCACCCGCGTCACAAAACAGAGCAGCGCTGTAACCAGAACTCCGCTCAGAATTGCGGCCGGGAAACGGCGAATTGTCAGTACTGTTATGAGCAGGAACCCGAAGATGGAAAGCAGCACCGAAAGCGAGGTCAGATGGCCGGGCCGGACCGGCGCCCCGGGGAATCCCACGGTAACGATGCCGGTCTGATTGAGTCCGATGAAGGTGAGGAACAATCCGATGCCAACCGCGTAGCTGTAACGGAGCGTGGGAGGAATGGCGTCGACCATCCGCTGGCGGAGGCGGAACCACGTCATCAGAATAAAGAGAACACCGGCCAGGAACACGGCGCCCAGAGCGCTCTGCCACGAATAGCCGAGCACGTGAACCACCGTGAACGCGACGAAAGCATTTTCGCCCATGTAAGGAGCGATGGCGAAAGGACGGTTGGCATAAAAGCCCATCAGCAGCGTTCCGAAAATGGCGGCGAGAATGGTGGCGGTGAGCGAGGCACCAGCCGGCATGCCGGCAGCCGTCAGGATGGCAGGATTGACGACCACGATATAGACCATGGTGAAAAAAGTGGTGAGTCCGGCGACAATTTCGCGGCGGACGGTTGTCTGGTGGTGAGAGAGTTCGAAGAACTGATCGAGCCGGCGATTCAATTTGCCCTCGCGTGCAAACTCAGGATTGTACATTCGCCACGGTCGGAGGACGAATCGAGCCTGGAGGGTTTCCCTGTGTGTCTCTGTGTTCCTCCGTATCCTCTGCGGTTGCCCTTTGTTCGCAGCGTCAAGAACGCAACCACAGGGAACACAGAGTGGCACTGAGGAAGCCTTCGAGTGCCAGCGTTCAGCGACTACGCAACTCGGCAAGCAGTTTGGGGTCGATGTTGCCGCCGCTGATCACGGCGACGTTGATGTTTGTGTCGGGCAACTCGTCGGCGTGGAAAAGAAATGCGGCGACGGCAACCGCTCCGCTCGGTTCGGCCAGTGTTTTCGGGTTCATGCTTAACGCGCGCATGGCCTCGCGAATCTCGTCTTCTGTCACGCTGACGATGTCGTCAACATAGGCGCGGATGTGTTCGAAATTGATCGCGCCGATGCTCTGAGTGCGAAGACCGTCGGCCAGCGTCTGCGAGACCTGCTCCGCCGGAAAAGAGACGATGCGGCCGGCGTGCAGGCTGGCTCGCGCGTCGGCGGCAAGTTCGGGCTCGACGCCAGTGACTTTTACTTTGGGATTGCTGAGCTTAATGGCCGCCGAGACGCCGCTGATCAACCCGCCTCCGCCGACGGGGACGAGCACGGTTTCAATGTTTGGAAGGTCCTCAAGGATTTCAATCCCAACCGTTCCCTGACCGGCGATGATCTTCTCGTCGTTATAAGGAGGCACGATCGCGTAGCCGTGCGCAGCGGCAAGTTCTTCGGCGCGCAGGCGGCGCTCTTCACTGCCAGGGCCGACGAGGACGATCTCCGCTCCCAGCTTGGCGGTAGCGTCGAGCTTGTTCTTCGGAGCATTGCCGGGCATAGCGATGATGGCCCTCACGCCTAGCGCCCGGGCCGCATAGGCCACGCCTTGCGCGTGATTGCCGCTGGAATACGAGATCACTCCGCGGCGGCGCTCTTGTTCGCTAAGCGATGCAACTTTGTTGTAAGCCCCGCGCAGTTTGAAAGCGCCCATGGGCTGGAGGTTCTCGAGCTTCAGGAAAAGCTTGCGCCGATCGGTGGCGCCAGTCCATTCCAATAAGGGCGTGCGGACGGCGATGCCGTCGAGCAGTGTGCGGGCTTGCTGAATATCGGCTAGGGTGACGATACAGAATTTCCTCCGCGCTCTCGGCGTCTCAGCGGTGAAAAGGTTCTCAGATCTCCAGTATCACCGGCATAATCAGCGGCCGACGCTGCGTTTGCCGTGAGATGTAGCGCTTCAGGTCGGTGCGGATTTTCTCTTTGATTACGCCATAGTCGGTTTTCTCTTCGGCGCTCGAGGCATCGAGGGTTTCCATCACGATCTCGCGCGCTCGCTCGATCACGCCGTTTTCCCCAGGCGCGAATCCGCGGGTGACAATCTCCGGCGCGGTTTCGACGAGGCCGGTGAGCTTGTTGATGGCAATGATCGGCATCACAAAGCCATCTTCGCTGAGGTGGCGTCGATCTTTGATGACGAGGTCTTCGACCACGTCGGTGCGCGAGCCGGAATCGATACAGACGCGGCCTACGTTGACGCGTCCCGCCTTGCGAGCGCCGAGTTCGTCGATTTCGAGGACGTCTCCACTTTCGATCAGCATCACGCTGCCGACCGAGCCGTGCATGGCCGCGGCCAGATCGGCATGTAACTTGAGCTGCCGGTATTCGCCATGGATCGGAACAAAATATTTGGGCCGCACCAGGTTGATGATGAGCTTCAATTCTTCCTGGCTGGCGTGTCCGCTGACGTGAATCGGCGGGTAAGAGCCGTCGTCATAGATGACGAACGCTTGGCGGCGGAACAGATGATCCACCACGCGGTAGATGGCCTTTTCGTTGCCTGGAATGATGCGCGACGATAGGACGACAGTATCGCCTTTTTCGATTTTGGCGTGCTTGTGGTTATCCACGGCCGCGCGGGACAGCGCCGACAAGGGTTCGCCCTGCGTGCCGCTGATGAGCACGCAAACTTTCTCGGGAGGGAAGTTTTTCATCTCCCCGGGATGAATCAGCATGCCCTCGGGAATCTGGACATAGCCGAGGTCTTCGGCGATTTCCGAAGAATTCTCCATGGAACGGCCGATGAAACAGATTTTGCGGCCGTGCTCGCGCGCCATGTCGACGGTCAGCTTGATGCGGTGAATCGAGGACGAAAAGCAAGAGATAAACAGGCGCCGCTGGGTACGGGCAAACACCTCCTCGAACTTGCGGCGGACGGCGCGCTCGCTCGGAGTGTAGCCCTTGCGCTCGACGTTGGTGGAATCCTGCAAGAGCGCCAGCACTCCTTCTTTGCCGTACTCGGCGAAACCGTGCAGGTCGAAGAGGCGGTTGTCGGTGGGCGTCGGATCGACTTTGAAGTCGCCGGTATGCAGGACCACGCCGAGCGGCGTGTGGATGGCCAGCGCGACACAATCGACCAGGCTGTGTGTTACCTGCAGCGGATGTATGGTGAAAGGCCCAACCTTGAAGCGTTCTCCGGGACGAATCTCCCGCAGATCGGCGTCGTCGAGGAGTTGATGTTCGTCAAGCTTGTCTTCGACGTAAGCCAGCGTGAACTCGGTGCCCCAGACGGGAACATTCAGTTCGCTGAGGATCCAAGGCAGGGCCCCGATATGGTCTTCGTGGCCGTGGGTAAGCACGATACCGCGCACATGCTTGCGATTTTCGAGCAGGTAAGAAATGTCCGGGACGACGATGTCGACGCCCAGCAACTCGGCCTCGGGAAACATCAGACCGGCATCAACCACGACGATGTCATCGCCATAGCGGATGGCCATGCAGTTCATACCGAACTCGCCCATCCCGCCTAGCGGAACTATATGCAGTTTTCCTTTTGACATTAGTAAAGTCGATGCTAGCACAGGGTGAGCCGTCGTTGCCGTTGGCTGATAAACTCGTAATTGAAAATGTCCGGCCAAAGGAAATCGTGGATGCGTCGGCGCGTCGAAGGCGCGATCCGCGGGGGCCTGACCCACGCCTACGAGACGATCAGGGTTGATCCGGGGCGCTTCCTGATGCAGTTGCGCGTGGCGCACGGGCTACCGCTGGCCAGCTTTCAGGGCGTTTACACTCTGGAGATGGAGCGTCTCGACGATGCGGCGGGGTCGGTGATCCGCGGCGGCATGAAGATGGCCGCGGTGGAGGGCGCCGGGTTTGGTCTGGGTGGCTTCCTCACCATCGTGCCGGACCTTGGCATTCTTTCCGCCATCACCATGCGTATGATCCAGAAGCTCAGCCTGATTTATGGGTTCGAGTTGAACACCGAGGACGAAATCGCCGAGTTATGGATTGCTGCGGCCAGCGCCGCCGGTGTCGACATCAGCCGCGATTTGCTGGAAAAAGAAGTGATCAATCGTTTTGTACCGCGCGTGATTCAGCGAATTGCCGCCAAGGCCGGCGCCGAGGTGGCGGAGAAGTGGGCGGGGCGCTTGATTCCTCTTACCAGTTCGGCCATCGGATGCGCGCTGAACTATTATTTCGTGCGGGCATGGGGCGAGCGGGCGCGGGCGCATTTCCGCGCCAGGCATCTTGAAGCGCGGCGCCAGTTTGCAGCGGAACAAGCACAACTGCCGGGCGCGCCCTGACAAACTTCTTGACCAACGAGTGACACAGCGGGTGTACAGGGGGCCGCCAGGGTCACGCGATCTTCCCGGTGTTCCCTATGCCCCCCGTGGTTATTAGGTTGGGGCTGCCCGGCAGACGCTTGCGGTCTATCGCAGCCACTCTTCCAACTCAATCCCGCGCTCGGTCTTCTCGTCGCGGTACTTCACGATGACCGGCGTGTAGAGCGAGAGATTCCAGTCGTCGGATTTGCCTTTGCCTTTTTTCACCGCGCGCGAGCCGGGGACGACCACGCCATTTTCGGGAACTTTCAGCGGATGTTCGGCCGTTGCGCGATAGACTTCGCCGCGCACCAGATCGTAGAGCGGCGTGGACCGGGTCAGAATTGTTCCCGCCCCCAAAACGGCGCGAGCGCCGACCAGCGTGCCTTCGTACACTCCGCAATTGCCACCGACCAACACGTCGTCTTCGAGGATCACGGGAGCGGCGTGAATGGGCTCCAGCACGCCTCCGATCTGCGCGGCGGCGCTTAGATGCACGCGCTTGCCGATCTGCGCGCAGGAGCCGACCAGGGCATGGGAGTCGATCATCGAGCCTTCATCCACGTAGGCGCCGACGTTGATGAACATAGGGGGCATGCAGATGACCGACGGCGCAACATAGGCGCCTTCGCGGATGGACGATCCGCCCGGCACCAGACGGACGCGATCAGCCAGGGTCAGTCGGCGGGAAGGGAAAGTGTCTTTGTCGACGAAAGAGAGCACATCGCCGTCCGACATTTCTTTAAGCTCGCCGAGACGGAAGCCAAACAGTATTCCTTGTTTGACCCAAGCATTGACGACCCAGCGTCCGCCGACTTTTTCGGCGGCGCGAACCTCGCCTCGAGTGAGAGCAGCGCGAAAGTCGAAAAACATTTGGCGCGCTTCGCTGGCGTTGCCGATCGTTCCGCCCGTCGACAGGCGTTCAATGGCCGACTTAAGAGTGAGTAGAGAATCGGGCATAGGAAAATCGAGATCGACGAATTCCAAGCGACAAAGTGCCTGCCTTCGCGTCGGAAAACCTCAGCATTCTTATGCTGTCGAAAACAGCAGGTCCTTCGCTACGCTCAGGATGACAAATGTTATTTGACTAGCGCGCCTCCAGCTACGGGCTACCCGCTGAGTGCTGAATGCTGAATGCCTGAATGCTGCTCTCACGCCACACACTTGCATTCGCTGCGGATCAGAACACCCGGCATTTGATGCGTCGCGTCGCGCGCTTCAGCGAGATTACCGTATGGTCCGTGCCAGCGTGAATGGTTGGGATCGTGCCCGGTGGGGCGTCCCTTGCCGGAACTGCACTGTCCACAGGATGCGCGGTGCAGAATCGCTTTGTGCGGGCCCGCCGCCCAATTTTCGTAAACATAGAATTCCGTGACGTTGGCTGGTGCAGCCACAGGGCGCGTGATCAATCCGGCGTCGGTCGCGATCTTCTGCAGTTTCGACCGCGTATCGCGGCGCATGGGAAGCAAGGGCAGGCGATAGACCTCTTCGATCTTGCCCATCATCGCGAGGACGGCTTTTACGGGCAGCGGGCTCGACTCGATGAAGTTGGCCAGCATCAGCGGAAGATATTTGCGGTGGAGGGCGCGTGCCGTGTGCCAGTCGTTGTTGAGGGCGGCGCGAGTCATCTCTGCCATTTCGCGCGGAATTTCGTTGGCCGCCACCGAGATGACGCCCACGCCGCCGAGCGCGATCACCGGCAAAGTGACGGCATCGTCGCCAGAGAGCACGAGAAAGCTTTCTGGCACCGAGTTCAGCACTTCGGCAATCTGGGTCATGTTTCCGCTGGCTTCCTTCACTCCAGCGATATTTGGAACTTCGCACAGCCGTGTCAGGGTTGCGGGCTCAAGGTTGGCGGAGGTGCGGCCGGGCACGTTATAGAGGATGACCGGCTTGTCGACCGCTTCGGCGATCGCACGGAAGTGCCGGTATTGTCCCTCCTGCGTCGGCTTGTTGTAGTAGGGCGATGCGGTGAGGATGGCGTTGACGCCCGGCCGCGCCGCCACTTCTTTCGCTTTCCCGACCGCCTCCTGGGTCGAGTTGGAGGTGGCGCCGGCGACGATCGGCAATCTTCCGGCAACCACTTCAATGGTGACGTCGATCACGCGCAGCCACTCATCGTGGGTGAGCGTGGGAGTTTCTCCCGTGGTGCCGCAGGGAATCAGGAAATCGATACCGGATTCGACCTGCCAGGCGACCAGGTTGCGCAGTGCGTTTTCGTCGACGGCACCGTCCTGAGAGAACGGTGTGACCAATGCGGTACCACAGCCTCGCAGTTGCATGAGTTAAGAATAACTCTTCTGGCCAGCGCGTGCATGAGCGGGTTTGGCTCGTGTGGAGACCGCGCTTTGCCCCGTTCCTGTCGAGCGGAGGTCGGCAGCTAGCGGCGGCTATAGCGATTTTGGGCCAACTCTAAAGCTCGCGCCAGACGTTGCGGAACTCGAAGAAGCCCGTCTTCCCCGCCAGCCACTCGGCGGCGCGCACGGCGCCTTCGGCGTATCCCTGCCGAGACTTGGCGTCGTGGCACAGGTAGATGCGATCGCCGGCAGAATTGAAGACGACTTCGTGCATGCCGACGGCGTCGCCTTCGCGAAAGGAAACGATCTCGACTTCCTGACCTCCGGAATCGCGCACAATCTTCTGGATGGTTATCGCGGTTCCCGAGGGAGCGTCTTTTTTTTGTGCATGATGACGTTCGAAAATCTGACCCGAGTAATCGTATTTCAGGGCGCATCCCGCAGTCGCGGCAATTTCGAAGAACAGATTTACGCCGATGGAAAAATTCGAGCCATAGAGGAAGGCAGTCTTGGCGGACAACACCATCTCGCGCAAACACGGCACTTGGTCGTACCAGCCGGTGGTTCCGATCACGACGTTCTTTTTCGCACGGATGCAGGCTTCAGCATTGGCGACAGCCGCCGCGGGCGTGGTGAAGTCAATCGCGGCGTCGATAGCGGCGAGCGCATCCGGTGTAAGCGCTCTGGCTCCGGCGTTTTCAGCGGATGAGAGAACTCGCACATGATGCCGTCGCGAAAGCGCGACTTCTGCCACCAGCGCCCCAGTTTTGCCTCGGCCTAGGATCAGAAGATTCATGCCGAAACCTTAGAGCCAACCACAGGGTGCACAGAGGACCACAGGGAAAACCAGCACAGGGCGAATCTTATCGCATTTGCTTTTTCCCCGTGTTCCTCTGTGCACCCTGTGGTTAAGACTTTTTTCGCCACCAAGAGTAGCTAAGCGAACACTTCCGGGTCCGCCTCCGCGAAAAATGCGTGGTGCAAGCGCCGAACTACCTCGGTCGCGTCGTCTTCTTCGATCACGAAGGTCAAATTAATTTCGGAAGCGCCCTGCGAGATCATGCGGATCTTCACATCCTCAAGGATGCCGAAAACCTTGGCGGCGATTCCCGGCGTATCGCGCAAATTCTCACCGACTAAGCAAACGATCGCCTTCCGCCCCTCATACTTCACGTCCGCGAGCTTCGCCAGATCGGCGGCCAGCGCCGGGATAGCTTCGTTGGTCTCAGCCGTCACCGAGACGCTGACTTCCGAGGTGGAAACCACGTCCACCGCGACGCCGTGCTGATCGAAGGCCTCGAAGATGGACTTCAAATATCCATGCACCAGCAGACGGCGAGGTGAAGCAACCTCCACCAGCGTGATCTTTTTCTTGAGTGCGATGGCTTTGAAAATATTGACGCAACGCGGAGCGCGCGCCGTGATCTTCGTCCCTTCGCAGGTCGGGTTCAGCGAATTCAGAACATAGACTGGAATGTTCTGCTGAATCGCGGGCAGGACGGTTGCCGGATGCAGAACCTTGGCGCCGAAGTAGGCAAGTTCGGCGGCTTCGTCAAAGCTGATGACCTTGATGCGCCGCGCTTCGGGAGTAAGGCGTGGGTCGGTGGTCATCATGCCGTCTACGTCGGTCCAGATTTCGATGCGCTCGGCATTGAGGGCCGCGCCAAAAATGGCCGCTGAAAAATCCGATCCTCCGCGACCGATGGTGGTGGTGATTCCGGCGCGATTCGAACCAATGAAGCCGCCCATCACCGGAACCTTGCCGGCCTCGACCAGAGGCTGCACCCGCTTTCGCAGACGCTGGTTGGTTTCATCCATCTGAGGAACCGCGCGGGTATAGCCGCTGTCGGTCAGCAGGCATTGGCGCGAATCCACGTGCGCGCCGGGCAATCCGCGGGCGGTGAAAGCCGCCGCCACGATCTTGCTCGAAAGCACCTCACCGAAAGAGGCCACGTAGTCGTAGGTGCGGGGAGTTATTTCACCGACAGCGCCGATGCCGCGCAGCAATTCGTCCAAGTCTTCGAAGTCGGCGCCCAGGTCGCCGTGAAACTCAGTGAATAGGGCAGTGCCGAGCAGTTCTCCGGCGGTGTCATAGTGGCGTTCGCGCAAGGCGCGCGCCATTTTGAGAGCGGTCTTGCGATCGCCGCCACCGGCAGCCTTTCCCATGGCCAGCAGGGAATCGGTGACCTTCGCCATGGCGCTGACCACCACCACCGGACGATCCGCCAACCGGCCTTGGACGATATGCGCGACGCGATCAATTGCCTTCGCGTCTTGTACGGAAGTCCCGCCGAACTTCATGACGATCATGGGCGGGGGTGCTCCTTGGAGCGTTCCTTGGTTTCCCGTAGAGACGCGGCGGCTCGCCGCCTCTCCCGCGGCGGAGACGGGGCAAGCCCCGTCTCTACACTAGAGATGGGTTTCCCTGTCATCCGAGATATCCCTTCGCCTTGAGCAGCTCAGCATTGAGCAAGGCGGCACCGGCCGCGCCGCGAATGGTGTTGTGCGACAGCACGGTGAACTTCCAGTCGAGGACGTTGCACTTACGCAAGCGGCCGACCGCGGTGGTCATACCTGCTCCCAGGTCAACGTCGAAACGCGGCTGCGGACGGTCCGGAGCAGTCATGTACACGACCGGTTGCTCGGGCGCGCTGGGTAAGCGCAACTTCTGCGGCTCAGAGCGAAAATCGTGCCAGGCCGCGATAATCTCTTCCGACGCGACCTTCTTCTTCAATCGGACTGCGACCGATTCCGTATGACCATCTTCCACGGCCACGCGATTGCATTGCGCGCTCATGGCAAAGGGAGCAGGGTCGACGTGCGAACCATTCAGCGTCCCCAGTAATTTCTGCGTCTCCTCTTCCATCTTCTCTTCTTCTTTGGCGATGTAGGGAATCACGTTGCCGAGAATGTCGAGCGAAGCGACTCCGGGATATCCGGCGCCGCTGACCGCTTGCATCGTCACTGCCATCACCGTCTCAAGAGTGAACGCGCGATGCAATGGAGCGAGCGCCAAAACTAGACCTATCGCCGAGCAGTTGGGATTGGTGACGACATATCCTCCCAACTTGCTGCGCCATAATTGCTTTTCGATTAGCTGGATATGATCGCCATTGACCTCGGGAATCACCAGGGGAACGTCAGACTGCATGCGCAGCGCGCTCGAATTCGAGACGACGGCACAACCGGCGGCTGCGAATTGAGGTTCCAGCTCGCGGGCGATGCCGGCATCCAACGCCGCGAAAACAATTCTTGGGGCGCCTTCCGGCTTGGCGGGCGCAACCGTCATCTTGGCGACATCGGCGGGTATGGCAGTCTTCAAACGCCAGCGCGCAGCTTCGGCATAGGGTCGGCCTTCCGAACGATCGGAAGCAGCGAGCCATGACACTTCAAACCATGGGTGACGCTCGAGCATTTGGATAAATCTCTGCCCGACGATGCCCGTGGCACCGAGAATTCCAACAGGGAGTTTATTCGACATATTTTGATAAACAAGTTCTGATAAACAAGATAAGTGCTGATTTTATACCAGCGAAATTTCTTAGGGGAATGCCGCCGCTGATCCTCAGACGAATTCGACGCGTGTGGCCACGCTCTTTCTAACTGCTCTATCTTCCCAACTCATGCGGGAACGAGTACTCGTTGAGGGGGCCAAACTTGCGTTTTTCGGCGTAGATGCGCCAGCGACGCCAGACGATTCGCAGACTGGCCATCACCGGAATGGAGAGATAGACGCCGAGTATTCCGGCGATTTCGCCGCCCGCCAGAATGCCGAACAATGCCGCCAGCGGATGCAACTCCACACTGACTCCCATGACGCGGGGAGAGATTATGTAATCCAGTAGCAAGCGCCAGACGAACAAAAACAGCAGCAGAAAAGGCCAATGCTGGTAACCCGCAAGAACGGCGACGCTCATCATCACAGCCCCGGCCAACAGCGGGCCTGCCAGGGGGACGAATTCAAGCGCGCCTCCCGCGGTACCAAGCATCAGCGCGTACGGAACTCGCATCGCACCCAAGAATGAGGTGTAAGCGACAAACGACAGCGCCGCCAAGGTCAACTGTGCGCGAATGAATTGAGCCAGCATCTGGTTCAGATCCTGGAACACATCCTGCAGAAACTCGCGCTGCGTGCGCGACTGCACGAGCGTCAGCAGCACTTCATGGAAGCTGCCACCATCGCGCAGAAAGAAAATGGCAAGAATAGGCACCAGAAACAGCAACCACACTTGTTGCGCTGCTTGGGCCGCACGAACGCCGATGCGCTCCGCCAGGTGAGACAAGTCTTCGCGGTGACTCAGCAAGAAACTCTTAATCCGTTTCTGGGTGTCCTGGCTCCAGCCGTGCTCGTTTCCGATCTGTGCCGCAAGTTGGCCGATCTGCCCGGAGAGTTGACCGCTACTGGCCTTGTCCATAAACCCCGGCAGCGATGCTCCCAAATGAGCACTTTGCCGAGCAATCCTGGGGCCGACAAGTAAACCAAACAGCCCCAGAGCAACGAGGAGCAGAAGGTAAATGACAGCGATTGCCCAAGCGCGGCGGTGGAGGAGTTTTTCCAGGCGCACCACTGCGGGATTAATGAGGTAGGCAAAAAAAATGGCGAACAGGAAGAGAATCAGTGTTCCCCGCGCGGCATAGAGAAAGCCCAGCCCCACGGCGAACAAGAAGGCCGTGAACAGCACGCGCGAGGTGCGTGAATCAAGAATTGTCAAAAGTTATCCTCACCGCTCCGGTGCCGCACGCGAAACGGCTTCTTCTTAAGCCCCAACACGATATAGTACGTCCCGCAACAGAGCGCGAGCCACTTCCGAAAGGGGCTGACCTTCAGCGAGCTGTGGTTCCGCGCCTCCGACTAATCGCGGACCACCTCGGTGTTCTCTCCCACCACCAACATCTTCATAACTTTGAATTCATCGTCGAGCCAGAGTTGCCAGGTTCCCGCGTCGCTTTTCAGTTCCACTTTGAGCAGATCCTGAGGACCGTTCTTCAGGTTCACTTTCTCGCGGCCGAGGAACTCCGCGCTGACCACCGCCGAAGAATGCTGATGCGGGTCCAGGGTAGGGAGTTGGGTGTGCTGCTTGGGAAGGCACTGTAGTTGCCCCTTGTCCTGCTTGCAGAACATCGTTAGAACCTTCCACGCCAGCAATTCGCGGTGGATGAAGAAGTAGTCGTCGAGGATGCTGGTCGACGGCGGCAGCAGGTAGGGCTGTTCGTGTTCTTTTTCGTCCGGTCCAGCGCTCCATTTCTGATTCAGAAAATCATCATTCGGTACCACCACGGATTGTGCATTCCCCGGGCTCACTTCCTTCCACTCGTAGCGCCGGATTTCCCCCTTCGAGGTGAGCTGCATCTCGGAAGTTTGCACGGCCGGGGTGGGAGCATTCTCGGTCTTGAACTCGGAGTCGATGACGCTGCCGCTGCCGGTCTGATAGATCGAAAACGTCTCGGTTCCTACCCGATGGCCATTCTGGAATACGCCAAAGGAACCGGCGTCGACCTTCTGCCCCTCGTGTTCTTTCTCCTTCTCTTTTGGCATGGGAGCGGCCAATGCCAAAACGCACCAAACCAGCACCATCATGCAAGCGACCAGCCGATGAGACAACTTCACTGTAATTCTCCTGTTTAGAAATGCTGGGGGGGGATCTGAGATGAGCCACCGCCCTCAGCCCCCTCCCGAAACTGCACCGTACGCTCGATCTCGCCGCAAATGGTGGCCAGATCTTTACCTGAAGTTACGACAGTCACGGTTGCTTGACGGTAGAACGGCAGCCGGTACCCATATAGGCTGGCAAACTCGGCGGGATCATCTTTTCGCAGGGGCCGTTTTGCAGAGTCCTCCAAACCGCGCCGCCAGAGTTCGTCCAGTGGAACTTCCAGGAATACGGAGTGCCAAGGCCGCAGCAACTCCCGGTTTTTCGGTTGTGCAAACGTCCCGCCCCCAAGTGCCACTACAGTGTCGCGTTCCAGCGACTCGGCCAATTCTCGAAGGGTCGCGGCTTCGACACGCCGAAACTCACGTTCCCCTTTGTTCCGGAGGATATCGGGAACGGTTTGCCGCTCGCGGGATTCAATTTGGGCATCCAGATCCACAAAATCCCAGCCCAGCCGCCGAGCAAGTTCCTGTCCCACAGTGGTCTTGCCCGCAGCCATGAATCCCACCAGAAACACCGCGCGCACTCCCATGGCACCCCACGACACGAAAAGCGGCAACGTGGTCAGGCGTGTTGCCAGCCCAAGGTCCGCGCCCATCTGCTTCTATTGATTTAGCGTTGCTTGAGGCGGATTCTACCACTGAAAGAGCGCAGCACGACTGCCGATTCCGCCTTGCCGGCCGTACCTACGAAGGAACTTCCCGCCTTCATGGAATACCGGGAGTGATGGGGTAGCAGCGGAAAATCCGTATGCACCCGGCCCAGCACGGAGTGCACTCTGAACTCGGCTGAGACATCTGCCGGCGCCAGCGCTTCGATGTCGCCGGTGTGAGTGGTGAACTTATAGTCGCCACCGGCGCCGAAATCGCCATCGTAGAAAATCTTTCCCCGGCCCGAATTCGCCAGCACCAGCGGGCCCGTGACCGACTTCAAATGGATGTCGCCGCTGATGGTTGCAATCTCAACGTGGCCATTGCGAACACCAGCAAGCGTGATCGGTCCGCGCATCGTCCTTACGTGGATATGACAGTTCTCGACGTTGCTAACATTCACCGTCGCATCCGTCCCCTCCAGCGTTAAGTCTCCGTGCAATTGCTCCACCGACAACGGACCGATCGAAGAGTGGAGATTGAGGGTAGCGTCGGGCGGAATCAGCACTTCGTAGTCGATCCGGCCGGTTTGCTCGTTCGCGCCTTGCAGCAGGTGGGACGCAATTTCAACGCGGTTGCCACTTTGCTGCTGGTCGACTTCCACGTTGTCCGACTTGAGGGTGGCCGTCACTATGACTTGGTCTCCGCTGCCAGACTTTACCGAAATCGCTCCATACTGCGTATCCACGGAAACAATCGCGTTGGGGCCGACCGCAAAACGATATTCCTTCTTGCTTTCGGCGAAGGCCGCCGAGGCCAGGCAGGTTGCCAGAACCAGAGTTACAGCCGCAGTGTTGTGAATACTCGTTTGCTGAATCCCAGCCTGTCGAACACTCGCCTTCTGAAAACTCGCCATAGAATGCCCGCCCCTGCGACCGGGAACGCCGGCCGCCTTTCCCCTATTGAATACGATCTAAAGCGATCTGGTAAAGAAGTGCCTTCTGCTGATACGCATCCATCAGATGTTGCCGGGCATCCACATCCCCGGGATTCCGATTGACGTATGCCTGTGTTTCCCGTATATCGGCATTCACCGCGTTCAGTTGATTTTCATACGTGGCCCGCGTCGAAGGGCCAAGCGTGGAAACCACAGTCAGAAACTGTTGATCTTCCGCGCTCGCCTCGGGTTCTACCGCGGCTTCTTCCACAGGCACCGCGCCGTTGATGCCGGTCGGCTTAGCGGATTTCTTTGCCGCTTGTTGGGGAGCCGTAGCAGGCTCCGAGGGCGGCGTAGCCGCGGGAATCACTGGAGCCGGGGAAGTTACCTGAGGTGTGGGAGCTTGCTGCGCCACTTGCGGGGCCCGCTTATAACTTATGACATAAGCCCCTGCCGCCAGCACCGCAGCCGCGACCGGCGCCAGCCACAATGCTCTCCATCGCCATCGTGTAGAACCTGGGACTGGAACAAGGGTGGGCCGGGCGGGCGCAGATACGGGTTCACGGGTCGCCGAATCGGAGATCAGTCCTTCGGCGCGCAGTTCCGCCGCAATTCGCACCCACACCCGTGGCGCCGGTTCTTCGGTTGCCGCCAGTTGCCGCGACTGGCTCGCGATCAACTTCAGGTCTGAGACCAGATCCGAACAAGCTGGACAGGACTTCAGATGAGCATCAAAGTCAGGCGGAAACGTATCGTCCGAAGCACCGTCGAAGAGCTCCGGCAGAACTCTCTCTACATCTGAACACGTCATAGCCAACTCTCTCCCCAATACCGCAACTTCCGCTAACCAGTCTTGGCCTTTTCGGCTCTCATGAACTTCAGATATTCACGCAGCTTCAATCGCGCCTTGTGGAGCTGCGACTTGCTATTGCCAATCGAGCAGCCCACCATTTGGGCGATTTCGTTATGCTCGAATCCCTCCACATCGTGTAACACAAAAACCGTTCTATAGCCCGGCGGCAACCGGTCAATCGCTCGCTGCAATTGCAGGCGATCGATGGATCCCGTCAGCTTCAAGTCTTTGGTGCCGAATTCCTTCCTGGGAGCTTCGTCCTCGGCTTTCAGAGTCTCTTCGAGCGACACCACCGGCAATCCCTTCTTGCGCAGTTGCATCAGCACGACATTGACCGTCATGCGGTGCAGCCATGTAGAGAAAGCGGACTCGCCGCGAAAGGTATTGATCTTGCGAAATAGCTGAAGAAACGCTTCCTGGGCCAGATCTTCGGCCTGCGCGGGATTGGAGACCATGCGCAAACATAGCGAGTACACGCGGCGTTTGTGCAGGTGATACAAAACCTCGAACGCAGCTTCGTGGCCTTGCTTTGCCTGCTCAATTGCCTCTGTTTCAGTGATGCCTTGCTTCGGGTCGGTCAAGTCGCCTTTTCCGGCCGCCACTGGTTCAGATGCGGCTTCGAACTCTTTTCGTTGTACAAATTTGCCGAGAGAGTCGCCGAAGCGCTCTCGACCGTTCCTAAGTCGTCAGAATACCAAAAACCGTAGCTTGCGGAATGATCTATGCGGCCAAAGTACCAGCCAACTCGGCCCAGAGATCACTTTCGTAACCTGGGCTCAGCGCTCCGGCGACGCCCGAACCCATTCTCATCTGTAGAGACGATGCTTACCCCGTCTTGCCTACACCATCGCCCTCGCGCCAGAGACGCGGCAAGCCGCGTCTCTACGGGAAATCATATGTCCTTTAGAGGCGAGGTGCTGCGAGCAAGTTACCCCTTGGCCGTGATCGTCTCCAACCCATGCCCGTGCGGACCGGTTTCGCGAATCCGTAACAAAATGGCGAAGGTCAGCCCGACAAACCCGAGGACGGAGAAGATCCACATGCCGGGCCCGTATCCTCCCGGATTATCTAGACCCGCATGGGTGTAGTCGTTCGCTCGGCCAATCATCAAGTTCAGGATGAAAAAGCCGACCTGCTGGATCAGGGTCATCAAGGCGTAGGCAGTGCCCAGCCGGTTTTGGTCGACGATGTACGCAACCGACGGCCACATGACTGCCGGGATCAGCGAAAAGGCCACCCCCATCATGCAGACGGGCAAGTAGAGCGAAACGTTGGTGTATCCCATCAGCAGATAAACCGGCATTAACAGGATGGAGCCGAACATCATCAAAAATGCACGTTTCCCGATTTTGTCGGAGAGCAATCCGAAGAGCGGAGTCGCGATCATGGCGGAGAAGGGAAGCAGGCTGTTGAAGAAGCCCGCCTGCTCATGCGCTAGGATGCGCATCGCTTCTGTAGCGCTTACGCCGCCGTGGGTTGACAGAATCTTATTGGTGAAGAAATCGATGGCGAATGTCCGGAAGGGAAAGATCGCGGAGTAAAAGGTGAAGCAGAGCCCCACCACGAACCAATACGAAGCATTGAATCGAAAAATCTGCCCGAACTCGAGCTTGTCGATCGAACCTTCCTTTCCCAGTGCGTACCGGCCTTCCGCCCGGCTTTCGAGTACCCAGTAGACGCCCGAGCAAACGACCGCCAGGACACCCGCACCGACGGCCAGCAAAAGCGGCCCCTGCCAGCTCGGCTCGCCGGCCGGTCCGTGGGGATAAAACACCTTGTTCGCCCAAGTCGGTGAGTTATCGGCCGCCACCGATGCCAGACGGGCAATGGTGAGGTTGATCCCGACAGCGAAACTCAGCTCTTTGCCCTTAAACCATTTGGCGAGCACGGTGATGACCGCAACAATCATGGATTCGGCGCCCAGACCAAGCACGGTGCGGCCGGCGATCATTGCGCCAGGCTGCCCGCTTGCGGCGGTGAGCGCGGCACCCAGCAGGCAAAGTGCGGCAAAGTACGTAATCGCCTTCTTGGTGCCAATACGGTCAATGATGATGCCGCCGATCAGCAGGGTCAAAACTGCGGACACGCTATAGGACGAGTTCAACCACGCGAACGCCGTGGCGGAAAAACCCAGCTTGTCGATGAAAATCCGTTCCAGCGGGTTGATGCTGTCGTAAATGTAGTAGTTGGCGCCCATCGCCACGCTGACGAACAGCAGCACGGTCCAGCGATAAAGTCGGGACGGTTCCGGACGTGCAAGTTCAGGCATGAAAGCAATCATCCTCGGCGCCGACCGGGCGCCTGCATGGTTTGTGTGGAGAGAATCAACCGACGAAGATAGCAGATTGGGGAAGGAAATGGTTCACCAACCAACAGTGGCTCGTGTAAATCCCAGGCAGCGAAGATTACGAACGGCGTTTTGTGTCGGCGGCGACGCGGAGTAGAATCTTGCTGAGGAAGGCCATGGGGATCAGGCGATGCCTACCGCGGACGAAGTCATTGCGAGAGATCCGGAAGTGCTCGGCGGGACACCCGTCTTGCGCGGCACACGCGTTCCATTTCAAGCCCTGTTCGACTACCTTGAAGGGAGACAAACGCTGGTCGAGTTTCTGGATGATTTTCCTACGGTTACTCGCGACGCCGCCGTCTCTGCCCTCGAACAGGCGAAATCGCTTCTCCTTAGCCAACTGAGATGAAGGTTCTCTTGGACGAGTGCCTTCTCCGGAAACTCAAAGACCAGTTTGCGAGTCGCGACTACAGACGGTGCCCGAGGCATTGCTCGCCGGCAAGAAGAACGGCGAACTCCTTGCGATTGCGCAGCGTCAGGGATTTGAGATTTTCATAACCATGGATCAGGGAATGGAATACCAGCAGAATCTAGCTGGTCGCAAGATCGCTGTCATCATCCTCCGCGCCAAATCGAATCGTCTGGCGGATCTGGTCCCTATGGTTGGGTCTTGCCTCGTGCGGATGCGTTCGATCAAGCCAGGTCAGACTGCTTGGGTCGACGAAACGGGATCCCTTCAATAAATGAAAAGCTCTCGGCCTCCGCGAAGTGTGGCGACCGAGAGCCAAGAGCTAGAAGCCGTCCTTAGATCTTTTCCGTCTTGCCGTCGTATTTCACCGTGCCGTTCTTGTCATTCTGGCGCTTGGCGTCTTCGTTGCTATAGGTGCGAGCAGCCTTCTTGAAGCTGCTTGCTGCAGCGGCGGGTCCGGTGATGTAGGTCCAGTCACCGCGCGCTTCTTCGGATTGGCGTGCACCATGCTCTTCACGCTCTCGGCCTTCACGAGGCCGTTCTTCACGCGAACGCACTTCATTAAAACGCTCTTCGCGCATCGGGCCGCGCATCGCGTCGTGCGTAATGTGGCCTTCTCGTCCAATGGTTTCCGGCCACAGGTGGATTTGCTGCGTGATCAGCGAAGCGTCGCCGCCCTGATACCACACGGCCACGGTGTAAACAGAACTGGTTGATGCCTGGATCTCGCTAAGGGTCGAGTTGGTCGCGCCGGCGATTAATCCGGTGGTGGCATTGCTCGCTCCCACCGGATTCGGCGAGAACTGTTGCAGGGACATCTCTGGCGTTGTCAGGCGCGGGACATACGGGCCGCATCCATAAACAACGCAAAGGCCGGGGTACGGAACGGGTTGTTGCGCAAGAGCGAATCCTGCCATCAAAACTACTGTCATCAGAACCAAATAGGGTCGCATACTGCCTCCGCTGGGGCTACAAATCAAGGCATCACGTGCAGTTTGCTGGCCAGTTGCCCCTATGCCGAAAACAGGCAGGATGTTCGGAGATTCGCGGAGCTATCGGCTAAATAACGGAAATTCGGGTCTAGGTTCGGTCCGGGGCTGATGAAAACCGGTGCGCACAACCTGCAATAGATTAGCCCTGCTGCAGTTCAACTACCCACGTACCGAGCGTACAGACTGCGCGCAATGGCCGCGTCGGTTGTTCCTTTGATGATCGCCCGGCCGTCCGGAAAGAGCGTCATTTCGTAGGGCTCGCGCCAGAACTTCAATACAAACTCGTTGTGGCGAACGTTGCCCAGAGGCTGAAGCCGCGTACTCAACTCGGCAAAGTCAACCGGGCGCCGTCGCTCGTGGATCTGCACAGAATTCCTGCCGCACAGCGTAATGTGAGGACGCCCTTCACCCGCCAGATGAACAAAATCTCGCAGGCAGGCCCGGCATCCCGTCCGGGAAGACATCGCCGCCAACTCCGCCCGTTCGTTCGTCCAGACATCCCAGGAAAGAAGCGTCCGCCGCATCTTTGCGCGGGCACCCACCAGAAACTTCAAGGCCTCGGTAGCCGCAATCGACGACACCAGGTTCACCGCGGAATTCAAAATGCCCGCAGTCTCACAGGTCTCGACGGTCCCCCGCGGAGATTCAGGGAACATGCAGGCCAGGCACGCCGTTTCGCCGGGCAGGATATTCATGGTCACGGCATAGCTCCCGACCGCTGCCGAGTAAATCCAGGCCATGGAGTTTTTCACCGCATAGTCGTTGATCAGGTAGCGAGTTTCGAAATTATCGGTGCCGTCCAAAATCAGGTCGCATCCAACGAGCAGGGAATCGACGTTCGCCGGAATCAGGTCGGCGACATGGGGCTCGAGGGCGATCTGCGAGTTGAAGCGCACAATTTGCCGCGTCGCCGCGATCGCCTTGGGCACGGATTCGCGAGCGTCATTCTCGTCAAATAACGACTGCCGCTGTAGATTGCTGGGCTCGACGTAGTCGCGGTCGAGAATCCTCAGCATCCCGACACCCGAACGCGCCAGCAGCAAAGCCATCGCAGAACCGGTGGCGCCGCATCCCACAATGACCACGCGCGACTGCGACAGCCGCTTCTGCCCCTCGGCTCCGATCTCCTTAAACAGCACCTGCCGCGAGTACCGGTCTTCAATCTTTAAGGCATCAATCTTCAAAGCGTCGATCTCCAAAGCGTGTATTTTCAAAGCAATAACCTTAGCGATTACCTTTCACGAGCTTTCAAACCAGTATTATAGGGGCCGGTCCTCAAACTTTGTCCGTCCGAGCAACGTGTGCCCCTTAGCGATTCATCGAACCCGAAAGGTTTCATGGTTGGCGAGCCTGAATCTCGGGAGGTAGTTTTGCGCCTAAGCGGCCCCGCGGGGGTTGTACTGGCAATTCTGGTGGTGGTGGCACTGACGCACGGGGCAAGCTGGGCAACTGGTTCGCCCCCCGCCCCGCAGCAACCCGCCGAATCGCCGACGCAGTCCGAGACACAATTCGGAACCATCACGCCCTATCTTGGTTTAACGATCGATCAGATCGAGTTGCCAGGCATTCCTCCCGAAGAAGCGGCCTCGCTGCTGGCGGGCACACCGCTCAAGATCGGCGAACCCCTCACGCGCGAAGGACTGCACGACGCGATGCAGGCTCTTTTTGCCACCGGACGGTTCGCCGATATTCAGGCCGAAGCGGATCGCGCCGCGACCACCGGCGTCAGGCTGCGCTTTTTGACGGCCGCCAATTTTTTCGTGGGCATGGTGGGGATCGAAGGCGTTTCCGTCAACCCGTCTGCCAACCAACTGGCAAGTGCCACCCGCTTGCAGCTCGGCGAACTCTACTCTCGGGAGAAACTCGATCGCGCCCTGGCGGGCATCCAACGAGTAATGGAAGAGAATGGATTCCACCAGTCGAAGGTGACGATCTCCGAACAGCGCGACGACCAGCAGCACCAGGTCAACATGACCTTCCATGTCGTCCGGGGGCCGCGTGCCGTGGTCGGAGAGATCAGTGTCGAAGGTGATGCGGGCTACTCTGAAGCCGAGATCAGGGTAATCGCCAAACTCCATTCCGGCGATCCGGTTATCTCGAATCACATTACCCGCGCTCTGCAACGAATTCGCAGTCGCTATCAGAAGCAGGACCGTCTGCTGGCCCAGGTCTCCACCACCAATCCCACCTACCACTCCGGACGCAACGCCGTCGACTACGTCTTTAAAATTGACCGCGGCCCGGTGGTGGAGATTGTTGCCGAGGGTTTCAAACTCAGCCAGCGCGTGCTTAAGAGGCTGGTGCCAATCTACGAAGAGGGCGCGGTCGACGATGATCTGCTCAACGAAGGCCGACGCAACATCCAAAACCAACTGCAGACGCTCGGCTACTTCGAGGCCGCGGTCCGCGTAAGCCAGCACACCTCGCCGGGCGGAAAGAATGTGCAAGTGGTCTACGCCGTTAATCCCGGAGACCGCCACAAACTCGTTGCCATTCGTATTTCCGGCAACCACTTTTTTCCCGACGAACTGATTCGCTCACACATGCAGGACCAAGCCGCTGGACGGTTGTTTAGTCACGGGCGCTACAGCGAAGCGCTGCTCGAAGAAGATGTGCAGAGCATTAAGGCGCTCTATCGAGCGAGTGGTTACCGGCAGGCTGAAGTCAACAGCAAACTGGTTACCGGGTATCAGGGTAAGCCGTCACAGCTTGCCATTGAAATCGTCGTGAAAGAAGGCCTGCAAACGCGCGTGGCGTGGGTCCGCATCGAGGGCAATTACACGCTTCCGCAGGAACAGCTTCCTGAAACTCAGACCGAGGAGAGACAGGGCTTTGACGAATCGAGTCTGGCGGGTGACCGCGACCGGATTCTGAGTAAGTATTTCGACAGTGGTTTTCCCAATGCGACCGTCGAGGTGGCCTATGTTTCCGTTCCGTCGCCTGACAACTTGCCGCGCGTTGGTGTGACCTTCTCGATTCACGAAGGCGAGCAATTTTTTGTCAATCAGGTTTTTCTCGACGGGTTGCACCATACCCGCCCCGGAATCGCCCGCCGGGAGCTGCGAGTGCAGCCGGGCGGTCCTCTGAGCCAGCAGGACATACTGGAGAGCCAGCGTCGCCTGTACGACCTCGGTCTTTTCAAGCAGGTAGACACTGCCATCCAGAACCCGGATGGCACCGAGTCGCGGAAGAACGTGCTGGTCACCACGAGCGAAGCCGATCGTTACACGTTCGATTACGGTGTTGGTTTCGAGTTCCAGACTGGACAGCCCACATACGGAACCAACCAGCCCCTCGGAGCGACCGGCGTCAGCCCCATGGTCTCTCTCGGCGTCAGCCGCATCAACGTTGGCGGCCGTCATCAGACCATCACCATGAAGGGTAATCTTGGCCGCCTGCAGCAGAGAGCGCTCATCAGTTACGACATCCCGAAACTGCTCAACCTTGAAAACTTTCGCTTCACCGCGACTGGGCTCTACGACAACACGGTAGACGTCTCCACCTTTACCTCGAAACGTCTAGAGGGCACTTTGCAGGTTTTGCAAGTGCTGTATAGAAGACAAGACCGCGAGCTGACAACCTTCGCCTACCGTTTCAGTTACCGCCGCGTGGAGGCTAGCAATATTGAGGTCACCAGCAACCTCATTCCGCTTCTGTCGAAGCCAACCCAGGTAGGAACGCCAAATTTTATCTACGTTCGCAACCGGCGCGATAACGATTTGGAAAGCACGCGCGGCAGCTACACTACGGTTGAAGGTGGCGTTGCCTCCAGTTCTTTTGGCTCGGAGGCCGATTTCAGCCGGTTTCTGGCTAAGAACTCCACCTATCACACGTTTTTTCGTAATCGCAGCACAGGACAAGGATTCGTCTTCGCTCGTTCTACCACTGTCGGGCTAGAGAACCCTTTTGGAAGCACGGTCCTATTGGATCCGGGGCAAACGCCTCAAACGGGCCAGACCCTGGTCCCTCTGCCGGAGCGTTTCTACAGCGGCGGAGGCAACTCTAATCGCGGGTTCGGGTTAAATCAGGCAGGACCACGCGATCCGTTCACCGGATATCCGGTCGGCGGCAGCGCCGTGTTCCTCAACAGCCTGGAGATTCGCCTTCCAAGCGTCACGGTGCCTTTTCTCAATGACAACGTCGGTTTTACAATCTTTGAAGACATGGGCAATGTATTTGCGCGACCCCAGGAAATGCTCCCCAGCCTGGGGCGTTTTAACCAGCCTAACCGATATTTTTGTTTCCATGAGGACACACACCTGAACTGCAATTACAACTATGCCTCGCACGCGGTGGGCTTGGGCGTGCGCTATCAGACGCCGATCGGACCATTGCGCTTTGACTTCGGATACAATTTAAATCCACCATACTTTCCAAGCTACACGAACATCACGACCAACAAGGGAACTGGGGAGCAGGTCGGACAGTTTGGGTACCAGCGCGCGGGGCATTTCAATTTTTCGTTCAGCGTTGGGCAGTCTTTCTGATGAAGGTTTACATGGCCAACCTGAAAATGACCGAAAGCGCAATGTTCAAATTCGGAAAACATCTCGTGCTTGCGATGGCTCTCAGCCTGGTTCTGGTGGCCTCGCCAGAGGCCGGTCAGGTCATCGATCGTGTGGTCGCCAATGTTAACGGTCATGTGGTGCTGCAGAGCGATTGGGAGCAGGAAGTGGCCTTCGAGGCCTTTACGAGTGCCCGCGATCCGGAATCGTTTACTGCGGACGAACGCAAAGCAGCCCTGGATCGCCTGATCGATCAGGAATTGCTGCGGGAACAGGTGCGGCCATCTCAACCGGCTCCCACCGATCAGGTTGCAGCCCGCGTTGCCGAACTGCGCAACGAGTTCCGCAAGCTTCATCCCGATTGGGCCACCGACGAGGGATGGCACGCCACGCTGCAACGTTATGGGCTTACCCAACGCGCGCTTGAGAAACGTCTGGGTGAGCAGATCCAGATCATGAAACTGGCGGAGGACCGTCTACGGCCCTCGATCCAGATCGATGAACGAGCGGTGGAGACCTACTACCACGATCAATTGTTACCGGAATTGAAACAGGCCGGCAGTCGCATAACTCCGCTGACCGAAGTTTTTGGCCGAATTAAGAATCTGCTGACCGAGAAAAAAATGAACGAACTGCTCTCGGGGTGGCTGGCGAGTCTGCGCGCGGAGAGCCATATCGCGACTCCCGATCCCAAGGCCGGAGAGCAGAACCGTTGAGCGAGCCGCTGACCGAACCTGTTCCTCCCGAGCGTCGGCGCATCCTGTGGAAACTGTTCCTTTACTTCTGCGTTTTCGCCCTGATCGCATTCGGCCTGCTCGCCTGGTACGTCACTACGGACTCCTTCCAGCAGATGGTCCGCCGCCGCGTGATTGCGTCCGCCGAGAAACTCACCGGCGGCCGCGTCGAACTCGGGGAACTTCACACCATCCCCTTCCGTCTGCGCGTGGACGCTCGCAACCTCTCCATCCACGGTCGCGAAGCTTCGGATCAAGCCCCATTTGTGCGGATTGACCGGGTACAGGCGGAATTGAAAATCATTTCGCTTGTCAGCACCACAGTCGGATTACATTCTTTGGTGCTCGATCATCCCGTCGTTCACATCATCGATTATCCCGATGGCACCACCAACGCTCCCGTTCCCCATGCCAGCCTTGCTTCCCAGCAGGGCCCGGTGGAGCAACTTATTTCGCTTTCCGTTTCGCACATCGCAGTGCAGCAGGGTGAGTTGTTATGGGAAGACAAGAAAGTTCCGTTCGATTTTGCCGCGCGCGACCTGGCGCTGCTTTTGAACTACTCTTTGCTGCGGCGGCAATATGAGGCTCATGTAGTCGCGGGCAGCGTGGCCACGCGTGTTGAGCAATATCCCTCATTTGTTTGGCGGGCGGATGCTGCCCTGGTTCTGACCCGGGGACGGGCAGACATCAGCAGTTTGACGATCACATCCGGAAAATCTGAAATTCATTTCGCGGGTCGCCTGCAAGACTTTCACAACCCCCAGGTGAGCGGTGATTATCATGGCCTGACGGATCTCGGCGAACTCGCGTCGCTGCTGCGGCAGGTGCAAGTTCACAAAGGTACAGCGCAGTTCGATGGCAAAGTTTCCTGGAGCCTGCGGGATTTTTCGACCCAGGCATCCGTGCAAGCCAAAGATATTGAATGGTCGAACGGAAAGCTGTCGATGCGGAATGGCCGCTTCAACGCAGGCTTCTCTATCACCCCGGAGCGCTTCCAGGTTTCCTCGATCAAGGCGAACCTGCTCGGCGGCGACCTGCTGGGCGACGCCGATGTGACGAACTGGCAGAATTCGCATGAAGCTTCGCCGCGTCCGGGGCAACGCCATGTGATCGGACGAATTCCGCCGGGAAGTCTTCAGCGCGGCTCGGTGCGCTTGCAATTGGCGCGCTTCCCACTGCTCCCGGCGTTGCAGACTCTGAGTTCAAAAGACCTTCCACTGGATCGCCTCAACCTTTCCGGAAGTGCGAGCGGCAATGTGGAGATGCTTTGGGTGGGCTCCATCCGTGACGCGGAGACTCGCGTCAGCCTCAACGTTGAGCCAACGCTAAAGGAAACGCCGGACGAAATCCCCGTGCGCGGCCAGATTAATGGCATCTATCGAGCATCGGGTGACGAGTTGGAAGTAAGCCAACTTCACCTGACGACCAGAAGTTCTGAAATCATGGCGACCGGCGATTTGTCTGCAACGTCAGCGCTGCGATTCTCCTTCACCAGCCACAATCTGAGAGAGTGGACACCGCTGCTCGAAGCGGCTTACGGATCGTCGAACTCTGGATCGTCGAACTCCGGATCAAGGAATTTGCCTTTTGCCGTCCACGGCTGGGCGAGCCTTGCCGGCAATGCCACTGGTGGACTCTCTAAGCTTGCTGTCGGCGGGAATCTGGAAGTGTATGACTTTGACACGAGCTTGCCAGCGACCGACCGAGTTTCCTCTCAAATGGTTCATTGGGACGCACTCTCCACTTCTGTCCAGTTCTCCGGCAATCACTTCGCCGCACGTAATGGGTCCGTCATTCATGGCCACACCACGGCGCACTTCGACGCCAGTGCCGCACTGACGGCGTGGGCGCTGCCGGAGAACGCTCCTTTTACTCTGCACTTCGACCTTCGCCACGCCGACGTGGCAGAACTCGGTCACTTGGCCGGACTTGACCGGCCCTTCGCTGGCACGCTTGATGGGTCTGCAACCGTTTCGGGCACGCGCAGTGATCCCCACGGGGACGGACACTTCGAACTGCACAACGGGATGGCCTACGGAGTGGGTGTTCCTTCGCTCAAGAGCGATTTCCGCCTCGCCGCGGGCGAACTTCAGTTCAACAATATCGAGGCCAGTGTCTACAATGCTCCGCTTACCGGGAGCGCCTCAGTCAGCACGTCGAACCTCGATTTCTCGAAGAATGAGTTTCGCCTGAATCTTTCCGGACGCAACCTCGATCTCGCACGCTTACCGCACTTCCAGAGCGGCCGGTTCACAGCGGATGGCGTCGCCGATTTTACGGTGCGAGCCAGCGGCACTCCCGAGCAGCCCTCGATCGAGGCACACGTGCATCTCAAGGACTTCGCCCTGGACAAGGAGCACGTCGGAGATTTCTACGTCGATGCTGTCACCCATGAACACCAGCTTGATCTCAACGCTCGCTCGGACTTTGATTTGGATAAAGACAAGAAAGACAAAGCTGATTTGACCATTCTGGGCACCATCGGATTAGAGCATGACTTTCCCGCGGATCTGAATCTTACCTTCCATCATCTCGATGCCGATTCGCTGCTTCGCATTTATCTGCCGGGAAATATCACGGGACATTCTTCTCTGGGCGGAACGATCCAGGTTCGCGGTCCGCTGCGCACTCCGCGTGATTTGAAGGCGGTCGCGGAGTTGCAGTCGTTCAATGCCGAGGTCCAGCACGTGCAAGTACAGAGTGTCGGTCCCATTCGCCTCGAGGTTGCAGATCAGGTCCTGCTGGTGGAAAACCTCCACCTTGCCGGAAGTGGAACCGATTTCACGGCACACGGCCGAGCGCACTTGACCGGCGCTCAGGAGATCGACCTCGGTATGGACGGCTCGGTCAATATGGCGCTACTCCAGTCTCTTAACCCCAAAATCCTGGCTCGTGGCAGCCTGGGTGTAAACCTCAACGTCAGCGGTACGCTCTCGCAACCCGCGCTGCAAGGTCGCCTGGAAGTGAAGAACACCTTCGTCAGTCACAACGATTTTCCCAGCGGCCTGAGCGACCTGAATGGCGTCCTGCTGTTTGACGGCAACCACCTCCAGATAGAGAGCCTTAGCGGCACCACGGGTGGTGGTACCGTCGCGTTGACAGGCTCCGCGACCTACCAGAGCGGCGTGTTTTTTCTCGATTTCGGTGCGACTGCGCAGGGGGTTCGGCTGCGCTATCCTCCGGGCGTAAGTTCCACCGCCAACGCGGATCTCCGCCTGACCGGCACCACGAATGCCGTCCTGCTGAGCGGGAATGTGGTGGTCACCAAGCTGGCTGTCACTCCCGGATTCGACTTCGGTGCCTATATCGAAAGCAGCAAACAGGCAACCGTCCTGACCGATAGCGACACTCTACAGAGCCGCCTTAAGCTGGATGTTCACGTGGTGACGACTCCCGAACTGCAGATGCAAACGGCCATCGCCAGGCTCTCTGGCAACGCGGACCTCAGGGTGCGAGGCACTGCCGAGCGTCCGGCAATTCTGGGAAGGGTGGAAGTCCTGGAGGGAGAAATCTCTTTCAACGGGACCAAGTACAACCTCGAGCGCGGCGATGTTACCTTCGCGAATCCGGCCAAGACTCAGCCCATCATCGATCTGCGGGCGACCACGCGGGTGCGCGATTACGACATCACGGTGCAATTCCGGGGTGACGCCAGTGTTAGCAACGGCTTGAAAGTTACCTGGCAATCCGAACCGCAGCTTCCCGAAGCCGATGTCATCGCCCTGTTGGCTCTCGGCCGGACGCAGGAAGAGTCGGCAGCCGCGGGATCGACCGGATCTTTTGGATTTGGCGGCGACGCCTCCAATCTCCTTATCAATCAGGCACTCAACAGCACCGTCAACAGCCGCTTGCAGCGCTTATTTGGAGTGAGCCGTGTCAAGATCGATCCCCAGGGCTTGGCCGGTGAAACCAGCGTGGTACGGGGGCCGCAGGTCACGATCGAGCAGCAAGTGGCGAACAATATTACACTGACCTACAGCACCAACGTCTCCGTTTCTAACCAGCAGATCATCCAGGCGGAGTACAACATAACGCGGAACATTTCGATTGTGGCGCTGCGTGACTGGAACGGAGTGGTCAGTTTCGTCTTCAAAATACGGCGCCGGAAGAAGTGATGACGGACAGGTTTCATAGTTTCAAGACTTAAGAGTTTCAAGATATTCTTGCCCTGAACCCTTCAAACTTTGCCTCTCCGCTAAAATCCGCCTTGACATAATCCTCCAAACCAGCAACTCTATTTGTTTTTCACTACGCGCCTGAAAACGGTAAGGAAAGCCAATTTTGCGAGTTCGGGTCTTTTATCACGACAAGTGTTTTGACGGCGCTTCCTCGGCCGCTTTGTTTTCTCGTTTCTACCGGGAACGAATCCGCAGCGATGTGGAGTTCGTCTACACCGGCCTACTGCATCGTGCCGGCGCGCTTTTCGACGAGCAGCAGTTCGATGGCGACGAGAATGCCATCGTCGATTTCAAATACTCCAGTTCGCCCCAGATCACCTGGTGGTTCGATCACCACGAAAGCGCTTTTCTTTCACCGGCCGACGCTGCCCACTTCGAGCAGGATCAAAGCAACCGCAAGTTCTACGATCCGGCTTTCAAGTCTTGCACCAGTTTTATTGCGATGATCGCGGAAGAGCACTTCGGCTTCGATCCCCGCCCGGTGTCAGAACTGGTCCGCTGGACCGATATCGTCGACGGCGCCATGTACGAAGACGCGAAGTCGGCGGTCGAGATGAAGGCTCCGGCCATGAAGCTGACCATGGCCATCGAGGCCGCCAACGACCGCGACTTCGTCAAGCAACTGATTCCTCTGCTCGCATACCATCCTCTTGCCAGCATTTTAGAGGAGCCATTCGTCGCTGCCGTCTTGCCGCCGCTACTCGAACGGCACCGGCTTTCCGTCGAGATTTTGCGCCGGCGCACGGAGGAAAAAGACGGCACGATTTTCTTCGATATCACTGACCTTGACCAGGAAGGCTACAACAAGTTCATTCCGTACTATCTGCATCCCGATTCGATTTACAGCGTCGGCTTGAGCAAGAGCTCATTCCGGGTGAAGGTTTCGGTCGGATCGAATCCGTGGTCGAAACGCGAGCCCAGGGTGAATCTTGCCCGGGTATGCGAACGCTATGGCGGCGGCGGCCACGCCCGCGTGGGGGCGATCTCGTTCGATGTCACCCAGGGCGAAGCCGCCCATAAAGCCGCTTTGGAGATCGTCGAGGAGTTGCGCGCCAGCGTGCGCGCGTAGCCGCGAAGGGGCACAAGAATACAGCCCAAGGCGCGAGCCACGGGGAAGCACGCCCCCCTTTAGGGGCCACGCATTAGAATGATCCGCGATCCACGGCTGGATCCCGGAAATCAATTTTCACCACATGCATCCTAAAATCCCGCGTCCCAGAATCGACGATCCCGGACACATCAGAGGCGTGCGCACCGTCGCCACCGTTGAGTTTGCGAAGGGATTCGTCGTCCTTCTCGCGGGCCTGGGCGTGTTCTCCATGCGCCACAAAGACATCTGGGGAGTAGCCGAAAGCTTCCTGGAGTTTGTTCACGCTAACCCCCACCATCACTTCGTTGGCATCTTCATCGACCTGGTCTACCGGATCAGTGACGTTCGCCTGTGGAAGATCGTTGTGGTGGCCGTCGTGTACGTGATCCTCCGCTTCGTTGAGGCCTACGGATTGTGGTACATCCGCCCTTGGGCGGAGTGGATGACGATTGCCTCGGGCTCCATCTACATTCCGTTCGAGGTGGCCGATCTGTTGCGCCGCCCCGACTGGATTCGACTTCTGATCATCGCCATCAACGTCGGGATCGTCCTCTACATGGTGATGCTGCGGCTGGAAGCAGCCAAGAAGCACCGCGCCGCGCGACACCCGGCGGAATCTGGGCTGTCGCCCTAGGGGGCGACCGCACCCTGCAAGCTGTGATCACTGCGCATGCAGCGATTGAGACAGGCTGAGCAGGTTTTGCGGCTCCACACGAATCAGGCCTGAACGCGGGCTATCAATGTCGGCTATGAAGAAGAACGAGATAGACACCACCAGCGGTAGAACGAAGAGCAGCATGCCTTCCTTTTGAGTGCGACGCACACCATAGCCGATCAACAGGTTGCAGCAGATGGCGATTACCGCCATCAGGACCCATGCCCCAGTTGGGAGGCGGTTCCACCAGGCGGCTTGCGTGTAGCCCTGCGAGTTCAACACATCGTTCATGCCAGACAGGGCGAGGGCGACCACGGGTGTTGGCTGCGCCGCCGCGGGAGCCCATGCCGCGGACCACAGTTCGGTCTGCAGTTGAGCCGTGGTGGCATTGATCTGCTGAATCTGGCGGTGATCCTGAGTTTCATAGAACAAAACGCGCTGATCGAGATAGCTTCTCAGCAGGGCACGCACGCTGGCCGCATCAGGTGAGGGCAGTAAGTCTGCCCGGACATACTCCGTACCGATTGCGTTGGCCTCTGCCTCTTCGTAGGTCTTGCGCAGATCGTACCGGCTGCTGGCCATCGAAAAGCTGAATCCGATGATCAGACCAAGAAGTGTCAGGGTAGCGGTCACGACAAGGCCGAAATCGTCGCGCTCGTCTCCTTCCAGCTTCGTTTGCCTCCTGCCAAAGGCAGCGCCGAGCCGTGCCGAGAGCCAAAGCGCCACGAGAGAGAGCGCCAACATCAGGATCGGATATCTCATTATCTGATTCATATGGTGTAGCCTCCTTAAGCCTGCTCCGGCCAATTTACAGCATTGTGCAAGTGACGACCGAATTGGAATGTGCAGAGCAGGCATGGGAATTTGCAGTGGCATCTGCCGAATTTAGACGTTGGCGCTCAAAACCAGGACAATAAACGTTTCGAGCAAGAAAAAACCCCGCCCGAGAGTGAGCTTGGACGGGGAACAAGAGAGGAAAAAGCTGTTGATCCGTCAGAGCGTAGAAATTGTTCGGTATATCGGCAACTGTCAAAAGTTACAGGGGCACAACGGGAATCCGAAAAGGTAGCTCTACTCATTCAGCGAGCAGCCGCAATCCGCGGGTGGAACGTGCGCTTTCAGAAACTCAGCCACGCGTTTGTATGCGTCAATCTGGTTTTCGACTCTTGCGAAGCCATGGCCTTCGTTCTCGTAGACTTTGTATTCAACCACGCCACCGCGCTTCTTGACCGCATCGACCACCTGTTGCGCTTCGCTCTTGGGGCAGCGCGGATCGTTTCCGCCCGCCAACAAATACAGCGGCGCTTTTATCTGGTCCACGAAGTTTATGGGCGAACGATCTTCGTATAGAGCTTTGCTCTTCTCGGGATCGCCCATAGTCGCAAGGTCGCTCTCGCGCAGCTCTGGGTCTTCGTTTTGAATCTCGGTGAACCAGTTCACGAAAGGAACAATGGAAACGCCCGCCGCCCACAGCCCCGGAGCCTTTGTGACGCCCAGCATCGTTAAGTACCCCCCGTAGCTGGCGCCCATTAGGATGAGTTTTTTGCGATCGATGTAGCCAGTCTGCTGGATCCAGTCGGCAGCCGCGAGTACATCCTGTAAATCGCCGCCACCCATATCGAAAAAATTGGCTTGTTGGAATTCCTTTCCGTATCCAGTAGATCCGCGATAGTTGGCGGCGATCACAATGTAGCCCTGATTTGCCATGTACTGGACAAAGCGATTGAAACTATTCCTCGACTGGGCCCAGGGACCGCCGTGAACCAAGACAATCGCCGGGTGCTCGCCGTTGCGCGGCAAGTTGTAAGGCACGTAGACGAACGCGGAGATCGTCCACTTGCCATCTTTACTGGGGTAGTGGACAAGGTAAGGTTCGACCATGTCCTCGGTACGCAGGCCGGCGACCAGCGAGTGTGTAATTTGATGCGACTTGGCATCGGCGATGCTATAGACCCACAAATCGCCGGGAGCGGTCGGTCCCGTATGGTTGTAAAGGAGACGCGAGCTGTCGCGAGTGAAAGGAGAAATCCTGTCCGCAGGGTAGTTCATCCCTTTGGGAACCGGCAACGCGCCCGTCTTTCCGGTTGCGATTTCATACAGGTAGAGATCGGTGTTGCCGTCGAGGTTCGCGCTGTAGATCAGAAATTTGCCATCGGGAGTAAATCCCTCACCATAAATCTCCCACTTGTCCTGCGTGAGCCAGCGGATTTTCTTACTTGCGATGTCGAGCACTCCGGCATTGTCATAGCCATTGCCGGCGTTCGAGGTAATGAGGACGGTCTTGCCGTCGGACGAAATGTCGGCGGCGGTATAGGTATGCTCGCCATTATGCGGCGTCAGCAGCGTGCTTTGCGCGGTGGTAACGTGGACAAGAAATACATTGGAGTCGGTCCCTTTCGACTGATCCTGCGTGTAGATGATGAACTTACCGTCCTTCGACCAGATTGGCCCAACGTTCACTCGGTCTTTGGCGGTTCCGGTGGTCAGATGTTTCACGTCGTGCAAGACCGTGTCGTAAACGTCAATCTCGTACACCGACGACGTCTTCGGCTTGACGATGTAAGCCAGGTAGCGGCCATCGGGTGACCAGGTGGGACTTTCCTCTGCGATCTCGCGGGTGTTGGTAAGGTTTAGGACTTGGCCGGTTTTCGGCGACGCCAGGAAAATATCCCATTGCTCATCGCCGTCGTAATCGGAGATGTAAGCGATCCACTTGCCGTCGGGCGACCAGGTTGGGCTGGTCTGGCGCTCGTCGCTCACCGTGAGCTGCATCGGCCATCCGCCTTCGGACGGCACGAGCCAAATGTTATTGCGGCCACTCAGGTTACTGACGAAGGCAACCGTCTTCCCGTCGGGCGACCAGGTCGCCCCTCCCACTTGGCGGGTCATGTAAAGCTTCTCGATAGAAAGATTCTTCTCCACACGTGCATCGGGCTTGGAGGCGATTTGCTTGGGGTCGGTGATCGCATCAGGAGCTGTCAGCGTCTGGGGATTCGCGAGGGTACTCATCGTTATCAGTATCAGTACGACCACAGCAAACCGGCAAGAACACAAACAGAAATAAACCGCACGCATGGGGCCTCTGTCTTTACGGAACGTTGCAGAAAAAGTGTAGCAGCACACCGGACTCCCCATTTGCTTTGGCGGAAATGGGGTCTTGAACATGTTTCCGCTCTGTGATCTCATCCAAGGGTTATGTTTGGGGTTGGACGATGAGCGAAGGAAAGCATCTGATCGCAGCAGCAAAAGCGCCGACGCGACGGCAAATGATCTCCGGTGTAGCCATGACATTTGGCACTCTAGCCGCCGGCTCGACCCTCTGGGGAAATCCGCAGCAGGGCCCAAAAGAAGCGCCGAGCGCAGCAGCAGACAAGACGCGCACTTCTCTGCATCAAGAAATAGATCTCAAGGTTGGTCCGCAGCGGATTTATGAAGCGCTACTGGACGCCAAGCAATTTAGCGCGTTTTCCGGTGCGCCAGCTGAGATTGACCGCATAGCAGGCGATGCGTTTTCCATGTTCGGCGGGATTATTGTCGGACGCAACATCGAGTTGCGTTCAAACCAAAGGATCGTGCAGGCTTGGCGCCCCAAGTATTGGGCCCCTGGCGTCTATTCGGTGGTGAAATTCGAACTCAAGGGGCAGGGCTCTCAAACCAAAGTCATTCTCGATCATACGGGCTTTCCCGAAGGCCTTTTTGCGTCTCTAGACTCAGGATGGTATGAGAGATATTGGGAACCGCTGAAGAAGTTTTTCGCGCAGGAGTAGTACGGTTACGAATCCAAGCAGTAAGAGCATAGACGGGGATACCTTGCAGCTATTCGACGGATACCTTGTAGTCTCGTCCCTCCCAGCGCACAGAGTTTTTCCAGTGGAACGTGAAAATGATCTCGCGGTCAGTGGCAAGGGTGTCTGTTGGCAGATCGACGTATTGAAGGTTGCATCCGCTGTCGTTCGAGTTGCTGTCTTGGGTGGTTTGCCAGTGGTCAAAGCTCCAATGCACCACGGCGGGCTCGATCATCAGAATTCGCAGCTTCCTTCCGCATGGCATGGTGCGCGGCTTATTGTTAAAGCGCCAGTTGAAGTAGGTCGCGGAGACCTTCTTTACCAAGTAACGTTCTACGGTCTGCGGCGGCTGATCAAAGATCCTGCCGTCGATGAGTGAACGCCGCAGCTTGATGTATTCGGAGTGAGCCCACACCAGCGGGCACGCTGAACCCGACGCTTTGCCGACGAACAACTCACGCTCCGGGATGTCGTTCGTGTCCCAGACTTGTTCGGGAATCAGGCGGGTTGTTCCCGTCGAATTTTCCATCACCGCCAACAAGGCCTCAGCGGAATCGGCGTGTCCAGCCGCCAATTCGTAGTGAGCGCGTTCACCGGCCAGCAACGGCCAGGGGCGGCCGATCCCGGTGCCGTCGAAGGGAGAGCCGTCCTCGTGCTCCCCGTAGCCGTCGCCGTTATAGCGGTACCAGGCAGGACCTTGAGGAAGTTTTACGCGCAGCCGTTCGTCGATGACCTTGATCGTATTCAGCATTCGCGGATCGTCGGGAGCGCGTAACCCGAAGCGCACTAGCGCAAGGGCATCGGGACTCACGATCTCCACCGCTGGCGCATCCGAAGGGCCGATGGCGCGATTCTTGACGGGCACGAATCCCAGCAAGGGCGAAGCGGCTTCTTCTCCGGTGGGAGGCGGCGTGATGCGGACGTAGTAGCCTTCGACACCGACCAGCCGGGCGAGATCCGTGTTCACGGCGTACGTCCGGCGCTCGATATTGGAGTTCCAGGTGTCAGCCATGTGGCGCAGAAATTCGGCAGCCTGCGACTGGCCCATCGACTGCGCCATATCAGCGGCAATCAGCAGGGCAGCGATTTCAGCGGCCATGGTGAATGGCGAATAGCCTCCGTCCTCTTCCCAGCGGTCCTGTTGTGTAACCGGGCCGTTCACCACAATGAAGGCAGCGGCTTTGCGCACCATCGGCCACCAGCGATTGCTCTCACCGAAGCAGCGAGGCGATTCGCGGCGCAGTAGATCGACCAGCAGAATCGGAAGGGCGGTTTCGTCCATCTGCGAGCCGCTCCAGTACGGACGCCCATCCAGCCACATGTTCTGCGCCCAGTGTCCATCGGCTTCTTGCGTGGCCTCGAGATAGTGCAACACGCGGAGAGCGTCGTCGTGAGCGCCCGCGGCCAGCAATCCTCCGGCATTCTCGACCAGATCGCGTGGCCAGATTAAGTGATAGCCCCCGAGGTCTTCGTCGCCCTTGTTGAAGCCCCAGGGAATCGAGAGACTGGCGATGATTCCTCCGATGAAATCCTTGGACTCATGCGTGCGGAGAACCGCCGCGCTGGCCCGATACAAATCTTTTTCCCGCGGCTTCTCGTCGAGCTTCTTTAAGCTCTTTTGCCAGTGCTGCCAATGAAAGACGTAATCTTTACGGGTCGTTTCAAAGGCCGCGAGCAGGGAAGAGACGACTTGCTGACCGGCTTGTGCCCAGATTCCGCCAAAGCCGAGTGCGAGGATGAACTCGCCATTGCAGGAAGCCAAATCAATTTCAGCCGTCAGTGCTATGTTTCCGTTTTCCGCGCAGTCGTATTCCCATGTCATCTGGTGGTTTTGCGAGAGGTCTTGCCAACCGTCCGATACGCCGGCAAATCCGACGGAACGTTTGGGCATCGGCGCAGAGCAGGCGAGGGCGAGCGCGAGGGAATCGCGCCGGGCGAAAAGCATCGGCTTTCCTTTGTAATCGCCCAACCATCCGGTATTGCCATATCCAAAATTACCCAGGTGCGACGCCAGCAGCGCATACACGCGGTAGGTGCGCAGATCTCCGCGGAGAGGCACGAAGCGAATGTTTTGCAACACCACGTTTCGCCACGGATCGGTCAGCACCTCCTTTTCGATCCGGTACCGGCCCTGCATGTCAGTATTGGTCAGCTCGTAGACCGGCACACCTGGTTCGATCGGAACCTGCTGGAAGGTGCAATGTCGTTTCTCTTCGGAGAAGAACCCACGGCCGTCGGTGACAATAAGGCCCAAGTCTCGGGTGCAGGCTTGGTCCACCCGAGGAAAATAAATCTCATTGAGAATGCCGTGACTCAGCGTGAACCATACCCTGCTGTGGAGGTTCAGCGCAGTGCCTATTCCGGTCTTGGCGCTCGAGGTCCAGCGAGGTGGGATTCCTGGCCATCCCGGCGCATAACGAAGATCATCACTCACAAGTGGTCGTCCTCACCGTCAAGCAGTTTGCCAGAAGATGCGGATTTGTGCTCGATTTCCAGCGAACGCGGGGAAGGCGCAGCTCATCCAACGCAATCTTTCTTGCCGTGGCACGCACAGACGGCGCCCTCGTTTCTCCGGACGGAAGTCGCTAAGTGCTTAAAAAACAATGTGGGTTCATCAGAAATTCACTCTGTTGTAACCTTCCCTTAACACTTCGCCCATAAAACAAACTTGCACACCTAGAATAATTGAGCACCGAGGAGGACTCGTCTAGTGATAAATCGCATCGCGCTGCTGTTGGCAGGTCTCGCATTGGCGCTACCCCTCATGGGACAGACCACGTTGAATGGAGCGGGCGCCACCTTCCCGTATCCCATGTATTCCAAATGGTTCAGCGAATATAACAAGCTCCACCCGGAGGTACAGATCAACTACCAATCGATCGGCAGCGGCGGCGGCATTCGCCAGGTTCTGAACGGCACGGTTGATTTCGGAGCCAGCGACGGCCCCATGTCCGACGAACAATTGAAGGAGGCCAAAACCAAGATCCTGCACATTCCCACCGTGATGGGCGCGGTCGTCCCCGCTTACAACGTTTCGGGAATCAGCGGTGAAGTCAAGTTCACTCCCGAAGCTCTGGCTGGAATTTTTCTGGGGAAGATACAGAACTGGAACGATGCCGCCATCACGCAGGCAAATCCTGGCGTCAAATTTCCCAACCAGCCGATCATCGTGGTTCACCGCTCGGATGGAAGCGGCACAACCTACATCCTCACCGACTATCTCTCCAAGGTGAGCAAAGAATGGGAATCGACCGTTGGGAAAGGAGCCTCGCCGAAGTGGCCGGTCGGTTTGGGAGGTAAGGGCAACGAAGGCGTTGCCGGACAGATCCGGCAGTTGGAAGGATCGATAGGCTATGTCGAACTGATCTATGCCGTGGAGAACAAAATAACGTACGGATCGGTCAAGAACGCCGCCGGTAATTTCGTGAAGGCTTCACTCGACAGCGTGACGGAAGCGGCGGCGTCGGTGAAGACCATGCCCGCGGATTTCCGCGTGTCCATCACCGATGCGCCAGGCAAGACGGCCTATCCCATTTCAAGCTTCACCTGGCTATTGATTCCAGAGCAGGCGAAGGATCCGAAGAAGGGCAAGATCATGGCCGACTTTCTGGACTGGATGGTCAGCGACGGCCAGAAAATGACGAATCAGCTCAGTTATGCGCCGCTGCCCCAAAGCGTGGTGGAGAAGGTCAAAGCGGCCATCAAGCAGATCCACTAAAGCGCCCGGGCGCCATTGACTTGCGACCCTCGATGGGAAAAGTGTGCCCGTCAGTGGTATCTCGCCTCGACGACCCCTGGCGCGACCGCCTGCGGCCAGCTTGGTATACTATTCGGGACCGGATCCGTTGCAGGTCTGGTTACGCTGCTGAGCAAGAAACACAAGGTTTGGTTCATAATCACGCGTCACGCCAAGTTGCCTCCCGAACAGCAATGACGTTCCACTTTGAAGATGTGATTCAACAAGTATGGTCCGACAAGCTCTGAACAATCGCGCCCCTCTTCTGAACCGCGAAGCATCGTGGCTGAAGTTTAATTGGCGCGTGCTCGAAGAGGCCGGGGATCTGCGCAACCCGCTGCTCGAACGCGTGAAATTTTTGGCCATCTCGGCCAGCAATCTGGACGAATTTTTTGAGGTTCGGGTTGGCGGCCTGTTGCAGCAACTTGAAGACGGCCACAATTCCACGACTCCCGACGGCCTCACCATGGTCGAAGAACGGGAACTGATCAAAGACGCAACTCATGAGTTCGTCGAAGAACAATATTCATGCTGGAACGAACGCCTGCGGCCGGAGTTGGCGGAGCAGGGAATTCGCGTCCTCGGGATCGAAGAGCTCGATGACGCGGCATTGGCGTTCGCAGACGACTACTGCCAACGGGAACTCGACCCGCTGCTCACGCCGGTGACGGTCGACCCGGCGCATCCGTTTCCTCGCGTGATCAACAAGGCGCTGTGCGTCGCGCTGTTGCTGCGGCGGCGCCGCCGCTCCTCGCTCACCTACACCGGAGTCGTCACCGTTCCGCGGTCGCTTCCGCGACTAGTCCGTCTGCCGTCTCAAGGGACCATCGATTTCATTTTTCTTGCCGACCTGGTTGTCCATCATGCCGCGCGCATGTATCAGGGGTACGACATCGTTTCTTCCGCCGCGTTCCGCGTCACGCGCAACAGCAACCTCTACCTGCAGGAAGAAGAATCGCGCAATCTGCTGGAGTCGGTTCGCGCCGAGTTGCACAACCGTCGCAAGGGCGACGCGGTGCGCATGGAGATCGAGTCCGAGGCTGACCCCGAGATTATCGAGCGCCTGGGCACCGTGTTCGAGCTTGACCCCTGGCAAATCTTTCCGGTTAACGGCCCGGTGAATCTTTCACGCCTGTTCAACATATACGACGAAGCCGCGCGGCCTGAGTTGAAGTTTCACACCTACGTGCCGCGAGAGTTGCGCCTGACCGCTAAGTCCCACGATTTATTTGAAGAATTGCGCCGCCACGACGTTTTGCTGCATCATCCCTACGATTCTTACGATGCTGTCATATCGTTCATTCAGTCGGCCGCCGAAGACGAGCGCGTGCTTTCTATCAAGCAGACTCTTTATCGGACGAGCGAGCACTCTCTGATTGTTCCATCTCTAATGGCGGCTGCGGCTCACAAGGAAGTGACCGCCGTGGTAGAGCTGAAAGCACGCTTCGATGAAGCCTCGAACATCCGCTGGGCACGCGATATGGAAGACGCCGGCGTGCAGGTCTTCCACGGACTGGTGGGCCTGAAGACGCATTGCAAACTTTGTCTCCTGGTGCGGCGCGACCCCGACGGCGTAACCCGCCAGTACGCACACCTGGGTACCGGAAACTATAACGCGACCACGGCGCGCATCTATACCGATCTCAGCCTCCTCACCGCCGACCCGGAGATTACGAGCGCGGTTCACGATGTTTTCAGTTTTCTGACCGCTTACGCGGAGCACCCCGGCTACGGGCCGCTGTTGGTTGCGCCTCTGGATTTGGCCGAAAAGTGCATGAGGCTGATTGAGCGGGAGGCCGAGCATGCCCGCTTGGGGCGTCCGGCGCGCATCATTGCCAAGATGAACGCCCTTCTCGACGTGAATATTGTGCAGGCTCTGTACCGGGCTTCGCAGGCGGGAGTGGACATTGAGCTGCTCGTGCGGGGCATGTGCGCGCTGCGGCCGGGGGTTCGTGGCCTCAGCGACCGCATCCGCGTGCGCAGCATCCTGGGCCGGTTCCTGGAACACAGCCGCATATTTTACTTCGAGAACGGCGGCGAGCCTGAAGTTTACGTCGGCAGCGCCGATTGGATGAATCGCAATTTGCACGAGCGCGTCGAAGTTCTGTTCCCGCTCAAGAACCCGCTGCTGCGTGACCGCGTGGTGCATGAGATCCTAGCGGCGTACCTCGCCGACAATGTGAAAGTAAGATTTCTGCACAGCGACGGCCGCTACTTGCGTCCCTGGCAATCGCCGCGCGGGCGCAGCAAGAGGCCGCCTCGAGGCCCTGCGGCCTTCAGCGCCCAGGATTTTCTCATTGGACTTGCAGAGGGCAGCAAGACGCCCGAGGATATTCCCGCGGCTGTCCCGCGACGCGCGTCTCGAACGTTGGTCGGCCGAGCTTCGATGGGTCGAGCTGTGATCGGAAAGGAATAGTCACTCCCAGATGTTTCTCTATTTCTTACGCCACGCCAGCGCTGGGCAACAGTTGAGTACCGCGAAGAAGGACGAAAAGCGCGGCCTCGATAAGGACGGCATCGAGCAGTGCGGATACATTGGGCGCGCCCTTGCGGCGCTGGGTGTGCAGGTAGAAATCATTGTCGCCAGCCCGCTGAAACGATCGACGCAGACTGCTGCCCTGGTGGGCAACGAAATGGGGCACGAAGGCAAGCTGGTGATGGAGAACGCGCTGCGACCGGAAGCGAACTTCTCGGAGTTCCAGAAGATGCTGGAAAAATACGCACGCCAAGATTCGATACTGCTGGTGGGGCATAATCCCAACCTCCGCGAATTTCTCGGACGCGTGATCAGCGACAGTGGATGTGAAGCGGTGGTTGAGCTTAAGAAAGGTGCCGTTGCCAAAGTCGAAATGCGGCGCAATTCCGGATCGTTGAGCTGGTGCTTCACGCCTCGCATCTTGCGCGCGCTTCACGCGGCGGCTACAGAAAGCTCGCGCCCGAAGACTTCGCGAAAATAGGATCGATCCTTCTCAATCGACCATACCTCCAGATCGACGCTTGCCTTTCTCCGCGGAGTCAGTTTCATTGAGACTCTGCCGCTGCGAGCCGAGACGGTAACTTTTCCCACGGATTGGCTTCTCCCCATATTTAGAGCTCGCGCGATGCGGAGCAAGATCGACGCCTTCTCGACATTCTCCTGCTCATCGGGGCTTAACCCATTCATCGGGCCATCTCCGGGCGTGGGGCGTGATTTTCCAAGGTAGCGCGCGATGGAGCCGATGATCCGCCGCTGCTGCGGTGTGAATCCCAGGATTTCCGAGTTTGCAATGATGTAGTAAGTGTGCCGGTGGTGCCCGTTGCGGTTTAGGTAGTCGCCGACCTCATACAACATGGCCGCAGCGGAAAGCCATTCGCAATACTCCGCCGGAAGTTGGTGTACCGATTTCAACGACGAGAACAGGAGCAAGGCCGAATCGCGCACATGCAAGGCATGATTCAGGTCGACGCGGTAATGTTCGACGGCGCGCTTGATCGACTCCCACCGTTCCGACTCAATCGCTCGGCCCGATCTGGTGCTGCGATCGTATTCCGCCGCCATCTGGGCGAGGATGCCATCGCGCAGCCCTAGCGCCGAGTAGCGAAAACCGGAGAGATGGCATCGTTCCAGCAATTCCGCATACACCACCGCACCGGCACAAATGATTTCAGCGCGGCGCGGACCGATCCCGGGAACTTTCCGCCGCTGTTCCAACGTCAAGCGCGTAATCTGTTTGGCCATGCGGCGAATCGTCTCGCGGGTAGCATAAGTCGCGGGCTGGCGCTTCCTGGGTCGCGCCAGGTGGCTGGCAACGCCCACCAGTGCAGCGGCGGTGCCCGACGTGGCGATTACCGCACCCACACGCGCGGACTTGATTCGATCTTGAATGCGCGTAATCTCGCGCGCCACGAATCCCTGGAGCCGTTTCAACTCGCTCTTGCGCGGTGGATCGTGCTGGAGAAACTCGCCGGTCAGGCGCACGGCTCCGAGCGGCAAACTCACCGTATCCCGGATTTGTCCCTCGCGCGAAAGCGTGAGCTCGCAGCTGCCACCGCCCAGGTCCAACAAAAGAACGCTGTGAGCGCCTAAGCGACTGGCGGAGACAATACCCAGGTGAATCAGCCGAGCTTCCTCCAGCCCTGAAATGATTTCGATGGTCCAGCCCGTCGTCGAGCGCACCCACTCGAGAAATGTGCGCGAATTGCGGGCATCGCGCAGCGCCGCCGTTGCCACCGCCCTCACTGAATCGGTGCAGCATTCCTGCATGGCGCGATGGAAGCGCCGCAACACTTGGACCGTCTCGGACATCGCCTGGGGCGAAAGCAGTCCGCCATTGAAGACGCCTTCACCCAATCGAGTGACTTCGCGGTCTTCGTGGATTTCTTTCAGCCGCCCGGCTTGCAGGCGCGAAATCTTCAGACGGACCGAGTTCGAGCCGATGTCGATGGCGGCAAAGGTAGGCATGGATATGACGATCGAATGATTCTGATAACGATCAGTAGTCTCACAACCGGACCGCGTCGCGCAAGTTCAGCCGCGAGCTACCATCTCCGCGCAAGCGGATGACCGCAGTTCATAGTCGTTAGCTCGCAGCTTATTCGCTTCGCCAGGAGAGAATTAGCCTACTACCTGATAATGGTCCATGCGCCGCTTTTTAACCGATTTGTAACAACCCTCTGGTAGCCTCAAAACGGAATGTCTAATCAAGCCCTGCCGCGGCCGCGTTTCAACGCTCCCGAACCGGAGCACGGGCCACCCGAGCAAGGAGCAAAGGGCGCCCTGAAAATCCAAGCCAGAACGACGCCGCTGTTGCAAGGGAAGGTCAGCGAGATTCCCGATGCGGTTTTTGGCTGGGTCATGCGCCTTTGCGGCTTGGCGGTAGTTGCCTTGCTCGGCTTGATTGTGTACCAACTGGTGGTGGGATCCGAACTCTCGTGGCATGCCTTTGGCTGGAAGTTCTTTGGGCAATCGGACTGGAATCCGGTTGAGGACTCGTACGGCGCGCTGCCGTTCATCTACGGCACGATCGTCTCCTCGTTGCTTTCGCTGGTCATCGCCGTGCCGTTGTCTCTCGGTGTGGCTGTGTTCATTACCGAAATGTGCCCGATCGGCCTGCGCGGAATTCTCTCCTTCACCACCGAACTTCTGGCGGCGATCCCCAGCGTGGTCTACGGGCTTTGGGCAATCTTTGTTCTGGTACCGATACTTCGCGAATACGTACAGCCGTTTCTCGGCAAAACACTCGGCTGGACGGGTCTCTTCACTGGACCTCCGTACGGCATCGGCATGTTGGCCGCGGGCGTGATCCTGGCGATCATGATCATTCCCATCATCTCGTCCATCACCCGCGAGGTGCTTACAGTTGTTCCGCAGCACCAGCGCGAGGCGGTGCTGGCGCTGGGTGCGACGCGCTGGGAGATGATCCGCATGGGCGTGCTGCGCAATGCGCGGGCCGGAATCGTGGGCGCCATCATTTTAGGCCTGGGGCGCGCGCTAGGCGAAACCATGGCAGTAACGATGGTGATCGGGAACCGTCCGGAAATTGCGAGGTCGCTGTTTGCCCCCGGATACACTATGGCCAGCGTACTCGCCAACGAATTCACGGAAGCGACCGGCGATCTCTATCTTTCCGCGCTGATTGAAATCGGTCTGGCGCTGTTCTTTGTAACCATTGTGGTGAACGCGCTGGCACGACTCATGGTGTGGAGCGTTACTCGAGGGCAACCGGCGAGAAGCATTGCTTGATACTAGCTCCAATTCGGTAGCCGTTCTGGTTCCGCTGATCAGCTTACGGCGGCGTGTGACGGACCGCGTAATGACCGGCGTCGCCGTACTTACCGTCGCCCTCGTGCTCTTGCCGCTCTTCGCTATCTTTGCATATCTGGTTTATAAGGGCATCGGCTCGATCAATCTTGCCTTCCTCACCCAGACTCCGAAGCCGGTAGGCGAACCCGGGGGCGGAATGGCGAACGCTATCGTGGGCTCGATGGTCATTCTTTCCATCGCCAGTCTGCTCGGTGTGCCGATCGGAATCGGCGCTGGTATCTTTCTTTCCGAGTACGGGCGAAACCGCTATGGCGATATCGTGCGCTTTGTCTCCGATGTACTAAACGGTGTACCCTCGATCGTGATCGGCATAGTGGCCTATGGGCTCGTCGTGATGCGCCAGAAACACTTCTCGGCGCTGGCCGGGGGGGTCGCGCTGGCAATCATGATGATTCCGACGATTGCGCGCACCACCGAGCAGATGTTGCTCCTGGTGCCGCAGGCCATTCGCGAAGCCGCTTACGGTATCGGCGTCTCCCGCTGGCGCACCACTCTCTCGATTACACTGCGCACGGCTACCTCGGGAGTCATCACTGGCGTCATGCTGGCCTTCGCCCGTGTTGCCGGAGAAACTGCGCCGCTGCTGTTTACCGCATTTGGAAACCAGTTCTGGAATTGGAAGACGGACCAGCCGACGGCGGCCCTATCGTTGCAAATTTTTACTTATGCCATCTCGCCCTTCGATGAGTGGCACAGGCAGGCTTGGGCGGGCGCGCTGGTTTTGATTGTCCTCATTGTCGCCGCGGTCGCCGCGGTTCGCATCGCTGTGCGACACGGAACTCTGGCAGGAGCATAAACCAGCAGGAGTTTGGGGAGCTATGGGAGTCGGAATTACAGTCGAGCACCTGAACGCGTTTTACGGCAAGACGCAGGCGCTGTTCGACGTCAACATCGTCGTAGCCGCCAATCACGCGACTGCGCTCATCGGCCCGTCCGGCTGCGGGAAATCCACGTTCATTCGCTGCCTCAACCGCATGCACGAAACGATTCCCGAGGCGCGGGTTGAGGGCAAGGTACATATCGGCGACCTCAGTGTTTACAACGGAACCTCGGCCACACAGCTGCGCCGCCGCGTAGGCATGGTGTTTCAAAAGCCGAATCCGTTCCCGACCATGTCTATCTATGACAACGTGGCTGCCGGACTCAAGCTCAACGGCTTTCGCAATCGCAAACAGTTGGAAGAGGTCGTCCATAAGTCCCTGCAGAGCGCCGCGCTCTGGGACGAAGTGAAAGATCATCTCCATAAGAAGTCCGGCGCCAGCCTCTCCGGCGGCCAGCAGCAGCGTCTGTGCATCGCCCGCGCGCTTGCCGTCCAACCGGAGGTGCTGCTCATGGATGAACCCTGCTCGGCGCTCGATCCGATCTCCACCGGCAAGATCGAAGAATTGATTTTTCAATTAAAAGAGCAGTACACAATCGTGATTGTGACGCATAATATGCAACAGGCTGCTCGCGTGGCGGAGTTTACCGGCTTTTTCTTGCTCGGCAAAATGATCGAATTCGAGAAGACGGAAAAGATATTCACCAATCCTTCCGACAAACGGACGGAAGACTACGTCACAGGAAGGTTCGGATAATGCGCACGCGTTTTCAACAGCAGATGGAGGACCTCCGTGAAAGACTGCTTCGCATGGGCGGTCTTGCGGAACTGGCGGTTGATCGCGCCTGCCAGGCATACACCGAGCGCGATCTGACGCGCTGCCAGTTGGTCCTCGAAAACGAGAGCCACATCAACGCCGCGGAGCGCGAGATCGATGAAATGGCCTTCGATATCCTCGCCACGCAGCAACCCGCGGCGACGGACCTGCGCTTCATTCTGGCGGTAACCAAGATCAACGCGGATCTTGAGAGGGTGGGCGATCAGGCGGTAAACATCGCCGAGCGAGTTATGGACTTGATTGAATTACCGGCGGTCGAGCTGCCGGTCGATATCGCTCGCATGGCTACCGCTGTCAGCGCCATGGTGCGGCGCTCGCTGGAGTCGTTCGTGGAAGGCAAGGCCGAACTCGCCCAGGCCGTGTTGGAAATGGATCATGTCGTTGACCGGATGCGCGACGAAGCTTTTATCGTGCTCGTGCGAAAGATGAACGAAGAGCCGCAAGTGACTCAGCAGGCGCTGGATGCGCTCCTGGTGGCGCGCAATCTTGAACGGGTCGCTGACCACGCCACGAACATTGCCGAGGACGTCATCTTCTGGGTGTTGGGAGCCGATGTGCGTCATCATGCTCAGGCAGCGTCGGTCGCTCCACGGCCGGAGAGACACGAACAGCAGTAAAGTAGATAGGTAGCGCGACGGCGTCTCTCCCGCCAGCGGTTCGTCAGTCGAACGGGACGCCCGACTCTCCACCGACAGACTCCGCCCTGCGATACACTGTTCCCGCATGAGCCAGAGAATGCGCGTTTTTGCCACCTGCGACATCGGCGATGCCCTCAACATTCTTCGCCACAAGGGATACGACCTGGAAGTCTATCCCCTGCCCGAAGCTCCACCGAAAACGTTGATCGCTGAAAAGGCTAAGTCCGGCGTGGACGGCCTGATCACCACGCTACGCGATGAGATCGACGTCGAGGTTTTCGCGGCGGGTGAAGGCACGCTCAAGGTGGTCGCACAATACGCCGTCGGATTTGACAACATCAACCGCGCCGATGCCAACAAGTACAAAGTCCCATTCACTAATACCGCCGACGTCCTGACAGAAGCGACGGCGGAGTTTGCCTTCTTCCTGATGGGCGCTCTAGCTCGCAAACTCTGGCCTGCCGAGCATCTGACACGGGAAAACCGTTGGAGCTATTGGCATCCCTACCTTCCGTTTCTGGGCGACGAAGTCACTGGAAAAACCGTCGCTGTTATCGGCACCGGGCGCATCGGCCTCGCTTTCATTAAAAAGTGCGCGGGATTTGACATGAATATCCTGTGCTTTGATCCGGCCTATGAGAACGACGACTACATACGGGCCATACAGGAGGTCAAGGATCTCCGCTTCCAGCGCGGTATCAGCCGTGAGCGAGCCACAATTCGTTACACCGCATTGCACGAAGCGTTGAGCGGTGCGGATTTCATCAGCCTGCATGTTCCGCTGGCGCGCGGGGGCGAGAGCGCAACGCCGACCTATCATCTGATCAACGAGGCCACGCTGCGCATGATGAAGCCGACAGCCATGATCGTCAATACGTCGCGTGGTCCGGTGGTGGAAGAGGCGGCTTTAGCTCGCGCCTTGCGCGAGAACTGGATCGCAGGCGCCGCTCTCGATGTTTACGAGGAAGAGCCGCTGCCCGCCGATTCCCCGCTGCGCGATCCCGCGATCGCCGATCGCTGCCGACTGCTGCCGCACTTTGCCAGCGCCGCGCGCATCACGCGCTTGTCGTCCGATCCCAATAAAGGCATGGCTGGGCGCTGCGTCCAGGGACTGATTGACGTGCTGGAAGGGAACTACGGCGGCGATATTGCCAAGATGCCATACGTGGTTAATAAAGAAGCGTTTTCGAAGTAGAGATTAGGTTGTGTGTGTGGGGGGGGACGGGCGCCCTCGCCCGTCCAAGCGGAGCGAAGCTCCGCGGTTTCGAAGCGTGGATGTCGAATATTCCGGGCGTAAAACTTGTCGTCCCCCGATCTCACCTGCTACTCTCGCCATTCATCCACACCATGAAAATTATTAAATGGATTTTTGCCTGCCTCTCCTGTTTGTCGCTCGCTTCCTATGCCCAAGTCAACGACACCTCCCGCGCACTCAGGCTCTTGCCCGCGCCGAAAGAGGTACGCATGGCCGAAGGCGAGATTGTGATCAGGCCCTCGACCACCATTCTCATCAGCAATTCCGAAGACCGGACTGCTGCCGAAATGTTGCAGGAAGAGATTCACGACCGCGCCGGCTTCAAGCTGGCGATCGAACTCGTGATTGCGACCCCGAAAACGACGGGGAACATTTCGCTTGGACGACTGACTGACCGGGGCTTGCGGGACTATCTCGAAGCGCAGGGAATTAAAAGCGGGGACGACCTTGGCAGCCAGGGTTATGTTATCCGTGTGAGCGGCTCCGGCGTGATCGTCGCCGGTCGCCGCGCGCAAGGACTCTTCTACGGAGTGCAAACCTTGCGCCAGTTGCTTCGAGAACAGGGAGGAACGAGTGCAAACACTGCCGTCCTCGCTTCGCGGGCAGGAGTGCCCGCGCCACATGAGCAATTGGCCATCCGATCGCTTACTATCCGCGACTGGCCCAGCATGGAATGGCGAGGTGTGTCTGACGACATCAGCCGCGGGCCGATCCCTACACTCGACTACTTGAAGACACAGATCCGGACGTTGGCCGAATATAAGCTCAACCTCGTCGGGCTCAACATGGAGCACGTTTTCGACTTCCAGACCCAGCCGTTGGTCGCGCCAGAAGGAGCGGCGTTAACTCGCGCCGAGATCAAAGAACTCGTCGAGTACGCTAGCAAGTACTATGTCACCATCTTGCCTGAGCAGCAAGCTTTCGGACATCTTCATCAATTTCTGAAGTATGAAGTCTATTCCGATCTTGCCGAAACGCCGCACGGGCACGTACTCACGCCCACCAATCCCAAGACCTACGATTTCATTCGCCAGGTTTACGGCGAGGTTGTTCCCTTGTTTCCCGGACCGTTCATTCACATCGGCTCCGACGAAACGTTCGAACTTGGGCTCGGCCAGACGAAAGCTCTCGCCGCCCAAGAGAGTCTCGGCCGCGTTTATCTCGAACACCTCCAGAAAGTTTTCGAGATCATGCAGCCCTATCACAAGCAGCTCATGTTCTGGGGAGATATTGCGGTCAAGTATCCCGAGTTGCTCACTATCCTTCCGAAAGACATGATCGCGGTTCCCTGGGACTACGACCCGAAGCCCAACTACGAAAGCATCATTACGCCATACACCAATGCCGGCCTGCGCGTAGTGGTTGCCCCTGGAGCAGGGAACTGGCGCGCGATCTGGCCTGATCTCGAAAACGCCTTCGTGAACATTCGAAATTTTGTTCGCGACGGCCAGAAACATCAGGCCATTGGCGCTCTCAACACTACTTGGAACGACGACGGCGAGGCGCTCGTCGACATGACATGGCCTGCCCTGGTGTTTGGAGCCGCCGCGAGTTGGCAAGCAGGAGAATCCAGTATCGATGACTTCAAGAGTAGCTATGACTGGGCTTTCTATCGTAATGAAGACAACACATTTGCCGGCGTCATCGAGAATCTTGACCGGCCGCATGCGCTCCTCGCCGGCGTGAAACTGGATAACGCGAGTCACGAACTCTTCTGGTCTGATCCATTCAGCGAAGCCGGCACCAACACCGCTGCCAAGGCGCTGCCGGTTACCCACGATCTGCGCATCAGCGCTGAGCAGGCCGCCGAGACGCTGATGCTCAATCGGGGCAAGGCCCACCTCCATCCCGACACTCTCGACGACATGCTGCTTGCCGCCTGGCATCTGGACACGCTGGGATTGAAGATTCAGTTCACAAACGAAATCAGCTGCTACTACGTGGACGCCTATCAGAACCAGGCGGACAAGACGCGGGCGCAAGGTGACCTCGACGAAATCGTTGACATCAACGGGAGACTGCAGAGCCTGCGTGACGCGATCACCGAGATGCGCAAGATGTACGCAGAAGGTTGGGCGCGCGAAAACCAGGCTTACTGGCTGGACAATGTTCTGGTTCGCTACGACAATCTGGCGATCGAGGTGCAAGCGAAGATCGTCGCGGTGGAGGCAGCCCAGCGTCAGTATTGGACCTCTAAGACGCTGCCTGCTCCCGAGCAGTTGGGATTTTTCCTGAAGCCTTGATTCGGCTCATCTTGAGCGAAGCGAAAGACCTGTTCATTGTGCAGTCGAGTACTTAGGTCCTTCGCTTCGCTCAGAGTTTGTGACTTTTTTTCGTGCGTTTTATGGTCGCACAAAGTTATAAGTGAGCATGAGCCATGATACCGAAAAGCTAACGCGAGCAGAGGCCCAAGGGGCGGTGCGGTTACGAGTGCCGGAGCGGCGGCAGATGGCGATGGTGGTGCAGTGTCCGGAGGATTGGGTGGCGGCCCAGCATCCGGTGCGGATGGTAATGGCGCTGGTAGAGAGGTTGGATCTGTCGCGCTTCTCTGAGCCCATCAAGGCGCGGGCGGGAGTGGCAGGTCGCGATGCGACCGATCCGCGGTTGCTGGTGGGTTTGTGGTTGTATGCGTGTATACGGGGGATTGGATCGGCGCGGGAGTTGGCGCGGCGGTGCGAGGAGAGCGCGGCGTTCCGCTGGATGTGCGGCGGGGTGACGGTGAATCACCGCTTGTTGTCGGATTTCCGCGGCGACCACGGGGCGGCGCTGGATGAGTTGTTCACGCAGGTGGTGGCGTCGCTGGTGGACAAGGAAGTGGTGTCGGTGAGCCGCGTCAGCCAGGACGGAGTGCGGGTGCGGGTGAGCGCGGGGGCGGGCAGTTTCCGCCGCGAAGAGCGTTTGCAAAAGTTGCTGGAAGATGCGCGGCGGCACGTCGAGGAACTGCGGCGGCAACTGGAGAATCCAGAATATTCGGCAGTGCTGTCGTCTCGGCAAAGGGCGGCGCGGCGGCGGGCGGCACAAGAGAAGCAGCAACGGCTGGAACAGGCGATCGCGCAGTTGCCGGAGTTGAAACAGAAGCAGGCGGAAGCGGCGCGCAAGGCGGGCGGTGGAAAGCGCGGGCAAAAGATCCGCGACACGGAGCCGCGAGTGAGCACGAGCGATGCAGAAGCGCGGCGGATGAAGATGCCCAACGGAGGCTTCAACCCGGCGTGCAATGTACAGTTGGCGACCGACACGGCGAGTCGCGCCATCGTGGGGGTTGCGGTCAGCCACGAAGGATCGGACTCGGCGGGGTTGAGCCAGTCGATGCGCGAGCAGGTGGAACAGCGCAGCGGAGGCAAGGTGGAGCAGCACCTGCTCGATGGCGGCTATCTGCGAATCCGTGATATCGAGCACGCACACGAGCAGGGCGTGGAACTGTTCGTGCCGCCCAAACCAGCAAGAAATTTGCGCCGTCGGGGACGCGAACTGGAGCCGAAGCCGAGCGACTGCGAGGCGGTATTGGCCTGGAAGCGGCGCATGGCGAGCGCGGAAGGCAAAGAGATATACCGGCAAAGGGCAGCGACGAGCGAAACTGTCAACGCCGACCTGCGCAGTTATCGGGGGTTAACGCAACTCACGGTACGCGGCTTGGCCAAGGCCAAGTGTGTGGCGCTGTGGTGCGCGCTGGCGTATAACGTGATGCACTTCGGCGCGGCGCTGCTGCCATAAGCGAGCGACGAGAATCAAAACGCTCTGCCGCTGGCGAAGGTCGGTCTAGAAACTCGGCCCTCGCCCTGCACAGGCGACTGATCGACAGTACGATCGACCGCGCAAGACTAAGAAATCTTGACGGCTGGGAACGAAAACTAATTTAGTCACAGCCTCTCAGGATGACAGGATGAACATCGTCACTGGAGTCTATGTTCTCCCACCGCACAAACTGGCGGCTCACTCCGAACCCTCTCACGCGCGCGATCGAGGAAGCGCGCACTTCGGGACAAAGAATTCTTGATCTCACGGTCTCGAACCCGACCGAAGCTGGGGTCCGCCCGGATCCTGAAATTGTGCTCGCCGCACTGGCGAATCCTGCCGCGATGCATTACGACCCTCAGCCCCGCGGTCTCCTCGGGGCTCGCCAAGCCGTGTGCCGGTACTACCGCGAGTCGCACGAGGTATTCGATCTCGATCCCGAGCGCCTGATTCTGACGACCAGCACGAGCGAAGCCTACTCGTACGTCTTCCGTCTGCTCTGCAATCCCGGCGACGAAATCCTTGTCCCCAAACCGAGCTACCCGTTGTTCGAGTTTCTCGCCGATCTTGCGGACGTTAAACTCGTTTCGTATCCACTCCTCTACGACCACGGTTGGCAAATTGACTTCGATTCGCTGTACAAAGCAGCCACACCCCAGACGCGCGCCGTGATTCTCGTCCATCCCAACAACCCAACCGGTTCCTACGTTTCTGCGGCGGAAACCTCCGCGCTAGACATTTTCTGCCGTGACTACGGCGCGGCGATGATTGTGGATGAAGTTTTTCTCGATTATGCGCACGACGGTGTGCCGCGCAGCAGCTTTCTGACCAACACTGACGTGCTCACCTTCACGCTCGGCGGAATCTCGAAGATTTCGGCGCTTCCGCAAATGAAGCTTGCCTGGGTGGCCGCCAGTGGCCCGAAAGAAATCGTCGCCCAGGCGGGAGCGCGCCTCGAAATCATCGCCGATACGTTTCTCTCGATGAATGCTTCTGTCCAGCTTGCGGCTTCGGTGCTGCTCGATCAGCGGAAACAGATCCAGCCCATTCTTCTCGATCGTTTACACGTGAATCTCGCAGAACTTGACAACCGACTCACAAGTCGCCCCTCCTGCGCGCGACTGCTGGTTGAGGGCGGATGGTACGTTGTTTTGCGCGTTCCCGCGATCGAGAGCGACGAAGAGCTTGCTATTCGATTGCTGCGCGAAGGGAATGTGAGCGTCCATCCCGGACACTTCTACGATTTTCCAGGCGAAGGCTATCTCGTGCTGAGCTTGATCACCGAACCATCCGACTTTCGCGAAGGCGTCGACCGGCTGTTGCAGCTGGTTGAGTAACGGGCGTTTCGCCCGTCCCGCTGGGCGGGAAGCCGGGCTCCTCAGCGGCACCTTCTTGCTCGATCAGACCGCTCTCGTGTTATCCTTCTCGCCCGTTTCTCGGGTCGGAGAATTCATGTCCTACAGCCGTCGTGGATTTCTAGGTTCCGCAATTGCTGCGTCGCTGGCCTCTGGCTTGGATGCGCAATATCTGAACGCGCAAGACAGAGCTAATGGCGATACTTCGCGTCCGGCCAATCCGTTTGGCACTGGCAAGCGGCCAATCATCATCTGCGCCAATAATGGCGTGAATTACCTCGACGATGCTTTTGCTTTTTTGAAAAACGGCGGCGACACGCTTGATGCTGCTCTTCGCGTTGTAAAAGGCCCGGAAGACGATCCGAACGACGATACCGTCGGACTCGGCGGCCTTCCCAACGAGGAAGGAGTCGTCGAACTCGACGCGTGCTGCATGCACGGCCCCACGCGCCGTGCCGGATCTGTCGGCGGCGTGCGTAACATCAAGAATGTTTCGCTCGTGTCCAAAGCCGTCATGGAGCACACCGGCCACGTCATGCTGGTCGGCGAAGGCGCTGAACGATTTGCCGTCGCCGTCGGTTTTCCGCGCGAAAATCTGCTCACCGAACGGTCGCGCAAAATCTGGCTGCTGTGGAAAGAGAATCACTCGACGGACGACTGGTGGGGACCGGGATTGGCTGACCCGCAGTGGAAGCCGCCGTCGTTGCTACCCATGCCATTACCAACGACATCCCCGCAAGCCGAACTTTGGGAGGAACGGATCAAACGACTCGAAGAGCACGCCGAGCGGCTGGGCATTGAACCGGAATTCCGCATGGCGGCAATCCGGCGCGTTCTTTCTCCGCCGACCGGCACCATCCACTGTTCCGCCCTCAACGATAAAGGGGAAATTTCCGGCTGCACCACCACCAGCGGCCTCGCCTTCAAACTCCCAGGACGCTGTGGCGATTCGCCAATCATCGGCGCTGGTTGCTATACCGATCAGGACGTAGGCTCCGCTGGCGCCACCGGGAGCGGAGAAGAGAACATCAAGGTCGCCGGAGCGCACACCATTGTCGAGAACATGAGACGCGGTATGTCACCCCTGGAAGCTGGCATGGACGCGCTCAGGCGCATTGCCCGCAACTACAACAACGACATGAGCAAGCTCAAGTTCATCGACATGAAATACTACGTTCTTCGCAAGGACGGCGCCTACGCCGGCGTCTCTCTCTGGGAGGGCTCGTCGAAGAACCCGCCACAGTTCGCCGTTCACGACGGCACCAGGCGCTCTGAGGTTACGGTTCCGTTATTCAAAGGCATCTCGCACGAATTCCCGCCGTTCCCGGTCGCGTTGCCAGATGAATTAAAGAAGGATTCCGTCTACATGAAGTAGGCAGCTGAAATCGGAAAGGCAGAACCGCCGCAAACCTGGTTAACGCTCTCCCCTCCGGGTGTACAATTGTCTCTTTAGGACCGCCGCTTCACGGAGCTCTACCCCAGCGTTCGAGGCTCGAGATGAACGTTCACGTCAGTTACAAGGTCCACAAAACTCCCGACGTCGAAAAAGAGATCGGCCACCAGATCGAAAAAATCCAGAAGCGTCTTCAGGTCTTCCGGCCCGAACTGGTGCATCTGAAAGCCATCATCGATCAGAATTCGGCGCGCGAGGGAACCGTTGTTTCCTTGAATCTGCGCTTGCCATCAGGTCAACTGACGGCCCAGGAGAAAGCTGCCAGCCCAGCCGCAGCCATCAAGGCTGCCTTTGACGAACTGATCCAGCAAATCGGCCGGCACAAGGAACTGCTCCGCTCTAGCCACAAATGGCGGCGGTGGCGCGGAGGGCCACGGGAATCTCCCGAACCAGGCGTTCCCTTCGAGCAGACACTGGCAGCGGTACTGCCGGCCACGATTTCCGCCGATGACATTGGCACTTACGTAAATGCGAATCTTTCGCGCCTCGAACGTTTCGTGGACCGCGAACTCCACTTCCGTCGCGCCGACGAGGAGATTCTTGAGGATGCGCTTTCCACGCCCGAAGTCGTAGATGAAGTCATCGCCCGCGCGCTTGGCGACCACGACCGTCCGGAAAAACTGTCGCTCGAACCGTGGCTTTACCGCCTTGCTCTGCAAGCTATGACCGAGATGACGACGCGCCTGCATGAACTGGAATCGCCTGTCCATCTCGAAGACAGTCGCCGCCGGCAAAATGTGGAAGCCTCCGATGAAGCCGAGCTGCAATTTCATCAGCCCGACGAGCGTTGGACGCGCGAAAGCACCATCCCCGATCGCCGCGCGTCGACTCCTGAACAGGCAGCCTATTCCGACGAAGTGATCGCCTTGGTGCAAGCCGCACTCCGCGGCGCCGACCGCACCGACCGCGAAGCTTTTCTCCTCTACGGTATCGAGGGCTTCTCCCTCAATGAAATTGCCGCCATCACCGGCCGGCATGCGGAGGCGGTGCGCGAGTCCGTGCAGCGGGCGCGCGACTGCGTTCGCAGCGCGCCTTCCATCGCCAGTGAATTCCATCATGAACTGTTAGTCAAAACTCGAATCTAAATATTTCAGTACTCAGTACAAGGAGAGTCGAGATGATGACCCGGGACGAACTCCGAGAGTTGGCGGCTTTTCAAGCGGACGAAACCAAAGGGGCATGCGCCCTGAGTTTTTACTTTCAACCCGACCCTCCGCAGGATCGTTCGCATCGCCGCGAGGCAATCGTCGCCAAAGATATCGTGAAGCAGGCCTTGAAAAGCGCTGCAGTCAGCGGCAAGAACGGGTCGCTTCACGCCGACCTTGATCGCGTCCTCGATCTGGCGACAAACCTGCGTGGCAGTAATCGGGGAAGGGCAGTCTTTGCCTGCTCCGCTGAAAAGTTCTGGAGAGAGTACGAACTGCCCCCGCATCTCGGAACCACCCACATTTATCTCCAGCCGCGCTTTCAGCTGAAACCGCTGGCCGCTTTGCTGGGAGCTCAGCCTGCTCTCTCGGTTGCCGTGGTCGACCGCCAGCGCGCCCGCTTCTTTGATCTTCGTCTCGACGACCTGCGCGAACGCGGAGCCATTGTCCACATGCTCTCGCGCAACGCCTCAAGCTACGGCTACAACGGTTACGAAGCCGGCCATGCCGAACGCCGTGTGTCCGAGGAAGCGCTCCAGCACTTTAAGGCCGTTTCCGAGCGGCTGCGGACCGACTGCGAGAGAGGTGTCTGGGAGCGGCTCGTCGTCGGGTGCCAGGATGCCAATTGGTCCGAGTTCGAATCCAACCTCCACCCATACGTCAAACAGCGCCTGATCGGCCGCTTCTCAGCCGACGTGGCCAGCGTTTCGAATGAGGAGATTCGCGATCGCGCCGGCGCTCTGGTCAATCAATGGATCACCGAGCGCGCCTCTACGAAAGCCAACGAAGCGGTGGATTTCGCCAAATCCAATGGACGTGGTGTCACCGGCCTCCGCCGCGTCCTGCAGGCGCTGGAAGCCGGAGAAGTGCAGAGCATCTTCCTCGGCGAAAACTATTCTGCTCGAGCTGTCGAGTGCCCTAACTGCGGCCACCTCGACGCCCGGCTGACCCCGTCGTGCGTCGCTTGCGGAAAGCCGACTCGTGAACTCACCGACGTCTGCGATGCCATCATCCCCATCGCCATCCGTCGTGACATCGAACTGTTCTATCTAAAGGAGCACAGCGATCTAGATCGCGCCGGCAACATCGCGGCGCTCCTGCGCTTCCGGTCCGATCAGCGAACCGGGCAGATCGCGGCTGCATCGTAGAAGGTTAGAAGTCAGGCGGAGAAATTTGCATACGTTGGCGCCGAGCTGCTGATGAACCCTTAAACGTCCGGCCGGCTAGTGGGAATAGCTCGATTGACTTCTGACCTGCTTGGTGGTGAATTGTCTCGACGTGAGAGAAAATGAGGGAATGATCCACAAGATTCTTCCCGTCGGCCCGCTGCAATGCAACTGCTCCGTCATCGGCGATGAGGTCACGCACGAAGCCATGGTCATCGACCCTGGCGACGAGATAGAAGACATTCTTGCCATCGTTCGCCAGCACAAGCTGGAAGTGAAGCAGATCGTCATCACCCACGCTCACATCGACCACGTAGGCGGAGCCATGAAGCTGCGCGCGCTGACGGGCGCACCCATCCTGCTCAATCAGAATGACTATGCTCTGCTGAAAATGCTCGATGTGCAGGCTTCATGGATCGGCGTCGCGCCGCCGGGCGACGTCGAGATCGAAGCAAGTATCGGAGATGGCGAATCGTTGCAAACGGGTAACCTGACTGCAAACATTCTCCACACTCCCGGTCACACCGAGGGCAGTGTCTGCCTCTATTTTCCCGCGGAAAAATTGTTGATCGCCGGCGACACGCTGTTCGCCCGCAGCATCGGACGCACCGATCTCCCCGGAGGATCATTCGAGAAAATCATGCGCTCCCTGCGTGAACGCGTCCTCACCCTGCCCGATGATACCGTCGTGATTCCTGGCCACGGCCGGCGAACAACTATAGGCGAGGAAAGGGAAGAGAATCCCTTCCTGGTGCCATGACTTTGGGATGGAATTAGACGGAGAGCCGCTCCACCGAACAAGTTATTTCTGTGTCGGTGCCTGGTTTTGCGGAACAGTTGGCGGCGCCGATGGCGGGGCAGGAGTGGCCGGCTGTGACTTCGTCTGTGAGGCTTTTACTCCTGAAAGCACGGACGTGGGTCCGGTCCGCCGCGCCGCAAAAATCGAAAGCGTGATCGACGTGAGCATGAAAATGATGGCGGACCAGGTCGTCGCCCTGGAAAGAACGGACGCTGCGCCACGCGGCCCAAATGCTGTCTGGCTACCCTGACCGCCGAAAGCTGCGGCCAGGTCGCCGCTCTTTCCGCTCTGCAGCAACACGACCGCAATCAGGAAAAAGCAAACAAATACGTGAACGATGGTGATCAGGACGCTTACCCACATGCACAAAACTCCAATGGAGCCGAAGCTCGGATTCGACAATCTCTCTCGTCGCGAAGTCCAACACGCGAAGCTCAAAACGTTGGTGCGGAAGGGGGGATTTGAACGACTTCATCACATTGATAACACGTAACTTACTGATTCTGCATTCGGCCTAAAGGCCCAAACGCCCCACAATCCCGCTTCCATTGTACGTTTATTGTACGGCGAACACGTGCGGAAAAGAAAACCGCGCCGAAGCGGTTTCTCTCAATCCTACCAGCAACAGTTTGACATCCGCCCCTCTCGTCGGTCAAGGCCAGCGTTCGAGAATGTCGTTAGCACATCAAATGTCCGGTGGAATTAGCAGGTGAAATGTCCGCTTTGCAGGCGGTGAGAGTAGGAGAACATGGCAAGCATGTTCTCTTACTCGAAGGCCGCGATGGAGCGGGCGATGAAGATTCAAGAGGTGCTGTTGCGAGCGATGGCGAAGAAGATCACATGGTGGCAGGCGGCCGAGATTCTCGGTTTCAGCGACCGGCATCTGCGGCGGGTTCGCGAACGGTATGAGCAGTTTGGCTATGAAAGTATGTTCGATAAACGTCGCGGGCAGCCTTCCCCGAAGCGAGTGCCCTTCGCCACGGTGGAGAAAGTGCTGGCGCTGTATCGGGACCAGTACTTTGATTTCAATGTGCGACATTTTCACGGTCACCGTGCACCAGCATTTGGATGGAACTTTCACGATTACCCACGGCCCCCAGCGACTGGGGCACTACAGTGCGGAAGGAAAATCTCTGCCGAAGGAAAAAATCGGCGAGCGCAGGGCTATGGAAAAGACGCAAGACGGAAAAGTCCAAAAACCGACTTTCCCGTCTTGCTTGGAAATCCCGCAAAATGCGCGGGATTCCCACTTTCCCACAGCCCCGGCTGCGGGAGGAGATTAAACCGAAAACCGGACATTTCACTTGCTACGAAAACCGGACATTTTAATTTGCTACCAACAGGCCAGCGTTCGAGAATGCCTGAAATGGGGTTGTGAGTGCTATCGCGATTTTGCACAGTAATCGGCGGCATCGTGAGCAGCTCCCAGTCACCTTGAAAGACGCTGCCACGGTATTGCGGGCGTTAGGATTGCCAGATTGATGTGAATGGATTTCACGTCACGTTGAACCGTGATGTGCGTCATTGCTCATTCTTACGCGCGGGTTTGCAATGGTTCGGTAAACAGTCGTCAGACCAATTCCGATGATCGAAACTGAATCACCAGCGCGAGTCGGGTTCGAGGCGATCCCCAGAAACAAGGTCTACCAGGAGGTCGCAAAGCAGCTGGAGCGGTGCATTACGGAAGAGCTCAAGCCCGGCGACCTGCTTCCCCCAGAACGCGAACTTGTGCAAATACTCGGCGTCAGCCGCGGCTCCGTGCGGGGTGCCATCCGCAGCCTGGAACTGATGGGTCTGCTCGAGCCACGACAGGGTGTCGGCACAGTGGTTTGCGGTCCTGGTGCTAACCCATCCAATCCTTTGGCTAAAGCGATTCTTGACAAGCGGAAGATGGTTGCGGACCTGATCGACGTGCGCAAGATGATCGAGCCGCCGTTGGCCGGACGCGCGGCCTTGCACGCCTCGGGCGACGAAATCTCTGAGATGCAGGACATTCTTGTTCGCCAGGAAGCGAAGGTGTGCGCCGGCGAACTCGGAATCGAAGAGGACTCCGAATTTCACTACAGCATCGCTCTGGCGTCCGGCAACAGTGTGGTCTTGAAAGTGGTCGACGTGTTGATAGATTTGTTGCGCGAGACCATGGAGCACTCGCTGCAAGTGGAGGGACGGCAAGAAAAGTCGCTTGCCGGCCACCGACGAATCCTTGCCGCACTAAAGCGAGGCGACGCCGCAGCCGCCGAGGCGGCCATGCGCCGGCACCTGCAGGAAATCGAAAGCGTCGTATTAAAGAAATTGTAAAAGAATGGAGGTTGCAAAATGGGCCAGCTACTTGCGGTCGAAGTCATCTACCGAGGGGTCTTTCAGAAGACCCTGGCCAAGAACATAACGCGCGGCATTGTTTTAGCCGCGCATAACGAAGGCAAACTGGGCATTTCCTTTGGCCGTTATGGAGATGCTCCGGAGCGTAATGGGATTCCAGCAAAGAGTTTCGCCATCGTCGCCAACGACGAACTGACGCTCGAAGCCGGAATGGCGCAGTACGAACCCAAGCAAGTCGATCTCACCGTGGTTCTCGATGACACGCTCTGTAAGGGCGCGGAGTCGTGGGCATGGTACGGCCTGCAGCCCGTGCATCGTGCTCTCAAACCAGGGAGCACTCTCATCGTGGTTTCTCTGGAAGACGCACCCGCTCTGCTGGAGAATATTCACCGCCGGGAAACCCCCTACAAGCTGGGAATTGTGAAAGGTGTTACCAGCTTTTCGGGCATGTGGGTTTTTAAGGATGACCACACCGACGTCCGCATCCTCGGCGTCATCGCCAAGGCGTTGCCGGAACTTTTCAGCCTGAAGTCAGTGGAGCAATTCATCAGCGAAAAGCTGAAGAACTCCCTGAAGGTGACGTCGGCGCGCACCGCTTTCGAGCGCTTCACCGCGGTCGATGTAAAAGCGGGCGAGGGCAATCCCGACGAGCTGTTCAAGTTCGAACTGCCTGGGTGGGAAGACATGCGAGGCGGCGTCTCCATCAAGGGGCAGGCTCAGGGCGGCCCATACGCGGACCCGGTGACCGGGCAAGTCGGCGGCTTCCGGCCATCCCGCAATGAGCTTTTCAAGAAGTACTCGACGCGCAGCATGCGGCCGGTGGTGAATTTCTCGACCTGCACTAAATGCACGCTGTGCGGGCTCAACTGTCCAGATGCGTCTTTCGACGTCACCCCAGACGGAACTTACGATGCCAACCTCGAGTCGTGCTGCGGCTGCGGCATTTGCGAAGATGTTTGCCCGGTGAAGGATTGCATCACCATGGTGAACGAATCCGAATTCCATGGGAACGACAGCCAGTGGACGGCGTTCAAGAAAGATAAAGACGCCTATTTGAGCTGGCTGGAAACCACCATCGCGAAGGCCTCACCGATCGAGAAGCGGTCCCACGGATTCCGTTATCGCGGTCAGTATCAAGAACAGGTTCCCGAAGCCCTGGAAGTTGCTAATAAACGCTAGCGGCCCGGCGGCAAGCTTGAAGACTAAGGAGATTAAGATGGCGACACTAACATTACCGGTTGAGGAAAAAAAGAAAACTCAAGAACAGGAAGCCCTGATTACCGGCGCCGAGGCCATTGCGATTGCCTGCAAACTGGCTAACGTCGACGTGGTCACGGCTTACCCAATCCGGCCTTACGACACAGTTATGCAGTACATCAGCCAGTTAGTAGCAGACGGCGAAATGGATTGCGAATATATCGTGGCGGAAGGCGAGCATTCTCAATTTGAAATCGTTAAACATGCGTCAGTTTGCGGCGCACGCGTGTTTTGCGGTTCGAGCGGCGTGGGCTGGATGTACGCCATGGAAGCGCTGACCGTCAGTCCGGCTCTGCGCGTCCCCATGGTATGCATGGTGGGTAACCGGGCGCTCGACGATCCCGGCGCCTTCGGCGTGGAACACAACGATGCCCTCGCAGTCCGCGACCTGGGTTGGATGTTGACCTGGGTCGATAGCGCGCAGGAAGCACTGGACACGGCTCTGATTGCATATCGAGTGGCGGAAGATCGCCGCATTTTCGTGCCGCTGGCCATCAGTTGCGACGGCGCATTTCTCACACACTCGCAAGCCCTGGTAAAGATCCCGGCGGCAGAGCTGGTAAAAAAGTTCCTGCCTCGTTACGACCGTGGCGATCTGCTGCTCCATCCCGACAACGTAATTTCGGTGGCTCCACAGGCCAATGAAGATTGGGTCACGGAGATTCGACGGCAGAACTACAAAGTCACCGAGGTCGCCTGCGACGTGATTCGCGAAGTCTATGCCGACTTCGAGAAAACGTTCGGACGCAAGTACGGCAATCCGTTCTTCGAAGAATATATGACCGAAGATGCGGAAGTCGTGCTGCTCGGCATGGGAACGACTCTCGACGCCGGTCAAAGTTGCAATCCGTAAGCTGCGCGAACAAGGCAAGAAAGTCGGCTTCGTTCGTCTGCGCTGGTTCCGGCCGTTTGCTGGTCCAGAGATTGCCAAGTGCCTGGAGCGCTTCAAGGCCATCGGCGTCATCGATCGCGACTTTTCGTTCGGTTCGCCGGACCTGAGTGGCGTGGTGGCGACGGAAGTTCGCTCTGCCATGTACAGCAACAGCAACACCAGACCGCCGGTGATCGGTTTCATTGGTGGCCTCGGTGGCCGCGAAGTCACTGTGCCCGACGTGGAAACGTGACCGATATCGTGTTCCAAGCTGCCAAAGGTAAGGCGCAACCCCTGACGCAATGGATCGGGCTGCGGGGATAACGCGTCTCGACGCGTTTCCAGAGCCGGAAAGGACAACAATTATGAGCACTAGACTTTCGTAGACGAAAAACCGACGCAAAACCTGGAAGCCTTCAAGGGAGTCAAGAAGGTTCCACACGAGGAGTACTACACGTCCGGCCACCGCACCTGTCAGGGCTGCGAGTCTGCGCAAATCATGAAACTGATGGCGAAGGCTGCAGGTCCCAGAACCATCGTTCTGGGCAGCACCGGTTGCATGTACGTGGCGAACACCTCCTACTACTCAACCCCCTGGGGCGTCCCCTGGATGCACACGCAACTGGGCAGTTCGGGCTCCAGCGCACTGGGAGTGGCGGCGGCATTGCGCGTCCAGATGCGCAAGGGCGTCATGAAGGATGAACCCATCAACGTCATCGCCTTCTGCGGCGACGGCGGCGGTGCGGACATGGGCCTGGGCGCCATCTCGGCCACCATGTGCCATCCCGATTACAACCTGCTGATCCTGATGTACGACAACGAATCGTATGCCAATACGGACGTCCAGATTTCCGGGACATCGCCGTACGGCGTCAACACTTCGTTCAGCACGCCAGGAAAAGTGAAGCGGATCATGAATCACCGCTGGAAAAAGAACATGGCCCCGTTGATGATGGTTGGACATCCCACCGTAAAGTATGTATCCACCATCTCTACCTCTTACCCACTGCAGGCGATGAACAGCGTTCGCAAGGCGCTGTCGGCCGGCGGTCCCACGTTTATTCATTGCCTTAACCCGTGTCCGAAGGGATGGGACTTCGACCCGGTGCTTTCGTTCCAACTGGGCGAACTGGCCGTGAATACCGGCATTTTCCCTCTGTACGAGGTGGAATGCGGCAAGCTGAAGCTCTATGGCAAGACCAAGGACATTGCGAACGGCAGATTCAAACGTCTTCCGGTTCGCGATTACTTGCTCAAGCAAGGAAGGTTCGCGCACTTTATCGAAGAAGATATCGATTACTTCCAGAGCAAGATTGACGAAATGTGGAACAAGTGGCTGGTGCCGGGAATCATCCCGCTCCAGAAAGAAATCGAAGGTGAATAACCCGCCCGCCCCTCTAAGGGGGGCGGGTTTTTCATTTACCTGGACGTTTTCCGGCAAGGAGTACGAACGAGTAGAAACGACCAATTCTGACAATCACGTAGGCGACCCTATGGCCACGAATGTGACCTCCTTAGTTCATATTGAACCCAAGATCCCCGACCGCTGGGTTCAGATGTGCGCCAGCATAATCGCGATGATGGCGATTGCGAATCTGCAATATGCCTGGACGCTTTTCACGAAACCCTTAACCTCAAGCCTGCACGCCACTTTGGCCGCAGTGCAAATCGCATTTGCTGCGTTCATCTTCTGTGAAACCTGGCTGGTCCCATTCGAAGGCTACCTGGTTGATCGTCTCGGGCCGCGGCTGATCGTCGGGATCGGCGGCCTGTTGGTGGGCGCGGGCTGGATCGGTTCCGGCTCTCCTACACCACAACCGGACTTTACATCTGGTACGCGATCGGTGGAATCGGCGCTGGCGCCGTTTATGGCGGCTGCACCGGCAACGTCCTGAAGTGGTTTCCCGATCACCGCGGACTATGCGCGGGTATTGTGTCCGGCGCCTATGGCATCGGCACCGCAGTGACCGTCGCTCCGATCGAGAAAATGATCATTGCTTCCGGCTATCGGCACACATTCGCTTTTTGGGGCATCGTGCAGGAAGCCGGCGACGAACTGTTTGATGTGATGTGCCAGATCGAGTCTGAGCTCAAAGTAAATTCTTTCTTTGTGATGGACGAGAACTTCCTGCTTCATCGCACGCGTGCCATGCGCTTGCTGGAACGTATGAAGGAGGCAGGCAAAAGCTGGGAGCTTTCTGTCTTTGCTTCCGCGAATGCGATTCGAAAATACACCATGCTGGAACTGGTCGAACTCGGCATTTCCTGGGTGTGGATGGGACTGGAATCTCCCCAGTCCAGCTATAGCAAGCTGCAGGGGGAGAACATTGGACAACTCACGCGGGAGTTGCGCGAACACGGAATACGAGTACAGGGCTCGACCATCATTGGACTAGAGCACCACACACCGGACAACATCGTCGAGGAGATCGAATCGGCAGTTAGCTACCGGGCCGACTTTCACCAGTTCATGCTCTACACGCCGGTTCCTGGCACGCTGCTGTACCAGGAAATGGCCGATCAGGACCGCTTGCTGACGGACGCGGACTTCGCCGATATGCATGGACAGTACAAGTTCAACTTCCGCCAGAGAGCAATCTCCCGGGAGGGTTCAAAGAGGTTCCTGGATTGGGCGTTCTGGCGCGATTTCGAGAGTAATGGACCGAGTCTTTATCGCATGTGCCAGACCATGCTCCAGGGCTGGCAGCGTTACAAGCACTACCCCGACCCACGCGTTCGCGAGCGGTTTAGGCGAGAAGTGAAGAAGCTTAGCAGCATTTACAAGGCGGCGCTCTGGGTGATGGAGCGGGAATTCAAGAAAGTCAATCAAGGCGTGAGCGAGCGGATTCACAAACTGCGGCGCGAAGTTGAGACGGAATTCCCGGTGGTCGCCCGCTTCGCTGCCGCGGCGCTCGGGCCCATCTTGTTGTGGTTCACGCGCCGAGAGGAGAACCGGCTGGCGTCCGGACGCACTTACGAGCCCCCCACCTTTATCGAGCGCCGAAATTGGGAATCAGCTTCGCAGCACTAGTGACCCCGATCACATCCGGCCGTGAGTGCAGGCACCGCAGCGTTCCCGGTGGTGGGAACAAACTACTTGTGGAAGGCTTTCACCCGAGTGAAAGGGACGAATTTCCTCACCTGGAACCTGTGTGGAAGCGGGAGGCGTAAATGGCCACCATGACACCACAACGGTTGGAGCGCGAATCAAAACCCTCGGGCATGATGCGGGCGCTCGTATTTCACGGACCAAACCAAATTGCAATCGAAAGCGTGCCCATTCCAAGAGCAGGCGTCGGAGAGGCTGTACTTCGGGTGACACTGACGACGATTTGCGGAACTGACATTCACATCGTGAAGGGCGAATACAAAGTACGTCCGGGCCTTGTCATTGGACATGAGCCGGTCGGCGTGATCCACGAGCTGGGCGCGGGAATGACTGGCTACGAAGTTGGCGACCGCGTGCTGGTCGGCGCCATTACACCATGTGGTCAGTGCGGCAGCTGTCTGAGCGGCCAGTGGTCACAGTGCGGGGGCCCGATTGGTGGCTGGAAATTTGGCAACACCATTCACGGCGCACAAGCGGATTACCTACTCGTGCCAAACGCGCAAGCGAACCTGGCAAAGATTCCAGATGAACTGAGGGATGAACAGGTGGTCCTTTTGGCCGACATCGCCTCGACGGGTATTTCCGCAGCGGAAAGTGCCGAGTTAAAGATCGGCGACACGGCTGCAGTCTTCGCTCAGGGACCGATTGGGCTCTGTGCGACTGCGGGCGCTCGGCTTAAAGGAGCGAGCTTCATTATCGGAGTCGAGTCTGACCCTGTGAGAGCTGCGATGGCGAAGCGAATGGGTGCGGACGTCGTGCTCAATTTCAAAGAGTGCGATGTGGTGTCGGAAACTCTTCGCCTCACATGTGGCAGGGGCGTGGACGTGGCAATCGAAGCCCTAGGCACACAGGGCACGTTTGAAAGCGCGCTCCGGGTTCTTCGGCCCGGAGGCACCCTCAGCAGCCTTGGCGTGTATTCGGGAAAGTTGTCCTTACCTCTCGAGCCGTTTGCCGCAGGTCTGGGCGATCACAAGATCGTCACGACCCTTTGCCCAGGAGGAAAAGAACGCATGCGACGCCTGATGGAGATGGTGCTTCACGGACGGTTGGATCTGACGTCGCTGCTCACGCACCGCTTTAGACTCGACCAGATTACCGATGCCTACCGGCTCTTTGCCGAGCATCGCGACGGTGTCCTCAAAGTCGCCATCGAGCCGTAATAGGTTGTAGTTGACAAAATGTCCGCGCGGCGATTAAACCTCAACGCCGCGCGGTTGTTATTGCCCACCTCTACAAATTCCGTTAACGCGATCTGTCCTTAATCGCTAACCGTCAAAACCGGACATTTGGCATGGCATATAACCTCATGAGCGAGAGCCCACGGCGTATGCGCGGCCACCCACGGCGAGGGCGTTCGGTTCGCACCCATGACGATCAACTCAGTTTTGTGCGTCGCTGCCACGTTCAAGATCCCTTCCGGCAGGAAATCTGTCCCGACTACGCATTCTGGTTCCTCCGCCAGATTCACGTTGACTGGAATCGATGCCCTTAACTTTCTCACGCCTTCCTCTCGCATCGTTCGCTGCCACCTGGTAAGTTCCTCAGCGGTGTAAGTAGACGGGCCGTAGGCTGCGGCGCCAAGCTCGACAGCCGGCATCGGTGGCACCATGTGCAGAAGTACGAGCTTTGCCTGATGGTCTTCTGCCAAGGACAGGGCGTACGGAAAGGCCTTGTTGGACGCCAACTCGAAGTCGGTTGCGAACAGGATCCGGCTAAACTCGGCCGTGTCCAAGCCTGCAGGCGGGACATGCGGGCCAACAGTGAGCACCGGGCAAGGAGCCAGACGCAAGACCTCTTCCGCAACCGAACCTAATGCGAGCTTCTTCAACCCGCTCCGTCCACGGGTGCCCAACACCAGCAGGTCAACTTTTTCATCCGGAATCACCAAAGCAAGTACATCCCATACTGAACCTTGTTCAAGCAGCAGGCGATGGTTGAGATCATTCATTCGTACTTTCTTGCCGAGCTGTCTCATCTGCTCTTCCGCTTCGAGTCGGCGGCGGTCCAGTTCCGTCGGCAACGGTTCGAGCGGGATCTGTTCACGTGGCTCCGGAGGAATTGCGTGCACGACGGAGAGCGCAGAACCATATCGGCGCGCGATCGCAATCGCATAGGCGAGCGCTCGCTGTGAACCGTCCGAAAAGTCTGTGGCAACCAAAACCTGCTTGAAGCCTATCCCTTGCTTCCGATCGTGTATCTGTGCAAGCGCTGACATAAGTGCCTCCTGCATGGGTCAAGCTGAGTCCCACGGTCTCGCTGGTATCGCCCTCTTTTCGAGTGTCGATCGTTGTTGTAAGGGAATGACTAAGGCTCCGTCTGAACAAGAAACGACGGTCATCTTTCTCGAGCATTTGTTCAACAAGCCAGAAGCGTTCTAGCGCGGTTTCATTCTCTGATCCGGCCGATCCAACCGCCATATGGAAAAGTCTGCCTTCATGCAGGTACCGAAATCGAGACGAGCATGTTGGATTCGCACACTTCGACAGCATAGCCGCCTCCAACTGCCGACCGATCCGCAGCAAGCCGCTACCAGATCGGCGTGCCATCCTTGCCGCGGAAAGTGAAGGTTGCGTCACCGCGGGTGACTTCCCGCGCAAAGATAGTTTCCACACTTTCAAACTGCACCTTGGTACCAACCACTGTGACCACATCGCCCTTGTTGAAGACAAGGCCGTAGGTTTTTACGAACCTCGTGGTTGCGAGGTGGACTTCAATCACCTTGCTCGGCGACAGTCTCAAGATCAGGTGTGACCCTATACCGCCGCTTACGGGACACTGGCGGTCCCTTACCTCTTCCACTGTTCCCTTGAATGTGGCTTCGGCCGCCGGATCATACTTCGGAACTGCAACGCCTGGTTCGGGCTTCTGCGCTGCAGTCGCCGGCGCGATTGTCAGGACCAGCGCAACAGCCGTGAGAATCAGAATGATGATGCGCGAGGTTTTCATGAGCTACCTCCTGCGAGACATCCGGACTCCTAACTTTCCAGCTTAAGTGTGGCTCTCTTATGTCCATCGCGCCGTGACGACGATCACCGGACGCTGTGAGGAGTATCTGCGTCGAAGGTCGGTTTTTCGATGTGTGCTCGATGGGTGCTGGGATCGAGATCGCACCCTGCAGTCACCTGAAAATGGCACTCAGGAATCCGCGGCTGTCGGCGCGTTGCCCTTCCACCGGGGTCACGGTCTAGGGTGACCCGGGTCACTGAAGCTTTCCCCCTCGACCGTTGAAACTCTTAACCAGGCAGCCACGAAGTTGCTGAGTTCTCTTACATAGTTCCTGAACGGGTTGTATCCGTGGTTGCTTTTTGCAATGCAGGCTCGATTGGCGAAAAGAACCGCTGCGTTCGTCAGGTTGCAGAACTTTATAAAGGAGAGAAAACGAAATCATGAAGACGACAAAGTTGGTGATGCTGGTAATGACAATCGCGGTAGGCTTGTTCATCCTGATTCCCAGTCTGTCATGGGCTGCTGAGGACGGAGCTGCCATCTACAAAGCAAAATGTGCAGCCTGCCACGGAGCGGATGCGACTGGCAAGCCCGCAGCCAAGATTCCGAGCCTGGTTTCGGACGAAGTAAAGAAAATGTCTGATGACGACCTGGCCAAGGCCGTCACGGAGAAGCCGAAACACCCGGCCACGATCAAGAGTCTGGCTCCTGACCAAGTAAAGATGGTTGTTGAGTACATTCGTAGCCTGCAGAAGTAGTGTCGTTATCGGCTGTTTCTCTTTGCGCATCGCCGTTGTCGCTGGTTGCCGGGCAGCGGCTGAAAGAGGCGTGAGGGCGAGTATGAAGATGTTCGGCTCCATGCGGCAGACAGAACGCAAAGATCGCCGATTAGTAGCCAGCCGGCAATCTCCTCCCCGGCTCACTTGGCCGGAGGGAACAGTCCGCCCGGGTCCGGATGCTCATCAGTCTGGACCCAGCCCTTTTTCGCTTGGCGGGCCGTCCAGGCCGTTCTGTACGGTCTCCAAGCCTGCTCCATCTCAGCTTGCGGGTAACTCATACATTCTTCCACCTGAACGAAAGTCCCGCTTGGCTGCAGCGAGGAATACGTCCAATGAGTAAGGCTCTCCTTTATGACGCGACGATGTGTATCGGTTGCAGGCAGTGTGAAGTTGCCTGCGCGGAACAGAACAAGCTGCCCTATGACGACAAAGTAGCGGCGGAGTCGGTGCAATCGGAACATAAGTACACGGTCGTTATGACAAAGGACGACAAGTTCATGCGACGGCTGTGCATGCACTGTGAGCATCCCGCTTGCGCCTCGGCTTGTCCCGTGGGAGCTTTCCACAAAACAAAGGAGGGCCCAGTCGTATACGACGTCTGGAAGTGTATCGGCTGCCGGTATTGCATGGTAGCGTGCGCCTTTAGCCAGCCAAAGTACGAATGGGGCTCGTTGAATCCGCGAGTCCGCAAATGCATTATGTGCCCCGACCGGGTGATTGCTGGGAAGCAGACGGCCTGTGCGGAGATTTGTCCGACCGGCGCAACGAAGTTTGGCGATCGCGACGACCTCATCAAGGAAGCGCAGGACCGCATCCGCCAGAATCCATCCACCTACCTGCCGCGCATTTACGGCCTTCACGAGGCTGGCGGAACGTGCGTCCTTATTCTTTCCAGCGTGAAAGTGGAAGAGTACGGTTATCCGGCATCCGCCAAAATTGGCGACACTCCGATGCCGGAATATACCGGGCGAGTGATGGAGAGGATTCCGGACTTCATACCAGTGTGGTCGTTGGTACTGGGAGGCATTTATTGGATCTCGCATCGCCGCGAAGAAGTGGCTGCCGCTGAAGCCGAAGAGAAAGAACGGGAGTAAGCGATGAAGATCAAGCTGACCTTCTGGAAAGTCGTGTTCGTTGTGATTATGGGACTGGGCCTGTACTCCACGTTTGTTCGCTATTTCCGCGGCTTGGGTGCGGTTTCAAACATGACCGATCAGTTTCCCTGGGGTCTCTGGATCGGTTTCGACTGCCTGTGCGGAGTCATGCTGGCGGCTGGCGGTTTCTGCATTGTGGGTGCGGTTTACCTGTTCAACGTCAAGCGACTCCACAGTGTTATGCGTCCTGCAGTGTTGACGGCGTTCCTCGGATACATACTTTTCATCGTTGGACTGCTGTTCGACCTTGGCCGTCCCTGGTACATCTGGCATCAGCTCATCTACATGAACCCGCATTCGGTCATGTTCGAGGTGGGCATGTGCGTGATGACCTACACCACGGTGCTCTTCTTCGAATTCCTTCCCAGTGTGTTCGAGCGCTTCCATTTAAAGACTCCAATCAAGTGGATCAAGAAGGTCTACCCAGTGTTGATCGTTTTGGGCATCTTGCTTTCCACTCTGCACCAGAGTTCCCTCGGATCGCTCTATCTGATCATGCCGAGCAAGCTGCATCCGTTCTGGTACACGCCCGCGCTGCCGTTCTTTTTCTTCGGCTCGGCAATTGCGGTTGGTTTGGCAATGACGATCTTCGAGTCCACGCAAAGTGCGAAAGCCTTCGGCCGTCACCTTGAACTCCCGGTCCTAGTCGAACTGGGCGGCGCTTTGCTGGTTGCTCTCTGGGTCAACGCTCTGCTGCGCTTCGAAGACTACTTCCATCGTGGCCTGCTGGGCCAAATCATCAAACCCAGCTACGAGGCGTACTTCCTGTGGCTCGAACTGGCGCTGGCCTTCGTGATTCCAATCACCTTGCTCAGCTTCAAGAAGGTCAGGCTATCGCCCAACGGCTTGTATCTGGCCTCCGTCATCAGTCTGCTCGGTTTTATCACCAATCGTCTCAATGTCAGTCTCATAGGTTTTGAGACGTACGCTGGACATCATTACATGCCGAAGTGGACGGAGTTCTCAGTGACCCTCATGATTATCGCGATGGGCTTCGCCCTGTTCGGGTTGGCTGTGAAACATCTGCCTATTTTCCCCGAAGCAGGACATCCAGAAAACGAGCGTCCCCGAACCGAACTTGGCCTGTAGTTGCGACAGCGGTATTAGGCCATGCCGGAGATTGAGCCAACTCGCAGCGATCTGGGATGGAAGCGGGTGACTCACAGCATCAGTGCGAAATTGATCGGCTCTCTTTTGGCAGTCATGGTCGTCATCTTTGCTCTCCTTGGATATTTGAATATCCGATTGCACCGCCAACACCTGGAAGCTGCCACGCTGACCAGCGCCGAGCGCATCAGCGACGTGATCAAGCACAGCACCACCTATTACATGCTCCGCAACGATCGCGAGGGCCTTTACCATGCGATCCAAACCATGGCTGACGAGCCCGGCATGGTCAAGGTACGCATCCTTGACCAGGAGGGGCGGATCAGCTACTCCACCAATTCGGCGGAAGTGAGCCACGTCCTCGACAAGACGGCTGAGGCCTGCTACGGCTGTCACGTTCAATCGCAGCCGCTGACGCGCCTGAATCGCCCTGACCGCTTTCGCATTTATCGCAATGACGCCGGCCATCGGGTGTTGGGAATCATCACTCCCATCGAAAATCAGCCCAGTTGCTCCAACGCCGACTGCCACGCCCACCCTGCCAGCCAGCAAGTTCTGGGCGTGCTCGACACCAATCTTTCCCTGGCAAAGGCGGACGCACAGCTCGCCGTCAGCAGCACCCGCATGTTCCTTTATACGGCGGGAGCAATGCTGATGGTGGCGGTATTAAGCTGGTTATTCGTGTGGCGAGAGGTCGGCCAACCGATCAAGGCGCTGAAGAACGGCACAGAGCATCTTTCACAGGGAAATCTTGGCTACCAGATTGAGGTGCGATCCAGCGACGAAGTGGGGGACCTGGCTCACTCCTTCAACAGCATGAGCCTGCAGTTGCGCGCAGCCAATGAAGAGATCGTCACCTGGGCAAAGACTCTTGAAGATCGGGTCGCGGAGAAGACACGCGAACTCAAGAGCGCCCACGATCACATGCTGCACGTGGAAAAAATGGCCTCGATGGGCAAAATGGCGGCGGTAGTCGCTCACGAGGTCAACAACCCTCTCTCCGGCATTCTGACGTATGCCAAGCTGCTGCGAAAATGGGTGGGATCGGGCCAAGCCGAGCACGAAAAACGCGAAGAGGCCATGCAATGTCTGGAGCTTATCGCTGCGGAAAGCCGGCGCTGTGGTGATTTGATCAAGAATCTTTTGAGTCTCTCGCGCACGGCGCCCATGAATGTGCAATCGACCGACCTGCGTGAAGTGATCGATCGTTCTCTGCTTCTGGTGCGGCATCAACTGGAACTTGGCGGAATCGAGCTGCAACTGAAGCTTGCAAAAGATCTGCCTCGCGTACCCTGCGATCCTGCGCAGATCGAACAAGTTCTGCTGGCGCTGATCATGAATGCAATCGATGCCATGCCCCGCGGCGGCAATCTCTGGCTCGAAACTCAGCTGAGTCCCGATGAGACGGAGATCCAGATCCGGGTACGCGACGACGGAGCAGGCATCGCTCCTGATGTATTACCAGAGATTTTCGAACCTTTTATGACGACGAAAGAGAATGGCCGCGGAATCGGGCTGGGCCTGGCCATCAGTCGTGGCATCGTGGAGCGGCACAACGGGTGCATCGAAGTCCAATCGGAGCTGGGCCGGGGCACGATTTTCACAGTAACCCTGCCAAGTCAGGCTCCCGAGGCTTCGCTGGCGGCCGCCGGTGATGCCGCGATGAAGGCGAGGTGAGTGACGTGAGTACACAGGGAAAACTGCTGGTCGTGGACGATGAATTAAGCGTACGCGACTCGCTCGGCAAATGGTTCCGCGAAGAAGGCTACGAGGTCGCAACCACGGAGAACGCGAGCGACGCGCTTACCCGACTGGCGGAACAACGCTGGGATGCAGCGCTGGTGGATATCAAAATGCACGGTATCGACGGCATCGAGCTGCAGCGCCGCATGCACGAGGTCGATCCGGAGTTGATCGTGATCATCATGACCGGCTATGCCTCGGTCGAGACCGCCGTCGCAGCGCTGAAGAACGGCGCCTATGACTATGTGACCAAACCACTGGATCCGGATGAGATTGCGCACTTGGTGAAGAACGCGCTGACACACAAACGAACGGCCCAAGAGAACGTGCTCCTGCGTGAGACGGTCGCCGAGGTAGCGCGTCCGGGAGAACTGATCGGGCAAAGCGCGCCTATGCGCAAGATATTCGACGCTATTGAGACGGTCGGTCCTACGGACGCTACGGTGTTGGTCACCGGCGAAAGTGGTACCGGCAAGGAACTGGTGGCGCGCGCGATCCATCAGGCCAGTCCCCGAAGATTTCATCCGCTGGTCGTCATTCACTGCGGTGCGCTCACAGAAACGCTCCTCGAGAGCGAACTCTTCGGACACGAAAAAGGCGCGTTCACCGGTGCGCAGTATCGCAAGAAAGGCAAATTCGAAATTGCCGAAGGTGGAAGTGTCTTCCTGGACGAGATCGGCGACATCACTCTAAAGACACAGACCGATCTGCTGCGAGTGCTGCAGGAGCGCGAGATCACCCGCGTGGGCGGCAATCAAATCATCAAGGTGGACTTCCGCTGCGTCGCCGCCACCAACAAAGATCTGGAAAGATTGATCGAGGAAGGAAAGTTCCGTCCCGATCTTTTCTATCGGCTGAACGTCTTCCGTATCGAACTGCCTCCGTTGCGTGCGCGCCGCGAGGATATTCCGCCGCTCGTGGATCACTTTGTTCGCAAGTTCTCTTTGGCCATGAATAAGCGCATCACGCGGATTTCACCTTTGGCCATGAATCAATTGCAGCAGCAACCCTGGCTTGGCAACGTTCGTGAACTGGAGAATGCGGTGGAACGCGCCATGGTTGTTGGGCAGGAGCCGGAGTTGCGCGAACAGGATTTCATCTTCAAGCCACAAAGCGTTGCTGGCCCCGGCGGTTCGAGCAAGACCCTGGAGGACATGGAGCGCGCTCATATCCTGCGGGTCGTGGAGGAGTGTGGCGGCAATCAGAGCCACGCCGCGGACATACTTGATATCGACCGGGTCACTCTCTATCACAAGCTGAAGAAATACGGCTGGACTCGCACCTCTCTCGATCGAGATAAGAAGCCCGATGAAGTCACCACCCGATGAAGGCATGACATGAAGCTGCTGCAACTCTTGCCGATCGGGAATGTGGATGATGGACTGCTAAAGGATCTGAGTGCCGCCATCGAAGAAATCATTTCCGTTCGCTGCAAAGTGCTTCCTGCCCGACTAGATCCAGAGTTTGCCTTCCATGGCGAACGGCAACAATATCACTCTTCAGAAATCCTGCAGCGGATGCAAAGCCTGGTTACCGCTGACTCCTGGCGCATGCTGGGCATCGCGGCCGTCGATCTGTACATCCCGATTCTTACCTTCGTGTTCGGCGAGGCGCAGATGGGTGGCCCTTGTGCCGTGCTCTCGTCTCACCGGCTGCACCAAGAATTCTATGGTCTTCCCCGTGACCCCGAACTATTTCGGCACCGCCTGATAAAGGAAGCCGTTCATGAACTGGGACACACCCTGAGCTTGGCTCACTGCGATGACTACCACTGTGTCATGGCCTCGTCCCACGCCGTGGAGTGGATCGACCTCAAGGACGGCGTGCTGTGTGAGATGTGCCGGGCTGCAGTAACGTCGATGATGCAGGTCCCGTCGGCCCGAATCGGCTAAGATCGTCCACACCGGCTGTGCTCCGAATTACCATGGCAAAAGCAGCGGTCCTCGGCGAAGCTGGTTCGCCTCGCCGGCCGCGAGGTCGACTCATGACAGGAAGAACTCTTTCGTCAGCGGCAGCCAGTCCCGGTCTGGAATTTGGGTTGAGAGATCGTCCATAGCCACTCCTCCGTCCTGGGCCATCGCACTGCCCATAGCCACTGGCATGTGGCGCTGCAGGCGGCTCGCAGATTCCTCTGTCCACCAACGGGTCACCGCACCCCCTAGCAGGTTGCGGAAGCTTGTCTTGGCATCGGGTGCCTGAACCGTGAGCAGCCAGCCTTCGCCGTAGGGATCGCGGAGCGCAAAGCTTCGGATTTCGCACGATCGCTTCGTTAATGTCAGACACGCTTCCCTCGATGGGTGAAACCATGTCGATTGCGCAGCCGTCGCGATGAATTGTGCACATCTTCTGGCCCTGGCGAATCCACTGGCCGCGTTGCGGCAGCGTAATGCGCTCCATTTTGCCGGTCAGCTTGGAAGCAAAATCATCCATGCCGACCCGCACCAGGTTGGGGCTCGCGCTCAACGCCCACGTGTGACCGGGGTGGTAGCGCAAGTTTTCCGGCACCTCGAAACCGCCGGCCAAGGCTGGCTGTAAGCGGGGAACAGCGGAATCGTGCTTTGCCGCAGAAACTTGCAACGCGGGCTGTACAGCCGCGTGGCGAGTGCGGAAATAATCGATCAGCAAGAAGATTGCGAATGTGACGAGCACCGGTAGGACTGTTATAAGTCACCTCGTCGGAGGGCCGTCTTGCGAGCCACTCACACTTTTTTAAAGGCAATCGCGATGCCACGACGAAGCGGGTCGCAATGAATCGCACTGCAGACGGCGATCTTCTGCAAAATCAGGCGGATAGACGAACTGTCCTCCCGCATCCCGGACTATCGCGAAAGAAATTGTCAACTGGGTCTTGATGGAAATCGCAACAGGTCGAAGGACGTGTTTGCACTTTCTGGGAAGCAACTAATAGAGTCACAACTTGTAGTCAAGGACTTACGGATGTCGAGACACTTGATGAAGTTCATAAAAAATGCAACCTCGAAGAGTGCTCATAGTACCATTCATCGTCCCGCGCTCCCACTAATGATCGTCCGCAGTGACCCATTGACGGTGAGATGAATCGTCCATGTCGTGAGATACCTTTTCGTCATCTGTTGACTGCGGTCACTCACCATAAAGAGCGCTACGAAACTAGATGGCTGCTGTAACCTATTCAATCTACAGCGTTAAAATTGGTGCGGAAGGGGGGATTTGAACCCCCACGCCTTTCGGCGCCACCCCCTCAAGATGGTGTGTCTGCCAATTCCACCACTTCCGCGTTAAAATCAATAACTTACGCTCAATCAAGACATCTGCCAACAATCAACAGCCAAGTGCCGTCTTTGCAGATGCTTATGAGGGAGCTGCCCAACCTGTACCCGATATTGTACCCGATGATCTTCGTCAGAGTCTAACACCGATGATGTAGAGAAGTTCAGGGATTGCTTGCCTTATTATGAGATACCGTCTAATATTTAGATAGTAAAGGTGAAACAATGCACAGTGTGGAATTGAAGCTCAAACAGGCAAGTGCTGTTCTTGGAGTACCTCCCAAAGAACTGCAGAACCTTGTCCAATTCGGCGTGCTGAGGCCGAGACGACGCGCGCGCGTCTGCTTCTTCGACGCAAACGTTTTGCTGCAGGCTAAGGTCGCGGGTTACTTGAAGGAATCGCTGGGTACCTCCACGCAATACCTTGTGCTGTTTACGAAAGCGCTGTCGCAATTTTCAGGTAGCGAAGTAAGCAGGCGTAGCATTCTCACGCTGTGTGCTCGTTCGGCACCAGGAAAGACTCCATTGGAAGTTCGAATCCCGATCCGAAAGATCATAAAGGAGCTAGAGCAACGATTGCCGCTGGCGAACATCTATCGCGATCTACCAAGAGGCCGGAAAAGAAAGGGCTGGAAGGAGGAGTTCCTTCGGACTCTGAAGGATGCCGCCAGCGAAATCGAGGATCTGTCGGAAAAGCAGATCATCGAATCAGTACGCTCATACCGCAGCGCGAATCGGCTGCAGCCAGAGGTCGAGGTTGTCTCCTAGGAAGAGGTCGCGTCGCCGCCCCAGAGGTGTTGTAGACACCTCAGTGCTGTTGGCGGGAGTAGCCGGATTCAGGAAAGTTGGGCACAACGCAAGCGCCAGTCTCTTGAGGCGGTGGGTTTCTGACAATACCTTTACCTGGCTAATCAGCGAGGAGATCCTCGATGAATACAAGGAAGTGTTGGCGCGTCAGAAGGTACGCCGCGAATTGATAGGTAGAATCATTAACCTGTTGCGCGAGGAGGCCAGTTTAGTTCCCGTCAAACGAACTGAGACGGTTTCACCGGATCCGGGGGACGATCCTATCTGCGCTTGTGCCGAGGAAGGGGACGCGGACTTCATTGTTACTTTGAATCCTCGCGATTTTCCTCAGAGAAAGCTTAAGGCGCGCGTAATCGCGCCCGGCGATCCACTTGCTTGATCTTGAACCGCCTCGCACGAGCACTTTTACAAAACCTACGAACTCGGCGGCGACGGTCCCCGTTGTGCTTGCATTAAGGATCATGTGTGTTCTTACGGTTCCGCACTGACAAAGCTGAGTCGCTGCGTCATTAATTGCAGGAGCCGGATTTGAAGTGGAGCATGCGCCCACTTTGACTTTTGCTGCGGTGGAGGTACGAAAGCAGCAACCAGGGGCTCGGGCATCGCCCTTTCACGGCGCAAACGCGGGTTCAAATCCCGCCGGGGACGCCAATTCGGGGCGCTGGGACTCGAACCCGCTAACCCCCGAGTGCGGGGCACGGCCCAACGATGGCATCTTTCGCGGTGGTTTACTTCCGTAGCCGGATGAGCTATCGTACGGCTACCTTAACGGCTACCTAAATGGCCGAAAAAAGGCCCCAGTACAACTGGGAAAATTCAAGGCCGATACGGAGAACCAACGGTTTAGCCTTTATTTTCAGGGGCCGCGGAGAATCCCTCCCTCTCCGCCAGTCCTTTCGATTCTTGCGCTTCCCGCTGGAGTCCACGAACCGCCGAACACAATTGTGCGTCCCTGTGGACGAGCCTTGGCCGCATACTCGTCATAGTACTTAAAGAAGAAACCGCATCTTTCGCGGGAAGAATGAAGTTGGCCTGGAAACCGATACCCTGCACTGAATAGTACGGAATCCTGAGTTGAAATCCTTCCAGGGCACCATGTGGGCAACAGCCGTACCTTTACTGGCCAAGCTGCGCAAGAGTGGCGCGGAGCGGGCCACTGGAAATCTCAATCAGTCCCCCGAAAGGCGCATACATCTCTAGGATCAAAAGGATCGCGCCAGAAACTGACAACCCGGCGACGAACAAAGCGGTGACAACGGTCGCGTTGCGAGGCGCGAAGAGCCCGAAGCTGACGAAAATCGCGGTAAGCCAGAAAACCAAGATCACGAGCATCGGCTTGGAAACCGAGTTGGCTTCCTGTTCGTACATCAACCAGCGGGTTTGGGTGAGACCCATCACTATGCTCAGCGCCTGGGCTTGGATCGAGCGCTGCCGATCGTCCTTCGGCGACAGTGCCTGAATGTTGCTAATGAGAGCTTCAGGGCTGGTGGTGGACGGCGCTGGCAGTTTTGAAGGTTGTGTGCGTTCTTGCGGCCATGTCCTATCGATACTGTCGGCAACTGTGCCACGCAGCAAATTACGGGCTTCCTTCGTCTCCGGCCCATAATGGGCTAGTAGACGGTCCAGAAGGATGATCTTGGCGGACATTTGCGTTAGGTCGTTACTTTGCGCGTCATAGAAACTTTTTGCCGAGGAGACTAGCAGACCCAGAACAAGGGCAGCCATGGTGACGACCAGTCCCATGCTTATTCTTATGACATCTTTCGACTCAGAGCTCAGATGAGTTGAGGGCAAAGCGCGGCTCAAAAGGAAGCCACAGACGGTGCCTCCGAACAGACACGCGAACACGATAAAGCTGAGTGCGAGGGAACTCATAGTTTACCTCTCCTTTGAGCAATAGGGCGCATCAAGGCAACGAGCATGGTTTACGCGCGAAGTGTTCTCGCAACAAATCCAGCCGCCGCTCGCGAGCATTCCAAACCTCCGCTATTCGATCACGAATTGGTATCTCGCGTTGGTATGCGGGAAACCGAGGTCGCACCGTCAATCGCTTGAACCTGGACGGTCTGGTGGCTTCTTTATTCCGTGTTTCTCGATCCTATATATGAGCGTCTTGCGGCTGAGATCGAGATAGCGGGCTGCACGCGTTTGGTTCCAGTCGCACTTGTGAAGGGTCCTCAAGATGAGCTCTTTCTCGATTGCTTCCAAGCTGATGCCCTGAGAAGGCAGGTCTATCTCGAGAGCGTCGATGCCAGCTCTCTCTTGGGTCAGGAATTGCGGCAAATCTTCGATAGTGACGTCCCTCCCGCGAGCCAGAACGACGATACGCTCCACGATATTCTCGAGTTCGCGCACGTTGCCCGGCCAACGATAGCGGACGAAGTAAGGCAACAGGGCATCTGGCGTGGCTAACTCAGGGCGCTTGTTTCTCTCCTGGCTCTTGCGGAAGAAGTGTTGTACCAGATCCGGAATATCATCGGCGCGTTCCCGAAGAGGCGGCAACACAAGTGGAATTACGGCGAGGCGGTAATACAAGTCCTCACGAAAAGTACCATCCTCGATCATCGCTTGCAGATCCCGATGGGTCGCGGCAATAATGCGCACATCAACTTTCGCTTTCACTTCGGAGCCGACCTTTTCGATTTCTCCTTCCTGAATCAACCGGAGTAGCTTGACCTGTAGGTCGGGTGACATTTCGGCGATTTCATCGAGGAAGAGAGTACCTCCGTCGGCCAATTCGATCCTCCCCTTCTTGTCGGCGACTGCTCCCGTAAACGCTCCCCTCCGGTGGCCAAAGAGTTCAGATTCCAGCAGGTCCTTCGGGATCGCACCGCAGTTGATGGTGACCAGCGGATTGTTACTCCGGGAACTATTGAAGTGGATGGCTCGTGCCAGCAACTCCTTCCCGGTACCCGTCTCTCCGCGGATGAGTACGGTGGAGTTGCTGCGTGCGGCTCTGGCTGCCGTGTCTAAGACCTCCAGTAGGACGTCAGAACGCCCGAGGATGCTTTCAAAACCATACTTCTGGTCGAGGCTGACGCGCAATGTGCGCACCTGCTCTACCAAGCGGACGTGCTCCAGCGCGCGGCGCACAACTACCGACATCTCATCCGGATGGACTGGCTTCGTAAGATAGTCGTATGCTCCCGCTTTCATGGCTTCGACCGCCGTGTCCACCGTACCGAAAGCGGTGAGCATTATGACGATCGTTTGCGGGCACTGCAATCGAGCGTGCCTGAGCAGATCGAGACCGGACATTCCCGGCATCTTTAGATCGGTAATCAAGAGGTCGAAAGGCCGGAGTTGCAGAACCGACAATGTCTCTAGCGCGGAGGCCGCTACTGCGACTTCATATTCTTCTTGTTCCAGCTGCACTTGCAGCACTCTGCGCAGGCTTGGGTCGTCGTCCACTACAAGAATTTTGCCTTTGCTCATATCTGGCCTGGCAGGAGAGGAAGCGATACCCGGATGGTTACACCTCGGGGAGAATTGCGAGTGACGGTCAGCATCCCCCTATGCTGACTCACAATCTGGTGCGCTACGGACAGCCCGAGACCCGTCCCGTTTTCCTTAGTGGTGAAGAACGGATCGAAGATCCGGTCCAGATTGTGCTCGTCAATCCCGCTTCCCTGGTCGTGAACATCAATACTAATGTTGGTTCCATCCCGGTGAGCTTCCAATAACACGGTACCGCCGTGCAGCATCGCCTGGTTCGCATTCACGACCAGATTGAGCAAGACCTGCTTCAGCTGCTCGGGATCGCACTCCAGCATCGGAAGTCCGGGCTCGATCTGCTTTCGCAACTCGATCCGGCTCGCGTCACCGGCATGCCGAACAAGAATAATGATAGAGTCCAAAACTTCACCGATCGCGACTTTATGCAGATCGGGATGCCTGGGTCTGGCAAATTCGAGAAAGCTGGTGAGCAGGCGATTAAGCCGCCGGCTTTCCTTCTGGATAATGTCAAGAAATTCGCGCCGGCGTTCCTCGGACTGAGTCTCGCGCTGCACCAGTGCCGCCGCGCCTTCGAGGCTTGCCAGCGGAGTCCGAATCTCGTGGGCCAGGCCAGCCGATAGTTGTGCCAGCCCATAAATCCTCTCGGCGCGCTTCACGTTTTCAAAGTTCTTTTCCAACTCCTGCTGCGCCTGGCGCAGTTCATTAGTGGTCCTGAGAAGATTTGCTTCTTGTTTTCTCTGTCGATCCGTGAGTACTCCGGATAGTGTGCCGACGAGGCAGAATACACAGACTTCCAAACCTTGATCGAGAGCATCGACGCGGCTCACGGTCCATATCGACGGCGTGCCAATGGCAAAGGCAGCGCCCGCGAGCAGAGCTATACCCAATCCTCCCCGCCAACCCATGATCAGGCCCGCAAGTACAACGGGAATGTAGTACAGCCTCTGAAGAATATAGAGCCACTGCATCTGGCTTGAAGATGCCAGATGTTGCAGCGTTCCCAGTGTGAGGACCATCGCCACAAGCCAGCCTAGCCGCAAGCGATGGCTTGCGAGTGGGAAGAGACCATCGCTTGGGGCGGCGAATTTGTGGGCACTGAACAAGGATTGGATCCTCCGCAGCTCACCAACAGCGCTAGCCGGGACGTCATTTGCATTACCGTCCCAGCGTACAACGAACTTCCGTGCATCCTCAACTCGACCGACGCCGTGAATATTCATCCAAGAATTAGTTCCTTTCCGTTGCACTTCCCATTTCTGCAGCAATCGCATGTCCGGAAGATTGTCAGCCACTTCATATGGCAGGCTGGCTCCGTATGGGGAGAGAAGTAACTCGATCTGGCTGGTGCAAGGGACGTTAGTCAGTAACGGCATTCCAGACTGACGACCCTGTTCCGCGAGAAACTCGCACAAGGTGTCCGATTTAAGCCAAGGCTGCCTCATTTGAGGCATTCCTGCTCCGCGGAGATCTGCAAAGCCTTTATTTTGTGGGTCCGGCGATGGCAGGCGGCTTGCATCACTGGGGAGAGCACAGCGCCGAGGAGGCTTGGATGGACAATACGAATGAGCCGTTTCTGGATGCGCCAGTCGTAGACATCCATTCAGGCCGTGAGTTCGATGAGATCCTTTTCGATAGTAAAGCTTACATCCCAGACTGTCACAGAATTGCGCGGTTGTTGCGAAGGCTGCGCGAACTCGACGAATCCGTAGCGGGATTGGAAACACTGCAGGAAGCCGAACTCAGCGAGCTCGTGTGCACCGCGATTCGGGAGGCTGGGTTTGTGGATCCCAGTGAAGCGCGGTACGCGATTGCCGCCGTCTTGGAGATAATCTGACCGCAAGCTCCTGTAACGGAGAACTCGAGGTCTTGCTAAGTTTAAGGCGAGGTAACCGAAAGTTTGCCCTGCGTTACGTTTCTTGGACTTCGTTACTGGCGCAGAGCGTTGCAACGTGCCCGATGCTTTAGAGTGGACACTTCGGGGGAAGGGCGACACCCTGAAGCGTCGGACACAGCAGCCGATAGAAGTGGCTCGAGCTCCGGGGTACGAGCCGGATGTGAAGTGCTAGCTTTTGCATCAAGAATTAAAGAGAAATCTAATGTTGAAACAGTCGCTGGCCTTACTTATCCTGTTCTTACTCAGCACCGTGACATTCGTGTCCGCAATCCCGCAAGACGACTTGCCTGAAACTTCCTATAATGAAAGCGATACTCCGGTAAATCAGACGCCCCCGGTAGTTCCCAGCGTCAGGTTTGCCCGCCCCGAGGCTGCCGACATTGTTTTGTCTACGCGCGTTGGCGACGCAATACTCAGGTTCGAGCGGCAATTGCTCAGGCGCAAACGCCCTCACCCGCTTATACGACGTGATTCACGTTCTCTCCAGGACCTCCTCTGCACGTTGCTGATCTAAATCGATCATTGAGATTGACAATTTCAGCCTGACCTAGTACGAAGAGAGACCCCCCGGCTCTGCCGGGGAGGCAGTAAAAGTTTGACAGATACAGGAGTCCATCGCGGAAACTCCCTAACGTGAGCCGCCAAGCACACGAAAAGGAGTTTCACGATGGACGAAATGGAAAGCCTAAGCCATACGAAGTGGGAGTGCAAATCCCATGTGGTATTCATTCCGAAGTGCCGCAGAAAGACGCTCTACGGGGAACTGCGGCAGCACTTGGGAGAGGTGTTCCGCAAACTGGCCACGCAGAAGGAAAGTCGAATTGAAGAAGGGCACCTTTTGCCCGATCACGTGCACATGATGATCGCGATACCGCCGAAGTATGCGGTGTCGCAAGTGATCGGGTTTATCAAAGGGAAGAGCGCGATTCACCTGGCACGGGTGTATGGGGAGAGGAAGAGAAACTTCGTGGGCCAGCATTTCTGGGCGCGCGGGTACTACGTGTCCACGGTGGGGCGGGATGAGACGGTGATTCGCGACTACATCCGGAACCAGGAGCAAGAGGACAAGCGCTTGGACCAAATGAATCTGTGGCGCTAACCGGTCACCGTTCCGGTGGCCCCAGAACTTCGGGGCCGCGTTAGCGACCCCGCACAGCCGCTTTGAGCGGCTCACAAACTAAAGCCCCCGGCTCTGCCGGGGGATATTTACCGGCATTTGTCTGTCTTGTGACGCACTTCGATTCGCGTCATTGATGGCGGCGGCCGGTTGCAGATGAGACCTGTCAATCCATCGATCACACTCGCTGGCAAGTAACAGGCGACAGAAGTGGCTTGATCGTCCGTGCGCGGCGCACCTTCAAGTGTTACCCACTTAACTACGCGCTCAAATTCAGGAATGGAGGGTTCGAAAATGCGAGTTAATTTGAAAAGGATATTTGCGACTGTTGCGGTAGCTGCACTTCTTGGAACCGGATTGGCCTTTGCCGCTCCGTCGTCAGAATCACCCAAGTCATCCGAATACTTGTCAGTGCGGGTATCAATCCTCCTGGCCGAAATCAAGAAGGAAATGGCAGAGCTAGGGCCGCACGCAGAAGCTCTGGGGGCCATCGCCGGGAACCCCCAATATGGCTGGCAAAGCCATGCTTCTCACTTGGACGAAGTCAAAGATCACATCAACGCCGTGAGAAGACGGATTATTGACCTTCACCGGATACGCCGCTCCGTGCTTCCCTGGCAGGATCAAGCCATCCTCGAGGTGGATTCTCACGCGGCAAAGGTTGCAGCCAGCACCCAGGCTGCGCTCCTTTACCTGCGCGAGAACAAGAATGGTCTCTTTGCCACAGGATACCGAGACCATTTGACAACCATCGCGGGCAGCTCAATGGACCTGAAGAAGACGGTGGATAAGTTCCTCGACTACGACAAAGCTCAGCAGAAAGTCCGACAGCTAGAAAGCGAGTTGGAGCTGGCGGATTAACTGATTGCAAGAAGTTGTTGATCGGGTGAGTGGGGAATCAACCGTTCGCCGGGGCTACGGGAGAACAGGACGACCTGCGCCCCTAAGAGAGAGGGCCTGTCACGGTTCCTCCGCTTGACGTTGCAGCTACAGTTTGGCCGCCAAACTATATGAGCGCGGAGCCAAGGATTGGGAAACGCAATAAAGGGAGCTTTTGTACGGCAACTTTCAAGCTGTTAACCCCAGGAATGGTTATGCTTGCCTTGTTCGCCGCGCAAGCGCAAACGCCGGCCATATGAATTCCATTAAGTCCCACAAACCTCAGCGTTCCGCTCTCTGGAAAGCATCTGTTCTATTCATTTTGGTTTCTGGGCTCTTGATTGCCGCAGATCAGCTATCGATTCGCTGCGGGCTTGATGGATCGCAACGAATAGTGGACGACTTGCTGGGAGGACTGATTGCAGGCTCAATCTTTCACGTATACGAGTGCGACAGACTGCGGCGGTTCAGCAAACACCTTCGGGTGATCGATCTCATGAATCGCCATATCCGAAATGCTCTTCAACCTCTTATGTTCGTTCCAGACGAACCCGAAGGGAAAGCGCAGATGAGGGTGGTCGAGGAATGTGTTCGTCATATCGACTGGGTGCTCCGCGAAGTACTTCCGGGTAAGAGCGACGAACTATTTGTGGGGCACACCGGCAGATTCGTTGGAAGAAATGGCTTAACGGTCATATCTCGGGCAGCGAGTTCGTCGGAAACTAGCAACAATCATCCTGAATCATTCTTCAGCCAATGGCTCGATGCCTGGAGAAGCCGGGGCGAAGGAGGAAGGCAATGAACTCCTTGAAGCGCAAGAAGCCCAAGGCTCGTGTTCGGACGTGGTGGCAATCTCGCGCTTTCCGCAAACAGCCGAGATGAAAACGACAAAGTAGCCCAGATCGCGTCAACCGATTGACGCTAAGAAAAAGAGGACCACGCCGCGTTCGCGCGAGTGCAATCAGAGAGGCAACGATGGACAAAGTAAATACGCTGTTTCTTCATTCCTCCGTCGAACAAATTTGCCCAAACCGTGCGTTCGGAACAACGTTTTCCGATTCCGACTTGCATATCCAGGATAAGAGAATGCCCAGTTGCTGGTGCTACTGCAACAGATCGACGAGTCCGCTGAAGGACTGGACGCATTGCCGAAACCCGAACTCAGCGAACTCGTCTCCGGCGCGATCCGAGTTTGTGGTTTTGTGGACCCGATCAAGGCGCGAGATGTGATTGCCACCGTTTTGGATGCGCTCGATATACAAGATCCAATCCCGGAAAGTCCGTGATTTCGCAACTGGCGTGCGAACCAAAGAAGTTTGGTAGGCTGTATTTCTTCTCGTCGATCAATTCAAGGAGGGCCACTCCACATGAAACGTTGGATGTCATTTCTGCTCACCCTCTCCCTGTGCGGATTCATCCCGGCGCAGGAGCACTCAGTCTCCCATCAGTCGAAGAAAGCAACTCTGATGGGCGGGTTAGGGGATCTGCATCATCCTGTCTCCACCAGCAACGCCGAAGCGCAGCAATTCTTCGATCAGGGACTGCGCTTGATCTATGCCTTCAATCATGACGAAGCGGCCCGCTCCTTCACGCGTGCAACCGAACTCGATCCTAGGCTGGCCATTGCTTACTGGGGCATAGCTGAGGCGGTAGGCCCGAACTATAACGACCCCGCCAGCGAGGAGCGCTTCAAGCAGGCGCATGAGGCTATCCAGAAGGCGGTCGACTTGTCGGCGAACGCTTCGCCCAGCGAACAGGCCTACATCCAGGCCATGGCGCTGCGTTTTCCTGCAGAGCCCAACCCCGATCGTCGCAAGTCCGCTGAGGCCTACCGCGACGCCATGCACGGCGTGGTCAGGAAATACCCCGATGACCTGGATGCAGCCACTCTGTTCGCCGAGTCCGGCATGGATCTGCACCCCTGGGGCCTATGGCATACAGACGGCACTCCGGAAGCTGGCACCGATGAGATTGTGGCCACTCTGGAATCAGTGATCCGGCGCGACCCCAACCACATGGGAGCCGTCCACTACTACATTCACGCAGTGGAAGCCTCGCCGAATCCAGAGCGAGCGTTGGCTGGCGCCAACAAGTTGGCTTCTCTGGCACCGGCGGCTGGACATATTGTTCACATGCCGGCGCATGTTTACATTCGCACCGGCGATTACGAGGCAGCGGTCAAAACGAATGAAAAAGCTGCTGAGGTCGATCGCGCCTACATCCAGGCGACTGGCGCGCAGGGCATCTATCCGATGATGTACTACAGCCACAACCTGCACTTTATCGCCATGTGCGCGGCGATGACTGGCGACTATGCCGAAGCGAAGAAAAACGCGGATCTTCTGGCGGAACATGTAGGCCCTGCGGTGAAAGAGATGCCGCCGCTCGAAGGCTTCATGACTATCCCGATGGCGGTGGACGTGCGTTTCCATCGCTGGGATGACATTCTGAAAATGTCCCAACCCGATGCCGCCATGAAAACCACAACCGTGTTCTGGCACTTCGCCCGAGGCATGGCGCTGGCAGGCGTCGGCAAGCTGAACCAAGCCGAATCAGAATACAAGATCGTGTCCGCGGCCGAAGCAGCGACCCCACCAGACGTCGTCTTCGCCATGCCGGTCAACAACAAGGCCAAAGACATCATGAAGATTGCCAAAGACGTGCTGGGCTCAAGAATTGCCCTGGCCAAGAAAGACAGTGCCGTCGCGATCTCCATGCTGACCAAGGCTGTCGCCGTGCAGGATTCTCTGAAGTACGGCGAACCTCCCGATTGGTTCTTCCCGGTGCGCGAATCCCTGGGTGCGGCGCTTTTGATGAATGGCGATGCGGTAGCAGCGGAAAATGTCTTCCGTGCAGACCTCGACCGCAATTTGCGCAATCCAAGGTCGCTCTTTGGTCTCCGAGAAGCGCTTAAGGCGCAAGGCAAGGACTACGACGCTTGGTTTGTCCAGAAGCAGTTCGAAGCTTCATGGAAAGGCGGCGCTATATCGCTGAGAATGGACGACCTGGTTTAGAGCCACTAGCCGTCTCCTAGAGCGGAGCGCCTTCGGACAATGTCATCCGCGACAGCGGACGTTGTTCCGCGTTATCGTCCGTGCTCTCCTTTGGCAACGTGCGAAAGGGTGAGAGTTCCAACCTTCGGGGACGTGTTGTTGGCGGATTCGACTCACACACGCTTTCGCCATTTGTGGAGCAGCGGGAATTGTGCTGTCGCCTGAATGTGGAGTGATACCAGTGATACGATTTTCGCGGAATCAGGGGCAATAAGGGAAACTGTGGAAACAGCAGCCTAAGTTACGAATGTGCTCGACACCAGCATAAACACGGGCTAGAATCGCTAACTGTAGGAATCACCATTACTTGCCGGAAAGGGCCGATCGAGAATCCCTCCCTCTCCTCCAGTCCTTTCGATTCTTGCGCTTGCGGTCCGTTACCCCGGTCATCCGCTGACCACCGCGACACGCTCCCGTTCACGATAAAGCACGTTAGCATTTAATGATGCTGAGGAAACGGCTTCAGAAGGGCTCGCTCATTCTCCGTTCGGGCTTTTGGTACACGAGGTATTGGCAGGGCATATCTCCGTGAGGTGCCCCCGTTTGCTGTACCAATCCGAATGAGAGTTTCCAGTCAAGTTTTGTCGTTCGTTTGCAGCGGGGATGAGGTCTGGAGCAGGGGACGGCGCTTGAGTCCCCCCGCTCGTGCGCGTGCAAATTCTGTGGGCGGCATGTTGTTCAGCGAACTGTGCGGGCGTTGCTGATTGTAATCTTGCCAGACGAGCTGAGGCAGAGACTTCCCTATTCCCGCAGCGCCGGTAGCGTCCGCCATGGTGACTTTCAGCAAACTCTGATTCAACTTCCGAAGGCGACAGAATTAACCGGCTCGGTAAGTTGGGCACCTCCTCGCGACGCTACATAGAATCCGCATGTGGCGAGTGCAAACAGAATCAGGAGCAGGCCGAGAAGCGCTCCCGGGAGAAAAGAATGTGGCTTCGGAAAATAGAGAGGCATGGGAACCTCCTCTCCGGCGCGATAACCGTGGCGCTGGAAGCACACTGGGCTTCTGAGACAGTGTGCAAGAAACTATCTGCTCTTAACGCTAGCTGGTCTAAACGAATCTGTCTGTGATTACACGCACAAGGCCGGGCACCTGACGTACCTGCCCTAAGCACCGAAAAGGTGACTGCCATCACTGACGAGAAAACGATTTCGGGCGAAACTAACTAATGGGAGCGAGGTATTCCCCATGAAAACAAAACCATCAACACTCGCACCGAAGTCGGAGGAGCCGACCGTCCTGATCCCGATTGAGCAGCAGATTGAGCAACGCGCATACGAACTCTACGAGGAGCGCGGAAGGACAGACGGTCATGACTTGGACGATTGGTTTCAGGCCGAGTCCGAGATAAAGGGCACAAGGGCGAACGCGGCATAGAGTGGTTAGTTGTCGAAATATCCCGATAACGCTTATTGAGGGGTTTTGAGCATAAACGCCTGTTTACATCAACTGAGCCATCGCGGTGCCGTGCAGTTTTAGCCCCCGATATTCTAGGCGACAGCGATCCGCGTCACCGGGAAGACCAAGAACGGCAGACCCCGTTCTTTCCGAAGTCTGCCGCTGTTATTCGCCAACCGCACAAGAGTCTCAGAGTTTTTGAGAAGGCAAACTCCGCGCTGCCCGTACTCGCTTATGGTATCCACCGGAAGCCGTGGTTCACACCGTTCGCTTCCACGTAGTTCTCCATGACCACTCCCGCCGGGTTGTTGCCGTTAGAGTAGGTGCCTTGGCTCGCGCCCGGAACATCGGGCTCTGTCGTTTTGCCGTCAGGAGTGTGCTCGTAACCGTGAGCTAAGTTATTCGCGTCCACGTAATAGCCTGTTATTCCTTCCCAACCCTGCATGGCTCAGCCCTTCCGTTTGCCAACAGGCCACACCGTGCCCTTTTCCCAGTGAAACATGCCGCTTTGCCGCCGCTCGCTTCGCTAGGCCACAGATTAATGCTGCGTTGGAGCAGCTCGCCAACGAAGGTTACGCCATCCAGACGGAGGACATTGCTCGGCTCTCGCCGCTAGTCTTCGAACACATCAATCTCCTGGGACGATATGCTTTCTCGGTTCCAGATTCTGTCGTGCGAGGCCAACTTCGCTCCCTTCGCAATCCTGCCGATGCTCTGGAGGATATCGCCTGACAGGGTTTTACGCCCGAATTCACAACACCGCGTCAGCTTAACCCGGTTTTCCGTTCCATTGATCCCCAACACCCAAGGACGGAAAGATTGATTCCAGCAGAATATAAAGTGGGGTCATTGTGGGGTTGCCTGTGAGTTTAGCAAGCCCAGCGACCTAACGCCGGATACAGCAAGACCGGACGTATCAAACAGAATGTCCGTTCTTGCCCTTGCCCTCCTACTCCTCAATCAGCTCACCGTGTTCACCCACCGAAATATGCGGCACGTGCCGCAAAGGAACATTCAGTTTGTAGCGCGCATGCCTGCGCTCCCCTTCCCTGATGAGCGCATCTTTCTCCGTCAGATCGGCGAGGTCACGGGTGGTTGTCGCAGGAGACGCGCCGGTGATGGTGCTGTACTTGCCAGCACTCATGCCGCCCTCAAATCCTTCCGGCCCCTCCTTGAACATCCGCAGGAGCGCCTTTTCCTGCCTCTCGTTGAGCTCTCCGCGGATGCGGTCGAGCAGCTTCGTCTTGTCGATGAGGAATTCGATGAGCGCAAGGGTGCGCCGCTGCGCTTCGATTGTCGTGCCGGCAAACCAGGCCAGCCATTCGGTGATTTCGTTGCTTTTGTTGGCGGCTTCCAGCGCCGCATAGTAGCGCGCGCGCCGCGCAAGGATCGTTGCCGCAAGCGCGATGAGGGACGGCTGCCACAGACTCTGGGCCAAGGATTTTTCCGCGAGCGCGCGGCCGATGCGGCCGTTGCCATCCTCAAACGGATGGATCGACTCAAAGTAAAGGTGAGCGGCCCCTGCCCTTGTCAGCGCCGGCAGCGGCTCCGCACCTCCGGGAGCGGTCCGGTTGAACCATGTGATGAATTGCTTCATCTCCGCTGGAACTTTCGCCGATGGCGGTGCCTCAAAATGAATCTTCGGCGAGCCCATTGCGCCAGAGAGGACCTGCATCGGCTCACTGCTTGTGCGGTAGCGGCCGATATCCTTCAGATCTTGCCTGCCGCTCATCAGCATGCGATGCCATTCAAACAATATGTCGTCCGAAAGCGGCGCGGCGAAGGTCTTGTAGAGATTGACCATCATCTCTGAAACGCCGCGTTCCGCCGGTGCCGCTCGCCGGTTATCTGCAGCCAACCCCAGCTGCCGCCGGATAGATGACTGGACACTCGCACGATTCAGAATCTCGCCTTCGATTTCCGAAGTGGTCAACGCTTCCGTGCTCATCGCCTCGACCGTCAGCTGATTACGGTCCTCGTCGCCAAGATGCTTGATTGCCCCGACGAATGTCCCTCCCCCAAGGAGAAACTGCTGTTCGGCCGCGGCAAGGCGGGACGGATTCCACGCGAATCTGGGCCAGTCAGGCCTCTGCCAGTTCCAGGTCATGAGCGATAGCCACCCTTTCTATCACTCATATTATTGCGTTTTGTGAGCGATAGCAACCAGTTCTATCGCTCATGGCTCCCCAGCCTTTTAGCAACATCAGCCATATCAATAGGTTAGAAACCTTCCGGGACGCCCCAATGAACATCGGCGCATCCAAGTAACCGATCTGGAACGATGCGACGGTGGCTGGACTTTTCGCGCGAGTGGACCGGATCAAGAAAGATGCCCTGGGTGTCAGCAGATCTCGAATTCGTGCCACAGCCGTTACGTGCGAACGCTGAAGGACTTGCCGGTGCTGGGTGTCCCCTTGTCACTGAAGGTCCGCGTCAACCGTTTCCGATGCCGGAATCTCGGGTGCGCGGTCCTGTTTTTCGCCGGCACCCTGCCCGGCGTCGCCGAGTTTCGGGGCCGCCACACCTGCCGGGCGGACGTCATCCTGCGGTTGATTGGCCATGCTCTGGGAGGCCGGCCCGGAGAACGCCTGATCACCCGACTGGGGCTGCCGGTCAGTGACGACACCATCCTACGTAGACTTAAGAAAAGCGCACAACCAGCCCCTCCTGCGGCAAAGATTGTGGGCTTGGATGAATGGGCCCGGCGCAAAGGATTGAACTACGGCACCATTGTGGTGGACCTGGAACGCCGGACCGTCATCGATGTGTTGGACAAGCACTCCACCCAGGTCGTGGAGGACTGGCTGTTGGCGCATCCGGAAATCCGCACCATCTGCCGGGATCGCAATGGCCGCTATGCGCGAGCCGCGCGGGCCGGTGCCCCCAAGGCCAAACAGGTGGCCGACCGTTTTCATCTGGTTCAGAATCTGCGCGAAACCGTAGAACGTGAGTTATCGTTGCGGCGCACGCAGCTGCGTGTGAGGACACAGGGGAATGGTAGCGGAGAAGTGCCATGGCCGGCGCTGCGAACTAACTTCACCAGTTCGCCGGTAATCGCACCGCCCCATGCCCGCGAAAGGATGCTCTTGCCCGCTCGGCGCTTGGCCATCGATACAGAGATCAACCGTCAACAACGGCAGAGCCAGCAGGATCTGTTCGATACGTTTAAGAAACTCCAGGCCACCCAGCTGCCGGTCAGTGAGATTGCGCGACAGCTGGGATTGAACCGTCGACGCTTGGACAAGTGGGCAACCCTAAGCGAGTTGCCGGAACGCAAGAAGATGGTGCCTCGTCCGGGAAGCGTAGAAACATTCACGGAGTATCTACGGAGGCGCTGGCAAGACGGCTATCGAAACGGCCGGATATTATTCGAGGAGATTCAGGCGTTCGGTTTTGTGGGAACCCACAAAACGCTCGACCAGTTTCTGTCGCCATGGCGTGTGGGAAACGTAGCGTTCGAAGCCTCTGCCCAGTCACCACCATCGCAATCGAGCATCACCGTTCTCCGTCCGACGCCGCCCCGGCTGGACCCCACAAAGCACCGTCAAATCTCCCCACAAATCGCCGCTGCCTTGCTGACCAAGTCGCGGCTTCAGCTGACAGGACGGCAAGCCGAAATCGTCGACGCTTTGAAGTCTGTGTGCCCGGGCTACGCTTCGATGCGGAGCCTGATGTTGGGCTTTCGGTCGCTGATGAGAAAGCCGAAACAGGGATCGTCTCCAACCGTTCGGACAACCGTTTCGCGTTTACACCGTTGGATCGAGCAAGCGGACGCCAGCGGAATTGTGTTGATCCAGAATTTCGCCGGCCGATTGCGACAGGATATTCTGGCGGTAGAGGCGGCCGTCACGGAACCGTGGAGCAACGGGGTTGTTGAGGGCCAGGTGAATCGGCTCAAAACCTTGAAGCGGCAGATGTACGGTAGGGCCGGAGTGGAACTCCTACGCGCCAGGATGATTCCGCTCGCTCCCGAACCCATCGCCGTGCAACGAGAATGAGGGAGAACCCCAAGATTGAGGAAGAGCCTCAAGAAGGAATAACGACACAGATCATCGCTTGCCACTGCCCTCACTGCGAGTTGTCCCGAGTCTGCCGTCATATTGTGGTTGTCTCCATAATCTACGTGGACTCCGACGAGTACAGCGCGCCTCACGCAGCTTTGCCTGCAGGACGTTCATGTAGGCCATGATTAAGACGTCCTGCAGGGACATTGTCTTGTAACTAATGCGCCACATCTAGCACCTCCCGCTCTTGGTGAGTGTTGCCATGCACGTTTGGAGCATTTGCACTCTATTAGTGTTAACTGGATCGACCATGATTTATTCCAAGAACTGGGTGCGTTTGTTCGCGAGACACTCTTTGAGATATCGCCAACGCTTCGGCTTTCATTTAGTCCATTTAGACCAGCCCAGGTAAAAGGGCCGCCCGGTGATTAGGACGGCCTTTTGGTTCTTCCAGATTTCTCTTTCCTGACACGGACCGTCTCCTCAATAGTGAGTGAGGCAGTGAGGCGACTTGCGACGCAGGTTAGCCGGCCTTCACTCCCGGCTCCCGATTGGAGTGCGTGAAGCTGTTGTTGCGGAATGAAGGGGAAGTAAGGTAGACTGACTTACTTCTTATCCCGGCCCCCCACAACCGTATGAATGCTGATGTGGTCGTCGACTCAGTTAGTACCACCCGAGGACACGGTACCTTGATCCTTCATCTGTGCCAACGCGACCATTGCCCGCGGTAGCGCGAAGGTATAGATGCCTCCCGGTGTGTCAACCTCCCTCAGAAAGTGCTTGTCTCCTACGTACTCGAAGCTAAGCTTCGACTGCTCAGCAGGAGTTCCATCGACAGCGATAGGGAGAACAAACGCGCCGTGGCGGTAGGTGCTGATTGCTATACCTGAATATCCGCCAACAGAGAGACGGCCAACCGTGTACGTGCCTACAGGCAAAGTCGTGCCTCCAGCGACGAACTCAAATGGAACGTTTACGCGAACTCCCTCGGTGTCCTGAGCGCGGGCACTTATGCCCAACCCAAGCAAGCAAGTCAGAGTAAGTACTGCTGTCAAATACGATTTCTTCATGATGTCTCCTTATTGACATGGTGTTACGTGTTCATTAGTGATAACTGCGCTGGTGAGACTCTATTCCACAAGTCTGTCATTAGCCTCATTTATCAACTGTTTTCACAACGTACGAGAGTTAGACGCGGCAATTAAGGACGAGTTGCCGGCGGGATGTCATTTGATTGTCAACTCTTTGTCGAGATCTCGTAAACACGTAGCGTGAACGTCACTGGGAGTATGGAGAGGAGAGAAACGGCATTGCACAGCCCGGCGAGATGGCGATATTACTGTGATTTATACATTGTGGAGGCAACGGTCGACATTATTGGCTGCCGTCAGGAGTCGCGGCATGCATCCCAGACTCAGCAGCATTGATCGAGTGTGCCTGAAGGGAATAACTGCGCTCGCGCAGGGTGTGGTCGCTTGCTGAAGTACTCGCTTAGCAGTTCGCGGAGCTGTAGCCGAGCTCGCCATAGCCGCGCCTTGACCGCAGCGGGACTTAGGTCCAGGACCTCTGCCGTCTGATCTACTGAGAGCTCTTCAATATCTCGTAGCACAAAGACCGTTCGTAAGATTGGCCGTAGCTCTTCTAACGTCTTGATTAGGATGTCTCGTAATTCAGACGCCCGGTAGAGTTCTTCGGGATTGGGAGCCCAATCGGCCACCTCGCGCGGAAATATGTCCTCAGGTGCCTGAAAGTCTTCATCAAGAGACACGTCTTTGGTTGTGCGCCGCTTTCGTAGCTTCATGAGGGCCTGGTTGACCGTGATGCGAAACAACCAAGTCGAGAATTGCGAACGCTCTTGGAATTCGCCCAAATGTTGGAAGGCCTTCAAGAAGCTCTCCTGAACCGCGTCTTGGGAGTCCTCCCTGTTATGCGTGACGCTTTGAGCGATTCGGAGGAGTTTGCGATCGTATCGCCTTACGATTTGCTCAAAAGCAGATAGATCTCCATTCTGTGTGGCATGGACAAGGTCCAGATCATCGCTTGCCACTACCCTCGCTGCGAATTCTGTCGAGCCGGCAGTCATATTCACTCCATTGCTCCCGCCGGAATGGCAAAGGGAATCGTGATCTTGAATAAGGTTCCGATCTCACTTCTCTCATCCAGGCAGATCACCCCGCCATGATCCTCGACAATCTTCTTCGCTATGGCGAGGCCCAGTCCGCTGCCTTCGGCTTTTCCGTAGCTCACAAAGGGTTGAAAAATGGAGCCCTGAATCGTCGGCGAGATGCCGGGGCCGTTATCCCACACGCCAATTTGCAAGGAGGCTCGATTTCCGGTCGTGGTTATGACGATCTGCCCCGAGTCCGGAGAAACCGCCTCGCAAGCATTCAGGACCAGGTTGGCGACCGCCGGTTCGAGACGGTTGGCATCGAACCAGCCCACGGCTAAGCCATGATGATGACGCTTGATGGTGATCCGGCGGAACTCCCGTCTCACACTCGTCAGCCGAATCGCGCGCTCGACTGTGTCAACGATGTTTCGGGCAGCGGGCCGAAGTGTGTCACGACCCTTGGAGCACTCCAACAATGAGGAGACCATCTCATTCATCCGGTCGACGGCACCACGGATTTCCTGGTAAAGATCGCTCTTTTCCATCTCGCTAATATCTGACCGGGTGAGAAATTCCGCATTGGCAAGAATGGCGGTCAAAGGAAGGCGAAGATCATGGGAAAAGAACGCGACGATCCTGCTTGCGGCGGAAAACGGCTCCAGAATTGGACGATGCCATTGCCTGCTCCGCAAAGATCTACCTGGCAATAACCGCCTTTTAGACACTGCCTGCTTCAGCATTGAAACCCCCTTCGATTCGCGATGGGCCGAAGTTCAGAGAGGAAGAACCCTATTCGGCTTCGGCGGACACTCCCTATGTGACCCTAGATCCCGTCAAGGGCGATGCCCCATCTTGGAGCTCTCCTGCTATAAACGTGTTAGCTCGCAAAAGACCGACACCGCGACTCCGCAATTGTTTGAGGAGTGCGATCCCTGCGGCATCGGCGAATGAAACGTCTGCCAGTTCGAGGGACAATTGAACCTCATCGGGGAAAGTATGCACATCGCATGCTCTGCGGAGCTCCTCGACCGAGGAACCCGTTATCCGACCTTCTACCCGAAGGGTCACGGCACTCCTTGACGACTCGACAACCGTGACCCTTAGCATCGCGGTTCACCTGATCTCCTCTCAACTTCATAACGCAATTGACATGCCCTTCACAAAATCAGGCTGGTCTGAACCGATCTCCAGGGACCCGCCGGGACCGCTTAACCAATATCCGACTAGAATCAATAAGTTGCGAAGGCTTGCCGCCATCGGCTCGCGCTCGATTCCTAGGATGCGCAGGCGACCGCTTCCTCCAGGGTGCTGGACTCAGAGGCGGAGCCACCACATTTGGTAATCACGCGCGAGTTGGTGTGGGAGGAACTACGATGGGCGGTGGCGCGATCCCTTGATGCCGAGCTTACCCATCCGGTGGCGAAGCGTGTTTGGATGGAGGTTCAAGATCCTCGCCGCACCTTTTGGACCATCAACCACTCCACCGCTATTCTGAAGGGCGGCGAGGATGTGGTTTCGGTCTACCTCGTCCAGTGTTAGGAGTAGTTTTGGAGACTCGAGGTCAGCCTGCCGATGCTCGGGAGCATCCGTCTCCGGAGCCGTCATGCCTTTCGCAGAGGAGGCAACCGGCATAAGGTCGCGGTCCAGCCGGAGGGTCGGATCCACCGATAAGATAACTGCGCGCTCAATGACGTTCTGCAGCTCACGAATGTTTCCGGGCCATGGATAGTTCACCAAGTTCTCCATCGATTCCCGTGAAACGCCGTCGATCTTCTTCCCTAACCGCTTGGAGAACCGGGATATGCAGAAAGCCACTAGCTGGGGAATGTCGGAGCGGCGTTCTCGCAAAGGGGGAAGCTCGATGGGAAAAACGTTGAGGCGGTAGAAGAGGTCTGAGCGGAAGCGGCCCGCCTGGACTGCTTCATGGAGGTTGCGATTGGTGGCGGCAATCACGCGCACGTCCACGCGCAGAGAGCGGCTGCTCCCTACCGGCTCAAACTCGTGTTCTTGCAGAACGCGGAGCAGCTTCACTTGCGTCTCCAGGGACAGCTCCCCGATTTCGTCGAGGAAGATCGTGCCGCCGTGAGCAAGCTCGAAGCGGCCGATGCGCCGCTCCAGAGCCCCCGTGAAGGCCCCCTTCATATGGCCAAAGAGTTCGCTCTCCACCAGACCAGCCGAGATGGCGCTACAGTTCACGTTAACCAGGGCACGGCCGTCGCGGGCGCTGCGGCTGTGGATCGCGCGCGCCACGAGTTCCTTCCCCGTCCCCGTTTCCCCGTAAATGAGCACGGTTGAATCTGTAGGAGCGACCTGATCGACAGCGTGGAGCGCCTTGAGCAGTGCTGGACTATTGCCCACGATCTCCTCGAAGTTGTGCTCGGTGCGCAGTTCCTCCCGGAGATAAACGTTTTCCTTCTCCAACCTTGCCTTCAGGCTGTCAATTTCCTGGAAGGACCGCATATTTTGAATCGCCAATGCAACCTGGTTCGCCACTTCCTGCAAAAACATGGCGTCCTCTTCCGAATACCGATCCTTTCCCCGGCTTACCAAGCTGAGCGTGCCCATACACTTTCCCTGGAAAACCAGAGGAAAGGCGCACATCGACTGAATGCCCTCTGCGACGAGGCGGCGCTCATTGGCATACTGCTGTTCTTTTTCAAGATCGTGGCGCAGGAGCGGTCGCTTATGGTCGAACACCCAGCCGGCGCTGGTCTCGTTGCGGCGGTCCTCCAGCCCCGTTCGGAAGTAGTCCGAGAGCAGGTCTCCCTCCACGGCGAGGAAGCGGAATGAGTCTCTCTCCGGATGATAGAGGGTAATGGCGCACCGGTCGAAGGAGATGACATGATGCAAGGCCTCGGAAATAGAGTGCAGGAGGGCCTGCTCGGTCAGGTTCGTAATGATGGCATTGTTGATCTGAAGCAGGCTGCGGTTCCGCTCTTCACTTTTGCGGAGCGCCGCCTCCGCCTGTTTTCGGTCCTCGATGTCGTGGAGCGTCCCGTACCACTTAACGATGTTTCCCTGATCGTCGTGCAGCGGGACTTGGCGGCCCAGGTACCAGCGATATTTCCCGTCCGCCCGCCGATAGCGTACTTCTACCTCGAGAGGTTCTCCATCCGCCAACGCCACCCGCCACTTGTTCACTGCCCTGTCGGCATCTTCGGGATGGGCTATGTCCCTCCACCCCCAGCCCAGCCACTGCTCCCTGGAGAGGCCCGTGTAATCCAGTAAACTTTGACTTAGAAAATCCACGGAGCCATCCGGTAGAGCGCTCACGACGAAAGCCGGAATGGTTTCGATAATGGTGCGAAGTTCCCTTTCGCTTTTGCGGAGCGCCGCTTCCGCCTGTTTTCGGTCCTCGATGTCAGTTGCCGATGCATACCAGCGAAGAACGTTTCCCCGTTCATCGCGCAGCGGGTTGTAACGGACGAGAAACCAGCGATACTGCCCGTCATTCCGGCGTGACCGTAGTTCTTGTTCAAACGGAACACCGCGGGCCAGAGCCTTGTGGCGTTCATCGCGCAATCTTTCGAAATCATCCGGATGGAAAATCATCGCAGGAAAATCATTCGCTTTCAGCTCTTCCAAATTCCAACCGATGTATTCGAGCAGCAGTTGATTCGCATAGAGAACTCTTCCCTCCGGGTCAATGACAGTGATGAACTGAGGTATGACATCGACAATCAGGCGAAAACTCTCTCCGCTCGCGCGCAGGTTCAAATCCTTCTCTTTGCTCCGCCGATCCACACTTTTCATGTTGACGATCCTCAAAACTGGGTAGACCGGGGTGACGTGACCGGCGAAATTTGTGCCGAGTGGAATGAGAGAGAGAATCCACTTGGAGGAAAAGCTGGTCATGCCAATCGAGCGATCGCGGACCTTCAGTCAGGAATCCGTTTTGTGCAGTTTCAAAACGCGGCCCGACATCGGGTTTGAAATTGCACGTACATAGGCCTGCGCTACTTCCGACGCATCCACCGGAATAAAACCCGGAAAATATTGATGATAAGCCTTAGTGTCGTTATTCTCTATTGAGGGAGAGCCCTAATTAAGGAGAAACGACAAAGAGCTGGGACGCAACGCCATGCGCTTGAGAAGTTGAAAGCTGCATGAAATCGTTCGCAATAGCCACCGTTTCGCTGCCGTGCATGGTATTGCCTTCCATTTTCCATTTTGCGACCTTGGACAGCAGGGACGAGGTGATCGAGAGCACAAACGGACGGTCAGGGGTTGGGCACACAGTGATTACGATAGAATTTCACTTCACTGAGCATCAGGAACGGTCCGTCCGTTTGGGAGGGCTGCTTGGACAAATCCGCCGAAGAACAAGTCAAGACCTTCATCGACAAGTTTGAGCCGAAGAACCAAGCCTTCATTCGTGCGGTGCGGAGAGCATTAAAGAAGCGACTCCCCACTGCGAACGAACTGGTCTATGACAACTACAATTTTTTCGTCATCGCATATTGTTCCACTGAACGCGCTTCCAACGCGATCCTTTCCCTCGCCGCAGATGCGAATGGGATTGGTTTGCATTTCTACCACGGCGCGAGACTTCCCGATCCGCATACGGTACTGCTGGGCTCGGGTGTTCAGAATCGCTTCGTCCGCTTGGAATCCGAGGCAACCTTGTCACGACCTGAGATCGAGGCTCTTATCGCCGCTGCGGTTACCCAAACCAAGACGCCTCTCGCAGCAAGCGGGAATGGGAAACTCATCATCCGTTCTATTTCGCCGAAGCAGAGACCCCGCAGACAATCAACCAAGTAACACGTTTGCGGAGGCTATTGCACAGCCAGCGTCACTCGCGACAATCACCAACCGCTCTTGGGGACTGCCAGAGGCTATGCCGCTGCCGCGTTCGCCTGCTTGCCCTTTACCTCGCGTTCGGCTCGAAGCCAATCGTCCAATTCGTGACCGTCAGTCCTTCCGCGCTGCTCGTAAAGTTCGTAGGCGCGTTGTTGAATCTGCTGTTCAATCGGGATCAGGACGGTTGGCTCGTCCGACTTCGGTGCGAGTGTCTCTCTCACTGTCTGGGCAGCGGCTTGGTTCACGTCCTCGCGGGCAGGTTTCTTTTTCCCGATCTCGTCTGGATGGCGATCTACCCTTTTCCCGAGTTGTTCAGTCTGCCGCTCTAATCTATCGGCTTTGGTGCGTTTCTTTGCCATGCCCATAGCTTGACACAAACCTGATGCCCAAGCGAGGTTCTGCACTGCACCATGGGCGCTTCCAATGCCACGGCTGGAGGCACTCTTCGAGTCACTAAACCGGCCTCCACCGCAGAACCGGCGATGGACGGCGAAGTCTTTTGACTTCTGATGCCAAGAGTGGAATTATTATTTTCGTTGCGCCGGCCTGCTGCCTAGCCCCGTTCTGCATCGTTATGGCTAAAATGGCTAAACTCCGCGCTCACTGCGAACCCGTAGCGGAGTATGTCCGCCGCAGTGCGAATCCGGGAGACTGCGAAGTCACTTATCGCCTGATGTCGGATGGCATGCTCCTGAAGCAAACGGTTTGGACCCGTACAGTGAAGCTCGGGCCAAACAGGCGACCATATAAGAGCGGCTGGAAAATTGCCAAGGTGACGCGTGAAATCAAAGCTAATCCCGACCTTCTACTGACCCAAGGGTTCCAAAGGCAGTAATACACTACTTCACTGTAGACGAACTCCCGAGGCTCACTTTTGGGCATGTACGGGAGCAACTTGGACAGTTGTATCGCGTGGCGTGCCACACTGTTCTCAGTGATTGCGCCTCCGGAGCAGAGGTTCAAATGTCCCAAATACGTAAGGATATCTTCACTGACCGCTGGGTAATCGTGGCGGACGGCAACGGGCTTCAAACGAGGGACTTTCATTTCAAGAAATTCTCTAGGAGCACAGCCTCGTGCGTATTCTGCGAGAGAAATGAGTCCGCAACGCCGGGGGAAGTCTTCGCCATCCGAAGGCGCGACTCTGCTCCTAACGGCCCGGGGTGGTCCGTAAGAGTTGTACCAAACTCCCAACCACGTCTACGGATAGAAGGCGAACTGGAGCGACGACCCGAAGCGTTGCACGATCTGATGAACGGTGTAGGAGCACACGAGATCATTGTGGAGACATCGCGGCACGACCGTAGCCTGCATGAATTAGAAATCGAGGAAATCTATGACGTTATCAAAGCTCACATAGCTCGCATCACCGATCTTGAGGGGGATAAGCGGGTGCGCTACGTTTTGATCTTCAAGAATCACGGTGAGGAAGCCGGGGCGCACACCATTAGTCATTCAATCTCGCAGTTGATCGCACTCCCGATAACCCCGCGCGCAGTTAAGACGAAACTCATGATCGCTCGTGACTACTTCGCTTTGAAGGAGCGCTGCATATATTGCGACGTACTCCAGCAAGAATTAAAGGGTGGGAAGCGGTTGATTGGTGAAAATGAGGATTTTGTGGCGTTTGCTCCGTTCGCGTCACGTTTTCCGTTTGAGATGTGCATCTTGCCCAAGTTTCACAGCAGCGCATTCAGCCGAATCGGAGCAACTCAAAGCGAGAATTTGGCTCTGATTCTGCGTGATGTGTTGCAGAAGCTGGATCGAAAGGTGGGCGGGCCGCCCTACAACCTGTCGGTGCACGACCGACCGTTTCTGCGTCCAAGAGGGAACTACTGGAAAACAATCGAGGAGGACTTCCATTGGCACATAGAAATCTTGCCCCAAATTTCTCGTGTTACTGGATTCGAGTGGGCTTCGGGATTCTTCTATAACCCATTGCCGCCAGAAGTCGCCGCTCGGTTGCTTTCAGCTACATAGCCACTGTGACCCATGCCCTGCGGGTTCTCAAGCCGCGAGCAGGTGAACTTTATACCTGTGGTTCGCGAAAATGTCATCGCGGGCGAGAAGCCTAAGAATCAGCAACATCCAGATAGAAGTTCATCGGTGGGGAGCTTAGGAGGGCAAGGCATGTAACATTGTTACGAGGTGCTTTTGGGGAACCTATTAAAGACCAGACGGAGTTTTCGGTAGGCACAGGTAACGCCCAGCGGCACGCTTTCGAGCAACGTATCTTTCCAGGTGCCATAGGCTATGGAGACGAATGGAGACGCGGAAACGGGGGGCAATGAGACTTACGAAGCTGGCGTTGGGAATTTTGGCAATAGTTGTCTGCCTCGGACCAAACACGCTCTATGCCCAACGCCAAGCGATCGATGTGAACAAATCCAGTTTAACGATCCGAGTCTTCAAGTCCGGCGCGTTCTCCGCGTTTGCACACGATCACGAAATACAAGCTCCAATTGACGAGGGTAAGATCGATTCCTCCGCCAGTCCAAGCGTTGAGCTGCGCGTGGACTCGCGCAAGATGCGTGTGCTCGACCCGGAAATCTCGGTCGACAAGCGTGCCGAAATCCAACACACGATGGAAGGGACTGCGGTTCTCGATGTCGAGCATTTTCCAGAGATTTCGTATCGTTCCACCGCTATAACCAAAGCCGGGGACGCTCACTGGGAGGTGCGTGGAAATCTAAACCTGCACGGAAAGAATCAACCCGTTATGGTGGTGGTTTCTTTGGAGGCGGGACACTATCGGGGTTCTGCATCGGTCAAGCAGAGCAACTTCGGCATAAATCCAATACGCATCGCGGGCGGAACCGTTAAGGTCAAAGACGAAGTCAAAATAGAATTCGATATCGTTCCTGTTCAATGAGCCTTGGAAAAGCCCCGGTCCGACCCGCTCGGCGACTGAGCGCATTCTGCGCGGTTACAATCATTGTACCGGCGCATAATATCCCGCTTTTGCGGCTCCCATAAGCACCCGGATCAACCACGTCGCGAACGACGACGAAGGATGCTCTGTGGCCGTCGAACTCGCACAGGTTCAGAATCGGCTCTTCTTGTAGTGCGCCACGCCACCACCGACCTTTACCTTCCTTGCATCTCTCAAGAACGCTCGCCTGATCGTAGTAAATCTTTTCCGAGATGAGCTTCCCTGAAACAGCGTCGAACGTGTAGAACGCGGCAATGTCGATACGGAGCATGTTCCCTAGCAGCCCGTGTCTAGAATCGCTTTACTCCGCATTGGATGGCATTGACTCCTGCGACGGCGGAGAGCAGACTTACGCTCAAAAAACAGCGCGAGGTGTCGTATGAGGCGGAGTATCGTTGAAATAGCGGCTGCGACGCTGGTTGCGGTTTGCATATCGCAGGCACAAGAGAGCTCAGACGTTCTCCCTGCAGAGTGCCACTTTTGCCAGTTACCTGCAGGCATGGTTGCTTGTAGACTGCACAGATCTTGAGCGAGGTGGGGAACAAGTAATCCGGAAGGGAGCTACGAAGTGCAAGTCGCTTGCCGTGGGATACGTTTCGCGTGGAAAACCGCTCTTTTTGTCATGTGCTTGGCATGTCTCAGCGTCGGGCAGCAAACCGACATCCAGAATCTGGTTACGAGCGGGAACCTTGAAGACATGCGCTGGCCGAACTTCAGCGACTATCGCACCTGGCTGCAGAAGTTCTACGAGCCGACCGGATTCGCTCCTGCCTGGCTTCAGGGCTCACAGCCGGTACCGCAGGCCCGGTCGCTGATCGAGATTTTCAAGAATGCCGGGAAGAAAGGACTCAACCCGGAAGATTATGATGCCTCGCGATGGGAGGAGAGAGTCCGCGCGCTGCAAGCCTCTGCGAGTGGTCCAGAGGCGGCGCGTTTTGACGTGGCGCTCACGGTCTGCACCATGCGATATGTGTCCGACCTGCGCATTGGACGGATCAATCCGGCGCATTTCAAAGTCGGCCTGAGCGTGGAAAAAAAGAAATACGACCTAGCCCAGTTTCTACGCGAGCGGATCATGACCGCTTCGGATGTGCAAGCGGTCTTGGACGGAGTGGAACCTCCCTTTCCAGGCTATCGCCGCACCGAGGAGGCGCTTGGGCATTACCTGGAACTTGCGCGCACGGACGATGGGGAAAAGCTCCCTGAGGTTACTAAGCCGATCGACCCGGGACAATCATACGCAGGGGTGTCACGTTTAGCGCATTTCTTGCGACTCGTTGGTGATCTGCCAGCCGATGCCACCTTGACGGGAGATGACCAAACCTACGCCGGCGCTCTGGTGGATGCGGTGAAACGTTTTCAGCGCCGCCACGGACTTGATAGCGATGGTCGCATCGGCCCCGGTACCATAAAACAGTTGAATGTTCCCCTACAGCAGCGAGTACTTCAGTTGCAGCTCACCTTGGAGCGCTGGCGTTGGTTACCGGCGGAGTTTTCCGCACCGCCGATCATCGTAAATATTCCCGATTTCCGGTTGCGCGCCCTCGATGAAAACAACAACGTCGCGATGGATATGCGCGTGGTAGTCGGAAAAGCGATGCGCACACAAACACCTGTCTTCACGCGCGAGATGACTTACGTTGTCTTCCGTCCGTACTGGAACGTTCCTCCCAGCATTCTTCGCGGCGAGATTATTCCCGCCATCCAGCGCGATCGCAGCTACATAGCGCGCAAGAACTACGAGGTCGTTACATACGACGGTAAAATTGTTACCTCGGGAAATATTTCCGATGATGTGTTGGCGCAACTGCGGGCGGGAAAGCTAATGGTGCGGCAGAAGCCCGGCCCTGCCAACGCGCTCGGCCTGGTCAAACTGATATTCCCGAACGAGCACAACGTCTATCTTCACAGCACGCCCTCTCCGGAGCTGTTCTCCCGCTCCCGCCGTGATTTCAGTCATGGCTGCATCCGCGTCGAAAAGCCCGCCGAACTCGCCGCGTGGGCACTGCGCAATAATCCCGGATGGACGCTGGAGCGAGTAAAACAAGCGATGCAGAGCGGAAAAGATGATGTCACGGTGAACCTCGTGAATCGAGTTCCGGTATTCATCCTTTACGGAACCGCACTCGCCTACGCGAACGGCGAGGTTCACTTCAGCGATGACATTTACGGACGCGATGCCGAACTGGCGACCGCGCTGGCCAAGGGTTATCCGTACCCGTGATGGCGCCGAACTACCAACGCCGGACCCGGCCCACGTCGACGTGCACGAAATTCGATGCCGCATAGTAGCCCACACCACCCCGATGCAGCGCCAACGCAGCATCTCTCAATTGTGCGGTAGGAACGGCGGGCACCCGGATGTCAATGGCCATCGCCTGCATGTGGAGGCTATTGCGGGCCACACCATGCCCATGCGTGCGGAGGAACTCGTTGCTCCAGGGCGTGCGGTAGCCGCAGATGACATCAATCTCGAGATCGGGATTCCCCAGCGCAGTAGTCAAGTCGTGCAGAAGGTCGAATACCCGGGGATCATACTCGCGAATTTCGCCGGTGCGGTGGTCTCGCAGATAGCTATTCAGGCGTGCGAGCGCTTCCGGATCGTAGCCTTCGCTGTTGCGGTAGACGATGTTCAATCGCTCCCCAGTATGTGTATGGAAAAAATGCAAACGGTACGAACTCTCCGGAACGGCCTGTACTCTTGGCTCGGCGACAGTAGGGGATACCAGCCCGCCGGCGAAGATCATCGTCAACTGAACAAAACTGCACAGACCTCTTATCGACAAAGGCAAAGCAAAAGGCTCCCGAAAATAGACTGGCCACCCAAAGTGGCCTGGAGTTCATTGTACCAAGCGATGCGGCCGCACGATTCATGACGAGTCATCGCCACCGCTTGCAGAGTGATCAGTCCCATGTAGTCGGTAAACCGGAAGCTAGATCGGCGGTCAAGTCTTCGGGGAGATCTCTCCGAAGCCGACTTGGCGCCCGCGTCGTTGAGAAAACATTCCCGGGATTACTTCCACTTATCTCGCGACTCGATCAGAATAATCGAAACTCCGCGATGCGCTCCCTAACGCAATGGTCACTCTGACGGCAGAGCTGCCGAGCGAGCGGAGCGAAGTCGGGCGGAGCTGCCCCATGAAGCTCAGGCTAGCGCTCGGTAGATGCAGCGCCTTGTCAGGCCGCAGAGAGCGCACTGATCGTAACGTAATATCCGTCCGGATCTCGGAGCGAGAACTCCTTGGTTTGAGTGTTCGGATTCACGTGTGGCTCCTCTTCGAGCCGAGTGACGAGAGAGCGTGCCCTTTTAAGCGCCAGGTCGAAATCATCGACACGGAAGAACAACAGGAGGCCGTTGCCGGGTGTCCCTTGATCTGGGCTCATCAATGAGGGATGCTCGTGGGCGCCCCACTCGTGGAGGCAGAGCAAGACAGTTCCATCTGAATCGAGGATTTGCCCAAAGTAATCATGGGCAGGAAGGGTAGCCGGCTGACCGAACAGCGCTTGGTACCATTTGAAGCTGTCCGGCACGTCGCCTACCCCTATGATCGTCCACGTGCGCTTCATCGCGTCCCCTTCTGCAGACTATTTCTTGTTTAGACCGACCTGGATGCAACGAAGTCGTCGCCGCCCGCCGGCCCGACAACCCATGTGCCTACACTCGCTTCTAGCATATCCCACGACTTGCCGTACTGTTTTATGCCGAAAGGCGGGTCAGGCCAAACCTGCTGTACTAGAACGACACCAATGGAGCGCAACAGGTTTTCGGGTGCGGGGATAGAGTTGCGCTGAGGTGTCGGCGCGGTGCACTCTTGCTGCACAGTTGTGCCCGAACAAGCCGTGTCTGCCCGAAAATGGCCGTCCCACTCCGACGTAAATTGTTGAATCCGAACAACAGGCCCCAGGACGCCTTAGTTTGCTAAACCGTTATACGGGCTAACACCTGTATCGAGGGTTCGAATCCCTCCCTCTCCGCCAGTACTCCCGTATCCGATTTCCGCGCGGGCTGTCAGTTCTGCCAGTTGCCGGAGCGGCACGGCACCCCAAGACTACAAGGTCCGCCGAACCCCCGGCCTCTCTGCGCCCATCGGGCGACGCGAATAAACCGAGTGGCAAGTGGTTTGGCAACATGGAATTGTTGGTGGCGAAAGATATCGGCCAGGAGACCATCCAATACGTTAGCAACATCTATAAGTACTACGTCTCCTACAAAATGGTTCTCGACCAGCAAAACGATCGCGGACAGGCCAAGCAAACACTGAAGGGAAATTAGCCAGAACGAATTAAGAACACGCTTATGCTCGGACGGGTTGAGTCCCGCAAATGCGCATTGGTATCGGGTGGCTATTCGGCTCGACTATGCCGTGACAGGGCCTCGGTTCGGCACGCTCGATCCGAGCCTCATTCGTTGACTGGCGGACGCGACCGGTGTTCCACGGTTCCGTCCGGCAACAGCCCACAAGAAAGCCCACAAAACTCCTGACCTCAGGTGACTATCAATGACTTACGGTGTCGCTGAAAAGGCTGCGATCTACCATTGTTTCAGAGAGTCAGAAACGGGCAGGGAAGTCCAGAATCTCCAAAAGTGCCGGGGACACATCGGGGACACAATAAGGTGTTTCTTGCTGCTCCTAGAACGCCATCGCAGTGCGTCCGTGTTCCTGTAGTTTGTTAGAGTTACGTTTAGTGCTCCCGCTTTCACAGCGGTGACGAGAGTGCAAAACTCGAGCGTTATCATTGCGATTTCTCAGACAGGGAAGATCGCGAATAGCGAAAATGAGTTGTACCCGTTTTTGTACCCGGTGCCGACTCTTTTGAGCGTTGCCTGGTTGTGTTGGGTGTTTCAGTGATTTCTAGGGAAGTGCTTTAGAATGAGCGCCTAGCATTGACTCTGAAGGGGGTTAACTATTTTGGTTCAGGTAGGTCGGGTCAAGATGGTGTGTCTGCCAGTTCCACCACTTCCGCACGCTGTACATTACATGTAATCAATGACTTAGCTACGTCTGCTGGTGAGGGATTTCCCACTGCGCCGGATTTCGCACCGGCCTCTTGCCTACTCTGCTCCCCGCCTGCGACCTTAATGTTATCGTGTCCGGCCACGTACTGCAACGTAAACGGCTGTTGTTCTCGGAGGCCTACGCAGTTGGGCCGCTATTTCACCGGCGGCAAGTACGGAATATAGTGCGCAAACAACCAGCACAGGAAGAACACGACGGGTATGTGGACGATCAACTGCAGCACTCCGTATCCGACGATGTCTCTGGCCTTCAATTTCAATATTCCCAGCAGAGGCAGCATCCAGAAGGGATTGACTAAATTGGGCAGCGCTTCCGATGCGTTGTAGATCTGTACTACCCATCCCAGATGCACCTGGTGCAGATTCGCCGCTTGCAGCACGTACGGCGCCTCGATGACCCACTTGCTGCCGCCGGAGGGAATGAAAATGCCGAGCACCGCCGAATACATCGCTACCAGCAAGGGGTAGGTGTTGTGGGTGCTGATAGAGGCGAAAAGTTTCGCCAGCGCATCTGTGATCCCGGTTCCCACAATCATTCCAAAGATCACCGCGTAAAACGGGAACTGGATGAGCACGCCGCCGGTGGCGGGAACGCAATCCGCTACGGCACGCATGAAGCGCTTCGGGCGCCAATGCAATAGAAGCCCAAGTGTGATGAACATGAGGTTGTAAGTATTAAGGTCGAGCGCCGCCAGCGCGCCTTGCGGCGCAGTGCGGAACACGTCGACCAAATACCAACACAGCTGCGCAGCAACCAGGATTGTCAGCAGCGGACTGTATTCCAGCCACTCGCCGGGTTTGGTCTTCTCCTCCAACGGCAGACTGGAGCGAATCGGCTCGTATTGGATGCCGTAGGATTCGGCGGTTCGGGCGTTCTCCGGCGACGGCGTGGACAACCAGGCGATCAGTACCGATATCACAATCAGGATCAGAGCCGTCACGATGCTTTGCCACAAGAAAAGAGTTTGAGTGAGCGGGATCAGGCCACTAATGTTGAACAACGATGGCGGCATGGAGGACTTGGTCGCCATCAGCATGGCGGCGGAAGAAGACAATCCCAGCGCCCAGACGGCTCCGAGACCAAGATACGCAGCGCCGCCTGCAGCGCGGTAGTCCATCCCCTTGACGCGATTCGCCAGTTCGCGAACAAACAGTCCGCTGAAAATCAGGCTCAAGCCCCACGAGATCAGCGACGTTAGCATGGAGAACAACGCCACCAGGGCGACAGCTTGCCGCGGTGTCTTTGGGATTCCAGCCAAGGCTCGGATGGCGCGATACACGATCGGCGTGGAGGCGACGACATATCCGCCGATGATGATCATCACCATCTGCATTGTGAATGGGACTAGAGTCCAGAAGTTCTTTCCGCCCTGGATAGCGAGTTTGCCGGGACTTTGATGGAGCCAGAGCCCGACAATGAAGACCACTACGATTCCCAGCAACGCAAAAATCAGTGGATCCGGGAACCACCGCTCGCTCCAGTTGGCGAGCCCAAGGCCAAAGCGGACAAGGGGTTGTTCCTCACTTGCCGTTTGCTTCTCTTGTGGCATGTCCATACTCGATCCTTTCGGTTCGGCAGCGGAATACGCCCGACATTGTAGCGCGTGTTTCGCCCAAACGAAGGGGCGCAAGGGAAATCGTTGTTTCAGATTCCGCGACTGGTGTAGGATGCCTCGATTGGGCTGGCAGGATCGGCCACTACGTGCTGGAACTGGAGCGAGTGATGAATACCTTCCCGGTATTGTTGGGTGCGTTATGTGTGTACGCGCTTGCTTACCGTTACTATAGCGCGTTTATTGCGGCGAAGGCCATGGCGCTCGACGATCGCCGTACCACTCCCGCGCACACTTGCCCCGACGGACATAACTACGTCGCTTCGCCACGATGGGTGCTCTTCGGGCATCACTTCGCGGCCATTGCCGGAGCAGGGCCGCTAGTGGGGCCCACTCTGGCGGCGCAATTTGGGTTTGCGCCGGGCTTCCTGTGGATTCTGATTGGCGCTGTCCTGGCTGGGTGCGTGCAGGATTTTACAGTGCTGGTGGCTTCGATACGTCACCGCGGCCGCTCGCTGCCCGATATTGCCCGCACCGAAATCAGTCCTTTTGCCGGCCTGGTCTCAATGATCGCCGTGCTCTTTATTCTTCTGGTCGCGCTCGCCGGCCTCGGCATCGTAGTGGTCAACGCGCTTTCGAATAGTCCGTGGGGAGTATTCACTATCGGCATGACCATTCCCATCGCCGTCATCATGGGATTGTGGATGTTCAAGAGCCACGCCGGGAAGATTACGGTTACCGGCCCCAGTATCTTTGGTGTCGTTCTCTTGATCGGCAGCGTGATCGCCGGGCACTGGGTAGCTGAGAGCGGAGCTGCCTCGGCTCTGACTTTCACACCCCACGAGATCACGCTCCTCATGGCCATCTACGGCCTGGTGGCCTCTGTTCTTCCCGTCTGGCTGGTGTTGGAACCGCGCGACTATCTCTCGACCTACGTTAAGCTGGGCACGATTGCCGTGCTGGTCATCGGTGTCTTCGTGGTTCATCCCAACATCCAGTTCCCGAACGTCACGCAGTTTGTCCATGGCGGGGGACCGATCATCAAAGGAAGTCTGTTCCCATTTCTCTTTGTAACCATTGCTTGTGGAGCGATCTCGGGCTTTCACGCACTGGTGTCTTCTGGCACGACACCGAAGATGCTGGATAAAGAAAGCGACTCTCGCTTTATTGGATACGGCGCGATGATTGCGGAGTCGCTGGTGGGCATTCTGGCTCTAATTGCGGCCTGCTCGCTGAATCCAGGCGACTACTTTGCGATTAATACCACGCCGCAGGTCTTCAGCCACCTGGGCCTGACCACGGTCAATCTGGATATGTTTTCCCGTGAAGTCGGAGAGAAGCTGGCGGGGCGAACCGGCGGCGCGGTTTCGCTGGCTGTCGGCATGGCACAAATCTTCCGCGGTATGCCGGGGATGAATCGTTTGATGGGGTACTGGTATCACTACGCCATCATGTTCGAGGCCCTTTTTATCCTGACCACGATCGACACGGGCACCCGCGTGGCCCGCTACGTCCTGCAAGAACTGATAAGCAAGGTACACAAGCCCTTCGGCAACCATGCTTGGCTGCCCGGAAACTTGATCGCCAGCTTTCTGGTCGTTCTGAGCTGGGGATACCTGATCTACAACGGAAGTATTTCCACGCTATGGCCGTTGTTCGGCACCGGCAACCAATTGCTGGCAACCATTGCGCTGGCGGTGACGACTAGCTTCCTGATTAACATGGGTAAGCAGAAGTACGTATGGATAACGGCAGTTCCGATGTGCTTCGTGGGCGTCACTACGCTTACGGCGGGAGTGTTGTCGATCAAGAACATCTTCTGGCCATTGACCTCCAAGCCCGGTCAGGAATTTACCGGCTACTTGGATTCAGCCCTCATGAGCATGTTTATCGTGGGCGTTGTGCTGGTCGTATGTGATGCGGTGCTGCGTTGGATCAAGACACTAAACGGCGCTCCCGTGTCACAGGACGCCTTCGGCCCTCCACTCACCGTTACCGGCGAAGTCAAGATGGGCTGCTGCTAGAACTGGACCCAAGCTTGAGCAGCGCTTCTCGAAAGAGTTCGTGCCGCTGCGTGAGGTGAAGATAAGCCATCTCGTAAGCTTTGGACTTGCTGCGGATAATCCGCACCAGCGCCTCTTTCTCCTCGCGCTTCCAGGTAGCAAGGCCGGGAACCAGCGCCAGGACCAGCGCAAGATTCTCGAAATTCGCGCGTTCGGAAGACGTCCATGCAGACGTATCTGCGCCGAGAATCCCTGCGACCGAGCGCACAGACTCCTTGCGAATTCGGACGCTGTCGCCCTGAAACTCTCGCGCCATTCGATGATTCATGCGCAAGCCAACATTGCGCGTGCTGAACGTGTCCCACGCTCCCACTTCGCTGCCCGGCAACTCGTAGAACGCGTGGCCAGCCGCCAGGCGGCGCAACGTTCTGGCCGGCGTTCGGTGTTTTGGGTCGGCGGCGATTCTTGCTTCTTCTCGTTCCGCGAGTCGTTGCAGATCAGCACGTCCCAGCCTGAAGCCTAGCTTCCGATAAAACCAGAACGCGCCCGATTCAATCGCCTCTTCGTTGTCTTGGCCCAGTTGATACGGGTAGACGGAAACGCATGTCGTTCCCATGAGATGACATAAGCAACGCAGCCCTTGCGCGTAGATCCATCCCGCTTCGCCGCCGCGAAAAGTGTAGAAGGTGTTGAACCCGATTTCCATCCATTCGCAGAGTCCGATGGCTTCGATGTAGTTGATGGGCACGCCATTCTTCAGCGTCAATCCCGCGACATACGCACGCAGCGGCAGACGGCGATCTGGTGGCAGGTTCCAGAGATAGATCGTCACTCCTCGTCCTACTTCGGCTCGGACCACCGAATCCGCATCGCCCAGCGTCGTGCCGTAAAGTTCGCGGTAGCGCACCAGCATGACCTCACGGATCATGTCCATGATTTGCGTGCCCTGCCGGCGCGAAAGCTTTATCAGTTGCACTGGAGGCCGCGCCAACTCCTCGGCCAGCGACACCTGGCTTCGGCTGATCAGCAGCTCGCTGTGGTAATAAACTCTGCGCACCGGCTTCCAGTTTCGCGTGCGCGTGATAACGGAGTTCCCGAGATTCCAACCCAAGGGCACGCGCAGCGATTCGTAGAGCTCAGCTTTTTCTTGAGGAGGCAGTGGCAGCTGTTCGAAGCGTTCAATCAGCCACGCAGGCGTGGCGTGCTTCTTGCCCCCAGCCGCCTCAAGCCACTGGCGCCATGGCGTGTCGGCCTCGACATACGCATCGTCCTCGAGCAACGGTATGAAGCGCGGGCCTGTCCTGCCTAGCGCTCGTCCCGGCTCGTAGTTTTCCCATGCGATTTGGACCTTTCCGTGCATTCGCTTGATGAGCCATCTGGCTACATCGAAGCTTACCGTGTCTTCCATCTTTGTTCCGGCAATGCCGGAGACCTCAAAGGTGTCGAAGTCGTCCATGTCAGCGCCAGCTTTGCGTAATGCTTCAACTTTTCTGTGGAAGGTATTCAGAATGCACTCGGTGGTGCGAACCACGGCTGGTCCTTGAGGAAAGGCGCGCAGGAAAAGTAGAGCTTCGTGGAAGCGGATCAGCGAAGCCGGATCGGGAAGGCGCACGGCGTTGAGACGATTCAGCAACTTTACTGCGCGCGCGACTTCTTGGCGGCCGAAGCGATAGCGGCAGGCTTCTAGTTGGAACAACAGGCTGTCGAGAGACTTGTCGGGCATGTTCGGAGCCAACCAAGCCTACCGCATACCGTCCATTTCTGTGTTATTTCCTCTGATGACAGCCCCGCGAGTCATCCGAGGCGGTTACCGAAGAGAGGCCCGGGATCACTGACGACGGCTTGGCGTCCTTTTGTGGTATAGGCTTATCGACATCCCACCTGTCGGGGGACTGTCGATGCCCTTTGTCAGCACTCGTGCCAAACTGAGTCTTGCCCGAGAAGATGAGGCTTGGCTCCGCCAGCGATCGCAGTCCCGATCGGAGTCGGTGGCGCGCGTTCAACGAGCCCAGGTTCTGCTCCGCTATGCCCAGGGAGAGACGGTGTCGGCGATCGCGGCGGCTCTGGACACCAATCGTCCCAAAGTCGAACGGTGCATTTCGAAAGCCCTGCAATTGGGGGTGCGGGCGGCCTTGCAAGATTTGCCGGTCGAGGTCGGCGGGCGAGCCTCAGCGCGGAAGACAAGACGTGGGTGGTCAACCTGGCCTGCCAGAAACCGAAGGATCTGGGCTATGCCCAGGAGTTATGGACGACACGGTTGCTGGCCAACCACGTGCGGAAACATTGTCGGCCCGCTGGCCACGGAAACTTAGCCAAACTAGGGCGAGGGACGGTGTCGAAGATTCTGGCGCCCCACCCGGTCCGGCCGCACCAAATCGAGTACTATCTGGAGCGCCGCGACCCGGAGTTCGAAGCCAAGATGATTGAAGTCTTACATGTGTACCGGGAGATAGCCGTGTGGCGAAGGACGGGCCTTCCCGGAGAGGTGGGGGGGTGCTGAGCTATGACGAGAAACCTGGGATTCCGGCCATCGGGAACACGGCTCCGGATTTGCCGCCAGTCCCGGGCCGCCGCGCCGCCCTGGGACGGGATCACGAATACCAGCGCTACGGTACCTTGTCGCTGCTGGCCGGCATTGATCTGCTGAGTGGTGAGGTGCTGGGTTTGGTACGGGAGCGGCATCGCAGCCAAGAATTTGTGGAGTTTCTCGGTTTGGCCAACCGGCGTTATCCCCTAGGCGCTCGCATTCGCGTGGTGCTGGGCAATCACTCGGCGCATGTCTCCCGGGAGACGCGAGCGTACCTGACGAGCGTGCCCAATCGATTCGCGTTCGTTTTCACCCCCAAGCATGGGTCGTGGCTCAATCTGGTGGAGTCGTTCTTCGGGAAATTGGCACGGACTCTGCTGCGCGGCATCCGAGTGACCTCGAAGCAGGAGTTATGGACTCGGATCGAGTTGTATTTGAAGGAAGTGAACGAAGAGCCAACGGTCTTCAAGTGGAAATACAAACTGGAGGCGCTGGCCACAGAATCGGTCGCATCGCCATGACCGATCATGTTGACATGTTATTTAGGAATCGACATACCAGGAACGCACTATGCACCCCAAGCGGCACCGACCGAACGAGTTGATCTGCAGTATCAATGTCGCTGGCTTTGTGGGCGTCATGCTCTCGGTGCTGTATCTGTTCATGCCTGTGAACGTCGATGGACACCGAGGGGCGCCTGTCGATCTGCCGCATATCAGCCATCCTGTTTCCATGGCGCACGCGAACCGAGAAGACGCGATAGTTATCGCCATAACACGCGACGACAAAATCTTCTTTCGTAACGATCAGGTAGCACTCGACCTGTTGCCCACCAAAATCCGGGAAAGCGTCGACCATGGATCGGAGAAAAAGGTCTACATCTCTGCCGATGCCAGAGCCAAGTATGGTTGGGTTGCCGACGTCCTCGATAGTGCACGTTCCGCGGGAGTTGAGAAAATAGGCTTCCTGGTCTACGAGCGCCGCTCAGTTTCGGCACCAAATCCGCAATAACCAGGCCCTCGTCCCATGCTATAATCTCTCTTCGCCTGAACGTTTTACGTCGAGGCTGATGCTGTGATTTCCTCCGCGGGCGGATCCATAATTCCGAGAATCAACGCAATTTTCGTTCTCTAGAGATGAGGTAGAGCTATGTCCGGCCATTCGAAATGGGCAACTATCAAGCACAAGAAGGGCGCGCTCGACGCCAAGCGCGGCAAGATCTTCACCCGTCTCATCAAGGAAATCGCGATGGCCGCCAAGTCGGGCGGTGATCCCGACATGAACCCGCGCTTGCGCACGGCGATCCTGGCGGCGAAGTCCGAAAACATGCCTGCCGACAACATCAAGCGCGCCATCCAGCGCGGCACTGGCGAGCTGCCGGGCTTGACTTACGAAGAGTTTGTGCTGGAAGGATACGGCCCGGGCGGCGTGGCTTTGCTGGCGGAAATTTCTACCGACAACCGCAATCGAACCGTCAGCGAAATCCGGCACGTGTTCGGAAAGAACAACGGCAACATGGCCGCAGCGGGCGCCGTCGCGTATATGTTCCACAAGAAGGGCGACATCATCATCCCCAAGTCGGCGGCCAAGGAAGACGATCTGATGAACATCATCCTGGAAGCGGGCGGCGAAGATTTGAAGGACGATGGCGAGAACTGGGAGATCCTGACCGACACTTCCGCCTACGAAGCCGTGTTGGAGGCAGTGAAGAAGGCCGGCATCACCCCCGCTTCATCGAGCGTGGCCATGGTTCCGGATACCTACATCAAGCTGGAAGGGCAGCAGGCGGCGCAGATGATCCGGCTGATGGAAGCGCTCGAAGATAACGAAGATGTGCAGAACGTGCATGCCAATTTCGATATCGACCAGAAGACTCTGGAAGAAGTTGCAGGGTGACTTCGTGGGGTGATCGCGCCATCGGGTCATCTGGCTTCTAAGCTGCTTTGTCCGTGAATTTCGACCTTGAATTCGATCTTGCATTTCGATCACCCCGAAGGCCCGATGATCTTCCGCACTTTTCAACACTGCGGAGGAAAAGTTTGTGGAAAAGCGGGAACTTACTCTTGTAACCTTCTGTTAACGAATCGGTTCAAACATTCTGCACTGCATGGGGTGCTAGTCGCATCGCGCCTCGATGCATTCGACCTCAGTGAAGACTCGTCTCGACAAGTTGCTTGTGGATCGAGGACTGACGCCGTCGCGCGAACGCGCGCAGGCGCTCGTCCTCGCCGGAAAAGTTCTGGTCAACGAGCAGAAGATTGAGAAGGCGGGCGCATCAATTGATTCCGCCTCGACCTTGCGTCTCCTGGGTGGGGATCTCCGCTACGTCAGCCGCGGCGGGCTTAAGTTGGAGAAAGCGCTCGATCACTGGCGAATCGATCTCCATCGCAAGGTTTGTCTCGACATTGGTGCTTCGACCGGAGGCTTCAGCGACTGCATGTTGCAGCACGGCGCCGCCAAGGTGATTGCCGTGGACACCGGCTATGGTCAGATGGATTTCGGGCTGCGCAACGATCCGCGCATTCGGCTTTTGGAGAAAACCAACGCCCGCTATCTCAAGCCCGGCGACGTCGGCGAGCCGATTGACTTCATTGCCGTGGATGTCTCCTTCATCTCCGCCACCCTGGTGCTGCCAGCGGTAATTCGCGCCGCTTCGTCTTGCCCTTCGTCTAGCGCCCAGATTGTGGTGCTGGTGAAGCCGCAGTTCGAAGCGGGCAGGGAACTAGTGGGCAAAGGCGGAATCGTGCGTGACGAATCGGCGCAGCGAGCGGCCGTGGCCAGGGTACAAGCGGCACTCCTAAAACTCGGATGCGCGCACGCTGAATGGATCGAGTCTCCCATTCTCGGCGGCGAAGGCAATCGCGAATTTCTTCTCCACGCAGAGTTTTCGCCGCCTGCCATCTGATGATTCTGTACAATCGAAATCCGATGTCCGAAGGGAACCCCGACAACGTGTCCAAGTCTCCTCAAAACCCAGCTCGCCAGAAGACCGTCGCTATCATTTCGAAGCCGGACCGTCCCGAGCTGACCGAAGTGCTACCGGCGCTCGAAAAATGGCTGCAGCAACGCAACTACGCGGTGGTGATGGACAAGGAAAGCGCCGCCTATTTCCGGGCGTCCTCGGTGATGCCGCGAAGCGAATTGGCCACGCGGTCGCCGGATCTGGCGCTGGTGCTCGGCGGCGACGGCACGCTGCTGTCGGCGACGCGCGCGGTTGCAAAGGCCGGAACGCTCATCCTCGGAATCAACCTCGGCACCCTTGGATTCATGACGGAACTTCCGTTGTCCGATCTTTATCCGGCTCTGGAGGCGATCGAGAAGGAGAGCTACACGGTGGACAGCCGGTCGATGCTGAGGGGCTCGCTGATCCGCGGCGCCGGGAGCGTGACCACGCACGCCGCCTTGAATGAGGTGGTGGTGAGCAAGAGCTCCATCGCGCGCTTGAATCACTTCGAGCTTTTCGTGAACGCGGAGTTCGTGTCCAGCTACCGGGCCGACGCGCTGATCATCGCCACGCCGACCGGTTCTACCGCGTATTCTCTCGGAGCAGGAGGGCCGATTCTGAACCCGGATGTGGATGCGTTCGTGATTACGCCTGTCTCACCTCACGGATTGACGCACCGTCCAGTGGTGGTGCGCGATACCGTCGAGATCGAAATCCACGTCAAGACGGGGAACGAGGAAGCTTTTCTGAGTTTCGATGGACAGGTGGGCATGCCGGCGCGAGATGGCGACATCGTGCGCTGCGTTAAGGCGGAGCATCGGGCCAGGCTGTTGCGTTTTCATAAAACATTTTTCGAAGTGCTCGCCACCAAGCTCAAGTGGGGAGAACGCTGACGAGCTTGGAAGCGTGCCTTGCCGCTGCTTCGACTTATAACAGGGAGAACAAATGAAACGCTGGTTGCTGCATCTCGTCATCGTTACCGCGTGCGCCCTGTCCCTCATCGCGCAAACTAAACCGGCTGCTGACGTCATCATTCAAAACGCACGGGTCTGGACCGTCGATCCGTCGCGCCCGGAGGCGGACGCGATTGCCGTTCTTGGCGACCGCATCGTTGCCGTCGGATCAAGCGCTCAAGTGGATGCCTGGCGCGGGCCCAATACTCGTGTGGTCGACGCCGCCGGAAAGCGCTTGTTGCCGGGCTTTAACGACGCCCACGTGCACTTCACCGACGGCGGAGCGCAACTCGACAGCGTGCAACTCAACGACGCCACCAGTGCGCAGGAATTTGTACGCCGGATCCGTGAGCGGGCCCAAAAAAGCGCCAGAGGCGAATGGCTGCTCGGCGGCGATTGGGATGAAACCAAGTGGAGTCCCGCGGAACTGCCGACCAAAGAGCTGATTGATTCGGCGACGCCCGATACGCCGGTGGCGGTGAGTCGCTACGACGGCCACATGGTTTTGGCGAACTCGCTGGCTTTGAAGCTGGCTGGCATCACCGCACAAACACAAGATCCTGCGGGCGGAGTGATCGTCCGCGATCGGCAGGGAAATCCGACGGGCGCGCTCAAAGACGCGGCCCAGGATCTGTTGTTCAAAGCGGTTCCGCCTCCCAGCCACGATCAGCGCCTCCATTCAATTGAGCGAGCCCTCGAACATGCCGCCTCGCTCGGCGTGACTAGCGTGCAGCACATGAACCCGGACTACGCCGACATCGCGATCTACTCCGAGCTGCTTGACGAAGGCAAGCTGACCACGCGTATCTATGCCGCGCCGTTGATCACGCAGGTGGACGACCAGGTGAAAATCGGCATCCGGCGGGCGTTGGGTGGACCGTATCTGCGCATCGGCGCGGTGAAGGCTTACGCGGATGGTTCGCTCGGCTCGGCCACCGCATATTTTTTCGAGCCTTTCTCGGACCAGTCGGGCAATCGCGGCCTGCTCTCTGATGAGATGCAGCCGCTTTCGCTGATGCGCGATCGCATGATGCGCGCCGACGCCGCTGGATTGCAGATCTGCACCCATGCCATCGGAGACGCTGGAATTTCCGCGATCCTCGACATTTACGACGAAATCGAAAAGGCGCATGGCAGCCGTGATCGTCGTTGGCGCATTGAGCACGCGCAGCATATGGCGGCCAAAGACTTCGATCGCTTCGCTCAATTGCACGTGATCGCGTCCGTTCAGCCCTATCACGCGATCGATGACGGCCGCTGGGCGGAGCGGCGCATCGGACACGACCGCGCCAGCCGCACCTACGCCTTCCGCACATTCCTTGACCATGGCGTTCGCCTGGCATTGGGCACGGATTGGGATGTCGCGCCGCTCAATCCGATGCTCACGCTCTACGCGGCCACAACCCGCGCGACCCTCGATGGCAAGAATCCGAATGGATGGTTTCCCGAGCAGAAGTTGACCATCAAGGAAGCGATCGAGGCTTACACTATGGGTTCGGCCTACGCCGAATTTCAGGAGAACGAAAAAGGTTCGATCACCGCGGGAAAACTTGCCGACATTGTATTGCTGAGTGACGACGTGCTCAGTATCGATCCCGTAAAAATCCGCGACGTCAAGGTACTCAAGACCTGGGTTGGCGGCAAACTGACTTACGACGCCGACTCCGCGAATCGGTGAGTCGAGGCGGCAAATGTCCTTAGCGAAAATGTCGTGAGTGAAAACCATCCAGGCCTCGTCGAGCGCACTTTCGATACTGGCGAAGTTCAATTGGGCGTTAGATTGAACTATGCCGAAGGCCCTGCCCATGGGCCACCGCTCGTGCTTCTGCACGGACTCGGCCGGCGTTGGCAGGTATTTCTGCCGCTAATTCCGGCGCTGAGCCTGCGCTGGCATATTTTTGCTCCCGACCTTCGCGGTCATGGCAAGTCCTCGCGCGTGGCTCGTGGGTACCTCGGCCCGCAGTATTCCGAAGACATTGCTTGCCTTCTTCGTGAGCGCGTTTCCGCACCCGCCGTCATCTTCGGACATTCGCTCGGCGGCATGCTGGGCATGTGGATCGCTTCTCATCATCCGGAACTGGTGCGCGCGCTGATTCTCGGCGACAACATGGTCGTTGCCCGGCGGCTGCGCAACCCGATGTACACGGCGCTGTTCACTGGACTTCGCGACTTGGCGCGCAAGGGAGGCTCGGTCGAGCAGATTGCAGGCGGCATCGGCAAAATTGCGCTCCCAGTTCCGGGCACCGATGAGTCGGTTATGATCCGCGAACTTCCTGGCAACGATGAAGCCTATCTGCTTTCCTGGGCGCGTTGCGTGCAACAGGCCGACGCAGATGCATACGACATGACGCTCGATGGATCCTCGCTCGAAGGCTGGGACGGCGAGACTTTGTTACGCGGAATTGCCTGCCCAACGCTGCTTTTGCAAGCGCACACCGGAGTTGGGTGGTTTGATGTCCGACGCGGATGTTGCATTGGCCAAGCGCTTGTTGCCCCATCACGCGCATGTGAAATTTCGTAATCTGGGACACGCACTGTTCATCCAGCAGCCCGAACCGGTATTGCGGGCAGTCACGAACTTTTTGGAGTCGCTCTAGCGAGCTCGTGGAGTGACGGGCGTCCTCGTCCGTCCTAGGTTGCGCAGGGACAGCCGCCCCCCGGCTGTCAAAGCCGACCGCAGCTCGGCAGACACGATACTGCGTCAGATCTTTTCCAGCCTCATCTGATCCTCGAAGGTCTCGCGTCGCCGGATCATTCGCGCCTTCGCGCCATCGACCAGAACTTCCGCCGCCCGGCCGCGCGTGTTGTAGTTCGATCCCAGAACCGCGCCGTACGCGCCCACGTCGAGAATCGCCAGCAGATCGCCGTCGCTGACTCGCGGAAGCCTTCTGTCGCGCGCAAAGAAGTCGCCAGTCTCGCAGATGGGGCCGACCACATCGGTGATCTCCGTTTCCCGCGCCTCGCGGCTCGTCGCCCGGCACAAGGGGACAATCTCGTGATAAGCGCCGTACAGGGAAGGGCGCAGCAGATCGTTCATCGCCGCATCGACAATCAAAAAGCGCTTGCGATTATTCGTCTTCCGATAGAGGACGCGCGTCAGCAAAACGCCCGCCGGTCCCACGATCGAACGTCCCGGCTCGAGCAGCAAATGCAGCTTCAACCCGCGCAGCGGGGCGAGCACCGCCCTCGCGTATGCCGTAATCTGTTTCTCGAAATTCCCCTGCGCTCCCTCGTACGAAATTCCCAAACCGCCACCGGCGTCGATATAGCGAATGTCGTGGCCTTGCTCGCGCAGAGCTCGAACCAGATCAGCCACGCGCTCGAGCGCGGCTTGAAACGAACCGACATCGGTAATCTGCGACCCGATGTGGACGCTCACTCCAGCCACGTTCAGATAAGGCTGCTTCGCAGTCTGCGCGTAGAGAGTGCGCGCTTCGGGAATCGGCACGCCGAATTTGTGCTGATGCAGTCCGGTCGAAATGTAAGGATGCGTTTTTGCCGAGACATCGGGATTGACCCGCACCGCCACCGCCGCTCTTTTCTTCAATCGTGTCGCGATTGCGGAGAGCAAATTCAGTTCCGATGCGCTTTCAATGTTGAACAGCAATATCCCCGAGCGGATGCCGAGTTCCATCTCCGCCGCGGTCTTGCCGACGCCGGAGAACACAACCTTGGGCTTACTCGTTGCCTTACGGCTTACGCGCAGAACTCGTCGTAGCTCTCCGCCAGATACCACGTCGAAGCCGGCCGCTTCGCCAGCGACGAGTCGCAGAATCGCCAGCGTCGAATTGGCTTTGACCGAATAACACAGCGTGTGCGGAATGGACTGAAACGCGCGAGCGAATGCCTTCATCCGCGCGCGGATCATCGCCGCAGAATAGACATACAGTGGAGTTCCGTGGCGCGCGGCAAGACTTTCGAGCGCCGCGCCCTCGCAGTAGAGTTCCGCAACGAGCGCTCCGGACGCCGCGCAATGATACTCAAACGCGGGAGGGCGTAACGCTTGCGATTCACTCGCGCGTTTCACTTGCGTTTGCCCGTGCCGGCTTTCACTTTAATAGCCACCACTGTCTGGTCGTCGAACGTCTCCACGCCAGCGGCATGCTCGGTCACCGCCTTGAAGATCTCGTTCACCACGCAGTCCGCCGACTTGGTGGCGCAGCCCGCGACGATCGCTTCCACACGCTCCTGCCCAAAAGATTGTCCGTGGCGGTTGCGCGCGTCGAGAATGCCGTCGCTGTAGAACACGAACAAATCGCCCGCCTTGGCCTTGAAAGTGAACTCGTCGTATTCGGCTTCGTCGAATAGTCCCAGCGGTAGTCCGGTCGCCTCGATGAATTCAATTTTGCCGTCGTGACAATAGATGGGCCGCGGCAAGCCCGAATTCGCTACCAGCAGCGTCCGCTTCTCGTCGTCCCACACCGCATAGATGATCGAGACAAACTGCGCCGCAATCCTGCGCTCCGCCAGCGACAGATTCACCGCCGAAAGCATCTCCGCCGGACCCGGCTCAATCGGCGCATGGGAACGCAGAATGCCGCTGACCAGCGCGGCATAAATGGCAGCCGGCGCGCCTTTGCCGCTCACGTCTCCAATCGCGATCCCCAGGCGCGACAAGGAATAAGGAACGAAGTCGTAGAGATCGCCGCCGATAGCGCGGGCTGGAACAAACTTCGCCTCGACTTCGAGATGCTGCATCTTCGGACGCGAATGCGGCAGCAAACGAAACTGCAGTTCGCGCGCCAGTGCCAAATCGCGCTCCAGTCGCTGCTCTTGGCGGGCAACCTGCTCGTACAAGCGCGCGTTTTCAATGGCGATCGCAAGCTGCGCCGCCAGAGTGGTCAAAGTCCGCTTGTGATCCTCGGTGAAATAGCCTCGACGCGTGTGCTCCAGGTCGAGGACTCCGATCACTTTCTCCTGGTAGATCAGCGGAACCGCCAGTTCCGAGCGAGTCTCGGGATTGGTTGCAATGTAGCGCTCGCTCTTGGCGACGTCAGGCACCAGGACCGCTTCCTTGGCCTGCGCCGCGTACCCGACCACTCCGCGTCCCAGTGGGATGTCGTGCTTCAGATGCAGTCTCTCCTCGAAGCGCTGCGCGAACCGGTGCTGCAGTTTTTCTCCCGTTCGATCCACCAGAAGAATGCTGAACATCTGGTAGTCGATCAGCCGGTTGAGGAGCTCGGCGATGCGCTTGAGCAGTTCGTCCAGGTTCAGAATCGACGTGAGTTCGCGCGCAATTTCGTTCAGCAGAAGCAATGTACGGGCCTGGCGAGTTATGCGCGTGTGCAGTCGGGCGTTCTCGATGCCGACCGCCATGCGCGACGCGATCAGCGTCAGCAGGCGTTTGTGCTCTTCGGTAAAATAACCCTTTTGCCGGGCCTCAATGTCGATCACGCCAATCACCCGGTTCTTGACGATCAGCGGGATCGCCAGCTCCGAGTGAACATTGGGCACGGCCTCAAGATAGAAATCTTCCTGGGTCGCATCGGCGACCAGCACCGCTTGCCGAGTCTGCGCCGCGCGTCCCGTAACGCCCTGGCCCAGTTTCACGCGCAGGCGGTCGGCGACTTCCTGCGGATATCCCACATTGAAGCGGACGTACAATTCCTGGCGCTGCTCGTTGAGCAAGAGGATCGCGAAAATTTCGTAGTCAATGACCTTGCGGACGACTTCGGCCACACGGCGCAGCGTGGTCTCCAGGTCGAGCGTGGTGTTGACCACGTCGGCCACTTCCAGCAGGAGGGGTTCCACCTCGGAGGCGCGTTCAGTTTGCGAGGCGGTCGTTTTCACAAGCTTCATTCTAGCAGCCGGTGGGAGTGACTCTTCCACAGCTGATTCGCGGTTGATAATTTGAAATCAAAGGACACGGATTCTTACGATTGCAAATTACCAATCACCAATGTCAGGGCTCAGAACTGGCGCTCGGATTTTCCAACACGCAGACATCCGGAAGATTGCGGTAGCGCTCCGCATAGTCCAGACCGTAGCCGACCACGTATGCATCGGGAATCGTGAAGCCGATGTATTGCGCCTCGATCGGCTGCTTGCGGCGGGAAGGCTTGTCCAGCAAAGCCGCGATGCGCAGTGACCTTGGTTGATGCGCCCGCACCAGCTTCGAAATGTAGTTCAGCGTCAGTCCAGTGTCGAGGATGTCTTCCACCAGAATCACGTTTCGGTCCGCCATCGAACTATCCATGTCTTTGGTCAGACGGACTTCGCCCAGCGAATCCCACGCCGCATGGCCCGCCGGATCTTCTTTAACCGTAGGGCGGTTTCCGTAACTCGAAACGCCGATAAAGTCGAAGGTGGCATCAAGCGGAATATGACGCGCAAGATCGCTCAAGAAAATCGCTGCGCCTTTGAGAACGCCGACCAGGATAATCGACTGCCCGTCAAAATCGCGCGCAATCTCTTTTCCCAACTCGGCGACCCGCTTGGCAATAGCTTCCCGTGAGATCAACACTTTGAGTTCAGGCATGGACCACCATTTTACACACGAGTTCGGGTCGTACCGAAAGCAGTTTAAGCGCTCGTGTGGTGGCGGGGCTTTGCCCCGCCATGACGGAGCGAAGCCCCGTCACCAAATAGGAGAGCAAGTATCTTCGCCGGCTCGGCTCGCTCGTTGCGCGCTCTTTCCCCAGTCACTAGAATGCTAGTTTGCAGGTTACCTTGGGAGTGTTTCGCGTGAATCTGAAAGGAATCCAACTCACGTGGCTTGGCCACTCCACCTTCCGCATTCAGACGCCGGAAGGGAAGACCCTCTACATCGACCCATGGATCGTCGGCAATCCCGCGTGCCCGGAAAACGAAAAGAACGTCAAGAAGGCCGACGCTTTGCTTTGTACCCACGGGCACGGCGATCACATCGGTGACGCGGTCGACGTGGGAAGGAAACTCGATCCGATCGCGGTTGGCATCTTCGAGCTTTGCTTGTGGCTGCAGAAAAAGGGCGTCCAACAGATCGCGCCTATGAACAAGGGCGGCACGCAGACCATCGCCGGGGTGAGGATCACCATGGTGCATGCCGTGCATTCGTGCGGAATTCAGGATGGCGACCAGATCGTCTATGGCGGCGAAGCCTGCGGCTATGTGCTCGAGTTCTCAAACGGAGTGAAGCTCTACCACGCCGGCGATACCAACGTCTTCAGCGACATGGCCATCATTCGCGATCTTTACGCGCCGAAGATTGCCATGCTGCCGATCGGCGACCTTTTCACCATGTCGCCCCGCGAGGCTTCTTATGCTTGCAAACTGCTGCAGCCGGAAACCGTTATCCCCATGCACTTCGGTACATTTCCGCAGCTGACGGGAACGCCAGGCGAGTTGCAGAAATTGGTGCCAGGCGTGGAAGTGTTAGAACTGAAACCCGGAAAGACGATTTCGTAAACGATTATTTGTTAAAGACGATTTGTTAAATCTGCACCGCAAGGACCTGCATGACGAATCAATCGCCGAAGCCGGACTGGCGCATGGGCGGAATCACAGTTCCCGAAGTCGAAGACTATCTGTACGCGATGCTGCCGCCGCGCGACGAAGTTCTCTCCGAGATGGAAGCTGACGCCGCCAAGAACGACGTCCCCATCGTCGGCCCCGCCGTTGCTCGCGTGCTTTACCAACTTGCGGTCATCAGCGGCGCGAAGAAGATCTTCGAAATGGGCTCGGCGATCGGCTATTCCACCATCTGGTGGGCGCGCGGGGTGGGCGACGGCGGACGCGTCATCTACACCGACGGCGACCCCAAACACGCCGAGAAAGCCCGCCGCTACTTCGAGCGTGCTGGGGTCAGCAAGCGCATCACGATTCGCGTGGGCGACGCGCTCGAATTTCTTTCCGAGGAAAAAGAGCAATATGACATCATCTTCAACGACATCGATAAGACCGATTACCCACGCGCCTTCCGACTAGCGCTCCCGCGCCTGAAAAGCGGTGGCCTTTTCATCACTGACAATGTTCTTTGGAGTGGCAAGCTCCGCAAACCCAATCCCGACGCGCAAACCAAGGCCATCCTCGAATTCAATAAACTGACCTGCGGGTCGCCAGATCTGTTTACGACCATCTTACCCATTCGCGATGGAGTTTCGGTTTGCATGAAGAAGTAGCGAGTCGGGCGTGACGCGCTCCTGTCGCACGGTGCTAGAATGATCGGTTTCCATGCCACGCGATACAGACCTGACACTTTTGCACACCGAGCAAATTCCGGAAACTCTGCCCCGCACTCAAGCTCATGCGCGGCCCGACTCTTCGAGCGACGTCCTGGTCGTAGGCGCTGGTCCCACCGGCATGGCCTGCGCTATCGAGGCACAGAAGGCCGGATTCAAAGCTACCATCGTCGACAAGGGATGCTTGGTCAATTCTATCTATCGCTACCCGAACAACATGGTGTTCTTTACCACGCCGGAGTTGCTCGAGATTGGCGACGTTCCTTTTACCACGGCGCTGGCTAAGCCCACCCGACTTGAAGCCCTCGAATATTACCGCCGCGTCGCCGAACACTTTGAGTTGCACATTCGCCAGTACGAATGGGTGAAGACCATCACGGGCGAGGACGGCCACTTTCGTGTAACTACAACTGACCGGCACAGCGCCATCCACGACTACAACGCGCGCAAGATTGTACTCGCCACCGGCTACTACGATCTTGCCAACCAACTGGAGATTCCCGGCGAGGATACGGAGAAAGTCTTCCATTACTATCGGGAACCGCATCCCTATTACGACACCGACGTAGTGGTGATCGGCGGCAAGAACTCGGCGGCCGAGGCGGCTCTGGATTTGTGGCGGCACGGCGCGCGCGTCACGCTGGTCCATCGCGGATCGCAGATGCACAACCACGTCAAGTATTGGGTGCGTCCCGACATTGAGAATCGCATCAAGGCCGGCGAAATCATTGCGTACTTCAACAGTACGGTGCAGGAGATCGGCGATGCCAGCGTTGTGTTGCGGACTCCATCGGGATCGCTTCGCCTGAAAAACGATTTTGTATTCGCTCTCACCGGTTACCATCCCGACTACGATTTCCTGCGCAGCGTGGGCATCGAACTTTCCTCGGGACAGATGCGTCCCGTGTGCGATCCCGAGAGTCTGGAATCGAATATTCCGGGCATCTACGTCGCGGGAGTGATTGTCGCCGGCTCGATGACCAACGAAATCTTCATTGAGAACGGCCGTTTTCACGGCAAACTGATCGCCGCTCACCTCAGCGAAAAGCTCGGGCGCGGAAACCCAAACCTGCCTCTTGACTCGACCTAACGTGCCGCCGTATGTCAAATAACCTTTGGGAGAAATCTATGAAGACAGTTCGCAAGATCAGCACCGCGGTCGCAGCAGTGTTTCTGGTTGTTGTTGTCGTTGTCATTGTTCTGGGCTCCAACTCGGTTAGGGCGCAGTCGGACGCGCACAAGTCTTTCGACCTGCTCAAGGGAATGGAAGGGAACTGGGCTGGGAAGAACCAACAGGGGCAGCCGATTCAAGTGACCTTCCGCATGACTGCGGGCGGATCCGCGCTTATGAGCGAGATTCTCGGTCGCGGTCCGGAAAACATGATCACCATGTTTCACATGGATGGCGACCGTCTTTTGATGACCCACTACTGCGGGGCCGGCAACCAGCCGCGCATGAAGGTGATTTCGTCGGACGCGAAATCCGTCAGCTTCGAATTTGTCGACGGCACCAACATCGGCCCCGGCGACGGGCACATGCAGCACGTGACCTTCACCGAAGCTGATGCCGATCACCACGTCGAAGAATGGGCGTTTCTGGATCACGGCAAAGAAATCAAGGAAGTGTTCACGCTCGCGCGGACGAAGTAGCAGCGAAACCGATGACTTAATGTTGTGTCGCAATCGCGTTGCGGACTTCTTGCGCCGGAAGGCCGCTTTCGCTTCTCACGAAGCGGCCCACCAGGAAGCTGGCGTTCGACTGGTTCGTCTCTGGCGTACCGTCGGGGATCCTAACAACGTTTTCTTCGTGTTCGGGGTTGCCTCCATTGACAAGGCCCGGGAGTTCATCAGCAATCCCGAGGCAGCTAAGGCGGGAACAGCTTCCGGCGTTATCGACGGCGAGTACCAATTCGTCGAAGACGCTGGGGGCTACCGATAGGCTGACCACGCTGGGCTGGGTCGGTGCACACGCCACACATTCGCAAACAACGCGAATGTGTAAAGGCACCAGCTCACGGTAATGGCTGGATCGTCGCGTTGGTTAGATGTGGATCGTCGAAGTTGCTTTTGTCACCAGCCTGTTTGTCTTTCACAGGAAGTAGACGCGCGGTCAAGGGCTTGTGCCATTTGGACGCAAGCGCTGCCACGTCTCCAAGAATGCGCTGAATTTGCTCCTCGGTGACATCACCGGGCAAGGGCAGAGTGTCTAGTCCCGTGGCGCAGACCGATGAATAGGAAAGGAGCGCGTCAATCGAGAGCTTGCCTTCCGACCAGCGCTCGGCCAGTCTCTCGTCTTCGAGCACGGACAGCATCAGGCCCGCATAGCCCACTTGTTTCACCGGAACCGAACGCACCGCAGTGGTGATCAGGAAGGCAGTGCTGAGGGTTCCGCTGCTGCCTGCGGGATGTCCGGTGTAGGCTTCGATCGCGGCTCCGATCGAAATATCTGCTGCGGGCGCGGGCGTTGGGTCGAGGCCCAGGTAATCCCATCCGCTTTGCTGTGCGAAATTCCGAGCAATGGCCTCCGCCTCGCGAGCGTAATGCGATAGCTCACTGCTGAGCTTTGCAGAGGCTTGGTCGGGAGTGCTCCTAGTTTCCGAGAGAACACGGAGCACTACATTCGCGGATTCGAAGCCGATGGCGAACCTGCTGCCGCCAGCAGTGTGATACGAGGCAGGGTAGAACGGCCCGTAAGGAGGAACCATGGCGGTGGCGGCGAACCTGAAATTGCCCTGCCCGTGCGGAGTGTTGTTGGCAATGTATTTCACGAGATGAGCCACCCGCGGAATGGTTTGCCAGTGAATGCCATCTTCCGCGGCGATGACAGCGCTGGAATTGGTAACCTTTGCGCGCGCGAGGAATTCTGCCGCCAGGTCGATCATGGCCGGGTCGTCCGAGTCATTCATCATTGCGGGGCCGACGTTGAATTCGTAAGAACCGGCGGCGAGATTGTCCAAGTCAAGCAGAAGTGCCAAAGCTTTTTCTTTTGGGAGCCCGCGGACAAATTCTGGAAAGGGCTGAGTGGTGATGCGAATTGTCTCGACGATCCAGCCGTCTTGTTCGAACTTCTCCTTTGCGATCTTCAGTGTCTGGGCGGTTTCAGACAATTGTCGCTTATAGTATGAGGGGTTCAGACGGATGAACGCGGTGATGGCGCGAACCTTTGGACGGTTTTCCGCGCGATCCTCCGAACGATCGTTTGAACGATCATCGGCCGATACCGGGCCGGGCACGAGTAACGCGAGACACAAGAGGAGAAGAAAACGATGTTGGCGCAACTTGCACCATATCTTAACTGATTTCCACGACATTATTAGGATGGTGCGCGGCCCCGGCGCGGCCCCGTGGGCTATAATTGCGCCCACGCATGGCCCTGACCTCTGGCACGAAACTCGGTCCCTATGAAATTCAATCCCCTCTCGGTGCCGGCGGAATGGGCGAGGTCTACCTCGCCCGCGACACGCGACTGGATCGCACGGTCGCCGTCAAAATTCTGCCGACGCATCTTTCTTCTAATCTTGAGGCGAAGCAGCGCTTTGAGCGTGAAGCCCGAGCCATCTCTTCTCTGAACCACCCCAACATCTGCACTTTGCATGACGTTGGCCATCAGGACGGGACCGATTTTCTGGTCATGGAATATCTGGATGGCGAGACCCTGGCCGATCGCCTCATGAAAGGCCCGCTCTCGTCCGAGCAGGTGCTGAAGTACGGGATCGATATCTGTGAGGGCCTGGAAAAAGCCCATAAGAGCGGAGTGATCCACCGCGACCTGAAGCCGGGCAACATCATGCTGACCAAATCCGGCGCCAAGCTGATGGACTTCGGATTGGCCAAGGCTACGCTGGCCCAAGCCCCTCCAGCGTCGAGTTTGACCATGACCATATCGGGGCCTTCGGGTCAGCCGTTAACCGCGCAGGGCATGGTGCTAGGCACATTCCAATACATGGCGCCAGAGCAACTGGAAGGCAAAGAGGCCGATGCGCGCTCCGACATCTTCGGGCTGGGAGCGGTGTTGTACGAGATGGCTTCGGGCAGACGTGCCTTCACGGGGAAGAGCCAGGCCAGCATTGTTGCCGCGATTCTGGCCTCCGACCCGCAGCCCATTTCGGCGGTACAGCCTATGTCGCCGCCCGCGCTCGACCGCGTGGTCAGGACCTGCATGGCGAAGGATCCCGACGACCGCTGGCAAACCGCACATGACGTCAAGCTGCAATTAGAGTGGATTGCCGAGGCTGGCTCGAAGGCGGGCATTCCGGCGCCCGTGGCGGCAAGGCGAAAGATCTCGCAGAAACTGGCGTGGACGGTGGCAGCCGTGGCCGCCGCCGCCGCCATCGCGCTGGCTGGTGGCTTTGTGTTGCGCGCGCCTGCGCCTGTCCACCCACTGCGGGTAAGCATTCTGCCGCCGGATCAGCATTCCTTTGATCCGATGAGCATCGCTCTTTCGCCTGATGGCACCAAGTTGGCGTTTGTGGCTGCGGCCGCGGGAGGAGCTCCACAATTATGGGTGCGCCCACTGGATTCGACCGCGGCCCAGCCGTTGGCCGGAACCGACGATGCCGCCTTCCCCTTCTGGTCGCCGGAGAGCCGCAGCGTGGGATTTTTTGCGCAGGGAAAACTGAGAATCATTGACGCCAGCGGAGGTGCGGTGCAAACCCTGGCCGACGCTCCTCAGCCTCGCGGCGGCGCCTGGGGAACAGCTGGCACCATTCTGTACACGCCCGACGCCAGTTCCGCCATGATGCGCATTCCGGCAGCCGGCGGAACACCGTCGCACGCCGTCGGCGATGAAAAGACAGCCACCAGCCTTGGTTCCCCGCGCTGGCCGGCATTTATGCCCGATGGAAAGCACTACATCTTTTTTCAATTCGCTCCCGACAACCAGGGCGGGGGAGTTATTCATCTGGGCGCGCTCGATTCGCAACAGGACACAGTCTTGGTGAAGTCCGATTACCGTGCGCAATACGCCAATGGACATCTGGTGTTTGTCACGGGTGGGAATCTGATGAGCCAGAGCTTCGATGAGAAAAAACTGAAGTTGGCGGGGAATCCCGTACCAGTCGCTGAACAGGTCCGCGGCGAACCCCGGGGAGCGGCCGCGTTCTCACTCTCGAATGAGGGCAAGCTGGTCTTCGCTGGCGGGCAGGCGACTACTCTCGATCTGGCCTGGTACGACCGCAGCGGGAAAAAGGGCGACATCATCGACAGCGGAACCTTCCAGGACGCTCACATCTCGCCCGACGGAAAGAAGGTGTCGGCAGCGCGCGCCGATGCCGGCGGGCACCTGGAAATTTACATTTACGACCTGGTCCGCAACACCAAATCACAATTTAGTTTCTCGCAGTCCAGAGATGACGATCCCGTCTGGTCTCCGGACGGGAACACCATAGTTTTCGACTCCGCGCGTAACGGAAAGATTGACCTGTATACCCGGCCGGCCAATGGCGCCCGCCAGGAGGAGCTGCTCTATCACGACGATCAGGACAAGTACGCCGGCAGTTGGTCCTCGGACGGAAAATACATTGCCTATGAAACCATCGCCAATACGCACATCAGCATATGGGTGATGCCCATGTTCGGCGACCGCAAGCCCTTTCCCTTCGTGCAGGAGAAGTACAACGCTCGTTTCCCTGTGTTCTCGCCAGATACAAAATGGATCGCTTTTACATCGTTCGAGGCTGGGCGCCCCCAGGTCTATGTCGTGGCCTTTCCCAACCCTGCCGGAAAGTTTCTGGTGGGTGAAGGTCAGGAACCGGTGTGGAGCCGCAACGGCACAGCGATTCTTTACCTGGATGATCACTCGCGCGTGGCATCGGTGGAAGTTACCGGCCACGGCGACAGCGTCGATCTGGGCAAACCGCAGATACTGTTTTCTGCCCAGGCCGGGGGGTTCAATCAGTTCGAAGCCAGCGCCGACGGCACGCGCCTGCTGATGATGCAACCGCCGGTGCAGGATTCGCCCAGCCTGACCCTGGTGGTGAATTGGCTGCAGGAACTCAAGAAATAATCTGCTGTCCGATTCACCAGTTATGTGTGAGGGATCCCCCTTCCCTCGGCTATCCTCGCGTGGACTGCTTCTGATTTCCCGGGGGAAACAATCTGAACTTGATACTTTGTTCGCGACGGCGTTCTTCCTCCAAGTGCCGCGAACGCGCCTTCAGCAAATCATTGAGCGATACCAGACCCAGAAATTGTCTGGTGGTACGGTCCACTACCGGCATTCGCGTGCAGGCCTTCTCTGCCATGCGATATACGACCACGCGCAAGGGCTCGTCCGGATAGGCCTCAACCGCGCTGGTTCGCACCAGATCACCGAGCGGCCATCCGAGGGCTGCGTCTCCGTTCTGCGCCATGCGCTCGCTTACATCGCCGCGGGTTACGACGCCGACGAGTTGCCCCTCGGTGTCTACGACCGGCAGCAGGCGCTGCTCCTGCCGGTGATCGACCCGCAATGAGTGCCATACCTCACCTAGCGTGCCCGCGGCTGGCAAGACCACAACCTTGGTTCGCATGACTTCGCGTACAAAAAGGATTTCCAGCGGATCAACGGCATACTCGCGGCTGAGGTGGTAGCCGCGGCGGGCAACTTTCTCGGTCAAGATCGATCGCTTCAGCGTCAGGACCGTGAAACCGTGAGCGATAACGCTAGCCACCAGCAAAGGCAAAAACACATTTGCGTCGTGCGTCAGCTCGAACGCAAAAACAATACTGGTAAACGGAGAGCGCATCGTACCGCCAAGAATGGCGCCCATGCTGATCAGTTGCCAGAACCCCGCCCCTTCATTGGGAAGAAACATGGCTTCGAGGCCGCCGAGCGCGCCACCCATCATGAGCAACGGCGCCAGAACGCCTCCCGAGGTGCCGGAGCCGAGCGACACGGCCCAGATGAACCATTTGACGAGCAGAACTCCAAGAATCACTTTTGTGGTCACGCTCCCCTGCAGCAATGCGCCAATCGTGTCGTAACCGACGCCCAGGGCTTGCGGGAAAACCAGCCCTCCCAAGCCGATGGCTAGGCCGCCGATCGCGGGCCACCACATCCAGTGGATCTTGAGATGCTGGAAAGCATCCTCGGCCGCGTACACGGATACGGTGAGCAGTGCCGATAGGACTCCGGCGAGAAGACCGACCAGGACGCATCCGAGTAGTCCCACTGGTCCGATGAACAAGGGGTGGGCGGGCACGGGAAATAAGGGACCGAACCCGAAGATATATCTTCGGACGACGGCGGCCATGGCACTGGCTAATGCCACCGGAATCAGGCTTCGTGGTTTCCATTCGAAAAGCAGCAACTCGACGGCCAACAGCACCGCTGCCACGGGCGAGGCAAAGGTTGCGGACATCCCGCCGGCAGCGCCCGCCACGAGCAGAGTCTTGCGCTCCGCGCTAGTCAGGTGAAAGAGCTGGGCGATCATCGATCCCACCGCGCCGCCGGTCATGATAATCGGCCCTTCCGCGCCGAACGGGCCGCCGGAGCCGATCGAGATGGCGGAAGAAATGGGCTTGAGAAGGGCGACTTTCGGTTCAATTCGGCTGCCGTTCAGCAGAATGGACTCGATCGCCTCAGGGATGCCATGGCCTCGGATACGCTCGGAACCGTACCTCGCCATGACACCGATGACCAGTGCGCCACCGATAGGAACGAGAACACTGTATACGCCGAGATGGTTACCTGCGGGCGAGACCAGGGCGGTGTTCCAACGGCCAAAGTAGAACAGATTGGTGAATAGGCCGATCAGACGGAGCAGCGCCAATGCGACAAAGGCGCAGACCACGCCGATCACCATGGCCAACAGGGAGATTGGAATGACCCGCCACGTGGTGGTGAAATCTCCCAATTCGGCGTTGTGGTTCTTCTTGTTGAAGACGGCCGCGTTGTCGGGCAATTCTGTGTTGCTATCCTGGCTCACGATTGTTTTCCATACCTCTTCGTTCCGTCACGCCACGCGTTCCTGTTCATTCTTCGCGATTTTGGTTTGCTTCCAAGTACCGCATCCAGTGCGTTCGCCAGGTCGACCCCTTCCGCCCGCAATTCGTTAAGGCGTTCTCGGGCCACCCGTTCCACCAGTTTGGCCCCTCGCGGCAGCAGTTCCACCAGGACGGATCGCCGGTCGTCGCGCTTCTGGCTTCGGCGTACGTACCCGCGCTTCTCCAGCCGGTTGATCAGTTCGACTGTGCTGTTGTGCTTCAGCATCAGCCGCTGCGCCAACGTCTGGACAGTGGCTTCCGCGCCTTCCGGGAGGCCGCGAACCGCAAGCAACAGAAAATACTGCTGCGGTTCGAGCCCCTGGCGGCGTGCCGCAGCATCGGCGTCGCACAGAAAAACGCGTATCCGATAACGCAGCGCGGCCAGCGCGCGGTAATCAGCGGTCGTGATCTTCGTCGTCACAAAACGATTATATCGTAATACGATATATAATCGACAAGTTACGTTGGACCGCTCGGTACCGGTTAGTCCAGTGCCTTTTGAGAGCAGTCATAGGAGCCGTCCCAATCGCTGGTTTATACTGACTCCATGTCGGGGACCGTTGACAAGACGTTTTACCTTGAAACCTTTGGCTGCCAGATGAATGCGCACGACTCCGAAAAGGTTGTCGGGACGCTTTTGCAGCAGGGGTATCGGCAGGTGCCTACGGTCGAAGAGGCGGGGCTGGTGCTGTATAACACCTGCTCGATTCGCGACAAGGCGGAGCAGAAGGTGTTTAACCGGCTGGCGGATTATAAGAAGTATCGGGCGCAGGGGAAACAGTTTGGCGTCCTGGGGTGCGTGGCGCAGCAGGAGGGGGAAAAGATTTTCGAGCGCGCTCCTTATGTTTCGCTGGTTTGCGGTTCGGCTTCTTACCGGAATCTTCCGCAGATGCTGGTGCAGCTGGAGACTGGCGGGCAGCGTGTGACCGGGCTTGACGATCGCGAAACTGACAAGTGCTTTGAGACCGAGTACACGGCGCGCACGAATCCGCATCGCGGGTACATTACGATCATTGAGGGATGCGACAAATTTTGCGCTTATTGTGTGGTGCCTTATACCCGCGGCAAGGAGCGCAGCCGGACTTCGTCCTCTGTTTTAGAGGAAGCACGGCAGCTGGTGGATCTCGGGTATACGGAGATTCAACTGCTCGGGCAAAACGTTAACTCTTATCGCGATCCCGATGGAAAGAAGAGCTTTGCTGAGCTGCTGGCGGCGGTCGCTTCGGTCCCGGGGATGCGGCGGGTGCGGTTTACTACTTCGCACCCTCGTGATTTTGGGCGCGATATTGTCGATGTGATCGACTCCGTGCCTGTGCTTTGCGACCATGTGCATTTGCCGGTCCAGAGTGGGTCTACTCGCGTGTTGGATGCTATGCAACGGCTTTACACTCGGGATCAGTATCTGGAGCGCATTGAATGGATTCAGGCGGCGCGGCGCGATATATCTCTCACCAGCGATTTGATTGTTGGATTTCCGGGCGAGACGGAACGGGAGTTTGAGGAAACTTTGAGCTTGATGGACGTGGTTGGATATGACAGCGTGTTTACGTTTAAATATTCTCCGCGTCCGAACACGGCAGCTTTGCGGCTGGAGGATGCGATCCCGGACGCGGAGAAGGCTCGGCGGCTGGCGGTGCTGAATGACAGGCAAAAGCAGATCGGGGCCGCGCGCAATCGGCGGCACTTGGAGCAAGTGATCGAGGTTATGGTGGAAGGGAAGAATCCGGCCCGCGGACAGTGGATCGGACGGACTTCGCAGATCAAGGTGATGAACTTTACGGTTCCTGAAGGGGTTGAGCTGAAGACGGGGAGCTACCTGCAAGTGCGAGTTACGGGAAGCTTTCCGAACAGTTTGGTGGGCGAGATGGCGGGTGGTGGCATCTGCTTCCCGGTAGAGACGCGGCTTGCCGCGTCTCCTGCCGCAGAGTGAGACGGGGCAAGCCCCGTCTCTACCGGTGGTTTGTTGAGGGTCTTATGGAAGTCGAAATGAAAATTCGGGGACTGATGATGGATCCGGTTTCGAACATGCCCATTGTTCTGCTCAAGGATGTCGGCAGCGAAACGGTGCTGCCCATCTGGGTGGGGGTGTACGAAGCCAATGCCATCGCTCTTGAAATTGAAAAAGTCAGCACACCGCGGCCCATGACCCACGACTTGATCAAGAACGTTCTCACCGGCCTTGACGCGCTGGTTCACAAAGTGGTGGTCACCGAACTGAAAGACGATACTTTCTATGCGGTGATCTGGTTGGAAAGGGAAGGCCGCGTGGTGAGCATCGACTCGCGTCCGTCGGACGCACTGGCACTGGCGCTCCGCGTGGATTGCCCGATCTTTGTTGAGGACGAGGTGCTGAAGCACTCGAAGCAGGCCGCCAATCCCGTGCCCGCCGTTAGCAGCGATGAACTTCGCAAGTGGCTGGAGGACCTGGGCGATGATGACCTGGGCAAATACAAGATGTAACGACAGTTCCCGGTTTTCGGTTACCAGATTACAAATTGCACAATTGCAAATCTCCCTCCATGGCTGATTCCGCCGAACAGCTGCAGCGTCTCTACATTGCGGGATTCGAGCTCCAGACCTTTGAACGTTTTCCGAAGTGCATTGGCGTGATGCGCGAAGGCTGCGTCGCGCTGCTGGTGCCGGGCGTGGACGGATTGCAAATCCTGGGCACTCCGGGCTGGCGCATGGGCGAAGTGATGGGCGTGCTCACTGAGAGGGAAGGCCGGAAAATCTTTCAGGCGAAGACGGAAATCGTGGAGGCTACGGCAGAGCGGCTTGAGGCGTTACAGAAATTCCACGATGCGCTTTTGGAACTGTTGCACGCGCAGAGCTAGTTCATCTGCTATCGGTCTGCCGTACCGTCCCCAGCTGTTCTCTCATCCAGGTCAGGATGGCCGGAACAAGTTCGTCACAGAACTTGTTGTTGATAGTGAAGCCGTGGGCCATACCGTCGATCTCGAGATAGCGGGCGTGTCCGGGATGAACTTGGTTCACGATTTGCGCGATGGCCTCGCTGTCGGCGCGGCTCATAATGTTGTCGGCGGTGCCATGGATGACGAGCACGGGCTGGTTCGGCATTTGCCAGGCTTTGCCCAGGTTCAGGGCCTCCAACTGCTGGTAGAAGGCTGCGGGGCGGCCGTACTGGCCGTCGGGCGAGTCATACCACAGACTCTTCCATTCGGGATGCTGGGTCAGGATTTGGCCGGGCGTCATTCCTTTCATGAGGTACAGAGTGTAGAACTCGGCAAAGGCCTTGACTGTAGTGTTGACCTCAGCCGGCGGTTTGTCCTCTTCCGTCAGGCGACGGCGTTCCATCTCCAGCATGTGCTCGTACCAGGTTCGGCCCCAGGAGCTGGCGGCAATGTATCCTCGCACTGGATGCTGGCGCGGAATGAGCGCCGAGGTGCCGCCGCCGTTGCTTAGTCCGACGACAAGGATCCTCGTGGTATCGATAAAGTCATACTTCAACATTTCATCGAAAGCGGACTGATAGCCAGAGAGTTCCTCGGTGAAGTCAGCCTTGGCGCAATCTCCCTGGCTCTCGCCCACGCCGGGCTTGTCCATTCGAACCGTCGCGTAGCCGGATTGTTCGATCAGGCGGCGCAGGAGAATACCAAAACCGTCCTTTGTGTCGGCGTCGGGATATTCCATGCTGTCGCAGCTCAGCCAGCCCACGAAAAAGATGGCGGGAACCTTGCCCGTGGCGTTGTTCGGCCGCGTGATGAAGGTTCGCAGGCGATTGACGTGGTTGTCTTGCACCCAACCATAGAGGACCGCGGCGTTTTGGAAGCGCTCGCGTTTGGGTTCTGGGGGGACGGGTTGGCCCAGGAGCAAAGGGGCGATGGCGACGGACATCAAGAGCAGGAGAAGAGGAGACGCGCTTTGTCGCAGCATGGTAGATCTTGAGGGAAAGGCCTCGATGTAACAGACGTCGAAGGAAGCTTAGGGTAATCGGGGTCAATCCGAACCGTCCTGGTTGCGATTTCACTAACTTCACATAATACCTGTTATCGGACATTGCTTATCTACAGCAGTCGCACCGCCCTCTTCCTGCCGTCTCAGTTCTCGCCCGTGAACACGATTCCAGGGTGGAACAGTGTGCCTGCGATTCGGGTGGCGATGGCGATCAGGTCGCTTTGACCGTAGAAGACCTTTACTTGTGGAGCGCGGGACATTTCCGGCAGATTCACGGCGCGGCCGCTGCGGATGAGGGCGGCACTTTCTTCGTTGGCGGTGACGCCGGGCAACTGCGGCACCAACTTTCGGGGATGGACAAACAACGACTCGATGCTTCCCTGCTGCATTGCGGCTTCCAGCGCTTCGAGCAAGTGGGCGTCCTCGAGCGCGAACTCGGCGACGGCGATGCGCCGCAAGCCGGCGAGATGAGCGCCACAGCCGAACTTCTGGCCCATGTCGTGCGCCACCGAGCGTATGTATGTGCCTGAGGCCACACGGGCGCGGAAGGTGGCTTGATCGGCCCTGGTGTCGAGAATCTCGAACTCCTTAATTTCCACTCGTACGGGCTTGAGCGCGACCTCTTGTTTCTTGCGGGCCAGTTTGTAGGCTGGAACTCCGGCAATTTTCTTGGCGGAAAACGGCGGAGGCATCTGCTCGATCATCCCGCGAAACTCGGCGGCCAGGGCGCGCACTTCATCACCGTTTATGTTTACTTCTTGAAGTGGCGTGGTGGGCTCTCCGTCGGCGTCATAGGTGTCGGTGGCGAAGCCGAAGCGAATCACGCCCTCGTACGTCTTCTCAGAATGGGCGTAGAACTGCGCCAGGCGGGTTAGGTTGCCGAGGACCACCGGCAGGACTCCGGTGGCCGAGGGGTCGAGGGTTCCGAGATGCCCGACCGAGCGCTGACCGAGAATTCGGCGCACGCGATTGACGACGTCGTGCGACGTGAGCCCGGGCGGTTTATCGATGACTACGACACCATTCATAGGGATTTGTAATCTGGTAATTTGTAATTGGTAATTTGAATCCGATCGTTGCCGTGTTCGCGATCTTGATTCCAGATTACCGATCACAAATCGCCAATTAAATGATTCCACTTCGTGACGATCAGCCCACCTTCTCGACGCCGTTCGTCAACTATTTTCTGATCGCGCTGAACGTGTTGGTTTTTTTCTGGGAACTCCAGCAGGGCCATCGGGCGCTGAATTCGTTCATGGTCGAGTTTGGCGTGGTTCCTCACCATACTCTCGCCGTGCTTACCGGGCACGCCTACGGCGGGCTGGCTACGGCAGTTTTGCCGTTGTTCACTTCGATGTTTCTGCATGCTTCATTCTTACACGTCGCTGGCAACATGCTCTTCCTGTGGATCTTTGGCGACAACATCGAAGACTACCTGGGACACTTCACATATCTGTTCTTTTACCTGGCCAGTGGAGTGGCGGCCGGTGTCACGCACATTCTGCTGAACCAGGGCTCGCGCGTGCCGAGTGTTGGGGCGAGTGGAGCGATCGCGGGTGTGCTGGGCGCGTACTTCATCCTCTATCCGAAGGCACGCGTGCTGATCTGGTTCCCGCCGATATTTCTGTTTCACGTGCCGGCGTGGCTGATGCTTGGCTACTGGTTTGTGGGAAATTTTCTGAGCGGTACCGTTACCGCGATTGCAGAAACCAGCCAGACGTCGGGCGGGATCGCCTTCTGGGCGCACGTCGGCGGTTTTGTCGCGGGTGTGGTCATGATTAACGTATTCAGTGAACGACCGCACCGATATCGGTATGGGACTTGGTAGATCGCGCCCACCGCTGTTAATCACAGAGGAACACAGGGGAAAGCTCTGGCGTGATTGAGTTCAGCGGCGCGGCTCGGGCGCGGGGCCGGGAGGCAGAATCTCCGGTTCATTAGAACTAGAACTAGAACTAGAACTAGGGCTGGAATCGCTGCTCAGTTTCTGGCGGGTGACGAACCAGACGGCTGTGGTCCAGGTGGGAAAAAGATCGGCACCGGGAATTAGCTTCGCTGCAGCCGTTGGCAAGAACGCCCAATGCCATCCGAGGAGACGAATCATCACGAACGCGACAATCAGGTCGAGTACCGAGTCTGCCGGGGACACTCCACCTTCGACGAAAAACGGGAAGGCGGCGATCTGGAGGACGTCGGCGGCTATCGCTACGGCCCATGCCGCGCGGTGTTCGGGCTTCAGCGCGTTGAAGTAATCGGGGAATGACATACCGCGTTCCTCAGTCGTTGGTCGTTGTCACCTACTTGTCGTTAGATGCCGAAGCGGGCGTCCGCGACGCCACTACCCTGCGTATTCCTACAGTACGCCGCTTGACGGCATCACCACGATTTTTTCTGCGGTCGCGTTCTCGGGCAAAAGCAGCGCGTTGAGCACCGTACGAGCGACGGTTTCGCCGGAGATCATTTTGTGCCTGGGCGCTTTGGGCCACATCGTGTCCCAGATTGCCGTATCGGTTGCTCCGGGCATGAGCGCGATCACGCGGATGTTCTTCGGCCGCAGCTCTTCCCGCAGTGTGTTGGTGAAGCCGAGGGCGCCGTGCTTCGACGCATTGTAGGCTGCCGACCCGGGAAAGACGCGCTCGGCGGCTATGGAGAGATTGTTCACGATCGTGCTTCCGCTCTTCATCACGGCGAGCGCCGCCTGTGTCATCAGGAACAGGCCATTAAGGTTGGTGTCGATCACTTCCATCCAGGTGGGGTAGGGCAACTCGGTGACGGCGCGATTGGGATGTCCTATGCCAGCGTTGTTGATAAGGATGTCGAGAGGCTGGCGCAATCCGCGGATGAGCGCGAAAAGATAGTCGACGGAGTCGGGGCTGCGGACGTCGCAGGACTGCGCCAGAACATATGCGTTCTTTTTCTCCGGCCGGAGTTTCTCCAGTTCAGCGCGTGCCTTGGCCAAGGCGCGCACGTCGCGGCCGGTGATGATCAGGTTGCATCCTTCAAGCGCCAGCGCGCGGGCGATGGCGAGACCGATGCCGCGGTTGGCGCCGGTGACCAGGGCGAGGCGGTCGGCGAGATAGGGTTCGCGCGCTATCGACTTGCCAAATCTGGGTTTGCGTTTCGGCATTCTATATTTTTCAGCTTATTCCAAGCGCGGCGATGTTTCGAGGCGGGAGTTCACAATTCGGCAATAGAGGCTGGAGGGAATTCAGAGTTGCTGTGGCCACTGGCAAGTGCCGAGCTGCGCTCGGTTTGGACAGCCGGGGGCGGCTGTCCCTGCGCAGGACGGGGCAAAGCCCCGTCACCACACGAGCATTTCTCACTTACAAATCACACTACATTCGTGTGCTGGCGGATCAGCGATAGGAATTCGGTTCGCGTTTCCTCTTCGTTGCGAAAGCAGCCGAGCATGGACGAAGTCACCGCCGAAGAATGCTGCTTCTCGACGCCACGCATCATCATGCAGAGATGGCGCGCTTCGATGACGACGCCGACGCCCTGCGGCTCGATGGTGTTCTGGATCGCCTCCGCAATCTGTGTGGTCAGCCGCTCCTGGATCTGCAGACGCCGCGAGAAGGCTTCGACGAGGCGCGGTATCTTGCTCAGGCCGATGACTTTTCCGTTGGGGATATAGGCCACGTGCACCTTGCCAAAGAACGGCAACAGGTGGTGCTCGCACAGGCTGAACATTTCTATGTCTTTGACGATCACCATCTCATCGTAGCTGACCGTGAACAGCGCTTCACGCAAGAGCGCTTCGGGGTCATCCTTGTTGCCCTTGACGAGAAATTGCATGGCTTTCTCGACGCGCTCGGGGGTACGCGAAAGACCTTCGCGGTCGGGGTCTTCGCCGAGCCGGATAAGCATTTCGCGCACCAGTTCTTCGTAACTGGCGCTGGTCAGAGTGGTGGCGGGTAGGTCGGTGGATTTCATAGGGTCCTGGTCGTCCGTCGGTAGTCGTCGGTCGATCGTCGTTGGCAACTGTTCTCCCGAACGACTAACGACCGACGACCATCGACTAACAACTGTTCTCTCCTGAGTATTCAAACGAATTCATCATCGTCTCTTCAATTCGTATCTTTTCTAGATGAGCCTGACGGAAGCCGCGCTTCACAATTTCGTAGATCGCCATGCATAGGTTTTCCGTGGTCGGAACCTGTTCTACAAATTCTGAGAGCAGGTTCAGATTCTGGTGGTCGTATCGTTCGAGAATATGGGTGTGCACGAAGCCATCCAGATCGACCAGATTGCAGACCATACCAGTCTGGCCATCCACTGGTCCGCTGACGGTGACCTCGACCATGTAGTTATGTCCATGTCCATAGGGATTATTGCACTTGCCGTAGGTCAGGCGATTTTCTTCCTCCGACATTTCATCGCTATGCAAGCGATGCGACGCGGAGAACATGTAGCGGCGGGTGAGGTGCGCTTTCATGCTTCTCCGTAAACATCGACAAACAGGTCGGGCGTTTCATAGACGCGCACCCGATGTAATTGCGCGCCTTTAAGTTTCGGCGCCAGGCGCTGCCAGATGGCGATTGCGAGATTCTCGGTGGTCGGAATCCTGGTAAGAAACTCAGGCACTTCTTTATTCAGGAAGCGATGGTCGAACGCGTCGAGCACTTCCCTGCTCATGACGTCCTTCAACTGCTTCAGGTCGACCACGAACCCTGACTTGCGATCGATCGCGCCCTTCACGGTCACCTCGAGTGTGTAGTTGTGCCCGTGTCCATTGGGATTATTGCATTTGCCGAAAACACGCTGGTTTTCTTCCGGGGTGAATTTCGGATTGTGATAGAAGTGCGATGCGGAAAATTCCGCTTTGCGTGTTAAGTAAACCATTCAGACCTCAGACAGATTTAGCTTACAACCGGCGGCACGGACGCTCTGCAGTGCGGGCGCGCCCTCGGGTAGCGGGAGAATGCCCAAGAAAGCTCCCTGCGGTAAGACCGGTCGCAAACGACCCCGAAGCGTCCGGACGATAGTAGCTGAAGGGTCAAAGAGTCCCTTCGCGTAGCTCTGGGGAAGATGTGCTTCGACGATACCCGGAATTCCCATCAGAGCGCGCCGAATATCTTCCCGCCGTTCCAACGGCATGGGTTTTGCTGGCGGGCCGATGTACAACGTGGTTCCTGCTGGAATTTTCATCTCGCCGTCCTTCTGAGTGACTTCGCCAGATTCTTATAGGTTCTGCCTTTCCAACTCACACTTCCCCGCTCGTAGCAGAGTTTCGAGCGTAGCAGAAGATAGGCGAATATCGGAGGACCTAACGCTATGGCGATGAGGTTATTCACGGTCGCGAAATGTGCGGCGCGAATTCGCCGGTACAGCAGCAGCCAGACGGCGGCGAACACGATCCACAGAAAGTGCCGTCGGACTGTCCCGTACACGGCGATGCCAAGCGCCGACCATGCTGCGGACCACCAAAGCAAACTCTGGAATGCCAGAAATTCTGCCCGCGGAAAAAGCGGCGCCAGATTTTTTGTCCAGCCTTCACGAAGCTGCGCCCAGTTGCGGTACATGCGCGTGCGCACGGCGTCCCCGCCATAACGGAAGTGCACACGCCGGCCGGCGTTGCGGAACAGCCGGGCCAGAGCCACGTCCTCAAGTATTTCCGTGGCCACGGCGGCGTGCCCTCCTACGGCGTCGTAGGCGGCGCGGCGGACGAGAATGTACTGCCCGTTCGCGGCTGCGATTCCAGAACTCTGCTCACGCACTTTGTGGGGTGGGTACTGCGCCGCTAGTTCCGCGAAGATTACGGGCATCACGGCCCGCTCGGCGAAGGTGACGACCACCTGCTCGGGCGAGTATGACAACAAATCGGCTCGCTCCTGCTTCGCCTCATCCACGGCGCGCGCCAGCGATCCCGGCAAATGCACGGTGTCCGCGTCGGTGAACAACAGCCACGGCGCACGCGCGTCTTTGCAATTGGAATCGGAATCGGCCCCGGCAACGAGCGCGTTGTTCTTTCCCGTCCACATCTTCCCTGTCCGATCGCTTCCTGTTCGATCGTCCCCTGTCTCTGCCCCGGCCATGGGCAGAGGCTCCGGGGAAATCACACGTACTCCGGGAAAACTCTGGGCGATCTCTCGCGTGCGGTCGGTGGAAGCGTCGTCGACCACGATGATCTCGAATGGCACGCCAGTTTGCGCGGTCAGCGACTGCAGACACGCGCCAAGGCTGGCCTCTTCGTTCCGGGCCGGTACGATTATCGAGACCTCGGGGAGCGAGAGTTCGGCGGTCGAGAACTGGGCTGGCGTGGTTGGGAGTGAACTCTCCATCAGTTTTTCGCTATTATAGCGGTGTGAGACGAACGCTTCTTCGTGCACTCTCAGCCATTGGATTGCTCTCCATCCTGATCGGATGCTACAGCGGCGGCCATCCCGCGCGCATCGGTTCGAATGCTCCCGACTTCACCTTGCAGGATTCCGACCACAAAGTCACGCTCAGCCAGTTTCACGGGCAGGTGGTGGTGCTGAATTTCTGGGCGACTTGGTGTCCGCCATGTGTCGAAGAGACTCCATCGCTGGTTCAGATGCAGGCGCGCTTCAAGAACAAAGGCGTCGTGGTTCTGGCCGTCAGTATTGACGCCGACGACTCGGAGTATCACAAATTTCTCAAGGACTACAGCGTAAACATGGTCACGGTGCGGGATGAGGCGCAGAAGGCGGCCAGACTCTACGGCACTTTTGGCTGGCCGGAAAGCTACGTGATCGACCGCAGCGGAGTGATTCGCCGCAAATTTATCGGACCCGTGGATTGGACTAGTCCGGAAGTCACGGATTACTTGAGCAAGCTCTAGGGCAGCTCTCAGGTCTTAGGTGTTAGGTCTCAGGAAACCCGACCCCATCGCTTCCAGACAGTTGAGACCCAGCAACTGAAACCTGCCTCCTACAGCCTCACCTTCCGCAATCTTAGCGAGTTCGTGATTACCGACACCGAACTGAAGCTCATGGCGGCGGCGGCCAAGATCGGGCTCAGCAGCAATCCGAAGACTGGATAGAGCACGCCTGCGGCTATCGGCACTCCAATCGAGTTGTAGAGAAATGCGAAGAACAGGTTCTGCCGGATGTTGCGCATGGTTGCCTGGCTCAGCTTGCGGGCCCGCAAAATTCCTTCAAGCTCTCCTTTAAGTAGCGTGATGCCGCCACTTTCCATGGCGATGTCGGTTCCCGTCCCCATGGCAATTCCGACTTGCGCTTGGGCCAGCGCGGGCGCATCGTTGATGCCATCGCCCGCCATCGCGACTACGCGACCTTCGTTCTGCAGACTCCTGACAATCTCGGCCTTTTGCGCCGGCAGAACTTCGGCTTTGAAGTCTTCGATTCCGAGTTTCCGCGCAATCTCCTGGGCCGTTGCCTGGTTGTCGCCGGTTAGCATTACCAGCCGGATGCCTTGGGCTTTCAGTGCGCTCAGCGCATCGGCCGCGGTTGGCTTGAGCGGATCTGCGATTGCAATGTTCCCGGCGTACTGACCGTCGATGGCAACGTAGACCTGGATCGCGCCGGGCGCCGCCGCCGCCGAAACCGCGTTCTTCCGGCCGGAACCGAAAACGCCAAGATCAGTCATAAGCGCCCAGTTCCCTGCCGCGATTCTCTTGCCCTCGACCAAGCCTTTGATGCCCTTGCCGGGTACAGACTCGAACCCGGAGGCATCGGAGAGTCGCAGATTCCGCTGACTAGCTAACTCCACGATGGCGGCCGCTAACGGATGTTCGCTGGCGCGCTCCACGCTGGCTGCGAGCCGAACTACCTCGGCATCGCTGTATGCCACCACTTTCGGCTTTCCCTCGGTCAATGTTCCGGTCTTATCGAAGACAATCGTGTCTACTTTCTCCAGCGTCTCCAGCGCCTCGGCGTTCTTGATGAGGACGCCTGCGCGCGCGCCACGTCCGGTGCCTACCATGATCGCCATCGGCGTCGCCAGTCCCAGTGCGCACGGACATGCGATGATCAGCACGGCCACGGCGTTTACGATGGCATGCGCGAAGCGCGGCTCCGGTCCGAAGCTTACCCACACGATGAAGGTCACCACCGCAATCGCCATCACCGCCGGAACAAACCAGCTGGCAACTTTATCGGCAATTCGTTGGATCGGGGCGCGCGTACGCTGCGCCTGGCTGACCATCTGCACGATCCGCGCCAGCATGGTCTCGCTGCCGACACGCTCGGCTCGCATCACGAGCGATCCGTTGCCGTTCACGGTCGCGCCTATAACTCGCCCGCCCGCCGTCTTCTCCACCGGGATGGATTCGCCGGTGATCATGGACTCATCGACCGCGCTCGATCCATCGAGCACTATCCCGTCGACAGGAATCTTTTCTCCTGGACGTACGCGCAGGCGATCTCCCGGTCTGACGGCTGCGAGCGGAATGTCGCGGTCACTTTCAGAGCCGTCTGCGCCGCCGTTTTCGCTCACCAGGCGTGCCATCTTCGGGCTTAGATCGAGCAGCGCCCGGATTGCACTTGACGTGCGGCTGCGGGCGCGTAGTTCCAGCACCTGTCCCAGCAATACGAGCGTAACGATCGCGGCGGCGGCTTCGAAGTACACATCCGGACGGTCGTCCATGCTGCGGAATGACGCCGGGAAGATTTGCGGAAATAAAGTCGCCACCACGCTGTAGAGGTAGGCGACGCCCGTGCCCATGGCAATCAGCGTGAACATGTTGGTGCTGCGATTGGCCACCGACGCCCATCCGCGCTGGAAGAACGGCCAGCCACACCAGAGAACGACGGGCGTCGAGAGCAGCAGCTCGACCCACCGCCACGCCCCTCCCGACAAAGTAGGCCGCACCCCCAAACCGGACGACCTAACCGCCATCGCCTCCATGGCAACAACCAAGAGCGGCACAGTTAGCGCCAAGCTGATCCAGAACCGCCGCGTCATGTCGCGCAGCTCGGGATTGTCTTCTTCCACCGTCACCGTACGCGGCTCCAGCGCCATGCCGCAGATCGGACAGTGCCCCGGTTCCGCGCGCACGACTTCGGGATGCATCGGGCAGGTGTACTCCGTTTTGCTGGCGCGGATCGCCGACGATTCGGGATCGAGGGCCATCCCACACTTCGGACACGGTCCGGGCGCGGACTGCCGCACCTCGGGGCACATCGGGCAAACGTAAGCGTACGTATCTTTTCCGGAACCACTAGCCGACTTGGCAATGGGAGGCGCGGCCGGCGCGACCACGGCTGGACCACCCAAAGACACCAGTCCCGATCCCATGGGTTTGGGCGGAGACGAAAGAATCTTCTCGGGATTTGCCTGGAACTTTGAGAGGCAGCCGGCCGAGCAGAAGAAATATTCCTTGTCTTTATGGAGCGTCTTGTGGCGCGCGGTTGCGGGATTCACATCCATCCCGCAGACGGGATCTTTTTCTTGCGGCTTGGTGGCGGACGGTGCGGGGTTCGGGATGTCGACGGGGTCGAGGTGATCCATAGCTTAGTTTGCCAGAGCTGCTGTGACTGCACGCGGCTGCCGAGCTGCGCTCGGCTGTCCCTACGCGAGCAGATCGTGCTTGGCGGAATCTGGGCCTTATTAGATACTCATATTAGATACACAGAAAGTAATCTTCGAAGCTTTTTCCTTGGGAGAAATGAAATGACCTACCTTGAAGTTGCCTACCGCTACCAGACTCCGCCGGGAGAAGCTGAGTTGCGGGCCATAGATAGTGTCCGCGAGGTCTATGGGATTCAGCGCATCCAGTTCAACGAGAAAGAGCGGACGGTGCGCGTGCGATTCGACGCCTCTCGATTGAATGGCGACGCGGTAACCAAGATGCTGCGGCAGGCCGGTATCGACGTGCAGGATCAGCTGGTTCTTGCCTGAGAATTTCCGCTGGGAATTTCTAGTTGGTGGTGATGAGAAGGGATCAAGACGGCACTCCGCCCATTTCCCTGCCTAGTCCTCACTTTTCGGGAGGACGCTCGGGGGGAGGGCCGAGAAACTGGGCGGAGTGCACCTTGGCACAACCAGAGCTGTGCAATGGGGCATTCGGAAAGACCTCTGGCCGAAGTATTGTCCGGAATGCCCCGTTGCGCGCCACTTCGTCTGTCCTCAGGAGAAGCATGTGGGCTGCCATCGCTAACGCGTTGCCAACATGCATACCTAGAACGCGGGGGCAGGTAGGTTTTGCGCGAGACCGGAAACTTTTACGCTAACCGCTGCACGATTTTCGCAAGGTCGCCGATTTCCACAGCCAGCGCGGACTTAGGCGCGAATAGGAGGCCGAGATTGCGCTCGGCTCAGGGTTTTTCGGCGAGCATTTCCCACAATCAGGTTGGGCGAAACAATTCTGTTTCCGTTATAATCCAAAGACACAATTCCACCGGACGCGCCCGTAGCTCAATTGGATAGAGTGCATGGCTACGAACCATGAGGTTGGGAGTTCGATTCTCTCCGGGCGCACCATCAACAACTTACGCGCTGTTCCTTCCAATTTGACCTGATGTATTTGGAGGGCGCATGACACGGCTTTTCGACAGATTCATTCAAGAATGACGCTACATCACAAACGTCAGCCCACACACAATCGAATGGCACAGGTACGGCCTAGCTTGCCTCCGCGTTGAGAAGCTTACCGAAGCGGCAGAATATGGGTTGGTCCTTCTCCCCTTATTATTTACTGACCGGTCAGGTTCGTCGCGGTCATCTCTCCCTTGTTTGCGGTTACCGGCTTCACGCAACGAAAACCCAAATGATCGGTCCCAGTGCTAACTTCGCCTTTACCGCGTGTGCCCACTACATAACGGGAGCAGTACTGGTCGGTGCATAGAAACGATCCGCCGCGTTGAACTCTTTTTTTCTCGGTCGGCTCCGCGGGATCGTAAGGTGTGTCTGGCCCCTGCGGATTTCGCATCACGCCGCCTGCCGTCGCCAACTGCTGGTAGTAATCGGGGCGGTACCAGTCGCTAGTCCACTGCCACACATTACCTGCCATGTCATACAAGCCGTAGCCATTCGGCGGAAACTGCGCGACTGGGGCAATCCCGACGTATCCATCGTCTCCGGTATCGGTGTCTGGGAAATGTCCCTGGTGGGTGTTGGCCATCCATTTGCCGCTCGGCCGAAATTCATCGCCCCATGGGTAGCGTTTTCCGGCCAGACCGCCGCGCGCCGCAAATTCCCACTCCGCTTCCGTGGGCAAACGCTTTCCCGCCCACTTGGCATAGGCCAGGGCGTCCGGATAGGCCACTTGGACGACTGGATATTCTTCACGACCCTTGAGATTGGTATTCGGACCTTTGGGGTGACGCCAGTTCGCTCCTTTTACGTAGGACCACCATTCGTAAGGGTCGCTAAGCGGCACGGCATGAGCTGGCGGCGAAAAAACGACGCCACCGGCGTACAGATTCTCGGGAGGAGCGCCGGGGAAATCCTTCGAGGTTGGCGTGCGCTCCGCTATGGTTACGTAACCCGTCGCCTTGACGAAGCGGGCAAACTCTTCGTTGGTCACGTCAGTTTTGTCCATCCAAAAGCCGTCTATGTAAACGCGGTGGATGGGGCGTGCATCCACCGCTGCCTGCATGCCGACTGTGTCATCGGCCGGTGGATCCATCGCGCCCATGGAAAATTCGCCACCCGGAATCCATGCCATGCCCGTCGGTGCGAGGCCATGAGCAGGAGTGGCGTTGGAAACCGTGGGGCCGAAAGTCGGGGCTTCGACTGCGGCCATTATTGGGCCCGCCTCCACGTTGCTGGCGGGCGAGAGAGGCGACGGGCGGAACGCGGCGATCGTCACCGCCGCGGAAACTATGCCCAGGAAGATCGGTATCCACACTGATCGCCGCAGTGTCGAATAGCCACGCCCAGGTTGTGACTTGGTTCGCTTCTCTCTTCTCATAATTCAACTATGGCGATTGCACCCGCGTTGCGGCCCGCTCTAGCCCTAGTCTTTGGCGGCGGCGAGCATTACCGCAGCTTTCCTTTTGTCCTCGGCAGATAACTGCTCCGGCCCGAGTTTGTAGTTCAGCTTGTCGATGGTCCCGGTGAAGCGGAATGGAACGTCATAGGTGAAGTCCACCGGCGTCCGGGTATCGAGCCCGATGTCGAAGGTCTCGTCGATGGACATGAGTAACGGAATCGTGTGCGCGATCGTCTTGCGTGCGACCTCATTGCCATCCACTGACAGCACCCCGGTGCCGCCTTTGGCGGGGCCCGGTCCGTCGTATTTGAAGTCGAACACGATGGTGTGCTTTCCCGCACTGAGCCCGGAGAGCCCTTCCCACCGAAAACGCTCCAAATCCAGGAAGTTGTAAACGAACACCGGTCTGCCTCTTCCGATTCCGAACAGGTCGGTGGCAAACACGGCAACTAGTCCCATCGCGGCGAGCAACAGCAGGGCATAGCCGAACCGTTTTCTCCACCTCCCGTTCCTGCCCAGCCAGACTAGAAGCAAACCGAGAACCAACAACACCAGACCTATTGTCTTGAACAAATCGCTCTTGAGCCACCAATTGAAACTATGACTGAGGAGGAGCGCGTAGCCGCCGAAGCGTCCACCCAAAGTTGCAATCACTCCCTCCGCGCCGCCGTCAGGGACGGTAATGTTAGCGGTGATGATGTAGTCCCTGTCGAGAATGCTGGGAGCATTGCCGACGGGAATGCCGGCATTCACACCTGTATAAGTGAAATCGGTTCGCCCAGCGACTGCGCTTGGTTTCGGTGCCAGCAAGCGCACGAAGCCCGAGTTATCCAACGGGAGGACTTGGTATTTCCCTGCCTCTTTCAGGAACAACGCCTGCAGCTCATGCAACTTATCGGGATTCGTGGCTGCGAGGTCGTTGTACTCCGAATAATCCTCGGTGATGTTGTACAGCTCCCACTTATATTGATCGATCGGCGGCATCGCGGTCGTGCCCAGTTCCCAGGGTGGGGCAGGAGGTGTGGTGGCGGCAATCCAACCGTCGTGATAGATGGCGCGGTTGCCGACCATCTCGAAATATTGCGTATCGCGCTTGGACGGCGCATTGGCATTCGCCTGGTCAAACGTGTAGACCATGCTCACGCCTTCGATTGGCTTTTGCTTGATCCCGTTGACCGTATCAGGAGCTGGGATGCCAGTGGCGTCGAGGATTGTGGGAACAATATCGATGATGTGATGGAACTGGGTGCGAATTCCGCCCACGTCTTTGATGTGGCCGGGCCACGAAATGGCCAGGCCCTGCCGGGTCCCGCCAAAATGCGATGCCACCTGCTTGGTCCACTTGAAGGGTGTATCGAACGCCCAGGACCAGGCCACTGACATGTGCGGGTAGGTCTTCTCCGAGCCCCAGTCTTCATAGTGCAACAGATCCAGGGCCTTGACCGCCTTGACAGCCGGATCGGTAAGAATGCCGTTGTAGGCGGTCAACTGGTTGAATGTGCCGTACAGGCTGCCTTCCGCGCTGGTGCCGTTGTCCCCGTCGATGTAGATAATCAGCGTGTTGTCGAGCTTGCCCATGTCCTCGACGCTCTGAATAACCCGGCCAATCTCATAGTCGGTATAGGCCGTGTAGCCGGCAAAGACCTCGGCCTGGCGGGCATACATCTTCTTTTCCACCTCGTTAAGCGAGTCCCACTTCGGTAGATCATCCGGCCAGGGGGTTAGCTGGGCATTTGCCGGAATCACGCCAAGCCGTTTCTGGTTGGCGAAAATCTGGTCGCGCATCTTTTCCCAGCCCATGTCGAACTTGCCTTTGAACTTGTCGATCCATTCCTGCTTCGGCTGGTGCGGCGAGTGGGAGCCGCCGGGCACGTAGTAAACGAAGAACGGCTTGTCGGGAGCGGCCGCGTTCAGATCGCGCATGTACTTGATGGCGTCATCCGCCATGTCAGTGATGAGGTTGTAACCGGGCTTTCCGACCCACGGGAACACCTGCGTATGATCGCGGAACAAATACGGCTCCCATTGATCGGTTTCGCCGCCCATAAACCCGTAGAAATATTGGAACCCCATGCCGGAAGGCCATTGTTCGAAGGGACCAGCTGCGCTGCTGTATTGGAAACTCGGTGTGTTGTGGTTCTTGCCGAACCATGACGTAGCGTAGCCATTCTCCTTGAGGATCTCGCCGATGGTGGCACTCTCCGGACCAATGACGGAGTCGTAGCCCGGATAGCCCGTAGACAATTCGCCGATCACTCCGAAGCCGACCGAGTGGTGGTTACGGCCCGTGATCAGCGCCGCCCGCGTCGGCGAGCAAAGCGCCGTGGAGTGGAACTGCGTGTAACGCAACCCAGCCTTGGCGACGCGGTCCAGCGCGGGCGTCGGAATGACTCCGCCGAAGGTGCCCGACACGCCGTAACCCTGATCATCGGTCATGATGAGGAGGATGTTGGGCGCTCCCTTGGGCGGCACGATACGAGGCGGCCACCAGGGCTTGGAATCCTTCGCGCTTTCCTCGATGATTCCGCCGAATTTCGGAGGTGGTGGCGGAAGTTGTTTTCCGTCGATGGTGGTCGTGGCACTGGGAGAACCGGGCTCGCCCGTGGTCTGTTGGGCAGAAGCTGATAATGCAATCGTCAAGATGAAGGCCCCCACCGCGGCAAAGCGCAATAATCCTTTGCTCATAACTTCCTTAGGCCGGTCAAACCGGCAAAATGTCTTAGTTGATTGCTCTTCCGATCTCATCATCCACATCCACATAGGCGAGCTAGCCGGTAAGGCGAGGCAGGAACGCTCGTGCGAAGAGGCGAATTTATGAGCAACATGGCGCTCCGGCAACTGGCAAAACTGTCAGTCCTCACGCGGAAATCGTCTGAGGCGCCTTCTGTTGCACACGGGCCTCTTTTCTTGCTTCGATTGAGGTGATGGTTAGTATTCGGGCCAATGGGGGCGCCTGCAGAATGCGCGTGCGCTCTAAGCGCATTTCTTGAGCTTGGTTATTGCAGTCGCCCGTAGTCCGCCTTGGCTTGGTTGAGGATGGGGATATCGGGGTCGGCGTCCTTCCACAGCGTAAGGAAATCCTGGTAAGCAGTGCGGGCCTGGAACACCTCACCCTGCATGGCATAAGCTCGGGCGAGACCAAAATGAGCGAGAGCCCCGATGGGCTCGTTCACCACGACCCCGCGATGGTTGAGAATCTTCTGGAACTCGGCGGCTGCTTCGGTACCCCGATTTGCGGCCAGGTAGGCTTCCCCACGAACGTAGATTGGATACAGGGCAGGCGCGAAACTCCCATCCCCCGGCAATCCCAGCTCATAAGGCGATGCCTTCTGTAATTCCTGGATGGCCTCCCCGGCATTCTTGCGGTCCAGCGCCAGTTGCCCGCGCAGGGTGGGCAGATAATTGAATTGCACGACTGTACTCTCCGGAAATCGCTTGGCCATGTCGGCGGCTAGCTGCTGCGCCCGGGGCGCCGGCGGAGTGAGGGCCAGCGCCAGTCCGGCGGCAAACTCAACATCCCTCCCGCTCGACAGCGCGAGGGCAGCCGAAGCCCGCTTCCGTGCTTCCTCCGCATTGCCGAAAAGAGCTTCTCGCAGGGCGGCTGCCGCCTCGTAGTTTGCCGCCGTCTCCCGTTTTTTCGCATTCAGCGCTGACGTTACTGCTCGGCGCGAAAGCTCTTGAGCCTCCGCCAGTAGCCCGGAATACGCAGCGGTTTCAGCCTCATTCGCGCGAAGCGCGTCTTCCGCCTCCGGTTGGTTTGCAAACCAAGCAACTTGTTCCGCCATTCCGGCCGGATCGTGCTGCAAGAAGGCTAACTGGTACATGTAGATTCTAAGAAATGGGGAATCCAGCTTTCTCGCTTCCGTCTGCATGCCCATGGCCACGGCCTCTTCCAGACGATTCAGACTGAGATAGTCGGCAACGATATTGGAATGTGCCGCACCGCTCGCCGGATCAAGTCGAAGTCTTTCCTGTGCCTCCGAGAGGCTTTTTTCGTAATTCCCCAGATAGCGGTAGATGATGCCGAGGTTGTTTGGTGGCACATAATCCCTGGGATAGGTCTGTGCCCAGAGTTCATAAATTCTGCGCGCTTCCTCCAGGTTTCCGGTAGCGAAATGGTAGTAAAGGGATTCGATATAGAATTTCTCTTGCGCGCTGACTTGGTTTCGCAGGTCGAAGCTTTTCTTCGCGTTCTCCGCCGCCAGGCTGCTTTCCCCGAGGTTATTGTAGGTGGTCCCAAGCGAGGCATAGGCCATAGCGAAATTCTTATCCGCTGCTATGGCCTTTTGGTACAGTGGGACTGCGGCCAAATAATCCCCTTTCACCACCATCATCTTCCGACCCAGGCTGTAGGCCTGCAGGGCTTCGAGCGAGCGGGTAGCGGCCTGCTCAACCGGTGTGTCGAATTTTTCGATCGTGCTGAGCGATTCGCCCAGTTTCTCGCGCAGGCTGGTCGCGCCCTGGTCGAGAGCATTCAGGACATGCTCCTTGCTGTCGGCTGTCACCTGCACCCTCGCCAACGAACTGCCCGTGTCACAATTCGTAGCTTTGAGAGCAATAACATACTCGCTCCCCAAGTTCGCAATCGAGCCTTCGAGCTGCGCAGACGCATCCACTCTTTGGCAAATTTCTCGGGCAATCGCCGGCGTGACTGGCACGTCGGGCGACTGTCGGATCAATCGCAGGGCCTGCCGGATGCGAGCTTCGGAAACGAGGGTCAGGAACGGCGACTGCTCAAGCTGAATGGCCAAGCCTTGTTTCAGGGTGTCATCAAACACCGCATCGCCCGTGGTATTCGTAAAATCGGTGAGGACAATGGTGTCGTTCGCCGTCAGCGGCGTGGCGCGATGGAACCCGATGTAAATAACACCGGCAACAACGCCAGCGACCACTAGCATTACACTGGGAATCCAAGCCTGCTGGCGGCGTCCCGGCTGCCGCTCCACCACCACTGGAATCGCGGAGGCGACTGTCTTCTGTCCTTCGTTCTGTTTGGCTTCCGTTTCTGGTTGCGGTTCCGCCGCCCCGGGCGAGATCGTTCGACCGGTACGTGGATGTGATTCCGGCATACCGGACGACATAAACCCTCCACCAACGAATGTGTAATCTACCGAGACTATTTTCTTTCTGCTCGACCGCCTTTTTCATCTCCAGTTTGCGCGGCCGCGCAGAACCGTTTCGGAATGGTAGGCGGTAGTTCCCTTTCGTTAGAACTGTCTGTTTTACCAGTTGTTCGCATCCCCTGCTTCCGACTAAAACTTAAGACAGTTACGACAAGCGGGGTCTATTTGGGATCAGCGACCTGCAGAGGGCTTTCATTCCTGGTCGCAAAGAACCGTGCTCGTAAGAGCCGACACGGGTCAAGCCCTCTGGGTTAAGGACACCAATGGGGCGAATTTGGCCGTCGCGGAGCAAGAAATGGGGGAACGGTGAATTGCGAACACGCCTCACAAAGGTATGGCGTCAAAAGTTTGGATCCAGAATACACAAAAGAAGGAGGACGATCATGAGAACGAGACTTGCGTTGTGCGTGATGCTCGCGTGCGTCACATCCACGATTGCCGTCAGTCAACAGGTTTCAGTCAACTACAACCACAGCCAGAGCTTTTCACAATTTCACACTTATGCCTGGGGTTCCAACAATGCCAACCAGGTCCAGGATTCGATACTGGCCCAAGTGGCACAACAGGATATCGACTCGGCACTGCAGGGCAAGGGTTGGCAGAAGGTACAGGAGAACCAGAACCCCGACGTGATCGTGACCGCGAACGGCGGGATGAAACAGCAGACCTCCTATAGTGCGTGGGGCATGCGCGGGATCGGCGGCGGCATGGGCGGCATCACCCCGGAACAAAATGTCATTGGAACATTGGTCGTCGATCTGTATGACGCGAAGAATCAGAGTTTGATCTGGCGCGGGATCGCTCAAAACGCCCTGAACAACAACGGCAATAAGAATCAGCAGATGGTGCAGAAAGCCGTTACTAAGATGTTCAACCAGTGGCCGAAGATATAAGGATTCGAGGGAGGGGTGCTCGGCATCCGCGTTACTGCGGCACATCCTCCCTCCTAACCTCTCGGCCACCAGACAAGGAGAAAATCATGATTAAGCGTTCTTCCCTGTTCGCACTGCTGCTCGCAATGCTTTACGTGACTGTCGCCGTGGCTCAACATCCTGTGCTCGACGCCGTCGCCAACAAGGTCGTCCAGAAGTACCAGACCTCCACCTGCCAACAGTTAATGATGGCGAAAGCCCAGAAATCTCCGCCGTCACCGGAGGAGCAGAAAGCGATGGAGATGCTGAAGACGGATCCGGCAATGCGTCACGAATTCGTCGGCATTGTCGCCGATCAGGTCGTCGACAAACTGATCCAGTGCGGCATGATCCCATGATCGGCGCGGCAGGCGTCGTTACGGCAGTCGCGCCATTCCTACTCGCTGTCGCGCTGGCCGTCACACCCGTCGCGGGGCAACGCCGTGATTGAGTCAGGAAACGCAAAACAAGCCCGGTGTCAGACCAAAGTTACAGCGCTTAACACCTAAGGAGATTACGTCATGAGCCAGAACCACTTTACCCTCAGCTTTCCCTTGAAGTCGCCCGCGGACGCAAAGGCGCTGGCCGAGCAGCTTCCGCCACTGATGCCGGCGATATTCCAAGCGCAGGATGCCATCGGCACGATTCACTACTCGCGCTTCACGGTTCTGAGCGAAAAGACTCTGCTGTTTCTTGGCGACTTCGACGGAGAATTCAGTCAGCTCATGGCCGATCTCGCCAAGCACGCAGGGCCGGTATTCGATGCGATCTTCCAGCACGTGGACGATCCGCCGCCCACTCCGGTCGCCGATAACGCAGACGCGTTCGTCGAATGGACCGCGGAGCATCTTCTCCACTGCGGTGAATCTCTACACCGCCTACCCAGACGTGACCGCCAAGGAGATTAAGGCCCTGGCGTCCGCCGCAGACGTCAGCTGGCGCCGGTGAACTACATCCCTTCCTGGTGATCCTGCCCATGAAATCAAAACTTGCCTTCGTCGAGGTACAACTGATCCTGCGCGCGAGGGGGCACGGGACAACCAAAGACCTGGACAAAGTCGGCACGCCGCATTTCGCGCAGTTCGTGCCGCTGGAGGACAACCAGATTGGTTTCTTCACTGTGTATGACGGCTCCTTCGACAAGTACATTGCCGATTTCACCAAGAACATCGGACAGGTCTTCGATCTTCTATTCAAGTTCACCAAGGGCGCGCCGCCCTCGCCCTGCAGAAAGTACCTCCAGGAGTTCATTGACTTTGCGGCGGGAGCGAACCGCACTCCGATCGGGTTCTACCAGGCATATCCAGGCTTGAGCGTCCAGGACATCCACGCCCTGATCGCCGATAGCAAGTCACAACCAGGCTCGGCTGCATAGTCACGAGCCTGTGATCAAGCAGGAGACACGACAGTGAGCCAGGACCCTAAGGAACTCGCAGCACTGCAAAAGAAGGCGGAGGGTTCTTCCGCCGTCTGTTCGGGCGAAATGGGCATGAGACCCGCGGCTGATGCCCATTCGCGGCACGAAGACCACACTCGACCTCGCGCGATATTCAGGGGTTCATCCTCCGCGGTTACAGGATGCCGATGGTGCGGCATTTCTTACTCACGGTGGGCGTCCCCGCGGAGGCACGCAAGCTGCTCGGACGGCTCGTCAGCGGAGACGAGTCTGACGCGCCGCAGATCACCACTGCCGAAGACTGGCACGTGGGCTTCGCGCCGGGACCCGGAGACAATCCCGCCGATGTCCCGCGCCGCAAGCCCGACTACTGCCTTAACGTGGGCATTACCTGGCCCGGACTGATCGCGTTGGAAGATCAAAGATCGCGTCCCGACGCTCTCGTTCAAGTCGTTCGGCGCGTTCATCGCCGGAGCCGCCGAACGTGCGGAATTGGTGGGCGATACCGGAGCCAGTGCGCCGCAGAACTGGATCGATGCCTTTGGCAAGGGGAAGCGATCACGTCCTGGTGACGCTGCACGCCATCAGCCCGGAGGCGATGACGACCTATAGCGACCGGCTATCGGCGCTGTTTGCCGAAGGGGATGCCTTTCGAGAGATCTGGCGGACCGACGGGATGGCGTTGACGGAGATGGTGGATGGCAAGCCCGTCTTCACTTCCAAGGTTCCCTTCGGTTACACCGACGGCATCAGCATGACCACCATTCGCGGCGGTCCGGAACGATATCACGCCGGATCACCAGCAGCCATGCGAACCCTGGCTGTTCGTTTTGCGGGACGAAGCTGAGAACTACTTCGTGCCGGAGCCTCGAGAACTCGGTCTGAACGGCAGCTTTGCCGTCTTCAAGATGATCAAGACGGACGTTGTTGGATTCGAGAATTTCCTGCAATCGAACAAGGACAAGATAGATCCCGAACTGCTTGCCGCCAAGATGTGCGGACGGTGGCGCAACGGCGTTCCTCTTGCGTTGTCGCCAGAAACGGACAGCCCTCCGGGCGGGATTCCACTCGAGCAGCTGAACAACTTCGAATACGTGAACGCTGATGGCTCAGGCGATCCGAGGGGACTGCGCTGTCCCGTTGGCGCGCACATGCGCCGCATAAATCCGCGAGGCCAGCCAGTCACGGGCCAGGGTGCAACCCGGTGGCAGCAATAATACTCACCGGCTGATCCGTCGTGGCATGCCATACGGGCCGACCTACGATCCGAAGCAACCCTACGACGGCATCGAGCGCGGGCTTCTCGGCTATTTCATCAACTCAAGCATCGAGAATCAATATGAGTTCGTGCTGGGGCATTGGGTAAATGACAGCGAATTCGCCGGCGCGGTCCGGCTGCACCCTAAATCGAAGGATCCTATGATTGGCACGCAGGATCCAGCGGAAAGCATTTTCGTGATTCCGCAGGCGAATGGTGCGCCACCGATCAAGATCACGGGGTTCTCAAGCTTTCGTAACGACGAAAGCCGCCGCCTACTGCTTTCTGCCAAGCATCACCGCAATCAAATTCATCTCCAAACTGTGACGGTTGCAGGTTGGGCTTCCATGCTGTTCCTGACCAGATGGTTCGGAGTAACCGGCAGCGACGCCGAGCGGAACCTCGCCCGGGAACAGGTCTGACATCGAGGAGATCATCGAGAAAGTTCTCTTAATGCAGGCGAATGCTGCCGCCAAACAACACCGGCCGCTCGGCCGTGGAACTCACGCGAAGGGTGTCTGCGCCCGAGCCCAATTCGAAGTATTTGACGTTACCGTCGGACGCGACCGGTGCGCTGGCGGACGCGGCTCGCGAAGGGGATTTTCGCGAGGCCTGGCGTATATCCCGCGATTGTGCGGTTTGGGAACGCGGATCCGAAAATAAACTCTGATTTCAAGGCTGACGTCCGATCGTTGTCTTTCTCGGTCGACCTCACTCGGGAGGCAGCGCACTGTTTCTGGCGCGAATTCGGCCGGCAGGATTTCTCACTGCAAAACACGACGACTCTGCCCATAAACGACGCACCTGCATTTCTGGCGATCATGAAGCTGCTTACGGCATCGAACCCGGCCGCCGGCCTGTGGTCGCTTCCGTTCAAGGACAAGTTGAGAGTGCTGAGGACCCTCGCGCTGGTGCAATTGCAGACGCACCAGACAATCAAGCCTTATCAGCAACTGCGCTATGGGAGCAACGTCCCGTTTCGTCACGGACCGATCGACGTTGTGAAGTATTCGGCTACGCCGTCCCCGGACAATCCGGCGCGCCCTCTGCAAAGGAGTAACCCGAACGGCCTGCAGGACGAACTGATCCGGCACCTCAAGGAAGACAGCAAGATGAGCAGCTTCGACTTTGGAGTCCAGTTCCTCGACGCCGACAGGATGACCTATTGGGGCAAGCGTCGGGACGCCAACTTCTGGATCGAAAACGCGAGTGTCGAGTGGAACGAAGCGGAAGCGCCTTTCCACACGGTCGCGCGGCTCACCCTGCTGCCGAAGTCGCAGCTTCAGCCGGATGCCGCCGAAGCGGCCTATATCGATGTCACCGGGAACTCGACACCTGACAGCACGCCCCTGGGGAGCATTAATCGCGCCCGCTGGCCTGCCGAGGTTGCCAGCAGAAAAGCACGCATGGATGGCCAGCAATTGAAGACCACGATCCCCGGCCCTGAATCCGAAAGGAAATCAGCGTGAAGATATGCATATGAAAGAGTTGAGCAAAGCAGCAGCGAGGTTATTGAATCCTCCCGCCGAAGCAGGCGAGTTAGAGCGTTCGTTGGTTGATACCTGAATAAATCTAAACACAGGAGAAAGTCATGACTAAGCGTTATTCCGCGTGGATCGTCGTTCCCTTGTTACTTTCTGTCTTTGTTCTCACACTCACGTTCCTTCGCCCAGGCCACGCCCAGGCTCAAGCTCAACCTCAGTACCCGATCATGGACAAGATCGCCGATAAGATCGTCGCACAATACCGGAATTCAAGCTGCGAGGAGTTGTGGCAGAAGAAGAGCCAAAAGGCTCCACCAACCCCCGAAGAGGTAAGAGCAGTGGGAATTCTTAAGAGCGATCCACAAATGCGTACTGCATTCATCAACCGAATTGCAGCGCCCATCGCCAACAAAATGTTCGATTGCGGGTTGATTCCCTGAAACTATCACGGCCACGAATTCACGGCCGCCGATCGAACGATGTTCTTTCGGAAATTTGCACCCAAACTGAGGAGAGTGTCATGGATACGAGACTTGGAATTATGTATGGGAAGAAGTTTGGACCCGATACCATTGCGGCTATCGGCAAACGCTGGATGATGATTGGTGCGGTAGCGATGGTTGCTACGGCTCCGTTGCTTGCGCAGAGTCCTGAGATGCAGCAAAAGCTTGCGACCGTGAAGCAGACGGTTGCGGCAAATAAGCAGAGACTGCAACAGTATCAATGGATTGAAACAACGCAGCTCACGCTGGATGGAGATGCCAAGCCTTCAACTCAAAACTTGTGCCGGTACGGTCCGGACGGGCAGGTTCAGAAGACTCCGATCGGCACTCCTCCCCCTCCTCCCAGCGGTGGCAGGCTGAAGCAAAGAATCATCGAGAAGAAAAAAGCAGAGATGAAGGAGTACCTGGACGAAGTGAAGGGCGTTCTCAGCCAGTACGTCCCGCCCGACCCGCAAAGAATGCAGCAAGCCTACGGGGCTGGCAAATTCTCATTGAATCCAGCAGGGAGCATCACGAATTTCATCTTCAAGGATTACGCCCAGCCCGGCGATCAGATGACTCTGTCTTTCGATCCCGCCAAGTTAGCGGTCATCTCTTTGACGGTCAATACCTACATGGGTCAAGCAAAAGATGCCGTGACTCTGGCGGTTCAGATGGCTCTTCTTCCCGACGGCACGAGTTATGTACAGCAGACCGTTCTGACCGCAACCGCCAAGAAACTCGTCGTGACTACAACCAGCTCCAATTTTCAGAAACTCGGCGGGTAGTAGCGCCAGGCGATCTGCGACCAGAATCTGGACGTGGGCCGCGTCGGCGAGTGCATGCTAAGAGTGGGCCGGCAAGCGTCGGCCCACTTGAGCGGAGCGGGAATTTGCGGCGCGCGGAGGTTTCGCGGGAAAGCGCTGCCCGTGGGGCGAAGCCCCGAAGATGCCTAGCCCTGCTTCAGCTTCAGCTTGCTCTTATTTTCTTCAATAAAAGCCTTAAGATCGGGAGCGGCGTCGAGCAGTCTCGTCCACTGCTCGTAGTACAGTGTCACGGGAAAACGGCCCAAGCCGTACACGCTCACGCCGCCCTTCTCACTCACGCGGAATTCCATGGCGCCGCTTCTCTTCTTCGTTTCTACCTGCTTCTCCAGATCGGCAAGGCGAGCTTTCAATTCTTCGTAACTTGGTTCGGTCACGGATGCACCTCGAATGTCCTTTTTGACTTGATCATAATCATAGGGAGGAAGGTAGCTTTCGTCTAGGCGTCCCTTTTCAGCGATTGGTTGCGCATCTCCGATCCGCCGAGAGCTTCCCTTTTAGGTGCAAAACTTTTCACCATCGCCTTCGCTGGCGGGACTTCCGCGGCCATCCCTCACTGCCACAACGTCTTGCGCAGCTGTCCTGGGCGGGGATTGGAGGCGCGAATGCTAAAATCACAGGTGCAACCGATCTCGACTGGAGAACACAGAATGGCGAAATTCCTGAAGAAGTCACTGCTTGAGAGCGTACCCGTGCTGTTGTTGCTGGGGCTGCTCGCGGGGGCCGTGGGAGGCTTGGGAGTCGGCCTGATCCAGTTGAGGGCGGCCTCGTCGTCCGCAGCCGGCGCCACGACACCTCCGAAATAATCTCTCTGGCGCCGAACTGCACTCTATTCCAGTTCGTCGGCTAGCCGCTGTACCGTGTGTTCAACTTTTATAGTTGAGTTCTGCTTGTCCAAGCCGCCGCGGATCTGCATCACACAACCGGGACAATCCATGACCGCGAGCGGCGCGCCGCTGTTCTTTATATTGACCAGCTTGCGCTCCAGGATGGGGGCCGAAATTTCGGGCAGTTTCAGCGAATACGATCCGCCCATGCCGCAGCACATATCCGCCTCGTACATTTCCGCTATTTCGTAGCCGGCCTCGCGAAGTAATTCGCGTGGCTCCTGGCTGGCGTGTAGCGTGCGCTTCAAATGGCAGGAGTCGTGATAAGTAATCTTTCCTAACTGCTGCCCTTCTTTGAATTTCAAGCGACCTGCATCCCCAAGCTTCTTGACTAAGCTGGAGAAGTCAATAACCTTATCGGCCAACTGGCGCGCTCGCGGCAGCGAGTCTGTCTGCCCGAGGCTTTCGAAGGTACTGATGAAGTCGTGCTTCAGCGCCACGGTGCAGGTGGGGCATGCCGAGACTACATAAGTGACGTCGTTCGCCAGCAGGGCGTTAATGTTGTCATTGGCGTTCTGCGCGGCAACTTCGTAGGCTCCGTTATACCGAGCGGGCGCGCCGCAACAGGTCTGGCCTTCGGGGAATACGACCTCGATGCCAGCTTTATTCATGATCTTCACCAGCGACTCGCCCATTTCGGGGTACGCGAAATCGATCAGGCAGCCGGCAAAGAAGGCAATCTTCTCTTTATTCTTGTCTTTATTCTTGGAGGCGGGTTGCTTGATTTTCTTGATGGTGTCGCGGAGCGGACTTTCGGCAATCGCGGGCAGGCTGCGGAATTCCGTCATATCCGAGAGGAAAAACGGCAGGTGACGAATGAAGTTACCTTTCTGCAGCGGCTTCTGCATCACGTACGCCGCGCGCAACATGGAGTGGAAGAGCTTGCGGTTGTTGACCACCGAGAAGATCGCCTTCTGCGCGAACGGTTGCCCTTGTTCCACCGCGAGGCGACGCCGCAATTCGAGAATCAATCCGGGGATATCGATCTTGCCGGGGCATACTTCAACACAGTTGCCGCACTGGATGCAGAGACTCTGGATGTCGTCCGATGCCTTAAGCGCATCGAACCAAGCGGTGAGAATCGTGCCGATTCCGCCGGTGTAGATTTTGCCGAACACGTGCCCGCCGACCAGACGGAAGACGGGACAGACGTTCAGGCATGAAGCACAGCGAATGCATTGCATCGCCTGTTTGAACTTCGGATCCTGCGACATCTCGGTGCGCCGGTTGTCCATCAGGATGATGTGCAGTTGCTTTAACGTCCCGTCGGTGTTGGGCACGGGGCCGCTGATCAGGGAGACGTAGCTGGTCATCAACTGCGCCGTGGCGCTCTTGGGAAGAGCCGTCAGGACGGGCACAACGTCGTCGAACTTCTCCATCAGTTTCTCGAGGCCCACGATGGCCACGTGGATTTTCGGTAGCGTGGCCACCAGACGGGCGTTGCCTTCATTCGTAACGATGACGAGCGTTCCGGTTTCCGCTACCGCGATATTCGCCCCGGTGATGCCCATCTCCGCGACGAGGAACTTGGTGCGCAATTTGCCTCGTGCAAATTTCACCAATTTCGGAATGTCTGGTCGCTGGCCGTCTTCCACTTGCTCGTTGAAAACCGTGGCGACTTCTTCTTTGGTCATGTGGATGGCGGGCATGACCATGTGCGACGGCGTCTGTCCCGCAAGTTGAATAATCCATTCCCCCAGATCGGTCTCGCCCACGTCGATGCCGGCGAGCTCAAGATGCTTATTGAGATGAATCTCTTCCGAGGCCATCGACTTCGATTTCACGACGCTCTTGACGCCGTTCTCGCGCGCGAGGTTCAGGATGTACTCGCGCACCTTGGCGGGGTCGTTGGTGCGGAATACTTTCGTCCCGCGGGCTTCGGCATTCCTAGTGAAGAGGTCGGCAAGTTCATCGAGATGCGATGCCGCGTAGGATTTACGTTCGGCAATCTGGGCCCGCAACGCTTCGAAATCATAACCCTCATACGCTTTGAGGCGACTGGTGCGGTAAGCCTCAGAAAAGCGTCCGAGCGCCCCGGTGAGATTGGGGTTGTGTACCGCCTTGACGATGGACTCGCGAAATTTGGTTTCCATCAGTTCACGCTTCCCGGCACATCATAGAAAATAATGATGAGTTTCTCCGGGCCATGCACGCCGATGGTGAGCACGCGTTCGATGTCCGCCGTCCGGCTGGGTCCGGTGATAAAAGAAATGTAATTCGTCTGCTCCGGCCGGATTTTGGTCAATGCCGCCGGCAGGTCGGGGACGAGACGATCGCTACGGACGAGGGCAATGTGAATCAACGGAAGCGTGGAAACCAGGCGCTGGTCAATGGGTGCGGCGTCCTGCACCAGGCTTCCGGTGTTCGCGATCGCCCAGTCGAGTTGGCTGATGCCAACTTTTGCAAGGGCTGAGACCTCGCGATTCACCGCGAAAATCAAGCCGGGCACCAGGGTGGAGATTTGCTGCTGGTCGAACCCGTCGAGGAAAGGACACGACGCCCACACGGCATAATCCTGCGGCACATCGCGTACCCCGGCGTTGTTCAGATAGCTGAGTATGAAGGCCAGAGCTTCGTTCTTGTGAGGAAAACAGTGAACTTCGGCGCTTACCGCTTCGGCACGGAGTTTGAAGGTTTCAAAGACGGCATCCATACATCACATTTTTCCTCTCAGCGCACGATAAGCTGTGTGAACGGATATACGTAGGCGATGAGAAAGACGAAGATGCCGACCAGCGAGGCCAGCGCAATGCTATGCCAGAAAACATAGCGCAGGATGTCTCCCTCATGCCCATACCACTGGGTTGCCGTACTGGCAACGACGATGCTCTGGGCGTCAATCATTTTGCCCATCACGCCACCGGTAGTGTTCGCGGCCGCCATCAGCGCGGGGGAAACGTTTACCTGCTGCGCTGAAATCTTCTGCAGGCTGCCGAATAACACATTCGATGAAGTATCCGATCCAGTCAGAGCCACGCCCAGCCAGCCGAGGAGGGTTCCGAAAAACGGATAGAGATGGCCGGTGCGAGCGAATGCCAGTCCCATGGTCGCGTCGAGTCCGGAATAGCGGGTTAACATTCCGATCGCCAACATGGCGCCGATTGTAAGGAGCGAAAAGCGCACCTTTATGATGGTTCGTCCGTAGACAGTCAGAATCTTTCGGAAGCTGAGCCCCATCACCAGGCCTGACAAAATACCCGAGAGCAGGATGCCGGTGCCGGTCGCACTGACCCAATTCAATCCGAAAACCGCACCTTCTTTGGTCGGTTTCGGCACCACCGGCGGCACCCGCAGTACCAGATTGTTAAGCGGAGTAACGGGAAACTGTGGATTCGTGATTTTGCTCGGTGGCGTATTCCAGCTAGCCATCGAGGCAAAAGTTTTTTCCGGAGCATTCATAAAATTCTTGCCGGTTTGCGTACCCCACAAGAAGACAATCACGCTCAGGATGATCCATGGAACCCAGGCCCGCGTGATCTGTGCTCGCGTGAAGCCGTGATCGGCGTGGTGGCCGGTTTTGCCCGCTTCGCCCTCAAACGTCCACACGCGCTTGGGATGCCAGATAAAGAGGAAGCCGATCAGACAAGCCATGGAGACGACCGATGCGACGACGTTGACGACCCACGGCCCATGCAGATTTGACATCAGCAATTGCGGAATTGCGAACGAAACGCCCGCCACCAGTATGGCCGGCCATACCTCCAGCATCGCGGTCCATCCGGCAAACGCGCACACTAGCCAGAAGGGCACCAGGATGCAGAACGGTGTAAGGATGCGTCCCGCCATTGCTCCCAGGGTGATCTCACTGAATCCCGTCACTTTGGCCAACGCAATGATCGGCGTGCCCAGCGCTCCGAAGGCCACGGGCGCGGTGTTTGCGATCAGAGACAGCCCGGACGCTTGCAGCGGTTTGAATCCAAGCCCAATCAGCAGAGCGGCGGTCACTGCCACCGGAGTGCCAAAACCAGCCGCACCCTCAAAAAATGCTCCGAAGCAGAAGGCGATCAGCAGCAATTGCAAGCGGCGATCTTGCGTGATCCCAGTCAGACTGTGTTGCAGGACGTTGAATTGTCCGGACTCGACCGTGAGTTGGTACATGAAGATGACGTTCAGCACGATCCAGCCAATGGGGAACAGTCCGTAACCGGCGCCATAGACTGCCGTTGCTGCCGCGAGACGCGCGGGCATATGGAAGGCAAAGATGGCGGTGAGCAATGCTGCCGCCAGGCCGGCTAGCGCAGCGTAGTGCGCCTTGACGTGCCCCAGCGCGAGGCTTCCGAGCAACACAATGATAGGTAGCGCCGCCAGGATCGTCGAAAGCCACCAATGCCCGGTCGGATCGTAGCCTTGAGGCCACGGAGACGACAAAGCAGGAATTCTAAGGATCAAGACGGCGGCAATCGCCGCGATGGTGATGAAGGCTCCAGAAGCAACAAGGTTAGCCTTCGGAGGGGCCGGCGCTTTGGCCGGCGTTTTGGCCGGCGTCTGGGGCGCTATAAGTGTGGTTGCCATGAGTGTCACCGTTAACCGGAAGCAGGACGTGCCTTACTGCGGAATCCGGGCGATCTTAACTAGCGGTGATCTTAAGGACTACCAGGCAAGCCGGATGTGACATCCATCACCGCACGATGTGATCGTCGTGCCTAGCTGCGAAGAACTGTGAACGCCGGGGGCTAAACGCGGTGACTACTGACGTGATGACCGCCAACAGCGGAGCGCGTTCCGTGAAAAACTCAAAACCAATTGAACAGTTTTCTGAACACAACCTTCGAAGCTGCTCCGCTAAGTTGTTGGGTTATTGGAGCGGGAGACGGGGATCGAACCCGTGACATCCAGCTTGGGAAGCTGGCGTTCTACCGCTGAACTACTCCCGCTCAACTTCGTTAGACTACCATTCCGGTCTTTCCCTGACAACGTTCCGCAGGAGGGTTTGCCTTTCTCTCGCACTCTTCGTAAGATTCCCGCTCGGGACTTGCATCCGAAATCATTCCATGTGGCAGGAGCCTTGATGCCGACCGATTCCCTTCCGCCGCAGTTCAAGTCGAATTCCAACTCAAACTCCAACTCACGCCGCAACTTCATTCGCACCGGGCTGACGGCGACTCTGGCCACGGCCGCCTACCCAGCGCAGGGCTCCACTCGCGTTGTCGGTCTTCCGTCTGCACCTGAACCGGTGCCTGCGCCCGGGTCGGCCGTCACTGGCACTGTCACTGTCAAAGACTTCGAGCTCGACGAGACAACCATTGACGATCTCCAGAAAGCATTGCAGGCCGGTCAGCATTCCTCCCGCTCCTTGACCGAGAAGTATCTGGCGCGCATTCAGGAGATCGACAAAGCCGGACCGAAGGTCAACTCCGTTATCGAAGCTAACCCCGATGCTCTCCAGATTGCCGACGCGCTCGACCAGGAGCGCAAGTCGAACAGAGCGCGCGGGCCGCTGCATGGCATTCCAGTCCTTATCAAGGACAACATCGATACCGGGGACCGTATGAATACGACGGCGGGCTCGCTGGCGCTACTGGGATCGCGTCCTTCAAACGACGCTTTCGTCGCAGCGCAGTTGCGCAAGGCCGGCGTGGTGATCCTGGGCAAGACGAATCTCAGTGAGTGGGCCAATATTCGCTCCGGTCATTCCACCAGCGGATGGAGTGGGCGCGGCGGACTTACCCGCAACCCTTACGCTCTCGACCGCAATCCCTGTGGATCAAGTTCCGGGACTGGAGCTGGTGTCTCGGCAAATCTCTGCGTGGCCGGCGTGGGCACGGAGACGGACGGCTCGGTCGTGTGTCCTTCTTCTGCAAACGGTCTGGCCGGTCTTAAACCTACAGTCGGGCTTGTCAGTCGCGGAGGCATCATTCCGATCTCGCACAGCCAGGACACTGCGGGTCCCATGGCTCGCACGGTGCGGGATGTCGCCATTCTGCTCGGAGCCATGGCGGGAGCGGACCCAGACGATAGCGCGACCGCCGACAGTCAACGTAAGCAATACGCAGACTACACGAAGTTCCTCGATCCCGCGGGACTCAAAGGCGCGCGTCTGGGAGTGGTGCGCAAATATTTCGGGTTCAACGATGCCGTCGACCAGTTGATGGACAAGCTCCTCGACGAGATGAAGCGTGCGGGCGCCGAGATTGTCGATCCCGCCGACATTCCCACTATTGGCAAGTTTGACGACAGCGAGTTGACCGTCTTTCTCTATGAACTCAAGGCCGACCTGGCGGCATATCTGGCTCGTCGCGGCGACTCTTCGATCAAGAACTTGAAGGATGTGATTGAGTTCAACGAACGCAATCGCGCCCGGGAAATGCCCTATTTCGGGCAAGACATTTTTCTGAAGTCGGAGCTGAAGGGTCCGCTCAGCACGAAAGAATATCTCGACGCGCTGGCGCAGAATCACCAACTCAGCCGCGCCGAGGGCATCGACTTCGTTATGGACAAGTTCAAACTGGACGCGTTCGTCGCCCCCACAGGAGGTCCCGCGTGGCTCACCGATTTGATCAATGGCGATCATGTGGCCGGAGGCAGTTCGAGCGCCGCCGCCGTTGCCGGTTATCCGAACATCAACGTGACAGCGGGATATCTCTGGGGATTGCCGGTTGGCATCTCTTTCTTCGGACGCGCCTGGAGCGAACCTACGCTGCTCAAGATCGCTTATTCGTTCGAGCAGTTGACTAAGGCTCGGCAGAAGCCGCGCTTTCTGCCGACGATTGATATGTCTGCATCGTAACGGGTGGCGCTAGAAAAAAATCTTAACCACGGGACGGGGGCGACCCTACCTCCTAGTTCCTCTGTGGACCCCTGTGCCCCCTGTGGTTCAAGCTGCTAGCGCTGCGGAGTTGACCCGGGGCTCGACGGTTTCTCGAGACTCGGCTTGTCTTGTACCGGTTTGTCTGGAATTACTGGAGAGATCGGTGGGAGGTCGGGTCCGTTCGCATCCGGAATCAACGACGACGGCGAAGCAAACAGCGGTTCCTGCAATGAATCCGGGGCCAATTGCGCTTGCGACGGCCGGATTCCCTTGGCTTCTACGATCGACCATCGCCAGTCTTCATCGGCCCCGGGAGTGATCCCGATATTTTCATGAAACGCCGTGGTGCTGAAGGGCTTAGCCTCAGCCTTGAGGTGATAGAGCAGGGTTACATCAGAGCGCCGCTCCACGGCAATGGGCGCAAGCCCTTCGGCGGCGGGAATTACACGCGCGCGCGCGGCCAGTTCGGCGTTCTCTCCCGGCTTGCGTTCGAGCGTCAAGCCAATAGTGATTTCGCGGATATCCCAGTCCGTTCCATTGAATACTTCCAGCTGCAGGCTTTCATCTTGAATGGAACCGGGGCCGTCGAGTTTGAGCAGTTCGGTGAGCGGCAAGTCTTCGATCAGAATGGGCCTGATGAGCAGTGAACTGGCCCGGGCGTTGAAAGAAAGGCTGCAAGTTACATCGGGTGACGATACTTTGACGGTATTGCCGGTAGGGTCAATCGAAAACACCGTCTTGTCTGATCTGACTGGCCGTGCGTTCTTTGCGTCATCCATGACCTGGGTCAGATTGTCATTATCGATCACCGAGCCCGCGGCCGGGTCTGAGGGTTGCTGGGGCTGCTGCTCCGATTTGTTCTTGCGCAGACTGCGTGCAAGGTCGCCCAGCGATGGCGCATCGTCCTGGGCCAAAGCGGTCGAGGGGCACAGCGTCGCAAAGAGAAAGAGCAGGGCGACGGGCACGATCAACCGCAAGCTGGAGAATCTGAATGGCATGATTTCGATCGCTGAGTGCGCGCTAAATTTCTTGTGGGCGCTCAGTGGGTCCACAGAGAAAGTTTAGGCGAGATGGAACGGAAAAGAAGTTACCGCAAGGACACGTTGGTGCTAGCACTTCCAGAATTGCCACAAGGGATCGGAATGGGGCATGGACGCGCTCAGATCGAAGCGACGCGCAACGGGGCGCGTCCATGCCCCTCTTACCAATGGTGCTTACAGCAGGCCAGAGGTACGGAGACGGGTGATCGGATCGGTTACCCGCATTGGTTGACGCTTAAAAACCCAGCGCGCCACCGCAATCCCCAATGCCGCATAAGCCAGATGCCAGATTTTCATACAATCGCTCCCCACGCCGGACCCTTATACGGGGAGAGACTACGAAGGTCCCGTCGTCAACTAACCCTAACTCTGCTTCATTGGCAGGTCTAGGCCACGAAGGTGCTATGAAATCGACCCAAAGTACTCGCGGGTAACCTATGCGAGGTAACCAGAAACGATGATCAAGGCGTGGCGGTGCTGAGCCGGGCGTCTACGCCCAGCAGCCCAACTGGACGGGCGGGAACGCCCGTCGCTCCAGTTGTCTACTTCGTGGAGCTTTCGATCCACCCGCCGCCGACTACAATGTCACCGTCGTAGAAGACTGCAGCTTGACCGGGAGTGAGCGCGCGCTGCGGCTCGTCAAAAGTAACCTGGACCTCGTCCGGCCCGGCGGACTCGATTGTGGCGGGTGCAGGCTGATGCTTGTGTCGGATCTTCACCGTGACTCGCATGGGCTCGCGCAACTCTGCCGTCGAGATCAGGTTTACGCGGTGCGCGCGCAGAGTGCGCGAGTAAAGTTCTTCGTCCTCGCCGACCACCACCTGCCGCGTGTCATTTTTGATTTGAATAACATAGAGCGGCGAGCCGGTGGCTATGCCGAGTCCCTTGCGCTGGCCGACCGTGAAGTTGTGAACCCCGGCGTGCTCGCCGATCACCTTGCCGTCGGTCGTTACCATCTCGCCGCCAACTTCTGTCGGGCTATTTCCTTGTTCGGCAAGATACGCTTCAAGAAAACGCTTGTAATCGCCGCCAGGAACGAAGCAGATCTCCTGCGAGTCGGGCTTTTCGGCGATCACCAGATTGTGCTTGCGGGCGAGTTCGCGCACTTCCGGCTTGGTCATGCTGCCGAGCGGAAACAACGTGCGGCTCAATTGCTCCTGCGTAAGGCCGAAGAGAAAGTAAGTCTGGTCTTTCGACTTGTCTGCCGGCCGCTTCAGCAGCCAGCGATTCCGCAGTTCGTCAAAGGCGACTCGGGCGTAGTGGCCGGTGGCGATCTTATCGGCGCCAATCTGTTGTGCCACAATAAGAAGCTGGTCAAACTTCAAGTGATTGTTGCAGAGACTACAGGGGATCGGCGTACGCCCGGCGAGATACTCCTCGACGAACGGACGAACCACGTCGCGCTCAAAGCGCTCTTCGTGATTGACCACGTAGTAGGGGACGCCAAGGGTCTCGGCAACGCGGCGCGCATCGTAAACGTCGTCGATCGAACAGCAGCGTCCCTGGACGGACTCGGGCATGCCTTCATGTCCGGCGAGACGGCGCTGGTTCCAGAGCTGCATGGTCAGGCCGATGACGGTGCGCCCTTCGGCGCGCAGCATGGCCGCGACGGTTGAGGAGTCGACTCCTCCCGACATGGCGACGGCGATGGTTTCGGCGGGCAGCATTTAGCAGTCAGCACTTAGCAACTAGCTCTTGGCAGTTAGCTCTTCGCGATTCCGGTTTGGCTGAATGCCAGGTGCTAACGGCTAAGTACTTTGTTCGGCCACACTGGTGACAAGTTGCGCAAATAAGCAACCGTCTCCGGGATTAACCCCAACGCGAAGTCTACATCCTCCGGCGTATTTTGCTTACCCAGACTGAAGCGGACGCTGGCTTTCGCGCGGTCGTGACGCAGCCCCATCGCACTCAGTACGTGCGACGGTTCGATTGCTCCGGAGGAGCACGCTGCGCCGGTCGAGACTGCCAGTCCCTTCAGGTCCAGCGCGATGACCAGCGCCTCACCCTCGATGCCGTCGAAATAAATGTTGGTCGCATTCGGCACGCGGCGTGCGCCTTCGCCGTTCAATCCCGTGGCTTCAATATTGAGCAGTTCCCTTTCGAGACGATCCCGCGCAATCGCCATCTCTTGATTATCACCGTGTTCAAACCCGGCTCGAGCCAATTCAGCGGCCTTGCCTAGCCCGACGATACCGGGAACGTTCTCGGTTCCCGCGCGGCGCGAGCGCTCGTGACTTCCTCCGTAGAGCATGGGTTCTAGTTGGGTCCCCTTGCGGACGTAAAGTGCGCCTACGCCTTGCGGGCCGTGAATCTTGTGGCCGGAGATGGTCAGCAGGTCGCATCCAATTTTGTTGACATCGATCGCGATCTTGCCCGCCGCTTGCACGGCGTCGGTGTGAAAATAAATGTCAGCTTCGGCAGCAATCTTGCCAATCTCCGCGACGGCCTGCAACACGCCGGTCTCATTGTTGGCGAGCATGATGGTGATCAGCTTCGTATTCGGCCGGATTGCGCGTTTCACGTCGTCCGGCTCCACCAAGCCGCGGCCATCCACTGGAATGTAGGTGATTACGCATCCCTGAGCTGCCAGATGCTTGCAGGCGTTGAGTACGGCGTGATGCTCGATGGTCGAGGTGATTACGTGATCACACGCACGCGTTAGACCAAATATCGCAAGATTGTCGGCTTCTGTGCCGCCGCTGGTAAACACGATCTCGGAGGCTCGGCAGCCCAGCATGGAGGCCACCGATTCGCGCGCCCGCTCGACAGCGGCCCGCGTCTCCTGTCCATGATGATGGATGGAGGACGCGTTGCCAAAGCATTCGCCAAAGTAAGGCCGCATGGCCTCCAGCACCTCGGGAAGCACCGGGGTGGTCGCGTTGTTGTCGAGATAGACCCGTCGCTGCATGGAGCTTCTATTGTACCGATGTTGTGGCGATGCTCGGTACCGGAAGTAAAGACGGGCTTGCCCCGTCTCATCGGGCGGCAAAGACGCGGCAAGCCGCGTCTCTACGGAAAGTCAGAAATACCTTGTGGTGCCGGGAGTCGAAAATCGAAGATTAATGCCCTTGGGCCACTTGCGGCGTGTGTTCCCCGAGGGTGAAATTCACTTCCGTCGCTTCACGGGGAGTGACCCTGACCGATTTGCTCCAGACGACAGGATCGGAAAAGACCGGGCGCTTTACCCGCACTTGGGTCGCAATATCATAGAGCGGGCTCTCGCCGACCACCCTCCATCCTTCATGCCAGGCGACAATTTCGTAATCACCAGGAGGGACCTGCGTGAGCTCGAAGTTGCCGAACTGATCGGTCACCGCATAGTAGGGATGCTTTGCCACAATCATCTCGCCGTTCATCCAGACATGCCCGGCGTTGCAGCGCAGGCTGACCTCGCCCTCGCGGGTCATGGGACGTGTGATCTCCTGCCCCTCGGAAGTGAATGGAAGGTTGTAATCCGCGTTGCCTGACATATGCACGGTGTGCAGCAAGGGGTCGCTGTTCTTCACGGTCAAAATCTCTTGCACCGGCACCAGCAGGATATGCGGTTCGTAGCGGCAGTTCTTTTGATTGAGGTGTCGGCGCGCCGCCGGCAAATCCATGGCTTTTCCGCGGGTGATGTTCCTGAGATACACGACCGTGTTGGCCACGCCGCCGTTCGGGGAGACCAGCAAGCGCTCCAGGTCTCGTTTCTTCTGCCCCAGCGGGTCGCAGACCTGCGGGTCTTTATTGAGATCGGAGGCCATTAAGTGAGGCACAGCTCCCTGCCATGTCACCGTGCCCTTGATCGTTCCGCCGTCTTGGACGGATACAACCTCGTAGCCAACCTGTGCGGCAGAAAGTTCCGGTGCAAAAGCGATCGCTAGGACTGCCAGCAAGCGAAATAGGGACTTCATATACACCACCTTCTTGAAAAGGCGTCGAATGGGGGTAAACGAGCCCGGGTGCAACACACGTGGGAAACGGAGCCACGGCGGGAGGGGGTGCCAGGTGGCTTCCAAATGTTTCGCGGTTCCCCACATGATCGCGCTGCTTCATTCATGACCTTAGGGCGCGCCCTAAGGTCCGCGCAAGTAACGGGAGGACAACCACGAACGGGCCATAATGTGGCAGAAAGGCCTCCCACTTGAATGCCGGGCGATCAAAGGGCCGGGAATGCCCGTGGTCGCAATCACAACGATTTAACGGTTCTCCACCGGCACGTATTTCCGGGGATAGGGCGCACCGATGTAATCGGCGCGCGGGCGGATCAGCCGATTATCGTCGAGTTGTTCGATGACGTGTGCAGTCCAGCCGCCCACCCGCGACACCGCAAAGATCGGCGTGAACAGGTCCACATCGATACCGAGTGTGTGGTAGGTGGAAGCCGAATAGAAGTCCACATTGGCGTTGAGCTTCTTGTCAGCCATCACGAAGTCTTCGATCTTTTGCGAGTATTCGAACCATCTGGGATCGCCGCTGGAATATCCCAGATCGCGAGACATCTGCCGAAGGTGCGCGGCGCGTGGATCTTCCGTGTGATACACACGGTGTCCGAAGCCAGGGATTTTCTTCTTCTGGGCCAGCATCGCTTTGACGTACTCGACGGGGTCGGCGCGGTTGGCGTCAATTTCCATCAGAATGCGGAAGACCGCCTCGTTGGCGCCGCCGTGCAGTGGTCCCTTGAGCGTGCCGATGGCGGAGGTCACGGCTGAATGCATGTCGGAAAGGGTTGCGGCCGTGATCCTTGCCGCGAAAGTGGAGGCGTTCAGTTCATGGTCGGCATGCAGAATGAGTGCGATGTCAAAGGCGCGTTCGGCGGTCTTCGAGGGCGCGGTGCCGTTCAGCATGAGCAGGAAATTAGCCGCGTGGGAAAGCGATCGATCGGGCTCAACCAGCGCCTTCCCTTTGCGAATGCGATCGTAGTTGGCCACGACCATGGCGATCTGGGAGGTCAGTCGAATCGCTTTGTTGAGGTTTGCATCGTGGTCAGTATTACTGCAGTCGTATTCGGGGTCGTAAAAAGAAAGCGCGGAAACCAACGTACGCAGGACGTCCATCGGCAACGCATGCTTAGGCGCCAACTGCAGGCGATAGGTGATGGATGCATCCAGCTTTCGTTCTTCCGCCATGCGCTGTTTCAGCGCCTTGAGTTCGCCGGCATTGGGCAGACTTCCGAACCAGAGCAGGTAGCATACTTCCTCAAAGGTGGAGTGTTTGGCCAGATCGTGGATGTCATATCCGCGATAGGCGAGCACTCCCTGCTCACCGTCGATGTAGCAGATGCTGGACGTGGTCGCGACAACCCCTTCCAGTCCCTTGGGGGCGTGCAGGCTGGTAACGCTGGACATGGGCTCCTCGCAGGCAAGGCGGATGAATCTACATTGCTCTTGCGCGCAAAAAGAATCGGCAGAGCAACCTTCCTTTATACGCCACAGGCCGACAGTTTCCAAAGTTTCCAAAACGCACGACTTGGCCGGGAAGGGCGTGCGGCGTAAAATAATGGGTTCGCCATTGACCGCTGGAGACGCGTGGCTCCGGCATAACCCCCAGAACGATTCGGAGAAATCATGAAGACAAGACTGCTCATTTTTGGACTCATCCTCATCCCTGTCCCTATGCTTTTAACGCCCCTCGCGCTCGCCGACGAGGGTATGTGGCTATACAACGCCTTTCCTCAGGATCGAGTCCAAGAGCAATACGGTTTTCTGCCGACGCAGGAATGGCTCGATCATCTACGACTCTCGTCGGTGCGTTTTAACAATGGAGGCTCAGGTTCGTTCGTGTCGGCCGATGGCCTGGCATTCACCAATCATCACGTCGGCGCCGACTGCATCGAGAAGCTTGGCACCGCCGGCACCGATTACATGAAGACTGGTTTTTACGCCAACACCCAGGCGGACGAGGCCAAATGTCCCGACCTTGAACTGAACGTGCTGGTCGGCATCGACGACGTTACCCCAAAAGTGAAAGCCGCGGCTCCGGCAACCATGTCCGCCGCTGACGCCGGCCGGGCCCAGCGCTCGGCCATGAGCGCCATCGAGAACGACTGCACGACCTCGACCGGCCTGCGTTGTGATGTGGTCACCCTCTACTCGGGCGAAGTTTACAACCTTTATAAATACAAAAAGTACACCGATGTTCGCCTGGTATTTGCGCCCGAATATGACGCGGCATTTTTTGGCGGCGATCCCGACAACTTCACCTTTCCCCGATATGACCTCGACATCACTTTCTTCCGCGTCTACGAGAACGACAAGCCGGTTCATCTTGACAACTATCTGCGATGGTCGAAGGTGGGAGTCAAGGATGATGATCTGATTTTCGTTTCCGGGCACCCCGGAGGCACAGATCGCCTGAAAACCATGGCGGAATTGCAGTTTCTGAAGAACGTGGACTATCCCTCGCGCCTGGCCAGCTACAAGCGACGGATTGACATGCTCCAGATATTCGGAGCGGAGTCGGCGGAGAATGCGCGCTTAGCCCAGGAAGAGCTGTTCGGGTTACAGAACTCACAGAAGGCGTTTAAGGGTGAGTATGAAGGACTGCAAGATACTGCCGTGATGTTACAGAGGAACACAGCGGAACACGAGCGGGAGAAGGCTTACATGGATAAGCACCCCGGCGAGCCTAACCCCTGGCAAGAGATTTCCAATGCCATGAAGGTCAACCGGGAGATTTATGACCGATTTACTTACGTCGAGCGCATGCGCGGGTTCTACTCGGTTCACCTGACAGCATTCGCCCGGACTCTGGTGCGCTTCGCAGAGGAACAATCTAAGCCAAACGGCGATCGGCTGCGCGAGTATCGCGATTCCACCCTGCCCTCGCTGCAACAGCAACTCTTCAGCACTGCCCCTATCTATAAGAATCTTGAAAGCGCGACTTTGGCCGTCTCGCTGGCAATGATGCAGGAAGCGCTCGGGCCCGAAGATGCTGCCGTGAAAGCGGCGCTGGGCGGCAAGTCTCCTGAAGCGGCTGCTAAGGCGCTGATCGCCGGCACAAAGCTGGATGATGTGACGGTCCGCAAGCAACTCTATACAGGCGGAAAGCCAGCGGTCGATACGAGCACCGATCCATTGATCGTGCTGATGCGCAACCTGGACCCCGAGGCGCGAGCTGTCCGAAAGCGCTCCGACGACGAAGTGGATGCGGTGGTGCGGAGCGATGGCGCGATCATCGCTCGGGCCCGGTTTGCCCAGACGGGCTTCACCCAGCCTCCGGACGCGACCTTCACCCTGCGCCTCAGTTATGGCACGGTGAAGGGATACGAGGAGAATGGAAAACAAATTCCTTACTTCACCACTTTCGCCGGCGCATTCCAGCATGCCGAGGAGCACAGCGACAAGCCTCCGTTCAAACTGGCCGCCAGCTGGCCGAAGATGAAGTCGAAGCTCAATCTTCAGACGCCGCTGAATTATGTTTCAACGGCCGACATCATCGGCGGCAACTCGGGCAGCCCGACCGTGAACAAGGCTGGCGAAGTAGTCGGAATTATTTTCGATGGGAATATTCAGTCGCTGGTTTTGGATTTCTACTACGAAGACCGGCAGTCGCGGGCCGTGCATGTCGATTCGCGCGGCATCATTGAAGCGCTGCGCAACATCTACGGCGCCAACACTCTGGTTAACGAATTGACCGGGACAAAGGACGCCAAGGCGGCGGGCGAATAGAACCTCATCGTTCTCCGCGTTGGGAGTGTACTTCAAGATCTTAACCACAGGGGACACAGAGGAAAACAGGGAACACCTTGGGCTTTCCGCGGTGTTCCTCGGTGGCCCCGGTGGTTAAGCCTTTTCTCGACTCATCACCGGTCATTCCGGCCAGAGCGAGGCCGCCGTCTTGCTTAAGATCTGCTCTCGCATCTCTTCGCTGATGGGCAGCGCCTTGAATTCCGCAAGATTCTGCCCGACGTCGGGAACGCCCGGGCCCGGCCAGTCGGTGCCAAACAGCGTCTTGTGCGCGATCTCATCGAGCCGCGGAAAATATTTCAGCAGTGTTTTCGGTGGAATGCCACTGATGTCGAGGTAGACGTTCGGGTGTCGGCGGATAAGAAAAAACGCGGTGTGCATCCAGAGCGGCCGGCCACCATGTGCCAGCAAGATTTTGAGCTTGGGGAAATCGACCGCAACATCGTCAGTATAGATCGGGTCGCCATATTTATTGCGGGCGCCCGGAAAAATCGACGTCCCGGTGTGGAACATCACTGGGATCCCGTTGGCCTCGGCCGCCCGGTAGATGATTTCGAGCTCCGTCACTCCGTTCAGATAATCATTCGCATAGCAGCAATTGATGCGGCGGGTGGATCTTGATCATGCGCAGCCCGAGGCGCAGGATGTGCTCGACATCCGCCATGATGTTGGTAGTGTGTCGCGGATGCAGGCTGCCACAGGAGATCAGGCGTTTGGGATCGTACTTCGTGTAGTTGGCGACGAATTGATTAACCTCCGGGGTAAAGCCGATCACTTCTGGCGCAACATAGTTGATCAGCGCGGCGCGGTCAACGCCGCAACGGTCTAGATATTTCAGGAACAACTTGGGTGAGCAGCAATATTCTGCGATTTCATCGAAATTAGCGCGCTTGCGCTTCATCAGTTCCAGCGCATGCGGCTTAAATAGTTCGAGCGGCTCGATGTGGATGTGGCAGTCGGTGATCATGATCAGTTGCCGGTTGCCGGTAACCGGTTGCCAATTCCGCCAGAGCCGGGTTCACAACTCGAACAGATATTCATAAAGGGCTTTGGGAAGGGCACGGCTTCAGCCGCGCCGCTCAGCGTCATAGACAAATGCGGGCTTTAGCCCCTGAGGGCCAGAATGCCGCGCACTAATACAGCGGCACTTTGGGATCCACGGTTCGCGCCCAGCCGTCGATCCCGCCGCGCATGGATTGAACTTTCTCGTATCCCTGCTGGCGGAGCCAGTTGGTGACCGACAGCGAGCGCACGCCGTGATGGCACATGACCACGATGTGAGCGTCGGGATCGAGTTCCTGGTGAGCCCGCGTCGGGATATCGCCCATCGGAATGTGATGAGCCCCTTCGATGCGGGATGCTTCATATTCCCAAGGTTCGCGAACATCGAGCAGCGTAAATGTTTCCCCACGCTGCTGCAGCGCTTTAACCTGGTCGGGAGAAATTTCGAAGTCCATAGTTTGATCTTATCCTTGGACACGGGGCTTGCCCCGTCTCACTCGGCAGCAAGACGCGGCAAGCAGCGTCTCTACTCCAAATCAGACTTTGTTCCTGCGAAGCTGGGTTTCACTTCGCAACGTAGTCAGACTCACCAGCGCGGCCACCGCCCAGAGCGCGCCGGTTCCAATTCGTGCCGTCCGCACGTCGGCAGACGGAATGTTGTGCCACAGCGTCAACCCACAGCCGACCACAAAATTGATGACCAGCAGGCCGAAAAATACGCGCTCGCGCAGACAGCGTGTGTCGAGTGCCAAGCCCACCAGCAGCACGATCCACACGATGTAGGTCGCTGCCGTCCAGAGGTCGTGCGGCCATTCGTACTCGTGGCGAGATACGTGGCCAAAGGAAATCCACGCGAAGTAAACGCAGCCGAGAAAGCAGGCCACGCCCCACAATGGCGTGAGGCACATCAGGTGACCGGACCTCTGCGGCCGCTTCGGGCCGGTCTTTGTTCTGGCCCCTGTCCCGACTTCGACCTTCGCGTTCTCTACTTGCCTGTCCATTTTGGTGGTCGTTTCTCAAGGAAGGCAATAATACCCTCGCGCGCGTCCGCGGTCGAGATGAGTTCTTCAAGATAAATCTTCTCGGCTCGAGCCAGCCCTTTGTCAAAGTGAATCGCATCCCAGGCGTAGATGGCTTTTTTGGCGTGAGCGAGCGCGGTCGGGCTGAGGGCGCGGAGTTCAGCCAGCGTTCGCTCGACGACCGAGCCGAGTTCCTCAGCCGCCACGGATCGGTTCGCCAAGCCCATCGCCGCGGCCTCGTCACCCGAGAACTGTCGCCCGCTAAAGATGAGTTCAGCAGCGCGCTTCTGTCCGATGAGCGTCGCCAGCGCCACCGTCGCTACTGGCGGATAGCATGCCAGCTTGATTTCAGGAAATCCCCAGGTGGCGTCGCTGCGCGGTGTAAACCATATCGCAGACAACGGCTAGTTCCGCGCCTCCGCCAAGGCAAGCGCCGCGAACGGCGGCAATCGTAACTTTGCGCGAGGCCACAATCGCGCGGATCACCGCGTGAAAATTCGTTAGCATCTCACGAATTTGTTCCGGGAGGTGGGCTTTGATATCCACACCGGCGGAGAAAGCGCGGGCGTCGCCCTGGAAGAGAATTGCCGAGATATCAGTGTGGGATTCGATTTCCGCGAGCGTTCGCTGCAACTCCAGCATCATCGGAAGGTCAATGACGTTGAGAGGTGGGTTGATCAGCCTGACGCGGGCGATGGGCGCCGCGGCGGTTACTTCGACTCGGCTTGTGGCAGCGATGGTCATTCTCCCCAGTCGTTTGCGGCAGGCTTTCTATAGATTGATCGCTTGCCGGCGCGGCTCGCCAATGGTGGACAGCGGATCGCGCGCTCCCTCTTTTTCTTTGATCCACTTCTTTTCGTTTCGGAGAATGTCGAGCAGCAATTCTTTATCTTTCGCGCTGGGAAGATTCTCTTCGCAATGTTGCTCGTAGCTGCGATCGTCCAATGGCTCGCCGGTCTCGCAGTGGTACTTCTGCCCTGCCCAGCGTCCGATGTTGCGGTTGAAGCGGATGTCGGGTGTGTAGAACTTCTTCTCGCCTGGCGCCAGGAACGTGTTCAGCCGCTCCACCAATCCCCCGACTTCCTGCCGATATAAGTGGCGGCTGTAGTCGTTCAGGTCGTCGAGATCGGCGGCCTTATCATTCTGCAGTTCGTCGTACCGGCCTTTAATTCCCCAGACATAGGCCCAGTGCGCCGAGGAAGAATGATCTGTACCGAAAAGGTCGAACGAACTCGAGATCCACTTGTTCAGGTATTTCTGCAGGAGCCAGCGCGGAATCACGCCCGCCTCTACCACGCGGCGCAGGCCATCGTGGCCGGTGCCCATGTGGAAGGCTTCCTCGCGCAGCATGTAAGAGGTCGAGCGTCCGAGCGGCGCGAACGATGAATACTTCAGCATCTGCAGCTGGAACTTGCCGTCGCGATCGACGAAATCAGTGTAGGTGAAGAAGTCGAGCCAGTTGTCGACGTCGACATTGAAAGTACCTAGAAGGCGCTTGTTTTCGAACGCCCGGCGCTCCAGCATTTTCTGAGCTTCCACCTTGCCGGAAGAACCGAAGAAGTCGATGAGCAGAGCGCACATCTGCCAGCCGTGGCGCATCTCTTCGATCATGACGCGTGTGAGGGCGCGGCGATCATATTCCGTCGGCGCGGTTGCAAACAGGTTGCGCTGCTGCTCCACGCTGGCAAATTCGGTGTCGCCCTGGTAGATGATCATGTTCATGAGCGCGTCGCGCATCTGCTGCGTGGGAACCTGGCGCAGGTTTTCCCACTTGTTGCGGCCTTTGTAGGAACCGAACTGGATCTCCTCGGTCTCGATCGCGCCGTAGAGCGTATCGAAGTGGAAGGCCTCGACGTCGTCTTTGTCGACGCCGACTTCCTTGCGCCATTCGTTGAACAGACCGACCCAGTCACTGAAGTTTCCGATTTTCGCTACTTTGCCTGGCATAAGACCTCAAATCTTTACCACAGGGAGCACAGAGGTTCACAGGGACAGCCCCTGGGCGTTGTTCCCGTCGAACCTCTGTGCTTCCCTGTGCTTCAAGCTCTAGTTCTTACTTCGCCGTAAATATTGCCGGACGCTTCTCGACATAAGCGGCCAGACCCTCTTTGGCGTCGTCGCTCTGGAACAGGATCTGCTGGTTCTCGCGCTCGACGGCCAACGCCGACTCCATGGGGATTTCCCAGCCCGTCTGCACGGCGCGCTTGATGCGTCCCACAGCCTTCGCGGCCTTGTTCGGCGGCGTGAACTGGCGCGCATACTCCAGGATGTTCTCCATGAAGCCATCGCGCTCGAAAATATCGTTCACAATGCCGAACTCCTGCGCCTCTTCGAATGAGAACGTGTTGCCGGTGATCATCAGTTCGATGGCCTTGCTCTTCCCCACCAGGCGCGACAGGCGCTGCGTTCCGCCGGTGCCGGGCAGCACGCCGAGATTGACTTCGGGCAGGCCGATCTTGCCCGCATCTTTGCGCGCAATTCGGAGGTCGGCAGCCATGGCGATCTCGAGCCCTCCGCCAACGCAATGGCCATTGATCGCGGCGATCACGAGTTTCGGCGTGTGTTCCAGCCGCAGCAGCGTTTCATTCGCGTGCAGGCAGAAGTAATACTTGAAGGTCGGATCGACCGAGGCCAGCATCTTGATGTTGGCGCCGGCGGAGAAAAACTTGTCGCCCGCGCCCGTGAGCACGATCACGTGCACATCGTTATCCATGCGCGCCTTGAGGATGGCCTCGTCGAGCTGTCGGTTCATTTCGTAGGTGTAGGTATTCGCCGGAGGATCGTTCATCTCGATCACGGCCACGCCGGCGTCGGTGCGATAGTTGATGAGTTGCCTGGTGGTTTCGCCGGTGGCCGGCTGCGTGATGGTCGCCATAATGTGCTCCTTAGTTAATTTCGAATTAACTTATTCGCGTTCATCTTTCTTCGCGGCTTGCCGCCGTGCACAATTCCGTTGAGAACAATGTTGGCCATCTGCCGTGCGAGCGCTTCGGCGTTGCCGTCTACCCGCGGGCTGTACCAAGTGTAGATCCAGTTGATCATGCCAAACAGGCTCATGACCGCGGTGCGTGTGTTGAAATCGAGGCCGCGGCTGCGCCGGAGGTCTTCCATCAGCCCGAGACAGATGCGGTAGTACTCACGTTTGATGCCAGCGATCTCGGAACCCAGGCCGTTCTTCAAAGAGTCGTCTTCATGCGAGAGTACCTTCAACCCCTGCTGATTACTCACAAAATATTCGAGGTGGTTCAGGATGAAGATGCGGATCCGCTCTTCGGGATCCGTGACCTTCTCGAGCCGCGCTTTGAGCTTTTCGAGAATGGTCGGTGAAAGTGTGCTTCTGAATCAGAAACAGCAGGCGCTCTTTGGACTCGAAATAGTAATAAAGCCCCGCCAGTGACATGCCGGTGGCGCGAGAAAGATCGCGCATGGAAGCGCCTTCGTATCCCTTGAGGCAGAAAACTTCCGTCGCATGGTCGAGAATTTGCCCGAGACGCCGGTCGAAACGGGTCACGGCCGCATGGTTGGACTTCTTTCTGGGACGGCGGGAAGCGCGGGCTGCGGGTAGAGTGGCCATTTATTCGAACGTTCGTTCTAATCATATGCCCTCGCATTGTCAAATACAAATACCTGGAGGGCGCCGCAGAAAGCAGGTCCTTTACTTCGTTCAGGATGACAATTCATCCACCAAGTTCCGGATCACAAAATGGCAAGTTAGCTCTTGATTCCCGCCATCAACTTCTCGATCTCTGCCTTCCGCTCGCCGCTGAGGGGCAGGAATGGCAGGCGCGACGGGCCTCCAAAGTAGCCGTTGAGGTCCATGGAATGCTTCACGCCGGGGATTCCGAGGTCACCGACCACGCGTTGGGAAGCGAGTTTCACTCGTTCTTGCTTTTCGCGGGCGAGCGCATTGTCTCCGTCTTTGAGCGCGGCGTAGATTTCGTAACATGCCATGGGTGCTGGACATGCGAAGGCGAGAATCGCGCCTACCGCTCCCAGTCCGAGCGACGGCTCGAGCTGGTGAGCGGCGCCGACCATGACCTGGAAGCCGACTTCTTTCTGGCGTGTCTTCAATTTTCCCACGACGGATACCGCCGAAGATGAAGGCTTTGTGGCGCTGTCTGCGCCTTCGTGGACGGGACGGAGGGCGCCCGTCTCTCCATCGCTTCGGGGGTGCCCGCGAGCGAGGCTACGCTGACCAGTTCCCTGCTCTGCTTTTCGTTTTCGGCAGCTGCGGCTTTGAGCATGCGCGGAGTTACGGCCTCGAATGTTTCCGTCACCGTGGCTTGCCTTTTGACCTGGCGCGTGCCCTCGACCATGGTTTTCACTTTGTCGAGGTTGCCGCTCGATTCTTTGATGGCGACGATGTTGGGATGGCCAGAGAGTTCGATCACGACTTCAGCGGGGATGTCGTATCCGGTGGCCTGCGGGAAGTTGTAGATGATGATCGGGAGCGTCGACCGGTCGGCTACGGTGCGATAAAAAGCGAGCAGGTTCGCCGGCAACATCTGCTTCTTGTAGTAATGCGGAGTGCGTACCATGGCGGCGTCGTAACCGAGTTCGGCGGCGTATTCGGTGAGGCGTAAAGTTTCATGGGCGGACTCGATGCCGGTGCCTGCGATCATCACTTTATTGGGCGCGGCGGCGGCGAGTGCAGTCTTCAGCACGTCGCGGCGTTCCTGGTCAGAGAGCAGGATGGCTTCGCCCGTGGAGCCGAGCACCACGATGCCGGCCACAGGCGTGCGCGAGTAGCGCTCCACGTTCGTTTCGATTTTCTTGTAATAGACCTCGCCATCGGGATAGAAGGGCGTCGTAATCGGTGGGAAGATTCCGGATAAAAGCATGCTGGGCTCCAGTCGTCAATAGTTGGTCGTTTGTCGCTCGTGGTTCGTTCTTGCGACCACCATCAATTATGGAGTCTGGGTCGAGAGTTTGTCACCTTGAACTCAGGCCGGGAGACTCACTCGCAGGCGGGTTCTTTGCCGTTGGGGTCGACTTCGTGGCGATATTGGTCTTCGGTCCCGACAAAGAAACGGGCAAACGGAGTCGAACTCGGCTCGTCAACCATGGTCTCAATTTGCCAGACCATGCCGCCCTTGCAAACTCCCGCGTTCGAGAGCGGGGTACGGCGGTCGCCCGAATAGTAGAAAAAATCGTCGCTGCCGTGGCCAGGCAGCGGATCGGAGGAAGTTTGCAGGGTTCCCTGCGCATTGAGCTTGAGCAAAAAGCGGCCGTCTTCCATGGGCAACGGCGGCGCACCCTTCTGGCGAAAATAGACGCGCGCCCAGCCGCTGTATCCGGCGGGAATCAGGAAGCGTTCCGGCGGCCGGCGATGGAAAACAAGTCGAAGGTCGCCGGGCCGAGGACAACGGCGGCGATGAAGAGGGGAAGGCCGAGAACTGCGACGAGGACCATCGGGACTCTGGTCATAGTCATGCAAGCTTAGCCATTGCGACGTTACTTGCGTAGCGACTCTCTCCGCGTGCAGCGCCTGCAGAGCTTGCACTCGCACTTCTCCGCGCTGCAGGGCGGCGATACCTTCCGCGGCGGCTCGGGCAGCGGAGAGCGTGGTGATGGTCGTGATATGGCCGGTGACCGCGGCCCGGCGAATAGCTTTCTCGTCGAAGTAAGGATCGGGACCGTGCGGCGTGTTCACGATCAACTGAATACGATCGGCTTTGATCAGGTCCACTGCGTTGGGACGGCCCTCTTTTACTTTGTAGACGCGCTCCACCGCCAATCCAGATTCTTCTAGGACGTCCGCTGTGCCGTGCGTGGCCACTAGTTTGAATCCCATGTCGACAAAGCGATGCGC
>CAVSTM010000011.1:0-304220 GCA_963730845.1 uncultured Acidobacteriaceae bacterium | reverse complement strand
CGCGTTCGACAGGATCAATCGCCGAATTGGCTATCGTGTGAGGCCGTCTTTCATCTGGAGCTATAAGGACGATGGTTACTTGGGGCTGATTGTCGGCTTCGCAAATGACGGCATCGCGGGGTGCGCCGGGCGTATTGAGGGTGACCGTGGACAGCCCGAACGGAAAGGTGCTCAAGAGCGGTTGTCTGGACGCCGGTTACCCGCTACCGTAGATTCGGCAGGCACAGTTCGTGCTTCCGAAGGTCACCGAATGGAAAGGATTGAAACTTAGAGCTGAGATTGAGGAGGCAAGGGTATGCGCTATCCCGTGCGGTGGGCTTGTCACCAGAAGCTGAACGATGACGGCTCGCTCACACGGCGTCCCACACCTTCGTCAGCAGGTTCTAGCTGTGGTTTGTTCTGATCCGAGAGACGCGCGAATTCCACGCATGACTGGAACATCTGAATGCTTCAGAGTCCAGGAAGAACTCCTTGAGCGATCAAGATAGGTAACGTAATGGATTCTCAATTACGGGTTGCTCCTGATCACGGGCAACAGGAAGTAGCCGAATCATTGCATCGTTTATCGCCAATTCACCTATTATTCGCTAGAAAATTCAACGCCGACGGGAGCACCGCTTCCAGCAAGCCATTCACCTGCTCATAATCATCGTGCTCCGGGCTTTGCAGCGCCGGCGTCGGATGCAACTCATCATCGGTCTGCAGCAGGGCCAATGCCAGATCGTGATTGATATGAGCATTCATCCCCGCCAAGCAACAGTCGTACGGTGATCGACACCGGCCCTGTTTCGCGCCTCAAACAAAACGTCCCATGAGCTCGCGGTATCCGCAGTCTGCTCTAGTGCGCCGGCAATCGCGGCAAAGTAGAACCCAGAAACGACGTCGAGGCGCGTCAGCCATGTGGCGTCTTCCCAACCGTTTGGCGGAGGTTGAGCGTCGATCCGCTGGGTCACCATCAAATGAAGCCGGTTGAACCATTGGAGGCCGTCGTTACCAGGCAACAACCCATCGATCCTCTGCATCAGCGCAACGACATCGGCGATCGACACGCTGGGGAGACGCGCCACTCACGATTTGCAGAAGTTGCGCGTCGATGGAATTGAGGTTCGGCATTCTCAACCTCCTCAGAGAAAGCGGATTTTCTGCCGCACCACGGCGACTAACCACTCTCATGATCCCGGTTGGCACACCCAACCCTCTCAAGGGATGATCGCATTGCTGACGTGGATTAGACCACAGCTCAACCGCCCGGACAACGCCGTCGATAGCCGACGCGAAGAGCTGGCCTTTACGACCAACGACAATCTCGGCTGGAACTGGGCTTACACCGGCTTATCAGCGATCTGGCCGACCAAACATCCTTTAGAGTTTGTCCGTGGCTTCGACTACGCAATCGCACAGAGCGCGACGGCTGGTTATGAGCGCGGAGAAATGGCTGTGGAATCCAGCGCAGTGCACTTCCCTTCCAGTGCTGATGCTCGGTCTCGCTGTTGAATACGTACCCATCGCGCTTGCAGCCGCAATTACGGCGGCGTCGGGCCGCACCGGGAGTGGAGACCCAGCGACAACGCCACTTCGAAGAGTTGCAGCAGGCGCTCGCGCGCAGGCGCTCGCAGATCGGGTGCGCCCCCCAGGGCGTCGAGGTCACTCGACCAGGAAAGCAACTGGTGGAGAGGTCACTCGCCGAGGCGCCGGTGGCGAGCGCGGCGCACCCCACGGCGAATGGCGTAACCGCGGCGGTAATGGCTGCCATGTGTCCGCCCATGCTGTAGCCCGCCACCACCAGCTTCGGATAGCGGGTGTGCAGGTGTTTCAGCAGCGCGCGCGCCTCCAGCACCATACCCAGCGCCATCAATCCGTGGTCGCTGACGGTCATGCGCGAAGGTCCTTGCGGGGTGCGGCGGCTGCCGTAGAACGGGTTTTCGAGGAAATAGATTGAGTCGCGCGCAATCAGGCCTCCGAGATATGCTCGCGCGCGAAAGCCCTCGTCGCGCGAGGCAGCCAGAATTATGCAGGCGGCTATGTGTTCCGCTCGCGTCCACTCGCGAACATGCGCGGCGCGTGTGTTCCGGCAGCAATTCCGAGGGCGAGAGGAAGTGCTCGTCGCGCCGCGTTATGCCGGCCACGCTCGCGGCCCGTGCTCCAGTGGAGCGCGATCGGCGACAGCCGGGTGGAGACCAGACCCTGTCGGACAGCCGGGCGAAAAGCGCCTCATCGCCCCATCCGTGGGAGAGCAGCTTGGAGCGCCGCGACAACCAGGCCACAACCAGGTCGAGGGGGTGGGCAGCAGGCAGGCCACTGGATCATGCCGGTCACTGCCTCGAAACCATCAATAAGGTCGCGCCATTAGTTCCATTAACACGATTGCTTGAATGCGGATCGGATTCCGCTCCGGGCCGCGCCTTCCACTCCAATGTGTAATACTCGCCACGCGCTCGCGCCCAGGGATCGAAGACCTTCACCACGGGCTTCAGTTCGCCGGCCAGTTCCGGGATGTTCCGCAGCAGGACGCGCTTGAGCGGTGAAACCGGCTGGGGGTGGCCGTTGGGAGAACCCTGCTCGGTCTGTGCCGGGCCGGGGCCGTTGTGGTTGACCCAGTCGACGCCTAGCTTGGTGTAGAACTCAGGCCGGAAGCTGGAGGTGAAGAAGCGGTCGCTGAAGAGCCGGCGCGACGCGTTCAGAATGAACACGACAAACTGCGTCTCGGAGATGGCAAAGCCATGCGGCCGTGTGGATTCGGCCAGCCAGCCGACCACCGTATCCACATCCTCAACGTTGTCGACCACGGTTCCAGTGGGATGGCCCAGGCAATCGTTGATGGGGGTATTGTCCGGGTTGCGCTGCGCGTCGGTAATCACCTTGGACGCGTCGCAGACGTGGGTGCCGTAGACCTCGCGGAACTCGCTGGTCCCACTGCCGGTTGTCGCGCAGGCTCGCCGAATCAGCCGTGGAGGAGCGGTCCAGAAATCGTCATAGCTGGTCAACTGGCGCAGGCCATACTGCCGGCGGAACTCGTTGAAGCGCGGCACTCCGTGCTCGCGGTCGCGAATCAATGTCGAGCGCCGCGAGATCGATCTGCCCGGTCGGCGTGTCAAGCCGCGGCAAACGAATGTTCTGCAGGAACTGCGGATGATTGTGCAGGGTGAGCAGGCCCAGGCGCTGTCGTCCCATGCTCAGTCCCCAGTTCGCAAGGCCCGCGCGAGCGCATCGCGTCGGTGGCTTTGCCTTCGAAGGTGTCGATCACCGCGACCTTCTCCACGATCTGGTTCGGATCTTTGCTGGCGTCACGGTACTCGATAAGGTCCGGCACGAGCGGGTGCAGACGATAGACCGTCACGAACTCTTCGGGGAAGTTGAACGGCGACCCAAAGTGATTTACGCCGCCGTTGATGTCATTGGGATTGGTGATGTCGTAGTGGCAACTTGCTGCCGAACCCGACGATACCCGGGCCGGAGGCGAAGACCGAATACCATTGGGTGGCTTTCGTGACGTTTTCCGATGTGCCAAAGTTGTTCACCACAATGTCGGATAGAACTTTGGAGACGTCCGGATCGCCGCCTGTGCCGAGCAACCCGCTCCAGTTGGCGTTCATGCCCTTGTAGAGCGGCTCGTCGTAAAGCAGTTGCGGTGTCCACTCGATGGTGTGAATCTTGGCGATCTCAGCCGCAACGACAAGCCGGGCCGCGTTGAAAAGCTCTTCCGGCGTCACGTCCTGGTTGCGGATGATGCGCGCCGGATCCGAAGGATTGCGCAGACCGCTGTCGGCCGTCGGGTTTTGCGAGGCCTGGCGGCGGAATTCATCCACGAAGGCATTGTGCTCACGTGCAAACAGGTTGTGAAAGAAACTCAAGCCGATCGACCAGTTGTCGGGAAACGCCACCGACTCCTGTCCTCGCCATTGAGGCTGCGCGGGATCGCCCGGCTGCAGTACGGGCAGGTAGCCACCCGCTAATCCAGGAACAGGTTCAAGCAGCATCTTTGCGGGATCTTTGGGATCACGCTTCACGCGCTTCAGCGAAATCTCGTCATAGCCGTACAGCTGCGAGGCATCCCACCATGCCGTATTGTTATTGGCGTACGTCTTAGGCGAGCGGGTCAGATAGGTGCGCCCGCCCACGGTGAATTGCTCCGGGGGCGAATCCTTCAACACGTAGGTTTTGTCGACCTGATCGCCGGGCCGGCATCCCAGCTTCTGGATTTCTTCCGGGGTCAGCGGCGTCGGGACATTGTTCACCAACTTGCTCTTGCAGCCGACGTCCATCATCGCTCCGGGCGCGTTGTGTCCTTCGTCCATGTGCGAGAACCAGTCGTGCGTCATGAACTGAATCCAGTAGGCGGCGAGGACGTTGAAGAACGGCGCCTTCTGGTAATCGCAATTCGCGTCGACGGAATGGTTGGGAAGCCCGAAGCCGGCATTGCACGAGGCCGGGTTCGATTGCAAGCGCGTAAACAGAATGCGGCTGATGAGTTGCGGATCGGGGGTCAGCAGATTGATCCGGCCGCCGTGACGGTTCTTGGTAAGCGTATTCTGCTCGAGATCGGGAAATGTGGTTTCAAATTCTACGTTGCGCATGAACGGCATGCCCGTGGAACCCATGCGCGGGTTGCGGATGTCGTTGCATATCCCGGTCAGTGTGCGAGCGCGAATCAGGTCGCCCTTGCATAGCTGCTCGTCATCGCCTCCGACTGCCTCGTAATTGGGACTGTCCTTGGGCAGGCGCATTTCCGGCCAGGTCTTCAGGGCCGGGCCGCCGATCCCACCACGTCCGCTGACGTAGCTCTGGTATGTGCCGGAATTGTCGAACAGGTTGAATTTGAGCAGCCCAATGCGCTGGTACTCGAGATCCGTTAGCGCGCCCGCTATGCCACGCAACTGCGGTCCCGTTACCGAGAGGAAGCCCACGGGCAGAGAAGAAGAGTCGCCCGTTCCCCAATATCTCGACCAGTCAATCCATGGCGTGAATTGGTACTCAACCGCCTGCTGGCCTCCGCGGCAACGCGCGGTCGGCGTCGTCACCTTGCCCTGGAAACGCTGATCGCGTGTCTCTGGAACCTTGAGGAAACCGCCTGCCAGATGTTGCACGCACCCCTTCAGCTCCGCCGCTTCTTCCTGCTTGGGGCCAAGCTTCTTGTCGCCCGGCGAGCCCAAAGTCACTTGCCCGCTGGCAAGACCCGTGAGTGCAAATACTACTGCCACGCAGAGGGGAATCAGGAAAACGCTTTTCATAAACCGCTCATCATTTGTTCAATTATGGTGGAGTCAACAGTTAAACTTTCTGCTCCCTTAACTTCTTCAGGACCTCGATGCCGCCGTGTGGGATGGGCTCGCCATGGCCGACGCCCACAATCTCGCAGTCGCCGAAATCGGAGAGCTTGCCAACCGATCGCACATTCTCGCGCATGTCCAGCGTCAAACCTGCCCAGCCGGCTTCGACACGCGGCCAGGTCACAACCACATCGCCGACGAACAGCGCTTTCTTCTGGGGCCAATAGAAGGAGAGACAACCGGGCGTGTGGCCGGGAGTGGAGACAATTGTCAGCGGTCCGACATGCTCGGCTTCTTTCAGCGATTGGTCCACGAGGCAGGGCTTGTGGCCGTCGAAGCCGATGGCGAGCCCAAATTGCAGCTTGTAGGCAGCCAGCGGAGACTTGGGCCAGATTGAAACCTTCGTAGCCTTGCGCTGGCCTTCAATGATACCGATCTCCCATTCGTGCGCGAATACTCGGGCGCTGGTCTGCCGCTTCAATTCCGCCATGCCGCCGATGTGCGAGCGGTGAGCGTGGGTCGCGATAACATTTTTCAGGTCAGACGGCTGCCGCCCCATGGCACGGATTTCGTCCAGGATCATCTGGCCGTCGTCATCGTAGAGCGCGTCGATCAGGGTGATCCCATTGCCGTCGTCGAGCAGGAAGGCGTGAACGTGGCCACCCTTGTCCTGATTCAAGTAGTGAATACCGTCGGTTAACTTCACTCGTCACCTCACGCTTCCGATTCGGAGGCCGGATTTGAGAAGTACGCGAGCCAGGATTCCCCGTTTTGTCACCAGAGGCTCCGAGCAACATACACCCGATTTCCTCCGTTTGTACACTCTTTTCATGCTTTTAAGCTTCGGCCTACTGACACACCGGACTGCGCACCGAGCTGCCTCGCCGGTAACTTCATGTTTGTCGGCCACTCGGAAACAGTCACTCCAGCACTTGAGCGAAAAGTCGCTAGCCGGACCTTCGCCCGCTCGCGGTCCAGAGACGGGCTTGGAAGAGATCAATGGCGATCTCCTCGAAGGACTTCTGGCCCGCTTCGAGGCCGGAAAGTGGAGAATATGTCTGTCATCCGGGAGCCCTGCCCTGATAGCCCATGCGCCTACTCCTCTAATATTCCGCTCGACCAGTACGTTGCGCGTGTGCGGAGCAGACCGCAACGCTCCGCGGTGCTGCTCGATGATGAGCAGCGCATTGCTTACTTCGCCGGGTGATGGCTATGCGATTCTCGAAGGCAACCTAACGCTGTGGGTCTAAGAGGTTATCAACGGCGGGGCCTGGCACATCTCGCACCCTCCAACGCATGTTAATCGCCATTGCCGAGGCCAACCGGGCCTCCAACTCAGTCAGCAGATCTTTTCGCCTGCCCCAGGGAGGTTGTCCCAGTTGTACGTGGTGAAGCGGATAAAAGAAGGTCTGTGCCCGGGCGAAAGCCGGCCCGGGCAGATGAGCGAGCAACTGCTCGCGCACCGGAACCGGCACCTCCTTGGGAGCTCCTTCGCCGACTCCGCACGCCAGCACAATGGACTCGGGAGCCATCAGGCTGAAAGCCATTTCCAGTTCCCATATGACGTTCTGCGACGGTTCCGTGACATCGATTACGGCTGCGGAGGCGCAAGTCAGACAAAGTTCAACGATTTCACGCCAGAAGGAATCGTCACAATGAATGACAAAGATCCCGGTGTCAAAGTGCCAGCCCTTTCGCTTGGTGATTTGGCGGATCACTCTCAAAGTTTTTTCCCGCGCATTGGCCGTTTTCAGTAGAACGTATCCGAGCCGCCGATAGGCGCTGATTTCCAGCAGCACGCAGGCAACGATCCATACTCCCAAGAACAGCCAGAAGACGAGCCCAGGAAGACCGGGTGAAGAGAATGGGTCGGGAAGCCCGAACGCACGGGCAAGGCCCCTGTACGTGACCATCACGATCACAAGCGAAACGAGCATCAGCGGGGTGGCCAGTATCTGCATCTTCACTAAACTCATGGCAAGGGACCTCTTGAAGGTTGAATCCTGCACGGTCAAGGGGAAACCGAACCCGCTACATGCGCCCTGCAAGAGCCTGTCAAATTGCGTTCCTCCCGGACGCCTGACGTGGAAACGCCGGAGCCAGAGTACCAATTTGTCGCCCTTCTCGAAGGTTGAGGCCAAAACGAGAATTAGAATTACTGCCGGCGACAAAAGAAAAGATCCAAACCAGCCAGCATAAAGTCGGTAGTACAAGGCCAGAAAAGTGCACGTCAGGAGTACGACTATCGCGATCACGACACCATGAACCCGTCTCCTTCGTACTTGCCGGAGTATCTGCTCGGCATCGGGCAGCAATTCCACGGAGCAACCTACCGTTGACGACAGTGAGCTACAACCAAGTCAGCTTTCTAGAAGGTAAATCAACTCCCGCCGTGCTCCAGTGCTAACAGGCTTCATAGCCGGATGAGGGGCACGGTATCAAATTCCCGAACCGCCGTCCAGCGTCGGCTTGGAAGGTACTTGGCTAGGATTTCGTGGATTATTCGACTGCATGGCTCACGTATCAGCTTCAGGGCGACACCTTTGCGCACGGAGCTTTTGTGAGGTAGCCCGTAAGCTCAAGAGGTGCGAGCATGCTGTACCCATTTGCCGCGCCACGATCATGACCGATGCCGGACGCCCCGCTCTGAACGAGCAGCCGGGCGGAGATGCCCTTCGACCTCGCAATATTCCCTCGAAACGACTTTCCAGGAGATCGGAGCGGGAGCGGCGCTCTCCTGTGTCATTCCACAGTTGTGCTTGCGTGAGCCGAACTCCGCGCGCCTGAATCTGATACGGTCAGATACACAGCCGGGAGGGAGCGATGCATCCGAAAACCGATGGCATTCTTGAATCCTCTTTGTACGTGAGCGATGTGGCCCGCTCCGCTCGCTTCTACCAGGAAACCTTTGGGTTCCGGGTCATTGGCGAGTTCGGCGAGCGTGGTTGCGCGATGCACGCAGGTACGCGCCAAGTGCTGTTGCTGTTTAAAAAGGGGGCTTCGCGGGCGATCCAGTCGCCTCACGACGGAGATGGCGAATTACATGTCGCATTCGCTATTCCGTCTGCCGAATTAAGCAACTGGGAGGCATGGCTCCAGGCGAGAGGAATCGCGGTAGAAGAGAAACGCGCGTGGGAGTCCGGAGGCTGGAGCCTCTACTTTCGCGACCCGGACCACCATTTGATCGAACTCGCGACGCCGGGCACATGGTCGGTCTATTGACAAAGAGTGGACAAATGCCGGTCACCGGCCACAGACGGCGTTCGAGAATATGACAACGCAAGCGACCTTCGACGAAACCTCGCTTCCCCCAAGAGGACTTCAGGCCCGCCAGGAGTCTGTCTTGGATCATAACTTCAGAGTTGCCCGTAATCCTGAGAGGCGACTCTAATTGGCGGCGAGGCAGGTCACTGCTACTCGCAGCCGACGGCCCCGACCAAGTGCTTTGGGAGATCGAAGAACTGCCCGTCCTCTCTCGTGGAACAGCACTCTTCAGGACGAATAGGACGCTTCGTGTTTTCATGGACTTTCTGCCTAATACTGCCTGGACGGACAGGCTAATGAGACTGTGAGCGTGTGGTTGTTGACGGCATCTGGAAGCAGGGCATAGGATTTGCCGGGAAGATTCGGCGCGAAGCCGACACTAAAAACCATGAGTGGCGGCGCGTCGTTCCGAAAACCGTTCCTGGCAACATTGGCGACCCTGTTTGCCGTGACTGCGATCACTTACGGTTCCCTCTGGATGTACACGGTTCGTCGGTCGCGTCCGAAGGTGGAGCTCGGCTTCAATAACCAACATGACCCTCAGTATGACGAGAGAACGCACTGTCAGGCAGTCGAAGATGTGGTGGAAGGGAGCCCTGCGGAGCGCGCCGGCCTGCGCGTTGGCGACCGCATTATTGGGGTAAATGGGCGGGCGTTGTTGACCGACATTGGTTCTGACCAAGCCTATCTTCATGGTCGACCAGGCGACGTGGTGGAAATAACCGTAGAGCGCGCCGGTGAGCCCAAGCCGCTGCTTCTACACGGCGTGTTTCGAGCTGCCCCGCTGGCTAGTGCTTCCGAGGGCCTGGCCAGGTCCTCCGCGCAGCAAATCACGGGATCATTCCCCATTCCTTTTCTTCTGGTGGCATTCGCCGTCCTCTTGTTGAGGCTGGAAGAGCCAAATGCATGGCTTCTGGCATTGCTCTTCTGCGCCTTTGTCGCCACCCCTGGCTTTCACAATTCCGGGATCTCTCCCGCACTTAGCGCATTCGTGCTTGTTTTTCGTGCCGTGTTTGCCGGGATGCTGTGTCCCCTTTTCTATCTTTTCTTTGCAGTTTTCCCGGTGCAATCGCCTCTGGATCGGCGCCTCCCGTGGTTGAAGTGGGCGGGGCTTCTCTTGGGAATCTGTACCGTCATTCCCGGCTTGCGGACAGGCGATCCAGGCTTTCCAGCAGTGGTCGCCCACCTGGTAGGCAGCCGCAACTCCGATCTCATTGAAGCTGCCATGAAATACGCCTTACTTGCTCTCGGCATGATCTCGCTGGCGCAAAATTCATTCATGGCCACCGTCCCTCCAGAAGCGCGGCGCAAATCACGAGTGATTTTGTGGGGAACCGTGGTCGGCGTCCTGCCAATCGTGCTTGTACGTGCTGCCGTGGATTTCACCGGATTTCGGCCCTCTTTCTGGCTCGATACCGGGCTGGTGCTGGTGTTGTTCCTCTATCCCCTCTCCTTTGCGTATGCGGTGGTGAAGCACCGCGTGATGGAGCTTCCGGTGCTGCTGCGACGCAGCGCGCGGTACGTTCTGGTGCAGAGGGGTTTTATCGTTTTGACGTTCATCGTTGCGGCTTCCGCCATCGCGCTCTTCACCCACGTCTTCTCGCGATTCCTCCGCGCGGATACAAATATCGGGATGGCTGTGAGCGCAGTATTTGGGATTGTCCTCGTGTGGACATCGGCGCCGCTGGTGAAGCGGGGAACCATGCGTATCGACCGGGCCTTCTTTCGCAGCGCTTATGACTCTCGTATCATTCTGCACGACCTCGCGGAGAAAACCCGCACCGTGAGCGACCGTCGCCAACTGGCGACGCTCATCGAGCGCCACGTGAGCGAAGCGCTGCACCCGAAGACCCTGGCGTGTTACCTGGAATCAGGCAACGGCCGGCTGGCCGCAATCTCCGGAACGTTCCCCGCGACCCTCGAAACGCTCTCGGCCAGCGCGCCGGTTTTCCTCGAACTCGCGCGCCGCGGGAAAACGTGGGAGGTCATCTCCGATCCCGCCAGTGCTGAAGAGTTAACCGCGCTGGCGCCCCTCGCGCCGGAATGCCTGGTGCCGATCCTCAGCCGTGAGAACAATCTCATTGGCATGCTCGTTCTTGGCCAGCGGCTTTCCGAGGAACCTTATTCCGGCGAAGACAAGCGTCTGCTCGATTCCGTGGCGGCCCAAGCCGGCATCGCTTTGGAGAACATCGCCCTCGCAGAAAAAATGGCGGAGCGAATGGAAGCCGATCGCCGCCTCGCTCAGGAAATGGAAATTGCCCGGCAGGTGCAGGCCAGGCTTTTCCCGCAAAAGCTGCCCGCGATGAGAACGCTCGAATACGCGGGCGGTTGCATCCAGGCTCGCAAAGTGGGCGGAGACTACTACGATTTTCTCGAGCTTCGCCCCGGCCGCTTGGCGATGGTGCTGGCGGATATTGCTGGCAAAGGAGTGTCTGGCGCCCTGCTGATGGCGAATCTCCAAGCCAATCTGCGCAGCCAATATGCCCTCGCGGTCGACGACCTGCCGCGACTGCTCGCCTCGGTCAACCGCTTGTTCTATGAGAATAGCGGCGATGCCAGTTACGCTACCTTATTTTTTGCGGATTACGACGACTCAAGCCGCAAGCTCCGTTACGCGAATTGTGGTCATCTTCCCCCGCTCCTGCTGCGCGCCCGCGGAAGCTCGCAGGATCGGGTCTCCGAGACGCCGAAGGTGGAGTGGCTGAGTTCCACCTGCACCGTGATGGGATTGTTTGAAGCCTGGCAGTGCGAGATTGCGGAAGTGGAGCTTGCTGCAGGTGACACGCTGGTACTCTACACCGATGGAATCACCGAGGCCGAGAACGCGGATGGGGAAGAATTTGGCGCGTCTCGTTTGCTCGACACCCTCAGGAGCCATTCTCACCTTCCAGCAGTACCCCTTCTCCAAGCAGTGGTGGGGGCGGTCCAGCAATTCAGCGGCGGAAGCGAACAGCAGGATGACATCACACTGGTGATTGCGCGGTCCCTTGCATAAAAGTGGTGATGGAGTCGATCATCGAAACCAAAGCGAGCACCATCCTGCAGTGTGTCCAGGGAATCCACGGTGACTTGCATGTGACTTTGGAAGAGGGGACTTGGGCGGCTTGGCTGTATGACCTACTGAAAACCACACGTCACGGAGCTAGTCGTCTGCGACCCGCGGAAAAACGCGCTGATGAAGGAGGGTAACAAGAGCGACAAGATTGACGCGCGCAAGCTCGCCGATCTGCTGCGCGGGGGATATCTGCGCTCGGTCTACCATGGCGAGAACGGCCTACGAACATTGAAGGAGCTGGCCCGCAGTTATCTCCGCATGGTGCGAATCTCCTGCGACGGCCGAAACGAATTTCTTAATAAGCCGTAGGTATGCAGCTTCATCAGCCATTGGCTCTCCTGCACGTCGCTTTTGCGTCCCGGCAGATTCTTCGTCTCTCGCGCATTCACCAGGTACACTTCGAGACCAGCCTCCTCCAGGATGTCGAATACCGCGATCCAGTAGACGCCAGTGGATTGCATGGAAACCACAAGCAAATGCACCAGAGGTAGGCGATGCGGCCCCACGTTTCCGCATAACCCATCCCTTGACTGAGAATCGAGTCAACGAGTCAGGAAGGGACCTCTATCCAATTGCTTAGAACACACGCAACTTTATTCCACCCGTGCAACTGCCAACGTTGCATCGTCGGTTTGGTATCCCTTGGAGAAGTCATCCATAGCATTGAAGATTGAATTGACGAGATCTCCGGCGTCTTGAGGGCATTGCGCTCCGCAGGCGGCTGCTTTCAACAAGCCCTGAACTCCCCATTCTTCCCCGTCCTGATTCGTCGCTTCGATGAGTCCATCAGTGAAGGCGATCAGCAAATCACCGGTTTCGAGCTTTACGATGCCCTCCCCGTATTCCGAATCAGCGAACAGTCCAACGGGCGCGCCGCCCGTTTCCAGCCACTGCATTGAACCATCCCGCCGAATGACGACCGGCGGATTATGTCCGGCATTTACATACCGCAGAGTGCGGGTCGACCCGTCGAACACTCCGTAGAATAAGGTTGCATATCGGCCCTCGGGCGACGAAGCGTATGCCTGATGATTCACTACCTTGAGCAGCGCGGCCAAGTCATCTCCCGTGAACAATACCGCCGTCCGAAGGGAGGACTGCACATTGGCGATCATGAGTGCCGCGGCCAGACCTTTGCCCGACGCATCTCCAACGACCAGCGCTAGGGAGTCACTCTCCAGTGGGATGAAATTGTAGCAATCGCCGCCGAGCGCCCGAACCTGACGGCAGCGGGCGCTATAGTCCAACGAATCGCTAGCCGTGTACGGCGCCTGCATAAAGCCCTGTTGCACATCGCAAGCCAGTACCCAGTCCTGGCTAACGTCCACTACCATGTCGGCGGTCGTCATTTCTCGCCTCCACTTGTATGTCGGTTCCGGGGCTCCTAAATCGACATCGAGTGGTGACTTTTGGCCCATAAAGTATTTCTGAGGAAGATGTAGAAAATGGCGGGTCGGCTCCGACTACAGGATGAAAGCGCAGATCGCAGGCGCTATAGCCAGGAAGGAGACACAGATGACGATCCTGACCCCATATTTGCTATTCGACGGCAATTGCCGGCAGGCCATGGAGTTTTACAGATCCTGCCTCGGAGGAGAGCTGATTCTGACCGTAGTGAAAGACACTCCCGTGAAGGAGCAAATGCCCGCATCCCAACACGACAAGGTTCTAAATGCCCGCTTAAGAGGCAGCAACGTAGATGTTTCGGCATCGGACTGGCTACGGCCTGACCGGACGCGAGTTCACGGCAACACCGCTTGTCTCTATCTCAGCGGAGGGACATTTCAGGAATTAAAGTCTCTATTCGAAAGACTCTCCGAGGGAGGCGAAATCACAGATCCTCTGAGCCAGCAATTCTTTGGGACGTATGGGGCACTCAACGACCAGTTTGGCGTCCGATGGATGTTTCACACCCACACCAAGTAGAAGGAAGATGAGAACAGCATAGGAGGAAGGACATGAAATACATTTTGCTGATGTCAGGCACAAGGGCAGGCGTTGAGGCGTATCACGCCTGGTCGAAAGAGGATATCGAGGCGCACATGGCGAGTTCTCCAGCGCATCAACCAGGATCTCACCGAGTCCGGAGAATTTGTCGCCACACAGGGCTTAGCTGAACCGAAGGAAGCCAAGGTCGTGCGCGGCGAGAAGAACGGCGTCCCAGTCACCGACGGTATTTTCCCCGAATCGAAGGAATTTCTGTTGGGCTACTGGATCGTTGACGTTCCGAACGCCGAGCGCGCTTATGCCATCGCGGGACGGATTTCCGCTGCATCCGTAAACATGCCGATTGAAGTGCGGCAGTTCGCAACCCATGAAGCCAAATCCCGATAAACAAATGTCGAGAATGCGTGCTGGCTCCGACTTACGCCAATGAAGGCACCGGAACTGGATGCTGCAAACAATCAAAGGAGCGAGACAATGAAATACATTCTGATGATGAACACAATGAAGGCTGGGCACGGCGTGCCAGAATGGCCCCAGAAGGACCTTCAGGCGCACATCGCCTTTATGATCGGTCTCAACAAAGAGCTGCACGAACGTGGCGAATTGGTGTCGGCGGAAGGGCTGTCGTTTCCCGACCAGGCGAAGCTGGTGCGAGCCGGCAAGGATGGCCGGCCCATCACAGACGGCATTTTTCCCGAATCCAAGGAGTTTCTCGCCGGCTTCTGGATTATCGATGTCGACAGTCCCGCAGCGAGCATATGACATTGCCGCCAAGGTGTCCGCCGCGCCAGGTCCCGGTGGTGCGCCGTTGAACATGCCGATTGAAGTACGCCCGATCATGAGCGGACCGCCGCCGGATATGCTGTAACGGGGGCTCCGATGACCAAGAAATGGGATGCGACTTCCGAGCATCTGTTGCGTGAACTTGCGCCGCAGGTGCTCGGCGCCGTCGCTCGCCGCTTCCGGGATTTTTCCTCGGCCGAGGATGCGGTGCAGGAGGCCATGATTGCCGCTTTCACCCAATGGCCGCAGGAGGGTGTTCCCGAAAATCCCCCGGGCTGGCTGATTCAGGTGGCGTGCCGGCGCATGACGGACCAGATGCGCAGCGAAATTGCCCGCCGCGAGAGAGAAACGGCGGTGGCCGCGGAAGCGGAAAACTTGGCATCCCCCCTCGAGATCGAGGCCGACATGGATCCAGACGACACTCTGATTTTGTTGTTCATGTGCTGCCATCCCGCGCTCACTCCGTCCTCGGCCATCGCGCTGACGTTGCGGGCGGTTGGCGGTTTGACCACGGCTGAAATCGCCAATGCCTTTCTGGTCCCTGAGGCCACGATGGCGCAGAGGATCAGCCGCGCGAAGCAAACCATCAAAACTTCGGGCACACCTTTCCGTCTCCCTTCTCCGCAGGAGCGGGCTGGACGCCTGCCCGCAGTTCTGCACGTGCTCTATCTGATCTTCAGCGAGGGATATACCAGCAGCATCGGGTCGCATCTGCAACGATTCGACCTGGCGCGGGAAGCGATTCGCTTGACGCGCAACACGAAAACGCTACTCCCCGATAATGCCGAGGTTGCAGGACTTCTGGCGCTGATGCTGTTAACCGACGCGCGCCACGCTGCGCGGACCGGGCCGGATGAAGAACTCATCCCGCTGGACAAACAAGATCGAAGTTTATGGGATCGCGTGGAGATTTCCGAAGGCATTGAGCTTCTCACGGCCGCGCTAGCGAAAGGGGCAGTCGGCCTGTATCAGCTTCAGGCAGCGATCGCCGCCGTGCACGACGAGGCTGAGCGAGCTGAGGACACCGACTGGCCACAGATTCTCGCTCTCTATGAGTTACTGAAACGAATCTCTCCTAGTCCGATGGTCACCCTCAATCACGCAATCGCTGCCGCTATGGTGCACGGCCCGGCCGAAGGCCTCCAACTGCTAAGAGCGCTCGATACCGACCCGCACCTTGCCACTCACTATCGTCTCGCTGCGGTTCGTGCCCATTTACTGGAACAGACGGGAGATTACGAAGCTGCCATCAAACACTACCGAATTGCGGCTGCGCGGACGACGAGCATCCCCGAACGGAATTACCTCATGACGCAAGCAGCGCGCTTGGCCGGCGATTGACCCCCGACTCGTCGGCTACACGGAAGTTTGCCGGAAACGGGCTTCGAGGAGATTGGCGATCTCCCCCAAGCCGACTTGAACGAAGCCGCGTTGCGGCAGACGCTTTCGCGTGCCAGGTGTCAGCGGTGTGTGTGAAGGGATAAGGTTGGGTCATAAGGAGCTAACCTATGACCCACCTTCGCAAAATGATGCTCGAGGAACTCGAGCGTCGTAATTACGCTCAGACTACCATACACAGCTACCTGCGTGCCGTGGCTGAGTTTTCCCTTCACTTTCACCGCCCTCCGAACCAGTTAGGATCGGACCACATCCGCCAGTATCAGGCCTACCTATTCGTCCAGCGAAAGTTGGCACCCAGCACTGTGACGCAGCAGCTCGCCGCCTTGCGATTCTTCTACATCAAGACGCTGAGGAAGCCGTGGAGTGTCGCCGAGACTCCGTACCCCAGAAGGTTCAACGTCTGCCCAGCATCCTGAGCACGGAAGAAGTCGCCCAGCTTATTGACTCCGCTCTGACTCCCTTTCATCACATTGTGTTGATGACGCTGTATGCCACCGGAGTGCGGCGCGCGGAGCTGACTCGACTGAAGATCACCGATATTGACAGTCGGCGAATGATCATCCACATCCAAGGTGGGAAGGGCCGCAAAGATCGTGACGTTATGCTCAGCCCGACGTTGTTGAAAGCCTTGCGAGAGTACTGGCGGGGGCTGAGGCGCAAACCCACAGACTGGTTATTCCCAGGCGGGCGCTGGCACACCGCCAATCATCCCATCACCACCAAGGTAGTGTGGGATGCCTGCCAAAAGGCTGCCCAGCGGGCGGGGATCCACAAGAAATCCATCCGCATACCCTGCGCCACTGCTTCGCAACTCATCTGTTGGAGGCGGGTGCGGATCTGCGCACTATTCAGGTGCTGCTAGGCCATCGTGATTTGGAAGAGACGACGATCTATCTCCATCTCTCCCAACGGCACCTCAACGCCACCCCGAGTCCTCTGGACTCGCTCCAGCTGAAAGGCAAGGTACCGCAGAGCGAATGATGAACCGGCCACCCCTCGAGGTGGCCGATCTGGTTCGCGCCGCGGGACGCGGCTTCATCGAACGCAGCCGTAAATGGATCACCTGGCAACACCTCAAGGTGTTGCGAGCCATCGCGCGCTGTCGCACCGCCGCCTTGGGCGGGCATCTCGATGAGTGCACCGACTGCGCGTACCGTCCGCCCATCTCCTACAACAGCTGCCGCGACCGGCACTGCCCAAAGTGTCAGGCCACCGCTCGCGACCGTTGGCTCCAAGCGCGCCGTCAGGAACTTCTCCCCACGCGCTACGTCCATGTTGTCTTCACCCTACCCCATGAGCTGGCCCCGCTCCGCCTTGCAGAACAAGAAAATCCTGTACCATCTGTTGCTGCAGACCAGTGCCGAAACTCTCCTCGAAGTCGCCCGCGATCCCCAACATCTCGGCGCCGAAATCGGCTTCTTCAGTGTGCTCCACACCTGGAATCAGAAGCTCGAACATCACCCGCATGTCCATGGTGTAGTGCCCGCCGGCGGATTGTCGCTCGATCACTCTCGTTGGGTTTCATCGCGCTCTCGCTTCTTTCTTCCCATCCCGGTGCTCCGAAAGGTTTTTCGCCGCAAGTTTGTCATCGCTCTAAAACGCAACTTCCGTCAGGGCAAGCTTGGCTTCCATGGCACCCTCAAACCCCTGGCACACCCCAAAGCCTTCTCCGCCTGGTTGCGAACCCTATACCGGCACCACTGGCACGTCTACTCCAAACGCCCCTTCGGAGGAGCCGAACAAGCACTACGCTATTTAGGCCGCTACACCCATCGCGTCGCCATCTCCAATCATCGACTCGTTTCTTTCGTCGATGACCAAGTTACCTTTCGCTGGCGCGACCGTGCTGACCACAATGAACCCAAGTTGATGCCCCTATCCCTCGATGAGTTCCTGCGCCGTTTCCTCTTGCATGTGCTGCCCAAAGGCTTTGTCCGCATTCGCCACTTTGGCTTCCTCGCCCACCGGCGGCGGCCTACTCTCTTGCCCCTCTGCTTTCAAGTACTCGGTCCCATATCACAACCGCAGATAGAACCAGCAGCCTCCCCCGCCCAGCAACCCAGCCCTCTTTGTCGCTGTCCCAAATGTGGCGGCCGCATGGTGGTGATCGAGAGACTTACGGCTGCCCAGATCCAACTCCGTTCTCCGCCCTCTATCGCCGGAGTCGCCGCATGAAACCAATTTCCCAAAACCGCAAACCTCGATCCGTCTTTCGGCTCGATCCGCCCTCGTGCGCCTTGCCCCCGAAAAAAGTTCCTCTCCCTGACCCAGCATCTGTTCCAACCGCGATCACTTTCTACTTCCATCAACCTGTGCAAGCCACCCTGCTCTTCTCCCACCAAGCACACTGCTCCATCGCCTACCTCCCGCCGCCCATCGACCCTATTGAAAACCCATAGCCATCGACACCCGATCCCACCGCCGGGCGGCTTCCTTCAAGTCGTTGTATCAAAAGCGACCGCCGCAGACCTGAGCCGGCTACTGGACTTCTCTCCGGTCGCTTCTGATACAACACTAGGACTTCCCATTACTGATGTGTTTCGCTCGAAGTTAACGGGGCAGGTACCTCGGCGCGAGGTGTTCAGGACCCTTCAAGTCCGCCCCGAGGCCTTAATAAATAACCGCCTTTTGGCCAGCGTCAAAGTCTGCGATCAAGTGTCGCATCCGCTCCGCCGTCATTCAGGCAGAACCAGCAATCGCAATCGCCACCTCTCTCCATCGGTAAACACTAGCCGACTTCCGGGTACTAATCCGAACGTTTTCAGACTGTCCGTTGCTGGTTCAGGTTTGCGGGGGCGCAGTTCAGTTGGTTAGAACGCCTGCCTGTCATTCAGGAGGCCGCGGGTTCGAGTCCCCGTCGCTAACGCCATTCCGTTGCTCCGAGGAGGCGTTGAGCCAACACCGTTATCGGCGGCCTTCTCTCTTCTCCGTACTCGCTCCGGTCGGTAAGAACCGAGAAAGTGCCATTTCCAATTGGTCAGGTTTAAATCCAAAAGGGCCAGGCTTGCTCTTGTATGCAACGCGGCCTTGCGTGTCGATCAAGTAAATGCGATCAGGCCAACCTGTATAAGCTTGTTCGGTCGAATTACCAAACTCGTCGAGCACGGCCGGAAACTCTATACCAAGTTTCCGCACGCAAGCCCCAGCGATGAACGCACGATCTTCTTCAGTTTTAGGGCTCGCAAAAACAACCTGCTCTTTGATATTACTCTCCATCTGCCAAACGTCGCTGGGATGCGCTTCGGTAATGTAGACCACCAGGAACGCAACTCGCCCGCGATACTGCTCGTAGAGTCGATTGAGGGCAGGAACCTCCCGCCGGAACGGCGGTCACGTGTAGCTTCCGAATACCAAAACCACGGGTTGCCGCTGGTTTAGCACGGAGAGTTGAATTCGCTCACTTTTGTCGACCTTGAGCAGCGAGAAGTCTGGTGCGAGATCTCCGGCGTGAAGTGTTCCGGCACGAGCGTGGAGCCAGGCAGTTTCAAACGGAAAAAGTAAGAAGGGGACGGGGCCAGGCATTTTGGCCATCACCCGTCCGAAGGTCTCGGGAGGTTGATGCATCGCCCACCAGACAAAAGTTCCGAATGAAAGATAAGCCATCACCAGAACGAAAAACAGTATGAGCAGCAGGCTTCGAGCGAACGGACTCAGATTCAAACGACGACTAGGCATATTCCTTCTCGATCGCAGGCAAATGCGCGGTGGACTCGACGTAGCCCACTTCAGCCAGGCGCCTGCCATTCTCGCGATACATATTTGCGTCACTTGGAGCCCACGTTGCCAGGCCATCCACATACCGGTTGTACATGCAGAATGCAGCTGCGATAAGCACAGTGTCGTGAATTTCTTTGTCGGTGGCGCCGTGCTGGCGAGCGCGATCGACGTCAGAGGTTGTCACCTGCTTGCCGCCTTGTTGGACTTTGCCCGCAATCGCGAGCAGCGCTTTCATTTTGTCGGAAATCGCGGCTGACTCGAAGTTCAACTCTACGTCCTTCACGAGCTTTTCATTTCCGTCCATGCGGTAAGCCGCTACGGCGCCGTGAGCATTCTTGCAAAAGTAACAATCGTTCTGAGACGAGACATAGGTTGAGATCAATTCGCGGTCCGCGGGAGGCAGACTGTTCGGCGCGCGGAGAAGTACTTCCGCCAGTTCGTTAAGCGGCTTTGCCGTTTCAGGACTGAAAGCCATCGGGCCCAGAATGCCGGGCAAATTATCGGGAACTTTGATGTGAGCCATGACGTTGACCTCCTCAAAATCGTCAAAACAAAAACTTCAGCGCCACCTGAATCACCCTCGGGCCTACGTCCGACTGGATTTGCCCGAAAGTCGGCGATTCGATATCGCTGACCGGCAAGCGGAAATTGGTATGGTTCAGCAAATTAAACAATTCTCCTCGGAATTGAAGCTCTTTTGATTCCGTCAGCCGAATGTTCTTGAAGGCCGAGGCGTCCCAATTCACGTATCCCGGTCCCTGGACCACGTTGCGGCCTTCGTCTCCGAATACCTCAAACCGCCCAAGAGGATCCGGTTGCAATTGCTGAAAGGCGCCAACGTTGAACCATTCCTGAGGCGTGCGCGGACCGGAGTTTGGGTTGCCAATCAGATTGGGGCGGTTCGCGGAAAATCCGGTGATCTCCGGTGCCTGCCCTTGCAGCGAAACGTCGTTCGAGTCGAATACCGTGAACGGACCTCCACTCATAGCAGTCATAATTCCGTTCAGCTGCCAGTTGCCGAGAACGTGCCCATACCAGCTACTGGAGTGCTGCAAGAATGGAAGGCTCCACTGATAACTCAGTACAAAACGATGGCGGGAATCGAACATGGATCGGCCGCGCTCCGCCGCGAGATCGAAGGGATCCTGCGCCAGGTCATTTTCTCCGGCAACGGGTTGCGACGCCGAGCCAGTAATGTTGAAGGAAGAAACATCATCGATGGAGTGCGACCACGTGTAGGACGCGAGGAACGACAGGCCGTGGCTGAAGCGTTTTCGCAGGCTGGTTTCCAGAGCGTTATAGCTGGAGTTTGCGATACCGGCGATTTCACCGACCGAGCTGTAGATGCAATTGTTCGGGTTCGCCAAAGTGCATCCAGAGTAGAGGCGCCGCTGGTTCACGTTATTTTCGGTGGAAATTGGACACGGGCTTGCTACCGAACAGCCAGGGCTAGTAGTGTCCACGCCTGGGATAAAGACTGGCGGATTCCCTTCAATGAATCGCGGCAGTCTGACACCGGTCGTCCCAACGTATCCGATCTGCAAAAGCCAGTCCGCGCCGAGAGATCGCTGAACATTCAGATTCCAATCCTGCGCGTAGGGCAGATGCAGGTTGCGCGCGACTACTAGCAACGTCATGGGCTCGGGGAAGGCTTGGGCAAACGGGTCCGGGGTATAAAAGGGGTAGGCAAATGAGTTGACAGGAAAACTTATCTGCTGAGTCTTGAGGTAGGGAGGCGCGCTGACCGGATCCTGCAGCGGGCCGCCCTCTCCGTTGTAGAACGGCTCATAGAAAATTCCGTAGGCCGCGCTAATCACCGTTTTGGCATCGCCGCGCGGATCCCAGGCAAAGCCCACGCGCGGAGCAAACGCTGTCTTCTGGGTTGGAATCAAACCCGCAGGCACGCCCGGATCGCCCGGATAGAGAAGTCCCGGCGGAGCCGTCGGAATTACCTGCGACTGCGCTCCGGGAACAAAGAGGTTTACCCGGTTCTTGTTCTCCGTCGCGGGGAAGGGCAGTTCGTAACGCAGACCAAGGTTGAGAGTCAGGTGAGATGTGGCCTTGTAATTATCCTGTGCGTAAGCGTCGATGGCTCGATCTCGGATTTCGCGACCAAAGTCGCCTCCGCCTTGCAAGAAGACCACGGGATTGCCCGAAAGAAAGTTGGCAAAACCGTCGTTGTAGATGAAGTCCTCGTAGGAGGGGATGCCCTCGAATACAAAAAAACCGTTAGTGGCGATACCCTGCAAGGCATTGATCTGGTCGCGGCGGTAGCCGCCGCCAAACTTGAACTCGTGGCGGCCGTGGATCCAGCTAAGCGACCCGGAGAGGTCAAACGTGTTCTGAAACGTGTTGCGCGGGCCGGTGATAGGGTCGCCCACCGAGGCGTACCCTCCGACCTGGATAAACGGCGGTCCTTCAGCCGAAGCCAGCGTGGGTTGGTATTGAAACCCCAAGTCCGAGAGCGGCTCATGATTCAAGTGCTCGTCAAGCAGGAACTTATTGCGGAGATAGGAAAAGCGAGCGACGCCGATGATGGTTGGCGAGAAGACATGGGTCTCCTGGGCCACAAAGTTCTGTGCCCGATCGTCCTCCCCCACTGGAAAGCCAGGGACATTTGCGCCCACTGGCGATAGAGGATCCGTCGTTGGGCCACTGCTATACATGTAGCGGAAGTTCAGGGTGTCTGCCCGGGAAAGATAATGATCCAGGCGCAAGCCGAATTGATCGTTATTCGCGCTCAGGGTCTGCGTGGCGGTGAATCCGTTTCCTCCGACGTTTGGCAGAGGGAAAAACGGCAAGACATTCGTCGCAATCGGATCAATGGGCGTGAAAAGCGTCATCTGGTTGAATGGCACCGGCGTTCCAAAAAAGGTGAGTTGCCCTGAGGGGTCGGGCGCGTTCGTTTGTGTGTTAGTGCAGATCCCGCGAACAAACGTGTCTGTGGGAATAGAAGTGCAGAGCTGACCAAAGTTACCCAGCCTCTCGGCCGCAGATGGCACGGTTGCCGGCACGGTCTCACCCTGCCGATTGCGAAAGCCCTCGTAATATCCAAAGAAGAAAGTCTTATCCTTGAGAATCGGCCCGCCAAACGTGGCGCCAAACTGGTTTTGCTTCAACGGCTGCACGCTTTGACTAAAGTAATCGGACGCATCCATGGAATCGTTGCGCAGAAATTCCCAGGCGGCTCCATGAAATGAATTGGACCCTGACCGCGTAACGATATTGGTCGTGGAACCAGTGTTGCGTCCGAACTCTGCGTTCGCGTTGTGGCTAAGAATTTTGAACTCCGCAATCGCGTCGATCGGCGGCTTGAGCACAAATCCACCGTCCACGGAGCTGACATTATCGGCGCCATCGATCAAGAAATTGTTCGATTCAGGCCGCTGGCCATCCACAGCGTAGGCCTGATTCTGTCGCGCCGGACCCCCGGCTTCGAGCAGTCCAGGTGTCAACGGCACGACACCAGGTTGAAGCAGTCCCAACTGGGAAAAGTTGCGACCATCCAGCGGGAGGTCGAGAATCTCGCGCTCCATCACGGTCTGCCCGAGACTGCTGACCGTGCCCTGCACCAGCGCCGCATCCGCGCTCACTTCAACTTGCTGCGTCTCCGCCCCGAGCTTGAGGTGAATGCCGACCGTCGCCGTTTCGTTGACGTCCAGAGAGATTCCTTGCTGCAAGTACTTCTGGAAACCTTTTGCCCGAACCTCTAACTCGTAATGCCCGATCGGGAGCTCGACCAGCACGTACGCTCCCTGACGATCCGTGACAGCAGCACGGGTCAATCCAGTCTCGGCCTGCTTGGCGGTGATGGTAGCGGCTTGGACAATCGCCCCACTCGGATCCAAAACAGTTCCGCGGATGCTTGCTGTGATTTGCTGTCCGGCAACGTTCAAACTTGTAAGTAGGGCCATCAAGAACGTCAGCGTTTTCGCGCCAGGCATGCTTCTCCCCATTTATCCTCACCAATCGCGATTGATTTCAATTTCTCGTCGAGCGTTTTGGAGAACACGCGCGAGAATTCGCCCACAGATTGAAGTGCGACGACTATAGGGACGCTTTGCAGCCGGGTCAATAATCTGAAAGCAGTACTTGCTTTGATCGCCATGTAAAAAGAAATCTGCCCGTAGTGTTTTCGCACTATTGCGTAGCAACTCTACCCCCGGCTAACTTGGCGCCACTCCTAATTTGTCTCCATCACGGTCGTCTCACTCGGCGGCGGGCGAGGATTGGACTCTGGATGAGTAGTAATCTGTCGATACGAATGATATGAATGCAGACAACGATGCGAAGGATTCGACGGGCGTAGACGCCACTCCAGCCGCTAAGCCGATCACCAAAATCAGGATCATTGAACATGCTGAAGCCACCGGAGAAACGGCCGCGGCTTACGACTTCTGGCGAGCAGGGTCGGGGAGACAGCAAGTTCCCGGCATCATCAAGTGCTTCGGATCTCGGCCTGACTTCCTGCGGCGCGTTATCGAACTAGGAAACACGATCCATTTCTCGGAAGGGCGTCTTTCTCGCCGCCACAAAGAGATGATCGCCAGCTACGTTTCTTATTTCAACGTAAGTGTCAGAGCAAACACACGGTTGACAGATTGAATCCGTAGCCGGCGTGATTTCGTCAGTTGATCGGCAAATTCTCAAGTGGCTGGTCTTCGTCCCTTACGTTCTGGGCGGATTACTACCGGTTTGCCCGTCACTCGGCAAGTGACGGGCTGTTCCTCCTGGGCACCATCCGAATGACGTTCCACAAGCCGATTTGTCGGTACCAATCTGCGCACGTGGCGTGGATTACTTTCGAGCAGCGCAAGCAGTTGAGGAAAAACTGTTTCACCCCAAAGTGGTATCCTTCGAAGGCCTCAGCAAGGCAGAGGAGACATCGCAGCGGCATCGAGGATACACATGAAGACCCGCCTTTCCGTTGTGATCATCATCGCGATTGTTACGTCGCTGGCAGCACAGGACGCCACTCAGCCCGCCGGCTCGCAAAAGCGCTTCCTCACCGAAAAAGATCTCTTCGACTTCATCTGGGTGGCCAATCCTCAACTGTCACCCGATGGCGCCCGCGTCGCATTCACCCACGTGACTGTCGACGAGAAGCGCACCGGCTACGAGACCTCGATCTGGATCGCGGCCACCAATGGCAAGGAAAGTCCCATCCGGATGACGAACGGCAAGCATGATGCACAGCCGCGCTGGTCGCCTGACGGCCAGCACATAGTCTTCGTTCGGGGCGGTGACAAAGACGAATCCGGCAAGCCGAAGCCCGGTCAACTCGCAATGCTGTCGCTCGCCGGAGGTGAAGCTTCGATCATTACCGATTTGCCCAAAGGGGCCTCGAACCCAGTCTGGTCTCCCGAGGGCAAGCGGATCGCTTTCGTGAGCTTCACTACTGTGGAGGACATCCAAACGGCCCAGCGCAAAAAGAATGCTGCGAAAACCGGCGACACGCAACCGGAGAGCGAGCACGAATCCGACGTGCACGTCATCAGCCGTGCCGTCTATCGCAGTAACGACGAGGGCTACCTTGATCCCAAGCACCATGCCCATATTTGGCTACTCGAGGTACCGACGGCCCCCGATGACGTCCCAAAGCCGGTGCAGCTCACCAGCGGGAATTTCGACGAGGGTCAAATCGTCTGGAGCCACGATGGCCCCCGCATTTACTTCCTCACGCGGCGCATCGACGAACCCTACTACGAGCTCCCGAGCACGGATATTTACTCGGTGCCTTCCGCAGGTGGAAACCTTGAAAAATTCGCCACGATTCCGATGGATATCAGTGATCTCGTCCTCAGCCCAGATGGCCGCCAGTTGGCCTTCCACGGCTCCGTCGCTCAACCGATCCGCTCCTATTCGCAACCCGATCTCTGGGTCATGGAGGTGGCGCCTGACGCGAAACCGCAAAACTTAACCGCCGACTACGACTTCGACATGGGGAGCTCCGTTTTCGGCGACAATGCCGCACCGCGCGGCGGGCGCGGACGCACGCTCTACTGGTCGCCCGACGGTCGCTCGCTGTTCGATATCGTGGAGAAGCAAGGACGCACGGCCATCGTGCGCGTCGACACGCGAACCAGCACGGTGACCGAAGTCACGCGCGGCGACCAGGCAGTGCTCGATTTTTCGGTGAGCGCGGACGCCAGCACGATTGTCGCCCTCGTTTCCTCACCCGTGGTGGTGGGCGACCTCTTTGCCGTTGGCAGCGACGGGACGCAAACCCGCATTACTGACTTTAACCGGAAACTCTGGTCGCAACTCAATCTGACCGCGCCGGAGGAAATCAATTACACGAGTTTCGATGGCAAGCGCATTCAGGGCTGGGTCCAGAAGCCGCCCGACTTCGATCCGAAGAAGAAGTACCCGCTCATTCTCAACATCCACGGCGGCCCGCATGCTGCCTACGGATGGGTCTTCGATCATGAATTTCAATGGATGGCCGCCAAAGGCTACGTCGTCCTCTACGTCAACCCGCGCGGCTCGACCAGCTACGGCCAGGAGTTCGGCAATATTATTCAATATCACTACCCGGGCGACGACTATCGCGATCTGATGGGCGGCGTCGATGAACTCCTCAAGCGTGGCTACGTCGACCAGAAGAAACTCGGCGTAACCGGCGGCAGCGGTGGCGGCGTCCTCACAGATTGGACCATCACGCAAACGGACCGCTTCGCGGCGGCAGTGTCGCAGCGCGACATTTCAAACTGGGCCTCATGGTGGTACACGGCTGATTTCACGCTGTTCCAGCCCAATTGGTTCAAAGCACCGCCTTTCGAAGACTCCCAGGACTATAGCAACCGGTCGGCGATCACCTTTGTGAAGAACATCCACACTCCAGTCCTGTTTGTGCTGGGTGAATCCGACTATCGCACTCCGCAAGACTCAGGCGGCGAACAATTGTTCCGTGCGCTCAAGTATATGAAACGCTCAACCGCCATGGTTGTCTTTCCACGCGAGACTCACGAACTCTCGCGCTCGGGCGAGCCCTGGCATCGCATCGAACGTCTAGAAGACATCGTGGGTTGGTTCGACAGGTGGATGATGGGTGTACCTCATCCTGAGTTCGACATCAATCCTGGGCAGCCGGCAACGACAGCTGGGCCCTAACGCGCGCGGCAAAGGGCACGGCTCACGCAGCGGGTAAACAATCACTGTGAAATCGAGCCAGATAGATACCCACTAACAGACAGTCTGTTTGCTGGTCCTTGGTGGGTAGTCGGCCAACCGGAAGTGATCCAGAAACGCTAGAAGTGCTGGATCGGATGCGCCCCATAATAGGTGGGCAGGTAGGTTCGGGAAGTGCTGCGGGGCGCGTCCGATACAGCTGTTTGAAGGAAGCCGCCCGTGGGTGTGGCGGACTCTATGGAATTTGAATCGATTTTGGTCTCAAAAGCCTTGCCAGACAGGGAGTTTCGCCAAAAGGCTGTTGTTGATGTTCATCGATATATTACTTCTCTGCAGCCATGTGCGTCATCTTACCTCCGGCGCCATCCGTAGCACTGGCGCCATTTGCGTTGATCGCACTTTCGCTGGTCGATTGTGAATCTACTTCCAACCAAGCGCCGGGAATCTGCGTGCCAATGCCCACTAAGCCACTGGTCGTGATTCGCATGCGCTGCACGTTATCGGTAATGAAACCGATCGGCTGGTTGGTGAAGGTGCCAAAATATCCGCTCGGTGTCTTCAACGGACCTGTGCCCAAACCATCCGCCACGATCTCCGCCGTCACCCCCTTCGTGCTCGTCGCAGAAACCGCCGCAAATGAATTGGTCTTGCTAGAGCTGTTCGTAGTGACGCTCTGTATGCCCGTCCCGTTGCTGCTCGAGCCCTCCACCTGCAACGTAAAGGCCGGCTTGGTCGTGCCGATGCCCACGTTGCTACCGCTCTGCGCGATAACCGAGTTCTGAATGTTGGTGGCGGTGGTGAACAGGGCAATCTTGTTGGCCGTGCCGCCCGTGGTTGTTACGTCCGAGGACTTCGCAGGCGAGACAGAAGTTGCGGCCGCCGAGGTCGCACCCGGCGCCGCTCCGCTTGCCGACGTCTGACCACCACTCGCCGTTCCGCCTGCACTCACCTGCACAAAGGCGCTCGCTGGCAATCCGCCGAGCGTCTCCGCGTCTCCCGCTTTCAGCGCATAGGGAGCGCTGACCAACAGCACGCGCGGCTGTTCGGCCTGTTGTTCGACCTGGACCCCGATCCAGCGGGCCTGCTCCGAGGCGAAAATTTCGGCGGGCAGTCCCTCGGGCTTGGTCGAGCCAAGAAGCACGGAATAGTGGCCGTTGGCGTCGGCTTGCACGTTTTGGGTTTCGAGCCAGAGCGCTGCGCTCCCGGTCTGCTCGGCATAGAGTGAGAAGGTGACGCCGACGACGCCGGTCAGCGGTTTGCCGTTGAGATCGCGCGCCACTCCGGCAAAACGGACCAGTCGCGGCACCGTGGGCGCGGCAGTGGTCTGGGCATGAACCCAAACCGAGAGAGGTAAGCTTAAACAAACAAACATCGCACACTGCATTCGCAACTCAGTCATCGTCATAGACATCCTCCGGGAGTTTCCTGTCTCTCAACGGCAAAGATTAAGGCAATGCAATGAGATCGGACTAACCGGTTAACTGGGGCAGACACTATACTTAAAACCGCCTTGGTCCGCTTTCTCTTTTTCTTAAAACAGCTGCTGTTGAATTCCCGGAAGGCAAATTGCCTCCGCGATTCCCCTTCCCGACAGGTCAAACGAGACGCAGCTCGTCTTTGCGGAATCCATCCCATCGCCAAACTGTGTGACGTTGGCCGCCAAGCAGACTAAGAAAAGCTAAAGATACATCCCCCGCTAAAACCGCGGCCGTTTGGAATGGTGTCGTAACCCGTCCCGGTGCATACATGGCACCCGACACCGAAAAGGAACCGTGCTTCGCCAGCGGCCACCCGGGCAGCGGCGACGTTAACCATCAAATTGTTGTAAGACATTTCACGCACTCCTCTCTTTTTTTAGTTTGTCTGGCCGGTGAGATCGAGATGGTCCATGGCTACCGGTCCATCGATCAGGCCACCTTGATCTCGGCTCGACCGCTCCATCGGAGTAAGGTTCACCAAGTACAGAGCGCCCATGAAACTCCCTGATGACGTGAGGCGCTGATTACGCAGGCCAGAGGTACGCAAATCCCGACGAGGAGACACGTGCACCTTCATCCGAAGTTACGAATGTGAATTCCTTAGGGAAGTTACTAACCAAAAACTGGGCCCGTTTTTCCCACTTGTTCAACTCGCGCTCGACCACCCGAGAACAGCGATGCTATGTGAGGAAGTGTTTAGCTATTTTTGTCTGATGGAGCGAAATGTCAAGAACAAAATGTCAAGAACAATCTTTGATGGAATATCTTTGAAACTCCGACTGCGGCAAAAGGCGCTCCACCGCACGCTTCTGTTCTCCGCTCATCCAGCCACCTGAACACCGGACAACTTCACGTCTCGTTCGCCGAAAACCACCGATGCGATCCAATGTCCGCCTTCGGATAACTTCAGGTTTGCTCGTCATCCGCCCAGAAGCCGAAACGAGCCAGGCTGGCTTTATGGCCTAATGGCTAACAATGTATTCGGTGTTCTCTAAGCAAGGGGGAACGGTCGGACACTATTGCTTCATCACTTCATGACATTCCGTTCGGACAGCCGCCATTTTCTCCGGCGCTGGCATGGTGAATGTTTCGCCCGGTCGTGAGGACATGGCTCGCAGGCATTGCTCAAATGCGGGCTTGTTAAAGAAAAACAGAATCATGGCAGGCTCGCTGGAAACGTTCGCCACGCCGATCCAGTTTCCATGCGGGATGAAAACTGTCGCTCCCGTTCCCGCGTCATATTCACGTCCAGCCAACGTGACGCGCACCGAACCCTTGTGGACGAATATGACTTCATCTTCGTGCAGATGCTTGTGGGTCGGAATTTTGTTTCCCGGTGGCATCTCCTCTGTCCCGACGACCAGTGCGTCCGAGCCGGTACTAAGAGGATCAACCTTGAAAATGAGCGGCTTGTCCCCAAGCAGCATCCAACGGTCACCTTCGTCGGCCTGAAAGACTGTGGGCGTCGGTTGCTTTGGCACTGCCTTCGAATCTGTGGTCGGTGCGTGGGCCTTGGTGGCACTTGGTGCGGGCACAGGGTTGGTCTGAGCAGATAGTGGGACGGTCGCGAGAAGCAGCAACGACGCAAGATGAACGTGAATCGCCATACACCCTCCGTTTTCCGAATCGACTTACGGTCCAAAGATATACCGCCTATCCTCGGCGGGGGCTTTCGCAACCGCGGGTAAGAACGAAAGAACGCGGTCGGTCGCTATTGTGATCCTCGGTGCCGGGCTGTTCAGTTCTCTGAACGCGCAGACTTGCCGCATGCACTCTTACCGAACCAGGTGTCGCACCCAGGCGGCGAACGCGTGCCAAGCCGCCGTCGACATATGAAGCCAGTGCTCGCCGTTTCAGGCAGTGGCTCGGCCTTAATACGCCTGCGTCGCTATGTGCTGTATGTTTCTGAGTTCCTTGCCTCCGACGATGGCGCAGCCATGGCAGGTCTTGTCACCGGCATTCACGATGATAGGAAACTTCATAGCATGTTTTTGGAGCGCTATGTGATGCCAAGGCGTCAGATGCAACGCCGCTTTATCCGGGAAGCCATTGCGTCGGGCGAATTGAAACGGGGAACAGATCCGGAACTGCTGATCGACGCCCTGAATGGGCCGCTGTTCTTTCGCTGGCTGCAGGCGCACGCTCCTTTAGAGAGGAGCTTTGTCGAGCGCATCTTTGATAGAGTGATTCTCGGCTTCCAGCGATAAATCTGAGCCGGATTGGCCAATTACAGAAGTCGACCGGACCACAGTCATTGCGAGCACTCGCGACGAAAACCCAGATTGAACTACCGCAATCTGTCGTAACAGCGAGAACTCTGAGCCGGCAGTTAAGAATCGAGAGGTCCAATGCTCACACGACGAAGATTCCTTTCCACGCAGCCTGCACCGTGGCTGCAGCACGTCTTCACGTGCACGGCCAAAGTAACGTCCGGGTCGCCCTCAGCATCCCCAGGGAAGCCATTGGTCCTAGTATGCCGATCGACTTTGTCGGCCTGTCGTATGAGGTGCAGCAACTTGCGTATCCCAGTTTGTTTTCGGCGCAGAACAGCGGCTTGATTCGCGAGTTCAAAGCACTCTCGTCAACTGGCGTTCTGCGCCTTGGGGGCAACACCAGCGAGTTTGCTTACTGGAAACCTAAGCCTGACTCTCCCGAACCAGAGCATCCTCAAGTGCGTGAGGTCGTGGGCGAGCCGAAAGCGCAGTACTACGCTGTAATGCCCGAGGCAGTCAGGAACCTGGCGGAGTTTCTCCAAGCCACGGGTTGGAACTGCATCTACGGCATCGGGATGGGCACGAATACACCGGCACGCGCCGCCGAGGAAGCGGTCTTTGTAGCCGAGACGCTGGGCGACCGCCTCGAGTATTTCCAGATCGGAAACGAGGCGGATCTATTTGACCGGCACCTGCGCGATCCGAAGACATGGTCTGCCAAGACATACCTGCAAGAATGGCTCACGCTGGCGCGCGCCATCGCAGCTCGTGTGCCGGCAGCAAAGTTCGGCATGCCTGATGTTGCCGGCGCTGTGTCATGGCTGACTGAGATTGCTGATCAATGGCCTTCCATCCAGACCCCGCCCCGCGTAACCACCCTGACTCATCATTATTACTTTGGCGGCCCGGCGACGAACCCCGACGTCAACATTCCGAACCTGCTGAAACCGGCGACGATGCAAAAAGTGCAGAACACGGCGAATATCGCATCGGCCGCAGCCAGCAAGATGGGTGCGCGCGTACGCATGACCGAAGGCAACACTTGCTATCGCGGAGGCAAGCCGGGTGTCTCCGATGTGTTTGCCGCTGCGCTTTGGTCTGCCGACTATTCGCTGCTGTTGGCCAGTAATGACTATTCCGGCGTCAATCTGCACGGTGGTACTGGCAAATCTGTGGCCAATTCCGTTGGCGGATCTCTGCCCGGCGACGCGCTTCTCGAAGCGAAGGGCGAAACTCCCGAACAGATTGCCGCGCATCCGCATCCTTTCTATACACCTATTGGGACATTTGGCTCGGACTATGTGTTGGAGCCCGTCGCGTATGGGCTCAAGTTTGCGGGCTCGTTCAGCGGCGGAACACTGTTGAAGACCGACTTCTCGACGAAGCTGCAGGATACGGGAGTCAATGCAACGGCGTATGCCGCGAAACTGCCTGGCGGGCACACATCCGTGATCATTCTGAACAAGGACGCGGCAGCAGACCTTGAGGTGGAACTCGACTTTGGTCGCGACGCGAGTGGAGTGGTGCAAACCGAGACATTACACGCACCGGGACTAGACAGCCGCGAAGCGCACATCACAACGTCAACGAAGACCGACTCGCTCAAGCAGGGCAAGTACTCCGTTACTGTTCCCCATGCGACGGGATTACGTGTGACGCTGAGTTGAATCGCTGACAGGTTGCATTTCATCTGCGAACCGGTTTGAAGTCGAAATAAGCCAGATTCATGTTTCCGTTCGTCAATATGTGTACGGTGAGAACATTTTTCCCTTTGCTCAGACGGACTTTGAAAAGTTGCGAAGCCAGATTCCAATGGTGCCATTGACGCCAGGCAAGCGGGTCTGCAGGATCATTTGTTGTGGTGATCTGCAGAGGTCCGGTTGTGTCCTTTCCATTCACATCGACTGATATTGTGCCGCCGCGATTCGATGTGTAAAGGAAATCGGCCGCGTATGTTCCCGACTGTGCCACATCTACCGTAATGTTGAACCACTCTCCGGGTTCGGTCCAGCCAACATAGAGCAGGTCTGCAGGAGGCACGACCTTGTCGAAGGGGTTGTCGTCAATCGGATCTGGCTTCCGCTGAAACTTCGTGTATGAAGTATCCACTCCCTCATGGATACGAAATTCATTGAGATAGGTCCCATCAGCCGGATTCAACTCTCCGCTGCCGTGATTCTTTGGATCGGTGTCGTGATACGCGACTCCCTCGCCGCCCAGGTCATAGTAGGCGCACAAGACCTTGCCCGGTATTTTTTGTGGACCGCCACTATAGCGGGTGTCGTGATAAGGCGAGCCTTTATATTGGCTCAAAAATGATTGGGAAAACGCAGTTGTCGGTAACATCAATGCGGCGACGAAGCAAAAGGAAAACACTCGACGACTCATTCTTCATCTCTCCTGAGCACCGATCGGTGCCATGAACAAAAATCGGATGCTATCAACAGACGGTGAAACCGAACTGCACAAACGCGATCAGAAGTAGAAGCACAAAGACAAAAGATTGACTGGCTCGCAAAGAGAAAAATATACTCGCATGATCGATCAGTTCCCAGAAAATCGGTATTCTATTTCGGATGACTTGGAGCGATGGACATGAAACCGAATGACACACCGCAGGACGGCGGTAACCAGAATCGGCGGGGATTTCCTTAAGACAGGGGCGGCATCGATAGCAGCCGGTCTGTCCGCCGGAGTAATCGCTGCTCGCGCGCATCGGGCGAGGTGACGTCAACGGAAAACAGTCCAGCTGCGGCAAAAGCCGTCCAGGACATGATGCCGACGCGTAATCTGGGTAAGACAGGATTTCGGGTCGGGATTTTTGGCCTCGGCGGCCAGGGAGCGCTGGAGAAGGCCAGTAACGAAGGCTTGGCCCTGCAGATGATCCAACGCGCGCTCGAGTTAGGAGTGAATTATTTCGATACTTCCGCCATTTACGGTGGGCCTGACAGGTGGAGTGAACGTTATCTTGGAAAGGGTCTTAAGGGCAACCGGGACCACGTTTTTATCGCAACCAAGACCAAAGAGCGAACCCGCGATGCCGCGCTTAAAAACCTCGACATGTCTCTCAAGCTGCTGGATACCGATCACATTGACACATGGCAACTGCATGATGTTGGAATTCCGGAAGACATTCACCAGATTTTTGGCAAAGGCGGTGCGATAGAAGCCCTGGTTCAGGCGCGCGATCAGAAAATGGTGCGCCATCTGGGCGTCACCGGACGCTTCCGTCCCGAAGCACTCATGGAATGCATCAACCGCTTTCGCTTTGACACCGTCCTGATGGGCGTCAACGCGGCCGACAAATACTATTACAGTTTTGAAAAGGATCTCCTTCCGCTGGCCGTCGAGAAACAGATGGGGATTATCGGGATGAAGGTGATGGCACGCGGCCGCATTCTTTCCAGTTGGACGCCGCCTCCTGTGGAACAACAAGAGCGTTCATGGGAAGGCCGAGGCGCAATCGCCACCACTCCGGGTACGCTGACCAAGCAGGAAACCTTCTCCTACAATCTCTCGTTACCCATCAGCACGGCAATTATCGGGTGTGACTCAGTCGAGCAGGTCGAGGAATGCGTGGAACTCGCCCGTTCCTTTACCCCGTTAAGTCAGGCCCAGATGGCTGCTTTGGAAGCAAAAGTAGAGCCTGTTGCCAAGCAGGCCCTATTTTTCCGGCTCATGCCTCGCTGAGGATTCGAGCGGCACGCCAATCGCATTCAACCATGCTGAGAATAGCGTTTCATTTCAGCAAGACTCTCGGCACGCTTACCGATCTTCTTCAGCACCACTTCAAGTTGTTGCAGCTCTTCTGCAGAGAGGTCCCGGAACGCACGTTTGCCCTGCGCGGTCCCGACTTCCTCTGGAGTGACTTCTACCTGACAAAATGGTTTCCCTTGTTTGGAGCGATGGTCTCAACCAGTTCCAGAACGTGCTTTAATGTCTGGCTGTTTCCAACGATATTCTCAAAGTTCATCTCGCCGCGGACCTCTTCTTCGAGGTACAACTTTTCCTGCGCGAGCTTGTCCTTAAGTTCCGAAATCTCGTGGTATACCAATGCATTTTCGATGGCGATTGCTATCTGTCCCGCAGCTTGTGTCAGAAATTCGACGTCGTATGGGGTGAAAGGAGCTTCGGTAGTCCGTGCAATGCTCAGGATTCCGAGCGCTCGACCCCGATTAGTCAGCGGAAACAGACAGCTGTTCTCCAGGCCTTCGGCGACCACTTCATTGTAGATCTCAGGGGGGACTTCGGAAGGATCGGCCTTGTGAACAACTGCTGGCTTCAATGTCTCCAGAACGCGCTTGGCGGCGCCGGCTATTGTGAGGACCCGCTCCTTCTTAATGAGGCCTTTGCCCTGAGGAAAATCAAGGACATATAACTTGGACGTGCCTGAAGCCGAATCTACGAGCGAAACAGCATGACCTCGCGAATGTTGGCTGCGACGGCACGTAACAGTTCCCGAAGCTGAAGATTCGATGTAATTCGATTGGTCAGGTTCAGAAGCAATTGGAGGCGCTCGTTTTGACTTTGTAGGCACGCATGCGCACTCTGCGCGCGCCTCAGATTCAAACCATCATCAAGCGCGAATGCGACGACACGCCCGACCAGCCGGAGGAAGCATATGTCCTCCTCACTGAATGGATTCACGGTGTCGCGGCTGATTCCGAAAGAACCCGGTCGTCGATGCGGCGTCGTCAACGGTACGCGGACCCCCGAGCCGAGCCGCATTTTCTGGGCCCACTCCTTGAATCGCGGAAATCGCTCCTCGGTATCCCAATCGGCAGTATGCTGTGGATCCTCGCTCGCCATAGCGTGCCACATTGGCCACTCTTCAGTAGGCAGGTCCGGGAGAGGCAAAGAGCCCTCACCCCAAACGAGATATTCGATTTCCCTGGAGTTCTCCTTGAATACAGCGAGATAGAGGAGGTCGAAGTGGAGAAAGTCGCCAATTTCATCCGTGAGAGTACTGGCCAGTTCTTCAGGTTCACGGCAAGCCGCGATCGCCTCACTGATGCGCATCACAGCCTCATAGCGATGGCTGCTCGTTTCACGCGCGATGAGAGGTACTGTGTTGTTCATGCCCTTTTCCGACACACCAAGTTGGTGTGGGTTGCGGGCCGGCGCTACTCAAAGATTGATGATCCCATTCCGCTGAAGGTCGCATTATTCTGAGAAGTGCGGCTGTTGGCCATTGGGCCGTTCCCTCATAGCTCCTTGGAATCTGCTCGTTCTACCCGGGATCCATAAATCTCTTTATGAAGTCGATCAACATCGCCGACCGCATTACAAGGCGGGCGTTGGCGTTGCCGCATCGGTCGGGGTCATAAGTGTTCAACACATGGACGCCAGTTACGCGGGATATTGCTTTCTGTGATGAATCCAGGTGGAATTCTGAAACCGCAAACGCGGCCGGAGCCCGCAATCACTGCGGTGAAGCTCACGCCTAGGTGAGTGTTCCTGATTGACCTTGCCGCCTGCCCGACCTAAGATTCTCGCCAATGGCAGCCTCGTCCCAACTCATCGGCCAGACCATCTCGCACTACCGCATCGTTGAGAAGCTCGGCGGTGGAGGCATGGGCGTGGTCTACAAGGCTGAGGACACGCGGCTCCACCGCGCTGTGGGACTGAAATTCCTGCCCGCCGAAATGCTCCACGACTCCGCTGCACTTGAGCGCTTCCGCCGCGAGGCACAGGCCGCATCGGCATTAAATCATCCAAACATCTGTACCCTTTACGACATTGGTGAGCAAGACGGCCAACAATTCATCGCGATGGAATTCCTCGACGGCGCAACGCTAAAGCACCGAATTTCAGGTAGACCGCTCCCCTTCGACGAGATGCTGGAACTCGCAATTCAAATTGGTGATGCGCTCCGAGCAGCGCATGCCCAAGGCATCATTCATAGAGACATCAAACCAGCAAACATTTTTGTGACCCAGCTGGGCAACGCCAAGGTCCTGGATTTCGGCCTGGCGAAGGTAGTCCCTGCTGGCACGAGCGTCGGTGTTTCACAGATGCCGACCGCCACGGCAGGGGAACTGCTGACTAGTCCCGGCGCGACAATGGGCACCATCGCTTACATGTCGCCCGAGCAGGCACGCGGTGAGGAATTGGATTCCCGAACGGACTTGTTCTCATTTGGCGCAGTTCTGTATGAAATGGCGACGGGGAGAATGGCATTCTCCGGCAACACCGCTGCGGTCATCCTTGACGGAATCCTAAACCGTGCTCCCACTTTTGCGTCGCAGGTTAATCAAACGCTCCCACCAAAGCTGGACGAAATAATCGGGAAGGCGCTGGAAAAAGACCGAAAACTGCGCTACCAGAACTCTGCGGACATTCGCACCGACTTGCAACGACTTAAGCGCGACACAGAATCAGCAAGGCTTCCCGCAGTGCCGAACGCAGTCGTTGGTGTCCGCGAGCAGCGTGGAATCCGGTGGAAGGTGGTCGCGTCCGCTTTCCTAACGCTTCTGGCTCTAGTTGCAGGCAGTTACTTCTATTTCCGCCGTACCCCGAAACTTACCGATAAGGATACCATTGTCCTTGGTGATTTCATAAACACGACGGGTGACCCGGTCTTCGATGGCGCACTGCGGCAAGGGCTGGCTGTGCAACTGGAACAATCACCTTTCCTAAGTCTCATTTCGGAAAAACGCGTTCAACAAGGACTGCGCCTGATGGGTCAGCCAGCCGAAGCAAAACTTACGCCAGAGATTGCGAGGGAACTCTGCCAGCGGACGGGGAGCGCCGCTGTCCTCGACGGCTCCATAGCGCAGATTGGCACCCAGTACCTTCTAACCCTTAAGGCGGTCAACTGTGTAAGCGGTGAATCGCTGGCGAGTACGGAAGCACAGGCGAGCGACAAGAATCATGTGCTCGATGCACTGGGAAAGATAGCTTCGGAAATTCGGAACAAACTCGGCGAGTCGCTAAGCACGGTCCGTGCGCACGACACTTCGCTGGTGGAGGCCACGACTCCCTCACTAGATGCGCTCAAGGCTTATACGGTGGGTTTGCAGAAAGGGAAATCCAACGATGCGGCTGCGGTGCCCTTCTTCAAGCGGGCCATCGAGCTTGATGCAGAATTCGCATCCGCCTATTCCGGGCTGGCCGCATGCTACTTGAATCTGGGCGAGTCCGGCTTGGCCCAAGCGAATTTTGCGAAAGCCTTTGAACTCCGCAGCCATGTCAGTGAACGCGAAAAACTCTTGATTGCGGCCCGTTACTACAATCACGTCACGGGGGAATTGCCAAAAGCCATTGAGGCATATCAACTCTGGACCCAGGCTTATCCGAACGATGCCGGGGCGCGGGGGAATCTAGGAATGCTTTACGGTGCATCGGGCCAGTATGAAAAATCCATTGCCGAGACTCAGGAAGCCATCCGGCTTGAGCCGGATTCCGGGACGAACTATTCCAACCTGCTTCTGGCGCAAGCCGCGCTCGACCGCTTCGACGATGCGCGGAACACGTTTAATCTGGAAATGGTCAAGAAGATTGAAGACCCCATCCTGCGGGTGAACTGGTTTGGCGTGGCCTTTGTGCTGGCCGATACCGTGGAGATGGACAAACAAATGGCGTGGTCCGCGGCAAAACCGCAAGGCGAAGATAATTTTCTAGCGGCAAAATCAGACGCGGAAGGTTACTACGGTCACGCCAAGATTGCTCGTGAGTTTACGAACAAGGCGTTCGAGTCCGCCCTGCGCGATGACCAAAAGGAAACAGCCGCGCAATGGAAGATGGACGGGGCCCTCCGGGAGGTTGAGTTTGGGAATCGGCAGATCGCAAAAGAGGAGACCGCGGCCGCGCGGGTCCTTACTCCTAGCCACGACACCGAGATTCTTGCCGCAATCGCACTCGCGCGTACGGGCGATGTCACGGAAGCCGAAAAACTGGCTAAGGATTTGGAGAAGCAATATCCCCTCGACACGCTGGTAAACAATTACTGGCTGCCGGTGATTCGCGCGAGCGAGGAAGATGCGCGGAATAATGCCGACGAAAGCCATCCAGCTACTGCAGTCATCCGCTCCCTACGAATTGGCGAGTCCGGTGGCGTGGTCGGGATTGGGCGGGCCAATGTATCCGGCGTATCTCCGCGGCGAGGCTTACCTGCAGCTCCGCCGGGGAAATGATGCCGCCGCGGAATACCAGAAGATTGTCGATCATCCAGGTTTCATGCTGGCATGTCCGCTGAGGGCACTCGCACACCTCGGAATCGCCCGCGCCTACGCCATGCAGGGCGACACCGTTAAGGCCAAGGCGGCCTACAAAGATTTCCTCACGCTCTGGAAAGACGCGGACCCTGACATTCCTATCCTGAAAGAAGCGAAGGCGGAGTACGCGAAGCTGCAATAGCGGGGAAAGTCCCACGATCGTGAGCGGGAGGCAAAAAACAAAGAATCGACGGCACAGCAAGCTGTAATTAAATAGACCCAGATTACGCTGCAACACCCCGAATAGTCACATTGGACTTTGAGTGATCGATTTGTAGAGCGACCATGCAGGCTCGTGAGATCCTCCCCGTTAGTGTGCTCCAAATGGCATGAATGGAGGACAGAACGATGGAAGCTCAGAGTCCCCAACAGCACCGCACGGGATTAGGCGCTCACTTCGTCGGGGACATCCGGTGCCGCTACATCTTCATACCCATCTCGGACGTTGGGATTTGTAGGCCGCGCTCGCTACAGGGACGTTCGATTGTGGGTTGGAAATCTCCGGCGCGGAGGCGATAGTTGACGGCGAGTTCAATACCTCGCGATACCCGGCGCAAGACTCGAGGCCGAGCGGATCGCTACTCCTTTCTCTCGTAAGGAACTTTCATCCTCTGCTTCAAGCCGGTTGTCAGGCCGAAATATCAGACAAGGCCTTCCCCGAAAACTCGGGTTTGCCTTCGTCCTTCGTGCCCACTGCTTTCACCGTGTACTCCCTGCTCTGAGTCAGGGACGGTGTGCGGGTAAGGCACCTCCGTGCGAGCGGACCCAACCGCTCTACCCCAGGGGCCCTCGCTCCGGTCCGGGTTTTGCTGTCCCGGTCCATCATCACTTAGTCGGCCCCATCCGCCCCACTCGCGGGCACATCCCGACTTCGCCGCCTAGCGGCTTATACGAGATGCCATCGCTGTGCCTATTACGCATAGGCCTAGGCAACCCACGACTGGTTCTGAGCTTTCATTGATGCTCTTTCACAACATGTCGTCCTCTGAGACCACGGGGAACTCTTCGGCTGCTCTTACCCAGTACTTCACCGAAAACTCTGGCCTTCAACTTGGGATAAAAGTTTCGGCATTCCCTTCGTCCTCACACTCCGATTCTGGTGAGGTGTGCGTTTTCGAGGCTTAACTACAGTTCGCTCGCGCTACGACCTGTTGCTTTGCTTGCCCTCCTGTCGGAGCTGACCAGACTTGCGTCCAGCCCTCGAGGACGTTTACATCCGGGCTTCCGACGGTTTGGTCACCCGCCCCGCCGCCGGATATCACTACAGTGCCAACTGGGTAATCTGCACTGGCAGGACTTTCACCTGCGAGACCATCAACTAGCTTCACTGCACTATCCCGGCGCACCGTAATTGATTTTGCAACAACAACCCTCTTGAGATAGCGCCAAGTCCACGGCTTTCATTGACTTGCCAGTTTCGCCCACGTAAGATTCGCCACGAATGATCGGCCAGACCATTTCGCATTACCGCATTGTCGAGAAGTTGGGCGGCGGCGGGATGGGCGTCGTTTACAAAGCTGAGGACACCGAGCTTGGTCGATTTGTCGCATTGAAGTTTCTGCCCGAGGACCTAGCAAGAGACCCACAGGCTCTGGAGCGCTTTCGACGGGAGGCGCGCGCGGCGTCTGCCCTCAACCATCCCAATATTTGCACGATCTACGAAATCGGCAAGCACGATGAGCAGTCGTTCATCGCCATGGAGTTTCTCGGCGGCATGACGCTGAAGCATCTCATTGCCGGAAAACCCATGGAAACGGACGTATTACTTGGTCTGGCGATTGAAATTTCCGACGCGTTGGATGCGGCCCACTCTAAAGGGATCGTTCATCGCGACATCAAGCCCGCGAACCTGTTCGTCACGGAGCGCGGACACGCTAAGATTCTTGACTTCGGATTGGCGAAAATCGCACAGCCGGCCAGTGCTCTTGGCAAGGCTGCATCGCCAGACGCCGTGACCGTCACGATCGAGGAGCAGCAACTAACCAGCCCAGGTTCTGCGCTCGGCACCGTATCCTATATGTCGCCGGAGCAGGCGCGAGCGAAGGAACTGGATGCGCGGAGCGATCTGTTCTCCTTTGGAGCCGTCCTTTATGAGATGGCCACCCGGCAGTTGCCCTTTCGCGGCGAAAGTTCTGCGGTCATTTTCAGCGCAATTCTGGAGCGTGCTCCGATCCCTCCCATTCGGCTGAACCCCGACCTGCCCGCCGAATTGGAACGAATCATCAACCGAGCGCTGGAGAAGGACCGCGAGCTGCGCTATCAGAGCGCGTCGGAGATGCGCTCCGAACTAACACGACTGAAGCGGGACACCGGATCGGGAACTGTGGCTGCGAGTTCAGGCACAGCGGCGGCTGCACAAGAAAGCGGATCGAGAATTGCGAAGCTTGCAGGCGCCCAGCAGCAGTCGCCAGCATCCGGTTCCTCGCCCGCTCCTGTGGCGGGCAGAAAACTCTGGAGCGGTCTGGTTCTCGCCGTCGTGTTACTCATCGCGCTCGCCGCGGGATGGTTCTATTTCGACTCGCGCCAGAACGCGACCCACCTCACCGACAAGGACACCGTGGTCCTCTCCGATTTCGACAACAAGACCGGTGATCCGGTGTTTGACGACGCGTTGAAGCAAGGCCTCTCGGTGCAGCTGGAGCAATCACCCTTTCTCGACGTAATTTCCGAACGCAAGGTGAACGATACTTTGAAGCTGATGGGACGGACGGCTGGGGACCGCTTGACGCCCGAAATCACACGCGAGGTTTGCCTGCGCACTAGCAGCAAGGCCATGCTGACGGGCTCGATTGCCGGGCTCGGCAGCCAGTATGTGATTGGCCTCAAGGCGGTGAGCTGCAGCACGGGGGATGTGCTGGCCGAAGCGCAGGAGCCGGCGGCGGGCAAGGAAGCAGTGCTGAAGGCGCTGGACAGTGCGGCCATCAGCGTGCGTGGCAAGCTGGGCGAGTCGCTCAGTTCGGTGCAGAAATACGCCACGCCTGTGGAGGAGGCGACCACATCATCGTTGGAGGCGCTGAAAGCCTACAGCCTTGGATGGAAGACACGGTCCGCAAAAGGGGACACCGCCGCCCTGCCCTTCTACAAGCGAGCAGTGGAACTCGATCCGAATTTCGCGATGTCCTACCGGACCATCGCGGCCATTTACGGCAACCTCGACGAAGGTGAACGGGCGGCCGAGAATGCACGCAAGGCTTATGACCTGCGGGAGAAAGTGAGTGAGCGGGAACGGTTCTCTATCGAAGCTTATTACTACCAGACCGTGACCGGAGAGTTGGAGAAGGCGGCGCAGGTTTACGAGCTGTGGCAGCAAACCTACCCGAAGGACTACTTGCCTTACCAGAACCTGGGAATTGTTTCCTCAAACCTTGGAAACCTGGAAAAATCACTGGATGAAGCCCGCGAGGCTCTGCTCCTGGAGCCAAACGCTGTCGTCAACTACGATAACCTCGGCACCGCCTACTCGAGACTTAATCGCCTAAAGGAGGCGGAGAATGTGTTCAAGCAGGCGGAGGAGCGCAAGCTGGAGAGTGAATCCCTGCTCGGAGACCTCTATCTGTTGGCATTCCTGAAGGGCGATGCAGCGCAGATGGCGCAATCCGCGGCTAGCGCCATGGGCAAGCCGGGCCCCGAAGACCTCCTGCTGTCCATGCAAGCCGACACTGAGGGTTACTACGGGAAGCTCAAAAACGCAGGCGAACTGACCGCGCGCGCGATGGATTCAGCCCAGCACAATGATGCCAAAGAGTCTGCCGCTAGCTATCTGGCCGTGGCTGCCCTCCGCGAGGTGGAATCGGGAAACCGGGAGAAGGCGCGTGCTGAGGCCAATGCGGCGGTAAAGCTGGCCCCGAACCGCGATGTGAGGTCGATGGGTGCACTGGCCCTGGCGCGCGCAGGCGATACGGCCGGGGCGGAGAAGTTGGCCGCCGAACTTGATAGGAGCTACCCGCTGGAGACGCTGGTGCAGAGATACTGGCTGCCCTCAGTCCGGGCGGCAGTCGCTCTGGAGCGCAAAGACCCGAAACGGGCACTCGAACTGTTGCAAACGGCAAGTGCCATCGAGCTCGGCCAGCCCACTGAAATCACCGTATCCTTATGCCCGGTCTACTTGCGGGGAGAAGCCTACCTGATGCTGCACGACGGTAACGCCGCGGGAGCGGAATTTCAGAAGTTCGTGGACCATAGCGGCGTGGTGGTGAACTTCCCCTGGGGCGCGCTCGCCCGCCTCGGTATGGCCCGCGCCTATCCCATGCAGCGTAACCCCGCCAAAGCCCGTGAAGCTTATCTGGATTTTCTTATCCTCTGGAAAGACGCCGACCCCGACATCCCCATCCTGAAGGAAGCCAAGGCGGAGTATGCGAAGCTGCAATAGCTGGAAGAAGTCCTTCCACCTGGTTTGCTGTTTACCGCGCGGGGCATAGACCTTGGGTGCCGGCACAGGCAATGCCCCAGCCGCGATAGAGTGCCTTCAGCCGATTCATGACTCGCGTTAAATCTTTGCTGATCGTCTGATAACTGCGCCCCAACTCGCGTAGCGTCCGCAGTCCATTTTCTCCGTGGTAGACCGGCCGCAGCATGCCGGCGCGCAGCAAATCGGCCAGCTTGCGCGCATCCACCTTGTCACTCTTGCTGCCCTCCTTTAATAAGGCATTGCGGCGTGGATTGCAGACCACAACTTCCTGCACCTGCGGCTGCAGCAGATCGTAAAGCCAGGCTGCCCACGTCCCTTCTTCCCAAGTCACATGCAACTCGCCCCGCAGGCCGTGGATAAACTGCAGAATGCTGCTGGCTTTGGTTTCGACGATGGTTTCCATGACCAGCTTCCCAGTGCCATTCTCTCTAGCACCGCCGTAGCGGAGCGAAGCCCGGCACAGCGTAGCGCAGCGGAGGCGGCGCCACATCCAGCTTCGATCTTCTGAAGCGGGCGCTCTTTCATAATGCATTGACCTCGACCGGCCAATTCCCGTTGAGTGTAAACGCTCTGATGTCGTCAACTGACCTGTCGTCACTCTAGAGGTTTAAATTGTGGGGATTGAATGCCGAGTGCTGCCAATGCCTCGTCGAAGGTGTGCACGACAGTCAGGAGCGGCCTGGTAGACTCTCCCAGAATCTGGAACATGCGAGTCAGACCAAATATGTGCGTCTTCGGCGCAACGATAACGCGAGGGCGATTGGTCGCATCCGGCATGCATGGTTCCCGTCTTGCCAACTCACGGATAAGGGTACTGGATAGGGCAAACTCAGTAACGGACGAGAAGTCCACAATACCCATCCTGGCATCGGCTGCAGTCCAATGCTCTCGAATCGCCCGGTAGAACTCTGCGATCTCTTCATCGGTCATCTGCCCCTCAAAATGGAGGAGCAGGATTTTGTTCGATGGATCGAATTCAACTCGTAAAGCCATAAAAGGCTTGATTTTACTCTCTTAGGGTGAATCCCGTTTCAGACTGCCGCCCGTAAGTCTTCCTCGAAGACAACTCCCCTGGAAAAACTCAGTTGTCGTAACATCGCGTACACTAACTGACGCAGTTCCGAGGATCGCCAGAATGGCCTGAATCGCGAGACTGAGGTACGCGGCGGGTAGCGGGCTTCAAGGGTAGCGGGCTTCAATTGTAGCAAATTAAAATGTCCGGTTTTCGTAGCAAGTGAAATGTCCGGTTCGGTTTAATCTCTCCGCAGCCGGCGGCTGTGGGAACAGCTGGGAACCGCGCATTTTGCGGGACCAAGCAAGACGGGAAAGTCGCCGAGTACGTCGAACTGCAGGCGAAAATCATGATCCGATCTCGACTGGCGCAAAGGCACTGCTCGCGCTCCGCCGCCGGTAACGGTATTGAACTCAGCCATGAGTGCTCCAGAAACTGATTGCTGTCCGATCTCCGCGTCCGCAGCTCCTCCGAGGCCAAGTGTGGCACTTTTGTGCCGCAATCTCTCCGCTACCTCAGTTGGCGAAAAATCGCGATTATTATCGTACCCACCGGCAGGTTCTCAGTCTAAGATCTCCTGTCCAGGATCACGATCAGGTCATACCAGCGTTCGTCCTGGAACCATTGATGCCGGCTCCCGTCGATGTGCAGCAGCATGCCCGGTAAAGGACGCCGCGGCCGGCGCTTGCGATGCACTCCCCGCTTGCGCTCCCGCGCCACCAGCCCCGCCCCTTGTAACACCGTTTTCACCCAGGTGTAACTCAGATCGATCGCATGCTGCTCGCGCAACTTCTCGTGAAAATGTCGCACATTGAAATCAAAGTACTGGTCCCGATACAGCGCCAGCACTTTCTCCACCGTGGCGAAGGGCACTCGCTTCGGGGAAGGCTGCCCGCGACGTTTATCGAACATACTTTCATAGCCAAACTGCTCATACCGTTCGCGAACCCGCCGGAGATGCCGGTCGCTGAAACCGAGAATCTCGGCCGCCTGCCACCATGTGATCTTCTTCGCCATCGCTCGCAACAGCACCTCTTGAATCTTCATCGCCCGCTCCATCGCGGCCTTCGAGTAAGAGAACATGCTTGCCATGTTCTCCTACTCTCACCGCCTGCAAAGCGGACATTTCACCTGCTAATTCCACCGGACATTTGATGTGCTAACGACAGGGTAGCGGGCTTCAATTGACAAATCTTTACAAGTTCGGCACCATGGTCCACACAATTGTGGGCGTGCCCATTCCCGTCAGGCAGCCCGGAGGTTTTATGTTCCAGCTTTTGAGCCGTCTGTGGCCGGACCAAGAAGGTCAGGACATCGCCGAGTACGCCGTGATGCTGGCGGTAATCCTGGTGATCGTGATTGGCACCATCAAACTGATCGGCACCAACGCCAATAACGTATTTTCGTCTGTCGCGAGTAGCATCCAGTAAGTGTTTGCTTCGATCTCCGCTTCTGAACGCAATCAACGGGGCCAAGTGTGGTATTTTTGGTGCCCGCAATCTCTCAGCCAGCTCAGTTGGCGAAATATCGCGATTATACTCAGAACCCGACCCCGGTAGGGGTTCTGAGTGAAATCGCCTTATAGTTACTTAGCCCGAAGAGATTACGAGATGGGATTTGCACAGCAGTGCCGTCTCGTCGGGTCTGTGCAAATCTGCGTCTTCGGGGATGGGGTGCAGGGGAAGGGGATCCCCTTCCCCTGCATCAGCAATGGAGAAGCCCGGGAGCAATCGGATTTCTCGTTTCTCACAGGTACAGAAAAAGCGGCACCGACTGTGCGAATGGTTGCGGATGAAGTTTTCTGCTGGCTTCCTACAATGGGAGCCGTCAGAGGCGTCCTGCGGTTACGAGTTTAATCGCCAAACACGCGATGTTTGAAATCAGAATCTCGAACCGCGGGACGCGCTTTGCTTCCCAAACGAATGCTCAGATGAAGTCTGGAACAAGGCAGTCAAGAGGGCTCAACTATAAGGGTTTCGCCGAAGCAAAGCCAGCCTCTGCAGGATGTGGATAGGCAAGGAGGATAAGGACTATGGCAGCCAAGGAAAAAGTCGGGGAGCCGGAGTTTGTGGCGTTCGTAGGCATGGACTGGGCCGATCAGAAGCACGTGTGGTGCTTGCAGGCAGCCAATTCGGCGAAGCGGGAAGGCGGAGAACTGGAGCACAAGCCAGAAGTGGTGGAGGCCTGGGTCAGTGAACTGTGTCGCCGCTTCGGGCACGGTCCGATCGCAGTGGCGGTGGAGCAGGTGAAGGGCGCGCTGGTATACATGCTGGGAAAGTATGAGTGCCTGCATCTGTATCCGGTGCCGTCGACGATGTCGGCGGGCATGCGGCAAGCGCTGTATCCGTCGGGAGCCAAAGATGATCCGCGAGACGCGGATCTGCTGCTGGATCTGCTGCTGCAGAACCGGGACAAACTACGCCGTTTGAGGCCGGATAACGAAGTGACGCGGCGGGTACAGAACCTGGTGGAGGAGCGGCGCAAACTGGTGGAGGAAAAGACGGCGCAGCTGAATCGCCTGACCGGATACTTGAAGGTGTACTTTCCGCAGATGCTGGAATGGTTTGCGAAGCTGGATACGAAGTTGGCGTGTGAGTTGTTAGAGCGCTGGCCGTCGTTGGAGGAGTTACAAGCCGCTGCGCCGGCGGAAGTGAGGAAGTTCTTCCGCCAGCACCGGGGCCGGCATCCCGAGCTCACGGAGTGGCGCCTGCAGGGGATCGGCCAGGCCATGTCCGCGATTCGGGATCGAGCTGTGATCGAGGCGAAAGGGATGGTGGTACAAGTGATCGCACGAGTGCTGCGCACCCTGCTGGAGGGCATCGCGGCTCTGGACGGCAAGATTACGGAGGCAGCGGAAGCACATCCCGATTTTTTCATTTTCCAATCGTTTCCGGGAGCCGGAGCAGCGTTGGCACCACGTTTGTTGGCGGCACTGGGCTCACAACGCGATCGTTATGCCAGTGCAGAAGAGGTGCAGAAGTACAGCGGCATTGCCCCGGTGACGGAGCGGAGCGGGAAAAAGAAATGGGTGCATTTTCGCTGGGCGTGTCCGAAGTTTCTGCGGCAGAGTTTTCACGAATGGGCGGGACACTCGATTGCCCAGTCGGTTTGGGCGCGTGCCTATTACCAGCAACAGCGCCAGCGTGGCAAGGATCACCATGCTGCGGTGCGAGCCTTGGCTTTCAAATGGATTCGCATCGTGTTTCGCTGCTGGCAAGACGGTGCGGCGTACGACGAGAACAGATATCTGGCGACCTTGGCCAAGCGTGGCTCGCCCCTGATTCCTGTCTCGGCAGCCGCAGCAACGAGCCTGTGAAATTTATTGTGGATTCTAAGTGAACCTGAAAAGGGAGCTAGTCGAAAAATGCTTGACAAACTTACTCAGATATCTGATTGCAACAGTTATCTTCGATCGTGGGATTACTGTCGCCAGAGGACCTCCCGCAGCAGGCCCAAGTGAGTGAACCTAGGGGCCCCCAGGGCGTTGGCACGCTCGAATTGCTCTTTGGCCAAGGGGTATAGAAACAGTTCGTGATAGCAGCAACCCGTGAAGCACAATTTGACTTCGTGCCTCAAAAGTCCGGTCACGAGGGCGCGGTTTCAAACGTGGCAACGAGAGCGTAGAATTTGTGCCAATTCCACGGAGAGCGAAAAACAATGCGCCGGTACCATCACATCGGAATTCCCACTACTGAAGCGAAGCCTGGCGAGACCCACTTGAAACGCCTGAAACTCTTTGTCGTCAGCCACGAGAAAAGCGAATTTGGCGTGGAGTGGATGCGTTTCGAAGCGGACGCGGCGGTCCCTGATCTCGTCCGGCAAGTTCCGCACGTCGCGTTTGAAGTGGCTGATCTCGCCTCCGAGCTTGCTGGCCGCGAAATCCTGATTCCTCCCAACAGCCCATCCGACGGCGTCCGCGTCGCGTTCATAGTCGAAAACGGCGCGCCCATCGAACTGCTCGAATTCACCGACCCCAACCATCCTGGCCGCCGCCAGCAGAGCAAGATGCTGATATAAACACCCTCCATCCAAAGCACCGCTTAGAGCGAAGGCGAGCGCTTGACATCTTTTAAGAGTGGCCAGCTAACGAGCTGAGTTCCATCAAGCAAGCCTTTCCCAACCCCCGCCTCCAAGCCAACCTGACTCCCCGTTTGTCGGCAAACCTTCCCTTGGGATTACTTCAGAGTTGCCCGTTAATCAGAACTTGTGCGCACTCCAAGAAAGTTCGCGGTAAGTCACCGAGAAGATATAATTCCCGCGTGCGACAACCTATGCGGCATGTAATGGCGCTTCGCGTTTCCAAAGCGGTTCTCGTTTTTGCAATCGCACTTTTCTACACGATTCTGGTCCTAAACAACATCACAGATTACGGCTCCAACTACGAGTTTGTCCGCCACGTCCTGATGATGGACTCAACCTCTCCGAGGAACCACGGCATGTGGCGCGCCGTCAATTCGCCGCTAGTACATACGGTCTTCTACATCGGCATCATCGCCTGGGAATCAGTCACTATGCTTCTATGCTGGTGGGCTGGTGTTCGGTTGCTGAAATCGTATCGTGCGGACAGGGCGCAATTCGCCGCTGCGCTGAACGTCGCCGTGATTGCGCTGACGACGAGCCTGCTGATGTGGTTGGTGGCATTCCTCGATGTCGGGGGCGAATGGTTTCTGATGTGGCAGTCGAAAATATGGAATGGGCAGGAAGCGGCATTCCGAATGTTTACCATTGTCGGTGTGGTGTTTTTGGTTGTGGTGCAACGCGAGCCAATTCCCGATTAGTCGGCAAACCGGAAACTATCCAGAAAACGGACTTGTGGGAAGTCTGAGGCGACACTCAGGGAACTGACGTTTCCGTAAATAGGCGAACGCCACTGCATTTCTGCAGTGTGAGCGACCCGACACATAGGTGACAGATCGTACCGGACACATAGGTTACACTTTTTCCCTTTTTAAAGGGGGGAAGTGATGCCGTGGAAGGAGTGTTCGGTTATGGATGAGAGAATGCAGTTTGTGGCTCGCCGGCTAGCCGGCGAGGCGATGGCTGAACTTTGCCGGGAGTTTGGTATCTCCCGCAAGACCGGCTACAAAATCTTCGATCGCTACCAGGAATGCGGGGTGCAGGGACTAACCGATAGAAGTCGGCGTCCCTATCGCTATGCCAACCAACTTCCCTTCCAGGTGGAAAACTATATTTTGAACGTGAAACGTGAGCACACCAGCTGGGGTGCTCGCAAGATTCGCGAGCGTCTGCTCCGCAGATTTTCCGGCATCCCCATCCCCGCCAAAAGCACCATCCACGCCGTGCTCGATCGTCATGGACTGGTCGAGCGCCGCGGTCGCCTCCGTCGTCGCGCCCAGGGAACTCCTTTATCATTAGGCCAGCGTCCCAATGAGCTCTGGTGTACCGATTACAAAGGCGAGTTCTTGCTGGGAAATGATCGCTACTGCTACCCGCTGACCGTCACCGATCATGCCAGCCGATATCTGCTGACCTGCGAGGCGCTCTCTTCTACCAAAGAAGACTACGCTTTTACCGTCTTTGAGCGCCTTTTTAAAGAGCGTGGTCTGCCCGCCCAAATCCGCAGCGATAACGGCGTGCCCTTCGCTTCCGCGCACGCCTTATTTAATTTGAGCAAACTCGCCGTCTGGTGGCTGCGCCTGGGTATTGGCATCGAACGCATTAAGCCTGGCCATCCGCAACAAAACGGCCGCCACGAACGCATGCATCTCACCCTGAAGAAAGAGGCTACCAAGCCGGCCAGTGCAAACTTTCTGCAGCAGCAGGCCAGGTTCGACAAATTCATTGAGGTCTTCAATAACGAGCGTCCTCATGAAGCTCTCGGCATGAAGTGTCCCGCCGAAATCTATCAGCCCTCCACCCGCCTCTACCAGGGATTGCCCGACATCGATTATCCCCTCCACGACAAGACCATCGTGGTTACCCGGTGCGGCAGAATCTGTCTGGGCCGCAAGAAAATCAACTTCAGTCAGGTCTTTGCCGGCCAAGCGGTCGGCATCAAAGAAGTTCACGACGATATCTGGCTGGTCAGTTTTATGGATTATGACTTAGGATATTTCGATCTGGAGACCCGTGTGCTGGAACCGCTGGAAAATCCCTTCGGCCCTAAAGTGTTACCTATGTGGCCGGTACATTCTGTTACCCATGTCTCCGGGCCGGACCGTGGCGTTCATGGTTGCGGGGGGCGGATTTGAACCGCCGACCTTTGGGTTATGCGATCTGACTCACCTTTCGATGAGAGTCGGACTGTACCTTCATCCACGAGGGATGCTCGCCATCCAGTCTCTACGTCTTCCCCCCACCATTCCGGGGGCTTGGTTCGGTATTGCCCTATCGCTCGCGCGACGTAGGTTCCACCGCGGCCCAGAAAGCGCTCCCAGTAATGGTACGAGTCCATCTGGTAGACAAAAACGGCGCGCTGCTCCCCACCATGACCGGCGAGATCGGCTTGCGCATCACCATCGATATCGAGCTTGCGCACCATTCGCCGTCCGGTAACCGGAGATTTCCAGACTGACGTTCGGACAGTCTTGCCGTTCCATGTCACGTCGCGCGGAAGGCCGACATTTACTGAAAGCAATCGGGGCATTCCCACCTCGTCGAAGCCCAGCGTCTGGTTACAGTCCCTTTATTTATTACCAGCGACGAGCCGGAGCGGCACCATCTACGTGGAGTATCTCTCCGCTCACATGACCTGCCTCTACCAGGTAGAGAACGGCATCGACGACATCTTTCACCGTCGCCTTTTTCATAGCCGGCTGCAACGTCGAGTCTTTGGGATCGTTTCGGTGCATTGGTGTATCCACAACGCCGGGGGCTACGGCATTGAAGCGGATGCCATCTTTGGCAAACTCGATTGCGAGATTCTGCGTCGCTGAATTCAACCCACCCTTGGTTACCATAGAAATCGAGCCATTTTCGCCGGCGATTGGCCGATCGGCAAGCGCCGCGGTGATGCTCACAACGCATCCCGATTTTTGTTTCAACATCTCCTTTACGGTGCGCTGAGTGATGTAGAAGAATCCGAGCAGATTAGTGGAGACAAGGGCCTCGAAGTCTTCGGTAGTGAAGTCAGTGAAAGGCTTGGTTAGGAAGATTCCAGCGTTATTCACCAAAACATCGACGGTTCCGAAGTTGTTGATTGCTGCTTCGACAGCATCCGCAGCAGTCTGCTGCTTGCCGATATTGCCTTCAAGGAGAACCAAGCTGCCTGAAGTAGTCAACTCTCGGTTGGCTTTACGAGAGGTTGCAACGACGTTATAACCTTCTCTCAGAAACTCCTCCACTAAACACGCGCCAATGCCCCCCGATGCTCCGGTTATGATTGCTGTTTTCTTCCCAGACATAAACAACCTTTCGGTTTAAAGGTTCGAATCCAATACACCGCTGGGCACCGTCCCTCTCAAAAGCGGCTTAATGGTGAGACATATTATCTTCTCCTTGTTCTCTGGATAGTCAGCACATCGAAAATCACTTCAATCTCCACTGGTGCCCCGAAGCGAAAGGCTGTCCACGCCACACAGGCCTCCGGTCTCGTCCGAAAACGTCTTGGAACCAACTCCGAAGCGGCGTCAGCGACTTTCGGATGATGGCGAAAATCTCCCGAAGTAGCTACCGACACGCCCAGCCGGACGACCTGCCTAACCGTGTTGAGCACGCGAGATGTTCTTCAGCCACGGCAAGGCCATCGGCCTCAGCTGTGCACGCTACTTCGTCCCAACGTCTCATTCCTTTCTGCTCTAGCCTTCAGCATCAGGGTGCATAATGAGTAAAGACAAGGTCGCTCCCTTTGGTCTTCTCGTGGCAAGGGAAGCAGGTTTTCATAAACGCCGCGTCTCCAGGTTTCCCATCCGCGAAGTGACCGAACCCCCAGCCACCGGTTGCGGCGTACTTGGTCGAGTCCTTGACCATAAACTGAATGTTCGTGGGTGCGCCTGGAACGAAAGATTGAGCCTGTCCAAAGACTTTGTTGTTTTCCTCCGATGGGACGTTACGGTAATGCAAAGCAACAATGATCGTGCCGTCCGGGAACGGAAGCGTCCCTGCCCGGAAGGCCTTGATCGCTACATCGTTGCCCAAGACGGCACCTAAACTGTTCAGGTTGCCTGCTTCATGGGCCGAGGAGACCCACCGCCAGTCGCGATACCCCTGCGGGATGTCGGTAACGTAGGGGGCGGATTGCTCGTCCGCGTCACCGGGGGCAGGGCCAACGAGCGCGGCAAGGCCGGCCGTTGTTGCAACTGCAACCAAGAAGAACGTGAAGCGTCTCATAATTGTTCCTCCATTCAATATGCTTCGGTAAACGAAATCGGTATTTGCTTTAAAGCCGACGTCGATGCCTCTTCATCGGCGTGGTCTCCTTCAGCGGTTTGGGCCTAGACGGGCGCGGTCATCGTCTACCATGAGCCATCACACCAGAGCGGATGCGAAACAATTGGACGATAGTATTGGCGAAACCTTCGTATCAGTCGATTTCGCAAGCGCTCGATGATCCCGGGCTAGAGTCTCCCGATTTGCCAATCGAGCCGAGGCTGCTATTGTGACCGCTCGCCACTCTTTTTTCGTGGCTCTGTGCGGGCTATCTGTTAGTTCTGACTGGTCGAGCCAGTCCTCTATCGAAAGCCTAGCCTGCTCTGGACCGAACAATTCCGTCACCGCGCGGATGAACGCCGATAACTCGCGCTCCGCCATGTTGATCTGGTCTTCGCAAGTCGAATTGCAAAACGATTCTTCCTTGTCCATGGGACCTTCCCGTAATTAGGGTGCGTATTGGGTGAAGACAAAGTCGCGAGCTTTGACAGGCTCGTGGCAGGGAAAGCAGGTTTTGAGCAGCGCCGCGTCCGCAGGTTTGCCGTCTTTGAATTGAGCAAACCCCCAGCCACCGGTCGCGGCATATTTTTTCGAGTTTTTGACCATAAACTGAACGTTCGTGGCGGGTCCGGCCACGAAAGATTGGGAACGGCCAAAGACTTTGTTGTTTTCCTCGGACGGGAGATAACTCCAGGCTAGGCGTGCTATGATTGTGCCGTCCGGGAACGGCAGCTTCCCCTCGCGGTATGCCTTGATCGCTACATCGTTGCCGAGAAGGGCGCGAAGATCGTTGAGATTGCCTTCTTCGTGGGCCACAGAGATCAGCTTCCAGTCGCGGTATCCGGGAGGAATTGTGATTCCGAAAACCGGATCAGCCTCTCCATCGGAGCGTCCAGAGGCGTGAGCCATGTAGACGACCACGCCAGTTAGTGCTACAACTGCAACCAACAGGTAAGCAAATCCTTTCATACGATGTGCTCCGTTCCGAGATGCTTATTTGTCACGTGTATCCATAGCGACCCTACCGGCCAAGACGACACCTACATAATCTTGGCCGGCGCAACAGGCGCCCCGGACGAGCCGATGGCGGCACCGATCGAAATAGGAACCTAAGCGGCTTTCTGTGCGGCGAGTAAGTTGATAACGTTTTGCGCCGCCGCGACGGTCGAGGACGCCGGATTCTGTCCGGTGACGAGACGGCCATCAACGACTGAAAACGGCTGCCAGTCGGCCTTCTCCTCAATGATGGCCCCCAGCCGCATCAACTCATCCTCGACGAGAAATGGCACAACGTGAGTGAGGTGCATCTCTTCCTCCTCACCATTAGTAAAACCAGTCACGCGCTTTCCTTTTACTAAGGGCGCGCCCTGGTAGGTCACGTGACGAAGCACGCCGGGCGAGTGGCAGACCAGGGCGATCGGTTTGCCGAATTGTAGAAAGATTCGAGCAAACCGATCGAAACCGGGCTTTCCGCGAGATCCCACATGGGGCCGTGTCCGCCAACATAGAAGACCGTATCGTAATCTTCCGATTTAACATCGGCGAGCTTGACCGTCTGGGAAAGTGCCTTCTGTGCCGCCAGGTCTTTCTTGAACCGGATCTGGGCGGGCGTTTGACTTTCTGGTAAATCGCTCTTCGGATCGAGGGGTGGTTGCCCACCTTTCGGTGAGGCGAGGGTCAGCTGTACACCAGCGTCCCTGAAAACAAAGTAAGGAGCTGCGAATTCTTCAAGCCAGAAGCCGGTCTTGAGGCCGGTATTGCCGAGTACGTCGTGCGATGTTAGCACCATCAGTATTTTCATATTCCGTCTCCTTGTTCCTGTTGTGCTGCATTCCCATCGAATCGGGCTGTTGAAAACCCATCAGACCAGAAGTCTGCGGGACGAACAATTGGACCATGGTATCGTCGATACTTTGGTATCGCTCTACTGCTAACCAGCGGGCGATCCTCCCAGCACAAGAGAGAGCTCTCTGGTACAATCCCCCCAACGATGGGGCGTCAACCGTCAACTGTGCACGCGAAGCGTGACTTTAGGTGCGCGCACTTGGCCATGAAATGGGGTGACCGCAAATGTTGCAAGTCACGCCAATCGTCTTCGTTGTTGACGATGACGTCTCCGTGCGCGAATCACTGGAGTCGCTGATCCGCTGTGAAGGCTGGCAGCCGGAGACATTTGCGTCCGCCCAAGAGTTCCTCGCCTGTCCACGAGCCCCTGTTCCGAGCTGCCTGGTACTTGATGTGTCTCTTCCAGGCCTCAACGGTCTCGATCTGCAGAAGCGCGTCGCCATCGAACGGACTGACATGCCGATCATCTTCATCACGGGCTACGGCGATGTGCCCATGACGGTCCAAGCCATGAAGGCGGGGGCCGTAGAATTCTTGACGAAGCCGTTCAAAGATGACGTGCTGTTGGCCGCCATCCGGGCAGCCCTCGAACGCAGCCGAGTTGCTCTTGGCCTTGAGGCAGAGATGCGGGTGCTCCGGGACCGTTACGCGTCGCTTTCGCAACGGGAACGGCAGGTTATGGCGTTGGTGGTTTCTGGCCTGCTGAATAAACAGGTCGGTGGGGAGCTTGGTATCAGCGAGATCACGGTGAAGGCGCACCGGGGCAAGGTGATGCAGAAGATGAAGGCCGACTCTCTTGCCGACCTCGTGAAAATGGCCACGAGACTCCGCCCCGCGCCCGAGGCGATTAAGGCGGCGTAACGCCGATGTTCGCCGGTCGTAATTATTCGTGAAGCCGCGGAATTCGCGGACGCCGTCCTTCAAGTATTTTGCCGGAGTAGTGGGCGCGCTGGTCCGGAAACCGGGCGGACAAGATGAACGGAGTGCGCTGGGCTGCAGTGCGGCCGACCCTATCGGAGGAAAACAGCATGAAGAAGACCACAACACCGATTTCCCTTGCCGGCTCGCAGCTCGGTGACGTACGTCATGTCTGCGCATTTTTCAATAATGACGACGAAGAGTATCGCGTGCTGCTTCCGTTCATTAAGGAAGGGTTCGAGTGGGGCGACAAGGCGGTTCACGTCGTGAATCCGGATCAACGTCATGACCATCTGCGACGACTGGCCGCTGCCGGAATCGACCCTGCGGCAGCCGAGCAGAGCGGACAACTCGAGGTTCGAATCAACACCGAAGCTTATATTCGGGACGGCCGTTTCGATCAGGCTCGAATGCTGGCAGCGTTCCAGCAGATGGCTAGCGGCAATGCCAAGGGAGGATTTCCGTTGAGCCGCATTTGCTGCCGGATGGATTGGGCAATTGAAGATCGATCCTACATTGACGATCTCGTTGAATTCGAATCGCGTGTGAACGAGGTGTGGCGTAGCCACGACGACGCGGTGATCTGCACCTATCATCTCGGCAAATTTGGAGGCGACACGGTGATCGACATCATGCGGACGCATCCGATGATCATCATCGGTGGCCTCCTGCAACGGAATCCGTTCTTCGTGCCGCCCGAGGAGTTCCTGCCCGAGATCCGCCAACGTCGGGCCATGCGGACTTCCACGTCCTCCGAGGCTGCCTGATATGGAGGTCCAATCCGAACATGCCTCGGGAGAGATCAAGCACCTTCAACGGTGCATTAACGATCTTATTAGCCTGCTTGCTCTTCCCGCCATCTGGAGTGGCGGCGATCCATCCCGGGTTCTCCACACCGTGCTCGATGCGCTCATGCGCATGCTGCGCTTGGACCTAGTTTCTGTGAGGCTGACAGATTTAGTTGGCGGGGCGCCCGTTGAGATCGTCCGGCTCGCCGAGTTGCGAGGACGGGTGCCTTCGGCGCACGAGATCTGCGAAGCGCTCAGCCAGTGTTTGGAAAACGACTCACGGAAATGGCCTCCACTGCTTCGCAACCTTATGGGTGAGGGAGACGTTTCGATCGTGCCTTTGCCACTGGGGTTACAAGGCGAACTCGGTGTAATTGTGGCAGCGGCTGAGCGGACAGATTTTCCGCGGCAGACGGAGGCACTTCTTCTGAGCGTAGCGGCGAATCAGGCATCGATTGGGCTACAAGAGGCACGGCTCCTGAGCCATCAGAAGAGGCTCGCCAGCGAACTTGATCAACGGGTCGTGCACCGGACTGCCGAACTTGCCACCGCCAATGAAGAGCTCAAAAAGGAATTTGCTGAGCGCAGACTGGTAGAAGAGAGGCTCGGGCAAGAGGAGAGGGAACTGAAGCGCAGTGAGATCCGCAAGGCAGCGATCGTGGACTCGGCGCTCGACTGCATTGTGACGATCGATCACGAGGGCTATATCACTGAGTTCAATCCTGCGGCGGAGCACACCTTCGGCTACCCTCGGGAACGAAGTCTTGGGAAAGCATCTGGCGGACGTCATCATTCCACCGTCTCTCCGGGAGAAGCATCAGCAGGGTTTTGCCCGCTACCTGGCCACGGGCGAGGCGCAAGTGCTTGGGAAACGCATCGAGATGACGGCAGTCCGTGCTGACGGAAGCGAATTCCCCGTCGAGCTCGCAGTCACACGCATTCCGCTGGAAGGGCCGCCGTCCTTCACCGGCCATCTGCGTGACATTACGGAACGCAAACGGGCGGAGCAGGAACTACGGCGCAGCCAGGCGTTTCTCGCGGAAGCCCAGCATCTTAGTCGAACCGGCAGTTTCTCCTGGCGTGTAGCGACAGACGAAATCACCTGGTCAGAGCAGCTTTATCGCATCTTCCAGATTGACCGCGATGCGCGGGTGACCTTTGAACTGATCTGTACTCGAATCCACCCTGAAGATTTGTCAGTATTCCAGGAACATATCGAGCGATCTCGCCGGGACCGCAGCGATGTGCAACTCGAATTCCGCCTGCAGATGCCGGACGGCGCGGTAAAGTACGTACACGTCGCCGCTCACATCCGGGGCGATCACGGCCAACCAGAGTACATCGGCGCAGTTCAGGACGTGACCGAACGCCGATCCTCCGAAGAGGCACTCAGCAAGGCCCGATCGGAGCTCTCACAGGTGGCTAGGGTTACGAGCCTTGGAGTATTGACGGCGTCCATCGCACACGAAGTCAACCAACCGCTTTCGGGCATCATCACGAATGCCGGCACCTGTCTTCGTATGCTGGCCGCCGATCCTCCCAATGTCGAGGGCGCGCGCGAAACCGTGCGGCGCACAATTCGCGATGGCAACCGAGCCGCGGATGTGATCTCTCGATTGCGCGCACTCTATGGCAAAAAAGAACCCACGATCGAATCGGTGGACCTGAACGAAGCTACGCGAGAGGTGCTCGCGCTGTCCTTGAGCGAACTTCAGAGAAATCGCGTCATCGTGCAGCAGGAACTTGTTGACGACCTGCCTCTTGTCGCGGGCGATCGTGTGCAGTTGCAGCAGGTCATCTTGAACTTGTTTCGCAATGCTCTGGATGCCATGAGCACCATCGATGATCGTCCTAGGGATTTACTGATTCGAACTGAACCAGATGACGATGATCGGGTGCGCCTCAGCGTGAGCGACGTTGGGATCGGCTTCGAACCTCAAGCTACGGATAAGCTTTTCGAGGCCTTCTACACGACGAAGGATGAAGGTATGGGAATCGGATTGTCGGTCAGCCGTTCTATCATCGAACGTCATCACGGCCGCCTGTGGGCAATGCCAAATAGCGGTCCAGGAGTTACGTTCTCGTTTTCTCTCCCGTGTAAAGCAGAGGGTTTGACGAGCGACAGTGCTCGCGCCAGTCGGACACCTTCCGTGTCGGATGCGGCATGAGATATCCATGGCGGCCACTCGGCCCGCCACTTGCGGCGGCGAAACCAATACCAAGGTCTAATGGACGCCCTCCCGCGCGAGGCGCATTCTTATGTCATGGAATTGCGCCAGGAAAGGCGTGCTGTAGAACGCCCACTGGTATCAGTCGTTGATGACGACGAGTCTGTGCGCGAATCGCTGCCCGACCTCCTTGGCGAGTTAGGCTTTGCAGCGCGTACATTCTCATCCGCGGAAGAATTCCTTGCGTCCGACTGTCTCGACCAGGCCCGTTGCCTGATCCTCGACATCGCCATGCCGGGCATGAGCGGACCTGACCTTCAACGGGAGCTGAGGCTTCGCGGGCAGGAAATTCCGATCATCTTTATCACCGCGAGCACAGATAAGAGTGCTCGCCCCCGACTACTCGAACAGGGTGCGGTGGAGTGCCTGTTCAAGCCATTCAGCGACACGGCTCTACTTAAGGCTATTAATACGGCATTTCACCGGAAGTGAGAGTCCGGCACTCTGTTGATTGGTGGCTGCCTGCGGATCAATGACATGAAATGCCGAGTGACCGGCGCTTTTCGATCGCAATTACCCGCGTCGTCACAAGCACTACCGGAGGCACGCAAGCGTGAGAGCCAGTTATGTGGCGAAAGTCCTTTAGGCAGGGTGGAAACCGCGCTGGTCAGGGTGGCGACTGTCATATCGATCAATAAAGCCACGCAGGCTGCGCTCGAAAGAAACCCCACGGTCAACAAGGACCCGCAAACGAACTCGACACCCGCGACGAAATAAGCCAGTTGCCGGGGAAACGGGGCTTTGGCCTTAACCAGCGTGTCGTAAACAGGTTTCGTGCCGCCGGCGACAAACAATTTGTTAGCCCCGGAGATGGCGAAGAACAACCCGATCGAAACGCGTATCAGCAGGATGGCATATTGTTCCAAATCACTGCTACCCTGCAGCGCAAACTGGACCAACCGTTTCCAATCCATCTCTCGTTCCTCCATCCAAGGGAAACCTGTAACGATACCCGATGTCACACCGACTTGCCCCGGCAACCGCGCCAATGTCAGCCTTACGTGAGGTCGGTGCTCTGTCCGACCTCGATAATTTAACCGTCAGGATCGCGGATGTAGCAGTGAATCTCGTCGTACTTTTCCTTCGGCTCCGTGATGAACTCGGCTCCTCGACTTTTCCATAATTCATAGCACGCTCGAATATCCGCAACGCGGATATTCAGGAAGCTGCTGACCTTATCCGGGTCGGCGGGGACGCTGAGCGTCACCGACGGCTTGTCCGGGGTGGGCCCGCCTCCGACGTTGACGATCAGCCAAGTATTCGCGATCTGAATGTGCCCAGACGCACCCTTGCTGTCGCCTCTGCTGAGAATGCGGCCGCCGAAGACCTTCTCATAAAAATCAGCCGATCGGTCGATGTCGGCGACGGTGATGAAATGTGTGACGGTAAACCCGTCGCGCGGGGGCATCTCATAGCTCTTTTGTTCGATTCGTACGCTGCTCATTGACGACTCCAAATCCGATGAACAGTGCTCATCTCGGCGGGTGGCCCACACTTGCCTGATTTTCAGGCGGCATCAGCGAAAAACCGCCGAACGTAGTTTTCATCGATATTTACGCCCTCCAAGTGTCGTCCCTTTCTCAATTAGCTCTTTCTGGGCGTCCCCGATTCTTATGCCGCTGAAACCGACTTCTTCTTCCCATTGAGTGCCGGTAGAAGAAGTTTCAGAAGCGCTTGATCAGAGAACGGGTTCTGACCTGAGATCACCTCGCGATCTTGAAGGACGTAGCTCTGCCATGGAGCGACCACACTTACGTCACCGCCCGCCGTACGCAAGGCGAAGTCCGGGTAGAAGAGAACCTTACCACCAATCTCAAGCGGTTCCCGCTGCTGCTCTTCCGCTGTCGAAAAGATAGTCATCTTATATCCGGAATAGATCCAGCCTTGAGCCTTTGCGTGTGCTCCAGCGGCATCGCCCGCCGACAGCGCGGCGACCACCTCCGTCGAATTCGGAAGCGCCGAGAGAAGTGAAATCGGGCCATGGCAGAGCACTGCCGTAGGCTTGGATGTTTTATGAAAGTGTCTCAGCACGGTGCCCGCGTCGGGATCATCGAGAAGATCCATCATCGGGCCATGGCCGCCGGGGACGAAAACAGCGTCATATTGATCCAGGCCCGATGCGATGACATCCGAGATACGAGTTGGATTTTTGAGCCCAGTCAGGCTGTCGCGGAATTTTAGATAGTCCTGAAGCTTAGCCTCGTCCCCACCGAAGAAATCGGCTACAGCTGAATTGACATCCATTTGCGGCGTGTTGCCTTTGGGGTTGGCGAAAGTGATTTCGTAGCCCTCCTTCATCAGGGCGCGAACCGGAACCGTCAGCTCGTTGAGATAGTAGCCAGCGCCGGTATAAACCTTGCCATCTTTCAAGGGCAAGCCGTGACCGCTCGAGACTAGCACTAAGACTTTTCCTTTAGTTGTCATTTTGTTCTCCTCTTTGAAATCGAATTCTGTGCTCCTGAATATGAGCTAGCTCTTCCTCCAAAGTGCGCAAGGACGGGCCACCGCGGTTGATGTGAGTTATGCCCCGGGGAATCCGAACATCAACCACGACTGATTGGCTACCCAATGCGGGTATAGCTCCGTCATCTGATCGAACAGCTCCTGGTCGGACGTCGCGGTTTTCTGCAGCCGATCGAAGTCCTCGAGGTAACGCTTGGTGTCTTGGATCGTCGAGGGAGAGTCGGGCGCGCCAGGCTTCTTGTGACCGGCGACAACCATCGTCGGGTTCAGCGCCGCTAACCGGTCCAGCGCCGCGATCCAATTCTTTCGGCTCTCGGGGGTGGTGTCGCCGACGTACATGCGGCATTGGTTGTACACAACGTCGCCAGCGACGATCAGGCCGATCGATGGAACGTATAGAGACGTCGAATCGGGACTATCGGTGCGGCCCTGCTCGATGATGCGCAATTCGTGGCCCTCGAGAGTGAACGTGTCGTGCTCATAGGGCTCAGGTGGAACCAACTTGGTGGGCACTTGCCCAGGAAACATCCGGCGGGCCAACCGCTCCACTGTGGGAGTGAAAGACATCTGCATGGCGTTCACCGTCTTGGGCGTTGCTATCGCCCGAGCGCCCGGGAAACGGTCGAGCAGAATGCTCAGACCGTAGAAGTGGTCGAAATGGGCGTGCGTTATATAGATGGTCTCCAAGTTGCGGTTGTGCAGAGCGACCCAATCCGCGAGAGCCTCGGCCTCAGCCACTGTCCCCATTGCGTCCACCAGCACCGCGTCGTACTCGCCGAAGATTAAAGTCGACGTGATCGGGTCAAAGCCGAGCGCTTCGCCGAAGGGCTTTGGCCGCTCGCCGACCATAGTCTTTCCCGGGGCCGTAAAAACGTTCACACTAAGCGTGTTCGACGCGACAGGCGCGGTCACGCGCGTGGTCTCTTTCAGTCCATTTGTGCCGTCCATTTGGTACTCCTTTCGATGTCAGAGCGAGTGACTGTTCAAAGCAAAATTGGCAGAAGCGCGACGACGAATCCATTGGACGAACGTATCGATCAAGACCAAAGTACTGGCTCGACACTGCAGCCCGGAAGGCCTCAAGCGAACATCCGCAACCGTTTAGATCCGCATCCCATCCGGGCCGAGCGTTAACCGTACGTGAGGTCGGTGCTCTGTCCGACCTCGATAATGTAACCGTCAGGATCGCGGATGTAGCAGCGAATCTCGCCGTACTTGGGTATTGGCTCCGTGATGAACTCGGCTCCTCGACTTTTCCACAATTCGTAGCACGCTTGAATATCCGCAACGCGGAAATTCATAAAGCTGTTGATGTGATTCGGGTCGGGGACGCTGAGCGTTACCGTCGGCTTATCCGGGGTCGGCCCGCCCCCAACGTTCAGAATCATCCAGATATTCGCAAGCTGAAGGTACGCAGGCGCGTTGCCGTCACCCAGGCTCAGAATGCGAGCGCCGAAGACCTTTTCGTAGTAGCGAGCCGATCGCTCGATGTCGGCGACGGTGAGAAAATGCGCGATGCTGATCCCCTCGCGCGGGGGCATCTCATAGCTCTTCTGTTCGATTTGTACCGCGTTCATTGATGGCTCCTTTTGTACGCCGTTCATTGATGGCTCCTTTCGATACGGTGCTCATTACAAATACGGTGTCCCGAGTCCCGCTCCCATTCATAAAAAATCGATCGACGCCAGCTAGTGCAGCAGCGATTCCCAATTGGCTGGAACTCTCCCTGCCGGTCCAGGTGATGGTTGATCCTCCGGATGCGAATGTGGCGGAAGCAACTCCACACCCTTGATCATCCCCCGCTTCTCGTAATCGTAGAACCAATCCTCACCCGGCTCGAAGCTGGCAATGATCGGATGCCCTGTTGTCGCCGCATGCTTGGACGCATGCTGGCTCGGAGAACTGTCGCAGCAACCGATGTGCCCACACTTCGCACACCGACGGAGATGAAACCACCAGCCTTTCGGTGACGCTAGGCATTCGACACACCCATCGCCACTCGGCTTCGAAGCGGGGTTGATTCCGCGCTGGTCTTTTTTCATTTCCAATTTTCCTTCCGTGTCCTGGCAAGCAAGCTTGGCTTCGAGCGCGTCCCATCCGCAACGTCCGGAGTTCGGAACCGCGTCGGACGCGCCGGCCTACCGCCCGATTTGCCCCAGGTAGTATCCGAGTCGATTTTCGACATCCCCGGGCTTGTGGAAGCCGCGCTCCATCAGCGCTTTGATTCCATTTTGTGCGGCAGGTCGCCCGAGCGAAGCGATGCACGCATCCCACCCGGCGCCGAGCTCGACATCCGGCGGCAGGCTGGTGTTGACGAGGCGCTTGGTCTGGGCGATCGCCCATTTGTCGAACTTGGCGATCCGCGTCGCGAGCGCCTCTACGAACGCATCTAGCTCGGCGTCGGGCAGGGCGCGATTAATGTAACCGTAGGCCTCGGCCTGGTCTGCTCTGATGTCTTCCGAGCTCAAGAGCACTTCGAGGGCGCGGTTTCGACCGATGAGTCGGGGAAGCCGAGCCATGGGGCCGCCTCCGGCGACCATCCCCACACCCACCTCCCATTGCGAGATGATGGTCTTCTCGCGGCTGGCAAAGCTCATGTCGCAGGCCAGCGTGATCTCGCTGCCGTTGCCGGTCGCACGGCCGCGGATGAGGGCGATGGACGCAACCGGCAAGCGGGTCAGACGCACAAGAAAGTCCGGCCAAGGCGGCAAGCCTGTGGTGCCCTCCGGCAGCGAGGTCAGGTCTTCAATCTTGGCCGTGAAATCCGAGTGATTCAGGAAGTAGTCGTCGACCGCGCTGTCGAAGACCACGACCCTGACTTGCTCGTCGGCCTCAAGAGCGTTGATGACTTCCTGGAACTGCTTGACCATTTCCGGACCCATGACGTTGATCGGCGGGTTGTCGATCGTGACACGCCAATAGGCGGGCGACCGTCGGGTCAGGCGAATCTGTGCGGGTTTCGCGGGTGCGTTCATCTGTGTGAGTTTGGTAGGTGCGTTCATAGTCGCCATGGGATTTTCCTCCGTGACCATTCAGCCAGAACAAAACGGGCCGCGCAATTGGACGATGGTATCGCCCATACTTTCGTATCGACTGCCGTGTGTTCATGCCTGAGGCATACGGCTTTTCTCCATCCAGCTAGCCTGAAAATCGATCAAAGCGAAGGAAACCTCCTCCAGCACGCTCGATACGAAGGTATCGCCGATACCATAGTCCAATTGTTTTACTCCCCTCACCTCTGGCTTAATTGCAATCGTTCAAGATGCACGTTGATCGGGCTTAGCAAACTTTATTTGTGAGGAGAACACACCATGTCTGAACTTGTGACGAAATCTGTGCCGCAAGAACAACAAGAACAGAGGATAGAAACACGCACCGCCGTGAAACGTATCGGCGGCTTTACCATCGTTGCGACAGCCGTGGCAGTGCTCGCCGTCCTCGGCGCCGTGGTCCTTTACGCGCAAAGCCAAGACAACGACAAGTACTCGCTGAAATCGCCGGGCGGAATCGCGTTCTCCGACTTCAGGGGATACGAGGACTGGGCTGTCGTCTCTTCCGCCCACACCGACGAAAGGCTCAAGGTGATCGTTGGCAATCCGACCATGATCAAGGCGTTCAAGGCCGGCATTCCGCTTAACGGCCAGCCTTTCCCGGATGGCTCCATGATCGTGAAGCTCCAGTGGACGCCGAAGAAGAGCACGGAGGCTCCCTTCGTCGTGGATGTGCCAGACGTCTTTAAGGAGGCTTTCGTCATGGAAAAGGACAGCAAGAGATTTCCGAAAAGCGGCGGGTGGGGATACGCGGTGTTCAACTACGACGCCGCATCGGACAAGTTCACCCCCGATGCCAAAAGCCCCTCAGACTGCGGATACGCGTGCCATACGCCAGTGAAGGCGAAGGACTACATCTTCCACCCGTACCAGAAGCGTTGAACCGCTGCGTGCTTCGAAATCGAGTGCCCGGCGCGGCGCGCCGAGTGACACCATCAAGCATGCAGCCCCAACGTTCTCCTCTGTCTAATCGGGAATGTGTACCACGCCTAAATTACGAGGAACGTTATATGCCAAATGAGAGAACAGCAGTGATGACGGGAGCACAACAAAGGGTGGTTGCAGCGCATCAGCCAGGCCAAGACGTTTTCAAATCGGTCCTGTCCGAAGACATCAACTGGAAGCCCTTCGCGGCGTTCCCACCTTCGGTCCGCCTGGCTGTCATCGTGGGTCAGCCCTCGGAGGCCGGACCCTACACGATCAGGGTCCGAGTGCCCCATGGCGTTAAGCTGATGCCACACCGACACCCGGAGGATCGTGTCTACACGGTAATCTCGGGCGTTTTCTACATCGGTCTGGGCGATCAGTTCAATCGCGGAAAAGCTGGAGGCATATCCGCCCGGAAGCGTCATCGTTCTGCCGGGCAATACGTCCCATTTCCACTGGGCGAAATCCAGTGAGTACATAACGCAAGTGACCGCGATTGGGCCGCTTGGGCTTGAATACGTCAGTGCGAACGACGATCCAAGAAACCACAACTCTTAGGAGGCATCTGCGCGATTTCCGCGACGGAGGATCGGTAGAGGCCCGACTATGGTAAATACAATACTACTAGCCTTCGAGTTGCTGTTTGGTTGCTGGCACCGCAATCTCAGCCGCCATTCACGCTATCAGGGTGGACGTATGAAGTGTGTCTTAACTGCGGAAAGAAGCTCGCTTACGATCGCGCTGACATTGGGTGCGTCGTCGCACGACGGAAAAGTCCTGGTCGCAGCGAGGTCGACTTCGCTGATAAACTCTTGTCCGCGATGCGCTATCAGTTTTGGCGGGCACTTGGAGAAATCCGACGGCAATTCCGAGGCAGCCTGACCGACGCCGAGTCGACGCCCGATGAAGCCCGATCCGACGAACACACCCGAAGTAGCAGGCAGATCGCCTGCCCTCGCACAGGCAGTAGCCGCGCCGCTTACTCGCGCCGCGATCTTCCCGGTCGCAACGCTGAATCCGGGCTCTGAAAATCGCGCGACCCTGCGCTCGCTCTGCGGAGATCTCGCCGCGCTGGTGCGCGCCGTGGAATTTCGTGACCTGGAGGGAGGACTTTCCTGCGTCATCGGGTTTGGGTCCGACGCGTGGGACCGCCTCTTCGGGCAGCCGCGGCCGGCGGAACTGCATCCCTTCCGGGAGATTCGTGCCGGGGCGCGGCATGCAGTCTCTACGCCCGGCGACCTGCTATTCCACATCCGCGCCAAGCGCATGGACTTGTCTTTCGAACTGGCAACGCAGATTATGGCGCGTATCGGAAATGCCGTTTCCCCGGGAATGCTCAGATTTGAAAGCAAAATGCAAAAGTTCGCGGGAACCTCGCGCGAGTCGGTTGGCGAGGCTGATTTACTAACGAGCTTTGATAGTGGACAGACGCGATTGTGGGAAGTTTGAGGATGGGCCTCTAGAGAAACTGACAATTATTTTAAAGGCGAACGGCACTGCATTTCGGCAGTGGCGTTCATGGTTGCGCGGGCGGATTTGAACCGCCGACCTTTGGGTTATGCGATCTGACTCACCTTTCGATGAGAGTCGGACTGTACCTTCATCCACGAGGGATGCTCGCCATCCAGTCTCTACGCCTTCCCCCACCATTCCGGGGGCTTGGTTCGGTATTGCCTTATCGCTCACGCGACGTAGGTTCCACCGACTTTGACGAGTGATCTTCCGGTGCATCGCTGCGCCGGACGCCCAATTGCAAAAGCTCCCACAACATTAAGGATGCCCATGAAACTCCAGGGAATCCGTGGGAGCATTAGGTTATGAGCCCACGGTTAATTGGAATTTCAACAACTTACAAGACGCGGGTGGCTACCTAAAAGCCTTGTAAGGAACTCTTGGGAATCGCTATTGGACAGCTAAAAGACAGCGAACGATCGCACCGTTAGCCTTGAAGTTTTGAAATCCACTTCTTCAAGAGAAAGAGGATCGTTGATCCCAGCTCCTCTGGCGTCAGCAGCATATTCACGGCTGGAATCGTTTTCGGCAACTCGTACATGCGCACTCCCGCAGATCGAGAATTGTTTTAGCGTTCGTCTACGGGCGACGCTTTCGGCACCGCCGGCAAGGGCTCGCCCGCCAGCCGCCTCTTCACCAGCCCGGCGAGGAAGTCCGTGAAGGGCGCGATATCCTCGCCGACACTCGCTTTTTCGAGAGCGTTCACGTAGGCGTTGCGGTCGGTTACCGGAATGACCGTCCACGAGTAGCCGCCCGACGCCATCATGGTGTTCATCAGGAAGCGCCCGACGCGGCCGTTGCCATCCATATAAGGATGGATGTAGACGAAGATGAAGTGCCCCAGCACCACGCGGACGGCCGGGTGCGGCTCTTCCCGCAGCAGGTCGAAGAACGCCGGCATGGCGTCTCTCACGGCGTCCCGGTTCAGCGGCACATGCATCGACTTGCGGATATAGACCTGGCCGTTGCGATAGCCCGCGAGATCGGCGGGCTTCAGCAGGCCGACGGTGACGCTCGGCGCGAACAGCTCTCGATACCACGTGCCGTGGTCCGCGTCCGCGACCTCTCCCGGATTTTCCCCCTTCAGAATTTTGCCGAGGCTTTTCTGCACGGCCTGGAAAGCCTGCCAGTAGCCCCGCGCCGCCATGGCGTTCCGTTGTTCGCGATCGCCCTCGTCGGCTTCCGGATTCCAGGTGCCGCTGCGGACGCGCTCGATGAGAGCGGGCGTCACCCGGTAGCCCTCGATCGACAGCGAATGGTAGGCGTCCGTGACGTAGGCGTCGTTGACGCGCTTGAGGTATGCGTCGATATTGCGCGGCGGGCCCGGCGCTTTCGGGAAGCGTTCGATGACCGGTTCGCGCATTTTCTCCCACAGCAGCCGCAGCCTGTTTACGTAAGGAGAGGTTTCGCGGACTCCGATGACCAGGGACGGCTTGTCCGTGAAGGGATCATTCTCCCGCACGGCGTATCCGGCCGCCGTCATCGTTTTCACGATATCGTCCGCGATGCGGTCGCGTCCGGTGTTGCGGAAGGCTCCGGCCAAACGTCCGGCGATCACCGTGTGACCGCCCTCAAGGAGGCGGGCGAGAAGACCGGAGGCGTCCCGTATCATCGGCAACACTGCGCGGACATCCGTCGCGTTGTTCGAAAAATAATTGGGCGAGCATGCGATCAGGGCGGATTCTACCGAGAACAGCCGCAGGCCCTCCTCTTCCTTCCGGTCCGCCACGGCCGGGAGCGCGATGCGAAGCTCCAGCAGGGACGTGCCATGTGGAAGCTTGGTGACTTTGTTTCCCGCGCGCGGCGACCGCGCCGCGAGCTGGCCGGGCACGGTCCAGCTGCCGGCGTGTAGCGAAAGCGATTGTTCCGGTGAAAGGCACCACCGCGCGCCGAAACGCGCTTCCAGATACGCGGTACAGAAGCGCCAGAAGGATGCGTACCAGGCCGTACTGTCGCCCTTTACTTCGTCCGGGCGGCTTGGGATATACCAGCCCTTGATGACTTCCTGCAGGAAGCCGTTGCGCAGGAGGCGCTCCCGGTGCGTGCGTGACAGGTCGCGCGCCCGGATCGCCCCGGCCCCTTCCGCGGTCTGGAGGTTCCGCAGGACTTCGAGGGACTGCGCGAGTTTTTTAGACGGTATGGCTATGGCCGGCTTCCTTTGGGGTTCGTGTTTCCATTATCTGATCGCGTTGCGCCGTATTTATACTATTGCGCTGCACGATTATTATCCTATTATGTTATACCATTTTTATCTTATTGTGTCGAGAGAGGACTGATTCCGCCCGCTTGGAAGTGCGGCCACGCACCCCGTTGCAGATAAGCTAATCTCGCTGTTTCTTCGTCAGGTGGATTTAGCGTCGGCGAGTGAGTCCCTTTGCCGAGGCCTCGGATCCAGGTGGTTCACGGAACGGTTCCACAGAAATGCGCTCGTAACACACTTCCAGCACGGTTAGGTATTCTGTACCGCCCGGCAATTGAAGGACTACGATGTCACCCGCTGCCGACGATCGGAGCAGAAAACCGTTTGAGAAGAGCATTATCTCCCACTTGTGCCATTTTGACCCGGCAGTTAACCGCCGAATGACACAAATGGGAGCCGTTTTCGCGCTGACGCATTAGTCGTCGTCGCGCCTGGGACGCAGGTTGTGCTTGTAGACGACCTTGCCTATGGCCTTTCCTAATTCCTCGGCTGCCTTCTGGTCAGTTCGAAAATGTATCCCGCCGTATACACGTGCGTCAGAGATGTCGTCGGTAATCTCCATAAAAGACGTGTATTGCAAGACGATGTTGGGCACTGCCGGATTCGTCAACGTGATCGAATGTCCGCAATCGCCATAAAGACGTCTCAGCACCGCAGCTGCCGCATTGCCCGCGCTGCCGTGGTTTGAAGGATAGCTCGGGAAGCACGGAGTCACGATGAATGGGGCCCAGCTTGGATCCCCGCCCGCGTGAATCGCCGTTTCCGGACGCCAAAAGTTGTAGGAGTACTTGTTGAGGAATGACGCCACCAGGCTGTCACTCATGGCCATATTGATCAGCGCGAGCGCGCGCGCATTTTCCGACAGCGAACCGCCCACTTGCACGGCGACCTGCTCCGCAGCCTGATTAAACACTTGAGTTGGCGAGGAAGCTGCATAGAACAGGGCCACATTAGCCCGGTCGGGAGGCCGCTGTGTGCTGTTCAAGCTGCCCACGGTCATGACTTCGTTGTAAGCTTTCGCATATTCGCGGCTGGTGAGGGATGGTGGCGGGTCGAGGACAAAGTCACTCGCCTTTCGGATGCCGAACGGAGTTACGTTCTGCCATTGAAAGGCGATTCCAACCGCGACTCCATTCACAACTGGGCAACTCGGCGTCGCCTGCCACGCCCCTGGAACGGGCGGGCCTGGTGTATAGAACTGCGGAGGTGACGAGCCGTCGTTGGCTCGTAGAGCGATCATGGCCGCAGCTGCCGCGTCCCCGGTTGCGATGCCGTCAGTCTTGGCTGGGCCGTCCGGTATGGACTGCATCGAGTTCGTCCAATCGGCATATAGGGCCGTCTGGCTGGCTGGAAAGTAGGTACTGAGCACCTGATACGCAGCCTCTATGGCTGCTGCATCGGGTGAGGCGTCCGTCGCCGCGGTGATGGTCCCCAGATACGGTTTGTAGTCGTGTGTGATGGCATTGACCGCTTCAAACACAGCGAGTTGTACGATCGCCGCGTAGCGTGCCTGGGCGAACGGGTTCTGTTGGTTGGTGACGGCTGTGTTCACCGCGATTGCATTCCAGTCCAATACGACATCTGCTCTTGCGGCTACCGCTACAACGAAAATACTCAGCATCCACGCACAAAGGAGCCTGAAAGTCTTCATCATCGCTTTGTCCTCCATCCTTTTCACTTGTCGTCCCTCCGATCGGTGGGCGTGAGCGGCATGATTGCGATTTCGGACTTGAATGTCCATAGCGAACCGTGTGTCGCGGCGTTATGGTTTGTGTCCCGCTAAGCACAAGCATTGTTTGTACCTATGTCGATGTTTCCAATGTGGTGTAAAATCGTTCAACTTCTCTGGGCGTGCCATGACTTCCCAGCCAATTGGACTGCAGCAATCGATCCGTTTCGGTGAAGACTTCGAACTCGATCTCCGTCCCCGGCGTCTGCGCCGCGGCAGTCACGTCTTAAAGCTGGAACGTATCCCGCTGGAAATCCTTATTCTGCTGCTGGAGCACCGGGGCGAGATCGTCAGTCGCGAGAAAATCGTGGCCAGGGTTTGGGGCAATGATGTTTTCCTCGACACGGATAACAGCATCAGGGGCGCAATCCGCAAAGTCCGCCAGGCTCTTAAGGACGACCCGGAAACCCCGCGGTTTATCCAGACCGTGACCGGACGAGGGTATCGATTCATTGCGCCGATTATTTCTCCCGAAGAAGAACACACCACGGAGCCACCCAAACCTGAAGCATCAGTCGTCCCCACAGGCACGCAGAGTTTCGTTTCGGAGCCAGATAGCTGGCCGCAAGGCGGCAGCCTGGGCCTGATGGACCAAGAACAAGAGCGGACAGCGGGGCAGGTACCGGGCACTGAAACCGCTCGTGGACAGGTACATCGGCGTGCGCGGACGTGGCTTTTCGTTGGGTTAGCTTCGCTGGCAGTTGTGTCCATTCTGTCACTCCTCGCATTTTGGGGCTGGCGAGGTTCGCGCGTCCCGGCCGTTTTCCAGCGCAAGACAGTCTTAGCTGTGCTGCCGTTCGACAATTTGAGCCGAGATCCTGATCAAGAGTTCTTCAGTGAGGGGCTGACTGAAGAGATGATCGCTCAGGTTGGGAAATTGAATCGGGATCGACTCAAGGTGGTCGCACGGAGTTCTGTTGCAAAGTACAAAGGGAGCAGGCTGGCTGCGAGGGAGATCGGTAAGGAACTGAACGCTGACTATCTTATCCAAGGCAGCGTTCGACGCTCGTCGGACCGTGTACGCATCACTGTCCAGCTCATCCAGGCACGTGATCAGACCGACGTTTGGACCGAGAGTTACGACCGCGAACTCAGAGATGTGCTGGCCGTGCAGGACTCCGTCGTGCGAAGCATCGCAAGCGAGATTCACATCGCTCTTACTGAAGAACAGCAAAAGCGGTTGGCTGCTCCGCGGCAAATAAGCCCGGAAGCATACGAGGCGTACTTGAAGGGTCGGTATTACTGGAACAAGCGAACCGGCGAGAGCATGCAGAAGGCGGAGCAATATTTCGAGCAGGCGATCGACAACGATCCCACCTATGCGGCAGCGTATTCGGGACTGGCAGACTGTAACAGCGGACTGACGTGGCACGGATTTAAGTCCCCGGCCGAGGCACTCCCGAAAGCTTACGCCGCGGCACGCAAAGCGCTCGAGATCAATCCAGAATCGGCTGAAGCTCATGCGTCCCTGGGCCTTGCGATGACCCATCGTTGGGATTGGACCGGTGCGGAGGCCGAGTTCAGGCGCGCTCTGCAGTTGGATCCGCAATACGCAAACGCGCACCACTGGTACGGAGACTACCTCTCCATCAGAGGCCGCCATGGCGAGGCACTTGCAGAAGCGAAGCATGCGCTAGAGCTCGACCCCCTTAACCTCATGATCAGCACGTGGGTGGGACTCCGCTACTACATGGCACGTGACTACTCCCGCGCAATCGATCAAAATCGAAATTCCGTTGAACTGGATCCGAACTTCGCTGCCGCTCACCTTCTGCTCGGAGAGGACTATCGTGGGGCAGGGTTGCACAGCGAAGCTGTTAGCGAGCTGAAGAAAGCCGCAAATCTGTCAGGCGACAGCCCACTCTATACCGCGCAAGTCGCCGTTGCCCTTGCAGTTGCAGGACGGAATGGCGACGCACTCCGAATCGCGCACGAACTGGAAGCGATTTCGAGGAAGCATTACGTTTCCCCTTACGGCTTGGCTCAGATCTACGCAGCGTCAAATAAGAATGAGGACACATTCAAATGGCTGCAAGCCGCCTATGAAGATCACGCTGTTTGGATGGGATACCTCGCGGTCGACCCGATTTTTGACCGATACCGCTCGGATGAGCGCTTTAAGGATCTTCTCCGGCGCGTAGGCCTGCCCTGACGAAGAAGTAACGTTGGGAAATCCCGCTCTCGCCCAACATCTAAAGCTGAACAGATTCCAGATATCCTGTCGGGTGGTCGGCAACTCAGAAGTTATCCAGAAAACGGGCTTGTGGGAAGTCTGAGGCGACACCCAGGGAACTGACGCTTCGGTAAATAGGCGAACGCCACTGCATTTCGGCAGCGGCGTTCATGGTTGCGGGGGGCGGATTTGAACCACCGACCTTTGGGTTATGAGATCCACAATTAACAGAATCTAATGGACTTACGCGGCGCAAAGAGTAAAGTAATGTCCTTATCTGGAACCTATCGGAATCGTAATTGCCCTCTCGTTGCCCTTGTGGGCCTACGGCCATTTGACTCGTCCTGGAGTTTAGAAAGAGCACTAGCGACCTGAAAAGGCTCACCCCCGCACACCATCAAAAACGTTTCAAGTTGCTTGGAAAACGGTTCGCGCGCCAGATCTGGAGTATGCACGCCCTCGTAGCCATCGCTTAAAACTCCGCGGCTCCAATCTTCTCTGCGTTCTGGAGTTCCTCGATTGCCCAGTCCTGCTTTAGAACGGCGAGGAACGCCTTTGCTTCTCGCAGCAGCTGTTTGTCGCGGAGCCCGACGGCCAGCTTGCCGAGGAGCAGATGGCCGTAGGGGTCGTCGGCCGTAACGTGCCCAACCAGTTCGAGGGCAACGTCTCTTGCGCAGAGCAGCTGCCCGTTCCGCGCCGCCGACCGCCCATAATCCCAGTACAAGCCCCGGCGCGCGGTTACCGTCGCCTTCCCCCTGACAGCCGCGATTAGGCCATTCGCAGTCGTCAAAACAATTCATTCCTTGTAAAACTTGGCACCCGCGAGCGTGGCGATGATGAGCGCCGGAAGCGTCCCGATCATGAGGGGAATAACGGTGCTCGGCGGAAAGAAACCGAAGGAGCACCATGTAGCGTCTCCCAAGCTGACGATGAACCACCATGCAAAAGCCGCGATTACGGCTGTCTTCACGCCGGGGCGATAGAGCGGGCGAATAGCTGCATAGAGCCACAGGATGGAGATTCCTTCCAGCAGATCAAGTACGACATTGAACAAAAGGAAACCGGGCGTGGGCGTGCCCAGATGGTTGTTGGGGAGAGCAGCGAACTCACGCCCTAGCAGTGCAGTAACTCCCGCGCCGAGGATGACCCAAATGATCCCGGCTAGAAGTCCGCAGCCAAGCACGCGAGACCAGTTGAGTTTGCTCATGGTTTCGGATTCTACATCTTGGTCGTGAAATTCCACGGCTTGCGGATTGCCCGTAAGCCAGACGGAATCAGACGGGCTTGCGTCGGTTCCGCGATGGCGGACGGTGTGCCGCGTCAGCGGTCACAAACTTGTGAGCCATGCCGAGCAAGTCCCGCAGGACATCTGGTGTGACGCAAGATAGGCGAACCAGCACGGCGCTGTAGTCGAGATAGTGGTCGGTCACGTAGTAAACATCGGGCGCGGCTGCGAGCAGTTCGGCGCGGTCGTCGAAGTTCGACGCGAACCATAAGCGAACCCGGCTCAGCCAAACGATGAGCAGGCACACACGCCAAGAGTTTTCCGCGAACCTTGAGCGCGGGTGACCCATACGCAGTGCTCTCCTTCACGCCCGGCAACGCCAAGCCGATCTTCCGCACGGTGTCGAAGTTAATTGCGTTTCTCGGCATGATCGAGTGTCATTATCTGCAAGTGCAGGAGCTTTTTCAAGACAGGTAGGAATCGCTCAGTGATTGAAAAACGCTGGTGGTTCGAAGGCTATTTCCAGAGCCCTTGTTTTCCCCCCTGCACTGCCCGGCGAGGGCCCTCGGAATGTAGTTTATTCAAGGCCCTGGGCAATCTGGAAGTCTCCGCTACAAAAGTGGAGCGACAGTAAAGCTCCGCAATGGAAAAAAATCTCCAAACTTCCGGTTTGCCCGTCACTCGTCCGCAATCGGTGGCGAGTGTCAACGCTGCCGGAAGCCCACCAACCAACCCAGCGGGCCGTGCTACTCTCTTTGGCTGGCTGCTGTTTAATACGAGTTGGCCCGACTCCAAAGCCCCAGCTCTCTTGGAGCATCACCCATGAAATTCACACTTGGATTCTTGCGCCGGACCGCCGCCGCATGCGCTCTCTTGGCCCTCGCCCGGCTTGCCGTCTACGCGCAGGACGCGCCCGCGCCAGAGACCCACGGCATTGTCGTCGCCAACATGGACCGCTCGGTCAAGCCCGGTGACGATTTCTACCGCTACGCCAATGGCGACTGGCTCAAGCGCACCGAAATTCCGCCTGATCGCAGGTACATTGATCCAAACGGCCTCGACTTCGACGGCTCGAACGACTTGAGCCGCAAGCGTATCGCTAGCCTGATTGAAGAAGCAGCCAAGGCCAACGCCCCCGCCGGTTCCAATACCCGCAAAATTGTCGACTTCTATCACTCCTACATGGACGAGGCCACTATTGAAGCCAAAGGTCTTGCTCCGCTCCGCCCACACCTCGACGCCATTGCTGCCATCCGCGACAAGCACGACCTGGCCCGAACTTTGGGTGAAAGCCTGCGAGCGGATGTCGATGCGCTGAACCTCGACAACTTTCATACCGCCAACCTTTTCGGACTGTGGGTCGCCCCCGGCTTTAACGACCCCGAGCATTATGCTGCCTACCTGCTGCAAGGCGGCGTGGAAATGCCCGATCGCGAATACTACCTTTCCGACAGTGAGAGCATGCGCGACATCCGCGCCAAATATCAGACGCACGTTTCAGCCATGCTTAAGCTGGCCGGCTTTACCGACCCGGACGTTCGCGCTCAGCACATCGTCGAACTGGAGCACGCCATCGCCGAAAAACATATTCCCTTGGCGGATCAGGAGGACATCCATAAGGCGAACAACACCTGGAAGCAAGCCGACTTCGCTGCCAACGCCCCCGGCCTCGACTGGGCGGAGTACTTCCGCGGCGCCGGTCTCAGCGGGCAAACCAGCTTCATCGTCTGGCAGCCCACAGCCTTCACCGGAGAGTCCGCTCTCGTTGCCTCCACCGCGCTCGACACATGGAAAGATTGGCTGGTTTTCCACTTGATTGAGGACTACGCCAGCGTTCTGCCCAAAGCCTTCGCCGACGGGCGCTTCGACTTCTTCGGCAAGGCCCTCTCCGGCAAAACGGAGCACCGCCCGCGCTGGCAGGGCGGCGTCGCAATGGTCAGCAGCGTGATGGACGAAACTGGAAACAGAATGCTTGCAGGCCGCGGCGTGCTCGGCGACGCCGTCGGGCAGCTCTACGCCCAGCGCTATTTCTCACCCGAAACCAAGGCCCAGATTGAAGCCATGGTTGCGAACATCATCGCCGCTTTCCGACGCCGCATTGAAGCCCTCTCCTGGATGGATCCAGCGACCAAGGCCGAAGCCCAAGCCAAGCTCTCCACTCTCTATGTAGGAATCGGTTACCCGGAGACCTGGCGCGATTACTCTTCCTACGAAGTCAAGGCCGATGACATCTTCGGCAACCTCTGGCGCGGCGGCCTGTTTGATTATCACCGCTTTGTCGCCCGTCTCGGCCATCCCGTGGATCTCAGAGAATGGTGCTTGTATCCCCAAGCCGTCGATGCCTGCGAGTTGCCGCTGCAAAACGCGATCACGTTTCCCGCCGCAAATTTCCAACCGCCATATTTCGACCCCCAGGTTCCCGCCGCGGTGAATTACGGCGCCATCGGTCAAACCATCGGACACGAAATCAGCCACACTTTTGACACCACAGGCAGCGCATTCGATTCCACAGGGCGCGTGCGCAACTGGTGGAAACCTGCTGACCTGGCTCATTTCAAGTCGGCCACCGCCAGACTCGCCGCGCAGTACGACACTTACAAACCTTTTCCCGACCTTGCCGTGAATGGTAAGCAGACGCTGAATGAAAACATCGCCGACCTCGCCGGCATTTCCGCTGCCTACGATGCGTACCGCACCTCCCTCGCGGGCAAGGCCGCCCCCGTCCAGAACGGGTTCACGGGTGACCAGCAGTTCTTCCTGGGCTTCGCACAGCAGTGGGCATCAAAGTCGAGTGGAGCTTTTCTCCGGGAGCAAGTGATGACCGACGACCATTCCCCCGACCAGTTCCGGCCAGTTACGGTGCGTAATCTCGACGCGTGGTACGCGGCATTCGATGTGAAACGGGGAGACAAGCTCTACCTCGCCCCGGCCGATCGCGTGCACATTTGGTGAGCCAATGCAGGCGCGAGTGGGACCCGATCAGAGGAAGACACATCTCACCGCAGGTCGCGAGCGGATCGTCGGCAAACCTTACGTTACAAGATTAGGGAAGAGTTGCCCGTGACTCGGGAGGAATCGCCAAGGCGGCAAGGCATACCACATCTCGGTTAGCCGCCTATACGGCCAGGTGGAGCACAGTCTGTAAATACTACGTCGGTCCTTCGGAGGTGGTTTTCAAAAAACGACTCCACGCTACTGGAACGTGAGCTGTCGGGACCTCATGCACCTTGATGCTGATGGGCCGCCTGCCAATCGCTCCATGACACCACTCCTAGCTCAGGCCGTGGTGGATCAGGGAGCATGGAGATGTACTCCAGGAAATTTCCATCGGGATCATCGAAGAATACGGATGCAGCCGGCATCCAGGCAAAGACGATCGGCTCGTCAATCGCCTCCTTCCGCCCTCCGAGAGGAGTAACGCCTACGGATCGTAGTCGTTCGGGAGCAGTCAAGACGTCCTCTAATGTTACTTGAAAGGCCACATGAAGTTGCTGTTGCCTCATTGTAAGAGGCTGGCCTTCCAAAGTGAAAAGCCCCATCATTGACCGCCCGTAGCCGCCGACCCAAAAGAATGCCGCAGGGCGTTCCGGTTGTAGAAGCCCCACCTCGAGTCCCACCACATCGCGGTAAAAGGCGATGGACCGCCGCATATCGCTAACGGTAATGTGCGCTTCAAACAGACCTTTCACCGGAATCATTTGTGCTCACCTTATCAAATTGGGATCTGCCGTGACGCTGTCGTGCTGGAGCCTTCGATTAGGTGCGCGCGCAGGATGAGCCACCTGCCAACTCCATCTTTCACCAGCCGCTACGCGGATTGAACACCTGGATCTGGCGACCAGAACTCAACCAGATGACCGTCCGGATCGCGGAAGTAAAACGAAGTTGCCTTCATCAGATCGAAACGAGCCGGGCCTGATACCGCGACGCCACTCCGGTGCAGATGATTGATTGCTTTCTCCAGCTTCTCTCTGGGAACCTGGAACGCGTAATGTACATGATGCCATTCGACGCCTCGGCCGACCTCACCCGCAACATTTCCTCTGGCTAAGTACTGTCGAGTGGCCAGGATCAGTCGCTGAGACTGGCCTGTCAAGCCTGTCCAGAGGAAGGCACCATCGTCCGACTGCAGCTCAAGCACCAGACCGACAACTTTCGTGTAGAAATCAATGGCGGTTCTCAAGTCATTGACTGGCAGAGCCACCTCAGAGAGGCCATGCGTAAACTCCGCTCTAATTGACTGCGACGCAACGTCGGGGGCGGTGTCTCCTTCCGTGGCTTTACTTTCCATCGTCCGCTCCTTCTAAGACACCTGGACCAATGATAGGTCGCGTTCGCTAAAGCTTGCACCCTGAGTCGATTGTGCGTCAAGGAAACGGCCAGTTCGGCTCTGGTAGAAGTGTCGTTCGCGCCTAGAACATTCCGGGCGGGTGGTCGGCCAACCTTACCTTGGGATTACCTCCGGCTTGCCCGTCGCTCGGACACAACCGTTAAGGGCGAGGGTGAGACTCGCTCTGCTTCACCAACGTCCTGAACCCTGCCCACACTGGAGGGCATCCATAGCGCTCATGAGACCACCTTGCGATGAAGCCGTAATCCGAACGGGGGATGTCGAGGTTCCGTGCGGAACAAAGGCTAGACCCTGGATCCTCGCTGCAACCATACTCGGGTCCAGCATGGCTTTCATCGATAGCACAGTTGTCAACGTCGCTCTGCCTGCGATCCAGGCGAGCTTTCATGCAACGGTGGTGGATTTGCAATGGGTGATCGAGTCCTACGGACTGTTCCTGGGCGCCCTGATTCTGGTCGGCGGCTCGCTGGGCGACCTGTTTGGCCGCCGTCTGATCTTTGTAGCAGGTGTGGCAATCTTCGCAGGGGCTTCCTTGGCTTGCGGAATTGCCTCAAACATCCATCAGTTGATCATAGCCAGGAGCATTCAAGGTGCCGGGGCTGCACTGCTCGTGCCCGGTAGCCTGGCGATTATCAGTACGTCTTTCGACGAGAAAAGCCGTGGCCATGCGATCGGCACCTGGTCTGGCTTTACCGCCATAACCACTGCGGTTGGACCTGTTGTCGGCGGCTGGCTGGTCGAGCATGTCTCCTGGCGCTGGGCATTTTTCATTAATCTCCCGATTGCAGCGACCGTATTGGTGATTTCGCTCTGGCGAATTCCAGAAAGCCGGAGCACTGTTAGTGCGCGCATCGATTGGCTCGGAGCGCTTCTTGCCACGCTAGGGCTCGGCGGCTTGGTAACTGGTTTCCTGGAATCTGTCAATCTAGGTTGGAGTAATCCCCTGGTCTTCGGAAGTTTGACCGTTGGTTTCGGGTGCCTTACCGCGTGCGTTTTCGTCGAAGCTCGCGTTACCTCGCCGATGGTACCGCTCACGCTATTCGAATCTCGTTTTTTCACTGGCGCGAACCTGCTCACGCTCTTTCTATACGCTGCGACTGGAATTTTCTTTTTCCTGTTCCCGTTGAACCTGATGCAAGTGCAGGGTTATTCCGCAACCGCAGCCGGAGCTGCTGTCCTCCCTCTGATCCTACTGATGTTCCTTCTTTCTGGTTGGGCTGGCGGACTCGTTGCCCGCTTTGGGCCAAGGGGTCCGCTGACCATCGGCCCGCTCACTGCCGCAGTGGGTTTCGTTCTGTTCGCTTGGCCGTCCGTTGGAAGCAGCTATTGGAAGTCGTTCTTCCCAGCGTTGGTTGTCCTCGGATTCGGGATGACGGTCACCGTGGCTCCTCTCACCACCGTCGTAATGAATTCAGTGGATCAAGACCGGGTCGGTACTGCGTCTGGAATCAACAATGCAGTTGCCCGAGTCGCGGGTGTACTTGCGATTGCAGTGTTTGGGATTGTGATGGTGAAGGCCTTTGGTTCCCACCTCGACTACAGCCTCGGTCAGTTGTCACTGCCGCCCGGCACGCTACAGAAGCTTCGATCGGACGAAATCAGGCTCGCCGGCATGCAGGTGCCCGCTGCCCTCGATCCCAATGCGAGAACTGCCATTAGAGAAATGATTGGGGATGCATTTGTATTCGGATTCAGAATCGTCATCCTGATGTGCGCAGGCCTGTCCGCTACAAGTGCCGTGATCGCCTGGCTCATGATTCCGATGGATCGTGATCGCTCTGGGCCGGCCGCATAGCTCCTGATTTAGGTCAGACATCGCACGATTGTTTCCCAGACGGTCGGCAACCCTTACCTTACCCGGATGATGTCAGAGTTGCTCGTGATACTTCCGCAGTGGGCAACGGCAAACAGAGAAAGGCAAGGAGCGCTGACAGAGAGCCGCACGACTATTGCGGGAGACCCGTTTTATAGAGAATGGCTTTGTGGCGCGGGTCAGGGCTGTAGGGGTCGTATACTGGAGCGCCTTTACATCGATAACTGCTTGCCTTTAACAGTGGAATTATTTCGTCAGCTTGCCTTTTTCATTCTGAGCTGCAAGCCCATATCGTATTGCCGCTTCAAGCGTATCGATGTTTATATCCTTTAGAGCTTTAAACCGAATGCAATATCCGGTCACGCTCGCCTTGCCTAGTTTTTTTCCATACGTTTTGGCTAAGTACTTCTTATCTTTGAGACCAAGAATATAGACAGAGATTCCGGTTTTGTTTCCGCTCACACCAATTTGAAAAAACTCTCTACCTGTTCCATTGGTATATTTTATTGTGTGAAATCCATATCCAATCGTAGGGTTGGAAACAGTATGATTTTTGCTGTCTTTACCATCGAAGAACCATAATTGGTTGGTTGCGGGGGGTGGATTTGAACCACCGACCTTTGGGTTATGAGTTCAAAGGGAAATTGATACCAAACAACTTACAAGCGCACGGATGACACCTAAGCACCTGTAAGTACGCGCAAGAAACGCACCTCAGTCCCTCGTTTAGTCCCTAGTCCCCAACTAGTCCCCGGTCCCTCGTTAGTCCCCTGTTTACGTCCATACCGGAGCACTGTTTTGCTGCCCTTCACACATTCCGATCAAAACCTTGTCTGAAGGTGTCGATCTGGGCGCGAGCGTCTTCCTCGACATGGTCGCCGACGCCTCTGGCGCGGACGAACGCCATCCATGCTGGATTGACTTCGTTCATCGCATCGAGAAACGTGTAGACAATCTGCGCATCGTCGTCCGCGCAAAGCGCACGCAGATCAAGACCCATCAGAAAGGCAGGAGCCAATCCAAAGTCCTGGAGCGCAGCATCTATCACTACGTCCGAGAATATCCGCTCGCTGTCGGCTTCATATTGCAGAAGCAGGCCCCGTATGTCATCCAGGTCCTTGACTCGCCGCTGCGGATCGTCCATGAAAGCGGCAATTTTCAGGAGCATCAGTGCGGTAGATGAGATCACCTTCAGCGTCAGATCCGGCGCAAGCTGAACCGGCTGAGCGGTTGCGAATACGTGGTCGAATCCCACGAAGCTCATCTTGAACTGACTAATGGGCCACGTGATCTGCTTGGCTGCCCGAAGCTTGGGTCCAGCTGGGATCAGGTCCAGGATCGTTGCCTGGGCGCTCCGCCATCGGTGCTCACGGTTTGCGAAACGGACCCAGCCGTCTGCAAGAAGTCGGCGTTCCAGTTCTGCGAATTCGTCAAGGTCCAAGGCGACGGCGAAATCGATGTCTCCGGTATGCCGGGACTCCGCTGGAAAATGTATCTGGTACGCAATGGCCCCGATGATTACAAGCTCCGCTCCGAGGGCCGCACAATGGTGTTGCAGGACTCGGAGGTCAGCGATTTGGTTGTCGGTAAGTTCGGGCATCGCTTAGGAGAGGAACTCGCGTTTGAGTTCTTCCGCCGCTTCGTGCGCTCTTGGATCGGAAGAATACATCAGCTCGGCATAGATCAACCACGGATGCGCGAGAGGGAACGGCTCGATTTCTCGCCAAAACGGGATGGTACCGAAGGAACGCAGAAAAATGAGTGGCCCTGCCTTGTCAGGAATGATCCGCAACTGACGACGAAGTTGGTCAGGGAACGAGTCGACGAAGATTGGCAGTTCCAACCCTCGATAAAACTTCTGGAGAGCCTGAGCAGCCGGCCCGCCAGTTACCGACCACCGAATTGATAGGTCTGCAAAAGGCTTTCGGACGCTGGCGAGCATGTCGCCTAGGTCTCTGTCGGAGGACCGGAAACGCCCGATTAGAAGTTTCGGACGCAGAGCGAACTCATATCCTCTCAACAGCTCGTCCTGTAATCGCGATTTGTCGCTGATATCAAAGCCGTGCCCCGATTCTCGCAGTACTCCGCGCTCGACCAACTGCTGTCGAACATTCGCAACATTGCTTTTGCTCAACCCGGACGCTTCAGCCAGTTGACGCACGGACCAGCTTCCCGCTAGTTCCTTCGTGGCAAAGGTGAACAACAATTGAGCGATTGCGGGGCTGACCCGCTTGCCTTCTTTTGAAACGGCATTCTCTTTGTTTCCGATGATCGTACGCTCATAGTTTTGACCGAGCACGAGGTGCATGTTGCCAGCTTGGTCCACAAAGTTTATTCGTGATTCGATCAATCGCTCGGCAGAAGGCCGGGGGATGTAGCGTGCCAACAGCAAGAGGGGCTTGCGATGTACTCTTGCATAGAGTTTGGCTTGAGCGACGAGGGCATTGAGTATCCCTCGGTCCAGATACGACCGCTTCTGTTCCACGAGGAAGGAGTAGGTTCCTTTGGGAGTGCGCACCTTGAGGGTGCCGTCGATTCCTTGATCACCGGCACGGTTCTTCGGAGAGAAATCCAGATCGCTGATGAAGTGCAGGGTCCGGAGCTGCTCTAGAAAAGGAGTCAATGGAGGTTCAACTCGCATAGCGTCCATTATTATGCCATGTCCATTACTAATGGACAACAAGAAATGTGGACATGGGCTCCTGAAGAAAACGCGGGCGCGGCTACCCGAACCGCGACCAAGCGCTCCGCCCATACGGCCTGATCCCACCACGTTAAGGCCACGCCCGGATTCGCCAGCATGTTTCGCAATCGCCAGCTCCGCGTCCGCCAAGTGCGCTACGATCTCGGCGATTGACCACTTTTCAGGTGCAGGACGCCGGATCAACTCCTCGGGCGCGACATCGCGCAGACGCCGGAGCTTCGACCGATCGACCTTCAGGTAGTGTTTGATCGTGGTCTGCGGCGAAGAGTGCCGAAGCATTTCCCGACCCTGTCCCCCTGAGAATCTCAGGGTCAGTTAATATTCCGCTCGACCAGTACGTTGCGCGTGTGCGGAGCAGACCGCAACGCTCCGCGGTGCTGCTCGATGATGAGCAGCGCATTGCTTACTTCGCCGGGTGATGGCTATGCGATTCTCGAAGGCAACCTAACGCTGTGGGTCTAAGAGGTTATCAACGGCGGGGCCTGGCACATCTCGCACCCTCCAACGCATGTTAATCGCCATTGCCGAGGCCACCCGGGCCTCCAACTCAGTCAGCAGATCTTTTCGCCTGCCCCAGGGAGGTTGTCCCAGTTGTACGTGGTGAAGCGGATAAAAGAAGGTCTGTGCACGGGCGAAAGCCGGCCCGGGCAGATGAGCGAGCAACTGCTCGCGCACCGGAACCGGCACCTCCTTGGGAGCTCCTTCGCCGACTCCGCACGCCAGCACAATGGACTCGGGAGCCATCAGGCTGAAAGCCATTTCCAGTTCCCATATGACGTTCTGCGACGGTTCCGTGACATCGATTACGGCTGCGGAGGCGCAAGTCAGACAGAGTTCAACGATTTCACGCCAGAAGGAATCGTCACAATGAATGACAAAGATCCCGGTGTCAAAGTGCCAGCCCTTTCGCTTGGTGATCTGGCGGATCACTCTCAAAGTTTTTTCCAGCGCATTGGCCGGTTTCAGGAGAACGTACCCGAGCCGCCGATAGGCGCTGATGTTCAGCAGCACGCAGGCAACGATCCATACTCCCAAGAACAGCCAGAAGACGAGCCCAGGAAGACCGGGTGAAGAGAATGGGTCGGGAAGCCCGAACGCACGGGCAAGGCCCCTGTACGTGACCATCACGATCACAAGCGAAACGAGCATCAGCGGGGTGGCCAGTATCTGCATCTTCACTAAACTCATGGCAAGGGACCTCTTGAAGGTTGAATCCTGCACGGTCAAGGGGAAACCGAACCCGCTACATGCGCCCTGCAAGAGCCTGTCAAATTGCGTTCCTCCCGGACGCCTGACGCGGAAACGCCGGAGCCAGAGTACCAATTTGTCGCCCTTCTCGAAGGTTGAGGCCAAAACGAGAATTAGAATTACTGCCGGCGACAAAAGAAAAGATCCAAACCAGCCAGCATAAAGTCGGTAGTACAAGGCCAGAAAAGTGCACGTCAGGAGTACGACTATCGCGATCACGACACCATGAACCCGTCTCCTTCGTACTTGCCGGAGTATCTGCGCGGCATCGGGCGGCAATTCCACGGAGCAACCTACCGTTGACGACAGTGAGCTACAACCAAGTCAGCTTTCTAGCAAATTGCGGAAAAACTGATTTCCGATCAAAAAGTGCGCCCTCAGCGGCTAAAGCCGCATTCAAGACAATCCAGTTGACGCAGCGCTGAAGCGCTGCGCCACCCAAAATCAAGTGCGAGATGCGAGTTTTTCCGCAGCATAACTAGAAGGTAAATCATCTCCCGCCGTGCTCCAGCGGCTCGTCTCGCGGTCCAGAAACGGGCTTCATGGCCGGATGAGGGGCACGGTATCAAATTCCCGAGCCGCCGTCCAGCGTAGGCTGGGAAGTTTTTCTGCGCACCGTAAATCATTGCCGACGGTCAAGAGGGCAGTGTGTTTCAACCGCATCGGCGAAATCCTGGATCGAACCTACGAGCTGCAGCGCTATCGGGCAAGCGGGCTGAACTTGGTGGTCGCTGCCATCATCCTGTGGAACACCGTTTATCTGGACCGCGCAGTGTATGCGAAGCGCGAGCACGGCCAGCCAATCGACGAAAGCCTGTTCCAGCACGTCGCCCCGATCCACTGGAACCACATCAACTTGACTGGAGATTACAACTGGCGGCAAAACAGACTATTGGAGAACGGGAAATTCAGGCCGATGCGGCCCCCACCCATGCCTTAACGTACTTTAATTTCCCTTTCGTCAAACACCCCCTACTAACTTCTCTTCTGCGGTCGGTTCTGATACAACACTAGGACTTGTCGTTACTAATCGCGCTAAGTCGGCATCAGATCTCAGACCGACAGGATCATGCCGCCTGTTTCGAGGGTAAGAATGAACAGCACACACGCGGAGTTGGATATGCAGCAACTCACTCGTCGATGCCCGGGCCGGGCGATGATGAAAGCGCCAAGTGAGAAAGGCCTATTTTTCGCGTGGCCCGTTGGAATCTAGGATCGGAACGAAAATCCTCGAACGCCGGGTCGATGGCGAGCAAGAGACATGAATTCGAGTGCTGATCGAGCGCCCGGTCAAGCCATTCGAGAGCCGCTTCTTTGTCACCCAAGGCAGCATAGATATCGGCAATGTAATAGAAAGGCACATACTTGCTGGCGGTTGGGTTCCGCATCTCTGCGATCATCCGCAGCGCTCGAGCCCTGTCACCCGCGTGAGCATAAGCCACGCCCAACTTCATCAAAGCATCGGGATCCTGGCCGGAGACATCCAGATATTTACTAATTTCCTGCTCGGCGCTCTTGAACTGCTTCTGTCTCTCCTGTGCCATGCCGAGTAAAAGGTGGGCATCGGCGAAATCCGCGTCGTGAGCGAGAATCTGACGGGCCTGCTCGATCGCTTTATCCTGCCGTCCGGAATAGTAGTAGACCACTCCCTTGTCGGTACTCAAAATGAGGGATAGAGGGTCCAGATCTTGCGCCAGGTTGAATTCCCGCACGGATTCGTCAAACCGTTGCTCCACCATCAGGGTTAAGCCGTACCATTGATGGGCGGCGGAATAATTGGGAGAGAGTTGGAGGGCCCGCCGGAACTCCTGCTCGGCGAGCGCAGAATTCCAGCCATCCAGGAAGGTAATCCACGCGAAGACCGCGTGAGACTCACCCGAGGACTCGTCCCAACGCAAGGCCTGCTGCGCGGCTGCGCGCGCTTTGGGCAGAACTTCTCGCGGAGATGCCTGATCATTGGCACCGAGTGTCGAGTAAGCTTCAGCCAATCCCAGGTATGCTTGGGCATAGGACGGATCCTTCTCCAGCGCCAGGTTGAAATAGCCAATTGCCTTCCACAGATCGGGTGGAGTTCTGCGGTTCAGCCAGTAGCGGCCACGCAAGTTGAGTTCACGAGCTTCGACATCAATTCGGCGCGGCGCTTCAGTTGGCTGCCCGGCCTGCCCCAAACGCACGCGCAAGGTGGCCGCAATGGTTTGTGTAATTTCATCTTCGACGGCAAATGTATCTCTGCCATCGCGGTCGTAGGTCTGTGACCACACGTGGTAGCCATCTTCTGCCCGAATCAGCTGAACGGTGATCCTGAGTCGATCTCCAATTTTTTGCAGGCTCCCTTCCAGTACGGAAGCAACATTCAACTGTGCCCCGATGGAACGAACGTCCTCGGGCTTGTTCTTGAACTTAAAGGCCGAGGTACGAGCCACCACACGCACGCCGGGCAGCTTGCTCAAAGCGCTGGTAAGTTCGTCGGTAACTCCGTCGCAGAGGTATTCGTTGTCAGGATTCCCCGTCAAATTCAGGAGAGGAAGCACAGCAAGAGAGGGGTGCTGAGCCGGAACTCCAGCTTGCGATTGGCGAGCGCGATACCAATAAATTGCAATGACTGCAACCGTCGCGAACAACAACACCAGTCCAATTCCGGCGGGCCACCGGTACTTTGCGAGTTGAGACGCCTCAACAACAGCGACTGGAAGCTCCTTCGGGACACCGTGGTTAAAGGTCGCTGCATAGCTTCCCTTGGGTACGGCAATGGAGATCGGGTCCTGTAGGCCTTCGGTCTCGTAGTAGTCCTTGAGCTTGGAACGCAGCCGGCGGGCTGCCATGCGCACCACGGGATCCAGGCGCGGATCGAAGGACGAGTCCCGGTCGAATACCTCAACTCCCAAACGATATTCCTTCAGCAGGCCGCCTTCGCCATGGAGGGTGCGTTCCACGGTATAGCGCAGAAAACGCTTGAGGACCTCGGCGTCGCGCAAGGCGTCGCTGGAGAGAATCTTCTCCAATTCCTTCAGTACGTCGGCCTCGGCGAAGATATCCTCACGCCCTTGCGGGACCCTTGGCCCAGCCGGACTTTGGGCGAGCGATGGTTCCATCGCATGCTCCGCACGGAACTCCTCAGCTGCCGTCGGGGAGGGAGGGGATCCTGAGCACGATAGGTGGTGTCAGTTTACCGTAACTTTACCCCAACATGCTTGTTTTCCCCGTCGCCGCCGCAGAAAATCCGAGGTCACGGCTTGCTGGAGTCGTGCGGAGGGCGACCATGACCAAACTGCTGGTGAGCGTGGGCGGAGATGTGTCGATTGCCGCACCGTCGATTGCTGGACCGTCGATTGCTGCGCACGGGAAAGAAACTCTAGGCGGCGCCTGCCTGTTGTTCAAGGCAGTTGCCCTGATAGGGTTTCTGTTCCCTAGCTGGGCCCTGGCGCAGACCGACATCTGGCTGGGGGGAGCGGGCAGCTGGGGTGACGCCAGCAAGTGGAGCGCAGGCGTTCCCACAGCCGCCAGCAATGTCCTCATCGATCACGGGAATGGCCCGGCGTCGGTCACGCTCACTGGCGGATTCTCGTGCAACAACCTCACCCTCGACTCCGACGCCAGTCTGACCATCTCCGGCCAACCGGGCTTCAGCTTCCTGAACATTAATGGGGCGAGTATTGCCAACGCGGGCAACATCGTGATCGACGACACCAACGGAGACGCCTGGATAGCTATTGCAGCAGGTCAGAGCACAGCACTCAACGGCGGCGGAACAGTCACGATGAACGACACCACCGGTGCGGCCGCTGCGCTTATCGAAGGAGGCGGCAGGTCGACGCTGACCAACGTCAACAACACGATTCAAGGCTCGGGCCAGCTCGGCTTTGGGAACGGACTGGCGTTGGTCAACCAGTCCGGCGGCGTGGTCAACGCCAACCAGGCAGGCCGGGTGTTGTATGTGAATCCGTTGATCGGAGTCACCAACCAGGGATTGATGGAAGCCAACAGCGGAGGATCGTTGGATTTCGTCCTGGGGCTCACCGTCAACAACGCCGGTGGCACCATTTCTTCCAACGGCAGCGGCTCCACGGTGTTGCTGATCGATGTCACGCAAGGCGGCACGCTGAAAACGACCGGTGGCGGAGTCATGCAGGGAGAGAACACTTTGGATGGCGCGACTCATGGCGCTCTCAACAACCAAGCGACCTTTGCGGTTCCTGCTAACCATTTCACTGGCCTGATCGGAACTATCAACAACACTGGAACGTTTGTGCTGGACGATACCAGCGGGGACTCCTCGCTGACGCTCGGGACTGGTGAGAACGTGACGCTCACGGGCGGGGGAACGGTGACGCTGAACGACACCACCGGCGCGGTCGCTGCCTTCATCAGCGGCGGCGCGGGGTCGACCCTAACCAATGTGAACAACGCGATTCAGGGATCGGGCCAGATCGGCCAGGCGGGCGGGCTGAAATTGATCAATCAGAAGAGCGGCGTCGTCAACGCCAACCAGCCGGGTCGAGCTTTGTACATCAACGCCAACGGCGGAGTAATCAATCAAGGGCTCATGGAAGCCACGAACGGAACGGTGCTGAACCTTTCCGCCGTGGTGACTAACACACATACCATTCAGACCAAGGGCACCGGTTCTCAGGTGCTCGTGCCCCTCTCGATCAAGAACACTGGAATGTTTATCGTGGGAAGCGGAACTTTGTTCCAAATAACAGGAACGTTTTCTAATTTCTTGGGCACAACCCTGACCGCCGGAACCTACAGCGTGTCGGGTACGTTGCAGTTCAACGGAGCGAATATCGTGAACGACGCCGCGCACATCACTCTCACGGGCACAACTTCGGCGATCATCGACCAGTCTTCCAACGATGCACTTAGAAACTTCGCCGCCATCACTTCCAAAGGCTCACTGACGCTGACCACCGCCAAATCCTTGACCACGCCCGCCGGCCTGAGCAGCGCCGGGAGGCTGACCGTGGGAGCCGGAACCAAACTCAACGTTACGGGCAGCTACACGCAGACCGCCGGGAGTGCGACGGTGGATGGCACTCTCACCGCTCCCTCGGGGACGTCCATTCAAGCCGGTAATGTCTTCGGCCGTGGAACGATTGCCGGCACCGTGGTCTCCGGTGGCTCGTTTACGGCGGGAGATTCGTCAATGCATACGGGCAAGCTTTCGCCGAGTACTTACACGCAGAATTCCGCCGGTAGCTTGAACATCGCCGTGGGTGGGTTGATCGTCGGCAAGCAGTATGGCCAGCTCGCGGTAGCGAACGGAGCCAGTCTGAATGGAACCCTGAATCTGACTTTGTTAAATGGTTTCGTCCCAACAGTCGGAGAGATGTTTACCATACTCACCTGCAGCGTCTGCACAGGACAGTTTGCCACGGTCAATGGCCTGAGCATCAATTCCAGCGAGCACTTCGCCATCACTTACAACCCGGCCAATGTGATGCTTACGGTCGATTCGGGCCCATAATCTTCCCGAGCATGCGTCCTCGTTCGCTCACCTGGTCTTCGTTGCATCTGCAACAACTTGAGTTCGTCGAGGGATATAAGCAGTCTCTGCAGATGGATCACCGATGTTTGTACGAGCGTTATCGTTACCAGGACAGTGCCGTGAAAGTCGTGGGAGTGGGCAGCGTGGGGACGCGCTGCGCACTTACGCTACTTTTGGCCGATGACGATGATCCGCTCTTCCTACAAGTCAAGGAAGCGCGAAGGTCAGTGCTAGAATCGCCGCGCGGCAAGAGTCGATATGCGAACCAGGGGTACCGAGTGGTGGAAGGCCAGCGCCTGATGCAGGCAGCCAGTGACATCTTCCTCGGCTGGACTAGCACGGTCACACCTGGGTAGGCGGTGTAAAGATTCACCGCGGTGAGAAGATGATCCGCAGTCCATTCGACAAACGCGCCTGCGTTCTCCGGTACGGGAGTGGGCGGCGGATCGACCACGTGCTGGGAGATCGCATCGAATACCGGCCCTGCGTTCTTGGCGAGCTCGGTCATGACCTGACTGAACTCTCCGTCGAAGTCGCCAATAAACAGCAGAGTCTTTTCGCTTAGAACCGTGAAGCGCGAGTAGTGAATGGTGCCGATGGCATCCTGCGCTTGAAATATCTCCGGCATCAATGGCGGAAGCTGCTCGGCCAGCGCCTTTGCGTCTGCGGGCGACTTCCAGGGAAAGTGGACGGTAAAGTGGTTCTGGCTCATAACGTGGTCTCCTTTTATTAACTACTGGTTATTAAGTACTTGCGCCTAGTCGTTTACCTTAGCCATTGCGTCGCCCCACCTTCTTCTGAAAGAAAGGGACTGAAGTCCGGCAAAAGTACCAGCGCGATTGATAACAGGATTGCCGTGAAAGTAGGTTTGGATCTCAATGAACACCCCGTAACGAAAGTTGTGTTTAAACAGTTCCTCCAGACTGAGAGGTCTCCGAGTCTCCCCGACCACAGATCCGGCCCTTCCAGCAAGTTGCTTGCAAGCATTGCAACTCTGCGACACCTGCGCCCGATCTCCTTCCGAGGCACGCGGACATGGATCGTGGTGCCACTCTTCACCTTCGACTCGATCGAGAACGTTCCGTTCAGAAATTTCACCCGCTCCTCCCTGCTGATCAGACCAAGCCCTCGACCTTTCCTTGCCGCTTCAGGTTCAAAGCCTGAGCCAGAGTCGCTAACCATGAGATGAGCTTCCTCTGACGTTCCCCACAATTGCACTTCGAATTGCTGCGCCCCGCTTGCCCGCTCCCGCGGTAGCCAGATCAGAGCGGAGTATCGATTTCAAGGACTCAGGGCCAGGATGTTACGGGAATCGACCTGTGCACGAGACGGGCCGACAATGTGATAGCGGTCACGGTTGCTGTGATGCTCATTATGATGTGCTTGGCGGTAAGCCTGCTAGCCATGGTCCTGCAAGCAACGGCAATTGAGGGGCAATCTACGCTGTTGCCGCTCTCATTGTCGGTGTCACTTATTTTTGGCTTGCCTGCGCTGCGCAACTTGGAGCCCAGCGTGCCCCCGGTGGGAGTGTTCGGCGATTACGTCTCCTTCATCTGGGCGGATCTGATTGTCGCTGTCTCCACCGTCGTCGTCGTGTGGAGGTGGATTGTGAAGTCCAGAGACCGCAACTAGAAGTTAGCACTTCGGATCGGATTGTCTATAAATCACAAGAGAGAATTTGGAGTGGGCCTTCTCGTGTATGCGCTCAGTTGGTCTGTGTGACCTGGGGTGTACGCTTATTTAAGCACTTTCCAGGATTTGTCGGGGTTGTATTCCGTCATTTGCTGCCCGACGTCGGCAGTTTTCTCACCCAGGTCTTCTTGATAGATGGCGCCATTTTCGTTGACGAGGAAAGTCATTACGCCGCTGGAACGATAGTCAGCAGGATAGGCGATCAAGGCGAAGCCACTGGTCATCTCGCCGTCGACGATGTAGCTTTTGGCGCCGCCTTTGGCATTCGCTCCCTGGGCTTTGAGGATGCGGTAGTAGTAGCCGTGATACGGAGATCCTCTTTGGGCGCCGCTGTAGCCTTCAGCGCTAGCTTGCGCGAGCAGCGGGCCCGCGGGGCTGGGTTTTTCCGCTTCGCTCACTTCCCAGTATAGGCCGTTCTGTTTGCCGGGATCGCTCATTAGCCGTTGTGCGAAGATTCCGGCCGGGAGGCCATCGTGTCCGTTGGCAGCATAATCGCGTTGTGCGGCAACCACGCCTTTGCAAACGTCGATGGCAGCGAGTTCGTTAGCACCGATGCGACGGTAGAGGATCTCCTCTTTCCCAGCGGTGCCATCCCAGTACCATTTGTCGTCGGCGTGGACCAGTGGAATGGGGCACGGCCAACCGTCCTTGCCGACATTAAGTGTTAGTTGGTTAGGCGCGGACTCGGTGAGGTAATGCTTGAGGTCATATTCAGCGAGAAACTGGTCGCGCGCGGTCTTGTCGGCGACGGCATCAGTGGTAGCGATGATCGCCTCTGTGCCCGGTCCGAGGATGGCGAGAAGAGTCGAGGTGTTTCCGTTTCGCACGGCCTGAATGAAGCCGTCGACTGCCTCCTTCGGAGAAGAGAAGGTCTTCTGGCCGTCAGCTTGAGCGCGCGCTTGCGGCAGGGCGAGAACCGCCAGGGCGAGCAGCGCAGAGAGCACAACCGATTTTCCGGCAAGACGGAGATTGATGACATTCCTCATTACAACATCCTCCTGCAGCGTGTTGCTGGGTCGAGCTTAACGCCTCCGTTTACGGACGCTGGCGGGTTTTGCGAGCGCCTCCCTTTGGCGCTGGCGTTGCGGAAGCGCCCATGCTGGAACGACCGCGGTTGCTGTCAGCGCGCTCGGCCTTGGCGCTGCCGCCACTGAAGGCGCCGCCGCCACTGCTGCGATTCTGCGTCTGCGGACTTGGGGAAGGCCGAGCCAGTGACGCGTTGCTCTTACCAGTGGATGGGCTTGAAGCGTTGGCATATCCGCGATCGCCTCCGCGGTTCGCGGGTTGAGGAGTCTGGGATGCGCCGCCCCGATTCATCGATCCCGCACTGCCCTGGTTGGGACGAGTGTTGGCCATATTACCCGCGCCCGCATTTCCCACACGGTTGCCCGGGGCAGGTCCATTGCCCGCGTTGGGACGACTCACGCTGCCTGGCTGGTTCCCTGCACTGCCCACTTGCAGGTTACGAGGCGCGGCGTTCGCCGTCGAGCCGCCAACCTTCTGGTTGCCCTGGTTGCCTCGGTTGCCAAGTTGCTGGTTGCTGGGTACGGCGTTCGCCATTGAGGAGCCGGGCTTTTGGTTTCCCGTGGTCGGACGAGCACCCTGATAAGTATTGTTGCCTTGGCCTGGCCGGTTGTTCGCCGGCAGCGTGCTCCGATTTCCGATCGGGCGGTTGTTAGCCGGCAATGTGCTTGGATTTCCCGGGGGACGGTTGTTAGCGGGCAGTGTGCTCGGACGGTTCTGGTTATTGAACTTGTTGTAGTAGTTGTTGTTGACGTTAATGTTAATGTTGTTGTTAACCTGATTCCAGTGATAGTTGGGCGGTGGGCGGTATCCGTACGCAGGATGGTAGCCTGGATACACCGGACGGTATGGAGGCGGGTAGTAAGGACGGCCACCGTAGTAGACACCACCGTAGCCCCACGCAGGGTAGGGGTAATAATTATTTCTGTTAATGGCAGCGCCAATTGCCATACCCACACCGAACGAGAGCAATCCAATGCCGACCGCGGTTCCGGTGCTTATGCCGGAGGATTGGGTCACAACCGTGGTGGTCGTCGGAGCGGGAGCGGGAGCGGCTTGCGTGTTATAGATCGTGACCGGGTTGTACTGTGGGACATAAACAACCTTAGGGTCGGCGGGCGTGATCTCGACGTACTGTTGTCCGTTGTCGGTCTTGGTAGCTACTGTCATCTGCGGGGAGGAGACAAGGTTGCCGGCTTGCTGGGCTTGGCCGCGTTTGCGCTGTACTGCGTCCATCACACCCTTTTGGTCCGACTGGAATGCTTGGCCGAGTTGAGTCGTCCAGTCCATCTCCTGGCACATGTTGTCGACGACCTGGGGAAAATTCATCAGATATTGCATGCTGGGGCCAAAACCAGCAGTCTTTGCAGCGTTGATAAGCGGGTCACCCTTGAGATTTTGATTTTGGATGATCCAGTTTCCGCCATCGAGCACTTCCTGGGGAGTGGTGGAAGCAGCGAGGACCTGAGCGAGGAGCTGGTCGGGGTAAAGCGCGATCGGAGCAACGAGATCGTCGAGGCTGAGAGAAGCCGACTGAGCTTCAGTTTGCTGGTTCTGCGGCGCTGCGGGGCTCGGGGATTGGCTCGTTTCTTGGGATGACTTACAGCCAGTCGTCAGGCTCGTCACGGAGAAGACGGCGGTCAGCAGCAGGGCAGTGGGACCTCGTAGGACTGCGTTCATGACGAACTCCTTTATCCGCCTTGGCTCGAAGAAGGAATCTAATTCTATGTACGCGAATGGGGGCGGGATTGTTACTGTCAGATTTAACAGTTAAGCCCGACCCACCCTGGTGCGCCTTGACATTGCCAGATTGTGCACAGGGGAGAGGCTACGTCTTATTGCAGTCTCGCGTACTCCGCTTTGGCTTCCTTCAGGATGGGAATGTCGGGGTCGGCGTCTTTCCAGAGCGTGAGGAAATCTTTGTAGGCGGCCAGCGCCCGGACGCGGGCGGCATCGGCATCCGCTCCTTGCGAGGTTTTCGCCTGCAAGGCATTGGCTCGCGCCACTCCCAAGTGCGCCAACGCTCCCGTCCAGCAGTTCCAGACGATGCCGCTGTGGTCGAGAATCTTCTGAAACTCCGCGGCGGCAGCGCCGCCTTGTCCGGCTGTCAAGTATGCCTCTCCGCGAACGTATACGTGATAGAGGCAAGAGATATTGACGACAAACTGAATTTGTCCCAACTCGATGGCGGACGCCGCTTGCAGCGCATTCAGGGCAGCAGCCGGGCTCTTTCTGTCTAGCGCCAATTGCGCCTGAATCGCAGGCAGCCAGAGCGACTGCATCTGCGTGTCCAACGGGAAGCGCTTGCCTAAGTCTTGGGCCAAGGATTCGGCTCGTGCCGTATCGCCAGCCATGGCAAACGCCAGCGCGGCTTCGACCTCGACGCCCTGACTCGTAGGAGCCAGCTTCAAAGCCTCTGTCGCTGACTGACGCGCTTCCGCAGGATTGCCGTAAGCGGCTTGTTCGATAGCGGCATTCTCCTGCCACATCGCCCCATTTTCTTTGCTGTCCGCCCGAATAGCCGAGTCCATAGCCCGCTTGGTCAGTTCCCGCGCCTTGCCCAGATGACCGCCATATGCCTCGGTGTCGGATGCAAGCGCCAGTCCAAAGGTCTCTTCGGGCTTGCCCGCATAGCGCTGTTGCTGTTCCGCCATCGCGTCGGAATCCTCTCCAAGAAAGGCGAGCGCGTAGAGGGCATTGCGGAGGATGTCATTATCCAGTTTTCGCGCCTGCGCCTCGTGGATGACCTGCCGCGCTTCGTCGAAGCGTTGCAAGGAGAGCAGGCTGTTGCCAAGGTCTATGTAGGGGCCAACACTATCCGGGGCGAGGCGGAGACTTTGGCGATACGACTCCGCAGCCCTCTCATACTGTCCCTGCTCACAGTACACATTGCCCAAATCGAGATGTGCTCGGTATTCTCGCGGGTAGCTCTCAATTCCCTCCTGATACGTCTGGGCCGCTTTATCCAGTTCTCCGGTTACATTCTGATAGTAGTTGGCCGCGATCGTCAGCTTCTCCCGTTCGCTGGCATGTTCCCGCAACTGAAATGCCTTGGTGAAGTAATCGCTGGCCCGCCCTAGCTCGGCGAGACTGAAGTAGTCCTCGCCCACTGTCCAGTAGCCCATGGCAAAATTCGGATCAAGCTCGATGGCGCGTTGATGGTAAGGCAGGGCTGCGGCGGAGCCTTTCTCGTTGGAGGCTTTTACTCCAAGGCTGAGCGCTTTCAGCGCTTCGAGCGAAGACGTGGTGGCCTGTTCGAGCGGAACGTCAAACTTCTGCACCGTAGCCAGCGATTCGCCCAACTGAGTCCGCAGCTTCGATGCCGCTTCGCCCAGCGCGTCCAGCACCTTCTCCTTGGACGCCGCTGTCACCTGCTCCTCGGCGAGCGGGTCTCCAGTCTGGCAATTCACCGCCTTCAATCCCAGCACATACTCGCGGCCCAGACCGCCAATCGATCCGGCGATGTAGGCTTTGCTGCCCGCCCGCAGGCAAAGCTCGCGGGCAACCTCGGGCGTGAGTTTCGTGTCGGCGGGACGGGTCATCAGTTGCAAGGTCTTCCCGACTTCGCTGTCGGAAAGCACATTTAAGAAAGGCGATTGCCGCAGGGAGACGTTGAGTGCCGTCTTCAGCGCGTCGTCGAAAATCACATCGCCCGTGCTGTTGGCAAAATCGGCGAGAACGATAGTGTCTTTGTCGGTCAGAGGCTTCCTTTGATGCGAGCGGTAGTAAAATCCGCCCGCTACGAGCAACGCGACCAGCAGGACGGGAACCGCGATCTTCCAGAGCTTCCCAACCCGAGCCGAAGGAGCCTTTGCCACGGCTACCGTGCCAGAACTTGCCGCTAGACTGTGTCCGCTCTCGGAGTCCCGCTTCAGCCGTTGCAGGTCGGCTCGCATATCGGCTGCACTCTGATAGCGCAGGTCGCGGTCCTTCTCCAGAGCTTTGCGGATGATCTCGTTGAACTGAATAGGTAACTGGGGGTTCCAGTGACTCGGTAATTCGACGCCTTCGTGCAGGATAGCCCCAAACGTCGCTCCAGTCGTTTCCCTTTCAAATGGCAGACGACCGCTTGCCATCTCGTAAAGCGTCACGCCGAAGGAAAATAGATCGGTGCGGGCATCCAGAGGCTTGCCTGCGACCTGTTCGGGTGACATGTAGCTCACCGTGCCCAGAGCGATGTTTCTCGCGGTGAGGTCTTTTTCCGCAATCGTGGGATCGTCCGAGCCCGAGTCGGATTCTCGCTTTGTGCCCGGATCAGTCTTTTTCGCCAGCCCGAAGTCGAGAATTTTGGCGTGTCCACGCTTGGTGATGAAGATGTTTGCCGGTTTTATATCCCGATGAATGATCCCCGCTGCATGAGCCGCATCAAGCGCGTCGGCGATCTCAATCGAAAGTGACAAGAGTAAATCGGTTTCAAGCGGACGTCCCGCAATGCGGTGCTTCAGCATCACCCCGTCCAGAAACTCCATGACGATGAACGCTTGCCCGTTCTGCTCGCCGATGTCATGAATGGTGCAAATGTTGGGATGGTCAAGCGCAGAAGCAGCCTGCGCTTCACGTTGGAAGCGAGCCAACGTTTGTGGATCGCGAGCAACCTCATCTGGTAGGAATTTCAGCGCGACGAAGCGATGTAGGCGAGGATCCTCGGCTTTGTAGACAACGCCCATCCCGCCGCCGCCCAGCTTCTCGATGATGCGGTAGTGCGAGATGGTTTGGCCGATCATTTGTGCGAATCTTACGTTGGCAAAACCGGCAGGTCAATCTGAGACGGGGAGAATGACCGTCTCGTCTGCCATAATTTCCCTATGTGCGGGCGCTACCGACTGTCGCGTCGAAAACAGATCATTGAAGAGCACTTCACCGCCTCGGGAGAGGAAGATTGGATTCCGCGCTACAATATCGCCCCGACCCAGCCTGTCCCGGTCATCCGCCAGAATCTCAAGGAGCCCATCCGTGAGCTGTCACTAGTCCGCTGGGGACTCATTCCATCATGGGCGAAAGACTCGTCTGCCGCCGTCAAAATGATCAACGCAAGATCGGAAACAGCGAGCACGAAGCCAGCGTTCCGCGGTGCGTTGAAATCTCGCAGGTGCCTAATTCCTGCGGACGGCTTTTACGAATGGCAAAAGACTGGGAAAGGGAAGCAGCCTTACTGCTTCGAAGTCAACGAAGGGGAACTGTTTGCTTTCGCAGGAATCTGGGATAGCTGGAAAGGCCCAAGCGGGTACGCGGTGGACACTTGCTCGATTCTGACCACGACGCCAAATGCTGTGACCTCGGCTGTCCACGACCGCATGCCAGTCATCCTCGATCCAGATGGCTACGACCTGTGGCTCGATCCGGGAGTGAGGGACGTGAGGGTGGCGTCTGAACTGCTGAAGCCCTGCGATGCTCGGTTGATGCGGTGCTATCCGGTGAGCGCTCGGATCAACCATGTGGCGAACGACGACGAACGATGCTCCGCCGCCGTGGACCTTGCGGAGATTCAGGATCGGCTCTTTTCGTAGCGGGATTGTGAGGCTATCCGACGTTCTGACATCGCGGCCCCACCGCTACGGACTCATACCCAACTCCAAACCAACGACTGTCGGAAAATGCTCATGGTTACTTTTGTCACCTTGTGCACTCAAGGCGACGGGACTAGCGTGGTGGCGTCTGTCAGGGCCCCTTTCTTCACAACTCCTACGCGGAGGGCTGGCCAAATGAACGCCGCGAATCAACGCCCTCGAAACGCCTCCGAGATGCCTAGACCGTCCAAGTCAGAGCGCATTCTTGTCGTTAAAGAGGAAGAAACCAGTCGAGAGATTATTGCCTCAATGCTGACCAGAGCGGGATACTAGTGTCAGGAGGCGGGAGATGGACTGGAAGCACTTGCGCTGCTTGATTCGAGGAAAGGGTTCGACCTGCTGCTGGCTGGTCTAACGATGCCTAACCTAACCTGGACGGCCTCGCCCTGCTGGAGCGCACCAAGGCCAAGTACCCCGACCTGCCGGTGGTCATCGTCGCGGTTCACCACGTTCAGCTCGCCCTGTTTGCGCTACGTAGTGGGGCCTACGAGTACCTGTTCAAGCCTTTCGAGGAAGAGCAACTGCTGGCCACGGTGCGCCGAGCGCTAGAGTATCGCCGTCTAAAGCTTGCGAATCGAGAGTACGAGAAGAAACTCGGGACTTTGACAATTCCCACAACTCACGAGCCGGTGCGCATTCTTGTACAGGATGACGACGAGACCCTTCGAGAGATCGTCTCTTCTACGCTAAGGGGCTCCCATTACGAGTGCCGAGCGGCTGCATCACCAGCGGAAGCCTTGGACATCCTCAGATCGGGAGAAGAATTTGACCTTCTGTTCAGTGGCCTCTTCGAGAGTCTCGAAGATAATCTGCTCGAAAGCATGGGCAAACAATTCCCGGATAGCTGTTAAACGATGTCGAGGCCGCGCGGTTTCTCGGTGGCCTGCATCCGAAGAGCGTCCAGCGCATGGCGCGGCACGACAAACTGCCTGCCTACCGCGTTGGGCGTATTGGCGCTCCCCCACTGGGCCGATCTTTATGACAAACCAAAACTTTGAACCGCTTCTCCGAGCTGACGAAGCGGCATTACTCTTAGGCGGGATGCACCCGAAAACTTTGATGCGTCTCGCTCGCTTGGGCCAAGTGCCGGCTGTCAAGATTGGCAAGTGCTGGTTCTTCCGTGCTACTTCTCTCAACACTTGGGTGGATGTACAATCCCGCCAGCATCGCCCGTGCCTCACGGAGAGGACTCAGTGATGGCACGAAAATACCAAAGGGGGAACTTGACCCTGAAGAAGCGGGCGAATGGGCCGGATGTATGGGAGTTTCGTTGGCGAGATGCCAGCGGCACACAGCGCAGCAAACTACTCGGAACGTTCCCTAGCGAACGAGACGCGCAGTGCGCAGCCGATGCCCTACGCCTAGAGATCAACTCGGAACTGCCCAAAGCAGTTCCCATCACGGTTGCGACTCTGGTTGACCGTTACCTCACAGACGATGTGGAGATGGGGCGACTGGCATACGCAACGCAGTCAAGCTACAAAACCTATCTGAACGGATGGGCTAAACCGAAGTGGGGTCAACACACGTTGGAGCGAGTCCGCACGATGGCCGTCGAGCAGTGGTTGCGAGATGTGACTCTCGCGCCGAAAAGCAAACTGCATCTACGAAACGTGCTGCATGTTCTTTTCGAGTGTGCTGTCCGATGGGAGCTTATTGAACAAAACCCCATCACCCGCGTTCGGCAAGGCGAGCAGAGCCGGATGTTCTCACCCCGGATGAGTTCCGCGCACTTCTGGCGGAATTGACTGCCGAACCTTACCGCACAATGGTGATTCTGGCGGGCTGTCTAGGGCTTGCACGTTCAGAGTTTGTCGGCCTGAAGTGGGCAGACATCGACTGGGACGCGGCAGTCCTCTGTGTGCAACGCGGCGTAGTTCACTGCCACGTTGGGAACCCGAAGACGTTAGCCCGGAGAAAACCCATCCCGTTAGCTCCCGAACTGCTCACAGTTTTACGCGAGCATCTTGAGCGGACGGCTTACGCGGCTGATTCGGATTGGGTGTTCGCCTCACCGTACAAGCGAGGGGCTGAACCTTACTGGCCGGACTCGGCTCTGCAAGCCTTTGTGAAGCCTGCGGCAGTGCGGGCAAGCATCACGAAGCGGGTAGGCTGGCACACGTTCCGGCACAGCTACAGCACATTGCTTCGAGCGAACGGTACGGATGTGAAAGTCCAGAGCGAACTGCTCCGGCACTCGAACATCGGCACCACGCTCAACCTCTACACCCAAGCTGTGAGCGAGCAGAAACGGGCCGCGCACGGGCAGGTTGTTGGGCCACTGCTGGCAGTGTGAGCGCAAAGTGAGCGGGGCTTGTAACCGGAAGGTCCTGCAACTGACTGAAAAGGTTGGTTGCGGGGGGTGGATTTGAACCACCGACCTTTGGGTTATGAGCCCAACGAGCTACCAGACTGCTCCACCCCGCAGAAAAATCATATCAGTGTGGTGGAGCAGGGTCAAACTGGCTGGCGCTCTCGACTCAGCGGTTCACCTTCTTTCGCTCGCAGGCATCCACGATCTTCTTCGGATCGATGGCATCCCGGTCAATCTGCTCTTCCAAAATCTTTCCGTCCTTGCCGATCAGGAAGTTGACGCGGCGCGCCGCTTTGTATTTGTCGACGTAGATTCCGTACTGGCGAGTAACGTCTCCACCCCAGTCGCTCAGCAGCGGGAAGGTGACGCCGATTTGATCGGCGAAGGCCTTATTGGCGAAAGGGCTGTCCATGCTCACACCCAGAACCAGGGTGTCGGCGGCTTCCAGCTGCTTGAGATTCTGCTGGAAGGCCTTCATTTGCGCGGTTCAACCACCGGTGAAGGCAAAGATGTAGAAGGCCAGAACGACGTTGCTCTTGTCGCGATACTGGCTTAGGGAAACTTCTTTTAAGTCGCTACCATCGAAGTAGTTCAGCTTGAAGTCGGGAGCGACGTCGCCGACTTTTAGCTTCATGGGCACCGGCTCGGGCTTGTTACCCTGAGCCTTGTTGTCCTGAGCTGGAATCTGCGGGCAGACCATCGCAGCTGCTAGTAGCCAGACTCCCAATATTGTCGAAGCACTCTTTCGTCTCATCGAAACTCCTTCGGAGAAACTTCTCAAGCATAGCTTGCGGACGGGACAGCGTAAAGCGTCGCACACTTGTGCCATGACACGGTCAAGGCGCTTTCTGCGGTCCCTCATGGCTGCGTACAATGAATTCTTACAATGATTGCGGGTCCTTGAACGGATCGGATGAGTCTTAAAACCCTAAACGACATCTTGCCGGCTGTCTGCAGGAACCGCCGCGACCGCGTCATGCTGCAAAGAGGAGCGCTGGGTTGGGTGCCGATCTCTTCCACGGAGATTTACCGTGGCGTCGTAGGTGTGGCTCGCACGCTTCAATCCTGGGGTCTTGGCAAAGGCGATCGCATCGCCATCCTCAGCGAAAATCGCCCTGAGTGGACGATCACTGATTTCGCGGCGCTTGCTGTTGGCGCGGTCACGGTTCCGGTTTATGCCACGCAGACGCCGGAACAGACCGCGTTCCTTCTCAACGATTCCGGAGCGCGCGTCATCGCGGTTTCGACCAAGAACCAATTGGAAAAAGTGCTGACCATTCAGCGGCACACGCCGGTGGAGCGAATCCTGGTGATGGACGGGGTCGAAACTGCACACGCAGTCCACATGCAGGGACTGATGCTGCAGGGGCCGACCGAATTCGATCCGGAGTTCGATGCCCGCGCGCGGTCGATTGCTCCCGCCGATTTGGCGACAATCATTTACACCTCAGGCACCACCGGAACTCCAAAAGGAGCGATGCTGACCCACGGGAACATGGCGTCGAATGTCGCATGTTCGATGGAGGCGTTCGGCTTCGGGACAAAAGAAGAGGTGAGCGTATCGTTTCTGCCACTTTCCCATGTAACGGCGCGGCATGTGGACTTCGCGCTGCTCTACCGCGGAGTGGTGCTCGCGTATTGTCCTGACATTGCAAAACTGGCCCAGACTCTGAAAGAAGTACAACCCAACATCTTTGTCGGCGTGCCGCGAGTGTACGAAAAGATTCGCCAGCAGGTGATCGCTAGATCCGCCGGCTTTCCAAAAAACGCGGTCTATCGCTGGGCGCTTTCGGTGGGACGCGCTCACCGTGCCGACACTCTGGCCGGAATCCCGCCGGCCGCGCTCTCTTGGAAAATGAAAATCGCCGACCGGCTCGTCTTTTCCAGAGTGCGAGCTGGCATGGGCGGAAAGGCGGAGGAGTTCATCTCCGGAGGCGCACCGCTGGGCCGCGAATTGGCGGAGTGGTACGCCGACATCGGCATTCCCATCCACGAGGGTTACGGGCTGACGGAGACTTCACCGGTGATCGCCGTGAACACGCCTGCTGTGCACAAACTGGGGACGGTCGGGAGACCACTGGCAAACGTTGAAGTGCGGATTGCCGACGACGGCGAGGTGCTGGTGCGCGGACCCTCGGTATTCAAGGGCTATTGGCATAGTCCGGAGGAGACGCAGGCGGCGTTTGTGGACGACTGGTTCAAGACGGGCGACATCGGGGACCTCGACAGTGACGGTTTCCTTTCGATCACCGATCGCAAGAAAGATCTGATCAAGACTTCCGGCGGGAAGTTCATCGCGCCGCAACCGATCGAGAATTCGCTGAAGCTGAACCCGCTGATTGGTACCGCGGTCGTGTTCGGTGACCGGCGGAAGTTTCCCGCCGTGCTGATCGCACCGCATTTCCCTGCCCTGGAAGATTGGGCGCGGGCGAACCAGGTTGAATTTGTCTCACGAGAAGAACTGGTCGCGAACGCCAAGGTGCAGGCTCTGTATGAAGGCATCATCGAGGACCTGAATCAGAACCTGGCACGCTTCGAAAAATTGAAACGTGTGCTGCTGGTGCCAGAAGAGCTCTCGGCCGAAGATGGAACCCTGACGCATACTTTAAAAGTGCGGCGACGGGGAATTGAAGAGCGGTACCGAACGCTGATTGATGAAATGTACGCGAAGGCGGAGATGGCCGGAGGTTGAGCCAGTGGAGTGCCGGGCGTCCCCGCCCGGCGAGACCGCGCTCAGGATAAAACGGGCGAGAGGCCCGCCGCTCCACGATCTGGTCCCCAGCTAGCTTCCGCCGTACAATAAAAGACATGACGGACTCATTGATTATCGCTGGCAGGCAATTCCGTTCCCGCTTGATTGTCGGGACCGGTAAATACAAATCTTTTCAGGAAACCGCCCGCGCGCTCGAGGCCAGCGGCGCCGACATGGTGACCGTGGCCGTACGCCGCGTGAATCTTGATCGCAGCAAGGAATCGCTGCTCGATTACATCGATCCCAATAAATATTTCCTTCTGCCGAACACCGCCGGCTGTTATGCCGCCGACGACACAATTCGCACCGCTCGGCTGGCGCGCGAGGTTGGACTCTCGGATTGGATCAAGCTGGAAGTGATTGGCGACCAAGCCACGCTCTATCCGGATGTCCAAGCGACGCTCGAGGCCACAGGAGTGCTGGCGAAAGAAGGATTCACGGTGCTGGCCTATACTTCTGACGACATCGTGTTCGCCAAACGGTTGGTGGATGCGGGTGCTTCGGCGGTAATGCCTTTGGGCGCGCCGATCGGCAGCGGACTGGGTATTCAAAACGCCGCCAACCTGCGAATCCTGCGCGAGCTGATCACGGGAGTTCCGTTGATTGTGGACGCGGGCGTGGGCACAGCTTCCGACGCGGCCATTGCCATGGAACTGGGCTACGACGCGGTCCTGATGAACTCCGGCATCGCCGGCGCTCAGGAACCGGTGCTGATGGCGGAAGCTATGAAGCACGCAGTACTGGCCGGACGCCAGGCGTACCTGGCGGGACGAATGCCTCGGAAGCTTTATGCAACTGCCAGTTCCCCGCTCGAAGGCGTCGTCAGATAGAGATGGCAGATAGAAGCGGCGCAGCCACCCACAAAAAGCATCGTCATCCTGAGCGAAGCGAAGGACCTATGTATTGGGGCGCATCAAACGCATAGGTCCTTCTCTTCGCTCAGGATGACAGAGTTGATTTACGTTGCAACCTTACGCAACAAAACCCTAGAGCATCTTGACACTATCGACGTGGATCTTGTCCCCGTCGATATGCCCGGTCACCGCAACGTGATGGCCATAGTGGTCCTTGAGGGAATCGGGATTATCCACCATGAGGACCTTCTGGTCCTTGTCGGTAACCACCACCGCGCTGGCGCCAGCGGCAATGCACTTCTTCGTGCACGCCTCCGCACCCGCGTTGGCTCCCTTGACTCCACACTTGGAGTCGCTAACCCAGCCATTCACGGTCTGGGCATCGCTGGCAAATGACACCGAGGCAACCAGCGCTATCAGTGCGCCGGCAAGTAACAACAAGAGAAGTTTCCGCATGTCACCCTCCTTGGATTGTTTCCCACACGTGATGCTATCTCTGAACTTTATCACAGAAGGAGCAAAGGCTGGGCTGCGAGGAATTCTCTCAACCAGCATCCATCTGTCGTTCCAACCCAAGCCCTTACCGCTCGTTCTTGGCCCGCCCGGTAGCCGGCTTCTGCGGAGGATCGGGAGCAACGTACACAACTTCTCCACGCCGCGTGTAGTGCAGCTGTTCGCGGGCTTCCTTCTCGATGGCAGCCGGATCGGACTTGAGCGATTTGATCTGGTCGACGTATTGACCGTTTTCCTTCTGCAGGCGCTCGACCTCATTCTGGAGCGATTGCAACTCGGCGCGCTTTTGGCGAAAAACCACCATGCCGTTCGCTCCGAACATCGTGTGCAGCAGTACTCCTGCGATCAGAAGGACGGCAGCTGCAGTTCCCAGACGATGCCACTCCGCCGCAAGCCACGACCATACTGGGCGCGTGCGTTCAACCCAACGCGCCGCCGCAGCCTCTGCCCTCGGAGCCTGATCCTTGGCCTGATCCTTGACCTGAGCGACGGCCTGACCCATCGCCTGACCAAACGCCGCGCGCAGGCCGTCGTCCCCACGTGGCAGGATGCGCATTCTCGGTTGTGGTCCTAGTCGAAGATCCATGCTTTGGCTGCCCCACTCAACTTCGCAAGCTGTTCCTTGCTGCGCGCTTCGCTATACACGCGCACCACCGGCTCCGTGCCCGAGAGCCGGTAGCATACCCACGATCCGTCCGCGAGCACGAGTTTGAGTCCGTCGGTTCTCACCACGCTGGCAACTTTGATGCCATGGAACTCGGTCGGATCGCGACGTAACTTATCAGTAAACTTCTGTTTTACTTCCGGCGTCAAGCGGAAGTTCTCCCGCAACGGATAGAAGGAACCAACTTCGGCAAATAGGTCACCCAGTTGTTTGCCGAGCGAAGCGCCACGGCGAGCGACCATCTCGCAGCACAGCAGGCCGGCGAGCACACCGTCTTTTTCCGGCACGTGCTTGCGAATGGAGAGGCCGGCGCTTTCTTCACCGCCGATAAGGATCTTGTCCTGCTTGATGAGTTCACCAATATATTTGAACCCCACCGGAGTCTCGTAGAGCTCGATCTTGTGTTTTTCGGCCAGCGCATTGATGAGATTAGTGGTGGCAACGGATTTCCCGACTCCGTTCCTCCAGCCGCGAGTCTCGACCAGGTAGTCAAAGAGCAGAGCGATGATGTAGTTAGACTGAAAGAACGTGCCGTCCTCGTCAACGATCCCGAAGCGATCGGCATCGCCATCGGTCGCAATGCCAATTCCCGTGCCCATTTCGCGCATCTTGCAACGCAGGTCTTCGAGCAGGTGATCGTCGGGCTCTGGGGCGTGGCCTCCGAAGAGCACATCGCGCGTGTCGTGGACGGTAGCCACGGTCACTCCCGCCTCGCGCAGAAACGCGTCAGAATAGCGGCGGGCAGAACCCCACATCGGATCAAAGGCAATCTTGACGCCAGCTTTCTTGATGACGTCGAGATCGACGATCTCCCGTAGTCGCGAGAGATACATGCGGCGTGGGTCGATAGATTGAGGTTGAGATTGGGATTGCGATTGGGATAGGGATAGCGATTGAGTCTGCGCGTCAGCTCCTCTCGCGCGCGGATTCCCGTCAAAGGCTACGATCTCGCGCTCGATAGCCTGCGTGACTTCGGGAAGCGCGGGTGCGCCATCGGGCGTCGAGAACTTGATGCCGTTGTATTCCGGCGGATTATGCGAGGCGGTGAAGTTGATCGCGCCATCTGCTTTCGACTGGATCACGGCGTAAGAAATGGCGGGTGTGGGCGCGGGCTCAGCGATGACTAGCGGCGTAATTCCGTAGCTGGACAAGATGTTAGCCGCCGTGGCGCAGAAACTCTCGCCGAGGAAGCGCGGATCGCGTCCGACAATGACTTTCGGCCGACTCGACTTCTGTGAGGACACGTAGCGCGCAATGCCATGCACGGCCCGTTCGACATTGGCGAACGTGAACTCTTCGGCCATCACCGCCCGCCACCCGGATGTGCCAAACTTGATTTGCGTTGCCATCGGCTTGCCTCGTATCCTTCGAGAACCTTGGATGCATAATTTTATATGACCGACAAAAGGCTCGTTCTCACCACTTGCGGTTCGCTCGAAGAGGCCCGAAGCATCGCCCACACGCTGGTTGAACGGCAACTGGCAGCCTGCGTCAACATCGCTCCTCAGATTGAATCGGTATATCGTTGGCAAGGCAAGATCGAGACGGCAACCGAGTGCCTGCTCCTAATCAAGACGACGCTGGATGCCTTCGATCGCCTGCGCGATGCCCTGAGTGAGCTGCATTCCTACGAGCTTCCAGAGTGCATCGAGATTGTTATTGAAGATGGGAGCGCGGCGTACCTGGAGTGGATTCGAGAGTCCGTGCGCTGAGCACGCCCGGTTCGTACATCTCCGTGTTCGTTGATGAAGGGCGACGAATGATGGGAAAAAGAGAGCCCCTGACATTCAAGCAAAAGGTGTTGTGCGTCACATTGATATTCCTCCAGAATGCACCCGTAATTATCTTCATATTTTGGTATTGTGACCGATTTTCTCCTAGACAGGTGGGCGTGGTGGGCCTGCTGAATCTCGCCCTGGGAGTTCCCATGCTCGCATTGATTACCGAAAAATGGATTCGCAAACTGAAATGAAGAAGGACGAAGATAGTGCGACGGCGTTAGGACACCGGAACGCGCTAGATCGCGGCCAGCGCCTGCTCAAGATCAGCGATGATATCGTCCACATCTTCGATACCGACCGATATCCGCACCAATCCGTCGGTGATGCCGATTTTACGGCGGCCCTCTTCGCCAACAGCAGCATGCGTCATGGTCGCGGGATGCGAAATCAGCGTCTCGACCCCGCCCAGCGATTCAGCCAGCGAACACACGCGCACCTGGCGCAGCATCTTGTTGGCATTCGCGAGCGACCCCGTTTCGAAGGCGATCATCGATCCGAAGCCGGACATCTGCCGCTTGGCGAGTTCGTGCTGCGGATGATCCGGCAATCCGGGATAAAAGACCTTCCGCACCTTCTTGTGCTTCGAGAGATAGTCGGCGACCTTGCGACCGTTGCAGTCGTGCTGCAACATGCGTACCGCAAGCGTCTTGACGCCGCGCAAAATCAGCCAGCACTCGAACGGCGAGAGGATGGCGCCCGAGCATTTCTGAAGAAACGCAAGTTTCTCGGCCTGCTCGGGTTTGGTGCAGACGACGACACCGCCCAGCCCGTCGCTGTGTCCGTTGAGGAATTTCGTGGTGGAGTGGACAACCATGTCGGCGCCAAATTCGATCGGACGCTGAAAATACGGCGACATGAAAGTGTTGTCGACGACAACTTCGACGCCGCGCCGGTGGCTCGGTTCGCTGATGGCGCGGAGGTCGCAAAGTTCCATCAGAGGGTTGGTCGGCGTCTCCAGAAACACCAGCCGCGTGTTGTTCTGCAATGCGCGCTCCACGTTGTTGACGTCCGATGTATCGACGTAGGTGAATGTAAGGCCAAAGTTGGCCAGCACCTGATTAAACAGCCGCGGCGTCCCGCCGTAGAGATTGTGACCGGCAACAACGTGATCTCCGGCTTTGAGCATCGTGGCAACGGCGTTAATGGCCGCCATTCCACTGGCGAAAACACGCGACGCCGTTCCACCTTCAAGCGCCGCCAGGTTCGTCTCCAGCCTGTCGCGCGTCGGATTCGATACCCGCGCGTATTCGTAACCCTTATTCTTGCCGATCTCTTCCTGAACGTAGGTGGAAGTCGGATAAATGGGAACAGCGACTGCCCCGGTGAGCGGGTCCGGCTCTTGTCCAGTATGGATAGCGCGGGTTGCGAAGCCCGACGGTTTCGTGGTCAAGTATTCTCCTGGGAAAGTTTCAGACTTCAGCTCTTACTGTGTACTGAATGCCGTGTGGTTACACTCCGCCTTCAAAAATCTTCTTCGACAAATATCGCTCGGCCGAGTCGGGAATCAGCGTGACGACGCGCTTCCCTGCCCCGAGCCGCTTGGCAATTTCAACCGCCGCATACGCGTTGGCGCCCGCACTCGATCCCCCGAGCACCCCTTCGCGGGCAGCCAGCTCTTTCACCATGCCGAAGGCCTGGTCATCGGTCACCATCATCACTTCGTCGCAGACCGAACGGTCAAAATTCCCGGGAATAAAGCTGTTGCCGATGCCTTCCACTTTGTGTGGACCGGGTTTTCCTCCGCCGAGGATCGAGCCTTGAGTTTCCACCGCCACCGCATACACCTTCGCCAGCCGCTCTTTTAAAAAACGGGCGATTCCGGTAAAAGTTCCCGCGGTTCCGCAGCCAACCGTGATCGCATCGACGCGCCCCTCCATCTGCTCAAAGATTTCGCGGGCGGTGGTTTCGTAGTGGTAGTCGGTGTTGGCAGGGTTATCAAACTGCGCGGCCATGAAGGCCGAAGGGTCGGTTGCCAGCAGGTCCTTCGCGGCCTGAATAGCGCCTTGCATGCCCTCGGCTTCCGGAGTGCGAGTCACCTCGGCGCCGAAGGCCCGCATGATGATGACCTTTTCCTCCGAGAATTTCTCCGGGACAAACAAACGAACCCTGTAGCCGCGCGTCACCCCGATCAGAGCGAGCCCGATGCCGGTGTTTCCGGCGGTGGCTTCGATTACCGTGCCACCCGGCCTGAGTTTGCCTTCGCTCTCCGCGCGCTCAATCAAGCCAATGGCCGCACGATCTTTTACGCTGCCGCCGGGATTCAGGTATTCCAGCTTGGCGAAAATATCGGCCGAGCCCGCAGGGGCCAGCCGTTTAATCTGCAGCATCGGCGTTTCGCCAACGAGGCTGGAAATATCGTCGCTAACGCGCAGGCGCGAGTTTAAGGTTGTCAACGTCACACTACAGAGTAAGGAACGCCGAGGCGCAGCGTCAATGAAGGGATTCTGTATTCTTGCAATTTGGTAACTTGGTAACGTGGGTGGTGTGGTGACGGGGCGGAGCCGGTCCTGAGCGGAGCCGAAGGGCCCTAAGCGGGGCAAAGCCCCGCTTCCACACCAGACATCTACTGCGCCCCAGAAGCCGGCTCGGTTCCGGCGTAATATCCGCTTTTTGTGCGGACGGTGAGTTTGCCGCGGGTATGTGAACGAGCATCCACTTTCACTTGGCGATACCCACCCTGGGTTTTCGGCGTCGTCGGTTTGTATCCGATCGTGTACTGGCTGCGAATATCGTGGGCCACGGCGCGGCTGATGGCGTCGACTTCGTCCAGCGTTTGGGGAAAGAACGCGATGCCGCCCGTCCTCTCGGCCATGAGCTGCAGCGCGCGTTTGGCGTGCTTCGGGTGTTCTTCCTTCTCCAGAATACCAATGGAATAAACGGTTGGTCCGCCCTCGCCCTGCAGTCGCTGCACCGCCTTCTCCAGAGTTTCCTGGCTCTCGTTGTCCTCGCCATCCGTAACCACAAAAATGACTTTCTTTTCGAGCTTCGCATCTGTTTTCAAGTGTCCGGCGGTGGCTGTCACCGCATCGTAAAGTGCCGTTCCACCGCGCGCCTCGATCCTTTCCAGCCCTTCTTTCAACTTCTTGATGTTGGAAGTGAAATCTTGGTCAAGGTAGTACTCGTCGTTGAAGTTGACGACGCACACTTCATCGTCTGGATTCGACGAGCGCACCAGATTCAGGGCGGCGGCGTTCACTTTTTGCCGCTTCTCGCGCATCGAACCAGAGTTATCGACGACGATGCACATGGCGACTGGAATGTCTTCATGGCGGAATGAAGTGATGGTCTGGGGATGCCCATCCTCGAAGACGCTGAAATCACCCTTATCGAGGTTGGTGACGATGTGTTGCTTGTCGTCGACGACAGTGGCGTGCAGCACTACTTCTTCGACTTGCTTGCGGAAAACAAAGATGCCATTGTCAGTCGAATCCGGATTCTGGGCAGAGTTCCCGGGAACGCCCGGAGAGGCGCCCGGCGCCGACTGAGGCGCCGATTGGGGTTTCGCAGGCGCAGGCGATTGCGAACTCGCAGCCGGTGCCGCCGCCGACTGGGCCGTAGCTCCGCCCTGCGCCCGCAGGTCTGAACTGGCTTCATAAATCGGCTTTGTGTAGGGCACCGCTTTAACCGTGCCATTCAGGGCCATGAAAAATACGGGCTTTAGCCCCTGACGGCCATGCAGTGGAAAAGCATTCAGGAAACCAGCCCCAGCCAGGAACAGAGTCGTCAGGAGGAAGAAAATCAGTCGGGCAACATTATTCCGTCGGCGCATAGTAACCCGTCTTGGCGTAGACCTTGAGCGGCGGCAATCCTTTTGGCGGTAAGAGCTTCACTTTTATTTTACGCCATTTGCCATCGCGCACGGGATTCTTAGGACGGTATCCGATGACATACTGGTTGCGCAACTCAATGCCAATTTTAGTGGAGACGTCCGCCAGATCGTTTGGGTTATCAATGGTAAAAGCCCGTCCACCGGTCAGTTCAGTGACATCGCTCAACAAGGCAGGTCCGAGCCGCTCTTCTTCCGTCGGGAAGTAATGATCGTAGATGCCGATGGCATAAATGAGAATATCGGCCTCTTTGACCATGGAACGGATCTCGCTTTCCGTATACCGGCTATGATTGTCGCCGCCATCGGAGATGATCAGCAAAGCCTTCTTCGGAAATTTCGCCTGGCGCATCTTGGTCACGCCGAGGTAGATGGCATCAAGCAGCGCCGTGCGTCCCCTGGGAACCGTATAGACGAGCCGACCCTGAATGTCATCCACCGAATTGGTGAAATCAGCGATCTCCTCCGGCCTGTCGGCGAACGTGATCATGAAAAATTCGTCTTGCGGATTAGCGGTCTTGAAGAACTCGATCACCGCCTCGCGAGCGCGCTCGATCTTGCTGCTCATACTGCCGCTCATGTCAAAGATCACGCCGATCGAAACCGGAGCATCCTCGCTGGAAAAAGTTTTGATCTCCTGCTGGTCTTTGCCTTCGAAAAGATTGAAGTTTTCGCGGTCGAGGCCGGTGACGAGCCGGTTTAAGGGATCGGTAATGGTGACCGGCACCAGGACCATGTCCACGTCTACCTTGTACGGCTTGCTGTGGGTCTTGAACGCCGGATCCGTGTCGGGCTCTTTCGGAGCCGCTGGCTGGACACGCGGCTGAATGTGAACATCCTCAGTTGAAGTCTGGGCGAAAAGCGGGAGCGAGCTGCACACAGCAAACAGCAGAAGTACAGCGAAGGAGAAGCGAGCCGGGAACTGTTTACCGTACCGCATAGGCCCCACTGAATCCGCGCCTGGGAAGGAGGCAACCCGCATCCCGAAAAGGCGGGCTAAACAAGCTATATGAGCCGCATACTAGCACAATCTTGAAAAAGTGTTGTCATCTTTTCGGACGCCACCCAAAGATTCTGTGCCAATCTGGAAGGCGATTCCGGCGGTGCGCATCTCTTTTCTCTTTTCCTCTTTTGCTCTTCCGCACAGACCTCAGCCCGACTTCATCCCGAACCTCAGCCGGAACCTCGATCCATGCTTTGGCCCGCGACCAGATCGTCCCTGCTACAATTCTGCCTTCTCCTTATGGCCATTGTCTCTCCATTTCGAGCGTGGCGCTACGACTCCGAGCGCGTGCCCGTCCAGCATGTTGTGACCCAGCCCTACGACAAGATCACTCCCGCTATGCAGGAGCGCTACTACCAGGCCAGTCCTTATAATCTGGTGCGGATTATTCTCGGAAAACGCCTGGCGGGGGACGGGGATACCGAGAATGTCTACACCCGAGCGGCGGCGTCCTTCCAGATCTGGCGCCAAACCGGCATTTTGCGGCGAGATCTAGAACCTTCGATCTATCGTTATTCCCAGACGTTCAAGGTTCCCGGGCACGCTCCAGGAGGCGTTCCCGGAAACGAAGTGCGAGCCGAGCGGCGGGGCTTCATCGCCCTCGGTCGGATCGAGGAATATTCGGCGGGCGTCGTCTTCCGCCACGAACAGACGCTGGCCAAGCCGAAAGCCGACCGGTTGGACCTGCTGCGTTCCAATCGAGCACATTTCGGCCAAATTTTCATGCTCTACAGCGGGGCGGGCAAGGTCGATGCCCTGCTCGATTCGGCGGCAACCAGAGACGCAGACATCGACGTCATCGACGAATACGGCGTCGGGCACCGCGTCTGGAAGATCTCTGACCCCTCGGTCATTGTCTCCGTGCAGCAGCACCTGCGAGATCGGAAGCTGATCATCGCCGACGGCCATCACCGCTATGAAACTGCCCTGACCTATCGCAACCAGAGACGAGCCGAGGCCGAGACGGGATCGGGCCTTCCCATGCCTTACGACTCTGTCATGATGACCTTCGTCGATATGAGCCAGCCCGGCCTGGTCATTCTGCCGACGCACCGGCTCGTCTTCGGCCTGCCATCTTTTTCGGCTGAGCAATTTCAGGCGGAAACCAGGAGATTCTTCAACGTGGAAGAAGTCGATGCCGCAGTCGATGCCGCGCGCGCCATGGCCATTCTGCAGCAGGCAGGGCACGCGGGAACTGCGTTGCTCGCGATCACCGCCGACCGTGCATTTCTGCTGCACACACCAAAGCCCATTGGCACCAGCTTCTTCGGAAACCTTTCGCTGCGCCAGCAAGCGCTGGACGTCGTGCAATTGCACAAGTGCCTGCTGGAGGGTGTTCTGAAGATCTCGGAGGAAGCCATCCGCAATCAGGAAAACGTTTCATATTGTCGCGAGGCCGCGGAAGGGCTGATGCAGATGCGAAGTGGAAAGGTCCAAGCTGCGTTTCTGATGAACGCGGTGCGCATGGAACAGGTTCGCGACATCGCTTTCGCCGGCGAGGTGCTGCCCCAGAAGTCCACCGATTTCTACCCCAAGTTGCTAAGCGGGCTCACGATTTATGCGTTGGAGTAGCCAACTGCAGTTCGCAGTTCTCATTTCTCAGTTCCCAGTACCCCGCCTCCCACTGAGAACTCAGAACTGGGAACTGAGAACCAGACTGAGAACCAGAGTTCTGGCAATCCTGTTGGCCACGATCACGCTTCTATCCGCGGCGCCCAACGCGCTGCCCTCCGCGGAGGAAAAGCGCATCTCAGTCTATTCTCCGGTTGCGATCTATTCACTCCCGGTTCTGGAGCGAGCGGGCCATGAGTATGTCGGCCTGCTCGAACTTCTGGAGCCGCTCGGCCGCGTAAGCAGCCAGTCTGACGCGCACCGCTGGAGGCTGCGCTATAACGCAGTGGATGCCGAGTTTGTTGCGGGAAGGACGCGCGCCAAAATTCGCGGGCGCGATTTTGATCTTCCGGCTCCCTTCCTTATGGAAAACGCGCGCGGACTAGTCCCCATAGGCTCGCTGGGCGCGTTGCTGCCACGCTTTCTCGGAATGGCTGTGAATTTTCACGAAAGCGCGCGCCGGTTATTCGTCGGCGATGTCGCCATACAAACCAGTTTCCGCCTGGACGCGAGCAACCCGCCGCGCCTGCTGCTGAATTTCACCGCTCCCGTGAATCCGACCATCTCCACCGAACCCGGCAAGCTGCGAATGCTGTTCAAGCGAGACCCGGTCGTCTCCCCGGGAAGCCAATCGATTTCTTTTGACAACAACGTCATCAAGCAAGCCAGCTACTCCGAGAACAACGGTAACGCCGAACTGGACGTGACCGCCACCGCACCCCTGATGGCCACTTTCAGCAACGATCGAAGGACGATCATCATCTCGGCTGTCCCGCAAACACCCCCCACGCCGAATAGTGCTGAATCGCCAAATGCCGGTTCGTCGAATCCTGGATCGCAGAATACTGGACAACCCAACAGCGGATCGCCGAACAACGGATCACCGAACGCCGTGTCGCCGAACACCGGTTCGCCGAATGCTGGATCCGAGAGTCCCGCGCAGTCCTCACCCGCCACCAACATCGCCTCCGGCGATAACGGCGCTCGCGCTGGTGCCAATTCCAACTTTCACCGCCTTCTGGCCGTCGTCGATCCCGCGCACGGCGGCTACGAACGGGGCGCGGCCTTGACCGAGACGCTGGCCGAGAAAGACGTCACCCTGGGATTTGCCCGACTTCTGCGCCACGAACTGGAGATTCGTGGTTTCGCCGTAGTCTTGCTGCGCGATGGCGACACCAGTTTGACGCTGGATCAGCGAGCCGCGGCCGCCAACAGTGCCCGAGCCGGAATCTACATCACCCTGCACGCGGATTCGCAAGGCAGCGGTGCGCGCGTCTACACCGCCTTGCTTCCGGTCGAAGGAGCTAGCAATGGAGTATTTCATCCCTGGAATGCGGCCCAGGCGCCGGCCTTGCCCGTCAGCCGCACCGTATCGGCGGCAATCCTTGCCGAGATGAAGAAGAGAGAATTCCCGGTCAGAGCATCTTCGGCCTCGTTGCGTCCGCTGAACAACGTATCCATGCCCGCAGTCGCGGTGGAACTCTCGCCCGGACCGGCTGGCATCGCCGATTTGACCTCAGCCAATTATCAACAACGAGTAGCGGCGGCGATCGCCGACGCTGTGGCTTCCGTCCGCGACCGCCTGGTAGTGCAGCCATGAAGATCACGATCATAATGGGCACTGCGCGAAAATCGGGTCATCGGGTGATCGGGCCATCGGGCCATCGCAAGTCAAAAGCCTTTGAGCTTCGATCACCCGATGGCCCGATCACCCGATCACCCGATTCCGGGGCACAACCATGATCCCGCGTCATCTTCTGATCGGAGTAGCAGCTCTCCTGCTGCTGGTCGTATCGATGGGAATCTACCTTCGCCACATGCGGCGACAGGCGCGGGACATTGATTCTCTTGCCGCCGACGCGTTCCCCGTCGCTCCTCCAGCCTCCGGTCCAACCGAAACGGTGACGCTGTATGTGGCCGATGACGCCGCCGGCACGCTCCGAGCGCGCTCGGCACAGATTCCTCTTCCCGGAGGACGTCAACAGCGAGCCGAAGAATTGTTGCGCGCGCTGCTGCGAATCTATCAGCAACCCGGAGCAGCGCATCCGCTGGCTCCGGCCGCGGACATCCGCAGCATCTTCCTGGTCGATCCCGGAGCGGCCGTCATCGATCTGAATGCCGCCTTCGCCGACCTGCACCGCTCCGGCGTTCTCAGCGAGCAGCTAACCGTAAATTCGCTGGTGGAAACGCTGGCCGTCAACGTTCCAGGGATTCAGCGGGTCAACATCCTGGTCGAAGGCAAGTCCCGAGAAACGCTAGCGGGACACGCGGACCTGACCGAAACATTCGATGTGACGACGATTATTCAGGCAGGCAACCAGTAGAGTCGGCTCAACCGGCGTTCTATTTCCAATGTTCGCCAGGCTTCGTTAGGCTCTAAGCGCCGACTTTTGACTTTGCAGTCAAATCGGCATAGGAGGACGGGTCGCCCCGCCTCCCCTGCCACACCACCGGACATGCGGGTCCGCATCCGGCGGTTCGGCGGATTAAGCCGACCACACGACCAGAGGCGGGAGTCCGAGCTGGGCAAAGTAAGCATTCGGCAAAGCGATGGCCAGGGCGGGCGAGTTTGCGAGGCGCCACGGGCCGTGGGGACTCCCGGCGGTTTGCGCCGCCAGGTCTTGGCCCACACCCCGTTTGCGAAGTTCGCGAAATCGCGTTCGTCCCTGCTTCCATTGCTTCCACACCATCGACCGAAGTCGACGGCGCAACCACGTTTCAAGGCTTTGCAACACCGAGGGCGTTTGGCAGTCCCCGAAATACCCGAGCCAGCCGCGTAGGTAGGTCGTGAGCTCTTTGACCATCTGCCGCAGGCTGATGCCGCGGGTTCTCCGGGTCTGTTCCCGAACTCTCTCCCTAAAGCGAGCGATGGCCTTGGGCGCGATCCGCCGCCTTGGTTCTCGTTCTGAAGCTGAATCCGAGAAACTTCCTTCGCCCAGGTCGGGCCACGGCGCTCTTCGTCTGATTTACCTTGAGCTTGAGTCGGTGCGTGATGAAGTGCGTAACCCTCTCCATCACTCGCTGTCCCGCTCGTTCGCTGCCCACATAAAGGTTACAGTCGTCGGCATAACGCACGAAGCGATGACCACGCCGCTCTAACTCCCGGTCCAGTTCGTCCAGCACCAGATTACTGAGCAACGGTGAAAGCACGCCCCTTACACAAAAGGTAATTTCCAGTTTGAACGGGTGATAACGGGTTGGCTAACCAGGTACCCGATGCTTGATCTCCGTCGCAAGGAGTAATATGTTTATGGCAGATGATACATTTATGGAAGATGGCGCGCGCCACCAAAGCGGAAAAGGCTCAGCATTTGAACGCCGCGCGTGGTCTTCTGCGACGTCAACTGCTGCGCGCCGACGCAGTTCGCCAGCTGGCATGCGAGTTCCATCTATCCGAGCGGCAAGCCTATCGCTACCTCGAGAAAGCGTCTCAGCTCGATCGTCCTGTCGAAATTCCCGAGACCGCAGTACCGGTCACTTTGAAGCTTCCGCCACGAACCGTAGAACTTCTCCGGAAATACGCGAAAAGCAGCGGTCTGACTATAGGGGCAACCGTAACCGCCGCATTGAATGCCTTTCTGCGTACTCTCAAAAGGCATGGCTGAGCCGCATCCAAGAGGCGACCCATTTCGAATCCATATCGCATATTCCTTTGATCGCTTGCTCGAGGCGAAGCTCATGCAGGCTTACGAGATTCTGGTCCCATGTCGCGAACGCGCCGTCGGCGTACGCGGGAAGGAGTTGAATAATGAGAATGGCCGCAATCTATGCCCGGGTTTCGTCGGAACAGCAACGCGAGGAGAATACGATTGCAAGCCAGACGGCGTCGCTGATCGAGTTCGCCAACCACCACGAACTGGAGGTGCCCAAAGAGTGGGTCTTCGAAGATGAAGGCTATAGCGGAGCTACGTTGGAGCGCCCGGGCTTGGAACGCGTGCGCGATCTCGCCGCCGAAGGACAGATCCAAGTTGTGCTCGCGCACTCGCCGGACCGATTGAGCAGAAAGTATGCTTACCAGATTCTGCTGATCGAAGAGTTTGCCCGCGACGGAGTGGAAACGTTGTTCGTAAAGTCTCCGCAAGGCAACAGTCCAGAAGATCAACTCCTGGTGCAATTCCAAGGCATGATCGCGGAATACGAACGAGCACAGATCCTGGAGCGCTCGCGGCGTGGCAAGCGACACCGTGCCCATACAGGGGAGGTGAGCGTAATGAGCGGCGCTCCCTATGGCTACCGTTATATGCGCAAGACGGAAGAGGCGCTCGCCGCCTACATTATCAATGAAGCCGAGGCCAGTGTAGTGCGGCGCGTCTATGAGATGTATACCGTCGAGGGACTCAGCATCGCGGAGATCACTCGGCGGCTCAACCGCGAGGGCATTCCGCCGCGCAGGGCAGGCCGCTGGGAACGCTCGGTGGTCTGGGGCATGTTGCGGAACCCCGCCTATCGCGGCGTCGCCTGCTTCGGCAAGACCCGCCTCTCTGCACGTACGCAAACGCGCTCACAGCGTCGGCGGGGTATAACTACGCCCAGCAATACCGCCGGCCACCAACGCCCTCGCGAAGAGTGGATTGAGATCCCCGTGCCAGCCCTGGTGACCGAGGAAAGCTTCGCCCGTGCCCAAGAGCTGCTGGACCACAACAAGATACGATCGCGTCGGCGTACCATCGCCCCCAGTGTGGTGCAGGGGCTCGTCGGTTGTGCGAAGTGTGGCTACGCCTTGTCGCGAACCTCGACGCAAACCAGCGCACGGAAAATTCATTACTACAAGTGCATTGGCTCCGATAGCTGGCGGAAACTGGGCGGCCCCGTTTGCGACAATAATCGCTTCATTCGCCAGGAACTGCTCGATCAGATCGTCTGGGCCGAGGTGGTCCGCCTGCTCGAAAACCCAGCTTTGATCCAGCAGGAACTTGATCGCCGGCTGGCCGCCGCACGCACTTCTGATCCAACCCGGAAACGGGAGCAGAGTTTGCAGAGGGAGTTGAGCCAGGTGGACAAAGGCATCGAACGACTGCTCACCGCCTATCAAGAAGAGCTCTTGTCGCTTGAGCAGTTGCGTGAACGCATGCCTATGCTGCGACAGCGCCAACGGGCCCTCCGGGCTGAACTGCAGGCGATCACCGACCAGGCGAATGATCGCGCCACATTCCTGCGTCTAGCAGAAACTCTCACAGCATTCCTTACTCGCCTGCGTAGTGCTGCCGAAAGTCTTAGTGTCATGGAACGCCAAAAAATCGTTCGACTGCTGGTTAAAGAAATTCTGGTCGGCGAGGATACCATCACCATTCGTCACAGCATTCCGATTCCTTCAGGTCCGCCACAAAATGGGGGCTCCGAACCCCTAAACGGTCAAAATTACCTTTTGTGTAAGGGGCGTGAGCGGACCGCCTTGAGGCGTTCCCTCATCCACCGCACTTACCAACCCGTCCTCCATCACTCCGGCTTTCAGAAACGCTCGGATCAACTTGAGCATTCGCTTGTCGGCCACCGCCGCTAACAGACGGTCGTGGTTTACTCGATCGAAAAATTTTTCCAAGTCGAGGTCCACCACCCAGCGGTATCCTTCGGCGATATACTGCTGCGCCTTGTGCACCGCTTGCTTCGCACTGCGCCCCGGTCGGAAACCGTGGCTGTGTTCGGAGAACGTCGGGTCCCAGCGCTTCTGCAGAACCTGCAACACCGCTTGCTGAATAAAGCGATCCAGCACGCAAGGAATGCCTAGCTTGCGCATTCCCCTGCCATCCGGCTTCGGGATTTCCACCCGTCTTACCGGCTGCGGTTGATAAGTTCCGCTTCGTAGCTGTTCCCCGATCTTCAACCCATGCTGCTTCAGGTACTCCGAGAGCTCATCGACGGTCATCCCGTCTACTCCCGGACTCCCTTTATTCGCCTTGACTCGTTGTAATGCCTGCTTGCAGTTTTCCAGCTCGCAGACTTCTTCCATCAGTCGTTCGGTTCCAGCCAGGCTTTCTGACTTGCGCTTCGCCATAAGCGTTTCGGTCCCTTGCTCGGCGGCCTTCGGAGCATCACTCCTACTTTCCGCCGGAAAGGCCAGCACCTCTTGTCCGGGCCGGTTTTTCTGCCGCCGTCCGCTCATGAGTCGCGCCGCTTACTTGCCCTTTCCTTTATTCCCCTTGCGGGGTACCGTTCGGGCCTTCGATCACCGTTCCCGGCTTGGCCTATCTGTTTCTCCGCCTTTCGGCATTGGAGTGCCTCAATATCCTCGCCGACTGCCTGACCTACTTTGCCCTCTGCTGACTTCTGCGCCACGGTCAGGATGAATCGCTTCATCCTCAGTCACGATTCCGTGACATGCCGCAGATCTCCCAAGGTAAGTTCAACCGCTTTCGACGCGCAACCGCCGGATTTACCACCAGTGAGCTTGATGGATAATGGGCTTCGCAATCATCGGCTCGCTCGCCCGCCACCGTAGGCCTCATATCCGGTTCTTGTTCATCGGCTCGCGTCTTTGTTCCACGCTTCTTTCAGGCCCCGCCTCGCGGCGGGTGTTATTTCACCCTTGCGCTTCACTAACCCTTCGTCTCCATCAGACTGGGTAGAGGGCTCTCACCTCCTAGCTGTTGAACATGCTTGGCACACACAAAAAAGCAGGCCGGAACCACTCCGGCCTGCCTTGGTTCGTGCTTCATTTTTACTGTGGATTATTTCGCCGCGGCCACGGCCGCCACAAAGTCGGTGCCGTTCGGCGTGCCGAGTCCGGTAACGTTGTCCCATCCTGGACCCGTCGTCAGCGAACTGTCCGTGCCAAAGCTGATCGCGTACCAACGAGTAGAGGTTCCGTTGTAGAGCAAGCTCATGAACTCAGTGGAGTTCTGCACCGGAGCGACCAACTCCGCAGGAGAGTAGTAGACCGGAGCAACGGGCGGAGTGTTGGTGATGCCACTGACGTTGTTAGGCCCGTTTGAGGCGACAACGTCGGTGATTGCACCGGCAGGCAGACCGTAAAGAATGGGAGCCGCCTGGCCGAGCCACGTGCCGGCAGCCTGAGTGGCGATCGCCCATATGCCCGAAAACGTGGGGCAGGCGAGGCTGGTTCCGCCGACGACTGAGATGAAGGTCTCTCCGCCTTCGGTATCGATAAACTCGACTCCGGTGTAGGGATCAGCCACCATCGCGATGTCAGGAACGAGCCGCCAGCTACCCCGTAGGCTCGACTGGTAAGGCGGCAGTGGCCAGACACCGCTCGTGCCGCCACCCGCGCCAAAGTAGAAGCCGATGAAGTCCGGCGGGATTATGGGCGGATTGGGAGTAGCGTTTGCGATGCGGGTTAAGTTGGTGCCCCAGCCCGTCTGCAACTTTATGTAGTTGTTGGAGTTGAGGAACAAGCTGGTGCCACCGACGCTGGTCGCGTAGGGAGAAGACGCAGGCATGGAAACGGTAGTCGAACCGTAGGCAAGCAGGAAGTCTCCGCTGTCGCCGCTCGAGAAATTGACCGAGATGCCGAGCGCAGCGCCCGTTTCGTTGATGTTGTTCTCAACAATGAGTTCGCCCGGATCGAAGGTTGCGAGAGCGGCCTCTTCGATGCCATAACTGTTGGAAATCACCGGACCTAGTTGGACATCGATGGCATAGAGCACCGCAAGGTCAAGGTTGGTGTTGGAGTTGTCGAGCGCCAGGACAAGGGCAATGTTGGCTCCCGGCGCAACCGAGTGCGACCACTCCACGTCAAGGCTAGTCTCCACATCCCAGCCGCAAGTATTACCTCCGCAATTCGTGGGGCCAGTGGGGTAGTAGATCGCGAAGTTGCTCGAGGTCAATGCCGGAAGACCGTTGATCTCCGCGAAAATATTGGCGTCGCTCGTAATCGTATCGGATCCGTAGGCATCCACGATCACAATGGTTTGGCCAGTGCCATCGAGCTTTTCTTTGTATAGGGAAGTGAGGCCATATGCCTTGTCCACCTGCGGTGCATCGTAGCCGCAGGGCGGAAGATTGGGGACACCGGCAGTGATGCTGCCACCATAGCGAGCGCCAGTGTAGATGGCGTAGGGGGCGCTGCCGCCGGTCTTGAATTCCTTCGTCTGCGTGCCGCGCAGGCAGTCGGCGTTAAAGAACTTCTCGGCTGGGCCGACGTGGGACATCGGGACCACAACCTCTGGCTTGCCGGTATCGGGATTGATTGGACGTATCGCATGGCTCTTATACTTGAAATCGGTGAGGCCTTCGACGGCGTAAACCAGCTTGCCTGCAGCACCGGAGATGACCGGCTCTGCGCTTGGCAGGCGATGCACCTCGCCATTGATTAGCACGCGGTTGAGTTGCACACCGGTCGCGCGTTCGACATCGGCCACGGTGCCTCTCGCAGTCACGGCATGATTGAGTTTGTCGGTGGCAATCACGTGGAGGTTATTCGCGGCGAGATGCTGCCGAACAATGGCCATATCTCCAGCGCTCGGCGCGAACCGAGCTTCGTACTCCTTCAGAGTGAGCCAACGATGGTAGTTGGGCGAATTCCGGTCGTACATCTGGCGGACCATCTCATCAAGACCGGCTTTGTCGTGTTGCTTGAGCCAGAACGTAACGGCCATCTGCTTGGACAGATCTTCGGCGCCAAGGATCTGAGCATTCGATAACCCGCGACCACCACTCGCCGGCTGCGAGAACGCCGGAACGGTGATCAGCAAAACTACAAGGCAGGCTAATACCACAGCCGGGAATATTCTGCGTGCGTCTTGGGACATAAGTGGCTCTCCTGAAAGAACGGTTACTTGGCACGACAATGCGGGCCGTCGCACCTAATTGGCCTCAACGAACGGCTGCAATTGTCCGCCCGATCCCTGTTCCCGTCAATGTGAAACAATTTTCACCACCAGCGACTGATCTCTCCGTCGAGGGTTGGCGATCGCGGTAGGGACACCAGTCGCCCGGTGCCCCCCGCACAGACCCGGACGGGCGCTCCTTAGCGCATCCGGTTCTTCTCGCAGATGAATAGCGGCCAAACTTATCGCTTGTCCGCACACCTGCCCACCCGTGGGACACGCGCAGTCCCGCGCTGAGTCGGGTACGTGTCGAATGGGAAAGTGTTCTCCTTGAGCCGCAGCCTTCCCTCCTCACTCTCCGCCGACGCTATTCCGTCTTTGTTCGAATGATTCATCGGTGTCGGGTCGGAGGAGGCGCGCTTGCGCGCTGGCCTCCGTCCGCCGCTCAAACTGCACGTACACTTTTCGCGTATGCAGCTTTCACGAAGACTCAATCGTTCCGAGATGCCAACGAAGGAATTAACCCGATTAAGTTAACAAGTCCGTGCTCGCGGTACAGCGTCTTCTTAGGCAGCCTTTTCCAGCCGCTGTTTCTCCAACGCTTATACCGATGCGACCAGATCCGTCGTACAATCCAGCCATCGAGTCGGTGGAAGAGCGTTCGGACGTGGGCACGTTTGTAGTACTGGCCCCATCCCCGCAAAAGTGGGTTAAGTGCCGCGATCAGCTCCTTGGTTTTCAGAGGTATCCTCCGTTTGGTTCGCTGCCGGACCTGGTCCATGAAACGTTCGATCGACTTCGCCTTGGGGTACGCATACAGCGCACCTTGTCGGGCCTGACTACGAATCTTACTCGCCGGCAGATGGAGCTTCTTCTGCCCGCGCTTGATTTTGTAGCCGAGGAACTCGAAGCCCTCGCGGACGTGAACGATCCGCGTCTTCTGCGGATGTAACTCCACGCCCAGTTGTTTCAGGATTCGGCCAGCCGCTTCCACTGCGGCTCGCGCCTCTGCTGCCGATTTACAGGTGACCACCCAATCATCGGCGTACCTCGTCAACTGATATCCTCTCAGTCGCATCTCCCGATCGAACGGCGTCAGAAGTATGTTACTGAGCGTGGGCGAAACCACACCCCCTTGCGGAGTGCCACGCTCACTGGGAAAAAGCTGCCCTTTGCCGTAGCTTCCCGCCTTGAGCATCGCCTTGATGAGGCGGAGCACGCGGCCATCCGCTACCCGTTGGGCTACCAGCGTGAGAAGCTTCTCGTGATCCACGGACCCGAAAAAGTCTCGGAGGTCCGCATCCACGATCCACTCCGACCCGCCTTGAATCTCTTTCCACACTTTGCGCAGCGCATCCTTCGTCGATCGCCCTCGCCGGTATCCGAAGCTGGCATCATCGAATGTCGGCTCGAAGATAGGCGCCAACCGATTGAGCAGCGCCTGCTGACACACGCGATCATAGATCGCAGGTATGCCAAGCATTCGATACTCTCCCGGTTTGTCCCTCTTCTGGATCGGGTGTTGCCGCACCGGCAGAGGCCGATAGGTGTCCTCTTTCAGCTCCCGCTGCAGCCGGTCCAACTGCTGCGCCAGCTGCGCTTCGAAGGCTTCCAGACTCTGCCCATCCACTCCTCCACTTCCCCGGTTCGCTTTCACCTTCTCCCAGGCCATCTCCAGGTTCTTCCGCTTGTACACTTTGTCAATTAATGAATGGACCTTCTTGGCACCCGTCAGGTTGATCCAGTCCACCAGTCTCCTCAGACGAGAGCGTACGGGTTTTTCACTAAAGGAACTGTTCCTACCTCTCTCCTCTTTACTCATCTGGTTTCCTTTCTCTTCCTGACCATCTTCGCCGGCTGCCTTCCCCAACCCAATTCCGTCGCCGGTTGCCCGGTCACGTGGCTTTCGCCACTCTTCATAGGTAATATTCAGCCGTCCGACTACTGACAAAGCGTCGCTCGCCACTTCGCTTTCGCTTATAGGTCTGCTTACTCCGGTGCCACCCGAAGACTCTGCCAGTTCTCCTGAGGTCACACGTTGTTCTTCCGTACCGTGCCGTCCGCAAACACCTTGGTGTGGGTGGGTGAATGAGAACGCCTTCGCCTCAATAGTGCAGGCTCGACCTATCCCACCTTTGGCCGACCGGTTCATCATGGGTCTCCCCATCGATTACGGCCCGGTACTTCTCCTCATGCCCTTCAGATTCCATCTTGCGATATTCACTTGATGGACACCCTGCCCTCCGGAGTACTGCCAGCAGTGGCTCTAGCTCCGCCTTGGCTGTATCCAGCTTTCGCCTTCGTGCCCGTTTAGACGTCTGCGTACCTTCTGCTTTCTCCGGCCAGCGAGGTTTTATCCCCGCTTGTTGGATATGGCACCCCTCATTTGAGCGCCAGAGGGACTTCAACCCTCCTGAACAACGTGCTGCTCAGCACGCACTATGCCACGGTGTGACCCCTCGCAGACGTACATGCAGGCCGTGCGGCTATTGCCTTCGCCCGCCGCCCTGCTGCCTGGTTTGGCCGCAGGTGTCTCCGAGGTCTCCCGGTTCTCGTGCATGAAGTTTCTAGGCGTGCCTGGGGTCTTCGACTACGCCGGACTGAACAAGAACTCGCGCTAGCGCTCTTGCTCATGTTGCCTACCGCGCATGTTAAAGACGGCGGCGTCCGGATTGTATCTTTTCGGAGCTGGATACCCACCCCGCCTAGCCCCTGTCTACGCTTCACTGAGTCCCTCGCGGTAGCAGTGCAAGACTCGGGGCCGAGCAGATCGCTAGTCTTTACTCGTAAGGCTCTTTCATCCTCTACTTCATGCCGGTTTATCCCGGCGCACTAACATCGCGACAGCGCTCATCCTATGACATTAACTTCCAAAATCTTTCCGTTTGCAAAGATTTTCAGGGCGTCTATGCGGCGACCGCGGTTAGTTGGGCTGTCACAGGCGTGAGCTGGGCAACCGTGGAGCGTAACGCACTGAGGATAGCCACGATGATCCTGCGACCGCTGGAGGTTCGCTGGTAGCGGTGTGTGCCGACGATTTTGGTGATCAGAGCGTGAGCCCGCAGCAAGCGAAGTTTGCGGCTAATCCAGGCAGAGTGGCGGCGGGTCTGTTGTTTGTCGTCGGTAGTCCGGGGGAAGAAGATGGCGCGGAGATCGCGATTGCGGAAGCCATGGATAGCGAACTCGCCGTGGTTAATTGCGGACAGTAGTGCCCGGTCATCGGCTAAGGGACGGAGGGCACGGACCCGACGGCCGCGCCATTGCCGTGGTTGTTCCAGTCGCTGCTGGCGGAGAACGGACAGCTGAGAGCTACCCTTCCGTGCTCCGACTGTTAGAATTTCCCTCTAATGATCTTTCGCAGCGATAACCGCACTCCCGAGCAGATTCGTCCCGTCAACATCATTCCCGACTTCATCTCGACCGCGGAGGGTTCGGCCCTGATCGAGATAGGGAACACGCGCGTCATCTGCACCGCTTCGGTCGAGGAGACGGTGCCTCCATTCTTGCGTAATTCGGGCAAAGGATGGATTTCGAGCGAGTACGGCATGCTGCCGCGCTCGACTCTGACCCGCTCCCCGCGAGAATCGGCCAGGGGACGGCAAAGCGGACGCACCCATGAAATTCAGCGCCTCATCGGACGCTCGCTGCGTGCCATAGCCGATTTGAAGCGCCTCGGTGAGCGCACCATCTGGATCGATTGCGACGTGATCCAGGCGGACGGAGGCACGCGGACGGCTTCGATCACTGGAGCATTCGTTGCGCTGGGCCTGGCTCTGCAGCGCCTGATCGACGCGGGAACGCTGACCGCGGCTCCGATCAAGGATTTCGTGGCCGCCATCAGCGTCGGCATAGTGGACGGCGAAGTTCTTCTCGATCTTAATTACGAAGAAGACTCGCGCGCCGATGTGGATATGAACTTCGTCATGACGGCAGGCAACAAAATTGTTGAACTGCAGGCCACGGCGGAACACCAGGTGTTCGACGACGCGCAACTGGCAAAGATGATGGCGATGGCGCGGCAGGGCATCCAGTCGCTGATTGCCAAGCAGCAGACGGTGCTGGGGACGCTGGCGCTGCGGCAGTGACATCCGCCTCGGAGTGATCGAAGGCTATCTCCGTTCGAACAGGGCAGGAGCAAAAGACGCGGGCCTGCCACGTCAGGCCCGCGGTACTAGGCGGTACTAGAAGGTAGCGGTTACCGTTTCATCGGTGGTCTTACCATTGGCTGGCACAGAGATGGTGGCAATGTCCTGGGTACTCAGGCGCTGTGGAAACGCCGTGGTTGCGGTTGCCTCGACGGGAGCTACGAGGCTGTAGGCTAACGTGACTTTGTCGGTGGACCCAGTCGCCAGGTTCCAGGAGTACGGGATAGTCACGGTACAGGTCGCAGTCGAACCGGAACGGGTTGCCACGACGGCCGCTTCTTCCTCGATGATGCTCGGATTCGTGGTCTCCGCATCGATCAGGCTCGCGGTGACAGAACACGAGATTTTGGCGGACGTGGCAATCGCCGATTTCACGGTGATCGTAAAAGTAACTACGAACGTGCCCCCGAATACCGTGGTGGCTGCAGGTTCTGCCGAGTCTGTGACAGGCGTCGGCAGAGTGCGAAAGACCCCGGTTTTCGGATCCAGGTAGCCCAGGATCCCCGGGGATTTCTTGGTTCCGGCGTTTTGGGCAAAGCTACTTGCCACCAATCCCAGCACGCAGGCGATGGCGAAAACGAGTTTTGTTGTCTTCACGTTTGGTTCCTCCTTTTCTTGAAAATTGGGTGCGTCCTTTTGCAAGCGAGACAAAGAGGCTCGGCCACAAGAGGATCGCCTTATCTATCTGGAGTCGGTCATCCCAGGCCTGAGGGGAAGAACAGGCCAATTGCTGAATCGGCAGCATCATACCCCGAAAACAGGAACCGTCAACAGTTTTCTTCGCGCGCCGGGCGGGAGCTGTGGTTTAGAATTACCTGTTCTATTGCTCTCATCAGGAGGAGTTATGAAACTTACGCCCGGCAAACTCGCCGGAATGAAGGCTGTCTCCAATGAACGCGGCGTAATCGCCGCCGCGGCCATGGACCAGCGCGGCTCACTGCAGAAGTCTCTCGCCAAGGAAAAGGGGTCGGCCGTTTCCGACTCAATGATGGAAGAATTCAAGATTCTGGTGAGCGAGGTGCTGACGCCGCACGCCAGCGCTATCCTGCTCGATCCGGAGTGGGGTCTGCCGGCTTCGAAGCGGCGCGCAAAAAATGCTGGCTTGCTGCTGGCTTATGAAAAGACCGGCTACGACAAGACAGGACCGGGGAGGCTCGGCGATCTCCTCGATCATTGGTCGGCACGCCGTCTGAAAGAAGCGGGCGCGAATTGCGTCAAGATTCTGCTTTACTACACGCCGTTTGATCCAAAAGAGATTAACGACAAAAAGCACGCATGGGTCGAACGGCTGGGCGATGAGTGCCGCGCCAACGACATCCCGTTCTTCCTGGAGTTTGTCACTTACGAAGAAGGCGTGGACGAAAAAGGCTTCGACTTCGCCAAGAAGAAACCAAAAGCGGTCATCGAAAGCATGCGCGAATTCACCAAGGACCGCTACGGCGTTGACGTGATGAAGGTCGAAGTCCCTATCAACATGAAGTTTGTGGAAGGGACCAAGTCCTTCAAAGGTGAGAAGGCTTACTCGAAGCAGGAGGCGATTAAATTCTTCCATGAGGCAGCGGCGGTATCCACCAAGCCGTTTATCTATCTGTCGGCGGGCGTGAGCAATTCCGAGTTCACCGAGTCGCTCGAGCTGGCAGCCGAGTCGGGCGTGAAATTCAACGGCGTGCTCTGCGGACGCGCCACCTGGAAAGAAGGCATCCCCGTCTATGCGAAACAGGGCGCGAATGCGTTCCGGAAGTGGCTGGAAGATGAAGGCGTGAAGAACATTAATAATGTGAACGATCGCCTGAAGGCCGCAACCTCGTGGTACTCGATCTACGGAGTGGAACCGGCGCTGGCACACGTGTAGATGGAAAAACCGTTTCCCGAGGGCAAAGGCGGGTCTTCGGACCCGCCTTTGTTTTGTTGCCTAAATGCTAAGTGCTAAATGCTAAATGCCGACTGTTGACCGCAAAGCCGCTTTGATCACGGGCGCCTCGTTCGGCATCGGACTGGAACTCGCCCGCATCTTCGCGCGCGAAGGCTACAACCTGATTCTCGTTGCCCGCAGCGCGGATAAACTCCGGCAGCTCGCATCCGAGCTGGAGAAATCGCACAGCACACGTTCGTTCATTTTGGCGACCGACCTGACCGAACCGGGAGCTCCCGCGTATTTGCTGGATCAGACCACGCGCGCGGACATTCAGGTGGGTGTGCTGGTCAACAACGCGGGATTCGGACAGTACGGTATGTTCGCCGAAAACGATCTGGAAGAATGTCTGCGCCAGATCCAACTCAACGTGACCGCTCTTACCCACCTGACGCGCCTGTATCTTCCAGCGATGATGGAACGCAAGAATGGACGCATCCTGAACGTGGCATCCACTGCTGCGTTTCAGCCGGGGCCGCTGATGGCCGTATATTTCGCGACCAAGGCTTATGTGCTCCATTTGTCGGAGGCGCTGGCGAATGAGCTTGAGGGGACAGGCGTCACCGTGACTTGCCTCTGCCCGGGTGCGACGGCGACGGAGTTCCACAAGCGCGCGAATGCCACCGGCCAACGCCTGCTCAGGTTCGGTTCGATGGATGCGCACTCTGTTGCCGAAGACGGTTATCGCGCGTTGATGGCCGGAAAACCCGTGGTGATTTCCGGATTCAAGAACTGGCTGCTGGCACAGTCGGTGCGCTTTTCTCCACGTGGGCTGGTGACGGCGATTGCAAGAAAAATGCAGGAGCAGTAGTCGTTTGTCGGGCAAGGGACCTACAAATCCCCGAGGCTGCGACATAAGCAAACCAACAGCCTCCGATCCATATGACCATGCCGGCGGCACGGCTAACCAGTTTTATGACCGGAGCCAGACTTTTCGGGCCGGGATACATCCAGTGAGGAGTAGGACCGCCGAGGGCCTCTGTGAGTCTGTCCCATCAGGAGGGCAAGAAGCACACCATGAAGCCCCAAGCTCCGGCGAACATCCCCACTAACAGCATCATCAGAAGAATCAGCATAGATCCCTTCCGACCGCTGGGAGACGCGGCGAACCGCGTCTCTACCGTAGGACTGGCTCCGTTGTTTTGCGGCCTTCGAGCGCTGCTTGCACTCGGCTGTGTTTTCGGCTGTAGGTGAAATAAACTACCATGCCTATAACCAGCCAGATGATTAATCGCGCCCAGTTGATCCAGCCGAGTTTGTACATCATGTAGCCGTTGAAAACGATGCCCATGACCGGCACAAATGGAACCCAGGGCGTCCGGAAGGGTCGAGGTTGACCAGGGTTCGTGTAGCGCAACGCCATGACCGCAATGCAAACAATCACGAATGCCAGCAGCGTTCCGATGTTCACCATTTTGCCGATATCGTCAATGGGAGTCAGGCTGCCGACGATTGCCGCCAGCAGGCCCACGAGCATGGTGTTCTTCCACGGCGTCCGGAAGCGCGGGTGAATATCAGCAAAGAATTTCTTGGGCAAAAGGCCATCGTTCGCCATCGAATACAACACGCGAGTCTGGCCCAGAAGCATGACCAGCATTACGCTGGTGAGGCCGGCCAGCGCGCCGAGCGTAATGATGTTGGATGCACCGGTAAGCCCTCTGTCCAGGAAAGCCCGCGCAATGGGCGCCTCAATGTTGACTTCTCTCCACGGCACCATGCCGGTCAGAACTGCTGCCACCGCGATATACAACACAGTGCAGACCAGCAGCGAAGCAATGATGCCGATCGGAAGATCGCGCTGCGGATTCTTCGCTTCCTGTGCGGTAGTGGAAACTGCATCGAATCCGATATAGGCGAAAAAGATGTATGCGGCTCCGGCCCCGATTCCCGAGAATCCGAATGGCGCAAAACTGGCCCAGTCCGTTCCCCAGTTGACGGCGCTAATGTAGTGGACACCGAGTCCGATCACAAAAAGGACAACCCCAACCTTAATAGTGACGATGGTGGCGTTGAAGCGAGCGCTCTCCTTGATGCCAATCACCAGAATCGCCGTAATCACCAGAGCGATCACGAAGGCGGGCACGTTGACCCCTATTTCGTATCCGAACAGATGTGGGGCATTGAGCAGATCGTGACCCTTCTGCAACAGCTCTGGCGATTGCGCTGCCATGATCGCCGTCACTTTGTTAAGGAAAGCCTGCGTGCCCGGCACAAGCGTGGGATCGGAGGCCAGCGCCATCTGGCGAGCGACAACCTTCTGCGCCTGGCTGAGTCCGGTCCAGTGGTCATACGCCAGCCAGAGCGGCATCTTGACATGAAAAATATTGAGCAGTTCGATAAAGTGATTCGACCAACCAGACGACACCGTGCTCGCACCCATGGCGTATTCGAGGGTGAGGTCCCAGCCGATAATCCAGGCAATAATTTCGCCCAGAGTAGCGTACGCATAGGTGTACGCGCTGCCCGCCAATGGGATCATGGCCGCAAACTCCGCGTAGCAGAGAGCCGCGAAAGTGCAACCTAACCCGGAAAGCACGAAGGAGAGCATCAGCCCGGGCCCGGCGTAGTGAGCGCCCAAGCCGGAGAGCACGAAGATTCCGGCTCCAATCACCGCGCCGACGCCGAGCGCCGTCAACTGAAATACGCCCAGCGTGCGTTTCAAACTATGCGAGCCCGTCTCTCGCGCCTCCTCCATCAGCAACTCAAGCGGCTTTTTCGCAAAGAGGTCAGTCATCAATGGCATCTCTCCTGTTCGGCTAAACCTAACACCCGTGGTGAAAATCCCGCATCTAGCACCTAAAGCCGCGTTGGTAACGCGACACTTACGGTACGCCTAAGGGCATACCCTGATACAAATCGCATTATGCAAATCTCACTATACAAATCTCACTCGCACCGCAGGCTGCTAAGTCGTCTGGGCTTGCGGCCGCCAGATGTAGTAGACCGGAATGCCAAGCAGCACGATAAACAATCCCGGCCAGGTGTATTGCGGTTTGTAGCGTAACAGGACGACGTCAATAAACAAAGCCATCACAATGTAAATCACAGGCAGTACTGGATATCCGACGGCTTTGTACGGACGCTCAGCCTCGGGATGAGTGCGGCGCAGGACGAAAAGTCCGACGATGGTGAGCACGTAGAACACCAGCACCGCAAAAATAATGTAGTCGAGAAGCTGGCCGTAACTGCCGGAGATGCAGAGAACGCACGTCCAGACCATTTGCACCATCAGCGAAATCGCGGGCGTTTTATAGCGGGGATGCAGCCGGGCCACGCTGCGAAAAAACAGCCCATCTTTCGCCATGGCGTAGTAGACGCGGGCGCCGGAGAGTATGAGGCCATTGCAGCAGCCAAAGCCTGAAATCATGATGGCTACCGCCATGAGCGATCCGCCGATGGAACCGAACATCTGGGTCATGACGGCGGTGGCGACGCGGTCCTCGCGGGCGTACTGGACGCCGCGCTCCAGAAGCGTCGCTCCGGTCGGACTGCCAACTAGCGGCAGCGCGCCCAGATAGATAAAGTTGCATGCGATGTAGAGCGCAATCACCACGCCGGTGCCGAGCGCCAGCGACAAGGGAAGATTCCGGCTGGGATTTTTCACCTCTCCGGCGGTGAAGGTAACGTTGTTCCAGGCATCGGCGGAAAATAGCGAACCGACCTGCGCAATCGCCAGCACGGTAAGCGTCGAGACCAAGACGCTTGCTCCCATGCCGCCGCTCACATCATGCAACGTGCCTAGGCCGGAGTTGTGCCAGAAGTTTGCGCCGAAATTCGCGGCCACCGCCTGCGCGTTCCGGCCAAGGAATATTCCGAAGAGCACCAACCCGAGCAGCGCCGACACTTTCGCGGTGGTAAAAATGTTCTGGATGAAAGCGCCCGTCTTCACACCGAAAATGTTGATGACTGAAAGCGCGATCACGACAAAGATAGCGGCGAGATTCTGCGTGTTCAGTCCAACATCCATGCCGCCGAGCATCATGGGACCAACCGCAAACTTCGGTACTTTCCACAGGTGGATGATCCAATTACTGGAGGAGACTGCCGGCCAGAAGATCCCGAGGAACTTGCCGAAGGCGACGCCCACGGCGGCGATCGTGCCCGTCTGAATCACGAGAAACAGAGTCCAGCCGTAGAGAAAACCCCAGAGCGGGCCAAGCGACTCGCGCAGGTAAACGTACTGCCCGCCAGCCCGCGGCATCATGGCCGCCAGTTCACCATAGGTGAGCGCGCCGACAATGGTCAGAAAGCCGGTAACGAGCCATGCGCCAATGAGCAGCGCCGGCGAGGTTACCTCGCGAGAGATTTCGGCGGAGACTATGAAAATGCCTGAGCCGATCATGGAACCCATGACCAGCATGGTCGCGCTGGTCAGGCCGAGGGCTTTGACCAGCTCTTTATCCTGATGGGTGTGACGCTCCCAATCGCTGACGCTCGCGGGAACTGGGGGTGGAACGATTGTGCTCACGAACCTCCTAAACCACTTCTGCCGTAGAGACGGGGCTTGCCGCGTCTCCGCTAACAGCTTCTCGGGCGCTGCCGGAGACGCGGCAAGCCGCGTCTCTACCGGAGATTGAATCCGCTGCAAGCGCTTTTCAACTTTAACCCAATACCCTTAAAAATTCTTCTGCTGATTTGCGGGGATCCCGTAGCAAGTCGGATATCACGGCCACGGAGTCCGCGCCGGCGTCGATGACGGAACGGGCGTTGGCGCGGGTAATGCCGCCGATTGCCACCAGAGGCTTGCGCGTCAGTTCCCTTGACCGACGAACGCCTTCGAGGCCGACGACTGGGTCAGGATCGGCCTTACTGGTGGTCGCAAAGATCGGACCGATGGCCACGTAGTCGGCGGAAGTTTTATTGGCTTCCGCAAGCTGCTCCGGATTGTGTGTCGATACTCCGAGCCAGCGCACGGGGCCAACGATCAGGCGAGCCGCTTCGGGAGACAGATCATCCTGCCCGACATGCAGGCCTTCGAAACTAGCCGCGAGGCAGAGGTCGGCGCGGTCGTTCATGAGGAGGCTGACACTTGCTCCGAGATGCACCCTGAGTTCACGAGCCTCGTCTAGCATTCGGCGGGCATTGCCTGTTTTGTTCCGGTACTGGAGCAGTGCGCAGCCGGCAGCAGCGAGCTCCTCGGCGGCGGCAAACATTCTGGCAGCGTCAGGAAAACACGCCGCATCGAGAATCGGGTAGAGTCGCGGTAGTTGCAACATGGGTTCAACTGTCGATACGGCTCTTGACGCGCCTAAGATCGCAGCAGCGGAGACGCGGCAAGTCGCGTCTCTACAGACAAATTTTTTATCTGGCCGGTTCTTTTTTCGCCAAGAATCTCTCGATGAAGCCGGTATCAAAATTACCCGCACGGAAATCCGGGTCGGCCAGAATTCTCCGGTGCAGCGGAATTGTGGTGTAGATTCCTTCCACAATAAACATTCCCAGCGCTCGGCTCATGCGCGAAATGGCCTCGTCGCGGTCCTTGCCACGCACCACCAGCTTGGCAATCAGCGAATCATAATAAGGAGGGATCGTGCCTTCGGCATAGGCGGCGGTGTCGATGCGCACGCCCGTCCCTCCCGGAGGGTTGAACGTCGTAATCTTGCCCGCCGAGGGCGTGAACTTTTCCGGATGCTCGGCGTTGATGCGGCACTCGATGGCGTGTCCTCGATGCACGATGGGGCCGTGCAACACGTCGGCCAGCTTCTCGCCTGCGGCGATCATGATCTGACTCTTGACCAGGTCCACGTCCGTGACCATTTCCGTGACCGGATGCTCGACCTGGATGCGCGTATTCATCTCGATGAAGTAGAGCCGCCGCTCCTGGTCCATGAGGAATTCGATGGTGCCCGCATTGTGATAGCCGACCCGGCTGAGCGTTTTGCTGATGACGTCTCCGACTTCCTTGCGCAGCTCGGGCGTCATCCTCACGGACGGCGACTCTTCCAGCAACTTCTGATGGCGGCGCTGAATCGAGCACTCGCGTTCTCCCAGACTGACGACGTTGCCGTGCTCGTCGCCCAGCACCTGGAATTCGATGTGGCGCGGGTTCTCGACATAGTGTTCCAGGTAAAGGTCGCCGTTGCCGAAGGCGCCCGCGGCCTCCGACTGCGCCTGGCGGTAGAGCGCGGGCAGTTCATCTTCGTTGCGCACAATACGCATGCCACGCCCGCCACCGCCGGCCGTGGCCTTTACGATGATAGGAAAACCGATTTGCCGTGCCCATTCCTGCGCTTCTTCGGCAGAAGCGACCACTCCGTCCGAACCGGGAACGATCTGCACTCCGTGCTGTTTCATGGCGGCGCGAGCCTTTTCCTTCTCGCCCATGAGCCGGATAACATCGGGAGTCGGACCGATGAACTTGATGTGACAGGCTTCGCAGACCTCCGCGAAGTTGGCATTTTCCGAAAGCAGGCCATAGCCGGGATGGATGGCATCGACGTTGGCGATCTCGGCCGCGCTGATGACCGCGGGAATATTGAGATAACTCTGCGCCAGCTGCGGCGGGCCAATGCAAATCGCTTCATCGGCAAAGCGCACGTGGAGCGAATTCCGGTCCGCCTCGCTGTAGATCGCCACCGAGCGGATGCCGAGTTCCTTGCATGCGCAAATGACGCGCAACGCAATCTCGCCGCGATTCGCTACCAGAATTTTCTTGAACATAGATGTGAAAGCTCTCAGCTGTCAGCTCTCAGCTTTCAGGAAAATCACGTGACAGCACAGCACTGGAATTTTCCCTGAGAGCTGCGAGCTGAGAACTGAGAGCTTATTTTGCCGGCCGGACGACGAAAAGTTCCTGGCCGTACTCGATGGGCTGACCGTTAGCGATGAGCTTCTTGACCAACTCTCCCGCCACGTCGCATTCGATTTCGTTCATCAGCTTCATTGCCTCAACAATGCACAAAACCTGGCCCACCTCCAGCGCATCGCCGACTTTGACGAATGGCGGCGCCCCCGGCGAGGGCGCTTCGTAAAAGGTGCCTACGATTGGCGACCGCACAGTGTGCAAGCCTTGCTCAGGTTCGGGCGCACCGGCGTCAGCCGCCAAATCAATCCGGCCAGGCACGGGTCCAGAAGTCGGAACCGGGACGGGCGCGGGGTGAACCGCGATATAGCGCGAGTCGGGCAACGCCGCCGCTACCGGCTCGGCGGCGCGCTTGATCTTCACCTTGACATCGCCGCGCTCCAATTCAAATTCGGCGATGTCCTTCTCGATTAAGAACTCGATGAGTTCTTTCAGCTCTTTTTGATTCATGGATGAGGGGTGGTTCCGTTTTAGATTCTAAGCAGAGACAGGGCTTGCCCCATATCACTCTGCGGCAGAAGACGCGGCAAGCCGTGTCTCTACGGAAAATCACGCACTAAATTCTAAATAATGACCAGTTCTTTATCTGTGGGCGTTAGCACTTCGCAGCCCGAAGGGGTAACCACCACCACGTCTTCGATCCGCACACCGCATTCCCCGGGAACATACACGCCCGGCTCAATCGTAATGACCTCTCCCGGCTCCAGTGTCTGGGTTTGTCCTTCCGCCAGTCTGGGCGCCTCGTGTATCTCTAATCCTAAACCATGCCCGGTGGAATGAGTGAAATACCGGGCCAGTTTCCGTTTGCGAAGCGACCGCCGAGCCGCGCCGTCTACCTCAGCGGCCGTCACTCCCGGGCGAACGGCCGCGATGGCAGCCTGCTGTGCTTCCAGAACCGCTTCGTACAGGAGTCGAGCTTCTCTCGACGGCCGCCCGACGTGCACGGTTCGCGTGCGATCCGAACAATAACCGGCGAGTATAACACCAAAATCACACACCACGAACCCGCGCCGTGGAATGCCCGCGCCGGAGGCACGGCCATGCACAATTGCCGAGCGAGTTCCGGAAGCCAGTATCGTCGGGAAGGACATCCCTTCGGCCCCCGCACAACGAGCTTCGTATTCCATGGCGCCGGCGACTTCGACTTCGCTCACACCCGGCCGAATTTTCTTGAGTGCTATGTGGAAGAGACTGGCGCCGAGTTCCACCGCCCGCCGAATAAGCAGGATCTCGGCAGCATCCTTCACCATGCGAGCGCGCTCGATTAGCGGCGGCGCGGAACGGAGGCGAGCTTTATTCGTCCCTCTCATCCTCCCGTTCATCCTCCCTTTCAACACGGACGCTAACCGGTCACGCATACCGGCGGTAATGGATTCCGCTTCGATGCCCACCGATGCGGGCGCTGAACGTCCTTTGTGCGCGATCAACCACTCCGCCGCTACCACCAGCGGGGACTTGCGCGCAATCACGATGCTTGCACCGTCGACCTCTTCCTTGGCCTGGGTGCGGTAACGGCTGTCCGTAAACAGGATGCAACCACGATCCGCGACTAGCAAGACCCCGGTGCTACCCGTAAAGCCACAGAGATAGCGGATATTCGGAAGATGAGCCACCAGCAGCGAGTCCAGATGGTTTTCTTCGAGCCCAGATCGAAGACGACTCAGGCGGCCAGCGTGATCCATAACAGGAGTGTAGCAAGAAGCGGCTGTGAGCTACGAGTTCATGGCTTCAAGCTCGAAGCCCGTAGCTCGCCGCAAAAGCGAAGCCGCCGGGCTCTCGGCAGGTTCTCCGAGAAAGCCGGCGGCTTTTGCTGTTTCAAACTTCGCGCTTACGTCTGAATGATGCGCGGAGTAATGAAGAAAATCAGTTCCTGACTGGTTGTGGTCACGGTGCGATGCTTGAACAGGTTGCCAAGGTACGGGATATCCCCGAGCACAGGCACCTGCGATATGGCCAGCGTGTTCTGGGTCTGGATCACGCCGCCAATCACCACTGTTCCGCCGTCGGTGACCAGCACTTGCGTGGTGGCCTGCTGTGTGATCAGGGACGGGTTGTTGTTGGAGTCTTCGTGGCTATAGTCCGGCAAGGTGTTTTCCACATCCACGTTGAGGAAGATGGTTCCTTCCGACGTGATCTGAGGAGTAACCGTCAGTCGCAGGAAAGCATCCACGTAGGTAGTGGTCGGAGGAGAGCCTAACGAGGCTGCGGTCATGATCGGTATTTTCACGCCCTGTTTCACCACCGCCTGAATGTTGTTCTGGGTGACGATGCGCGGACGGGAAAGAACTTTCAGCAACCCGCGTGACTCCGCCATGGTGAGGATCATGTCGATCCGCATGTTGTTTGAGAAGTTCGTAAATTGCAAACCGCTGGTCGGCCCAGTTACGCCCAGGTTCGAAAACAACGGAACCTGAGTTCCAGTCGTGGGCGTACCGACGACGGGATATAGGGGATTTGGCACGGCGCCACCACCGACAATAATCGGCGAGGTGCCAACGGAGTTTACGCCGCCAACGCCGGTGGTGCCGTTGCCCCAGCCCACGCCCAGCTGCACGCCGATGTCGCGAGCGAAGCTGCGGGTAGCCGCCACGACGCGGGCTTCAATTTCGACTTCCTGCGTCTTGCGGTCCATCTGCTGGATGATGCGGTCAATCTGCGGCAGAACCGCCGGTATGTCGGAGACGATCAGCGCGTTAGTACGTTCGTCGGCCACAATGTCGCCACGCTGACTGAGGAATTTCTTGACCGGCAGTATCAGGTCTTTGGCGTGGGCGTAGCTGAGGAAGCGGGTGATGCTGACTTTGTCGACCGCGAGCGCCTCGGCATCGATCTGGGCGCGCCGGTTTTCGGCTTCCTTCTTCAACGTTTCCACGGTGGCGATGCGCAGTACGTTGCCATCCAATTGGCGAGACAGATCGTTATTCTTGAGCACGATGTCCAGCGCCTGATCCCACGGCACGTCATCGAGCACGATGGTCAGATTGCCGTGGACCAAGGGATCGAGCACCACGTTCAGACCGCTGATCTCGTGAATCAGACGGAAGAAATCTTTCAGATCCACGTCCTTAAGATTGACCGAGATCGGCTCGCCCGTATACTTGGCGCCCTTCTCAGCCGGCTTCTGCTCCAACTGGACCTTCTGTTCGGCGGCTAGGTTGACCGCGGGCTGGATGGTCGGAGCGCTGGCGGCAGCTTGTCCGAGGGCGGCATTGGTCTTGGTGGCAACCAGTTCCGACGCCGTCTTGTCGGCAAAGCGACTGGCTGCTCCCTCGGCCTTCGCAGCCGGCTGGGCGGCTTTGTCGTCAACCTTGTCGTCAGCTTTGGCGTCCTTCACCGAGTACTTGGGCTCGACCAGAGCAAAATCCACCGGTGCCTGGGCGTTCTCTGCCGAGGCCGGAGCCCCTGGAGCCGAAGTTACCGGAGCCGAAGCCAGCACCAGTTGTGGCGCGGCGCTCGCGGCCACCGATTTTACGGCCGGCGCCGGTTGGCGATGGGCCAGAACCGCGTCGTGGATCGTGAGAACGAAGCTGCCGTCCGGGCTCGCTACTAATTCATGCTGTCGGCTGTCGGCGCTGGCGAGATCGACGACCACTCGGGTGGTAGGCGGTGTTTGCCCGTCCATCCCCACGCGGACGTCTTTCACGCCATCGCTGCCAACGCTGATGCGGCTCTGCGCCGTGGCCATCACGGTGTTGGGAAAGTCGACGACGATGCGCGCCGGAGAATCGAGTGTCGTCACTTTGGGCGCCTGCGCGCCCTTCGCTTTGAACTCGACCCGCAATCCGTCCTGGCTGTGAGCGACCTCGAGCCGCTGCAACGCAGCGGTCGTTTCTTTGGCCACCCCCTTGCCCGTCGTGTCAGCCGCGGCGGCGATCAGTACGAACGCCAGCAGCGGAACCAAGATGCCCAGCAGTTGCTTTCGCATTTCCCTATCCCCCCATGCGAGGCCGTTTCGCCTCCATGTGTTTCCTAGAAAGTCTCTCTTCGAATCCTCTGTCTCCAGGCCTACACTGCCGGAGTCGTAATCTTCTTCACTACTTCCCGCGTAAACGTCTTACCCAACCGGTCTTGCAATGTTTCTTGGAAAACGATGGAATCGCCCGTGATTTTCACCACATAACCGTTGAATACCGGATCGTTCTCCCGCAGAAAATACGCTTTGTTCACACTGTTACTGACCACAGCGATGAAACCGCTTTCCGCGTGCACCACGCCACGCAGGTTGATGGTCCCAATTTCCAGACACTTCTTGCCGGTGCTGCAACCCGAACCGCTGGAGTGGCTCACCACCGGACTGATGAAAGGATCCCGCCTCCCGTTGGCGTTGTACTTACTGTCGGGGACGACCTGCTGCTCGTTCGGCTCTCCTTCACCTGCCCCCGAAGCGCCATTGCCGGCTACGGTAGCGACCGCTGCCGAATTATCCTGGGGAGCCGTCGCGGCTGGCTGCGGCACGGTGGCCACGACTACGCCACCCCGTCTCGGGCCACCCTTTCTCTTCGCACCGGCCGGTTTCGCAACCGCCTGCACGGATGACTTCGTGGGGGTAACCGTCCCCGCTACACTCGGCTTGGCCGGAGCAGGCGCGGCGCTCGTTGTCGTCATCTTTGCTACTGGCGCCGCATGGTGAATGCCGAGAGCTTGATTCGACGCGGCCGTGGCATTGTCGCTCACCGCATTCATGGTGTTGCGCGTGTTCTGGATAATGATCGGACTCTGGGCCGAGGCCAGGCCCGCGGCCAGTACAGAAACCAGAATTGTCGTCGTAATCGTGATTGCTGGCTTCGTCTTCATCCTGTCCCTCCTACTTCTTCACCGGTGGTCCGGGCTTGCTGGCCGGCGCCACCGCCGGATCCAGGTCGTGACTGAAATACGTCGTGGTCAGGCACGTGGCCACCACAGTCTCACTCGGTGCGTATTGGTACGTATGCTTCGCGCCCGCAGCGTTTGGTTTTTTCGACGTTGCCACCAGCAGGTTCGAAACGTTTACGATGCGTTCCACTTTTCCCAGCCGGTCGAAGAACCCCAGCATCGAGTAGTACGGACCATCGAACTCCACTTCGAACGGCACTTCGGTGTAAAACTCTTTCGCGACGTACGGCTTGGCCGTATAGCGGCGGATTTCTACTCCCGACTTGCGCGCTTCTCCGCTCACCATGCGCATGAAATTGTCCACTTCCTTCTCATCCGGCACGATGCGCCGCTCGATTTCGAGTTGCTGCTTCAAGCTGGTAAGCTGGCGGTCGATGTCTGCCAGCTTCGGCTTGTAGGCTTGGAGCTCCGCGTTCTCGCGCAGTTTGGCCTGCAGCTTGATCTGGGCCGCTGCGTTTTGATCACGCTGCGCCTTGAAGACCGTATAGTAGAGGCCGCCTGTGCCCACGACCGCCACCAGCAGCAGAGATCCCAACAACTTCACACCTGTTAATTCGCCAAGATTCATAGTCGGTTCCGCCTTTACGACTTCGCCTTTTCGCAGGTCAGCGTAAACTGAAACGCTTGCATGTCCTTGATTCCATCGTCCTGAAAACTTTCCTTGATCTCGATGTTGCTGAAGAAACCCGTCTTCTGCAGATTGGAAATCAGGTTGGCCACGGCATCACTGCTCAACGCGGTGCCGTCAATGGCCACATTCTTGCCCGTGTCCTGCATGCTGTTCAGCCAGACCGCTTCGGTGCCGTTGACGGTATCCGCGATCATGGAAAGCAGGCTGACCGGGCCGGTTTGGCTTGCGCGCAGCTGGTCAATTACATCCACCCGGTGCTTGTAAGCCTCGGCCTGCTTCTGCCGCGCCAGGTACTTGACCTTGATGTCGGCTAGTTCGCGATTCTTCTGCTCCGCCAGCCGGGCTTGCACCTCGATCGATTTCATTTCCCGGTCGAGCTGGTACCAGTACCCGGCATTAATCGCGCCAGCAATCAGTAGCACGGCCGTCACTTGGACAATGGGCCCGCCCAGGTTGCCAAACTCAAAGCTTGGCATGCTGATGGCGGGGCCTTTCTTCCCTTTCGGTTTCGGAGAACCCAGCAGGTTGATTCGGATCATAGCTTTTCAAAGCTCCTCAGGGCCAAACCCACGGCCACTGCCAACTGGCCGGCGTTCCGTTCGACCAGCTCCGCCCCGGCACCTTCCACCGGAGCCAGCACTCTTTGAAACGGGTTAAACAACTCGACCGGCATCGAGAACTCCTGGCGCAGCGCTTCCACCAGGCCTGGAACCTTGGCCGAACCGCCGGCCAGATAAATCTTCTCGATGTGCTCGCCCGCGGCGCTGGCGCGGAAGAAGTCGAATGTCTTCTGAATTTCCAGCACGATAATTTCGGTGACCTGCTGCAGGATCGGCGTCTTGGCGTCGTCATGCACCGTGCCTACCTTGTGCCCGAGCTTGAGCGATTCCGCGTCATCGAAACTGAGATCCAGTTCCTTCTGCAGCGAATCCGTGTACTGATGGCCGCCCACCGAAACGTCGCGCGGAAACAAAGGCGTCGTGCCCTTGACGATGTTGATGTTCATCACGCTCGCGCCCAGGTTGAGCAATGCCACCACCTGCGTCGGCGCCGGCTCATAGTTGTACTCGTAGCAATTCTGCAGAGCGAGCGCATCGATATCCACAATAGCTGGAGTCCGGCCCGCCATCGAGAGTACGTTGGTGTAGTTAAGAATCTTGTCCTTCTTGACCGCCACCAGCAGCACATCCATCTGCGGGCTGGTCGCGTCGTCGGAAAGAATCTGGTAGTCGAGGTTCACATCCGCAAGATCGAACGGAATGTGCTGCGCGGCTTCCTTCTGGATGGTCTCGGCCAGTTCCTGATCGCTCATCGAGGGCAGCGAAATCTTCTTCACGATTACCGAGTGTCCGCTCACCGCCGTGGCCACCAACTTCGACTTGATCTCAGTGTCCGTGAACAGCTTGGCGATGGCGCTCGAAACTGTGCCCGAGTCCACGATCATCGAATCGACCACGATGTCGGGCGCGATCGGCTCCAGTCCAAGGTGCGCCACTTCGATTCCAGCGCGTGTCTTCCTGAGTTCGACGGCCTTGATGCTCGAAGAGCCCACATCCAGACCCACTATCGTTTTCGATCCCATTCCAAACATGTGCCCGCCCTTCTCTTACCGAAGTTCGTACAACCAGTTCGCTTACTGAGTTCCAGCAGCCTTCCCGGCCGCCTTGATTTTCCTTTTGCCCTGCGATTCCGTTTCCATGGACTTCTCTTCCATCCACTGATCCAGCTTCGATTTTTTGAAGCGCCAGCGATTGCCCAACTTGAACGCCGGAATCTTTTGTTCGTTCACGTACTTGTACAGCGTGTCCGGACTCACTCCCAGATACTGCGAAGCTTGGCGAATATTCATGACTTCTCGCGAGTCGGCCATAACCCTTTCCCTCTCCACCGAATCCAACTCCCAGCCCCGCCTTTTCTTTCCGGCAACGCTGAGGAAATTGGGAGAACCAAGTCCTCGATTCAAACGCGTTCGAGTGTATTTTGGTGTGCTGAGCATATCCCAACCGGTAGCGAGGGCCTCTCCACGTGAATCTCACGGTTTTGTTGGGTTTTGTAGGGGTTTTCTGGATTTCACGAAAAGTGGACCTGCAGTGAGTGCCTATATATTGTGCTTTGAGCCATCTGTGTGACTACAAGTAGTAGCTCCTACACAAATAGAGCACAGGTCACCCAAATTGCGGTAACTAAGGTACTAGAGACGGTACGGAAGTACTTGGACAGGCGCGCAAACCTTTGAAAATACACATCCGAAGCTCGTCCCGATTTTCAGGAATTGCGATTCTTGATGCAACTTTTTTCTTGCAATCTGTGAACATCAGGGTCTCGGAGTCCCAAAATCAACGCGGAGGCCAGCGGTCAGCGCGAGAAATCCCAGCATCTGTTTGCTCTCAGGCAGCCGGATTTATTTCAAGGAAAAAGTTGAACGACGATCGGCGCTGCTGCTCGACGCGCTTACCTTCACGGCTGCTCGCCTATAACCGTGATCTTGGTATCCGTGCGGAATTTCTTGTAATCGCTGTAGATCTGTTCGACGTCTTCGTCGTAGCTCTTGAACAGCGCAACCCGCGCATCGAAATGGAGCTGCACATGTTTGGGCAGCCAGACTTCATCCTTCACTCTGGTCAGCTCAACGACAACATGCGTGCCTTTGTGGATCCTTGCGAGCACCCAGCCGACCGATATGGTATCGATGGCAGTGATGTCGAGTTTCACCCATTGCGTGTCGGCCTTGTCAATCCACACGCGGCCTTTGAACTTGCTGAGTATCCTCGCATCGCGCAGTTTGGGTTCGTAGCCAGGACGAGGTTCGCCCTCCAGCACCCAGGTATCGCGCTCGTCAATCGCTTCGGAACCGACCAACCGGAAGTTGAACGCGTCGGCGACCTCCAGCACAAACTTGCGATCCTCTTCGCGCTCTTTTTCTTCGTGCTCGAGTCGCTTGCGACGATCCTCCTCTGACTCGTTCTTGCGTTTGTCGATGATCTTCTGAATCTTGTCGTCTTCTTTTTTCGCCTCATCGGCCGACAGCGGTTTGTCATCTTTCGCTGTCAGCCGTTCGATAGGCTCCCCATAAATCTCCAGAATCTCCGAGGTCCGCGATTCGATTTTCTTCACTTCGCCATGACCACCGAGTTTGTGCTCCTCCTCGCGCTCGATGTAGGTGTAATCGCGCTGCTGCTTGTCGTTTTCCAGGTCTTTCTCTTCGGCGCGGCGCAGAAGTTCCCGAATCTGCTCCGGAGGCACAGTGCCGGTGGCATCGGGTGTCAGATCGATGGGCTTCAGAGCAACGGGTCGCGAAAGCGGCATCGCCGAGGTTGCCGGAAGACGAGACGCTGAAGCTGGAGGTGAAGCTGAATCCTGCCCGAAAACACAGCCCGCCAGCAACACAACCGCGAAGATGAGGACGGCATAAAAACGCATGAGAAATGTACGAAACAATCGCAGCCCGGGTTCCTCACCACCTGATTTCCTGACCAAAGCAGCGTCCCCGGTGCACCCCTGTGCCCCTTGTGGTTAAGGCGCTTTTCTCCGCTCGCTCCAAACACCCCGCCCGGAACGACCGTCCATCCAGTCGATGCAACCGCTTAGCCTGGGCGCGCGTAATCAGCGAACAATGAGAAATCGTCAGCAAGTATTCGGCGACGAACCACACAGGCTGCTCCGTCGTCATCCACTGCAGGGGATCGAAACGGCGCATGTGGACGGGCCGGGAAAAGGTCCGCAGCGTTCGCTCTGCGCGTAGATTGAAGTACACGTCGAAATAACTGAGTGCCAACTCGCGCAGCGAACGATACACCGGTTCGCGATAGCGGCAGCCGGTGTAGTTCGATTTGGCCAAAGCGCCCCAGTGTCCGTCATCGGAATTGCGGTACACGGCGATCACGTGGTCGGTATCGTGCTCGGCCTCCAGATCGACGATGAGCGGAGGATATCCGATAACGCGCAGCGCCGCCGCCGCAAACAGCGCCCCCTCGTAGCAATGCGAAGTGTTTTCCCGCAGCACCCGTCGCGGAGACCAGGCGCTGTCCGCCAGGTGGTAAGGCATGTCGTCAAGCAAGCGCTGAATGCCATGCGGAGTCTTCAAGCCGCGCAGCTTACGGAGTTCGGCGGGGGTCAGGCCCCAGGAGTCGTTGTTCTTCATCCCAACTTTCTCGTAGAGACGCGGCTAGCCGCGTCTCCGCGCGGATGGCAGAGTCAATTGAAGGTAGCAGGATCGGGCGATGATTGGGAATAGAAGAGCGGGGTCCGCCGGCGGGCGAACATCGGTGGTGAGAACGCGACCGGGATACTGTTAATCTGCGGCCATGCCATCGAGACCACGCCCGCTGTTAGTCTTCCGACGCCATCTCGACATGATCGATGACAAGAAACACCATGGGGACTTTTTGCGGTTCCAGTTTCAACCCAAGCTGCTCCTGAATCGCTGTGAAGATCGAAGGCCCTGAAGATTCGGGAGAGGACGCATTGTCAGTACCTTGCTGGCCTTCTTCCACTGCCGGCCAATGCAGCGTTACATCGTAATGGTCCGCCAGCCCTGTCTTATCCAGAACGGTGCGGCCCAACCCCTCTGACAACAGCCTCGCCAGGGTCGCAACGGGAACCTCTCGACCTGTTATCTGTCCCCTTCCAGCTTGAATCACACGTCCGTCGGGATAAGTGTAGCCAGGTGCTGATTCCTGAAGTTTTGGACCGCCCTCAGCGATGACCAGTTCGTACATCGGAACTTTTTTGATTTCGCGGTGGACCGTCAGCTTGAAGCGGTCCGCCAAAAGCGCCTGAAGCATGCGGTCCCCCTCAAGTTTGTGTTGATCCGGGCTTAGCTGCTGCAGATCATCAACCACAGATTTGTCCAACTTCGCCTCAATATCGTATTTTTCAGAGTTGAGCCAGTTCGGTGCTCCTGAGATCTGGTTGTCTCCAACTCCATACGCCTTTCGAATAACCAGCTGCAGCGTTACATTCGTTGCGGTGAGCTGTTCGGACCTGATCCTTATGATGTTGTTAGGGACGTCAGATTTGTCTGGTTTGATCGAAACCGTCTCGTACAAAGGCGGAATGGCGGTTGTGTTGTCGACCCGCGGCTGAGCCCGGTACGACAGCCGCGGTGACGGCCACCAATGCGAGGCTTTTGTAATGAAACATGAGGGGACCTCCTATTTGGCGGTCTGGTTCCGGCACTGCGACGGAACTCTGGTGACTGAGAATCCTCTCTGCGGAACGTTGCTTCTATTCTGCTCCCAAAGCGGTCCCCGTTTTAAGCTTGAACGGTCCCGCGGATCGCAGAGTCACTTGGCCGGCTCGCTAGCAGCAGTCTCCTCCAGCTGTTCTTCGCTCTTGCGCCAGCTGGAATTCGGATCGTATTCCTTCAGGTTTTTGGCGGAAACGTCGGTCTTCTTTCCAAGATCTTTCTCGTACACAACTCCATCCTGGTTAACCATGAAGGTCATCACTCCCGACGATCTGTATTCCGCTGGATAGGCGACGAAAGCGAAGCCCTCGGTCATTTTTTCATTCGCAATGTAACTCTTTGCGCCGCCAGGACCACTCTTTCCCTGACCCACGAGGATGTGAAAATAGTACCCGCGGTACGGCGTGGGAGGGCCTTGTTGGCTCTTGGCATAACCTGCAGCCGCGGCTGACGCCACCAGCGGTCCGACTGGGCTTTGCGGTTCGCCATTGGCAGCCTTCCAATACAGACCATCGTGCTGTCCTTCATCGCTGAAGATTTTCTGAGCGTACTCGCCGTTGTGCTGCGCGGCATATTCCTTTTGCGCGGTTACGAGTTCCTCACAAATGCGGATGGCCGACATTTCATTCCAGCCGATGCGCCGATACAAAATTTCTTTCTTGGCCATTTCGGTATCGAAATACCACGCATCGCCTGTGTGCAGGAGCGGTATGGGCGTCGGCCAATTGTGCGCGCCTATATACAGAGTCGTAGTGCCATCCGGTTCTCTCACCAGCCGGTGCATCTCCTGAAACCTCTTGGCAAAATTGGCGCGGTTCTCGGCATCCTCGGCTTCGTCTCCTGAGGAAACGATTTGCTTTCCGTCGGGTCCGAGGATTTCGAGCATCGCTTTTTCGTCGTTACTCTGCGCGGCGGCGGCGAGCGCCTGGCTCGCTTCTTCCGCCGATGAAAATGTTTTCTGACCCGCTTGCTTCGCCATCGAAGCGGCGGGAAAACACACCGCCAAGAGGACAGCGACCGCGGCTAGTTTAAGAAGATTGGCCCCATGAAATCTGTTCAAGTTCAACGTCAGTCCGCCGCATATGGCTCATCTCCATTTCCAAATTTTCAAACTATCGGAAGATACCGAACCTCCGATCCAGTCTCGTTCCACCGTTCCGATCAACGGTTACGATCAATGACGCCCGCCGCCACCGCCGTGAGATCCTCCACCGCCGTGGGACCCTCCGCCACCGTGAAATCCGCCGCCGCCCATGCTGGCGCTTCCGCGCGATGAATAGGTCCTGGTCTCTCCACCGTGGTCGTAGCCGCTGAACGCGCCCGAGCGGACGCCGCTCTCACCGCGGGGTTCAGCAAATCCTCGAGCCGCCTGCCGGTTTCCCTCGAAAGGTTTGGCGGTAGCCCCGGGACGATTGAAAACCTCGCCGTGTGCGCCGCCAACTCCGCCGCGCTGTACATTCCTCTCTACGCCCCGCTCGCCTCCGCCCCGGTAGTAGCTGTTCCGGTTATAAAACGTTCTGCTGCGGGAGTAGTACCTGCCTCCGCCATACACCGCATAGTGGTTATGCCAGTTAAATCCCCAGTGACCCCATCCCCATCCGAAACCGCCGAACCAGCCGATGCCAAAGCCGATTCCGAACGAAAGATACGGGCCGCCAAACCAGATTCCGGGATACGGATACCATCCCGGCCAGGCCACGATGGGATACCCGTAAATCAGCCACGGATTATACGCAGGGACGTAAACCACATCGGGATCGGCTGGCTCAATGTCGACCGCTGGACCATCCTCCTTTACGACCTCCTGCGGCGTGGTCTTTAGATTGCCGGCTTGTTCCGCTTTGCGGCGCATCACCTGCACCGCATCCATCACATCCTGCTGCTGGTTGTAGTAAGCGTCGCCGAGAGCTGACGTCCAGGAGAGATTCTTGTCCATATTTCCCAGCACGGACAGGAAACGCCGTGAGCGCCTTGACGCTCGGGTCCCAGGGTTGCTGATCCACCGCCTGACCCAAATCCTGGCCCTTCAAATCAGGATTCGCCTGCACCCATCGGTCGGCTTCGACGACTTCTTCGGGAAATGTGGACGCCGCCAGAATCTGCGCCACCAGCGAATCCGGATACAGCGCAATGGGCGCAACCAAGCGCTGCAATTGCTCGGTAGTCTGCGGGGCGTGGGCCGGTGCCTGCTCGCCCTGCGCATCTTGCGGTGGCGCGATGGGTGGGGAGTCCTGCGCCGACAGGCTCACCGGTAATGTCGCGAACATCAGCGCCGCTGACAACACCAACGCCAAATCTGCTTACCCAATCGAAGTATTCCGATCACAGTCCCTGCGCTATCTCCGAAAATATTCATGTCCTGGAACCTCCTCTTGTCTTCATCACCCGAGGCCTCTGTAATTAAGAGATGCAAAAAAACCGATTTCGGCCGCTAATTTACGTTTCTAGACAAACCTCGCTACCGTACCCGAACAACTCCCCCAATTCCCGCGGCGTCTCCACCAGTACGTCCGGAGGCACCTCTTCCAGCGTGTGCGGCGCGAACCCGTACGTCACCCCGCAAGTCCACAACCCAGCATTGTGTCCCGTCAAAACGTCAACCGAAGAATCTCCGATGATCAGCGCCTCATCGGCCGCGACACCCGTTTCCTGAAGGATGGTGCGCACCCCCAGCGGATCGGGCTTCTTCGTCGTAAAGCTGTTGCCGCCGTAGACGCATCACGAAGAAATCGCCCAACCCGAGGGCCCGCACAATGTCGCGTGAAGGTTTGACTGGTTTGTTCGAGAGCACTGCCATCTGTCGCCCCACTCCGTTCGACCCAGCCCCATTCGGCGAATTGGCCAGTCTCGCCATTAGTTCTGGAATGCCCTCATAAACCGTGGTGTGGTCGAGCTTGTGCAGGCGGTAGTAACCAAGAAAATAATCCAGCGCGCCCCGGAACAGCGCTTCGTTATCCGTATCGGTGCCTGTCTCCGAGTCCCCGAGCGCGCGACGCACCAGTGCGGGCGCGCCATCTCCGACATAGCTGGCAATGACGTCGCCGTTCAGCTCGCGGCGACCGATTTGACGCAACATCGCATTCACGGAGCGAATCAAATCCAGGCGCGAGTCAATCAGGGTGCCATCGAGATCAAACACCAGCAAGCGGAGGCGATGGGGATCAAACGGGCGCAGGAAACGAATCATGTTCAATTCAGGATAAACCAAGGCTGTCAGGTCGTCAGGGGTCAGGAAGGGCTAATTCAAACGGCGGACTCAAGGTGAAAAGATTCTCCTGAGACCTGTCACCTGACACCTGCGACCTTGGTTTACAATGATGCGGGCTGGAATTCTGTGGGGTGAAGAACGCGGCATGGCCACGACCAAAGTCGATCCCAAGCTCAACGAAAGTAACCTCCCGAAAAAAGCGCAGGTCTATCAGGGCCTGACGAGTCAGCAACTGGTTGAAGCGTACCGCACCATGTTCACCTCGCGGCGCCTGGACGACCGTGAGATTTTGCTCAAGCGGCAGCAGAAGGTCTTCTTCCAGATCTCGGGTGCGGGCCATGAAGCCATGGGCGTCGCCGCGGCTTTTGCGTTGAAGCCCGGCTATGATTGGTTCTATCCCTACTACCGCGACCGCGCCCTCTGTCTCGCCCTAGGCGCAACCCCGTATGAAATGCTGCTGGGCGCCGTGGGCGCTGCCGACGATCCCTGTTCCGGCGGCCGCCAAATGCCCTCGCACTGGGCCTACAAGCGGCTCAACGTCGTCACCCAATCGTCCGCCACAGGCACGCAAATCCTGCAAGCCGTGGGATGCGCCGAAGCCGGCCGCTATCTGGCCAGGCATCCCAAGGCCTGCCAAAAAGCCGACGGCGATTACCGCCAATTTAAGGATGTCCAATTCCAGGGCGATGAAATAACCTACGTCTCGCTCGGCGACGGCACCACCAGCGAAGGCGAATTCTGGGAGGCGCTGAATGCGGCCTCCAACCGCCGCCTCCCGGTGATTTTTTGCGTGGAAGACAATCAATACGCGATTTCGGTTCCCGTCGAAGTCCAGACCTCGGGCGGCAACATTTCGCGCCTCGTTTCCGGGTTCCCCAACTTCCATTTCGAAGAAATTGACGGTACCGACCCGGTCGTCGCCTATGCCGCCTTCAAGCGCGCGGCGGACTATTGCCGCGCCGGTCATGGTCCTGCATTTGTCCATGCCCACGTGATCCGTCCTTACTCCCACTCGCTTTCCGACGATGAGCGCCTTTACCGCCCGGACGCGGAGCGACAGGCCGATGCCGCGCGCGACCCGGTTCCGCGCCTGCAGATGTTCCTGCTGCGCGAGGGAATCCTCGACGAAAAAGGAATCAACAAAATCGAGAAGGAAATCGAGGAGCAGATCCAGGCCGATGCCGACCGCGCCCTGGAAGCCGCGATACCGCAGCCGGAAACGATCTACAACTACGTGTACTCGCCCGATCTCGATCCCACTTCGGTGGCATTCGAGACTCGTGCCGCACTTGCTGCTCCCGAGACCGCCACGGAGGGCAAGCGCCCAACTTCGCAGAACAAGACCATGGCGGACCTCATCAATGCTACCCTGCGCGACGAGATGCGCCGCGATGAGCGTGTCATCATCTTCGGCGAAGACGTCGCCGACGCCAGCCGCGAACGGTATCTCAAGCAGAAGCTGATCAAGGGCAAGGGCGGAGTCTTCAAGCTGACTGCGGGATTGCAGATGGAATTCGGCGCTGACCGCGTCTTCAACGCTCCGCTGGCCGAAGCCGCAATCGTCGGCCGCGCCACTGGCATGGCCACTCGCGGATTGAAGCCGGTGGTTGAGATTCAGTTCTTCGATTACATCTGGCCGGCGATGATGCAGTTGCGCGACGAACTTCCCATCATCCGCTGGCGCTCGAACAACGCCTTTTCGGCGCCGGTGGTGATCCGCGTCGCGATCGGCGGGTATCTGACGGGCGGCGCCATTTACCACTCGCAGTGCGGCGAGAGCATCTTCACGCATACTCCCGGATTGCGCGTCGTGTTCCCCTCGAACGCACTCGATGCCGCGGGTCTGCTGCGCACCGCGATCCGCTGCGACGACCCGGTTTTGTTCCTCGAACACAAGCGCCTCTACCGCGAAACTTATGGACGCGCGCCCTATCCCGGTCCCGACTACATGGTGCCGTTCGGAAAAGCGAAGATCGTGCAACCCGGATCCGACCTCACCGTCATCACCTACGGCGCGGTCGTTCCACGCGCGCTGCAGGCGGCGCAAAAACTGGAGCGCGAGCATCGCGTCAGCGTTGAACTGATCGACCTGCGCTCGTTGAATCCGTTTGACTGGGATGCGATCGCCACGTCGGTGAAGAAAACCAATCGCGCCTTAATTGCCTACGAAGACTCCCTCAGCTGGGGATACGGAGCCGAAATTGCCGCCCGCATCGCCGATCAACTGTTCCATCACCTCGATGCCCCGGTGAAGCGAATCGCGGCTACAGATACGTTCGTCGCTTATCAGCCGATTCTCGAAGATGCCATTCTCCCGCAGGCGAGCGACCTGTTCCGTGCAATGAAGGAACTGGCGGAATTCTGAAATCAGCATTTAGTACTTGGCACTTAGCAGTTGGCTCACCCCTTCTTCCGCAAACTTGCGGCAGCTTTTAGGGGCAGTGGGGCTGTATGCAATTTCAACGTCCGCACCAGCACCGGCCGATGCAACACGGTTTCCAGTAAATGTCGCGCCGCGGCGACGCCTTCCGCCGCACCGTCCAGCGCCGAGTATCCCGCCGCTCGTACCGCTACGCAATGGTCCTGCACGCTAACCTCGAGCCGCGGAGCGCTGTCATGCTCGTTCCCAGGGTGGCTGTGGCGTGAGTCCAGCGCGTTGGCCAGACGCAAAATGCCGGCCAACTCCGTGGCCATCCGCCGATCTGCGAGTTCCAATCCTTGCATGGTCTTTCCCCGCGGACGCGGCAATGCTCCACGATGATAGCGCGCCACCACCGCCGCCAGTTCCATTTCCCGCGCGCTCCAACCCAGAGGCCGCGCCAGCCCGCGGATCATCCGATACGAATTCTTCTGGTGATTTTCCGCGCCCTTCGCTTTACCGACATCATGCATGAGTGCCGCCGCCTGCAGCACCGCTCGCCAATCATGATCCGCATCCGGCGCCTCCAGTTCTTCCGCATTAGCGCCGGTCGTCACCAGCCTCGCGTCCTTCAGCCTGTCGTATAAAAGAAGGGCCAACTGGGCGACGCGCTGCGAATGCGGAAAATCAGGATCCAGATATCCGGCCCAAGTGCGAAGACGACTCATCGCCGCCGCGCGCAATTGCGGGCCTGACGGTAACTCCGCCCGCCAGACGCGCCATAGCGACTGGCGGCCCACCATCTTTTCGCGATAGCGTTCGATTCTCTTGTCGCGTTCCGCGCTCAACTCTTCTCGCCAGCGGCTCCGACTCTCGACGTCGGGGAAAGCCATAATCTTCGCTGCCGTCGCCCACAGCACATCCAGGTCGTGCACTTCGCCCAGCAAATCCTGCAGTTCTTTCAGATCGCCGCCCCACAACGCATGCTGGCGCGGCAGAAAATTTTCTACCGTGTAACGGAAACGTTTGATGCCAATCCTTAATTCGTGCCAGCTAACCTGCGACCGCGTCCGCAGAGCGCGTTTGTGCAGTTCGTAGGCGGCGGTCCACTTTTCGAGCGCCAGATGCAGATACACTACGCTCCCCGGACGCACCCGCGAAGCGCGCTGCGGCAGGGCTCTCGCCCACTGGCGCCATTGCTTGCGATCAAACTGATTGAGATCTTTGAAGGCGCGCTGCTTGCATTCGGCTTCGCGCGCGTGCAAGTAATTGAGCAGCATGGCGGCAACAGGATCCGACACTGGGCCAGCGGACACAGAGTTACCCGACAAGCGATCGCTCGCTGAATCGCTGGTCGAGTCATTGCTGGTCGAGTCATTGTTAGTCGAATTCTTGGCAACTCGCAGTTTCTCGATCCACTCCTGCATCACCTGAATGTCGCGCAACTCACCCAGCGCCTGGAAAAGCCTTTTCCCGGCCTTTTTCATGTCCTTCCAGGAAGAGTCGGGATCGATCGCCATCAGTCCATCGGCCAGGGAACGACAGCGCCGCAGTGCAACTCGAAGATCGTGCACCGCGTCGGCGTCGAAACCCTCGGCCGCGCGATCGCACTCCACCAGCACGCGGTCCATCCAGGCACGCAGTCCGAGCTTCGGCTTTGGACTTGCAGGCTTCAGAGTCGAACTGGCTCCCACCGGGGCTCCTTGTGGCGAACGGGAACCATTGTCGCCTCTTTGCGCGGATTCTTCTAGGGGCGCAGCTCTGAGCTCTCGGCTGTCAGCAAAAGCAAATCGGCAATCGGCTCCGCTCTCAACGCTAGCCGTCAACCATGACTGTCAACGATGACTTGAGAAGCTAGCCTACTCAGCGCGCTTCTTCGTCACGGTGATTGGCGCCGAGGTGGCGCTTCCGTAGACCGGAACCGGCGGTCCTGATACAGGACAGCACGGCGCGATCGAATTCCCCGAGTACACTGCGGTTAGCGTGTTGGCGCCGAGCCGCGATCTGAGACGCACTGAGCGGCAGACTTGCGGTAGACTCCGTGGCGCTGGTGGGCATCAGCGTTATCTTCGCGAGCAAGGTCGACCCCAACATGAAGTTCACCGTACCGCTGGGCACACCACCGCCACCGGGATTGGCGGACACCGCGACCGTCAGCGTGGTCGCCTGACCTGGCCTTAGAGTGTGGCTATCCGCAGTCAGCTTCACGTCAATGAGTTGTATTTTGCGACTCCTGTGTTTTCGTAGGCGCCAATGTCAATGTTCGAGCCTGTAATTCGAGGATTCCCGATGAAGTCGGTGCTGCCATAGATGGAGTCGGGGGAACTGCCGTCGGGATCACACCAGCCGACGCTGCACGGGAGGCTGGTGCTGCCGGCGCCGACGGCCGGCGACGAAGGGATGGTGTCAAAGTTTGGCGGCGCGGCTCCGAGATTGACGAAGAGGGGATCCGCGTTCAGGGAGTTGGCATCTTCGCCGCTCGCGGTCTGCCAGTTTGCAAAACTCGTGTAACTACTCACGTTACCCCACCAGATGGACGTTCCTTCTACGTAACCCGCGGTCCGAGTTGTACAGGTTCCAATTGAGCGTCGCCGGCGGGGCAGGGTACGTCTGCGAAAAGGGGGCGTAGCTGTAGATCCAGGTATTGAATGTGCCGGCGTAGACCAGGTTGTTTTCGTAGATGTCCCCTTGGGCGCTGCCCACCTGGTTCTGAATCTGGAATTCGGCGGTTGAGCCGCCTTCAGAATAGTTCCCCGGTTGGGTAGCGTTGTTGTACAGAGTGTTATTGACGAAGACGTCGTGGTAGCTGCTGCCTCCTCCATTGCTATGGCCGCCGTTCTTGGTCGCGGGCGCATAACCGCCGATGGAGTTACCGCAGGCATTGGAGTTGTAGAAGATGTTGTTGCGGACCGTAACATACCTGCCGTAACACGGGAACTTGCCTCTAGCGGCGGTTCCGGTATTGTTGGGGCCAGACCACTCGGTGCCATTGGCTTGGCAGACCTGATTTTCGCTGGTGGTCTCGATGCCGTAGTCGGTCTGTATGATCACGTTCCGCTCGAACGTGACATAGGCGCAGCCGTCACAGTAGAGTCCGTCGGCGTCGTATTCGTAGCCCTCGCCGGGATTCGTGATCCCGCTGATGTTATAGATCGTGTTTCCGCTGATTTCCCCATACATAGCCTCGTCGTAGCCGACGGGACCGACGCCCTCGTATCCAATCGCGTCGATGCCGATGTTGTCATTGTCGTGAATGAGGTTATTGGTGATTTTAAAATGGGTCACGTTTCCATCCACGTTCACGGATTCGCTCTTCCCGGTCCTCAAGTCGTAGACCTCGTTGCCACTGATGACCAACTGCGTGATGGGAGTCTTCGACGTGCCGTAAACGGAGATGCCGAAAGCGTTGCCGTTCGCTTCCGCCCTGGTCGTGATGTCGTGCACGCGATTGTTCAGAATCTGGACTCCCGTGCCCGAGCCGGTGATCCAGACGCCGGTTGGAACGTCGTTTTCGCTGCTGGTGGTGTAATGGCGAATTTCAAATCCGTTGATGGTGATGTAGCTCCGGCTGCCCACGATATTGATGAGACCCTGGGTGCCGTTTACGCTCAAGCCGGTCCCGTCGATCACCGCGGTGTGGCCAGGATAGCTCTGGAATGTAATCGGCGCCGACGCCGTTCCAGACGCGGGAAAGTTCACCGACTCGTTGTAAACTCCTCCGAATACGTAAACGGTGGCGCCTGCCGAGACTGAATTCGCCGCGTGCTGGATGGTCAACCATGGCGAGCTCGATGGTGCCGGGATTGCTGTCGCTGCCCTTTTTCGACACAAAGAAGGTAGCGCCGATCTGTCCGGCAAGGGACTGCGCTAGCAACAGGACTATTACGAAGATAGTGGCGCGGGCGATGCCTGCAATCCGTATCGATGCTTTGCGTGGCATAAACATTTCTCCCTGGAAGGAACGGCCTCACGCAATGGGAGTGCGTGGGGATTCGGAAACTTACGAATGCTTACTTTTACTTTCGTTTTGAGATGGTTGTCAAGGGAAAAACGAATGTGTGGTGTCCTGGCTGGACGGGAAAGGCATGTGCATTGCCGCGGGAGACGCGGCAAGCCAGTCTCTACGGGAAACCTATTTTAGGTACTCAGCACCTTCTCGCGCTCCTCGGCATCCTGGATTTGCTGGCTAGGCGAAGCCGGCAGCGCGAAATCCAGCACCTCGTCGATGGTCTTCACGTAGTGAGTGGTCAATCCCAGTAACTGCTCGGGCGTCAGGTCTTCTTCGACATTGGTTTTGTTTTCCGCGGGTAGAATCACGTCACGCACACCGGCGCGCTTAGCGGCCAGCACTTTTTCCTTGATGCCGCCAACCGGCAGCACGTTCCCGCTCAGCGTGATCTCGCCCGTCATCGCGGTCAGCGGACGAACCTGCTTGCCAGACAACAACGACACCAGCGCGGTCACGATGGTAACGCCCGCCGAGGGGCCGTCTTTCGGGATTGCTCCCGCCGGCACGTGAATGTGGATGTCATGAGTGGCAAAGAACTCTTCGTCAATGCCCAACTGCTTCGCGTTCGAACGCACCCAGCTTAAGCCGGCCTGCATCGACTCGCGCATCACGTCCTGAATCTGACCGGTGATGGTCAGGCCGCCTTTGCCTTTCATCTGGTTGGCTTCGACGAACAAAACATCGCCGCCCGATGGCGTCCACGCCAGTCCTACCACCACGCCCGCGCGCTTGGTGCGATCGGCAATTTCGCCTTCGCTGCGCACCTTGATGCCGCCCAGAAATTCCTGCACGATCTCTTTGGTGATGACCAGCTTCTCGGTCTTCCCCTCCGCGATCCGGCGCGCCTGCTTACGGCAGATGGTCCCGATGGTACGTTCCAGGTTCCGGACTCCCGCTTCGCGCGTGTAATGACGGATCACGTAGCTGACCGCTTCTTCCGGAAATTCGATCTGCTCCTTCGTAATTCCGTTTTCTTCGATCTGGCGAGGAATCAGGTACTGGAAAGCAATGTGAATTTTCTCTTCCTCGGTGTAGCCCTGAAGTTCGATGATCTCCATGCGGTCGCGCAACGGCTCTGCGATCGGATCGAGCATGTTTGCGGTGGTGATGAACAAGACTTTCGAGAGATCGAAAGTCACGTCCAGATAGTTGTCGCGAAACGTCGCGTTCTGTTCGGGATCGAGGGCTTCGAGCAACGCCGACGCCGGATCGCCTCGAAAGTCGCGCCCTACTTTGTCAATTTCGTCGAGCATGAAGACCGGATCTTTCGTCTCCGCGCGGCGTATCCCCTGAATAATCTGCCCCGGCAAGGCCCCTATGTAGGTGCGCCGGTGGCCGCGAATTTCCGCTTCGTCGTGCACTCCGCCGAGTGACAGGCGCGTGAACTTGCGCCCCAGCGCGCGGGCTATGGATTTGCCCAGCGAAGTCTTGCCAACGCCCGGAGGTCCCACGAAACAAAGAATCGGCCCTTTCATGTTCGGCTTCAGCCGCCGCACCGAAAGATAGTCGAGGATACGGTCTTTCACTTTCTGCAAGTCGTAGTGGTCGGCGTCGAGAATCTCTTTCGCCTTCAGGATTTCAATTTCTCCGCCCGAAGTCTTCGCCCAGGGCAGCACCGCCAGCCACTCGATATAGTTTCGGGTCACCGAATAATCCGCCGCCATCGGCGACATCCGCGCCAGCCGCCCCAGTTCCTTCAGCGCTTCTTTCTTCACTTCGTCAGGCATGCCCGCCGATTCGATCTTCTGTTTCAGCTCTTCCGTGTCGCGCGCACCCTCGTCCTGCTCGCCCAGTTCTTTTTGGATCGCCTTCATCTGTTCGCGCAAGTAGTATTCGCGCTGCGTCTGCTGCACCCGATCTTGTACTTCGGACTGAATCTTGTTTCGCAGTTGCTGGACTTCAAGTTCTTTCGCGAGGTGCTGATTGATTTTTTCCAGGCGCACCCGGACGTCGCTCGTCTCCAGCGTCTCCTGCTTGTCGGACGTTGACAGCGACGGCAGCGATGAGGCAATAAAATCCACCAGCCTTCCCGGCTCTTCAATGTTCATCGCCACCGTAGAGAGTTCGTCGGAGAGCGTGGGTGAACCGGCCACAATCTGCTGGAACAACGTCAGCACATTGCGCTGCAGCGCTTCAATCTCGGAATCCTTCGGCGGAAGCATCTCGGGAATCGTGGTCACGCGCGCCCGCATAAATGGCGAAAGCTGTGCGAAATCCGCCAGCCGCACCCGCTCCAGGCCTTCCGCAAAAACAAACAGGCTCTGGTTGGGCATCTTCACAACTTTGTGCACCACCGCCAGGGTTCCAATGGAATACAGATCGGTCGGCTGCGGCGAGTCCACGCGCGCCTCCCGCTGCGCTACCACGACGATGGTCTTGTCTTCGCCGAGCGAGTTAATCAGCTGCACAGAACTTTCTCGCCCCACCGTCAGAGGGAGAACGGCATGGGGAAACAGGACCGTGTCGCGCACTGGCAGAATCGGCAGCGACCGCTCGGTGGTTTCGGAAGTGAGCTCGGAAGAAACAGGACTGCTCATGATTTTCCCTTGAGTGACTTTTACTCAACCTTTGGATGAACTCAACTGCCAAAAGGATGCAGTCGTCGTGCTAGGTTGTTGAATTCTAAACCTTCTTTGGCATTTTGCAACACACAGAGATGGACTTGGTCTCCCGAGGGGTCCGATCCTTTCGGGGACGCGCCTCTCCCAGGGCACGCCCCCGGCAAACCGGCCGCTCTTTCGTGCTCCGCGCCTGCGACTAAAACACGTGCTTCGCGCTATCGCCTTTGAACACCAACTCCTGCAAAACGCGCTCGTTGGCCGCGTTCAAGACGTAAATTCTCTCATCCCTACCCGCCTTCGCGGTCAGCGGAACCAGAGTGCACTTCGCGCGCACCTCAATCGGCTTCTTCGCCCCTAGCTGCCGGAATATCATGATATGGTTCGAGCCCTCCATCACGTGACGGATCTCGTAGTTCCCTTGCGGCAACAGCGTGTTGGCCACGAAGACCTTCTCTGTAAAGTTCACCTGATAGCTGTCTCGGATGCCCATCTGATTCTCGGCGCCCGAAACTGCGGCGAGCATAACGACACACGTCAGGATGAGAATCCCTGCCAAGATATTGCGCATACAAGCCCTCCTTTATTGGCTGTGGGCCAGAAAGGCCCACCTTCAGGCTAGACCGAAGGCGCAGTTGCCGCAGTGCACCACCTCACAGCAGGTTGTGACGAAAAAACTGTGGTGGGCGACCTACGGAGGCATCGCCATGCCCCACGATCGGCTCCGTCTTTGGACGTTCATTCGGCGCCACCTGGCATTTATAATGGACGGCATGCCAATCTCAGCCAGAAACAAATTGCGCGGCAAAATCGAAGAAATTCAACTCGGCGACATCATGGCCCATGTGGTCGTTCGGGTCGGGGACAATCTCATTGACAGTGTCATAACCCGCCGCAGCGCCGACGAGCTCAAACTCAAAAAGGGCGATACCGTCGCGGCTGTCGTCAAAGCTACCGAGGTGATGATTCAGAAGGACTGATCCCGCCTCACTGCACCTCCACAATCTTTAGCGCCGTCACCTGTCTCACCCATCGCGCCATTCTTTTTTCATCGGGGATAACGATCCGGTACGGGCCCTCCTTGGCATCCAGAGGCTTCCCATCCTTCAAGAAAGCCAGAACCACTTGTTTGTCGGTAAACGCCGGGTCAATCTCAGGCAAGGCAATGACTACACGATACTCATCGGCCGCTTCCACGAGTAAGCACAAAGCCATGCGTTTTCCCTTCATGGGTTCCGAGGATCCAACTCCCGCTCTGTCCAGGACGGCCTTTAGTGGGACGCCCTCAAACGTTGCAGCGGGCGTTGAAGATGGCCCGGAGGCGTTGGTCGCGACCTTCACGCGTGGCAAGGCCTCGATGTCGGCACGGGTCAGGACGGTCTGCTTTCCAGCTTCGTTTTGAACGGTCAGTCGCTGGCACGATGCCAGGGCGGAGTGCAACGTCAGGGTGAAGACAAGGGCGGGAAAGAACAAGCGAGTTCTCATGTCACACTTCATTATGTCAAACCCGAAGAATCATTACCTCGGTTGCCTTTATGAGCGCCGCCGCGGTCTGTCCCGCTTTCAGTTGCATCTCGCGAGCGGATGTTGCAGTGATGATCGAGGTGATTTGCTGGCCGCCGATCGAAATCTTTATCTCAGCCATCAGACCGCTAATGCGCACCGAATCGATGCGTCCCACTAACTGATTGCGTCCACTGACGCGGCGGACGATCTGCTCCCGCTCTTGCTCCGTTCTGCCACTCGTTCTGAAGAGCAGCTTGTCGACCTCGCTTCGCGGAATCCGGTGGTGTCCTCCGGCCGTCTGGATACTGCGAATCTTCTTCTTGTAGATCCACTGCTTGATGGTGGGAAAGCTGATGCCTAGCTGTAGAGCCGCGTCCCGAAGTTGCATCAAGCCTTCGGTATTGGTATTAGCGTTCCCTCCGGATTTGCCCTTCTTCTGCATCGGAACGAAATCGTATCGTCAACCAGGGGCACGGTCAACAACACCCCAGTTTTCTATCCGTCCGATTCAAGTACGCACTTTCTGTATATAACTGCGTATTTCTAGACAGTAAATCAGTATTTAATGTACACTTCTCGACTTCAAGACCAATCCCCACTTTGGAGGCTGAATGCGTTCCGCTGCTCTGTTTCTCGCCATCCTCGTTTGCTGCCTCTCCTCTAAGTTGTCGTCCGCGCAGGCCGGATTTTTTGCCGACTGGTTCAGCATGGTTTCCGCAACGCAAGCCGAACAGCCGCACTGGATCACTCCTCTCGCCGCGACGACTCCGCGGCTGGAACAGGAGTTTCGGTACGGCATTCAGTGGCAGACCCACAATAGCGGCGTCACCGCATTGACTCACCAAAATTCCTACTGAAAGGTGGGTGGTTGCCCCATTCAAAATGCTACCGGCGTGAACCCCATGCGGGAGGGCGAGAATGAGGAGACAGATCAGATTCGGATTCTCAGGAAAGGTGGTCCATCGTGAAACGCTCTGACCGCTCGCAGATCCTCTTCCGGTACGGGAGGCGATGGAAAACTTTGACGCGCGCCGGCTACATTCCAACGGCTGCCTCACTGCTGCTGGCCCAACCCTTCTTGCTGCTTTTGTGGCTTGCGATGGGGGCGTTCCCGGCGTGGGCCCAAACGGGAGCGAGCCTTTCCGGCGTGGTGACGGACCAAACCGGCGCAGCCCTTCGCGATGTCGCGGTGACAATCAAGAACGTCGACACAGGTGCAACGCGCACGATCGCAACCGACGGCGGGGGGCACTATCAGGCGTCCGGCCTGCCTCCGGGGCGCTTCGAGATTCGAGCGGCAAAACAAGGGTTCGCCGATGAAACGCGCACGGGAATCAGCTTGGCGGTTGGCCAGGACGCCACGGTCGACATTAAGATGCAGCGGAGCACCCCCGACGCCTGCGCGAGCGGCCACGAGTTCGCCACCACCGATTGCACGCTGACCTGGCACGGCATCACGCTGTACGGTGCGTATGACGTCGGCGTCGGCTGGGTCAGCCACGGCTTACCGGAAAACGGCTATAACTATGAAGGCGAATCTCTGGTGAACCGAAACGGCTATCAACATCGATTCCTCATCGCACCGAACAACCTGCAGCAGACGGGTCTGGGCATCAGGGGCAAGGAAGAGTTTCTGCCTGGCTGGTCCGTTGTGTTCAACGCTTCAACTGGCATCAATCCGCAGTCCGGCCTGCTCGCCAACGCGTCGGCCACCGAGACCATCAACAACGGCCTTCCCAGGAGCAGCTATTCGTACGCCATCGACGGCGCGCGCGCGGGCCAACCCTTCAATGACGAATATCTATGGCGGTATATCGTCCGCGCATTTCGGCACGCTGACCTTCGGTCGTCAGCGCGCTCTCGGCACCGATGCGATGCTCCTTTACGATCCGGCCGGCGGCGGCTATGCCTTTTCGTACATCGGGTATAACGGCACGATGGCCGGCGGCGGCGACACCGAGGACAGCCGTTGGGACGACGCCCTGAAGTATCGCCTCACCTATGGCCCGGTCCATTTCGGCGCGATGTATAAATTCGCCGATGGTTCTGCCGGCTGCTACTCGGCCTCCGCAACCTGGACTGCCGCCACCTGTACGCCGGAATCGGCGCATAACAACGCCTATGGATTCGACCTCGGCGGAGACTACGGCAAGTTCTCCGCCGACGTCGTCTTCCAACATTACAACCAGGCGATCAGCGTATTGAACCCCTTGCTGGGGCCTCAGAGTCCGACGGCGTCATATCAGTCGACCACCAACAGCATCAATACAAACCCCATCACCGGGGCCAATCTGATCGGAACGAACAACACCGTATATGGCATCGTGACCGACAACAACGCCATTATGGTCGCTGCCAAGTATACGTGGGACCCGTTCAAGTTTTTTGCCGGCTACGAATACATCTGGCAGAATAACCCGTCGAACCCGTTGGGCGTTGGCGCCTCGGACCAGGGCGGTTATATCATGAGCGGGGTCGAAGACAACAATCTTGATTCTGAAAAGTTGGTGCAGATCTGGTGGACGGGCGTGAAGTACACCTACCGCAGCAAAACCGACATCACTTTCGTCCTGGTATCAACAGCGGCAGAACGACTTCCGTGTTCCGCCGACCTGCTCGCCCGCAGCCGGTTTCCGCAGTTCCTGCGCGGGCACCCTCAACGAGGGGTCGCTCTATGTGGATCATCACTTCACCAAGCGTTTCGACGGTTTTGCCGGAATTGCGTATTCCTACGTGAGCGGCGGTCTGGCCATCGCCATTCCTCATGGCCCCGGCGTCCCCTATTTCCACAACAACAACTTTGCTCCGACAGTCGGTGGTCGTTTCACCTTCTGATCGTTTCCGCGGCGGGCTCAGTCGAGAGCCCACATGGGTCGTGGTTCATCAAAACCTCGCGGCGGGTTCGAAATCGCCACGACTTCATTCCACCCAACAAACCACATTCCGATTCTGTCGATACGTTTCCCGTTCTGAGGCGGGACAGCACGAGAGTATGATGTTCGGTGAACGAGGAAGGTTCCATGGGTATTCAGCGCCTTCTGGTTCTCACGCTGCTGATTGTGGCATGTGTTATGCCGCAGGCTGCGCAGGTGGCTGGGCCACCGGGCTGCGCAATTATGGTGGCACCGGGGACGGTGCCGGGCAATATGTGCCGCTCCCACCCTTTCGCTTATATCAAATTTACACACCCACGCGCCAAGTGCGGCGGACAAGATCCCTGGAACGGGCTATCTCAGAACTCACCCAGCCTCCGCTACCTTCAGTCTCAGTTGCCCTCCCACGACGACGGGTCAAGCGGGCACATCTCGACTTTAGTGCGTTACTGCTCCACCAGAATTCAGGCTCACGCTCCTGGATAAATTCCCAGCACCTTCACTAGGTCCGTGATTTCGCCCAGGTGGCGAACGGCGTGGCGCAGGGCTTCATCGTCGCCGCGGAGCAAGTCCACAAAAAACACGTATTCCCAGGGACGGCCGCGCATGGGCCGCGACTCGATCTTGCTCAAACTGATGTCGCGCAGCGCGAACACGCTGAGCGCCTTGAACAGCGCCCCCGGAATGTTCCTGACGCTGAAGGCCAGCGACGTCTTATCGGCGTGGCGCGCCGCCCGCGGCTTTCCTCGTTGAATCAGAAAGAAGCGGGTGAAGTTCTTCTTGTCATCCTCAATCCCGGCCTTCAGAATCTTTCCCCCATACACTTCGGAGGCCCGCCGGCTGGCGATCCCTGCTGCGTCGCGCAAGCCTTCCGCGACCACATGCTTCACGCTTCCCGCCGTGTCGTAGAATGGCACCGGCTCCAGCTTCGGATTCCGGGCAAACAGGTCGCGGCACTGATCCAGTGCCACGGGATGCGAGAAGACGCGCCGGACATCTCCAAGCTTGCTGCCCGGCAAAGCGATCAGATTGTGCACAATGCGCAGGCGAAACTCGCGCACGATGTGAACGTCGCGACTGAGCAGAAGATCGAAATGTTCTGCGACCGAACCCGCCAGCGAGTTCTCGATTGGGATCACCGCGCTGTCCACCGTTCCCCGCCTGACTCGGTCAAACACCTCGAGCGAACGTGCGCAAGGGACCACCGACGCCCGCGGCATCATCACTTCCGCCGCTTCGTGGCTGAAAGAACCGAGTTCTCCCTGGATCGCATTCTTCATCAAGCCCTTTCCGTAGAGACGCGGATTGCCCCGTCTCATTCTGCGGCGAGAGACGCGGCAAGCCGCGTTTCCACAGAAAATCTTTACCGGGTCACCGGCGCCAGCTCTTTCATCATGACCAGCGCGTCCATGTGGTTTGAATAGTAGCCCGGGACCGTCTTTTCCACGAAGTACCCTTTCTGCTTGTAGAAGCGGATTGCGGCCTCATTATTCACCGGCGTCTCCAACGCCACGGCGACCGCGCCCGCCTGCAACAACCGATCTTCCGCATCCCGCAACAAAGCCGTGCCGACGCCCTCTCGTCGCGCCTCCGCGACCACATCGATGGTGATAATGTGCCCAACCTTCCGCCGGGTTTCCGCCACAATAAAACCAAGAATGCCGGAACCCGGAAACGCCGCCGATGCGCCGCCGTTGCGCGGAACCTCTCCGCCCTCGGTTTCGGCCACCAGAGTAAACGACCTCGGTCGGCGCATATAGAAGGCCATTTCGGGCCGCGAGTAAGCTAATTGCGGATCGAAGCACGCCTGGTCAATCCGCCACAACGTGTCAAAATCGACTTTTTCGAACTGTCGGATGCGGAACTTCACGCCGTCATTGTAGCGGGATTGCGCCGAGAACCACGGGTAAGTCTTCCCCTATGAGAAAAATAATCAACGGTCCGAGTGGATCCGCACAGCCCGGGGTTGACTCTAAAGCAAGGAGTGACACGCCGATGAGATCCCTACTTCCCGTTCTGTGTAGTTTGGTCCTGATGGCAATTTCGGTGGCTCAGGGAGCCCCCGGGCCAGATGGCCGGCAGGGGTCGAGGACTCCCACGGTCAAAGGCGTACTCGATCGGCTCCCGCACAGCCGTCTTCGAAGCCCCCAGGCAGTCCTGCGACTCGAGCGACATTCCGGACGCGATGGCCCGGGCCTTCCGCGATAACCAGGGAATGATCCACCTGGTGGCTGTGAGCTCCGAACTGTTCCAAAACATTGGGCCCACCCTGGAGAGCGTTCAGCACAGTTGTGAGGTAGGGTACCGTTCCGCGATCGATGGCAATCCCGCGGACTTCAACGATTCAGTCTGGATCGATTCGTTCTACACCTTTGACGGCCAACACATCGCCGGCCTCGGGCACACGGAGTATCACGGATGGGTGCATCCCGGCGAGTGCAATGCGCCGCCGCCAAACTTTATCGAATGCGAGTACGACGCCGATACCTTTCACCGCTCCAACGATGGCGGCTACCACTTCAATTCGCCCAAGACACCGGCGAATTTCTTGGCCGGAATTCCTTATCAGTATAAAGTCGACCGAGGGCCCATGGGGTACAGCGTGGACTCCAACATTATTGAGCTCGGCGGATGGTACTACGCCATGGTGACAGCCTGGACGTGGCCTCCGAACTGCACCGGCCAGACCGGACCGCACCGGTGTCTGACGAGTGGCGGCGCGCCCATTCGCACCACCGACGTTTTTGACGCTTCCTCGTGGCGCGGATGGAACGGCACGGATTTCTCCGTGTCCTTCGTCGATCCCTACCCGGGCCCAGTGGAACATCCCCAGAACACGTCTACACGCCCGTTCCGTACATGGACGTCGTGACCGGGATCAACATTTTTCAAGGATCGAATTTAGTCGTCGCCGTTCTGTGGAATCCCTGGACCAACGAATATGGAGCGAAAGGTTTCTATCTTTCCACTTCGACCGATCTGGTCAACTGGACCAAGCCGACACTGGTGGCCACCCTCGACCAGTTCCTCGATCGGGAGCCCAAGGGGAGCTGGTCCTACGCTTACTTTTCCTTGATCGATCCGGCGGCGCCGGATATGAATTTTTCCATGATTGGCGATCACCCTTACCTGTACTATGTGCGGTTCGCTAACGATGGCTCAAGTCGGGTCCTGTTCCGGCAGGGGATCAAATTGACGCTGAATCAATAAGTGAGAGCATGCAGCGCAGCCCGCAGTGGAATCTGCTGGAAAAAGCCGGCGCCCTCGCACAACAAAATCTTTTTCCGTCTCCTCCCCTTGCGCAGTTGCATCCATTAGAAGTACGATTTCTCCCGAGAGGGGCAGCTGTGGGGCGTTTCATTCTCATCGACGTAGCCGTGGCGCTAGCTCTCTTTTCCCTCTGGTACGCTTGGTTTGTCCGTTACAACCGGCGGCGTGCCGGCAACGTGCTGCAGTGGGTGCAGGCGGCATGCCTCGGAAAAGGCCGCATCGTCGATCTGCGATGGCAGGCCAGCAGTTCCCGTCTGAAGGCCACCCTGAATCTTTCCTCGCGCTGGTTTGAGGACGCCCGTCTCACCATCCGCCTATTGCCGCGCCCGCTTCCGGTGCAGTGGGCCCTGAGCCGCTGGCGCCAGCAGCAGGAAACGCTCACCTTCGAAGCCAACATGGGATTCCCCCCGGGCTTCCATCTCGACGTCATTCGTCATCGCTGGGCGGGCCACTCGGGAGCGAAAAGCTCGGGGCGAAAACTCGACCCGCACCCGGGCGTGGACCATCACCCGTCCTGGCCCCGTCATTCTCACCACCAAAGAAGATTGGCCCGTCGAACTCAGCCCGGTGGTCAATGCGCTGGCCTCCTGGCGCGACAAGGATTTCGTCGGCGTCCGCTTCAACTCCACCGCGCCGCACTTCACCGCCACGGTAGCGCTCGAAAATCTCTCGGACCAAAAAGCGACCGCCGCCTTGCTTGGCCTCTTCCGCGAACTCGCCGCTAGTTCCTCCGCCAAACAGCACTAAGAAAAGCGCCTGCGGTAATGAGAAATGGGAGTGGAACCCAAGCAGCGGCCGATGGTGTATCACGTCATCATCCTGGGTGCGACGCGCACCCAAAGCCGGCCCGCTTCAGATGAGGCCCTTGTGGACTTTCATAAGGAAATCCTCGGCATCAGCGCGCGCCTTCTCGATCGTCTTCCGATCGTGGCCGTGTTCGAATTCCATTTCATGAAGTACGAGCTCCACCGCAACTTTCGGCTTGTATCCTCGCTTAATGAGCACCCGAGCACGATCGGCGAATGGGACGCCGGTGTCCAGTCTTGTTTCCTGTTCCGCCGCAAAAAAACTGGCTCCGGTCTCGCACTTGTGGTCGCGAAACTTCCCAGCGGCCAGGCGGTCGTAGGCACCCTTAGCCTCCTCTCCGCTAAGCAGCGTGGGGACGGGAAATTTCCATTGACAATTGGAGCAGGCCCAGCCCTTCGCGTCGCCCCCGATCCATATCAACGAGCGTTCCATATCAGCAACCCGAACAATGTTACCGCAATGAAAACCGACATGAATAGCGCAGATTAGCGCAGATGTAGCATGTGCCTGCGCAGCGGAAGCCATTCGTACGCCCCGCTACTCCGGCTCCGCCACGAACCGATACCCCACGCCCCGCACCGTCTGCAAATGTTTCGGACGCGATGGATCCTCTTCGATGTATCGCCGCAGCCGCACTACAAAATTGTCGATGGCGCGCGTGTCGGTATCTTCGTGCAATCCCCACACATCTTCTAAAATCGCCTTGCGCGAGACCACCCGTCCTTTGCTGCGCACCAGATAGCGGAGAAACTCCGCTTCCATCACCGTAAGGTGGATCGTGTTTCCCAGCGTCCGCAGCTCCAGCTCTCCGAAGTCAATGGTCTTGCCCCCAAAACCAAAAGTATCGCCACCGGCCACCCGCGCGGCGAACGGCGAACGTTGCTCCACATCAACGGTCGCCGGCTCAGCGTCTTTCATCCACACACTGCGCCGCAGCAAGCTTTCCAGGCGGGCAATCAGAATTGCCAGCTCAAACGGTTTCGGCAGATAATCATCCGCTCCCGCCGCGAATCCCTGCAGCACGTCTTCCGGACGCCCGCGCGCTGTCAGCATCAGAATCGGCACATAGTTCTTCTTCTCGCGCAGCAGGGCCGCGACATCGAAACCGCTCTTGCCTGGCAGCATCACATCCAGAACCACCGCATCGAAGCGTTCTCTTTTTTCGACCAGCCTTTCCAGCGCCGTCTCACCATCACCGGCAACTTCCACTGCATGGCCTTCGGCTTGCAGGTTGAAGCGCAGACCCTGCGCCAGATGCGCCTCGTCCTCCACCACCAGCACCCGGCTCATGCGATTCTCCGCGGCAATTCCAGGGTCACGGTGGTTCCCTTCCCCGCACCTTCACTTTGCGCGAACACCCGGCCGCCGTGCTTGCGCGCAATCGAGCGCACGATGAACAATCCGAGGCCGGTTCCCTTCGCTTGCGAGAGCGAGCGCTGCGTCACCCGATAAAACCGCTTGAAGATACGTTTCAATTCCTGCTCGGGAATCCCCACGCCGCGATCGCGCACCCGCAGCACCACCCGCTCCTCATCCGGCGCGTCCAACTCCACCGAAATGTGCACGCCGTCGGGAGAGTACTTCACGGCGTTGTCCAACAGGTTCGAAACCGCGGTCCGCAACTCCTCCGGATCGCCCAGCACACTCGCTCCGCCGCCGTTCTGCATGGATTTCTGCGCAGACGACGAGGATAAGTACAAAGACTCGCGATAGTCGAGATCGCTGGCTTGCAAATGATGGCGTGCTCGCGCCAGTTCCACGCACTCGCGCACCAGCGTGTTGAATTCCAGCGGCAGCTGCTGCGCGGCGCCTTTTTTGTGCGCCGCCTCTCCCGCTTTCAACACCTGTTCCACGGTGTGCAGCAGGCGCTCCGTATCGAGCAGCATCAACTGGTAGAACTGCTGCCGCTGCGCTTCTTCTACCTCGCGTCTCTGCAGTGTTTGCAGGTAGAGCTGGATAGAAGCGATCGGAGTCTTCAATTCATGAGTGACCGCGTTGATGAAGCTGTCGTGCTGCTCGTTGCGGCGAATTTCCCGGACCAGAAAGATGGTATTGAGGACGAGGCCGGCGACGATGGCGCCGAAGAAAATGATGCCGAGAAAAACTCTGACGCCCTCGCGCCAGTTGAGGATGATCCAGCCGCTGCCGACGGCGAAGGCCACCGCCGCCAGGCAAACGCCGAGCGTCAGGAAAAAGTAGATCGCCTTCTGGCGGCTGATGATGCGCACAGGGAGATTGTAGCGGGGCGGGTGTCAGGTGTCAGGTACAACGGAGGTATGTCGGCAATCGCGATCTCTACCTGGGAACATCGTGGTCCAAGCCTCGAAGATGTACCAATTCTGGCCGAGCTTACGATACGAGTAGCCCTTGTTGCCTGCTTCCTCTGCCTGGCCGCGATCGAGTTGCTCGACGCAGGGAAGAAAGGCCTTGCCGCGGTTCCCGAAGTTAACGCAAAGCACGAATCCTTTGGTCGCACCGCCAGCGACGAAATCCGTGGCAGCAGTCAGGTAGACGTTCCCGACCTTGTCTTTATCCAATCCGCTGAGCTCAACTTTGCGGAACAGTCGTCGGTATTCGTTCCACTTTTCGCGGGTAATTCCCTTTTTAGACGTTGGCCTCGCCCGACCCCAGTTGTTCTCCAGACTCCCAAAATTATTCGTGATCCTAATTCCATTCGCGCCTTCCTGAGACATGAGGGCCAGAGCATCGAGTTCGGAACGGTGACTCTCGGAGAGCTGCGTCAGAAGGAACTTCGCATGACCACGCGAGAAACATGAGCAACAAAAAGAGCGAGACGATGCCGCATAACAAGAAGCCCACTATCTTTGCAGCCGCGCCGACGACTCTTGCCAGATCGCCGCGAACGATCATTTGCGTAGAATCCATACCCACAACTTGTGCCATAGCGGATTCTTCGACAAATCTCCCCATCAACCTTAAGGAAGTATTTGCAGATGGGACTAGAGAGAGGGCGAACGATGGCGGCAATCACCCTTTGCGATGTGGTGTCCAAGCCTTCGGCCGATGCGGATTCCTTCTAATCGTTGCCCGCGGCAGCTGCCATTACGGCGGCAGCCTTCACGTCCCGAACCAGTGCCGGCTTCGGCGGCAAGTGACCGAGTTCGACTTTGTAGACGTGCCGTGCCAGTCCCAGCTTCTTCAGCGCCCAGATGCCGTACCAGTTCATGTCGATTTCGTACCACCGCAGGCCATGGCGTGCGGAAACCGGATGCGCATGATGATTGTTGTGCCAGCCTTCGCCAAAGGTCAGTACGGCCACCAGCAGGTTGTTAGTCGAGAGATCTTTGGTTGCAAAGCGGCGCGTTCCCCACAGGTGTGTTACCGAGTTCACCATCCAGGTGGCGTGCAGTCCGACCACCACGCGGGCGAATACTCCCCACAGCAGCCAGGGCAATCCGCCAATGGCATAAAGAATGACACCCAGAATGATGTTCCCAGTGTAGTGATACTTGGTGAGCCAGACATGAACTTTGTCTTTGGTCAGGTCGGGGACGTAACGGGCGAGAGTGGTGGTGTCGTGATGCATCGACTTGCCGCTCAGGATCCATCCCATGTGCGACCACCACTTGCCATCGACAGGCGAGTGCGGATCGCCATCCTCGTCGGAAAACTGATGATGAATCCGGTGGGTCGCTACCCAGAAAATCGGTCCGCCTTCTAGCGCCAGCGTCGCGCACCAGGTGAGAAAATATTCGACCCACTTCGGCGTCTTGTATCCGCGATGCGTCAGCAGCCGGTGATAGCTCATCCCGATCCCGAGGCTGCCCGAAACCCACCATAAGAAAATGGCAACGAAAAATGCCGGCCAGGTAAAGAAAAATAGCGCTGCAATGGCTCCCACATGAAACAGGCACATGGCGATTCCGGTGACCCAGTTGAAACCATCATGGCTCGCTCGCTCTCTGCGATTGGTGCCGTCTCCTGCTTCGTTCATGGCTTGGCTGGTTGCTTCGCTTACTGTGTCGCGTGCTGTCTGGCTCATCGTCTTTCTCTCCCACATCTTCTGACTGGAGTCTGCCTAGACAATATCAAGAGTCCGTGCACTACTTTGTAATACTTCTGTAATCCTCGCCAGTTAAAGGGGTTACGGGCGTAATGTGAGTCGTTCAATAAGCCGGATCCCCCGCAACTGGGAGTCACGTTTGCGACGCCATCTTTGACTCCCTCGGACGTTGCGATGTGATCTCGCAAGTTTTCCGTGCACGTTCCCGGGTCGTGGAGTATCGTTGGACGTTTCACGTACTCCCGAACAGGAGGTGTGCGTTGAAAAGCAAAGTTGTCCTTCTCGCATTGCTTTCTCTTGCCTTCGCATCGTGGGCGCAGAAGGATCAGCCCCCTGCAAAAGCCCCCGAATATAAAATTCCGCCCGAAGCTGCCGCCAAGGAAAATCCCGTCAAGCCGACCGCGGAATCGCTCGCCAAGGGCAAGAAGATGTATGGCATCGACTGTGCCATGTGTCATGGGGACAAGGGCGACGGCAAGGGCGATATGGGGCCGGACTTTAAGAACATCCCCGACTTCACCAATCCGGACACTTTGAAAAACCGCAGCGACGGCGAACTCTTCTACATTACGAGGAATGGCAAGGGCGCCGATATGCCGCCCGAAGACAACCGCGCCAAGGATGACGACGTCTGGAACATGGTGAACTACATCCGGTCGCTAGCCAAGAAGTAAGCATAGGTTTAGGTCGGGACGGGCGCTTTCGCGATCCGTAGCTGAGGTAGCCACAACGCTGGATAGGCGTAGACGCCTGCATCTACTTCGACGCAGCTTTCACTTCCACTCCCGCCCATTTTTCCAACAGTGTGAGCGTCGACGCGTAGTCCAAATCCTGCTGCCCTTCCTCGGCCGCAACGTCGTAGACCTCTTCTACCGCTTCAAGTCCCGGCAGGCGCACCCGCGATTCCTTCGCGGCATCGAGGGCCAGGCGAATGTCTTTCAACATCAGCCGCAGCGGGAAATTGGGCGAGAAGTCGCGCTTCAAAATGAACGGGGCTTTGTAGTCCACGACTCCCGATCGCACCATGGAAGCCTGCACCAGCGGCAACAGTTTTTCTAGGTCCACACCCAACTTGGCGGCGAGCGTGATCGCTTCGGCGAAGCCTTCATAGATGAGCGCTATCTGCAGATTCATGACCAGCTTTGTGGCCTGTCCTTTACTGGTTTCGCCCATGTGGAACACCTGCTTGCCCATCGCCTGAAAAAGCAGCTGCAGACGAGCCAGCACGGCGGCGTCGCCGCCCACCATAAAAATCAGGCTCCCAGCTTCGGCGGCGATCTTTGAGCCGGTCATCGGAGCGTCCACGTAGTCGACGCCACGCGCCTTCACGCGCTCCGCAAAGCGCCGTGTAGCGGACGGCGAAATCGTGCTCGAATCGGCAATAATCATGCCCGCGATCAGAACTTGTTCCATGCCGCCCGGGCCAAACAGCACGCCCTCGACCGCCTTGGTGTCGGAGAGGCACATCCACACCACTTCCGAGCCCGTCGCTGCATCCGCGGGAGAAACAGCAGTGCGTGCGCCTTCCACGTCCTTGCCGCTACTTCGATTCCAGATTGCAACCTCGTGTCCGGCTTTGACCAGGTTGGCGGCCATCGACCGTCCCATAATTCCCATGCCAAGAAAAGCGACGCGCATCGGTGTTGATTCCTCCAAACGTATTTTGTCTTAGGTTCGAATTATAAATAGGACGTGCGACGTGAAGGTCAAAGAAAACAGGACGGTTCGCACTTTGGCGGGGCAAAGCCCCGCTGCCACACGATCACAAGCATCATCCGCTCGGGCAAATCCGAAGACCATGGCCGCCCGCGCGTCGATACCGCTTTCCAGAGCATCTATAATAATTGGAGACTTCAGAGAATAAAGCCGATAGTGTGTCAATAGTTGGCGTTTTCAGCGGACTGGTCGAATCATACTGGTCGAAACGATGTTAAAGTCCTCATTGAAAAATCCCGCTTTGCGAAAGCGTGCGAGTCAGTTCACACGCCTGGTGCGAAACTCCGCGGTCACGCCGCGCACCGGTGAGACCCACAAACCGAAGCTGGTTACAAACGGCGAGCTCGGCGTCACTTTCATTGGACATTCCAGCTTCTTTCTTCAGATTGGCGGACAGAACGTCGTCATCGACCCCAACTTCGCGCGCTGGCTATTCATTCTGAAACGTCTGCGTCAACCGGGATTGAACTTACGCGACCTGCCTCCGATGGATGTCGTCCTGGTGACGCACGCTCACTTCGACCACCTGCATCGCCAGTCGTTGCGCACGATTGCCCGCCAAACCCGGCGCCAAACCGGCACCGCACCCACACTCGTAGTCCCGCATCACCTGTTCGATCTGGTATCGGATCTCGGCTTCGAAGAAATTGTCGAGCTGGAGTGGTGGAACACCTATCGCCACGGCACGCTCGACATCACCCACGTCCCCTCGCGCCATTGGGGAGCCCGCATTATTAAGGATTCGCACCGCGGTTACGGCGGCTACGTTCTGCGCAGCGGCAAACACTCCGTATATCACGCCGGAGACACCGCCTATTTCGCCGGCTTTCACGAGATTGGGCGCCGTTTATCGCCGGAACTCGCGCTGCTGCCCATCGGCGCCTATAACCCCGAGCAATTCCGCAACGTGCACACCAGCCCCGCCGACGCCACCAAAGCATTCCTTGATCTCAAATCGCGCTGGATGGTGCCCATGCATTACGGGACGTTCCGCCTGTCGCATGAGCCCATCGAAGAACCGCTCCAGTTGCTGGCGCAGGCAGCGATGGCGGCCGGCGTGAAAGACAAAGTCGTCGTCCTCGAAGAAGGCATCACCCGCTTTTTTTGAAGCATGTCAAAGGCAACGAGGTTAGGGAGTATGCTTCAGTCATGGATAAGAAGGAGATCAATTCCCCAAAGTTGACCGAGCATTTTCTCTTCTGGGTTTGTGGCCTCGGAGGCTTGCTGCTGATAGTTCTCTTTGCTCATTTCGTCTACCACGTCTTTTGAAACCACATCCTTGAAGTTTGTCGAGGTGCGACTCCTACCTCGCAAGAGCGGTCACTCGGTCAACAGTCCCGTCCAAGCAGAACCTGGACGGACCCCCGTCTGGGGTTCGAGGAGTCTCACTTGCCCGCGCTTACGAAAGCACCAGTGGTCGCGTTAATCACACCGATGCCCTTCCTGTCCTTCTCGCTCGCGCCGTAAATGACGTACCAGACCGGCGCATTCTGCTTCCGGTCCTTGAGCAAAACGTAGGTGACAGGCTGCTGGGGATCCTTCTTGACGATAGCGTCGCCCCCGTGCTGCTGCGCGGTCGCGAATGCCTGACTCGTATCGGTTTTCAGCAAATATTGTGAAAAGACAAGACTGGCCGATTCGGCGTTGTAGGCGGCATCCCCCTCGGTTGAAACTCCGAACGGCGGTGCATCCGGTCGCCGGCTTCCCGAGCAAACGATGGTCTTGACGGCCCGGCGAGCGGGCGCCGCAAAGTACCCTCGCCAGATGGTTGCCTTTCCGTCCTGGCCAGTGGTTTCCGGGGTGAGAACGGATTCCACCCGAGCCGGCTGCGCGTCCGGCGACCACTTCACGGCGAGAGCCAACATCCGATTGAAGGCCTCCTCACCGGTGTAAGGCACAGGTGCGGGCGGCGGTGCGGCCGCTGCCGGCTTGTCAGACGTGCTCTCATTCGCCTTATTCTCGGTTGAGTTACACCCTGCGGTCAGGATCGCAAAACTGATTACACTAAGTGCAAATGCGAGACGATATGATTTCATGCCCCCTCCAAATTATGTTTTGAAAACATCCTCAAATTGTCTCGACCGCTTTTTCTGCTCCACCACAGTGTCTTGAGTGTCTTGAGCGTTTTGCAACTGTCCCATGAAGCAGGCATTTCTTTTTTCAGCTCTGAAGCGCCCGAATTGTACCGCTTGTGAGAGGTTTTGCAAGGCCAACGCCAACCCCCAAAAGATGTCGCTCCGGGGTAACTTCCAGCGGGTTCCAGCATCCAAGTAGACAGGCGCTTTCACGTGTTATACTGCGTCAGATGGGGTGGGTGGGGCACTCCACGTCCCTGCCCGAAGGATTTCGAAACATGGCCGGTAGTTCTCGTCGTTCACTCTTCCTGATAGTTTTTGTCCTTGCTACGTTCGGTTTGCTTGGCATGCTGTTCGCACAGCGGATCAGCCCGGCAACCACGCCCAGCACCGACTCCGACGTCCGCGATAGCTTCAAACAGTTCACCCAGGTTTATGACACAATCGAGCAGAACTATGCCGACCCGGTGAATCCCGACAAGGCGATTTATAACGGCGCCATTCCGAGCATGTTGCACCAGCTCGACCCCCACTCGAATTTCTTCGATCCGAAATCCTATTCCCAGTTGCGCGAAGAGCAGCGCGGCAAGTATTACGGCGTGGGCATGACGGTCGGTCCGCGCAATAATAAAGTTATCGTCATCGCTCCCTTCGTCGGCACTCCTGCCTATCGCGCCGGCATCCGCCCGGGCGACATTATCGCCGCCATCGACGGCAAGCCCACCGACAACATGAGCACTTCCGACGTTGCCGATCTGCTCAAGGGACCGAAAGGCACCACAGTTCGCATCACCATGTTGCGCGAAGGCTCCGATCATCCGCTTGAATTCGCCGTCATCCGCGACGAGATTCCGCGCTACAGCGTGGACCTGCACTTCATGATCAAGCCCGGAATCGGTTACATGCACGTCTCGGGATTCCAGGAAACCACCGAGCACGAAGTCGCCGAAGCGCTGGATCAGATGGGCGATCTCAAAGGCCTGGTCTTGGACCTGCGGCAAAATCCCGGAGGACTGCTGAGTGAAGGAGTAGGCGTAGCCGACAAATTCCTGAAGAAGAACCAGCTGATCGTCTCGCATCACGGCCGCTCCTCACCAGAGAAACGATACGTAGCGCTCCACGGCAACGGCGGCAAGGAATATCCGCTTGTCGTGCTGGTAAATCGCGGCACCGCGTCCGCCGCCGAAATCGTAGCCGGAGCAATCCAGGATCACGACCGCGGCCTCATCGTCGGTGAAATAACCTTCGGCAAGGGCCTGGTGCAAACCGTGTATCCCCTCGCCGAAAATACCGGCCTCGCCCTGACCACCGCGAAGTACTACACCCCGAGCGGACGGCTGATCCAGCGCGATTACTCGAATCTTTCTCTCTACGATTACTACTACAACCGGGATAGCGAAGAGAACAACGCCAACCACGAAGTCAAGCTCACCGATGGTGGACGCACGGTGTATGGCGGCGGTGGGATCACTCCTGATGTGAAATTGGCTCCTTACAAGTCCAACAAATTCCAGGAGGCGTTGCTGCAGCACTACGCCTTGTTTAATTTTGCAAAGCACTACGCTCTCACTCACAAGATCACGCAGAGCTTTGAAGTGGACGATGTGGTGCTGCAGGAGTTCCGCAAATTCCTCGACAACGAAAAAATCTCCTACACCGAAGGCGAGTTGATCGAGAACAACGATTGGCTGCGCTCCAACATCAAGAGCGAACTCTTCGTGGATGCCTTCGGCCAGGAAGAAGGATTAAAAGTGCGCGCCGAAACCGATCCGGACGTGATCAAGGCTCTGGAGTTGATGCCGCAGGCGCGCGCCCTGGCTGACAATGCCAAGAAGGTGGTGGCGGAAAGAAACTCGGCCCCTCCGGTCACACGCTAGGCACAGCTTGCAATTCCAATTTAAGGCCCCGGCGACCGGGCCTTTTGCTTTGCTCAAGGCAAAGCAGTTCCCAGTTCCCTGTTCTCAGAAAAACCCAAGAGCCTTTGTCACCCCCAACGGAAGTGAGGGATATGCAGTTTACTGACAACTGAGCACTGGGAACTGTGAACTTTCTCTTGAGTGTTGCCGCCAGAAGCCCTAAAGTACAGAAAGCGAAACGCGCGGAGGCGCCTGTCTGCCAGCGGAAGTCATGTTTCAATCTGGGCCCTCGGTTTTCGGCCCCGCGATTTCCGCCGGTTGGATTCCTGCGGTCCTGGTGGCGATGGTTGCGGGGGTCTTGGACTGGCGCTACCGTCGGATTCCGAACTGGCTCACGATATCGGGCTTCGCGGCCGGGGTCGCGATCAACACGATTCTCTATCGCTGGCCGGGACTGAAAGGCGCGTTGCTGGGGACGGCGCTGGGCCTGGGGCTGCTGCTGCCTTTCGTAATGGTCCGCAGCCTTGGCGCCGGAGACTGGAAACTGGCCGGTGCGCTGGGAGCCTGTCTCGGTTCGCGACAACTGCTTTCCGTGCTCGTGGGCACGATTCTGGTGGCGGGAGTCATGGCGCTGGCGGTGGTCATCTGGAAAGGGCGGCTGAAGCAAACGCTCTTGAACATGGCGCATTTGCTGGCGGCGTTGTTCAGCCTGCGGATGCCGGGATCTGAGGTGTCGCTCGACGATCCGCGGTCGACAAAGATTCCGTTTGGCGTGGCCATGGCGGTGACGGTTTTGTTGTTGGGAATCGGCAGAATGATGGGGAAGGTCTAGCGGGCGTCAATGAGCGAACAAGGATGAATATCAAACCAATTGCGAGACAACTCGCACACACGGAAGGCGCGGAAATCGCCGAGGTGGCAGTGGTCCTGCCCCTGGTGTTCATGCTCTTGATGGGCATTATCTGGTTTGGGAGAGCGTTCAATATCTACTCCACCATCCAGCAGGCGGCGCAGCAGGGAGCGATCACCGCGGCACGCGCGACTTGCGCCACGTGCGGGACTAACCCCGGCTTTCCTGCCACTGCCACCGTTGACAGCGCGATTACCGCAGTTATCCAGGCGTCGAATCTCGATCCGACTCAGATTCCGGCGAGCTCCAGTCCGCCCGCTCCGTTTTCCTGCGTGAGTCCGCCACCGGCGCTCGCGCCGTGCGCGACCACCAGCCATCAGATCACGGTCTGCCAGCAGGCGTTGCTGAATTACTCCGCCTCCGGGACCCAGCCTGCGCAATGCGGGGTGGTGGTGGGCTTTCAATATCCTTTTCAGTTCTACTTCCCGGGGACTTCGCTTAATCTGCAGCAGATTATTTTGACGGCGCAGGCGCAGAGCAGGATGGAGAACTAAATGCCGCGCCTTCTGCATCGCCGCAAGCGGCCTCACCTTTCGAAATGCGCGGGGACTGCGGCACCGGGCGCGGTCGGGCGGCTGCTGCTGGGAGAGCGCGGCGCGGCGCTGCTGGAGTTTGCCATCGCATTGCCCCTTCTGGTGGTATTCATCGTGGGCATCTTCGATTTTAGCGGCGCTTTCAACCAGAAACAGAAGATCGAGCAGGCCGCGCAGGAAGGCGCCATCGTGGCCGCAGCTCAGCCCATGAGCGACATTCAGACGAGCAACTCCAATCCGACTTCACTGCAGCCGGTGGTGACTGCGGTTTTCAATTCGCTGGCGGGGAGTGGCGTCCTGCCAAATGCGAATCAGGGATCTTGCAAGTTGCCTCCTGCAGCACCTATACAGACCGCACTGGCGTGGAGGTATTCGATCTCAGGTTGTTCGAATAATCCTGCAGGCACTACCGGCTGCATGGGCGATACCTCGGATACGTTGTATATCGTGATCAATCGGGGTTGGGTGCCTTCGAGCGCAACCTCCCCGGTGACTGTTGGGACTTCGGTGAACGTGAGTTATGACTACGACTGGCGCTTCAACAGTGTGATCCAGTTGTTGGTTCCCGGGGCGGGGTACTCGGCGAGAACGTGTATCTCTGAAACCTCAAGCACCCATAATCAGATGTGAGGTGTATGCGCCGAAAGAGGAACATCGCGAATCGGAAGAGCGAGCGCGGAGTGGTGATCACGCTGGTCGCGGTGTTCATGCTGTTCGTGGTGGGAGCGATGGCCGCGCTTTCGATCGACGTGGTGACGTTCTACACGGCGCGCAGCGAAGCGCAATTGGCGGCGGACGCCGCAGCCCTGGCCGGGGCACGTGTGCTCGCCAACTCGGGGGCGACTTCGGACACGACCGGCGTGTCGATGGCGAACGCGTGGACCGTCGCCGAAGCGGTCGCTCTTCAGGTCGCGGAGCAGAACCAGGTGGCGGGAACGAACCTGACGGCCGCCCAGGTGACTGTTCCTGCTGCTCCTGCTGGAACCCTCCCTACGAACCCAACGTTCACCGTGAGAGTGCAGGTAACCGATTTGCCGACATTCTTCGCACGCATCTGGGGGACCAAGTTCATTACGTTGAGTGCGTCGGCCACGGCGGAAACTTACAATCCTTCGGGCGCGAACGCTTTGGGTAATACAACGATTCCGGTCGCACCCATTTGCGTGAAGCCGTGGCTGCTGCCGAACATCGATCCCAGCCCCGGGGGCACTACCATTTTCAGCGCGACTACCGGCGCCATTACCAACCCGGCCCTGCTGGGATGGACGTCTGGCACGCAGCTACAGACCGCCTGCAGCAACAACTGTAGCCCACCACCACTACCCGCCCCAACCGCTTGGAACTTTTACCCCGGGGATCCAACGACGACCTTCCCGCCCCCAACCCAGGCGCTCCCAACCTGTGCGCCGGTGTTGACCACTCCATACGAGGAAAGCATTGCCGGTTGCATTCAGACCAATGCCATCGCATGCAACAGCACGGCGAATATCGACACCAACAACTACCCCACTCGAAGAACGGAAACAGCGCACGCCGTGAATTGTCTGACCCATTCGGCAACCAACAAGGGCGATCAGGTCGACCCGGCGTACGCTAGCCCGCCATTTCAGTTCCTCGCGGGCAATGACAATCCGATTACCGGCTTGGCCGGAAACGACGTGATGGTCAGCGATTCTCTGGTTACCGTGCCGGTGTTTGATGTTGGCGCTGGACCGCCGTTCTCCCCTCCGACTAACCCAGTTCCGATAGTAGGGTTCGTGCAGCTCTTTCTGAATCCGAACGGTATGGCTACTCCGACCTTCGGCGTGAATCGCGGCAAGGTGAACACCACCATCGTCAACATGGCTGGTTGCGGAACTGGCGCCAGCGGAACGCCGATTCTCGGCAACGGCGGGTCTCCCGTGGCGGTGCGGCTGATCTCGCCGCCGTAGCTCGAATCGGATGACAATTCCTAGAAGGGGCTGGAATCGCGGCGCGACAGGATGACGCGCTCGAGGCTTAGTTCGCTGCCGACAAAAATAAAGTTGTAGGCTGAGCCGTTCAGCAGGGATCCCAGCACATCGCGCGCGGGAGCTGGACCGAGATCGGCGGCGACCTGTTCCTGCTCGGCGCCGGCGGGAATGGCAATCTCGGCCTGGGTCTGGCGCTGCACTTCGAACAACACCTGCGCCAGCGTAGCTTTCTCGGCGCGGATGCGCAGCATTCCTTTTTCAAAGGTGACGATCAGGGGCAGCTTCTGCGGCGGCGCTTCCATGACGGGGCTGGGAAGCGGGGATGCCATCGCGTTTGCTACTGCGGCGGAGAGTCTCGGCATCAGGACATTCCTGCCCTTGGTAGGCGTAGGTGTGGCAGGCGTACCTGCGGCAAGCGAGGCATTCTGAAGTCTTGCCGCAGGCGGCACATCCGGAACGCCGGCTTCAACGGCCGTGGTGACTGGACCAAGCTTCACCACAATCGCGTTCTGAGTGGTCGAGATTCGATACGACTGGGGTTCCACGAGATCGAGCACGATGCGCGTAATTGGCGGGTTATCGAAAAACAGTCCGGCGCGGATTCCCTTCAGCGCACCGCGATTGACTTTCAAGGCCCGCAACTCGGCCGCGGGCAGCGCGCCGGGGAAATCCACCACGATACGATCCGGTCCGGTAATAGCTTGTGTGTCGGGAGCCACCGGCGCTCCGGAAGTCTGGATTTCCACTTCCATTGCAGGACCACTGCCACGTACGACCACATGCTGGACGCGAGCGCTGTTCTGCGAACTTTTCACAGCACGCGTTTGCGCACTCGCGGCAGGCGTCTGCGCGGAAACCGGCGCGGACAACCACGCTGCGATGCCCAACAGGGCTCCGAAATGGGAGAGGCCTGGCATTAGGCTCTGACCAAAGTCTAGCAGTTATGGGACCGGTAATCAGAATCAGAAGTCTTAGTACTAAAGCGGTACCGGTAGTGGCCGGAATCGAGCAGAGACGTTAATTAACTGTCGGGCGTAAAGCTGGCGCTAGGGCGCAGGCGCGAACGCGCGGGCTGTTTTTCGATAACGCCACACGATCAACGCCAGGCCCGAACTGATCAGCACCATAGTCGAGGGCTCGGGAACCACCGGCGGTTTGGGGCGTTTGTGACGGCAGTGCCCATTAATATCCAGTTCGTTGGAGGGGCAGATTCCGGAAGGGACGGGCACTCCGATAGGCACGTACGGGAAGAAGAATACGCCGGTCAGAAGCTGGGGCGGATTCGGAGTGCCGATGGGCAACTCAGGCCGGGCGAGCAGGGGCCTTACGGGAAAGGACGGCGCGGGCTCGACCTGCGCCACGGGCTGGTCCAGAACATCTTCGCTGGGCTCTTCGTCGGATACTTCGGGCTTGGCGGTGTCGGAAATCTGGTTGCCGCAACGAGCGCGCGCGATGATGTTGCCATCGGTCAGCAGCAGTTCACCAAGCTGCAAGCGAATCTTTCTGCGGGTCCAGAAGATGGTGTCACGAATGCGATAAGAGAGATAAACCTCGCGGGCTTCGGAGGCGCGCACGAGACGAGCGTGGTTGAAATCGAAGTGGGCGTAGTGCCGGCGAACAATAGAGTCGCGCGCCGCAGCGGCACGGAGACCTTCGGCATCCTTCACGCCTCCAGGCAGCACCGAGTAGGGATAAACATTCGGATTCGGCGCGAGAACCTTGTTAGACCTGGCGGAGCGGGCTGCCATCAAAGCGAGATCCTTGCGGACGTTGCCGCGCGCCCAGGAAGAGTCGGGCAATCCCCGGGAAGCATGCAACGAAGGAGACGCGAAATAGCGGACGGCAGTCTGCCAGCAGGCGCCGACGATGAGCGTAATGACGACCAGAGCGGCCAGGAACCGCTGTATACGTAGACGACGTCGATACCAGCTCCGCCGCCGTCGCACGATCTTTCCTGTCAAACCGTCGTTCAAAACAGCACTCCTGCCCGGCAGGGGGCCAGTGGGCAGCTGGGAGAAAACCAACTTAACAGAGAGCAGTCCGGCATCCAAACCGCACCTCAGAACCGGCCCGGATACAGGAACTTAGCACGTAGGACCGGTTATATTAGCAGAGTTGCGCAACGAATTTCATTCAAAGTGACACTGCGAACGTCAAAGACCATTCCCAATTTGGTTCGGAGTGAAAGCGACAGCGAAACTACGAGGCCCCTGCAACCTGAGCTACCGCGGGCTTTTACTGGAATTTTATATGGTGGAGCTAGTCGGGTTCGAACCGACGACCTCATCGTCGCGAATTCTCAACCCTATCCGAGGTGACGCGACACCGAAGAAGTCCGAATAACACCGAAGGGCACTGTTCATGCCGGTTTGCCCGCTATTCCCTTCCCTTCACCTGTACCCGAGCGACAGCGACCGACAACACCCGAAACGGCCGGGGATGCGAGGGTTACGACACAAGTCACGACACAAAATTCCACGCGGGGGGCGAGGGGGCCGGACCCCGAGTTGTCCGAAAAACCCGGGGACAGGTTGCCGGACACGCCTTTCCACCCTTTCGCGCGCTCTGCAAATTTTTATTATTTTTTCAGGTCGCTGCTACAGCAATGATCAGAACATCCCTGACAGTCGAACACGAAATTACTGCAGCAGGGTGTGTTGCGGTCGAAGCTAATGACGAGACCGAATCGCTAAGAATCGAACATGAACCGGTAATGCGATGAAGCGGAGGCAACATGCCGCTGTTTTGCGGGCCCACTCTCCGCACGAGAGTTCAAAACATCTGCTTGAGATATACGCGCACTTGAACGGTGCAGGTCGGGTCAAAGACGAGAGTGCGGATGCCGTTGCCCGCGCAATTGCGCGAACGGCGAGACCTGAGTTGGTCCCGCTGTTGAGAGCATGGGTGCAGCAAATAACGATTGCCAGTTCAGCTCGCTGGTTAATTTTGGGACTATTAAGTCACCGTCAGATTGAGGACGTAGACATCGTCCTGCGGCATATAAGGGAAAACGACTCACACATTGAATTCGAAAATCATACGGGACTTGGGCATGCTGTAGCGCGGCGGATGATGGCGGTGGCTCCCGGTGTACCTGAATTCCTGCAAGATGTAATGAAAAAGCGAGAATTCTGGCAATATCGCGATAAGGACTCGTTTGCCAGTGACGAGTTACTTGGCTTGAGAGCAGTGGAGAATCGAGCGCTCTACATCCGGATCGCTTCGTACGCCGCAATTGGAGCAGCTACGAATACGGACTTGGAAGTACTCTTTGGACTAACGGTGCATCCCTACGGCCTGACTGCTCGTGCTGCGGTAATCCGCCTCGTTAGGATATTAGGAGCGAGCGCATTCAAACAAATGATTGAACAGATGAAGGGAGGCCTCCCTGAGACTAAAGCAGCATCTTTTGCTGAGTCGCTTCGTGACGCGGAAATCGAACATTATAACGTCGCGAACATGTGGTGAACCAGGCACACCTGTGACACACCCAGAGCCACGAGGAGCCTGTGGGCTGAACTGGGCTGAACCCACAACATGAGACAGTTTTGAATGACACACGTGCCATTGAATTGGGTTTGGGTTGTTCATAGCTTAGCCGGGGATGAGGTCTGGAGCAGGGGACGGCGTTTGAGTCCCCTGCTCCAGCATCCTCGTAGAAGTCTTCTCTTCGCCTCCTGGGAAAAATTCCAGGCTCGGACTGCACAACTGTGTCATGGAATCTGCATGCTGCGCTTGCTGTTCAAATTCTTCTGGAGAACGGTAGCCCAACGCAGAGTGCAAGCGCTGCCGATTGTAGTAGTTTTCGATGAATTCTTCGATATGGGTGCGCAGGTGTTCTAAGTCGCGGTACTGGTTTGCATAAATTTCCTCCCGTTTCAAAGTCTTCATAAAGCTTTCGCAACTTGCATTGTCGTACGGATTTGCCGGACGGCTCATACTTGGAATCATCCCCTGCTTTTCCAGAACTGCCACATATTCCTCGCTGGCATATTGCACACCACGATCGGAATGATGGACGAGTCCGGGCGGAGGTTTTCGCGTTGCGATCGCCTCTTGCAATGCGCCCACGGCCAAGCAACTGGCCAGGGTCCGCTCCAGCGACCAACCCACCACCTTGCGGGAAAACCGGTCGAGGACCACCGCCAAATAGACGAACTCGGTTTTCAGTCGAATGTAGGTGATGTCGGCCACCCACAGTTGATCCACTCCCGTTAACTTCATACGCCGGGCCAGGTTCAAATACACCTCCAACTTGTGATCCGACTTCGTCGTCGCCACGAACTGTCGCGGTTGCACCGCTAGCAAGTTATCCTCCCGCATGATCCGCGCTACACGTTTGTGGTTCACCGCTATGCCGCGGCGGCGCAGTTCCGCAGAGATCCGTCGATATCCATAACGCCGCCGATGTTCGATCGCGATCTGCTGAATCACCGACCGCACTTCCATTTCCTCTTCCACGGACTCCGGTTCCTGTAACCAGCGATAGAAGCCCGCCCGACTCACCGGCGCGAGTTCGCACATACGCTCGACGCTCAAGCCACCTTGCAACGGCATCATCTCCCGGATTTGCTTGTAGATGCCTTCTCGCCAGACCTGCTGCTCGGCTGGCGTCGAGCCTCGACTTTTTGCAAGGCACTTCTGAAAAAATCCACCTCCAGGGTCTTTTCCGCCAAGACCCGCTTCAAATGGTTCACCTCTTTGCGCAGCGTGGAGGCGCGTGCGTCTTGCCCGCGTGCCTCCATCCCGGGTATCTCGGGATCCAGTTCGTCGCGCCACCGGTAAAGTTGCCGGCGCGAGACCTGCAGCTCTCTCGCCAGTGCCACGATGTTTTCGCAGCCTCGCAGTCGCTCCACCGCAAACTCACGGAACTCTTTCGTATATCGTCTCTTTGCCACTCGCAGTTTCCTTTCCTGCAAGTGTGCCATTTCCGTCTGTCTCAAAATAGGGGTTCAGTCCAAGCCGAGCGCATCTTATCATGCACACAAGAGGCGACTGTTGGAATGTCAGCTGGGTGGTGTTGCTCTTTCACGCTAATCCTACGGCGCCGCTCTTTCGCCCGCGCGGAGCGGGCTGCTGAATAGGAGCAATAGCCATGTACATCCGGTAGGGACCAAGGACCCGACCGGCGTGACGGTCCAGCTTCTGACATGGCTTCGAATCAGTTCTTGCTACGGGACGAACTCTTGCCTGTTGTTGTGGCGGGGGTGCCGACGGATGGTTTGCGTCCCCCCAACACAATCCGCGCTACTCGACTGCGCTTCAGCTGCATGGGCTTGCCTTGCACATTGATGTTCACACCAGTGCCGGTCACCGAGATGAGGTTCTCCAACAGCGCCGTTCCGTCGCGCAAAACCACGGTATCGAGGGTCAAAGGGTTCAGCTCCAGTTCGACGCTACCGGGCATTGCGTTCTCCGCAATTTCCACGGGCGTGCTCTCGGTGGCATAACCCTCTTTGCTGAACTCCAGCACACGCTTGCCCGGAGCAATTGAGAGCACCTGCAGGGTTACGCAGGACTCTTGAGAATCAAGCTTGAGGCTGGCTCCGGAAGGCACGCTGGTGATGCTCATTTTGATCTTCATCGGCTCGTCGGAGGGCAGATGCTGCGGCTGCAATTCCATGCTTGCAAAGGAGCCCAAAGCATGTACGCTCACCGGGATCTTGGCCCGTTGCCCCCCGCCAAATTAGTGACTTCCAGATATCCTTCGCCCACCCGCTTGCCGTTTTTGTCCAGCAGGTAGAGATAGAAAGAGGCGGAAGGAATCGCTTTCTGCGGAGGTTGCTTGGCGCCCAGACCTTATGCTTCGCCTTAAAGACGCCATTTGAGCTGACGCGTAGGGCGTTTCCGAGTTCCGATCTGGCGAAACATACCACAAGAGGACTTCTGGACAATTTGGTTATCCGGACTTCGTTCGTGGCTGTGAATGGTTGTGTTAGCGCTTCAGAACCTTTCATTGTTTCGGTTGTGACCGTGCGGTGTTTTCTGTGGTCATGACGAACCACCCGCCGTGAGTTCTGGGGCAGTTATTTATTGGACATTGGCATCTGGGGCGATAGCTGCTAAACAAGAAGCAGCAAGCTGCGCCCGATCACTCCCGTGAGCTGGTCTTGCGCCTCCAAAGCCACGTCACGGCTCGCGCCTCCCAGGTTCCGAAGGTGATCAGCGAAGTCCCAAGCCAGATCGCGCGCAGCGCGGACGTTCCAGATCGCCAGCAGGCGCCCGACTTTTCCCGTGTCTTGCGCTAATTCACCTATTATCCCGGTCGCTAGAAAATTCAACGCCGACGGGAGCACCGCTTCCAGCAAGCCATTCACCTGCTCATAATCATCGTGCTCCGGGCTTTGCACCGCCGGCGTCAGATGCAACTCATCATCGGTCTGCAGCAGGGCCAATGCCAGATCGTGATTGATATGAGCATTCATCCCCGCCAAAGCAAACTGTATGCGATCGACACCGGCCCTGTTTCGCGCCTCAAACAAAACGTCCCATGAGCTCGCGGTATCCGCAGTCTGCTCTAGTGCGCCGGCAATCGCGGCAAAGTAGAACCCAGCAAAAACTACGTCGAGGCGCGTCAGCCATGTGGCGTCTTCCCAACCGTTTGGCGGAGGTTGAGCGTCGATCCGCTGGGTCACCATCAAATAAAGCCGGTTGAACCATTTGAGGCCGTCGTTACCAGGCAACAACCCATCGATCCTCTGCATCAGCGCAACGACATCGGCGATCGACGCCGGGGACGCGCCACTCACGATTTGCAGAAGTTGCGCGTCGATGGAATTGAGGTTCGGCATTCTAACCTCCTCAGAGAAAGCGGATTTTCTGCCGCACCACGGCGACTAACCACTCTCATGATCCCGGTTGGCACACCCCCAACCGTCTCAAGGGATGATCGCATTGCTGACGGGGATTATACCGCCCGGACAACGCCGTCGATAGCCGACGCGAAGAGCTGGCCTTTACGAGAATATGGTTTGCACCGTACCACGAAATCAGAGCCGAAAGTGTTCGGTCGTGGAAGTGAATTCTTCAGATGAATTCAGATAATCTTCAGGCGCTCTCCATTGCCGGGAAAGAATATCTCGCGCAGTATGGCTGCAATGGCGGGCGCGGTGGACAGGTTCACAAAATGCACCCGAATCAAGGAGGCAGTATGAATCTGCCCAGTGATTACCCACGGCAGCCCGACACGGTGCAGCAGGTTCTGGAAGCGGGGGTCTGCTTGTAAAGGCTAAGCAGTTGTAACGTTGCGCGATGATTCGTCACTTTATAGATGTAGCCGCAATAAGAGCGGCTGTTTAAGGAGACAGGCTCTCAACCCGCGCGGGCGGGCAAGATTAGCCAATAGGAGCCCCATCGAATTGGCGGTGGGCGTTGCGGAGGTGTATCCATGGCTGCCCACGGCCACGTACAAGTTATCTCGGAGCCGAAACCGCGCATTCTGCGCGTTTTCATCAGCTACGCGAAAGAGGACGAGAAGATTGCAGTCGCCGCCTTCGAAGCCATTCGTACCGCTCTTGGGACCTTCGCGGACGTGTTCATCGACAATGCTCTGCAATTCGGGGTGAGCTTCCAAGACGAGATCAGAAAGCGTCTGGATGAGACCGATCTGTTGGTTGTGATTTACTCGGCTACCCTGAAACCGAGCCACAGCTTCACGGGAATGGAGCTGGGGTATTTCATTGGCACCATCGAACGCAACCAACAACCCGACCGTCCCCGCAAAATCGTTCCGATCTATTTGGACAACCCACCGGACATTCTTTCAGGAAACGAAGGGATCAACATTGGTATTTCTCGCTCCACGCTCGAGCTGTCTTTGGAAGAATATTCTGAAAGTTTGAAGATCGACCCCGAAAACCGGATGGTGAAGTTCCTGAGCGAGTTTCAAGAGATTGTCGACAAATTACGTGAGGAGAATGGGTTTCCCAAGGTATTGAAAAGGCCGGAGGAACAGGATCTGTGTGGTTTAGTGCGGAAAATGCAACTTTCAATCTTCAGTCACCTGAAGACAAGCCCCGAGTCGACGCTCAAACCTCAGAAGCAAGTGACCATCAAGACGAGCAGCTTCGCACTCGATTCGGTGCGAACGGACCTACCAAAAGACGCAGTGCTTCTGCCGGTCGGGACGGGGAACCCCATGTCGATCTTCGGCCTTCAAAACCAAGAGATTACCTGGGAAGAGTTCGGAAAGCTCACGAAAAACTCCAAGTTTCGCGACTCGTGGATTGACGCCATCACTGGTGTCGTTACTTCGTCGCTGCAGGGCCAGCTAGACGTGGACAACAGTCAGGTCATCGTCTCAAACGATGAGAGACACGCTTTCCGGGTTATCTTTACTACCGGTACTCGATACTTCAATGGAATCAGAGAATTCAATTTGTACTTTGTAGAATATTTGAGGTCAAGAGACTTCGGGGATCAATCCACTACTCTCGTGTTAAAGGGGCTGGAACTGAGCTGCCGTTTCAGGTTTCTGTTTCTCGAAAAAAATAGTGAGTTCTCACACATGAATATCCGGATCGCAGTGCTGAACCGAGTCCATGAGCTTGGCCGAAGCATCGAACGGGAGCTGAATCTGTTTCGGCGGGATGCCATTGAGATGGGCTTGGATAAGGCCAACATTTGGGCGGATTTCATCGACTGGCAGTACCTCCAGAAAATGAGCGAAGAGTGGCGTCCTCTCGAAAGCAAGATCAGGGACATCTGCGTCCAGATTCGCGGAGCCAAAGAGGATTCGGAGGAGATCCCAGGGCTTCGAGACTCCCTGGCCGACACCGTCGAGCAACTCGAAACCGCGATTCGGCCCCTCAACACCCAGATGATCTGCGGATTAACCGACAGCCTTAAGAAACTTTGCTCGTGTCCGTGATCTCCCGTCGTACGACGACTTCTAGCCCGGGCGTGAAATCGGGTTCCGACCGGCGTGTTGCCCAAATCAGTCCGCTCCCACGTCGCCAGAGTGGTGCTGCTCGAAACGAGTTACGCTGCCAGAAACGCTAGATGGGATGAGAAGGTCGATCCCCGATCACGGATGGCGTTAAGCTACCAGTGATCGACGCACTCTAGAGGTGCAATCACGGTGAATAAGGAGATCGACCTTGAAGCATAACAATTCTGGAAAAAAGAGTGAACCGACAACGAAGCGGGCGAAGCCGCGGGGCCCGATGCGGCGGGATACGAAGGAGGTGCTGGCGGAACTGGTGGGAAAACTGAAGGAAAAGCTGGATCCGAAAAAGGTGGCAGCAAGGAGCGCCGGAGCAGAGCATCCGCGAGGTGAGCTTCGCCCCAATCTCGATCGTCTGACGGTGGGTGTGGATTTTGGGGACCAATGGAGCCACGACTGCATTCTGGGTCTGGAGGGGGAAACGCTGGCGGAGGGACAGTTGCGTACGACGCAGGAGGACATTGCCGAATTCTTTCAGGCATTGAATGCGGCTCGAGTGGTTTTCGAGGTGGGGACACACTCTCCCTGGGCGCAGGAAGTCATCTGCGGTTGGGGCCATGAAGTGCTGGTGGCCAACCCCCGGTTGATGGAGGGGTCGAAGCGTCGCAAACGGAAGAATGATCGGATCGATGCCAACAAGTTGGCGCGATTGGGACGCGTCGATCCGCAATCGTTGCACCCGATGCAGCACCGCAGTCGAGAAGTGCGGCAGGACCTGGTGGTATTACGAGCCCGCGATGCGTTGGTGGCGGCGCGGACGGAGCTGATCAATGCCACGCGAGGACTGGTGAAGAGTATGGGCAAGCGGCATGAAGTTGATCGACTTCGTACAGGATCGCTTCAAAAGGCATGGGACACGGCTCTCTCGCTGAAAAACCTAGGGTGGGAAAACTTCAGAGGGACTGGCTTAGGTCAGCAGACCTCAAAGAAGAGAAGGTGATATCCAGCTCATTGCTTAGTATAGCAGTTAGAGAGAATTCGCTTGATTTGATCCAAATTGACCTGTAGACGCCCCCGGCCTCGTGAAATCATCGGGACGATGGTTAAAAAGAAAACCAAGAAACATCGGCCAAAACGACACTCGCCGAAGTCATCAAGGAAATGGCGAAGCCGAGAGTAGCTAGTTCTGCACGAGAGCAATAGGCGACATGAACTTGCAACCCACCCCTGCCGTCATACTTGATGTAGCCGAGCTTCCTAGCAAGAACCAGTGAACCACTGGAAGAAATCCCTGACACAGATTTTAGAGAGTGTTCAAAAGAGAACAGTAATCCGGAAGCCCAGTTTTTAAAATCACTCGTGCGAACAGTAGTGCGGACTGACCCAGCGGAATCGAAAGGAAATTACATTTTAGATACCTCGGAGGTACAAAGCTGTGACCGCAACATGCACCAAACATGAGAAGCACTCACACGTCCACGGCCCAAATTGTGGCCACACCGCCATAAAACACGACGGCCATACGGACTATCTCCACGATGGGCACTTGCACCACGTCCACGAGAGCCATGTCGATGAACACAAGGTGTCAACCAATGCCCCAAATCAAGACAAGTGCACGCCGGAGCATAGCTGCGGCGCACATGAGACGAATCACGTTCACAGTCCGAACTGTGGTCATGAGAGTGTGCCCCACGGAGACCATGTGGATTATCTCGTGAAGGGCCATTTGCATCACCCCCACGAGAAGCACTGTGACGACCACGGCAAGCTGGAAGCGGCGGCATAACTCTTTAAAGGGTAATCGCCGCGACTTGCGCGGCGGTACCGCCGGAAACTAAGCGAACCATGCTGTAGGTTGCGACGGGCGTCACCCGGCAATATCTGTGCCAGGAGAGCGTGATGAAAAAGAAGATATTCGCGTGCGCAATGAGCGCATTGTTGCTTGTACTCACCAGTTGGGCAGACGACAAAGAAAAGGACGAGGATCGTCTGAAGAATGCCGGCACCGTGCTGACAGAGATTCTGAATATTCCAGACGACATTCCTCAAAATCTCCTCGATAAGGCCGACTGTGTGGTTGTTTTCCCATCGGTCCTCAAGGCCGCGTTTGTGGTCGGCGGTAGTTATGGCCGCGGTGCGATGACGTGCCGCAGGGGCGAAAATTTCAACGGCCCATGGGGGCCGCCCTCAATGATGGCCCTTGAGGGTGGCAGCGTAGGCTTTCAGATTGGCGGGGAAGCGACTGACTTCGTCCTTCTCGTGATGAATGACCGCGGTGCGAATGGAATCTTGAGCAGCAAGGTGAAGCTCGGAGCAGATGCGTCGGTAGCAGCCGGACCAGTCGGTCGTACCGCGTCGGCAGAAACTGATGTCTCGATGCGTGCTGAAATATTGAGCTATTCACGCACGCGCGGCGTATTTGCAGGCATTTCGCTCGAGGGTTCGACCATCCGACCTGACAACGACGCAAACAAGAGAATCTACGGGGAGAAAATCTCGGCGAAGGATATTGTAATTGCTCAGCGGGCGCATGTCCCTCCCGCAGCGCAGGGCCTTGTCTCGAAGCTTAACGCAAAGACGCCGAAGCACAAGTCGTGATAGCAGTTGTTTTAAAAGAGTTTTGCCTGATACCGAATTGAGGACAGGCGATTTTGACTGGAGCTCGGAGAGTAAAGGAGCGGAGATCGTCGACACTTTGAAGTCTGGGTGCCCGGGCTACGCTTCCATGCGGAGCCTGATGTTGGGCTTTCGGTCGCTGATCAGACAACCCAAAGAGGGATCGTCTCAAACCATTCGGACAGTTTCGCGTTTACACCGTTGGATCTAGCGAGAGGACGCGACCGGAATCGTCTTGATCCAGAATTTCGCCTGCCGATTGCGACGGGACATTCTGGCGGTGGCGGCGGCCGTCACCGAAAAGTGGAGCAACGGGGTTGTCGAGGGCCAGGTGAATCGGCTCAAAACATTGAAGCGGCAGATGTACGGTAGGGCCGGAGTGCTACGCGCCAGGATGATCGCGCTCGCTCCGGAATCCATTGCCCTGCAACGAGAATGAGGGAGAACCCCAAAGTTGGGGAAGAGCCAAAATTACTTTGTCTACTACCGACGCTCCCGAACTAATCTCGCGCTGGCCAAGGACACTCCGGAGTCAAGAGCCGTGGAGAAGCCAGAACGCGGGCGTATCGTGGTGATTCCTCAGGTCGGAGGACTTCACCATCGCTACGAGCGCCAGGCCGCTTAGTTCGTCGGTGCTCGACGATTATGGCTTCCTGTATTTTGCCTTGGTCTCGCGAACCAAAGCGTTCGCGAGCCAAGACCAGATTTCATCCCGGCTACGAAACCGTCTTTGCACTCGCCGCTCTACGATTCAGAACTTGCTTCGCTGCTTCAACGTTCCCTCGATCAGCTACTCCGGCAGACGGTGATCGTGTACGGACGAGGTTTTCGGTGACGACAGGTTGGTGATCCTTTGGCTGCACCCTGCAACTGATCAAACTTCCTCTGAAGAATTCAAGTTCATGATTAACCCATGAATATTCTGACGAGCGTGCAACTTCCCCAAGAATCTTGCCTCTGACCAACACGGCGGTACTGAACCTTTGCCGCTTGCCCGTTTTATAGATCGCGGGTCTCGATACGATGTCGAAGGTATCGGCAAGTTGTGCGGGTAAAGCGCCAACTTCTTGAAGCAAAACTATATCCGGATGGAAGTTGAGTAGTACGTCCCAGACGGCGCTGTCGTTTTGTGCGCCATGGATATTCCAAGTAATTATCTTCATTATCCAATCTCGGTCACTTCTCCACAGCCGCTCATCTAGGGAGACTCTGATTAAGCTCTCCAATTTCCACTGGGGTTCAGTGTAGATTGCGGAGAGCATCGGAGGGTTTTGGAGCATGAAACAGCGGACACTGGCGGCGCAGAGCGGGTTTGAACGGTATGCGAAGAAGACACGGCGGGCGGAGTTTCTGGAGCAGATGGAACGGGTGGTGCCGTGGGCGGAGCTATGCGCGCTGATTGAGCCGGTGTATCCGAAGGCGGGGCAGGGACGTCCGCCGGTGGGGGTGGAGCGGATGCTGCGGATGTATTTTCTGCAGCAGTGGTTCAACTTGTCGGACCCGGGGGTGGAAGAAGCGCTCTATGATTCGGCGGCGCTGCGGGGATTTGTGGACATCGATCTGGGGCGGGAGCCGGTGCCGGATGAGACGACGGTGTGCAAGTTCCGACACTTACTGGAGCAGCATGAGTTGGGGGCGCGCATCTTCGAGCGGGTGCAGGAGCACTTACAAGAGGGTGGGTTGCGGATGGGCACGGGAACGATCGTGGACGCGACGATCGTGCACGCCCCCAGTTCGACGAAGAACGCGCGCCAGGAGCGTGATCCGGAGATGCATCAGACGCGCAAGGGGAAGCAGTGGTATTTCGGGATGAAGGCGCACGTGGGCGTGGATAGTCAGAGTAAGTTGATCCATGCGGTGGTGGCGACGCCGGCGAATGTGTCGGATTCGCGGGTGCTTTCGGATTTACTGCACGGCGACGAGACCCGAGTGTGGGGCGATCAAGCGTATCGCGGACAGGGCCATGTACTGGAGGAGTGCGCGCCGCGAGCCCAAGACTTCACCTGCCAGCGGTACCGCTACAAAGATCGAATCGACGAGGTGGAGAAGGCGAAGAACCGCACGAAGGCAAAGGTACGGTCGAAAGTGGAGCATGTGTTTGCGGTGATGAAGTTGAAGTTTGGGTTTGTGAAAGTGCGCTACCGGGGGATCGCGAAGAACGCGAACCGGCTGTTTGCGACGTGCGCGCTGGTGAACCTGTTTCTAGCCCGCAAGAAACTGCTGGGAATGACGGCGGCGTAGCATGTCCGGAAACCGCCGCACCGCAGCAAGAGCGCGGACGCGGCGGGTCGTCGCTCCTCCCCAGCCTCATAACATCGCCGGATGCTCCGGTCATTGACGTTAGACCGTTACAAGCGATACTTGTTCAGAGATTCCCTAGGTAGTCCCCAGCAATTCTTTCACGATACTGAGCCATTCCGCGTCGAGCGATTCTCGGCAAACGGGCTTGCCAGCCCGACGATACCAGTACGCCGCGTTGTCCTGATCGCCTTCTTTGCGGTGGAGGTAGGCGTGTACGCACGAGCCCTCCATGCCTTCGTCCTGTTGAGCAGACTCGTGGGCTCGCTTCCAATCGCCCTTGGCATCCCACCATAGTCCGGCGAGGGCGAGTGTGAGTCCCGCTGGCGGTTCGCTGGCGGCGAGTGATTGACGAAAATCGTCCAAGGTCATTTTGAGTTCACGTGATGAAATGCAGGGCTGCCCACCCTCGTCAGCCTTTCCCAAGACCGATCCACCCATTGTCTGCGCCGCCCGCCAATGAAAGTTTCATCCGAACAGTTCTTCAAACGTCGCGGCATCATATGGGTTTTGAGCGGGGATCGGCAGTCGTGAACGGCTGAGCCCAGCCGGGCAAGGGAAGAATAATAGAAACGACACCCTCATCGTGTGGCATAATACGTCCGCCTCCCGAAGAGCAGTTCCCACCGTGGACGCAACACCCCGTGAGGCGAACGACCGAATCCTGCGAGGTGGGTCGTGAACTTGAGATGCTACCTGTTGTCCCTCCTGAGAATCCACAGCCCAGACTGTGCACATTGTAATGCTCGCGAAACGTCCGGGGATGAGATGCGAAAGCGGCTGGAAGAGTTGAGCTGGCGGACGCAGCCGCGTTCACTCAACAATGGGGATCATGGAGAGGTGGTGGGGGTCTTCGATTCCAAGCCCGGCGAAGCTGTAGCAAGCTCGCCTATTTCGTTGAAGGCGCATCAGCAGAAGAAGATTGCTTAAAGCCAACGGAGCCTGCTGCTGAGTGCGTGGCAGGTTTTCATGCTGGAACGCAATCGTTCAAAATCGTTCAATGCTCTGCTTGCCTCTGCTGAGGTTGTTCGTGTAAACGGACTTGGCCCACCGTAATGTCGCTCCGATTCTGGCAACGTCCTCGGCCCCGGTAACTGCTAGGCTTGGATCCCCTTCCGCAACCTTCGGAATACAAGCGTTTCCCGTAGACCAGATTTTTCTCTTGGGACCTCCCAGAATTGCCTACGGCGATTTGCGTTACACCTGTAAATACTACAAAAGAAATCATTCTTGATATGGCACGGCACGTGCATTCTAGGTCGTCGTCTCTTGAAAGATGGAGCAACCTATGTTCGGCGTGCAGGTCGAAAAGATAGGTGACGTGGCTGTCATTCTGTGTGAAGGAAGAATGATTGGCAGTGATGCGGCCTTCAGGTTGCGCGACGAGGTTGGGCGGCAAAGAGGCTCCAATGTTGTTCTACTAGACCTCTCAGAATTGGGCTTCATGGGAGGGGATGTCCTGGGCACGCTCGTGTTCTTGCAGGCGTGGACTCGGAGCCTCGGCATTCAGTTCAAGTTATTCGATCCCCCACCCGGAGTGCGGCGAAGCCTACAACGGTTACGCTCGACTACTGGACTTGAAATAGCCTCGATGGACGATGTCCTGTCTATGTTGCACTGGGAAGGGCCGAGGAACCGAATTGCTGAATCAGCGTCCAAGGCTCCGGGATTGAAGGCTGCGTGATTCAGAGTATAAGTTAACGAAGTGTGGATCATTCTTCGGGATCCGGGGAAGCGCTTCAGTCCCTAGACTTGAGTGGAAGATTACACCGACCAAAAATTCTAGTGGGAAACGGTGATGTCTCGGCTGAAAGCAACAATTCTCTGCATTGACGACCACTGGAATGGGCTCATCGGCCGCAAGATGTTGCTCGAAAGCAACGGCTATGAAGTCCTGGAGGCGACCGGCGGGGACGAAGGGTTGAAGTTGTTCCTCTCGCATTCTGTGGACGCGGTGGTCCTCGATTACCAGATGCCCGGGATGAATGGTGATGTGGTTGCCGCGAAGATGAAGCGCATTAAGTCACATGTCCCGATCATGCTGTTGTCCGCCTACGGGCCATTGCCGAAGAGCAAACTGGAGGCGGTGGACACCTTCCTCTCTAAATCCCAGCCGCCAAAGACTCTTTTATCCACGCTTCAGGATCTGCTTAACCGTCGGCCCAGACCGTTCTTTAGCCATTGGTTCGATACGTGGAGAAGTCGCAATGAAGGGGTGAGGCAATGAGCTTTTTGAAGCGGTTTTTCGGACGAGGTTGCTCGCATCGGTTCACCTGGCCACGCATTGACGTCGATGGCCGTCATTATCAGATATGCCTACTTTGTGAAACTGCTTACGAATATGACTGGAGAATGATGCGACGGACTGATCGGTTGCTGGTGACGAACGGGCAACACCCTCTCGCCTTAGCGCGGACTCGATTGCCGGGAACTGTCAATTGACGAAAACAGGCGATGTCACTCGTTGAGAATTGGCCCCGTGGTCAGTGAGCGTAATGGGGATGTTTCAACAACTTAACCGGCCCAAATGTGGGGTGTTGCACTTCCGGTCCCGTTGAGTCTCTGGAGCAGAGCTCCTATTCTTGTCTTGAGCGAAAGTAGATGAAGGTGTACTTCACGAACCGGAACGGGTTTGATGGTACACCCTCCCCAAGGAGTGCCGATGAAGGACGCTTACGAAGTTTTGCAGCAGAAAGAAGCAGACCTTGCCCGTATCCGCCACGAGATCGAGAGCCTGCAAGTCGTCGCCTCTCTACTCTCCGACGACTTAACTTCCGATGAACCGACTAAAAAGGAGGAGAGCTCAGCAGAGAAAACATTGGACCGTGGCCCCGATTCAGAGGCGACCGGAACGGACGGTCTGTTTTCCTCGATCGCTGTTTCGCGCCCAAGCTTTTGGAAGGCTCTGAAGCGGGAAAAGTAGCTCGTTACTCGCGGCTGACGCCTGTAGTTCGCCAAATCGTCGTGCCCTCCACAAAAGGATTTCTCCGGCTTGGTGCAAGCTCTTCGGTTTGGGATTGCCGGCTGATTCGGTTGCCAACAGACGGAGTGCAGGAACCAATAGCCTTAGATGCAAATTGGGTGGGGTCACACCGTAAGCTCTTGCGCACGTGATGTACTTGGCTGCACTAGTCAAGCTTTATGATGAACGCAGGATTACGAAAGTCACCCGGAGGGCTTCATTTGGGATGGGTCATTGCTGGCAAGAAAAGGCAGGCCGTTGATCTGGATTGCCTTCGGAGTGTCTGAAACGCTTGCTCTATTTTACGAATCGCTTTAGCAAAACTAGAATAGAAAATCCCAATTCAGGAAACTGTTCACAATTGCTCATTTGTGTAATTGGCCCGATTCAAGAAGGCACGGGGATGACGGGACCTGACACCAGAATGGCCTCAGGTCGGCACAAGATAGCACCAGGATCTCACGAATGATTGGAACCTCTGCGTTTTCAGCTCGGCCGGAGTTTTCGGTAACCACACCCGAAGACTTGGTCTTCCAATCGCTGAAGGACGGAAAGCCGATGAGCGACGGGAACATTTTGAACCGGTCCATCAGGCCGGCGGCTCAACGTCTGGGGTTCAAGGTGAATTGGCGCTCGCAGCGTACCTCGTGCGCTACCTGGATGGTTCAGGCGGGAGCCGACCCGAAATCGGTGCAGGGACAGATGCGACACTCGCGCATCTCGACCACGATGGATATCTACGCACAGTTCGTTCTTTACGCACAGTTCGTTCTTGAGGAACAGAAGCAGTCAGTCAAGCAGCTTCGGGCCTTCGTGGAGCTGTCTGTTCCGAATGTTCCATTAGTGTTCCAATAACTCAGGAGAAAAACACCGTGAAGCAATCACCAAATCTCGGCAAGGTATTGTGAGCGACCCGACACATAGGTGACAGATCGTACCGGACACATAGGTTACACTTTTTCCCTTTTTAAAGGGGGGAAGTGATGCCGTGGAAGGAGTGTTCGGTTATGGATGAGAGAATGCAGTTTGTGGCTCGCCGGCTAGCCGGCGAGGCGATGGCTGAACTTTGCCGGGAGTTTGGTATCTCCCGCAAGACCGGCTACAAAATCTTCGATCGCTACCAGGAATGCGGGGTGCAGGGACTAACCGATAGAAGTCGGCGTCCCTATCGCTATGCCAACCAACTTCCCTTCCAGGTGGAAAACTATATTTTGAACGTGAAACGTGAGCACACCAGCTGGGGTGCTCGCAAGATTCGCGAGCGTCTGCTCCGCAGATTTTCCGGCATCCCCATCCCCGCCAAAAGCACCATCCACGCCGTGCTCGATCGTCATGGACTGGTCGAGCGCCGCGGTCGCCTCCGTCGTCGCGCCCAGGGAACTCCTTTATCATTAGGCCAGCGTCCCAATGAGCTCTGGTGTACCGATTACAAAGGCGAGTTCTTGCTGGGAAATGATCGCTACTGCTACCCGCTGACCGTCACCGATCATGCCAGCCGATATCTGCTGACCTGCGAGGCGCTCTCTTCTACCAAAGAAGACTACGCTTTTACCGTCTTTGAGCGCCTTTTTAAAGAGCGTGGTCTGCCCGCCCAAATCCGCAGCGATAACGGCGTGCCCTTCGCTTCCGCGCACGCCTTATTTAATTTGAGCAAACTCGCCGTCTGGTGGCTGCGCCTGGGTATTGGCATCGAACGCATTAAGCCTGGCCATCCGCAACAAAACGGCCGCCACGAACGCATGCATCTCACCCTGAAGAAAGAGGCTACCAAGCCGGCCAGTGCAAACTTTCTGCAGCAGCAGGCCAGGTTCGACAAATTCATTGAGGTCTTCAATAACGAGCGTCCTCATGAAGCTCTCGGCATGAAGTGTCCCGCCGAAATCTATCAGCCCTCCACCCGCCTCTACCAGGGATTGCCCGACATCGATTATCCCCTCCACGACAAGACCATCGTGGTTACCCGGTGCGGCAGAATCTGTCTGGGCCGCAAGAAAATCAACTTCAGTCAGGTCTTTGCCGGCCAAGCGGTCGGCATCAAAGAAGTTCACGACGATATCTGGCTGGTCAGTTTTATGGATTATGACTTAGGATATTTCGATCTGGAGACCCGTGTGCTGGAACCGCTGGAAAATCCCTTCGGCCCTAAAGTGTTACCTATGTGGCCGGTACATTCTGTTACCCATGTCTCCGGGCCGGACCATTGAAAGGAATGGTGGAGCTAGTCGGGCTCGAACCGACGACCTCATCGTTGCGAACGATGCGCTCTCCCAACTGAGCTATAGCCCCATCCGGCGGCGAGTTTTCTTTTTGATTTTATCAGCCGTCGCTCGATTTCGCCTACACGCCTCTCGCATTTCAGCCATCGCAACATTGCCGCCTCGAAACGGTGAGTATCTGCAAGCGAAGGCTATAATTTGTAGGTGAGTTCTTCAAAGGTAAAACAGGTGGCGTCCGCGGACTTCCCGACGCGCTGGGGACGTTTTCTGATTCATGGGTTTGCGACCAGGGCGTCCGCATCGGGAGAGGGCGCCAAAACGGAAGAGGCGGTGGCGCTGGTCATGGGTGAGGTGCACTCGGGGTCGCCGCTGGTCCGCATTCACTCGCAGTGTCTGACCGGCGACGTATTCGGCTCGCTGCGCTGCGATTGCCGCCAGCAACTTGAAATGGCACTCTCGATGATCGCCGAACTGGGGGCGGGCGTCCTAATCTATGAGCAGCAGGAGGGACGCGGCATTGGACTGATGGCGAAACTGCAGGCCTACGCGCTCCAGGACAGCGGATTTGACACGGTGGAAGCGAATGAGCGCCTTGGCTTCAAGCCCGACCAGCGCGAGTTCCTCATGCCGGTCGAGATCCTGAAGGCGTTGGACATACGCCAGGTTCGCTTGCTGTCGAATAATCCTGATAAAGTCGCTGCGCTCGAAAGCGCTGGTATCCAGGTAACCGAGCGCGTACCGTGCGAAGTCGCGCCCACGGAACACACGGAAGATTATTTGAAGACGAAGCAGGAAAAACTGGGGCATTTGTTCAGCGGCCGCCGGGGGCAGCATTAAGACAGCAAACGCTGCAGTTCTTCCCGATTCTTCACCGGCAGCCCGCGCAGGGCCGCTCGTGCCAGCGCCACATAAACCTCGCGCTCCTCGGGGTGCTTCTTCAGCACCGTCAGGTGTTTCGTCACCGTCTCCGCGTCTCCGCGAATTAGCGGACCGCTGAAGGAGCGCGCTGGACCGAGGCGCGAGTAGTTAGCCAAAGTCTGGCGGATGATGGGCAGGCTCTTTCGGCGCGCATCCTCACGTGTGAGCCCGGCGGCGCGGGCGGCTTCTTCGAGCGTCACCAGGAACGCCAGCAGCAGTGGCGAAGTCATCGTCGCCCATGCATGGTACGCCGCTTTGCGCGCCGCGGGCAATAAAAAGCTCTCGCCTCCCAGCTCGCGGACAATTCGTCGTGCAACTCTTGTAGCCGCCTCGTCGCCTTCGATCGCAAAGGGCACACCCCTCAAAGCAGGCGGAGCTCCGGCAACGAACGTCATCAGCGGATGCACGGACGCGACCGCAGCGCCTGCCTTGCGCAGAGGCTCGAGTTCGCCGCTGAGCAGCGCTCCGCTGGAATGGAAGGCAAAACGAAACCTGCCCGGAACTCTGTTCTGAGATCTGCCTTTTTTGTTTACAGCCGCGCTTGCTGCGAGACGATCCGCAATAGCCGAAGCTGTTCTTTGGATCTCACGGTCGGGAACACAGAACCACAGCAACGTGGCTTGCGGCACGGCGCGATGTGCAGTGACTACTTGCGCGCCCACCCTTGCGGCGAGCGCACGAGCTCGCCTGCGTGACCGAGCGGAATCGCGCGTGAGGATTTCGGTAATCGTGAAACCGGCTTCGTGCAGTGCAACGGCCAGAAAAGTCCCCAGGCGTCCGGCTCCGACGATGGTCAAAGTAGGCTTTCTGATCATGCGCCTTCCGTCTTCGTCTTACGGCAATTGGTTTTCGGCTCAACCGCGCAGCATACCTTATATTCTTGTCATGGCGAAATCGGCAGCAGCGAAATCAAAGCAAGGCCGTGTTCTCTCTTCGCGGGTCAGTTACCGGGGCCCGGTGTTCAGCGTGACCACCGATGAAGTGGAAGAGCCTGGGGGCGTGCGCGCCCGGCGCGATGTGATCCGGCATGCGGGCTCCATCGTGGTTTTGGCGGTCGATGATCTCCGGCCAGCGAAAGCCGGCCGCAAAGCCGAGCCGCGCATCCTGCTCGAACGCCAGTATCGGCACGCCGCCCAGTCGATGATGTGGGAGCTGCCCGCCGGACGCATCGACGACGGCGAAACCTCGCTCACCGCCGCCAAGCGCGAGTTACTCGAAGAAACGGGCTATTCCGCCCGCCAATGGAAAAGAGTCCTGCTTTTCTACGTAAGCCCTGGTTTTCTCGACGAGACCATGACCATCTACCTGGCCCAGGGTCTTCAGGCCGGCGAGGCCCAGCCCGAGCCGGACGAAAGGATCGCAATTAGATTTTTCCCTTTATCGGAGGCGAAACGGATGGCTCTCAATGGCCGCATCCGTGATGCCAAGACCATCTCCGGGATCCTGTGGCTGGCCCAGACGGAGCGACCAGCACGGTAATAAGGACAATAGGCGGCTGGCCGCCTGCAAAATAGGAACTATTACCTTGACCTAAAAACAGGAGCTTGTCACCATAGACCATCCACATCACCATGTAGGTCACGAGAGGGTTTCGATGAAATTTGGCGTCATAATTTTCCCCGGATCCAACTGCGATCACGATGCCTTTTGGACGGCCGAGCAGGTCGCGAAGCAGAAGGCGACGTTCCTTTGGCACGACTCCCACGACCTTGAGAATTGCGATGTGGTGATTGTGCCAGGAGGGTTCGCTTACGGCGACTATCTGCGCACCGGCGCCATCGCCAAGTTCTCACCCGTGATGGAATCCGTCCGCAAGTTCGCCGCTGCGGGCGGACTGGTTCTCGGCATTTGTAACGGCTTCCAGATTTTGTGTGAAGCGGGATTGCTGCCCGGAGCGCTGATGCGCAACCTCGGCTTGAAATATGTCTGCAAGCCGGTGCAGGTGCGGGTTGAAAACAACGAGACCCCGTTTACGCATGCGTGCCGCAAAGGCGAAGTGCTGACCATCCCCATCGGGCACATGGAAGGCAATTATTTTTGCGATGAGACTACATTCGCCGAACTTAAGCGCGACAACCGCATCGTATTCCGCTACGCGAACGCGCAAGGCGAAATCACACCGGAAGCGAATCCTAACGGATCACTGGAAAATATTGCGGGCATCTGCAGCCCCGGGCGCAACGTACTCGGGATGATGCCCCATCCCGAGCGTGCCGCCGAACCTGAGCTTGGCGGCACCGATGGCTTCAAGATTTTCGAATCGCTGGTGGGAGCAGAAATAGGTCTCAGGTCTTAGGTCTTAGGAAAACCAACCAATCTCTGCGTGACGGCTGTCACCGTGGCAATTCGCGGCCAATCTAGTTCGGTCATGCGAGATTCTATGTCGGAAAGTTATCGGGATCTGATTGCATGGCAAAAGGCGAAGAGCGTGGCGTTGGATGGGTATCGCTGTACTCGTCATTTCCCGCGGGACGAAGTTTATGGACTGAGTTCACAAATGCGGCGAGCTGCTGTATCAGTCCCCCAGCAACATTGCCGAGGGGAAGGGACGTTATTCCTAAAAGGAATTTGTACAATTTCTGTATCATACCCGCGGATCGCTGTTCGAATTGCAAACTCAACTTTCGATAGCACGTGATCTAGATTACATTGGCCTTGCAGCGTTCAAGAGCCTGGAACTGGGAACTGAAGAGCTAGGCCGAATCCTCAACGGTCTGATCAATCGCTCCAGGTCTCATCACAAAGGGTTTCCTGAGACCTAAGACCTGCCACCTGAGACCTGCCTCAGTACGCCCAACGGAGCAATGTCGCTCCACTCGTAAACCCTGCTCCGACCGAAGCCAGCAGCACCAAACTTCCCTTCTTCAGTTTGCCTTCCTGGCGCGCCGTTTCCATGGCCAGCGGAATCGTCCCAGCCGTGGTGTTTCCGTAATTCTCTATGTTGATGATCACAGCTTCGGGACGCATATTCAGGCGATCGGCGGTCGCAGTGATGATGCGCTTATTCGCCTGATGCGGGATGAAGGCGTCAATTTCGCTCCCCTTGATGTTGTTGCGCTGGAGAATCTGTTCACAGAGCGCCGCCATCTTGCGCACCGCAAATTTAAAGACCGCTGCTCCGTCCTGATGAACGAAGTGCATCTTCTTGTCGACGGTTTCCCGGGTCGACGGATTCAGACTGCCGCCACCAGGCATGAACAGCGAGCACCCACCCGATCCGTCCACTTCGTGCAGAAAGTCAATGAGCCCGACAGAGTCGTCTTCCGCGGGTTCGAGCAGGACGGCACCCGCTCCATCGCCAAAGATGACGCAAGTCGCGCGATCGGTGTAGTCGATGATCGACGACATCACGTCTGCGCCGATCACCAGTACTTTCCTATGGGATCCGCTGGCAACGAACTGCGCTCCAGCCTGCAACGCGTAAACGAACGCCGAACAGGCGCCCGAAAGATCGAATCCCCAGACATTCTTCGCGCCGAGCTTATCCTGGACGAGACAAGCGGTCGAGGGGAAAAACATGTCGGGCGTAACCGTCCCCACAATAATCGCGTCGAGATCGGAAGCCTCAATGCCGCGCCCGGCGAGCGCTTTCTTCGCCGCCTCCACCGCAAGATCGCTGGTCGCAACCCCTTTGTCCACGATATGGCGTTCGCGGATGCCCACACGCTCCATGATCCACTGGTCATTGGTATCGACAAGTTTTTCGAGGTCGGCGTTGGTGAGAAGGCGGGGTGGAACGTAGGTGCCGAGAGCGCTGATCTTGACGCGCTGAAGCTGACTCAATGAGGTCTCCTGGGATGCATAGTGCGATACGAAGTGAATTAATTATTCTGAACGATGCGAACAAGAATGTCTAACGCAGCCTCGCAGCCAGCTCTCCGAACAGCGGCAACTCAAAGCGCTCGCCCTGCCATGCTTTGAGCGTCAGAACAATCCACAGAAACAACATGGCCAGCGACACCAGGATTCCAAACAGTAGAAAAAGCATGGCGGCAGCGACATTCGAAAGGAAGAGCGCGGCGACGGTCAGAACGAAAAAAACTCCCCAGAGCAAAACGCTCTGCCAGGCATGAAAGCGGATAAAGCGGCTGCGGCGAAATTCCGGCAGCAACAAGATCACCGCGCCAGCGACACACGTGAGATAAGCGACCGCCGCGACCGCCCGGTCGGCGGCAGGAAGCGGCGTCATCGACCATCCGCACCCCGGACAGAAAGCCGCGTTCGCCGGCATCGCCGTTACGCAGTGCGGACACTCCACGGAAGCTTGCGCGGGATTCTCCGAGCGGTTCTCCGCTATGATTTCCGAACTAGTCTCCGGAGTATTCGCTGGACCTTGCTCTGCACTAGACAAGTCGGCGTCCATTCGTTTTCTTTCGACATACCTCGCAAACGCCGTAGATCTGGAAAGTGTGTCGGGTGGTAACGTAGTGGTGTTTGCGTCCGATTTCCTGTTCGATTTCTCCGACTTTCTCCGCGAAAAATTCGACCGAAGCGCCGCACTCGGTGCACACCATGTGATGATGACTGCGACGGTTGTACTGGTGTTCGTAGCGCGCGATGCCGTCGTGAAAGGCAACTTCGCTGGCCAGGCCGCAACCTGCCAGCAGCTTCAGCGTCCGGTAGACGGTGGTGAAACCGATGCGCGGGTCAGTTTTCTTGACCAGTCGATGCAACTCGTCGATCGAAAGATGTTCACGAGTTTCCAGGAAGGTGCGCAAAATTGCGTTGCGTTGTCCAGTCTGTTTCAAGCCGACGCGTTTGAGATGCTGCAGGAAAATTCCTTCAGCTTCGCGGATGTTCTCCTGCGAGATGGTCGGTTGATCGTCGATTCGATTCTGCAGCATGTTGGATGGCGCGGACACTCGAGATGATACTGCACTTCAAGAGGTCGCCAACATGATACCGGGGGGAGCGCGAGTTGCGCCAACCGACTCCCAGGTTGAAGCCTGATTTTGTTCTTGCTTTCTCTTGTGTTAACTACCTGGTACCCCCACCCCTCCCCCTGCCTAGTGGGATCATAGGGCTAGGAGGAAAATCTTTCCTGGTCTTTGATTTTAAAGGACTTAGAGGTAAAGTCTTCCAGAATCATCGACTTAGCTTCAAAACAGCGCTGAAAATGGGTTGGGGGCAGCTTCGAGATCCGTCCTGGTCGGTGGGCACGCTCTTGCTACTCCAATTCAGATTGCTATTTTCGCGCATGCGCGGATTGGTGTCTGTGAGCGTGATCACAATCAGAATGTGATGAAAAAGGTGAAAGGCCCCGCCCACGCGAAGCTTGGACGGGCCGCCCTTCGGGGTTAGATGGCTGCAGTAGTCTGGGTGAGCCACCATCAGTGCTTTTCCACAAGCAGACAATGGCGGACGCGGCAATTGGATTCGCCCCGTCCAGCGTTCCTTTCACTCGTACGAAGGAAGGCTGGGGCAAGACATCGGGCGCGGTGTACAAACCGTCGGAGAGGAGACCGTGCCGCAAGCGGCACCGGTGCAGCCAACGCCGGTAACGCTCCAATCCGCTGTTTTGCTCGCAATCCCTGCCATCTCGACGTAGAACTGCGCTCTTCCTCCGGCTGCAATCCGCGGATCGCCAAGTGTGAGCGACATGCGGGTGTTGTGCAGCAGTTGCATGCGGAGGACCATAAGGTCCTTGCCTTTGAACTCGACGGGGAAGGGCGCGTCTGTTTTCAATGACGCGACGCAGTCACGCGCGCCGCGATCAAGCCTGCCATCACCCGAAGACGAAACAATCTCGGTCGCACCGACTCGCCCGTCTTTCTTAACAGCAACCAGGATCGTAAGCTGCCCTTGCTTGATCGATGGAGCTCGCGTTTTATCCTCTGGCAAGTTATTCCAGCACTCGTCTGCTTCGCGGATGATGGGGAAAAGATACGGGCCAGAACTCACGTCCTGCGGATCGCCGACTACCTCCACTCTGCCCACGCCCGATTCGTACAGGCGGAATGCGACCTCAATCTTGAGCTGAACCGCGACCGGCTTGCCATCCTTCGTCTCAGGTTCAAACTTCCAGGTCTTTACGGCATCGACTGCCTTTTCATCCAGTCCATCAACAAGAGACGCCAACACTTTGATGTTGCGTGGTTGGCCTTCCGGGCCGACAACTAGCGACAGCAAGACCAGGCCTGTGGATCCTGCCTTGCGTGCTGCATCCGAATATTCGGGTTCTGGCTCATAAATAGGGCGGGGGGCAACAACGCCGCCCGGCATCAACACTCTGGGAGGATTTCCTTTCTCGGAAGCGGTCAGAGTTGAAGCAACGCTCTGTATCGTTCCGTGTACCTGAGAAAGCGCTTCAATGTTAGCTTTGGCCCGAGCATTGCCTTGCTCCGCTGCCTTGCTATACCGGTTCATGGCTTCGGCGTCATCCTGTTTGACTCCCAACACTGGTAGAGCCAGCCGATGTTGTTCTGCGCATCGGCGTTCTCTTCGGCTGCCTTCCGGTACCAGGTCATCGCTTCGGCATAATCCTGGCTGACTCCTAGCCCGTTACGGTAAAGCTCCCCGATATCACTCTGCGCATCGGCGTTCCCTTGAGCCGCTGCTTTGCGGTACCAAGTCATGGCTTCCACATAGTCCTGCGGAACTCCGGGGCCATTCTCATAAAGCCACCCGATGTTAGCCGGGGCTTAAATGTCGCCTTGATCTGCTGCTTTACGGAACCAGATCATTGCTTTGGCGTTGATCCGCTGCTTTGCGGTACCAAGCCATTGCTTCAGGATAATCCTGCTTAACTCCCCAGCCATTCTGGCAAAGCCAGGCGACGTTATTTCGGGCTGCGGCGTTGCCTTGGTCCGCTGCCTTGCGGAACCAGGTCATCGCCATTGAATAGTCCTTCTGTGCCAAGTACTCATTACCGAGTTGGACTTGGTCCGCGGGCCTAGTCGGTTGGGGCGAGGAAACGTCCTGAGCAATGGCTCCGATAGACGCCACCGCCAAGCAAACGGTCAAAAGGAAGAGTGTTCTATTCACTATTTACCCCTAAGACCTTTGAATCGTACGCGACGATTGATAATAGAATTCGGTCGCCTGGCTGGCAACCGCGTCATGTGGTTGTCACGGACAGCACGCACCCCTACAATCTTTCAGTAATGTCTTCTACCGTTTCCCTGCCTGAGATCTCACACACCGAAGTCCGCCGGCGCAATCCTGCGCTGCGGATCTTTTACTACGTGATTAGCTTGCTGCTGGTGGCGCTCATCGTTGGCATCTGGTGGCTCTACTGGATCGCGCGCCGTCCTCTGCCGCAACTGGATGGCAGCGTCGCGGTGCCGGGAATTTCGTCCAAGGTGCGCGTGCTGCGTGATGAACATGGCGTCCCGACGATTGAGGCGTCTACGCTCGACGATTTGTTCTTTGCCCAGGGGTACGTGACCGCGCAGGACCGGCTGTGGCAGATGGACATGATGCGTCGTGCCGCGGCCGGAGAACTTTCGGAAGTGATCGGTGAGGACACGGTGAAGATGGACCGCGAAGAGCGGATTCTGGGGCTGCGGCTGGCGGCGGAGGCGGCGGAGAAGAATGTCTCCGCGCGCGACCGGTCTTATTTTGACGCTTACGCCCGGGGCGTGAATGCGTTTCTCGAATCGCACCGCGACCGGCTTTCGCTGGAATTCCGCCTCATGAAGTACACGCCGCGACCGTGGACGGTGACCGATTCCATGCTGGTGGGCGCGCGCATGGTGCAGGACTTGAACCACTACAGTAATCCTCCTGCGCTGACGCGAGAAAAGATTCTGGCAAAACTGGGACCGGAACTGACGGCCCACCTCTACGTTAATTCTTCCTGGCGGGACCGTCCGCCAACCGAGAAGCGGCGGATGGAAGATGAACCGGCCGTCGACAGCAACGATGAAGATAACGATGACGACGAAGAGGAGGTCGACCCGGCAGGCGGAAACAGCCGGATCACTTCTGCGTCGCCTGCTGGGCACGTTCCTCAGGGGCTAAAGCCCGCATTCGTTCCGGGCTCCAACGTCGCCCTTCGGCTTCGCTCAGGGCAGGCTCTTGAAGCCGCGCCCTTTCCGTTCTTGCTCGCGCATAATTCATGGGCGGCCCGAGACGGCGCAAGCCCCGTCTCTACACGACTTCTTTCTGCAGCCTATGGAACCGTGCCTAACCTAAGAACGGAAGAATCCGATTCGTTCCGGCCGGGCTCGAACAACTGGGTTGTTTCCGGTCAGCACACGGTTTCAGGAAAACCTCTGCTGTCGAACGATATGCACCTCGACCACCAGATGCCGAACCTGTGGTATGAGGCGCACCTGAGAACAACGACGACAACCACGAATTCCGGCAGCTTCGACGTGGCCGGAGTTACGTTGCCAGGAGTTCCATTTGTGATTGTGGGCCACAACCAGCGGATCGGCTGGGGGTTCACCAACGTGGGGCCGACGGTGGAAGACGATTTCATCGAGGAGTTCAATGCCCAGGGGCAGTACAAGACTCCGGCGGGATGGGTTGATGCCCGCCACCGCCAGGAAACGATTCACGTCAAGGGAAAACCCGACGTGGTTATGGACGTGGTGACGACGCGGCATGGACCGGTGATTACTGAATTGCTTCCAGGTGAGACGCGCAAAATCGCCTTGCGCTGGACGCTGCAAGACGGCGAGGGACTGGTTTTCTTCGACGTGAACTCGGCGCAGAACTGGGAAGAATTCCGTAAGGCTTTCTCGACCTTCGGCGCTCCGGGACAAAACGTGATGTATGCCGACGTGGATGGCCACATCGGATATCAGGCTACGGGGCGCGTGCCGATCCGCGCAGCCGGCGATGGCAGCCTGCCGGTGAGCGGCAGCGATGATGCGCATGAATGGAAGGGTTGGATTCCTTTCGAAGAGATGCCGCATGTTTATGATCCACCGGAAGGAATTCTGGCGACCGCCAACGGGCGTATTACTCCGGACGGCTACAAGTATTCGATCAGCACGGAGTGGGAAGCGCCCTGGCGAACGGATCGCATTTACCGGGTGCTGCAATCGGGAAAGAGGTTTGCACCAGCGGATATGCTGGCGCTGCAGATGGATGTGTCATCTACTTACGACCGATTCTGCGCCGACAAGTTTGTGTACGCCGTCGATCACGCCCCGAGCGCATCGGCCCGGGCGAAGCAGGCTGCGGAAATTCTGCGGGACTGGGATGGACGAATGTCAGCGGATTCGGCGGCGCCGACGATTGAAACGAAAGCGCGCCAGGAACTGGCACGGTTACTGCTGGAGCCGAAGCTGGGTGCGGCGGCGTATGGCCCCGATCGTGGCCAGGTTAGTTGGAAGAGCTATCACTGGGCCATGTCGGCGGTCTGGCTGGAAAATGTGCTCACCAGGCAACCGGCGCGCTGGCTCCCGCCGGGATTCTCCGATTACGGAAGTCTGCTGACGGCCGCGGTTGAGAACGCGGTAAAGCAGACGGCGTTGGTTCTGAACCAGCCGTCGAGCAATGTGTCGCTGGCTCCTGCCGACCTCAATCAATGGAAGTGGGGAAAGAATTATCCCGTTGAAATCGATCATCTCGTGCTCAGCCAACTGCCTCTGATTGGGCGCTTCACGGGGCCAGGATTGCATCCGCTGAGCGGGAGCAATTACACGGTGAAGGCGGTGGGGCGTGGGTTTGGGCCTTCGGAGCGGGCGACGTGGAACTTTGCGAACTTTGACGAAAGCACGCTGAACGTGGTCACGGGGCAAAGCGGGATCTTCCTCAGTCCGTATTACATGGACCAGTGGGCGGCGTGGTACGGAGGCTCGACTTTCGCCTTCCCCTTTTCGCAGGCTGCGACGGAGCGACACCGAGCGCATCAGATGACGCTCGAACCTAAGTAGGGCGTTGGCAAACGGCGAACCTCAAACGGACCTAAAAATCGATGCTCTTGACGTCGATGAACTGGCCGACGAGGTTGTTGATCTGACCAGGGTTATTCGGGTCGTTCGGGTTGTACTCGAATGCATCGGTCAAGGCGTCGTAGATACCGAGCGATCCGCCCTGTACGACATAGATTACGTCTCGCAAGGCGATGGGCTCGATGCCAGTGACGTCTCCGTTCGCGGGAGGGATCAATACGCCATTGGCGGGAGCTCTCCCCACCGCTGTACTCAGCGTGTTGTAGATAGAGAGGCAACCGCGTACTTCGGCTCCGACCGGCGGCGGGACGGGCTGGACGATTTCGGTGCAAGTGTGCGCGCCGATGAAGAGCTGTCCGTTGGCGCCGAGAGCGATACGGTCGTGGTATCCGTCGGTGATGACGATCGGGGCGTTATTGACGACAGACATCGTGGATAGATTCACGATGGTGAGCAGCCCGCAGGATTGTGACGCGGTGGTTTCTCCGGTGCAGGGCTGCTGAGGAAGTCCCCCGACATACGGCGGAGTGCCCGCCACATACATGGTCGAGCCATTGACCAGAGCTACGCTGCCGGCGGGTAGGCTACCGTTCGCACACGTCACTGGATTTGAGCCGGGCTGGGGAACGCAGGCTGGAACGGAAGCGACCAGAGTGTTCGTGAGCAGATTGTACTGCTGCACGCTGGCCTGGGTTCCGCCGCACTCGGCGCCGCAGCTCAGCACGAATGCGGTGCTGTCGTCGCTGCTGAAGAAGGCTGCAACCGGACGGTCGAAAACGCCCGGACCGCCGATGTAGGTTACCGCATTGCCGATCCCGATTTGCGACGGCGTGATCACGGCCACGAAATCGGAGTTATCGCTGAAGCCAAGAACCCGGCTGCCACCGTTGTTGATTGCCAGATAGTGAACCGCGGGAACGTCGGCCTGTCCGGTGACAGTAGCGCTGCTGAGTGCGATGACCTCCACGGTACCGGGGGATTGTCCAGTTACCGGCGCGGTGGGCACGGCAACGTACGCGACGGAGCTGTCCGGCGAGACCACAAAGCTCTCGGTCACGCCCGGCAACGTCAGTTTACCCGCAGCAGATTCGCTGGCGTTGTTGATGATAGTGAGCTGGTTGTCGGAGGCTTGCGTGCCGATGCCGCTGTAAACCAGGGTTAGCGTAAGGTTCGGCGTAACCACCATCATCCCCGGGTTGTTGCCCGCGGAAATCGCGGAACCGCTCGCACGCTCGTCGTTTTGATCGTTAAGGATATACACGCCCGCAGCCAACGTGCCAGCGGAAACGTTATTCGTGATCAAGGCCCGGTATTTAATACCGGTGGTTTGTGTGCTGGCCGGCGCGGAACTACCGCAGCTCAGCCACATCATGCTGGCGGGCAGCACAGAAAATAAAAGAATCAGGGCTCTTTTCAAACCTGGGACTCCAACCTCATGCAGGATAATCACTTGGATGCGAGAATAAGGATTATAGCAAAGGGGGAAAAATGCGCTTTGAGGCGGGCAAGCGAAATAATCGCCCCAAGCCCAGAACATATATTCCGGCGAGTCGCAAAAGGGGCTCCCAGCAATAGGGGACTGCAAGGCCGGAAGCGGGCGAAATAACTTACTACGCGGCCGGCCACTGAAAGCACAGGCTATACCCGTCCGGATCGCGAACGTACATTTGCTTCATGCCATAGGGCGCAACTCTTGGCTCTTGCACATTCTCGCTGCGCAACCGCAGATAAGCGTATGCCGCATCCACATCGGGGCAACCGAAGAAAATCGCCGTGTCGTCGTGGGCGGCAATCCGCGCGGGATCAGGTTTGGGTGGCCGGGAGTCCTCTTCGTAAGCCGCGTTCAGCATCAACTCCATGCCATTCAGCCGGAGGAGTGCCCAATCGAATCTGTCTCCTCCTGGCTTCGAAGTGCTCACGACCTCGAACCCTAGCACATCCCGGTAAAATGCGATGGACGTCGGCATATCGAACACCTGGAGCAGAGGCGCCATGCCTCGAATTTCTAAGCCCATGCGACCCCCTGGAGACATTGAATGATTCAATTATCTCGCACCTTCTTGTATTCTCAAGCAAATGGCACAGAACTTTATTGAACGTCTGAAGCAAGGGCCCGTGCTCTGTGACGGAGCTATGGGAACGCTTCTTTATGCCAAGGGCATCTTCATCAACCGCTGCTATGACGAGCTGAACCTGTCGCAGCCGGAGCTGATCCGCGGGGTCCACCACGACTATCTGCAGGCCGGCGCCGAGATCGTCGAAACCAATACTTTCGGCGGAAACAGCTTTCGCCTGGCGCGTCATAGCCTGGCGGACCGGGTGCGTGACATCAATGTGGCGGGCGCTCACGTGGCTCGCGAGGCAGCCAAGAGTTTTGACGTTTGGGTCGCCGGATCGATTGGCCCGCTGGGGGTCCGCATTGAACCTCTGGGCAAGACTTCCTTTGAAGAGGCCCGGACGGCGTTTCGCGAACAGATCGCGGCCCTGGTCGAGGGCGGCGTCGACTTGCTGATGCTTGAAACCTTCGGCTACGTCGAGGAATTACATCAGGCGGTGCTGGCCTGCCGGGACGTGAATCCGAAGATTCCCATCGTCGCCCAGGTCACGATTGACGAAGACGGGAACTGCCTGGACGGCTCCGACCCCGAGGCGTTCGCGGCGCGACTTACGGAATGGAACGTCGACGTGCTGGGCATCAACTGCAGCGTGGGACCAGTCGCCATGCTGGACGCGATCGAGCGCGTTCGAGCCGTGACGTCCCTGCCCCTGGCCGCGCAACCGAACGCCGGTATGCCGCGGTCGGTCGAAGGACGGAATATCTATCTCTGTTCGCCGGAATACATGGCGAGCTATGCGCGAAAATTCGTGGCGGCGGGCGTACAGCTGATCGGCGGATGCTGCGGAACCACGCCGGAACATATCCGCGCCATGAAGTCGGCTTTGCGAGTGCGCGAAGCACGCGGCAAGACCGCGGTTACGAAGGCGATTCATTCCGGCGCGACGCCCTTAGCCCCGGCGAGCATTCCCATGGCGGAGCGTTCGCGCCTCGGTGCAAAGATTGCGGCCGGAGAATTCGTGACCATGGTCGAGATCGTGCCGCCCAAGGGCATCGACATCCGAAAAGAGATCGAGGGCGCGAGGTTCGTCAAGTCGGTCGGCGTGGACGCGGTAAACATCCCGGACAGCCCGCGGGCTTCGGCGCGCATGAGCAACCAGGCCCTGTCGCTCCTGATGCAGCAGGCGGTTGGCATTGAAGCCATCCTGCATTACACCTGCCGTGACCGAAACGTGCTGGGCATTCAGTCCGATTTGCTGGGAGCGGCGGCAACCGGAATCCGCAACTTGATCTGCATTACAGGAGATCCCCCGAAAATGGGGAACTATCCCGATGCCACGGCAGTGTTTGACGTGGATGCAATCGGACTGGTGAATATCGTCCACAACCTGAACCGGGGATTGGACCTGGGCGGAAACCCGATCGGCGCCGGGACCAGCTTCGTCATTGGGGTGGGTGCAAATCCGGGCCTACCGACCCTGGACGAGGAGATCAAGCGCTTCGAATACAAGGTGCAAGCCGGTGCCGAATACGTGGTAACGCAGCCGGTGTTCGACCTCAGCCTGCTGGAAGCTTTCCTGAAGCGGATAGAACACTGCCGAATTCCTGTGGTGGCCGGAATCTGGCCCCTGGTAAGTATCCGCAACGCGGAGTTTATGAAGAACGAGCTGCGGGTTTCTGTACCTGACGAAATTCTCAGCCGAATGACCAGGGCCGCTAGTCCAGAAGCGGCTCGGGAGGAAGGTGTGGCCATCGCCCGCGAAATGCTGGCGGCGGTCCGCGACCGGGTTCAGGGCGCGCAGATCAGCGCTCCTCAGGGACGCTATAGCTCCGCGGTGGATGTTCTGGAGGCTCTCGGATCAAAACGGCCGGGTTCTGTTTAGTTTTGCAATGTTCAGTTTTGAAACACCTACTGTTTAAGAAATTCGCAGCATAAAAAAAATTCACTGGACATTTTCCGTCGAAAACAGCATTACAATAGAGACAGGAGCAATTGGATTGGTGAAGTTTGAAGAATGCCTCGAGCGTCTCGAGAAAATCGTTCAGGAACTGGAAAAAGGGGAGGTTCCGCTGGAGAAGTCTCTGACGCTGTTTGAAGAGGGCATGCAACTTTCCGCAACCTGCAGGAAGCAACTGGAGGAAGCGGAAGGAAAAGTAGAGATTCTGTTGAAACAGAACGGAAAGCTGCAAACTGAACCGTTCGAGCCCCCGGCCGAGAAAGCGTTGCGCAAATAACGCTGTTCGCCCTCGGATCGGATTTGACAACGACAACGCCTGTGCTAGCAGTTTGCTGTCGCAGCCAAGGCCGCCGCGAAATCGCGGCGTCGTCAGGGGGATATATATGGAACCATTCGGTGTAGTCCTTTACCAAAATGACCCCAGAACAGCGCAAACTCTGGCGGTCAGTCTCTCCCAACACTTTGATTCTGTTTATTTGGCAGGCACCTACCAGGAGGTCGGCCCCGCAGTTGCCCGGCATCGCGCCGAGGCGGTCGTGCTGGACCTGGAAACTTCGGGACCGGGCGAAGTTGAGCGTTTGCATAATGAATTCCCTGGTCTTTGCATCGTCGGCACCCACAGACTCGCGGACGACCAACTATGGACAGAGGCCCTGAGTCTGGGCGCGTCCGACATATGTGAGCCGCGCAACAATGACGTGGTACGCTCGGTGTTGCAGCATCTCCCGCGCCGATTGGCCGCTTGATACCAGGTCTCAGGTCTCTGGTGTCAGGTCTCAGGAAAAGCAGAATCAACAAAGGTTTTCCCTAGCACCTAAGACCCGAGACCTGACACCTAGGACCTGAGACCTGCCCTTGTTATACTGCCCTGCCATGCTGAAACAAGTTCTGGAGCAGGGACGCGAGGCTGCCGACGTCGCTCTCGAGCAACTCTTGCCGCCGACCACCCAACATCCTTCCTCCATTCACCAAGCGATGCGGCACAGCGTTTTTGCTGGCGGCAAGCGCCTTCGGCCCATCCTCTGCATGGAGGCGGGACGCATGATCGCGGCGACGGCCACTGGTCCGCGAAAAAGTTCGCAGGCTGGATCGCTACCCGCAGGTATCGAGCAGGTGGGCGCAGCGCTCGAAATGCTCCACACTTATTCCCTGATCCACGACGATCTGCCCGCGCTCGACAACGACGACCTGCGGCGCGGGCGTCCTACCTGCCACAAGGCGTTCGGCGAGGCCATCGCCATCCTTGCCGGAGACGCCCTGCAGACACAAGCCTATGAATCGCTCGCCCAGCTCATTTGCCCCGCCGAGGCGCGGGTCGCCATCATCCGCGAAATCGCTCACGCCACCGGCACCATCGACGGCATGATCGGCGGGCAGGTGGTTGACCTCGAAGCCGAGCACAAGAAGCCCGATCTGGCCACCCTCGAATACATTCACCGTTCAAAAACTGCGGCGCTCATCACCGCCAGCGTGGTCAGCGGAGGAATCTACGCGGGTGCAACTTCTGCGGATATCGGCCGCCTTCGGACCTATGGACAGTCCATCGGATTAGCGTTCCAGATTGTGGACGACGTGCTCGACCTGACCCAGAGCTCCGAGCAACTGGGGAAAACCGCGGGCAAGGACGCGGCGGCAGAGAAGACAACCTATCCGTCATTATTTGGAATCGAGGAATCGATTCGCAAGGCCGACGCTCTGGTCGACCAGGCGTGTGCGGAACTTAACGCATACGGGGCGGCTGCGTCCACTCTGAAGGAGCTCGCTCGCTTCCTTGTCGAGCGCAAGAAATAATTGCACGGCGTTCCCGTTTGTCGTTCCGCTCGGACGGTGTGGTGCAACTGCGATTCGTATCAGGGCATCGCTTTAGCGATGCCGAAAGCAGCACCCTCTAGAATCGCCTTTAGGCGGTGCGGCGGTGGATCCGGTTCGAATTCCGGATGTGCCGACGAATACGGATAATCCACGCACGCCCTCGCCAGCAACCGCTTCACTGGATTCGCATGAATATATTCGCGTATTCCCGGGTAGGCCTTCGGCTCATAGACCCGAATCTCCGAGAATCCCTTCTGTCAAACCGGAGCGCGGAACCCCAGTTCACGTCTAGCCGAAACGCAAAACCGCCCTTTATCAGTTCAACTGCCTTCTCCACAGTCATCTCCGCGCCCACCGTTATTAGCAAATGGACGTGGTTCGGCATGACGACAAATTCGTGGAGACGATATTGCAACGGCTCGCGGTAGTGATAGAGCACGTTAATCAATAACTTGGCTGATCGGGCGGATTGAAGAAGTCCGCATTTGCCCCAAGTCGAGGAAGTCACGAAGAAAGTGCGCTCGCCAGCAACGACGTGCAATCGCTCGGCGTTACGAATGGGAATCGACATTAATCCCAGCGCCTGAAGGCGCTTTCCTCGTGCGCGTTTGACGTCATCGCTAAAGCGATGGCCTGATACGAATCTCATACTCTTGGCAATGATGCGGTGATGCCCGAACCTGCCGAAAGTGATGATTTCCCGGTGACAAGTTCCTGGCAGCCCCCGCAATAACCCGGCCCCCGTGCACTACCAGCCCTTGAATCTCCTCTCGCCCAGCGGTAGAGTGTCTGTGCTCTCGCGGTCTCCCGCCTCCCGGGTCCTCACCAGCAACTTGTGCTAAAAGCTGCAGTGTCTGCGCAACTAAAGGCGGTGCTTGGACGCGTACCACAATATGTGGTGTTTTATTACTTGACCCGTCCCGGTATTCGCCGTTAGAGTTGGTCAAAAGCGTGGGTGACGTTCTTAGTCTAGAGGACGACATCGAACGATAGGACCAGGCGAGGAACCTCGGGAGTTAACGGTGAAGGTTAGCCTCCGTGTCCCCGCAATTTGCAGCGCACTCCAGCCAGCGCAAACCGAGTCTGCGGAGCATGTTGTCCGCCCACGAAGGAGTCACTTTGCTCAAACTTAAGAAGCTGCAAATCCTGGGATTCAAGTCCTTCTGCGATCGCACCGAGCTGAAATTCCACGGCGAAGGCATCGCCGCCATCATTGGGCCGAACGGCTGCGGCAAGTCGAACATCGCCGACGCGATCTCCTGGGTGCTGGGCGAGCAGTCGGCAAAATCGCTGCGCGGCTCGCGCATGGAAGACGTCATCTTCTCCGGCACGCGCGACCGCAATCCCACCGGGATGGCGGAAGTGTGTCTGACTTTGATTGACCCGGAAATTTACGGTGGGCCGGATATGAACGCGCCCACGGAAATCGAGATTCAAGACGACCTGCTGGTTGAAGAAAACTGGGATGAAGCCGAAGTCCGTGCCCGGGCCGCCACCGAAACGGAACGCGCCGTCGAAGAAGCCCAACCCGGACAGATACAGATAAAGACCGAAGAGGCTGAAGGCGAAGCCGCACCCGAATCGCCAACTCATGACGCACCAACTCATGAAGCGCTGACTCACGAACGACAAGCTGGCGACGGCGCGGTAACCGTGGCGGGCCCGCAGGTAGTGCTGAAAATCCGGCGGCGCAAATTCAATCAGCAACAAAACCACGCTGGAGAAATTTCGGTGACGCGCCGGTTGTTCCGCAGCGGTGATAGCGAATACCTGCTGAATGGAAAACTGTGCCGTTTGCGCGACATCCAGGAACTGTTCATGGGAACTGGCCTGGGGCCGGAGTCGTATGCGCTCATCGAGCAGGGGCGCATCGGTCAGATTCTGAGCAGCCGTCCAACGGACCGCCGCGCCATCATCGAAGAAGCGGCTGGGATTACGAAATTCAAGACGCGGAAGCGTCTCGCCGAGGCTCGTCTCGAAGACGCCAAGACGAATCTGAACCGCGTGAACGACATTTTCGAAGAGGTCACACGGCAGATGAACTCGCTCAAACGCCAGGCCAGCAAGGCCGAGCGCTATGCCAGGCTGCGCGACGCAATGCGCGCCAAGCTGCGGATTGTGCTCGCCAGCAAGTTCACCCAGATGGACCAGGAAAGCGTGAGCCTCGATACCCAGATCCGGCAACTGGGCGAAGAAATTCGCCAGCAATCCGAGAGCGTGCAGCAGTCAGAGGCCGAGCACTCGGAGCGCACGCAGCGCGGATACGCGATCGAAACCGAGACGCGGCAAAATCGCGACCGCCTCAACCAGATCGCAATCGACGGCGATCGCGGCAAGGCGCGCATCCGCACCAACGAAGAGCGCTGCGCGGAACTGATGGTTCGCACCGCGTCCGCGGAAGGGGAGCTGGCACAGGCTCAAAATCGGCTCATGGCGCTTGAGGAAGAACGCGATGGTCACCAGCAGGTGCTCGACTCAGCGGCTGCGGATCTCGCGGCGGCGCAGCAGGAGTACAACCTCAGCCAGCAGGAAACAGCACACGCCGCCATCAATCTTGCTCTGCTGGAAGACGAGCAGGAGTCGCATCGCACGGCCATTCTGGAGGCCGTCGGCGCAACCTCCAACCTGCGCAGTCAGCTCACGCAGTCCCAGGAACGGCTGGCGGGTATCGGCCGCGAGGAGCGGCGTCTGCGGGCTGAGATCGCAACCGCTTTTTCGCAATCGGAGACCTTTGGTGGAGAACGCGGCCAGATTGCTCTGGAATTCGAAAGCGTTTCGCAGCGAGCCAGTGGCCTGACCGCTGAGATCGCGAACCTGCGTGAAAACCTCGACACCAAACGTTCAGCCGAAAACGAAACCAAGAAGCATCTCGACTCCATCCGCGCCGAATACGCCACGGCGCTGGGCAAGAAGGGATCGTTAGAAGCGGTCATCGCCGAGCACGGTTATTCCACTGAATCGGTACGACGGCTCTTTCAATCGGGCGCCATGCAGGGAGGAAACACTCCGGCTGGCGTGCTCGCGGATTTCCTCGAAGTCGAGCCCCGCTATGAGCGTGTTGTCGAAGACTTTCTGCGCGATGAACTGAATTTCGTCGTAGTCAAATCGTGGGACGCCGCCGACGAAGGCCTGCGCCTGCTACGATCCGACGTCAACGGGCGCGCGACCTTCCTGGTGCATCCGGAGGACTCGCAGGCAAAGTTCTCGTTTGTCGCGGACGAGAGTCATCACTATTCTCCGCTCAACGATACCGTTCTCCCACTGAAGAACTCGATTCGCGTGTTGAACGGATTCGGCAAGTCACTCGAAGTGATCCTGCCCAAGCTCGGCAACGGCTACATCGTGCCCGATCCCGCGGTCGCGCGCGAGCTCGCGCTCTCCAGCCCGGATGCGTTCTTTCTCTCCCAGACCGGAGAGTGCTTCCACAACGTGACCGTCACCGGCGGGAAGCAACGCAGCGAGGGACCGCTTTCCATGAAGCGCGAGTTACGCGACGTGCTGCGACTGCTGGAAGAACTGGAGCGAGCTCTGCGCGAGAAAGAAATCCTTGCGCTCACCCTGGGACGCGAAATCAAGGAGCACACTTCCCTGCTCGATCGCCTGGAAGACGAAAAGCGCGAAGCCGAGAAGCGGGCGATGACCTCCGGACATTTGCTGCGGCAGTTGGATGGAGAGATGTCGCGCGTGCGCGATCGGATCTCTGTCTGCGAACACGAACTGCAACGTCTCGCGGCGGAACGGCAGGAACAGGAAAGCTTGATCGCATCGCGGCAAGCAGAGCTGACCACGATCGAGGAAGTGCGCGCCCAACTCGAAATGCGGCTTGCAGCCGGGCAAGACCGCCTCGAAGATCTGCGCAGCCACCGGGACACCGCCGCTGAAACCGCATCGCAGCGGGCGGCGCGCGTGGCCACGCTCGAAGAGCGTCACCGTTCGGCCACAATCCTGCTTCAACGCATCGAGACACTTGTGGCGGAGATGCGGGAGCGAGCTGGCGCGCTGCAAATCCAAATGGAATCGGCGAGCGCCGAAATCGCGCAACGGCAAAACGAGAACGTGCAACTGGCCGAACAGTTAGTGCAGTTTGAGGCTGAGCGCAATGCTGGAGAAGCGCGCGAGGGATTGCTTCAACTTGAGTCCGAGCAAGTGCGAGCGCGATTGGCTGAAATTGACGAGCTTCTTCACAGCACGCGTCAACAGCTCGATCTCGCTCGCGATCGCCGGGGTGAACTGTCGGCCACGGCCGCCAAGCTGCAATCCGACCTGCAACACCTGGCCGACACCTGCCTGAACGAACTCGGCATCGAACGCCCGGCGCTGATGGCCGAAACGACGTCCGACAACGCGATTCCGCTGGTTGCCGGGGATGCGCTTGCGGCCGAAGATCAGGCGCAGCGTGAAATGCGCGCCCGCCTCGACGCTATGGGTCCGGTCAACATGATGGCTCTTGAAGAGTACAAGGAGACGGCGGAGCGCCACCAGTTCCTCGAGACGCAGAGAAAAGACCTGCTCGATGCGATCGAAAACACCGCAGCCACCATCCGCGAAATTGATCAAATTTCGCGACAGAAATTCGAAGAAGCGTTCCACAAGATTAACGAGAACTTCCAGGCCACGTTCCGCAAGCTGTTCGGCGGCGGACACGGCTTCATGCGGCTGACGGACCTGGAAAACAGCGCGGAGAGCGGCATTGATGTAGTGGCATCGCCTCCCGGGAAAAAACTGCAGAACGTGCTGCTGCTCTCCGGCGGCGAAAAGGCGCTCACAGCGCTCGCGTTGCTGGTCGGAATCTTCCAGTACACGCCGAGTCCGTTCTGCATTCTCGATGAAGTCGATGCTCCTCTGGACGAGGCCAACATCGCGCGCTTCACCGAACTGGTGCGCGAGATGAGCGTGCAGACGCAGTTCATCCTGATCACGCACAGCAAGCGGACCATGAGCATTGCCCCGGTGCTCTACGGCGTGACCATGCAGGAGCCCGGCGTGTCGAAACTGGTGTCAGTGCGCTTCGGGGCGGCGTAAGGGATGGGTCATGGGTAGTGCTGCCGGCTGGTTTGCGCAGGCGCTGTGCGAGGTCCCGCGGACGCTTGGGAAGGTAACGGACAATGGAAAAGATAACCTGCGCGCAACGGCACATTCATAAGTTGGTCGATCGAGTACATCGCCCAGGACAATCCCGACGCTTCTGCCAGGACCGTGGCGGCGATTACAAAGGCGGTCGAGAGTCTGCAGCGATTTCCCGCTGCTGGCCGACCTGGAAGGGTGCCCGGAACCCGCGAACTGGTCGTATCCGGCACTCCATACATCGTTCCTTATCGTGTACGCGGCAACATTGTGGAGGTGCTGCGTATGTTTCACGCCTCCCGTAAATGGCCGAGCCGTTTCCGCGCAAGAGGGCAAACCAACGGTCACGACCGACTGAACTGAGGATTGCGCTTTTTCTGAGCCCAACAAAAAGTTCCGGTTCCCCGTTGACAACATTCGCCCCATTCTGCTTTCTAAGTTGAAAACATCACTGCCCTTTTTTCCAGAGCCTTCCTCAGTTTTTCCACATCGAAATCCTTCGGAAACCAGCCACGGATAAGGCTTCTGGCTTACACTTGAACTGTCAACATTTTTCTGCGCAGTGCCGGACGGAGCAACCCGGCACGTGTGACGGAAAGCGTTGACAAATTTTCCGCGACAGTTAGAATACGCAAAGTTTTCTACCGGTGAATTAATACATGAGCCCCGAAATTTTGGATGCCGTTCTGCTGCGAACGGATTACTCCGAATTGGAGTTGCACGCCAGCGGCAAAGTCCGCGACGTCTACTGCCTTGACAGTGACCACTTGCTGTTCGTGGCCACCGACCGCATCTCAGCCTTTGACTACGTTCTGGCCACCGGCATTCCGCACAAAGGCCGGGTCCTGACCCAGCTCTCGCTGTTCTGGTTCGACTTTGTCAAAGACATCGTTCCCAACCACTTCGTCACCGCCGACGTGGACCACTACCCGGCGGCGATTCGCCAGCACGCCGACGAACTCCGCGGCCGCTCCATGGTGGTCATGCGCGCTGAAATGTTTCCCGTCGAGTGCGTCGCACGCGGATACCTTTCCGGCTCGGGATGGAAAGAGTACAAAGCAACCGGCTCGGTATGCGGCGTCAAGCTTCCGCCGGGATTGAAAGAATCAGACCAACTGCCGGAGCCCCTATTCACGCCGGCGACGAAGGCTACCACCGGGCACGACATCAACATTTCGTTCGAAGAAATGTGCAAGCTGGTCGATCCCGAATTGAGCCGCCAACTCCGCGATATCACGTTGCGCATCTACAAGAAGGCCGCAGATTATGCGCGGCAGCGCGGCATCATCATCGCCGACACCAAGTTTGAATTTGGACAAACTGCCCAGGGAATTACCCTGGCGGACGAAGTGCTCACACCGGATTCCTCGCGCTTCTGGCCGGTCGACACCTACCAACCGGGCAAGGCGCAGGATTCCTACGACAAGCAATATGTGCGGGATTACCTCGAGGAAATTCGCTGGAACAAACAACCGCCCGCGCCAGCTCTCCCCCAAGAAGTTGCGCTGGGTACGAGCAAAAAGTACCTCGAGGCGTATCGGCAGTTAGCGGGACGCGAGTTGGAGATTTAGCCGACATGCGCTGGGTCAGTGAATTCGATCGTTGAACTTCGGAACATTGAACTTCGGATCAATCGAACGATCATTGAAGAACGATCTGTGAACCATGAGCATTGCGGATTGGATCATCCTCGGCTTTCTGGTGTTTTCCGTGATCGGGGCGGCCAGTGAAGGCTTTTTCCATGAAGCCTTCGGCTTGGCTGGCTTGGCCGTTGGATACCTACTGGCCGCCTGGCAGTATCAGCGCTTGGCGGACTGGTTCGCGCCTCATTTGAAATCGCCGTGGCTAGGCGAGATCGCTGGCTTCCTCATCATCTTTTTCGCGGTCCTGATCGTTGCCGGCTTTGCCGGACGGACTGCGCGCTGGGCAATGAAGAAAGCCGGTCTGAGTGCGATTGACCGGGCTCTGGGAGCGGTATTGGGCTTATTGCGGGGTGTCCTGGTGGTGGCTGTCGTGCTCACCGCAGTGGCCGCGTTTGCCCCCGCCGCGAAGTGGCTGGCGGGATCGGAGTTAGCCCCATACTTCCTGGTGGGAGGAAGAGCCGCGATCTGGCTCGCACCGTCGGAGTTGCGCCACCGGTTCTACCAGGGCTTGGATTACATGCGGCAGGCGCATTCGGCCCCGGACAGAGGTCAGCCGCAATCAGTCGGGCCGCCGAAGTAGTCTTTGTGCGGAAAAGGCTGAGCGTCCGCGGAGGCGGGGCTTGTCCCGTCTCGGACTGCTGAAGATTACGAGACCGGTTCAAGTCATTGGTTGTTGGTCATTGGTCGCTGGTCATTAGGGTCGTTGCAAATTATCAAAGTTGTGAGAGAACGGAAACGAGGCAGCAAGTGAAAGATCAACTGGAAGCACTTATTCTTCAGATGTACAAAAGCAATATCCTCTACTCGGAAGCCGTCCGCGAGTTTAAGAAACGCTTCATAATAACGGTACTCGAAGAAAACCGAGGCAACCAGTGCAGGGCGGCGCGGCAATTAGGCATGCACCGGAACACGCTGAGCCGGACCATGCAGGAACTGAAGATTGATGTTCGTCCGCTGCGCGCCGGCGCGAAACGTCCGCCCCGCAGCGCGCGTCCCCTCACGGTGGAGAGAAAACAGGCTCGCTAAACGCGCCCGTGGCTTGCGACAAACAATGAAAAAGGGGGCGGTCCCGACGGGACCGTCCCTTTCATTTCTCTTACAGACTCTTCGGAGCCAGGCTATTTCCTGAAAACTGCAACCTGACACCTGAGACCTTAACTTCAGTTCGCGGCTGGCTTCTTGTGGACGGGTGGCTTCGGCGCTGCTTTCACCAGCAAGGCCCCATCGTTCATCGTCATCACAAACGGCTTCGCCACGTAGGAAACCGGCGTTCCTTCGAACTGGAAGTCGGTGTCCTCTTTCGGCATCTGCCTGGCCGGAATCACTGCCGACATAGTCAGATCGATGTCGGCGCGTTTGGCGTCGATATCGTCCGAACTGCCCGCCAGCGCCAGTTTGGTTGCGGTTTTGCTCAAGGAATCGATACTGATGATGTGGGCCGCCATCTGCAACGGCTTGCCTTTCAGCGCGCTCCATATCGTGTCGGCATCGGCGGGCGTGCCTTCGGAGAGACATAACTGCCACTCCGCAAAGCTCATTTCCTCTACCTTCTTCGTCTTCATCAGGTCGGTACACTGCTCCGCCGGAGTGGGCGGAACGTACTTTTTGATCGTGAATCCGGCCGGAGGCAGGGTGGTAGTAGCCGTCAGCGCCAGCACATCGCTCCATCCGTCTTCGGCGCCGTGATACTTGTTGTACTTGCTCTTGCCGAACTTCGCGATCTGATCCTTGCCCGCGCCCTGCGCCAGATTCGAGGCTCGGGCGATGAAGAAGATCCCATTCACGTCATCTTCCGTTGGTCCGGCCGCCAGGTAAGCGAGCGCGAGATCGTAGACGTCCAGGAGGTTGCCTGGATCCGACTCCACCGCCGCCCGCAGATACTTCTCCGCCTTCGCATAGTCCTTGGCCTGGAATGCACTTAGCCCCGCCGCGCCATTAAAAATCGCGGTTGTCTGCGCTTTTAACTTGTCCCAGTCCGCAGCCGCAGTGCCATCCGGCTTGGTCGCCGTCTGCACGCACTGCAAGCCTTTCTCGCCGAACTGGCCGGCGTCGGCAAAATTCTGTGCTGAATTCTGCCCGGCTACCGCCATTGCCTGCTTGGTATAGGCCAGCAGCGCCAGGGCTCGGATGTTGCATGCGTTGGCTGACAAAACCTTCTGCGCCGTTTCCAGCGTCTTAGCCTGATTGCCCGTCTGCTGGTAGGCGCCCATCAAAAGTTCCAGAGCGTCTTCCTTCATCACGCTGTTGGGGTACTGGGTCAGGAATGCTTCCAATCCGCTAACCTTGGCTGGGGCGTCCTTCTGTTCCACCGCACCTACGTATGCGTTGTACTCGGCCGGGTCCTTGATCTCTTTTTTCTGGGGCGGCGCTGCCGGAGCTGGCGCGGCGGCTTGGGTTGGCGCAGGCGCCGCTTGAGCTGGCGCGGGTTGGGCTGGCGCGGGCGCGGTTTGAGCGAAGGCGGTAACCGCGGCTACCAGCAACATCGCAAGAAAAATCTTCTTCATTTCCTGTGGCTCCTTAAACTCTTCGGGGAAGTTGGAGATTGACATTCTGCCCGATTCCACGCAAATGGTATGGGGCTTTCACCATGAACCAATCTTTCACTGTTATTTCCGATGCTGACACTGGCATTACTGACAGTTATTCCTGATAGTGACTGGTCCCGAAAATCATGGGCCGCCTGTCGATCTGCAGCGGCTTAAGATTATTCCGGTGAGCGAATTATAAGGATGTAGTCCCGCTAAGGCAAGCGCCAGTCTTGTCCACCTGAAGATGAGCCAGGAACCGGCGGCATGCTGCCGATCGACAACCGCCGCGTCTCCGGGCATTGCTCATCGTTTCTTGTTGCTCATCTTGTTGCTCATTTTCTCAGCGACCGCGACAGCGTCATCGAGCATTTTGTCGATGCGGCGAGCTTGAGCATCGGGAGTTCTGTAGTAGAAGATGCCAAACAGATGCCCACGCCGGCGCGATGCCGACATGCCCTCCCAACCTTCACGGGCGCGGGAATTGCGCGCAAAGGCTACCTGCAGAATGGGGGGCAGTTCCCGTTCCGCCTCCATGACGTTGAGCAGGCGTTCCGCCATTTGTTCCGCACGCCGGACTTTTGCTTCAGCGCTCTTAGGGTCGGTGATCCACTTGGCAATGTCGTTGCGTGTGGAGTGATTGAGTTCGTCATACCAGCGCCGCAGCGCGCGAGCTTCGCTGAGTAGACCTTCGCTGAAAATTCGCTTGAGCTCGCCGGGAATGGTTACGATCCGTTCTTCGCGGTCGAGTTCCATCTGGAAACGAGCGAGGCTGCCTTCGAAGGCTCGCGCTCCCTTTTGCATGCGTTTGTTGATCAGCAGAAAGTGCCAGCCCTCTCGGGTGGGCATCAGTGAAGTGCGGAATGCGAACCCGTTGATTTCGCCCCTCACCTTGATCTGGCCGCGCGTCCCCCAGAGTTTGGCGGCATCGAACGGAACGCGGATAATGATCCAGTTGAGGCCGGAGCGCAGGCGCTCGAGCCTGGCCTCGAAACGTTTCGAGGCGTGCGTGGGCTTGGCTTTAGAGGCTTTCGGCATGCGCGGAAACGGGCGTATGCATTCTAATATGAACGAACGAGCGCAATGACCTTGCCGGCAGGAGTTAAACTGTAGGAAAGGACATCCGGAGAGCCATCGTGGTTTGCCCGAAGTGCGGCGAGGTCAACTCGGACAATTTCCGTTTTTGCGGACTGTGTGGCACGTTGCTCGAAGCTCGGCGGCCGGCGGGCGCACCCGTAGCGGGCCTCCCAAAGATACCGAACGCGCCGGAGCCGGTACGCCCCCTCGTCGTGGAGAACACGTCTAAGCCTGCAAGCCCCCAGGGGCCGTCGATCAACGAGGCCTCGATACTGGGATGGCATCAACCCGGCGCAAATCAATCGATCCCGTATCAGCCCAGCCCGCATCAGCCGGGCCCGGCTCACCCGAATATGGACTTGCTGCGGGAAAAAGCATTCTCCGGCTTGGATTCTTTCTTTGAGCCCGAGCAACCGAAGAGCGGCGGACTCCGGGTCCTGCTGCTGGTGGTTCTGCTTGTGGCACTGGGCGGAGCAGGCTGGTGGACCTACACAAGCTTTATCGGTACCACGGAGAGTCGAAAGCCGAAAGCCGTGACTTCGAGCGCGGATGAAGCTCCGGCCGAGAAGCCATCAACAAAACCGGCAGCTAACGATGCGCCGCCAGCATCCGATGCGGGCGCGTCGCAGGCAGTGGCTCCGTCAGCATCAACTCCGGAGAGCCAACCCCAGAGCGCAAGCGCTGATCCCGACTCTACCCGGAAGACTGTGGATGCGGAGGCTAAGCCTGTCACCCCAGCGGGGCCAACGCCGACGACTGCTGCACCAGCAGTTGCAACGGCGGCGGCGCCCGACAAAAGTCCGGTGAAACGTGAACCCGGCGCGATCCCGGCCAAAGCTTCCACCCCGGCCCAGCCCGCAGCGGCTGACACCGGAGACGCGGCCTTCCGCAAAGGCGAGGCCTATCTCTACGGGCGCGGCGAGCGCGAAAACTGTGAAGAGGCAGTGAAATATTTGAAGGCCGCTTCGGCTAAATCGAATGCCAAGGCTCGAAGCGCGTTCGGGACCATGTACGCCACCGGGCACTGTGTGCCGCGCGATCTGCCGACATCGTATTTATGGTTTGCGCTGGCCCTGCGGGCAGATCCGAATAATCAGATCCTGGAAAAGGATTTGAGCGCGGTCTGGAACCAGATGACGCCGCCAGAACGGCAGATGGCGACCCGGATGAAACAGTGAAAAGAGTATCGGGTGATCGGGCCATCTGGTGATCGAACGTCAAAGACTCTTCGATCGCCCGATGAGCCGATGGCCCGCTCCCTCTACTCTCCCGCCGGCACCAGGTTCAACGCTTTCTTCACCGTGCCCCGTTCTATCATGATTTTTTCCTGCAGCAGCGTAATCGCATAGATCAGCTGTTCGGGACGGGGCGGACAACCGGGGACATAGATATCCACGGGAATGACCTGATTCACGCTCTGCACGAGCGCGTAATTATTGAAAACGCCGCCGGAAGTCGCGCACGCCCCCATCGAAATAACCCACTTCGGTTCCGGCATCTGCTCCCAGAGTTGGCGAATTACAGGAGCCATTTTGTTGGAGACGCGGCCGGCGATAATCATCAGGTCCGACTGCCTCGGCGATGGCCGGAAAACTTCGGCGCCGAAGCGCGCGATGTCGAAGCGCGACGCGCCCATCGACATCATTTCAATCGCGCAGCAGGCGAGGCCAAACGTCATTGGCCAGATGGAATTCTTGCGCATCCAGTTGACGGTCGAATCGAGCGTGGTCATGACAATGCCTTCGGGCACACCGTCTCCGTAGACAAGTTCCTTGACTACCTTTTTGCCGTTTTCGATGTCAACGTAGGGGCCGAAGCTGAGCTCTTGCGCCATGACTATATTTTAACCGCAGCGGAGGCCGACAGCGCAGTGAAAACGGGGTGCACACTAGGAAGTCGTTAACTACCAGACTCTGTGGTAGCGACGCGCAAAACCGCCTTTTCCGCCGATTGCGGAAGTTGCACGGTGACGAAGTATTCATCTGGATAGAGATAGTCTTCGCCCGACTCGTCGATCACACGAATCTGGCGGTGCTTTGCGGCCGCCTCATCGGAGACCACCTGGTAGAGCTTCCGCAACTCGAGCGAAGCGACATAGCCCTTGTTTTTCACACAGACGACGAATCGCGGCTCAATTCGCTTCATTGGACTTCACCGTCCGCTTGATCTTGCATTCCTAAGTTTTTCTCGGCGCTCTCTGCGTCTCGGCGGTGAAAACGCTCTACGGGTTCAGCACGATCTTGCCGAACATCTGGCTTTTCTCCATGTATTCGTGGGCCGTGCGGATTTCCTTCAAGGGAAAAGTATGGTCGATGATTGGCTTGAGCCGTCCGGCGAACACGTGCCCAAGCACTTCGTGGAGTTCGCTCATCGTCCCCATGTACGACCCGAGCAACGCCAATTGGCGCGAGAATAGAAACCGCAGATCGAGTTCGACTTTCGGTCCCGTCGTCGCACCGCAGGTGACGAGGGCGCCTCCGGGCTTGAGCGATTTGACACTCTCCTGCCAGGTGGCGGGCCCAACGTGTTCGATGACGATGTCGACACCCTCGAAGTTGGTGATCTTGCGGACTTCCTGAGAGATCTTCTGCTGGTAATGGTTGATGACGAAATCGGCGCCGAGTTCGCGGGCTCGCTCCATTTTGCGCTCATCACCCGCGGTGGTGATGACGCGCGCGTGAAACAGTTTCGCGATCTGGATGGCGGCAATTCCGACCCCTGAGTTCGCCCCCAGCACCAGCACCGTTTGGCCCGGACGGATGGCCGCACGCCCCGTGAGCATGTGCCAGGCGGTGACGAACACCAGCGGAACGCTGGCAGCTTCGTTGAAATCGAGCGAGTCGGGGATCGGAATGACGTTGACGGCCGGCACCGCAATCAGCGCACAGTTGCCGCCGTCCACGCCGTTGCCGAGCACGGCGAAGTGGCGGCATTGGTTCTGCAGACCGGCGACACACTTCGCGCAATGATTGCAGAAGACCATGGGCGCAAGCAGCACGCGCTGTCCGGGCTTGAGGTCGGTCACGTACTCGCCGACTTCGACAATCTCGCCGGCAATGTCGCTCCCGAGGGTATGCGGCAAATTAACCCCCGGCAGGCCATTACGCACGAACAGGTCGAGATGGTTCAGAGCGCAGGCGCGCACACGGGTGAGGACTTGATCCTTGCGCGGCTTGGGGTCGGGAACGTCTTCGTAGGTCAGAACCTCCGGCCCACCGAATTGATGAATGCGAACGGCTTTCATGCGGCTCCTGAGAATTTCGTATTGTCACGCACCGTTTAGGAACTAGATAGTAAACCGAAATGTACCAAAAGTGCTGTGACAAGTTGACATAGCCTGCCCAGTGGAGACCGTGGATAAGCGGGCCGTGTCGATTCGTTACTCGCTGGTCTAACACCAATAGCCTCGGGGTGATGACCCGGGGCTTTTGATTGTTGACCACGCTCGCGTAGGGACAGCCGCCCTCGGCTGTCCGGCCAAGCGCACCTTGACCTTTGCTGACTGCAGCAATTGACCTTCCCCGCTCCACAACCCCATAATCAACGCTATGGACCTCTACGAGGAAATCGTCCGCCTGCGAAAAGACGGACGCCGCGGAGCCGTGGCGACCATCGTCAACGTGCGCGGATCGATTCCTTCTTTCAAGACCGCTAAGATGCTGGTGCGCGACGATGGCTCGATCGTCGGAACCATCGGCGGCGGCTGCGTTGAGGCCGAGGTGTGGCAGGCGGCACGCGAAGTGATGGAATCGGAGCGGCCGCGCACCCTGACGTTTGATCTGAATCAAGATCCTAAAAACGACGCCGGCCTCGTCTGCGGCGGAACACTCGAGATTTTCGTAGAGCCGGTTTTACCTCCAGCAGATCTTTATATTTTCGGCGCAGGCCACGTGGCGGCCAGCCTTTACAAAGTTTCCCGCCTGGCCGGATTCGACGTCACCGTGGTCGACGATCGCGAAGCCTACGCGAATCGCGAACGCTTCCCCGAGGCGCAGCAGGTAATCGCCGAAGATTTCGAGAAGGCCGCCGCGCAGCTTACGCCGAGCGAGTCTTCGTACATCGTGATTGTCACGCGCGGACACCGCGACGATATGCGGATGCTGCGCTGGGCGGTGCAGACCCCGGCGCGCTACGTCGGCATGATCGGGTCGAAACGAAAGACCATCACCATCTTCAAAGAGCTGCAAGCGGAAGGTCTGCCCGCGCATCTGTTCGACCGTGTGCACGCTCCGGTCGGGCTGGATATTGGAGCCATTACGCCGGAAGAAATTGCCGTATCGATCACGGCGGAACTCATCGCAAAACGAAGAAAAGTAGAGCGCGACCTGCCGCACATGAGCTGGTTCCATCGTCGGGAGCGGGAGTCCGAGGTCGAGCCGAAGCCTTAAGGGCTTTTCACCGCCGAGACGCAGAGTGCGCCGAGAAATGCTTTCGCTGGAGCTCTTGCGGTCCCGCAGTAACTCGTTCCTTTCGGCTTTTTCTCCGCGTCCTCGGCGTCTTGGCGGTTATGATTTTGGCATGCCGAACGAAATCGAAATTAAATTTCGAATTGAGAATCCTCCCGCTCTAGCCCGGTCGCTGAAGCAAGCTGGCTTCAAACAGCTGACCCCCGCCACCCACGAAATGAATTCACTCTACGACCTGCCCGGCCAGAAGCTGCGCAAGCGCGGCGAAATGCTGCGGCTACGCAAATATGGTGAGACCTGGGTGCTGACGCATAAGACGAAGGGCACGGCAGGCCTCCATAAAGTCCGCGTTGAACTGGAAACTCGTGTGGAGAATGGCCAGCAGATGGACGCCATTTTGCGCGCGCTCGGGTTCAAGCCAACCTTCCGTTATGAGAAATATCGCGCGGAGTGGAGCGACGGTAAGGGCCATGTGGTGGTGGATGAGACTCCGATTGGAAACTTCGGCGAGATCGAAGGGCCGCCGCGCTGGATCGACCGCACGGCGCGGGCGTTGGGAATCGGCCGAAGCGATTACATCACTCAGACCTATGCTCCTATGTTTTTTGAATGGAAGCGGCGCACGCGCAGCAAGGCCACGGAAATGACGTTTCGCGCACTCCGCAAGAAATCAAAAACTGCTTAACCGCAGAGAACGCCGAGCGCGCAGAGAAAAGCGGGAAGGAATAAATCATCGCGGATCTGGGGAGCTCTACCCAAGATCTTGCTTCGCGATCTCCGCGTCCTCTGCGGTAAAAGCTTTCACTAATTTGCCCCGCAACACTTCTTGTATTTCTTGCCGCTTCCGCAGGGACAAGGATCGTTGCGCCCTACTTTCTCCCCGGAGCGCACGACCTGTTGGACTTGCATGTCGCCAGCCCCGGCCATGCGCGCTTGCTCCAGTTCCTTCTTCTTCTTGCGCTGGAAGGCTTCTTCGATTTCGTCAACGGAGGTAGCAATCTGGCGTGGCTGGCGTCCGTTGCCGCCTCGACCGCCGGTGATAATTGAAGGCACGCCGGCTTCGGGCCCCTGGCCAGACAGATCGTTGGCGTTGGCGTTGCCGCCGCCACTCGCCGTCGCTCCCTGCGCCTGTGGACGCTCCATGATCTGCATCAGGTACAGGTAGCGAACCGTTTCTTCCTGAAAGCGCTGCATCATTTCTTCGAACATGTCGTAGGACTCGCGCTTGTATTCGACCAGCGGATCATGTTGTCCGTAGCCACGCAGGTTGATGCCCTCTTTCAGGTGATCCATTGAGAGCAGATGGTCTTTCCACTGCCCGTCAATCACACTCAGCATGATCATGCGCTCGTGATAACGCATCGCCTCGGCGCCGATCAGCGCCTCTTTCGCGTCATAGCGCTCTTTGAGTTTGCCGAAGATGGCGTCGCCCAATTCCTGGCGATTCATCTGTTCAGGCTTGAGGCCTTCGGCGTAGATGTCGACGCCAAAATGGGCGAGGACCGCGTCTCGCAGAGCTTTCAGGTCCCAGTTGTCTACGTGTTCTTTCGGCGGACAGTGCCGTTCCAGGATATCGCCGAGAATCCCGGAGACGTAGTCTTCGACGATGAGATCTTTCTGATCGAGCCCTTCCAGCAGACGGCGGCGCAGGCCGTAGACCGCTGTGCGCTGCTTGTTCATGACGTCGTCATACTCAAGCAGGTGTTTGCGGGCCTCGAAGTTCTGACCTTCGACTGCTTTCTGCGCGGCTTCGATTCGGCGCGTGATCATGCGCGATTCGATGGGAACACCTTCTTCCATGCCAAGGCGTTGCAGCAGGTTCGAAATCCACTCCTTGGCGAAGATCCGCATCAGGTCGTCTTCCAGCGAAAGATAGAAGCGTGAGGAACCCGGGTCGCCCTGACGGCCGGCGCGCCCGCGGAGCTGATTGTCGATGCGCCGCGCTTCGTGACGCTCGGTGCCAAAGATGTGCAAGCCGCCGGCCGCAATCACGTCCTTATGTTCCTGGTCGGTGTCCGCTCTGTAGCTCGTAAAAATCTCGTTCCACTGATCGGTCGGGACCGCATACTCATTGCCAGCGTAGTACCAAACCGTGCGGTTGCGATCGTCAACCTCGGCTTCGATCTTGCCCTGCGCGGCGCGGATCGGCTGTGCGATCCCCTTCTTCACGCATTCCTGCTTGGCCATGAATTCAGCATTGCCGCCCAGCAGAATGTCGGTGCCGCGGCCCGCCATATTGGTGGCGATGGTGACCATGCCCTTGCGTCCGGCTTGCGCGACAATTTCCGCTTCGCGCTCGTGATACTTCGCGTTCAGGACGACGTGCTTGATTCCCTTCTTCTTCAGCAACTCCGAAAGCCGCTCCGACTTTTCGATTGAAACCGTGCCCACCAACACCGGCTGTCCGCTGTCGTGCAGCGCTTGGATCTCGTCGGCGGCCGCGAAATACTTTTCCTTCTCCGTGCGGTAGACAATGTCCGGATTCTCTTTGCGCAGCAGCGTGCGATTGGTTGGAATGACGATCACTTCAAGCCGGTAGATCTTGTCGAATTCCGGCGCTTCGGTTTCCGCCGTTCCCGTCATGCCCGCGAGTTTCTTATACATGCGGAAATAATTCTGGAACGTGATGGTGGCGAGCGTTTGATTCTCGCGCTCGATCTTCACATTCTCCTTCGCTTCAATCGCCTGGTGCAGGCCGTCAGACCAGCGCCGCCCTGGCATCAGCCGCCCGGTGAATTCATCCACAATCAGCACTTCGCCGTCTTTCACCACGTACTCGACATCTTTCTTGTAAAGCGCGTGCGCCTTGACAGCAGTCTCCACGTGATGCTTCAGCGCCCAGTTTTCCGGGTCGGCGATGTTGCCGATCCCCAGCAGCTTTTCGACTTTTTCCCAGCCGTCGTCGCTGACCGTAACGTTGCGGTGCTTTTCATCGACCACATAGTCGCCGGTCATGATCTTCGGCTCGCCCGGCTGCGTATCAATTTCTTCGCCCTTTTCCAGCTTAGGGATGATGCGATTCACCTTGTAGTACTTGTCCGTGGATTCTTCGCTGGCGCCAGAAATAATCAGCGGAGTCCGCGCCTCGTCGATCAGGATGGAATCGACTTCGTCGACAATCGCGAAGTTGTGAACCCGCTGCACGCAGTCGCGCAAATCGAACTTCATGTTGTCACGCAGATAGTCGAACCCAAACTCGTTGTTGGTGCCGTAAGTAACGTCAGCCGCGTAAGCGGCCCGCCGTTGCATGTCGTCGAGGTCGTGGACAATCACGCCCACGGTCAGGCCGAGAAAGCTATAGAGCTTGCCCATCCATTCGGAATCGCGTTTGGCGAGGTAATCATTGACCGTGACCACGTGCACGCCGCGTCCGCTCAGCGCGTTTAGATACACGGGAAGCGTAGCGACCAGCGTTTTACCTTCGCCGGTCTTCATTTCGGCAATCTTGCCTTCGTGCAGAACCATGCCCCCAATCAACTGCACGTCGAAGTGCCTCATGTTGAGCACGCGCCGTCCCGCTTCGCGGACGACGGCAAATGCCTCCTCCAGCAGTTCGTCAAGAACGACCCTGAGAACCTCGTTGCGTTCGTCTTCGATTTCTTTTTGACGGTCGGGATCTGCTTCCGGTTCGTCGGCAATCGCGCCCACACGCTCCTGAATGCGGGCGCGAAACTCCTCAGTCTTGGCGCGGAGTTGGTCGTCGGAGAGCTTCTGTATCTCCGGCTCGAGCACGTTGATAGCCTCCACCCGAGGCAGCAGGTGCTTGACCTCGCGCTCGTTCTTCGTCCCGAAAATCTTACCCAGCAATGTGTTGATCAAAAAGGAATTCCTTCAGAGGACACGCGTCCCAAGCTATCACTAAAAGCCTAGCACATTAGATGCGCGAGGAAGCGAGGAAGACGGACATAAGACGGACAACAGCAAACCGCCTGCGGAAAAATTCTGCGAGAAGCCTAAAGAAACGGATTCTGAATCATCAAATCGCCAAAGCGACGCCCATGCTGCAGGTCTTCGCTGTAGAGAACCTTGCACCCGCCCTGCAGCGCCGCCGCAACAATGAGCGCGTCGTACCATGAGAGTTGACTTTCACCATGCAACCGTAAGGCTTCGATCATGAGCGCGGGGGACGAAGATAGAGCCATCATCGGGAATAGTGCCGTGAGCACGAACGACTCCAGGTCGGACCTGACGATGGCGCGGCGAAATCCTCGCAAGGCGACATTGATAAATTCCTGCACGACTTGGTAGCTGATGATCGCCTGCTTATCGGCGGCACCGTCTGTAATCAGCCGCTGGGCAATCTTGGCCTTCTCGGGAAAGGATTGACCGAAGGCATAGACGATGATGTTCGTATCCAGAAAGGACTTAACGTTCATTCATCTCGTCCCGCGTGAACTTTCGCCCGGCATCGGCATACTTGAGTTTTTCAAATAACGCTTCTATTTCCGCGCGGCTCACCCTGCGGGAGGCATACCAATCCAGCCAATCGCGGAAGGCGTCGTTCAACGTCCTGTGCTCGCTGCGCGCGACCTCGCGGGCCAGTTGAATCTTGATTTCATCCGCACTGAACGTGATGTTCTTCATGGGGTCTACGGTCGCTCATTCAGCGGTTGCGTGAACTTGGCCACGCAACAGCAACCAACACTGACCTAGTGTACACGACTACAGTGTAACGTGCAACAACGGGACGAAATCCCTATATTTTAAGGATGAGCGGTGCCCCTCGCCAGCCGACGCGGCTGCCCACCGCTGCCTGCCACGCCGGATTGGCTTCGCTGGCCCTTCCCTGTAAGATTTCCTTCGACCCATGCCTGCCTTCTACCAGCGATTCCAGGAATCGGCCCGGAAATTCCCCAACAACGTTGCCCTTGAGATTCAGCGGCAGCAGAATGTTGAACGAGTCACCTTCGCGGAACTCACCCGCATGTCGGAGAGCGTGGCGAACTGGCTCTCGACGCGAGTTGCGCGGGACGCGCGCGTAGCGATTCTGGCCGCGAATCATCCGCGGTGGGTAGCCGCTTATTTGGGAATCATCGCCGCCGGCAGAACGGCGGTTCCGCTCGACACCGCTTTCCACGCCAAGCAGGTGAAGAAATTGCTGATCGACAGCGGAGCTTCCCTGCTGTTCTGCGACGCGAAGCATCTTCCAATAGCGACGGACGCGGCCGGCGGGCTCAACATAAGTCTGGTGATGACGTCGGCGTCAGCCGAACTAGTGGCGACGAATGCTGCATCCACCACTCCCACTCATGGCACAGAACGCGATGAGAGGGGCACCCAAGGTGTGACCGAGCAGGGTTCGACCCTGCAAATTACAGAGAGTTTCGCTGCCGACCTCGACTCCATCTTCGCCGCCGGTCCAGCTGGCTTTGAACCCATCGTTCCCGCTGAGAGCGATCTGGCGGCGCTGCTCTACACCTCGGGCACCACGGCCGATCCCAAGGGCGTGATGCTCACCCACGCCAACCTTGTCGGCGAAGCGAATTCGGTGCTCGCGGTAATCAAGATCAGTCCGGCGGATGCCCTGCTTGGAATTCTCCCCATGTTTCACGTCCTCGCGCAGATGGCAAACCTTTTCCTGCCTCTGTTTAACGGTGCGCGCGTCGTGTACCTGGAGACGCTGAACACCACCGAACTGCTGCGGGCCTTGCAGGAACGCGACATCACCGCGTTTTGCGTGGTGCCTCAGTTTTTCTACCTGATTCATGAGCGCATCTTCAAAGAGCTGAACAAACGCGGCAAGTTCACACTCTCAGTGGTGCGCACGCTGATGGCGCTCAACCGCGCGCTGCGCCGAGTCGGAGTCAACGCCGGCAAACTCTTCTTCGGCAAGATTCACGCGACCTTTGGCGCCCGCATGCGCTATCTGGTCACCGGCGGTTCGCGATTCGATCCCGCCATCGCCCGCGACTTCTACTCTTTTGGCGTCGACGTTCTGAACGCGTACGGCCTGACGGAAACCACAGGCGGCGCCTTTATAAACCCTCCGGGGCACATTGTATTTGGCTCGGTTGGACGGCCTTTTCCCGGAGTCGAAGCCAGAATTGTTGAAGAAAAGATTGTCGGAGAGAAGAATCACCCCAATCCAGACGATGACGGCGCGCCGCCTTCGGGTGAGATTGCCATCCGCGGCGCCATCGTGATGAAGGGATATTGGAATCGTCCCCAGGCCACGGCCGAGGTGCTTCGCGACGGCTGGCTCTACACGGGCGATCTGGGCTACTTCGATTCCACCGGCAATCTGTTCATCACCGGGCGGCGCAAGGAAATCATCGTGCTCGCCAATGGAAAGAATGTGTATCCCGAGGAGATCGAGGTGCACTACCTCCAGGCGCAGAACATCAAAGAGATTTGCGTGATGGCACTGGAAGCGCGTCCGGGAGATCCGACGTCGGAGCGGCTGCATGCCGTGGTAGTGCCTAATTTCGAGCTGCTGCGCGAACGCAAAATCGTCAACTCCAAAGAAGTGATCCGGCTCGACATTGAGGCGCTCTCCCACAAGATTGCTTCCACCAAGCGTCTGGGAAGCTATGACATCTGGCAGGAAGACCTGCCGCGCACAACGACGCGCAAGCTGAAGCGTTTCCAGATTGAAAAAAAAGTTCGCGAGCTGAAACAAAATGACGGTAGCGTCGATTCTGACATTGGCAAAGAGAGAGAAAAGCCACTAACCGGCGACGAGCAATTGTGGTTGCAGCGTGAAGATGTGAAGCGCGCTCTCGCCATCCTGCGGGAGTTTTCGCGCAACCAGTTCGACGCGATTCTTCCCACCCACAATCTCGAGCTCGATTTAGGACTCGATTCCATGCAGCGCATTGAACTGCTTACCGCGCTCGAGCAGCAGTTTGGCGGGGAAGTGGCCGAGCCGCAACTGGCGGAGATTTATTCAGTGCACGACCTGGTCGATGCCGTTCTCGCAAGCTCGAGCCGCGGCGAGGGCCAAGCCAGAGCAGCAGCACCGGCCTGGTCGACAATCCTAAGCGAGTCTTCTTTGAACGAGCTATCGGCGGATCCCGAGGTCGTCGCCTTGGCGCATCACAATCTTTTTGCTGAAGTCTTTTTCTTTCTCCTGGGACGCCTCATCTATCTTTTTGCGCTCGATCGCTTTCGCCTCAAGATCCGCGGACTCGAAAATCTTCCTGAAAAAGGCCCGTACTTGATCTGCTCGAATCATCAAAGCTATGTCGATCCGCTGGTGATGACGGGGGCGCTACCCTGGCGCCTGTTTCGCGACGTCTTTGCGGTGGGCACGAGCGACATTTTCGGTGAAGGATTCATGCGGCGCCTGGCGCGATGGCTTCGTGTGGCGGTCGTCGATCCCGACGCGAACCTGGTGTCGGCCATGCGCGCCGGCGCCTTCGGCCTCAACAAGGGACATATTCTGATTCTGTATCCCGAGGGCGAGCGCACCGACGACGGCAACCCGCGAATATTCCGCAAGGGGGCTGCGATTCTCTCGATTCACACTCAAGCCCCGATTGTCCCGGTCGCCATCGAGGGTTTCTACGAAGCCTGGCCACGCCACAAGAAGTTTCCCAAGATCGCCGATTTGCAACTGGTATTCGGCAAGCCGATTCAACCTCCGCCTTTGAGTGCGGCGAGCGAGGCCGCTTATGATCAGCTAACGTCCGAGTTGAAGGCCAGAGTCGTGGCCATGTGGAAAGAATTGAGAGAGAAAGAGTTGGGGAAAAAAGAATTGCAGGAACATGGAGAAGACGCGCGCCCGCCCGAGGAGCATTCGAAGGGTTCGGCACCGGCCGAAGCCGCGCTTCATTAACTGAAACTTACTTCGTTCGCTTAACTTCGTTAACTTGCGTGGTTAGCTTGTTTCGTTAACCTGCTTCGTGAACGCTGACTCTGTGCAGCCCGATTTTATGCGCCTGCGCCCTTGGCCTGCCCGCACACGATTTTCGCGAAGGCGTCCACGACGCCGGCGTGGTACTTCTGACCTGCTCCCGCCACAATCTGCGCCTCTGCCTGGTCCGGCGACAAAGCCTTGCCATCGGCGCCGCTGATCAATTTCTGATATGCATCGGCCACCGCCAGGATGTGAGCCTCGATCGGAACGTTGACCGAACGCGCTCCCTGCTCCTGCAAAATCGGCTGCGCGATGATGATCGGAATCACGCGTCGCAGCGAATTTCCGACCTCCTGGGCGCGCGTATCCGTTTTGCGCCGCTTGCGGAAACTCGCAACCACCTCGTCGCGGCTCATATCGGCGGCCTTGTAGAGAATGTCGTTCGTAATCCCGAGCTTGCTCACATCCCGCAGTAAAACTGCGGACCGCAGCAGCGCGACGCGATCCGATCCCAAGCCCATCGACTCGGCTATTCTGGTTGATGCTTCCACCACCCGCAAGTTATCGCCTACGCCCAGCTTCTCGTGGGCCATGAAGTGTTGCAGCACCAGCAGCAGCCCGCTGAAACTTTCCCGGATGTCGGCGGTCATCGCCTCTTTGCGCTCGTAAAGCGTGCCCATCACGTAACTGGCAACCACCAAAATGCCCGCCCAGATGGCAAAGTTGAACAGGCGCTCATCGGGCAACGACAGCACCTTGTGTCCGGGCATCATCTGGTTCAGGAAATTCAGCAGGACGACCAGGAATACGCAGGCAAAGGCGGTCAAAGTCGCGTGCCGTCGTCCGAAGTGATACGCCGAGTACAAGGTGGGCAAGAAATAAATGCAGAGGGCCATGGGCAGCGTCTGGGCGAAGAATTGTACCCCGGCAGCAATCAGGAATAGCGATAAGAGGAGGATACTTTCTTTGGCGATTTTACTCATCTTGGGGGGGGATCCGATCGTCTACCTTCGTGGGCGCGACCAAGAAACGCCCTGCAGTCATGTTCAAGCAAGAGCACGCACGTGCAAAGTTACGGGGGTAATAGGGATTTTTCTTAAGCGGCACGGCCGCCTCCAACGTCTCGAACCCGTGGAACGTACGGCGTAAAGAAGTTGCAGGGTTGAGATCGAATTGCTCCAGCAAAGCAGGAGTCGCCGAGGTGTAGAGAAGACCCAGGTTGGGATTCTTCGGTCGAAAACGGGCCTGAGCTATTCGCGCGCGGATGATTTTATCGAATGGTTGCAAAATCGGGAAAATACGCGCTACGAGGAGTGGGAAAAAGCGGGAACCGTATTTGGTGTATACGATGACCCTGAACTGCATCGACAAAAAAGCGCTTTAATCTGGCCGAAAATGATGACGGGCCAAGACTTTGTTTCGCCGGAAGAGTGGGTGCGATGGTGGCAGGCGAACCGCTCGAATCTTGTCGTCTCAGCGGACGGGCTGAAACTCGTGAGCAAGAGAAAATGAAGTGATTTTGGTGCGCCGTCCTCACTTTGCCCGGGGATGCGTCTGGTCGTAAACGTTCATCACGTGCTTGACCGAAAGCTGCGTGTAGCGCTGCGTGGTGGCCAGGCGCTCGTGGCCGAGCAGTTCCTGGATGGCGCGCAGATCGGCTCCTTCTTCGAGCATGTGCGTGCCGAAGGCGTGACGCAGCGTGTGGGGATGAACTTCTGGGGACAGTCCCTTGGCAACGGCGATGCGCTTGACGATGCGTCCCACGCTCCGGGTGGTGAGGCGTCCACCGCGCTGGTTGACGAGCAACGCGGGCGTGCCTTTCTCCCGCTTCCTTTTGAGCGTGGCTAGCAGTTGTTGCCGCCACGGTAGGTAGACGGCCAGTGCCGCGAGCGCCGATCCTCCGAAAGGGACGAAGCGTTCTTTTTTGCCTTTTCCGCGAATAAGAATGGCTTCGTTGCTCAGGCTGATGTCGTCGAGATTGATGCCGACCAGTTCGGAGTTGCGAATGCCGCAGCCGTAGAGCAGTTCGAACAACAGGCGATCGCGCTCGGGGAACGATGCCACCTCGGGCATTTTGCCGTCCAACATGTTGTTCATTTCTTCGATCGTTGGGACGCGCGGCAGTTTCTTCGGCAGCCGCGGCGTCGAAACCAGCTTGGCAGGATTCTGCTCGACTACTCCTTCTTGCGCCAGCCAGCGATAGAGCGAACGCACGGCAGCCAGGGCGCGGGCTACCGACGTCTTGCTCAATCCTTTGTCGTAGAGATGCGAGAGGAAGCCGCGGATGGCGATGTGGTCGATCGTTTTCCAATTGTGTGCGCCGATATAAGTTGCGAAGGCGTCGAGATCTCCGGTGTAGGCCTTGATGGTGTGGGTCGAGGCATTGCGCTCGCGCAAGTGGCGCAGGAAGTCGTCGGTGGCGCGTTCGACGATAGAACTGCCGACGATAGTGCGACCGACGACGATTCGCCCAACGCCCGCGCGCGGTTGTTTGCGGTCCGATGTCATCAAGTCGGTCATCCAGTTTTCGCTTTCGCCCGCGGATGATGCTTCGCGTACACGCTCTTCAGCCGGTCGAGCGCAACGTGGGTATAAATCTGTGTCGTCGAAATGTCGGAGTGGCCGAGGATGGTTTGCACGGTGCGGAGATCGGCTCCATTCTCGACCATATGCGTGGCACAGGAGTGACGCAGCATGTGCGGACTGGCGTGGCGGCCGGACGCGAGACTTGCCTTGCCCACCAACTGCCAGACGCGCTGCCGCGTCAAGCGCCGGGCGCCCGTGCCGAGGAACAGGAGCGACGAATTCTTTTTCCTCGCGATCACTTCCCTGGCGGTTTTCAGGTATTGCTGCAAGGCCTGCTGGGCAGGCGCTCCGAGCGGCACCATGCGCTCTTTGTCTCCTTTGCCGCGCACCATGATGTATCCCATTTCCAGCTTCAGGTCTTCAAGACGCGCGTCGGAAACTTCGGAAACCCGCACGCCTCCGGCGTAGAGAAGTTCGATCATGGCGCGATCTCGGAGTGCGCAGCGCGTGTCCCAGCGCGGTTTCATTTCGCGGCCTTGTTTCGCCCAGCTTCGTTGCGGCCGGCGTTGTTTCGCCCAGCATGGCTCCGACTTCGTCGCGGCTCAGTGCCTTCGGCAACACCTTCCACTGCTTCGGCAAGTCGATGTTCAGAGTCGGATCCTTGTCGATTTTTCCATCGAGCAGCAAGTGCCGATAAAGATGGCGGATGGCCGAAAGCTTCCTTCCCACGGAGCGTCCGTCGAGCGAATTTGAAAATAATTCCTGGATGTATTCGCGCACATCTTCGCGCCGAGCTCCGCTCAGAACTACGTGGCGCTTCTCCAGAAACTCCGCAAACTGCGCGAGGTCGCTGTTGTAGGCGGCAATCGTCAGCTTGGCCGAACCGCGCTCTATACGCAGATAGTCGAGGAACGACGCAAGCGTGCGAGAGTTGGCGTTAGAAGCCATAACGTGAGTATGAGATGCGGGGAGGAACCCGCAAAGTAATGAGCAGGATACGGGGCGCGGATTTGCGACTCCCCGCCGTGACGGGCGAGGGCGCCCGTCGCTCCATGGGCTATTTCTGGTCAACCGCGCGCAGCAAATCCACCGCGTACAGCACGCCCTCCGGCGTCTCTTCGTGCTTGAAGTAGGCGAAGACGTCGCGGCCGGCGGCGAGATGCTCATGAATGCGAGCGACCATCGCCTTGCGCTCTTCGACGGTGTAGGTGGGCTTGCGATAGCGATAGTAGGCGTAGTCGCCGGTGACCACGTCGGGTGTGTCGCGTTCTTCGGTCTCGGCTACGCAGAGTGCGATGTTGCGCTCGCGCAGCGTTTCCCATGTAGGATCAGTCAACCACGACTCGTGGCGGAACTCAAACGCGGCGCGCACGCTTCGCGGCAGGCTTTTCAGAAATTCGGCGAGCACCGCCTGATCCGCTTTGAAGTTTGGTGGCAGTTGGAAGAGCACCGGGCCGAGGCGCTTCGCGCGCTCTAAGGCTTCCAGCGTGCCTAGAAAGCGCTGCAGGAATTCTTCCGCGTTCTTCAGGCGCTTGATGTGCGTGAGCACCTGGTGCGCTTTGATGGTGAAGCGAAAATGCTCGGGGGTTTCCGCGATCCAGTTCTGAACCGTCGTCTCCTTCACCAACTGGCGGAAGGTGTAGTTGACTTCAATGGCATTCAGTTTCGAGGCGTAGAAGTTCAGGAATTTTTTCTGCGCCAGTTTCTCCGGATAGAAAGCGGGCTTCCAGGTTGGATACGCCCATCCGGAAGTGCCCACATAGAGATGCGACATAGAGCCCTCAGCGGCGAAAGCCGCATTCTAAACAACGCCGTCACCGCGGCGCTGAAGCGCTGCGTCACCCAAAATCACAATCCAACATCCAGTTCCCGCAGTCCACACGCACGAGCCCCGGATTATAACTTGCGACGCTTTGCCGCCGCGGGCTTCGTCGTCGTCTTCTTCTTCTTTATCGGGCGCGATCGCGCTTCGGCCCGGGCGGCGATGCTGACGGCTTCCATCTTCTCTTCTTTTTTCCCTTTTTCTTTTTTCTCTTTTTCTTGTTCTTGTGCCGATTCGGCGGCTAGTCCCGCCAACTGCGGCAGCTTCTGCTTCAGTTTCTGCACGGGCTCGAACAGGTCGCCCATCTTTTCCACCCGCGCGAGGACTTCTTTCGCCTCGAATACCAGACGGGCCGCATCTTTTTTCTTCAGCGCCTGCTCGACTTCGTCCCAGGTAACCGGCGTTGAGACGGTTGGATGCTCGCGCGCGCGCAGAGAGTATACCGAGATGGTCGTCTTGTGGGCGTCGTTCTGGCTCCAGTCGACGAATACTTTGTTCGTGCGCACCGCCTTTTTCATATCGGAAACGACCAGGTCGGGATGCTCGTGCTCGAGCAGGCGCGCCACCGCGTGAGCAAAGGACTTCGTCTGCTCGTAGCTGGTTGGCGTATTCAACGGCACATAAATCTGCATTCCCTTGGAGCCGGAAGTTTTTGGAAAGCTCTGTAGGCCGAAGTGATCGAAAATCTTACGCACCCAGAGGCCAACCTGAGAGCACTGCACAATGTTCGCTGGGGGGCCGGGGTCAAGGTCAAAGACGACCATGGTCGGCGTCGGAGGGTCAGAAGCCAACGAGAGTGACGGGTGCAGCTCGATCGAGGCGAGGTTCGCAATCCAGACCAGCGTCGGCAGATCGTTAGCCAGAATGAAGTGGATGGTGCGGTGATTGCTCTCGCTCCAGATGGGCGCGGTCTTCACCCAGTCGGGCCGATGCATGGGGGCGTTCTTTTCGAAGAAATATTCCTGATCGACTCCCCCGGGATAGCGCTTCATGGTGAGCGCGCGCCCTTCCAGATGCGGCACCAGCACGGGCGCGATGCGGACGTAGAAATCGACCACCTGCCCTTTGGTGAAAGCGGCGGCAGGATAGAGAACCTTGTCCAGATTCGTCAGGCTGAGCTTGCGGCCTTCGACTTCGACGATGGTGGGGGCGGACATGAGTGCTCAGAGTTGCGACTTCAAAAGCGCTTTCCAGTATAGTGGGGCGCGGAAAAGTCGGCACGCAGTGGGTACGGATCGAAATGTCTTGATCCTGTACCCGAACTATGGTCAGCGTTGCCAGCAAGCTCCGCACAAACAGTGAACGCGTTGCCCGCTATGCCGACATGTTCTCCGCCATGGGTACCGAGCGGCGTCTGCGCATCATGCAGTTGCTGTTGTCCGCTCACCCCGAGGGTTTGGTGGTCAGCGAGATTCAAGATGAACTTGAGATCCAGGGTCCTATGCTCTCGCACCATCTCGACAAGCTCAGGAATGAAGACCTGGTGCACGTCGAGCGCAAGGGCACGTTTCTGCGCTACACCGCCAACACGGAAGCGCTACGCGAAATTCTGCAATTTCTTTACGCCGAGTGCTGCACCCGGAATAAGGCACTCAAGCCGCAAGACCTCGTCCAACTCTGCAAATAGGAGAAGCCAACATGCCCGATGCCAATATCAGGGAAGCCGTAAAAGAGAAATTCGGACAAGCAGCATTACGAGTTACAAACAAGACCGGCGGCAGCAGTTGCTGCGGAGCGGCTGCGACGGGCGGACAGTCCTGCGATCCGATCACCTCGAATCTCTACGACACATCGCAGGCCTAGCAGATTCCCGAAGAGGCGATGCTGGCTTCGCTCGGGTGCGGCAACCCAACCGCGCTTGCGCAACTGAGCCACGGCGAAACCGTGCTCGATCTGGGCTCGGGCGGCGGCATCGACGTGTTGCTCTCGGCGAGGCGCGTCGGGCCAACTGGCAAAGCTTACGGCCTCGACATGACGGACGAGATGCTCGCTCTGGCAAACGAGAACAAGCGCAAGGCCGGCGCGGAGAACGTCGAATTTCTCAAGCGTGAGATGGAAAACATTCCGCTGGCCGACAACACGGTCGAAGTCATCATTTCCAACTGCGTGATCAATCTTTCCGCCGACAAGGACCGGGTGCTGCGCGAAGCGTTTCGCGTGCTCAGGCCGGGCGGGCGCTTCGCTGTCTCCGACGTAGTGACGCGCGGCAAGATTGCCGCCGAGGTCCGGCAAAGTGTGCTGTTGTGGGTCGGTTGTATCGCCGGCGCCCTCGACGAAAACGAATATCGCGGCAAACTTTCGGCTGCCGGTTTTGAACAGATTGAAATTGAGCCCACGCGAATCTATCGCGTTGACGACCCTCGCGAGTTCCTTTCCTCCTCAGGCAGTTACGTGGATGCCATGGCGACGCAGGTCGATGAAAAGTTCATGAGCGCGTTCCTCCGCGCCGTGAAACCGAAACGCTGATCGTGGCAGCTCACTACAACGTTCTTTTCCTGTGCACGGGAAACTCGGCGCGGTCCATCATGGCCGAAGCGATTCTCAACCACAAAGGAAAGCCTGCATTCACGGCCTACAGCGCCGGAAGTCATCCTTCGGGTACGGTTCGTCCCGAGGCTCTGAAGGAGCTTGCGAGGGCTCGAATCTCGACCGAGGGCCTGCGCAGCAAGAGTTGGGATGAATTCGAACGTCCCGGTGCTCCCACGATGCACTTCGTTTTCACGGTTTGCGACAACGCCGCCAAGGAAGCCTGCCCGCTGTGGCCGGGACAGCCCATGACCGCGCACTGGGGAGTTCCGGATCCCGCCATCGTTCAGCGAGACTCCGCCGAGATCGAGCGCGCCTTTCGCGATGCGTTTTTCGCTCTCGACTGGCGCATCGGCCTCTTTCTTGCTCTACCTCTGGCGGCTCTGGATGGTCTCGCGCTGAAGAAAGAAGTGGATCGCATCGGGCGGCAATGACGGGGCCTGTGCTTGAAAGGGATGGCTGCTTTGGTCTAGTGTGTCTGATTGGAGATCGCCGCCGTCTCTCCATTCGAGGCAAACATGACTCGCATCTTCTGTGTTCTTTCTTTGCTACTGCTGCTGACCGCTGTACTCTGTTCGGCCCAGACCAGTCCGCCTTCTTCCGGCCCAGCTTCCTCTGGGGTTCCCCGGGAAATCCCCGTCTTCGACGTTAACGCCATTGATAAGACCGCCGATCCCTGTGTGGACTTCTATCAATACGCTTGTGGAACCTGGATGAAGAATAATCCGATTCCTCCGGACAAATCGCGGTGGGGGCGATTCGACGAACTTGCGGAGCACAATCTTTATATTTTGCGGGACATATTGACCGAGGCGCAGGCTCCGGGAAAACACACTCCGGCGGAAAGCATGGTGGGTGCTTACTATGCCTCGTGCATGGACGAGAGCGCGATTGAGAAAAAGGGGACTGCTCCGCTGACACCGGCCCTCGAAGGGATTAACGGTATCAAGACGAAAGTGGACCTTATTCGGCAGGTTGCTGCTATGCATCGCAACTCGACTCCGGCACTGTTTGCTTTCTACCCGCAGCCCGACATGCACGATTCGCTCGCGACCATTGCGTATCTCGACCAGGGCGGGATCACGCTGCCGGATCGCGACTACTATATAAAGGACGATCCGAAGTCGGTAGAGACTCGGCAGAAGTATGTGGAGCACGTGCAGAAGATGTTCGAACTGGCCGGGGACAAGCCGGACGTCGCGGCGGCTGAGGCCAAAGCGGTTTTAACCGTGGAGACGGGGCTGGCGCAAGCCTCGATGGACCGGACGATCCGGCGCGATCCCAAGACTCGCGACCACAAGATGACGGTCGCGGAAATCGCAGGCGCGGCTCCGAATTTCGATCTTACTGTCTATTTCGCGGATAATGGCTCGCCGAAGTTCACTTCCCTCAACGTGGGCAATCCCGATTTCTTCAAGCAGGTCAATGAGCAACTGAACACCTTGCTACTCGAAGACTGGAAGGTGTACCTGCGCTGGAAAACGATCAACGCGTATGCCCCGCTGCTGACCAAGGCTTTCGTCGAAGAGGATTTTCTGTTCAACGGCAAGTACATGTCGGGACAGAAAGAGATGGAACCGCGCTGGAAGCGTTGTGTGAAGTCCACCGATGCGAGCCTGGGGATGGCGGTGGGCAAGCTCTATGTGGACCGCACCTTCGGCGCCGAAGGCAAAGAGCGCACCCTGAAGATGGTGCAGGGCATCGAGAGCGCGATGCGCGAGGATATCGGCCAGCTGACTTGGATGTCGGACACGACTAAGAGGAAGGCTTATGAGAAGCTCACCGCCATCGTCAACAACATTGGCTATCCCGACACTTGGCGCGATTACAGCAGTGTGGTGGTCACGCCGGGCGATTATGCGGGCAATGCGATGCGCGCCGGCGCGTTCGAGGTGCAGCGACAGTACAAGAAGATCGATCAGCCGACGGACCGCAAGGATTGGGGGATGACTCCGCCGACAGTTAACGCTTATTACCGGCCGCCGATGAACGATATCAACTTTCCCGCTGGCATTTTGCAGCCGCCGTTTTACGGCAAGCTTATGGATGACGCGGTGAACTACGGCGGCATCGGGGTGGTGATCGGACATGAACTCACGCACGGCTTCGATGACCAGGGCCGCAAGTACGATGCGGAGGGCAACCTCCGCGATTGGTGGACGGCGGAGGACGGGAAAGAATTTGAGCAGCGCGCCGATTGCACAGCCAAAGAATATTCGAGTTTTGTCTCGGTGAAGGACGACAAGGGTAAAGACGACGTTAAGCTCAATGGCAAATTGACGCTGGGTGAAAATACCGCCGACAACGGAGGACTGAAGTTGGCACACATGGCGTTGATGTCCATCATCGGCGACACGCCGGTGAAACCGATTGATGGCTATACTCCGGCGCAGCGGTACTTCCTTGCGTATGGGCAGATCTGGTGCCAGAACGTGACGGATCAGCAGGCGCGGAAGCTCGTGTTGATCGATCCGCATTCGCCGGGACGCTGGCGGGTCAACGGCGCGGCGCAGAATTCTGCCGCCTTTGAGCAGGCCTTTGGATGCAAGGCGGGACAGCCCATGGTTCCGGCGAACGCCTGCCGCGTTTGGTAGCGCCGAGCTCCGCTCCGGCCTGGACAGCCGATGGCGGCTGTCCCTACGCGGACGGGCGAGGGCACCCGTCTCTCCACCGGCGGCTCGTTTGACAATCTTCCCTGCCTCCACGTAACTTCGACTTTTTGGTACTGCGTCGTGGTTCGGCTTTGGAGGCAGGATGAAATCCCGCTTAATTTCTATACAAACAATTGTTGTCTGTTTCGTGCTGTGCTCGCTTGCTCTGGGCCAGGATCTGGCTTCTTTTGAGAAGCGCATTACGGTGAAGAAGCTTGCCAATGGGCTCACCGTCATCATCTGTGAGCGGTCGGAGGCCCCGGTGTTTTCGTTCTTCACGCACGTGGATGTGGGCTCGGTGCAGGATCCCATGGGCAAGACTGGCCTGGCGCACATGTTCGAGCATATGGCGTTCAAGGGAACGGACACGATTGGGACACGCGATTATACCGGCGAAAAAGTCGCGCTCGCGAAAGTCGAGGATGCTTACGCCGCCTACATAGCAGAGCGCGATAAGGCGGTGGACCGCGACGAGCTGAAACTCAAGCAGCTGGAGCAAAACTGGAAGGACGCGATTGCGGCGGCCGACAAGTTCTCAGCTCCTTATAACAATGAGTTCGGCAAGATTGTCGAAGGCGAAGGCGGCGAGGGCATGAACGCCGAAACCAGTTACGATGAGACCCAATACTTCTATTCGTTCCCGATCAATCGGCTGGAATTGTGGGCTTATCTGGAATCGGAGCGTTTTCTGCATCCGGTGCTGCGGCAATTTTATAAAGAGCGCAACGTGGTGATCGAAGAGCGGCGCATGCGGGTCGACAGCAACCCCATTGGGCGGTTGCTCGAGCAATTCACGGAAGAGGCGTTCGCGGCAAATCCTTATCACCGGCCGACGATTGGGTGGATCTCGGACTTGAATTCGTTTTCGGCGACCGACGCACAGAATTTTTTCGAAAAGTACTACGTGTCTTCGAACATGGTGGTCACCGTGGTTGGAGATTTGAAAGCTTCGGAAGCGATGCCGATTTTGGAGAAATATTTTTCGCGAATTCCAGCGCGTCCGCAGCCGGACACGGCTACTACGGTTGAACCTCCGCAGAATTCGGAGCGGACGGTCGTGTTGCATGACCAGTCGCAGCCCATTTATCTCGAAGGCTATCACCGGCCGGATTACCGCAGTCCGGATGACCAGGTCTACGACGCGATCGCGGACCTGATGTCGAATGGACGGACTTCTCGTTTGTACCGGGCGCTGGTCCGCGACAGGCAGATCGCTTCGGACTCGGCTGGATTTACCGGGCTGCCGGGAAATAAATATCCCCACCTGTTCGCGTTTTATGCGGTGCCGATCCCCGGCCACAAACCGCAAGAGATGGCCGATGCGATTCATGCGGAGATTGACCGGCTGAAGAAAGAAGACATCTCGGATGAAGAACTGAAGATGATCAAGACGCGGGCCAAGGCAAACCTGATCCGTTCGCTGGGATCCAACGAGGGTCTGGCGTCCGAGCTGGCGCTGTATCAGGCGCGCTATGACGACTGGCGGGAACTGTTCCGCTCGGTGGAGCGGATCGAGAAGGTGACCAAGGCGGACATTCGGCGGGTCGCGAATCAGACGTTTACTTCTGATAATCGGACGGTGGGGATTATCGAGTTTGCTGGCGGGCCTCCGGGAGTGGGCGCAGCGCCGCAGGGAGGTGGACAGTGAAGCGCGTCTACTTGTCCCGCATTGCTCTGGTCCTTCTGCTTGTCGTTTCCGTTAGTGCCGGTTTGCGAGTGTGGGCGCAGGCGCAGCAGTCTTCTCAGCAACCATGGCGGCAAATACCGATTCCCAAGCTGCCGGCGTTTCATCCGGCGCAGCCGAAGCGGATTGAGTTGCCGAATGGCATGGTGATTTTTCTTCAAGAAGACCACGAGTTGCCGACCATTGACGGCACCGCTCGCATTCGTGGCGGCGAACGGCTGGTTCCTGCGAACAAGATCGGCCTGATGGATGTTTATGGCGAAGTATGGCGCACCGGCGGCACGAAATCGCAGACTGGCGATCAGCTGGACGACTATCTGGAACAGCGCGCCGCCAAAGTCGAAACGGGCGGAGGCACGGACTCGACGACTGTGAGCTGGTCGTGCCTGAAAGAAGATTTCGACGATGTGTTCCGCGCGTTCGACGATGTGCTGAAAAATCCGGAGTTCCGCGCCGACAAAATTGAAATCGCGCAGAAGGGAATGTACGACAGCATCTCGCGGCGCAATGACGAGCCTTCGCAGATTGCGGGACGGGAAGCGGCGAAGCTCGTGTATGGCGCTAACAATCCGTATGCGCGGGTGCCAGAGTATGCGACGGTGGCGGCGATCACGCGGCAGGATCTGGTCGACTGGCACGGCAAGTACGTTCATCCGAACAACATCATCCTCGGCGTGGTCGGCGACTTTGACTCGGCGAAGATGGAAGCTCGGTTGCGCGAGGCCTTTGCGGCGTGGCCCAAGGGTCAGGCGGCGAACGATCCGGAGATCAAGCCCGATCCTGCCAAGCCGGGGTATTACGAGGTCGACAAGACCGACGTGAATCAAAGCAATATTCAAATGGTTGCACTGGGCATCACGCGCAAGAGTCCCGATTACTTCGCGACTTCGGTATTCAATGAGGCGTTCGGCGGAGGATTTTCGTCTCGATTGTTTAACGACATTCGAACCACCAAAGGCCTTGCTTATGGGGTGGGCGGCGGGGTGGGCGCGGGGTGGGATCATCCCGGCATGCTGCGGCTGATAGTGAGCACGAAGAGCAAGACCACGATTGAATCCATTCAGGCGCTCGATGAGGAGATCGCTGACCTGGGCAAGCATCCGATTAACGATGAGGAAATCAAGCGCGCCAAGGACGCGATTCTGAATTCTTTTGTATTTCGTTTCGATTCTCCGGGGAAAGTTTTGCAGGAAAAAATGGCTTATGAGTTTTACGGTTATCCGCTGGATTTTCTGGAGAACTTTCAGAAAGGGATCGAAGGAGTCACAAAAGAAGACGTCGCTCGGGTCGCGGCAAAGTACATTCACCGCGATCAGATGGCGGTGCTGGCGGTGGGCAACGTCAGCGAATTTGACAAACCATTGTCGTCGCTCGGCACGGTGACCAAGCTGGATATCACGATTCCGGCGCCGCCTCCGGGGGTGATGCCGGAGCAGGGCGAGCATCCGTGAAACCGGCTCACTGGTTGGTGTGAGGGATTGCGCAGATCTTCACGCCTGAGCACTAGCGATAGAGTCGGTTGAGCGAAGCCGCCGGCGCGGCGGCGCGTAGCAGAGCGGCGAACTCTGCTGGGGATTGAAGAGGAGTGAGTTGACCGGCAAGAGTAAGCTTGTGTTTTTGAAAAGCTGGTTCGAGAGCGTCGAGAAACTTTCCGCGAAAGATAACACTGAGTACTTTGACGGGCAGAAAGAACTTGTGTCCACAGGGAATCCAACGCCGCTGATCGGGCGAGAGCCCTCCAATGGGGGACGACGCAATGCAGATGGGGATGATGGCTCGCTGTCCGCAACTATCACACTGTTCAATGTGCCCACCGCGGGCCGCGGTACGGCAAGCGACAATGGCACGCAGCTTGACCACGCCAGCTTTTTTTCCTGAATCAGAAACAGTTGGTACTGACGAATATCCTCAGCTCCGAGTTGATCGGGCGAAATATGAAAATGTCTAGCGAACTCGGCGACGTGCCGGAGGTACAATCGAATGGTTCTAGAAGAGTAGTTTCCGCCGCTGGAGTTCTTCCAGCATGCGCCGAAGTGGGTCGTCATAACGCCTTGACCCCACTTTATGCTTCTGACACACCACGGTTTTTCTGCCGCAAAGCGGCTTCGTTCAACAGGCATTAGCACTCAGAACCCAGTCAATGAATGAAATCGCGATATTGCAACAGCAACCATAGAGCTTGCGAAGGTGCCTGCAATGGAGGCATCAGCATCGTTGTAAGGTTAGTCTGGAGTATTCTTGCTCGACCAAAGGGCGGGCCACCCACCACGGTTACCCCATCCGCCAGCAAAGGAGACGTCGATGTTCCGCAACGCCTTCAGCAAAACGATCGGCCAAACCAGCACCGCCCGCCGCACGCTGTTCACCATGATTCTTCTGACGCTGGTTCTCACCTCCGTCGCGCTGCTCAGTCAACCGACGCCGGCCGGTCCCGCGCGCGCACTGGAGTTCCCGGCTATCCTGCGCCAAAATGTGACCGCCGGCACGACCCAGGTCGGAGCCAAAGTCCAGGCCAAACTCACGGTCGCGACGCTGGTCAATGGCGTAGTGGTTCCGCGGGATGCCGTCCTGTCCGGAGAAGTGACCGAATCGGCAGCCAAGTCCGCCACCGAGCCGTCCCGTCTGGCCATTCGCATGGACTCCGCGCAATGGAAGAATGGCGCAGCCGAAATCAAAGCGTACTTGACGGCCTGGTTTTATCCGGCCCAGCCACTGCCCGGTGACACTCCATCGGGTAACCCACCCAGCCCCGCCGACGGTGCCAGTCGCCGGACTCTCAACCCCATCTACTCCGGTTCGCCCACACCGCCCTTTCCTGTCCCCGCCCAAGACAAGGGGACCGGCTTGGCACCCGCCCCGTCCGGCTCCCAAACGCTGCGATACCGAGTCGCGTTGAAAAACGTGCAATCAGCCCACAACCATGCCGGAGCGGTCACCCTAATGTCCACGCAAATCAACATCAAACTGGATAAGCACACCGCCTACGTCTTCGCCGCGGGCGACGCCCCGACCACAAGATAACAAGGAGACCAGACTCGGGGAGAAACTCGGGCGCACCCGTGGCCTGCACGCTAGCCGAGTCAATAAGTGCTATCGGGACATTTCAACAAATACGTGCTGCCTTGCGCTGTGGCTTCTAGCGATCGTTGCGCGTCGAGTGTAGCCCAATTTTATTTAAACGAAAACTCGCGTCGTGTGGCATAATACGTCCGCCTCTCCGAAGAGCAGTTCCCGCCAGTTGAGACGCAACACCCCCTGAGGCGAATGACCAGGAGTCCTGCGAGGTGCCTCGTGAAGTTAAGATGCTACCTGTTGTCCCTGCTGAAAATCCACCATCCTGACTGTGAACGTTGCAATGCTCGTGAAACGTGCGGGGATGAAATGCGAAGGCGGCTGGAAGAATTGAACTGGCGGACGCAGCCGGATTCGCTAAGCAATGGGGCTCATGAGGAGGTATTGGCGGTGTTCGATTCCAAACCCGACGAAGTTGCAGCGAGTCCGCGTATTTCGTCGGCGCAACGGAAAAAGGTTGCCTAAAGCCAACGCAGCCTAAAGCGGCGAGAAGGTAAAGCGGCAGCGAGGAGGATCGGCATGGGATTGATCGCTTGGATTGTGGTTGGACTGATTGCAGGTTGGCTTGCTGGCCAGGTTATGAAGGGCGGCGGCTACGGCGTACTCGTGGACATCATTCTTGGAATCCTCGGGGGCGTTGTGGGCGGCTGGGTCTTTGGACTTTTGGGAATATGGCCGGGAGGCGGCATGATAGGTTCCATCATTGTGGCGTTTGTCGGCGCGGTAATTTTGGTCGGGATTACTCGCTTGCTGAAAAAAGCCTGAAGAAGACTTTTGACAAGAAACAAATCGTACTGTGATGGTAGATTCGACAGGCCCTTTCTTCAGGTCCACCCAGGTCATAGCGTAGATCGTGTCCGTGGTCGGCGTGAGAAACAGAGACTTGGAATCCATCAGAGTTTCGAAAATACTTACCGTTCCTCGACGCAGCCCATTTCCCGCATCCCTCGGCGAAATCCGACGAGCGAAGTACCCGAGAGAGTGTCCAGGAAGACATCAACACCACGCTGAAAGTCCAGGTTGTCGTAAACCTTATCCACCGTTTCCTGGTCAGGACAGCCGTCAAAAAACTGCAACTCTCCCAGGCGCGCTTTCACCTTATCCGGGGTCGTGATCTCGGCCGGAATGTCCGTGGTCGTTTTCATCTTCGGTGCAGTCTGCGCTTGTGCGGTGGTTACGCCTAGCACGCAAGCGAGCACAGCGACGATAATCGTGAGCGTGGGATTTTAGAAATCTTTCCCATTTCTATTTCCTCTCTCTCGACACTTGTGTGAACAGGCAGACAAGCAAACCTATGGGCACGATGGCGCCCCGGCCACTGGCAAAACTTACAGGACACACGTCTGCGACTGGCAGGATTGGTCCCGTCACGAGCTATTCAGAACTTCTACCAAAAGGGCCTGGGTCGGACGCGAAAGGGGGATTATTGGTGAAACCAGGCGTTTCACCAGCTTGCGCCGTTTGTTCGCCAGACAGGAGAAGGAAAGCGCAAACTTGTGCTAGAGGGATGTTACGTCAACAATCACGGTCAGCGTTAATTTTCGAGCCCAGCAGATCAGATGAAAGAGCGAGAAGTGTAATATGGTGTCCGACAGTCAGGACTGCAAGCCCTGGCTCCCTCCAGACTCTTGGCGAAAAATGCTGTTTGAATCCGTACCTTCGATGCGTAGATTTAGGCTTATTTCGTGGCCTGCTTTTTTGGTCGTGCTTCTACTGGTCCAGGCTGCCCTTTCACTAAGCCTCCCGAGAGGCCGCCCTCTGACTGCGTACAGCAAGACGATTTATGGTCTTGCGCTTGTCATCGCTGCCGGAATCTCCACCCTGAACGCAGTTCGGAGCCGGAAAGCGATTCGGCTGTTTTGGTCATTCCTTGCCGCGGCATTTGGAGCTTGGTCCCTCAACTCATGCGTTTGGATCTACGACGTGCTGCGCCTGGGCAGCAACCGCCCTGCGTATCTGCCCGCCAACGTTCCATTGATATTGCGAACTGTATTGATGATTGCCGCCGTGGCGTCGCGCCCACATCTGGAGTTATCGCGGCAACGACGGTATCGAGCAACCCTGAATTTTCTCCTGTTGCTGTTCTTTTGGGTTTTTGCCTACGCCCTGCTTCTGGTCCAACAACCCCTGACGATCTGGGATACCCCAAGCTACCTGCGCGTCGACGCCCTATACGCTGGGCAAAACTTCTTTCTTCTAGCAGTTCTGGGTGTGCTGATTCTTCGCGCCCAACGTCCCTGGAAGTTCATCTATGGGCATCTTCTCGGTGCCGCGACCCTGTACGTGCTTACGTCTCTGGCGGCGAATCTGGTCTTTGTCCTCCGAGGATATCGCCCGAGCTGGGTGGACCTAGCTTTTACGACTTCTGCATGTTGGTTTGTCTGGATCGCCCTGCAGGAACGAAAGCGGGCAGCGCAACTTGAGTGGTCTGCCCGGCCTGACACCACTGACCCCAAGTACGCTTCGATTTGGGCAATGCTGTCGGTAGTTTCCATCCCAATCATCGGATTGTGGGAGCTATTTCGAACCGATGAGCCGTATCGAACCCATGAGATTCGACTGTTCATCGTATTAGTCTCGGTCTTGCTTCTTGGTGTTGGCGGGTCTATCGAGTGGTATCTCGCCAACCGCGATCTGTTTTCCCAGGCCGGCGTGGCCAATGAACGCTTTCGTTTGGCGGCTCAGGCTGGAAAGATGTACGCGTACGAGTGGGACGTTGCAACCGACATAATCATGCGATCCCCGGAGTACGTGAATATGCTCGGTTTCAGCGACCCGGCGGAGCAGCTTACTCGTCAGCAAATACTGGACAGAGTCCATCCAGACGACCACGCTTTGTTGATCGGTTCGGTTGACCAACTTACTCCTGCGAACCCGACCACTCAGATTAGTTACCGCATGCTACGTCCTGATGGCCCTGTAATGTGGCTCGAGACGAGCGGGCGTGCATTCTTCGACGCGCAAGGCAGGCTGGTGCGCATGATCGGAATGGTAGCGGACATTACGGAGCGCAAGCGGGCGGAAGAGGCTCTGGCAAGCGTAAGGCAGAGGTTGATTGAGGCACAGGAGCAGGAGCGTGCCCGGATCGCCAGAGAACTTCACGACGACACCAATCAACGTCTCGCAATGTTGGCAATGAACATCGAACAACTCAGGGACGATCTTCCCGAGCAGATGGTTGAACTTCACGGCCGCATGGACGAACTGCGGAAGGACACCGTGGAAATATCGAACGATATCCGAACCTTGGCACACGAGTTGCATCCTCCGGGACTGGAATATGTGGGGCTCATTGGAGCAGCGAGAGGATTCTGCCGGGAGTTTGGGGAGCAGCAGAAAATGCAGATTGACTGGCAAACGCAGGATGTGCCCAGCCGTTTGTCGGCAGACATTTCTCTTTGCCTCTTCCGGGTTCTGCAAGAAGCCCTACACAATTCGGCCAAGCATAGCGGAGCGCGGCAATGCGAAGTGCAATTGTGGGGAACACCAGAAGAAGTTCATCTCAGGGTTAGCGATTCCGGCGTGGGCTTTCATCCCGACCTGGAAAGGGAAGGCAGAGGGCTGGGTCTGATCAGCATGCAGGAGCGGGTGAGAATCCTGAAGGGAACGTTTTCCATCCAATCGCAACCCCAGCGTGGAACCGCGATCCACGTTTGCCTGCCTCTCGGTACGGAAATCGATTCCATGCGTATGGCTGTGTAAAGAGCACCGCAACCGCCTCTCCCCACGCGCCTCGTACAAATCAAAATTCACACACCTACACATACACACATACAGTGGGGGTGCTCTGAGACCATCTCTTTCCCTCCTCCCTACCCCCATTTGACGGGGTAGTGTATGGCGACGGCAAAAGTGCTACACGCTGCTACTTAGTAACATTCGCCGGGGCACGAGTCAGCGGGAGTGGGGCGCGGGGCGGGGTTGGGTGAGTGAGCGGGGCGGTGCGGCGAGGCGCCTTCTCGATTTTCAATATTGAGCCAGGAACTTTTGCTCTGTCACAGCAGCTAAGCCGTTCAAATTGGTTCAAATTGCTTCGCTATGTTCTCGTCCTCCAGATTTCTGGTATCGTTCAATTTTTGTCCTTCAGCGTAAGGAACTGTAGGTTCGCTGTATGGAACGCGTTGAAAAAACCGTTTTCCTCAGTTATCGCCGCACCAATTTTCCCTGGGCGCTCGCCATTTTTCAGGACTTGACTCAGCACGGCTATGACGTGTTCTTCGATTACAACGGTGCCGCCAGTGGTGACTTCGAGAGCGTCATACTTGGAAACATAAAGGCGCGGGCGCACTTCCTTGTCCTGCTGACCCCTTCCGCGCTGGAGCGCTGCGACGACCCGGCAGATTGGTTGCGCCGCGAGATCGAGACTGCTCTGACTAATCAGCGCAATATCGTGCCACTAATGCTGGAAGGCTTCGACTTCGGCACGCCTAGAATTACCAGTCAACTCACGGGCACGCTCGCTCCGCTGAAGGCATACAACGGACTAAGCATCCCGCCAGAGTATTTTATGGAGGCCATGGGACGCTTGCGCGATAGATATCTGAATGTGCCGCTGACTGCGGTGCTGCACCCGGTATCCGCACCCGTAAAGCAAGCCACGACCGAACAGAAGGCCGCGGCTGATGCGGCTCCGGCGGTCGAAGAAGCAGAGTTGACTGCCCAACAATGGTATGAGCGAGGGTTTGCTGCTGCCGACATTGACGTACAGTTGCGCTTTTACACCGAGGCCATCCGGCTGAAGCCCGACTATGCCGGATTTTTCTACAGCCGCGGCTATGCGCGCCGGGCCAAAGGCGACCTAGAGGGTGCACTGCAGGATTACACCGAGGCCATCCGACTCAAACCCGACGATGCTGAAGCCTACAACAGCCGGGGCGTTGTGCGCCGGGCCAAAGGCGACGTGGAGGGCGCGCTCCAGGATTGCACCAAGGCCATCCGGCTCAAGCCCGACTTTGCCCTCGCCTATAACAGCCGTGGCCTTGCGCGCGGCACCAAAGGCGATGTGGAGGGCGCACTGCAAGATCAAACCGAGGCTATCCGGCTCAAGCCCGATTTTGCCCTCGCCTACTACAACCGGGGCTATGTACGCCGCACCAAAGGCGACGTGGACGGGGCGCTGCAGGATTATACTGAGGCCATCCGGATCGAGCCCGACTTTGCGCTCGCTTACAGCGACCGGGGTCTTGCGCGCCGCGCCAAAGGCGACCTAGAGGGCGCACTGCAGGATTACACCGAGGCCATTCGACTCAAGCCCAATTTTGCCAATGCCTACTACAACCGGGGTCTTGCGCGCCGCGCTAAAGGCGATGTGGAGGGGGCGCTGCAGGATTGCGCCGAGGCTATCCGGCTCGGATACAGACCCAAAGAGTAAGCGTGTGGGGAGGGACGAGTGAGGTGGAGGGGAAGGGTGCGAGCGGGTTGGGGGTGCGCGACATCGCGTTCTGGCGTCCTAGGTTTGTATTTCGCGGGCGCGGGGGAGCGCGAGTGAGTGGGGCGGGGTTTATTTGGAGACTAGCTCGACGATGCGAAATGGTCGACGGTCTTTCCTAACATAGGTGCGCTTAGTCTCCTCATGGCGCCCAGCGGGAACGGTCAACCGCCTGAATTAATTCGAGGTGTTTGAGTTTATTTTCCGATCCCACGATTTGACTCCACGGCATTCTTGGCACCGCATGCCTCAACACGTGACAGAGGTAGACAACAGACGCCCATCGCATGTGGAATTTGGCACCATCCCGTCTTCCCCAGGCAAAACCGCCTGAAAGTTTACTTTGCGAACGCCCCACCCCAACCGTTCGCCCCGCTCCCTTTCCGCTCGCATACCCCCGGGGGTAGGGTGTAGCAAAATCCCCTCGTGTCGTATATACCCTGCCCCCATTTGACAAGGTCCGATCGCAAAGCTATTATAGGCGAACAAATGGCGAATACCGCCGGCGCCCATGGCCTCATTCCCGTTGCTCCCTGATGCCGAGTCTCACCCTGACTGCCAATCGAAGCTAATCGGCATCGCTCGCCTGGCGGCTGCCGGTGAGTCGCTGCGCGAGGGGCACAACGTCGAGTACTTCACGCTGGGGACTCGATCTCTTCTCAACCGGGTGGTGAGCCGGCGCAATCTTCCGTTTACCTGGGCCATCAATCCTTATCGCGGATGCGAGTTTGCCTGCAAGTACTGCTATGCGCGCTATACCCACGAATTTATGGAACTGCGCGATGGGGTGGAGTTTGAAAGAAAGATTTTCGTCAAGCAGCACGCCGCCGCGCTTCTGCGATCGGAATTGAAAAGGGTCAAACGTGGGGAAGAGATTGCGATTGGTACGGCTACCGATCCGTATCAGCCGGCGGAGCGCCGGTTTGAGGTGACGCGCGCCATTCTTGAAGAGTTGGCGAAACATTCCGGGCTGGAAATTGGAATTGTGACCAAGTCGAACCTGGTCACGCGCGACGCGGACATCCTGCGGCAGGTCGGCGAGCACAACCGGATCTTCGTGAATGTGACCGTGACCACGGTGGATGCGGAACTGGCGCGGAAGCTGGAGCCGCGGGCGCCGCGGCCGGATCTGCGGCTGGAAGCGGTTCGTCAGTTGAATCTTGCGGGCGTGGATGCGGGCGTGATCTGCGCCCCGGTGCTGCCGGAAATTACGGACCGGCCGGGCGACCTGGAGGCGTTGGTAAAAGCCGCCAGTGAAGCGGGTGCGAAGTATATCTTCGCCAATCCGCTTTTCTTGAAACCGTGTTCGGCAGCGGTGTTCCTGCCATTTCTGGCGGAGCATTTCCCTGCCCTGGTGGATAACTATAAGAAACGCTACGAGAGTCGTGCATTCCTGCCGCAAGGATACGCGCAGCGGTTATCGCTGCAGATGACGCGACTGCGGGAGAAGTATGGGATCGGCGGGAAAAATGGAAGAAGGAGCCGTGCGGCTCATGTTCCGGAAGTCGACCCGCAGTTGGGTCTGTTTGGCTAGGCAGTAGAGAGTCCAGTGCCTAAGAATGCATCGATTTTGCGGAGAGCTGCGACCTGAGCGGCTCGGCCTGATACGAATCAGGCTTCAGCACCGGCGGCTAAGGACCGCTGTTGCCAGCGATCCCTCCTGTCGCAGCCTCCTCCTCGCAACGCGCTTTGATCACCTGCAGGATTCGGTTCTGCAGATCGGTCATGATCGCATCGGTCCAGACTTCCTCGTACCAATTGAAGTCCGTCGAGACCCGGTGCTGACCGGAAAGATGCCAAACCATCTTGTCATTAATCCTTTCCAGGCGATACTCGCCGTGGAATGCGTCTAAGAAAGGCCCAACAATGCGCACGTGTTCGTCCAAGGTTGTCTTCGGGATTTGATCGGTCTGCGCTCGGATGTTGAAGCCGAGGCGCTGCGGAGGCTGCCAGACATCAATCGTTTCCACGAACACAACACCGCCGCTCAAGGTTGCGTGACGAACACCACCGATCCCCTCACGCGAAAGGGTCGCCTCCACGGGATTCGGAAACCCGATGCGGTGACTCCAAGAAGTTGGCAGTTCGCGGGCCTGAATTGCCGGAACCCGTTCGATATTCTTCCAGATCACCGGAGGCGGGAGCTTCGATGTCAATGAAGGTGTTCGCATTCGGTATCTCCTTCACGTAGAGAACGCTCTGCTCCCACGGAGTAATGAGCAGAGAAGGAATACGACGCAACCAGCAATTAGCTCGTTCGAGCGCTTCTGCCGTGAAAACCGGACCAGCAGCCCAGCGATCACGCCTCCAATCGTGGCACAGACCATTGCGATCGGCAAAAACCATCACGATGCAGGTATATCCTTCGAGTTGTGTAATCAAGCTGCCGTCCGTCAATCACCGAGAACCACGGCAAAAGAAACCACATCCACACTCGAAGCCGCCGCTGGCGCTCCGAAATGAAGACGGTGAGAAAGCCCATTACGAACGGGGTCGCGAAGAGAAAGGCCACAGCCATCACGCCAACGCCGGAGCCCCACCAGTGAAACCGGCTTGCGATGCGAGTTGCCAGCCCGTAAACCAGGCCCACGCCGAGCCCAAGCAGAATCCATTGGTTTTTTGCCGATCAAATCCTCTACCGTCATGGCTCTCCTATGTGCCACTCACGGATTCACGTCTTCGACCAGTCCCAGCGCGGCCTTGCGCAGAGGTTTCATTAGCGGCAAGGTGGAGATCCGCAGGAGGTTGACCAGCAGCCCGAGGCTCTTATCCATTAAGCGTCGCGTGCGTTCCTGGCCCGGCGACCGGTCGTAGAGCCAGAACATGATCAGCGCCATCTGATAGAGCCATAACAGGTAAGGCAGGAGCGGCTGCAAGTCGGATGGCACTTTTGCATCGCCTCCTTCTATCGCGATTCGCATGTGCTCGATGGCGTGTTCACGAATGGGCCGGCTTTCCTCATTGAAGGGCGAGAGGGGATCGGCGCCGTCGGGTGCATGGCGCGAGAGCGCGGCGCAAAACTTACGGTTCGGTTCCAACAGTTCCAGGCGCTTCTCCAGCACACATCGAATCCGGTCCCGGAGTTTCTTGTGTCCCGCAAGAGCTTCGAGGATGACCTCATGGCTGCTGGCCTGCATCTGCCGGTAAAAATCCAGCACGATCGCGTCCTTGGCCGAATAGTAATAGTAGGCACCACCGAGCGCGACGCCAGCTTTGGCGGCGATGTCGCGCATGGTGGTTGGTTCAAATCCCTTTTCGCGGAAGAGCTCGAGCGCGGCGTCGTAGATCTTGCGGCGGGTGTCTTCGGCGCGCGCGGTGGTCCGCTGCTTGACGGTCGGATTCGTCTTCGTCTTTATGTTTGTCTTTGTCATTATCTTTATCACTGTCATTGTCATTGTCATTGTCGTTATTGCAGGTAGTCCCTAATATCCGGTTCCGGCAGGTCGCCTGAGGGCAGAACGCACGGTTCGAGCACGACGTTACGCAGTTCGGCAGCAATCACTTCCGCCTTGGTCGAACTCAGCCAGCGGGAGAGGAAAAGGCGGTTACTGGAGAGTGCGGCATAGGCTTGCCGAGCCAGCGGCATCAGGAGCGGATGGGTCAGGCGGGCCGCCCACTCGCGATACTCCTCCAGCGCGTAGAGAACCATGATCCAGGCGCGGTCGTTCAGATACATCGCGCCTTCATCGCTGATCACGGCGAGATCATTTTGGCTGGCGATCTGTTCCAGTTGGGGAAACATCTTCCGGGCTTTTTCGGAGCCGGCTGGGATTACCTCGAGAGCGATCCACGACGGCTGTTCCATGAGCCAGTCCTTCAAACGACAGCAAAGCTCGCATTTGGGATCATAAAGCACGTAGAGTTTTTGCATGTTGAACACTCCTTAACTAGCTGCGGAAAAGTGCTTCTTGCGCCGCAGCCTTACCTCAGCGGCTAAAGCCGCAGGTCGAAAGAAAGCTTCTACCGCAGCGGTAAACCGCTACGCCACCCAAAAGCAATTCAACATCAAGCTTTTCCAAGCTGTTTAACGCCATAAGTTCGCCTCCCGACCGTTGCCGGGGCTCCGGCTATCGAGGTATGGCGAGGTTGAGCACAGCGTCCGGCGCGACCGGTGGTGGTGGCGGCACTGGACGGCGAGGCGCTTGCGAGTGGCTGCGGATGCGGGAGAAAACGAATAGGTTGAAGAAGTGCATCCCGCCGAGAACTAGCAGCACCATTCCCATTTTGTCGCTCAGCAACTCGATTGCGCCCCGTGACGTGACGACGATGGCTCCGATCTTTAGCGCGAGCGAGACATAGCCAATATTGATCAGGTAAAAACCCACCACCAGCAGATGGTTGACCGAATCGGCGAGTTCCGAGTTGCCATGAAAAGCATCCACCAGGAAGATGGCGCCGCGCTTATAGAGGGTGCGGGCGACCCAGATGGTGAGGGCGACACTGCTCAGCAGATAAACCACGTAGGTGAGGACGATGATGTTGTTGGCTTGCGCTGGCATGTTAGCCTCCGAAAAGCGATATTGAACACGTTCAAAACAACAATAAAGCCTCCGGGGCGGCGTGTCAAGAATATTTTGAACATGTTCATCTTAGTGGACACGCAGGGGTTTTCGTGCGCAAAAGGGCTGGAATCCACTGATGGCCGTACTGTCCGGCCCTCAGGGGCTAAGCCCATATTCTTCTTGGCCCTGGACGGCACGGCTTCAAAGTCGTGCCTACCCTTTCGTGCTCGAACATGCTCTCGGGTGGTCCAGAGACGAGGCAAACCCCGTCTCTACACGGCATTTTTCCGTAGTCTGTGAAGCCGTGTCCTTCGAAAGCCTTTACGAGATATGCTTCTAGCCTGCCGAAGCGCGGTATCGCCCACGCTCGGCGACGCACAGCTGGCCGAGTCTTCCGCTTAACTGCCCTATAATGATTGCTCCGACATGGCCTCCCCTCAGCAAACGGTGCCGCCGCAACCCCGACTCCAGGGCCGTGCCCGTGGCTTCTGGCTTCGGCTGAGCGATGGACTGGCGCTTAACCAGCTCTGGTCGCAATTTGAAAAAGACGCGCGCTCGAGTTACCGGCTGTACTCGGCGGGGCTGGATGAAGTACGGGCGGAGCCGTCCCGGTTTAGACGGGTCTGGCGGATGGCGAAGGCGCTGTTCTGGGCGATTCTGGAAAAGCTGACCCCGGCACGGCGTGTGCTACTGGTTGTGGCGCTGATCCTGTTGTTCTTTCCTGGCGGCAGAGCCACCTACACCGACGGCGACAAACATGTTGAGGTCCAGGGACTGGACTTGCATTTCTGGGGCGGGCTGCTGATGTTCATCGTGTTGCTGCTGGAGCTGGCGGATCGGGTGGTGATGAAGCGCGACCTGGAGATCGCCAAGGATATTCAGGCGTGGTTGCTGCCGGGCGCGCCGCTGCAGATTCCGGGATACCAGATTGCTTATGTGACGCGTGCGGCAAACACGGTTGCGGGCGATTACTACGATGTGATTCTGCAGCCGGGCCGGACGTCTAATGAAGACCGCATTCTATTTGTGGTGGCCGATGTGGCGGGAAAGAGTATTCCGGCGGCGATGCTGATGGCGACTTTCCAGGCTAGTCTGCGGACGCTGTCGACGAGCGGCGTCGCGTTGGCGGAACTGGTGGCGAGCGTGAATCGCTACGCCTGTTCGAACAGCATGGGCGGAGGTCGCTTCACCACCGCTTTCTTCGCGGAGCTCGCCCCGGCGACCGGAGACATCGTTTATGTCAACGCGGGGCATAATGTTCCGATTCTGCGGAAAAAATCGGGTGCTTTGGAGCGGCTGGAGGTGGGAGGCATCCCGATCGGAATTTTTGCCGACTCGCCTTACCAGGTGGGTACGACTCGCCTGGAGCCGGGAGACTGGCTGGTGATTTTTACGGATGGCGTGGTGGAAGCAGAGAATGCGAACTATGACGAATACGGTGAACCGGCCTTGATACGACTGGTGGATCGCGAATCGGGGGCGTCTCCAGCGGAACTGCTGCGCAGCTTGCTCTTGGATTTGGATCGGCACGTGGGGAACACTCCGCAGCACGATGACATCACCTGTTTGTTGTTGAAGCGAAGTTGAGTTCCACCGCCCAGACGCCGAGGGCGCCGAGAAAGGGCGAGGAACGTCAAAACCTTTAACCACAGGGGTACACAGGGGTACACAGAGTAAGTGAGTTTCGTTTTTTTCTTGATTTTACCGGCGCACTTGGCGTCTAGGCGGTGAAACTTCTTCTGGGCACACTCTACAGCGGTTTCAGGCCGGCAAAAAAGAGGAGTTGTCCGGCATCGAACTGTGCCTGGCCTAGGTCCTGGGAAATCTTCTGGACTTGCTCGGTCGCGGAATCGGCCTCCGCGGAACGACCGACGCGACGCAGGGCTTGCGCATAGACCAGGACATTCACATCGTTGGGATCGGCTTTCACGGCGTGCTCCAGTTCAGCAACCGCCACATCGGACTTCCCCTGACGCAGCGCCAGAACGGCTAAACCGGTCAGCGCCTGGCCGTCGTCCGGATTCAGGCGCAGGGCATTCTGGTAGCTCTCGTTTGCCAAGTCGTAGTGTTGTAATTGCAACTGAGCTTGACCAGACTCGGCCAACGCGGCGGCCTGTACCTTCGGATCGCTGGAATCGTGCAGCGCCTCATTGCTGTCGGCGAGCGCTTCCTGGGAATGCCTGACGTGCAATTCGTAGGCGCCGAGCGCGAGGATCTGGTCGACCGCATATTTGTGCATTGCCTTGGCAATGCGGAAATGAACGAGAGCTTCGTCGGGCTCGCCCTTCTTGGCTAAAGCCAGCGCGAGATTGCTGTGCGCGGTGTAATTCCCGTCGGAGGCGACGGTCAAGGTATAGCGCCACAAGGTTTCGTTGTCGTGCCAATAGCTAATCTGTTGATAGGTGAGACTGCCCAGAACGAAGAGTACGGCAACGGCGGAAGCGGCGAGCCAGGCGCCGTGGATTTCGCGCTTGGCGGCCACGTCACCGAGAGTCCACACGACCGCGACAAATAGTCCGATAAAGGGCAGGTAGCCGTAGCGGTCGGCCATTGCCTGCTCACCAACCGTGATGATGCCGATCATCGGGACTAAAGTTCCCAGAAACCAGAACCAGCCGACGGGCAAATAGCGGCGGTCACGGTAGCGAATGACGAGCGCGGACAGCTAGAGCAGTAGCGCCGCCGCTCCCAAAACCTGCCAGGCAGGCAGCGAATCCACGGGGCGCGGATACAAGGGAACGAGCCGAGACGGCCAAAACGCTTTCCCGATGTATCTGCACATAGGAGACGAAGACGTTCTGCCAAGCGCAAAGACATCGAAACTTCCGCCAGCGTCCGTACCGAGGAGCCGGCGCGCTGGGCCATCACGGTGACGATCGAATCGGCCGCGGCAAGAACGAAGAGAGGCCACTTTTCCCAGACTAGAAATTGGAACGAGCGTGGAGTGGGAGCCGCGGGTGAGCCGTCGGCGGCAGATCCGGCCACGCGGGGTCAGCCGTCGCAGATCCACCGTTCATTCGCTGCGAGCGGCCAGTAATCCCAAAGCAGCAGGACAAAAGGCAGAGTGACGATCTGCGATTTCGCCAACAGGCCAAGAGCAAACAAACCGGTTACCAGCCAATAGAGATACCGTCCGCCGCCACGCGCATACCGGTCGTAAGCATGGAGGGCGAGCAGGAAGAACAACATGCTGAGTACGTTCTTGCGCTCAGCGGCCCAGGCAACAGACTCAACGTTCACCGGGTGCAGGGCAAACAATGCAGCCACGATCAGACTGGACCAGATAAATCCGGTCGCCCGCCACAATAACAGGAAGAGAAGCACGGCGCTGGCGGTGTGCAGCAGGAGACTGGTGTAGTGGTGGCCAACAGGATTGAGGTGAAAGATCTGGCAGTCCAAGGCATGCGACAACCAGGTCAGCGGATGCCAGTTTCCGTCGCGAAAGGTCGAGAACGACCATTTCACGGTGGTCCACGTCACACCGCTCAGCACATGGTTATTTTTCACGAATGTAAGACAAGTCATCGAAATCGACGAACTGGTTACGGACGATGGGATTGTAGAAAACGAGCGTGGCGGCCACCAACAAGAGACGCGTAGATGACGACGTTTTTTTCGCGGGACGATGACATGTTGAGGTGAATGCGACTCCCTTGGCTGCAGGTTGGGTTTCCCTCAGGACAAGATCCCACCTCCGGCCTGCCGATGACAATTTTATCGCGATCCGCTGTTCACTTCGACGATTCTGTGCTGGGTCGGGATCAATCGATGGTAACCAGGACCGTGACTGCTTGATACTTCATAAGGGCGTCTTGGCCGGCTCATCTGAGGTGGCCGGGCGGGGCGCCCGGCTCTCCACCGACAAAACCTATGCGGGCATTAGCTCGCGGTACATCTGGTGGAAGGCGTGGACGCCTTTTTCCTGCTTCACGCTGTAGCGGCCGCTGTGGTAGCTGCGGGAATGGAGATTTTTCTGAACGATCTCGCAGATGCTGGCGTCTTCGACCTGAATTTCGTCGCTGAAGGCGAAAGCTTTGCGGGCAGCTTCGCTCCCCAGCTCTTTCTCGGGCAAATACCATTCAAAAATTGCCAGCGTGCGCTCGGGGCCGAGCGGCAGGACGATGTTGAGCGAGATGTTATCGGGATAGCAGTTGAGCATCCAGTTAGGAAAGACCCAGAAATAATCGGCGGTGAGGTTGTTGTTGATGTCGTTGCCGGATTGCGGGTAGCGGCGCGGGGCGGCGTCGCCGGGCTGGGCGCCGCGGATCGGGGTCCACTGGCGAACGTGCTGGTGATAAGGCTCGACGGTGTAAGCGCTGTAGTTGATTTCGCGATTGAGCGCAGGGTGGACGCTCGGCACGTGGTATCCCTCAAGATAGTTGTCGATGTAGGTTTTCCAGTTGCAGTTCATCTCGTAGGTGCGGCGCTCGGAAAACTTCATGTTGGCGAAATCGAACTTCTCGGCCTGGGCGGGCAGTTCGCCCAAAAATTCCTGCAGTGAGCGAGCCTCGGGATCGAGATTGACGAAGATGAGGTTGAACCATTCCTCGAGGCGAACCGGGACGAGGCCAAAGTCCTGGGGATCGAAATCTTCGACGCCATCGAACTCGGGGGTAACGAGCAGAGCGCCGTCGAGGCGGTAGGTCCAGCCGTGGTAGCCGCAGCGGAAGAGTTTGCGGTTTCCGCAACCGGAGGCGGGGTTGCCGGCGCGATGGCGGCAGACGTTATGAAAGCAGCGCAGGATGCCGTCTTCGCCGCGGGCGATGAGGAGCGGCTCTCCGATGAGGTCAAAGGTAAAGTAGTCGCCGGGACTCGCGGCCTGGTGAACATGACCGACGACCTGCCAGGTGGAGGCGAAGATCCTGGTCTTTTCCTCTTCGTAGGTTGCGGGACTGAAATAGAGGGGCGCGGGCAGAGTGGAAGCGCGAGCGATGTCGCGATCGGCATTTACTTGAAGATTCGGCATGGGCGCTCCGGCGAGCCCCATTCTAGCGCAGAGGCAGCGAGCGCTCGGGCGCACCGTCCAGCAGTTACCATGGGCATTCACGCTTCGCGGTTCTTTCCCGCGATCGGTCGCGTCTGGTTCAGAATGGTTGAATCCATGAGTTCGTCTTCCTCAGCCGCGGTGGCGAAATGCCTCGGAACGACCGGGAGTGCCCGCGGCTTCCTCCAAGTTGTTTCAGTCGTTATTTCAACGGCGGGACAACGCACTTTGCTGTTGTGTCTGCTGTTGACCGTGGTTGTGCTGGTGGCCTACAACCCGGTGACTCGCAATGGGTTCGTCAACTATGACGACAATGGATACATCACGAAGAACCCTCACGTGAGGGCGGGCCTGACGTGGGCGACGGTGAAATGGTCTTTCACCACTTATCAGCAGGCGAACTGGCATCCCCTGACCTGGCTTTCCCACGCTCTCGACTGTGAACTTTTCGGCCTGCACCCGGCCGGACACCACTACGTGAATGTGTTGCTGCACGCGGCCAACGCTGTGCTTCTGTTTCTGCTGCTGCAGAGCGCCACCGGATTTCGCTGGCGCAGCCTGATGGTGGCCGCTCTGTTTGCGCTTCATCCGATCAACGTCGAGTCGGTGGCCTGGGCGGCGGAGCGGAAAAACGTGTTGAGCATGCTGTTTTTTCTGCTTGCACTGTATGCCTATGGCGGGTACGCGCGCAGACTTAGTCTCGGCAAAGCTGGTCTTGGCAAATCTGGGCTCCTCCGATACGCCGCGGTGGCGTTCTGTTTTGCGCTGGCGCTGCTCAGCAAGCCACAGGTGATCGCGTTTCCATTTCTGCTCTTGCTGTGGGACTACTGGCCGCTTTGCCGGATCGGCGCTCCGGCTGGGCGAGGCGGCGGAAGGCGCGAACGCGCCCAGATGGTGGAGCGGATGGCTGGTGCTGGAAAAGGCGCCACTCCTGCTGCTCTCCGCTGCGAGCGCGGTGGTGACGATGAAGGCCCAGAAGGCGGGAGGCGCGGTCCAGACGTTTTCCCAGTTCAGCCTGCTCTTGCGGCTGGAGACGGCCGCGATCTCGTATGCGCGCTATCTGGGAAAGGCGTTCTGGCCATCGAAGCTGGTGGCCATGTATCCGCACCCCGACAAGCTCTATCCTGCATGGCAAGTCGGTGCGGCTGTGGTCCTATTGCTGGTCAGTCACCGCTTTGGTTTTGCGTGCGCGTGAACAACGGTATCTTGCCGTCGGATGGTTCTGGTTCCTGGGCAGCCTGGTACCGATGATCGGGCTGGTGCAGGTGGGCGTTCAGGCCATGGCCGATCGCTACGCCTACATCCCGTTCATTGGGTTGTTTCTGATGATCACATGGCTGGTGGCCGACTGGGCCAAGGATCACCAAATCTCCGCCAGATGGCTGGTCATTCCCGCGGTTTCCTGCCTGCTGGTGCTGGGGACGCTCACCTACCGGCAGGTTGGCTACTGGCGCGATATGGAGTCATTCTGGCTGCGCACGTTGGCGCTGACTCAGGACAACTACATCGCAGCAGGTCAACCTGGGAGACTTTCTGTTCAGCCAGGATCGAGACGAAGAGGCCGCGGCACACTTCCGCGCGGCACTGGCCATCCATCCCGACGGTCTGACCGCCAACCTGAATCTTGGCGTCTATGAGGATGGCCGCGGCAATTTGCCGGCGGCAATCGAGCGCTATCAGATGGTGGCAGGACCACGCGCACGACGCGGGCATGCCGCGCTACAGCCTATGGCAATCTGGGATTTGTCTATCGCCAGAATGGGGGAATCGACGAAGGCGAAGCAGTGTTTCGAAACGGCGCTGCAGCTGGCGCCGGACCGGGCCAGGGCGATGATCGGACTGGGCTTAATCGCCGAGGAAAATCGGCGACCTTCCCGAGGCCATTCGCTGGTATGCGCGCGCGCTGGCGGTGCAACCGGATGATGTGGTTTCGCTGTTGCTCGCCCACGCGTTGCAGCAGGAGGGACACGCGGACGAGGCCAAGGCAATTTCCGAGCGCGTGGCGCGCTTCTCCTCAAATCTTCCCGAAGCGCAGAAAGCAGCGGAGGAGTTTCTCTGCCGGGAAGTAGGGTGAGGGGCTGCCCGGCGGTCGAAAGACTGCAAGCGGAAGCTGGCGCAAGAAGAGCAGAGTTGGGCGTTCCAGAAGGGGCAGTTGCGGCATCTGGCGGGCATTTGCGGGCAGAGATGGAGATGGCTGGAGAATGGCAAAATTTGTCAATCGGGTCCCCGAAAGTGTCATACTGACAGAATTAAGGGCGGCTAAGGAGGTGACTATCCTGCAGAATGCCGCTGAAAACACTGAGGTTCGGTCCGGAAGGACATCTGACTTTCGTCACTTGGGTCTCTGGCCCTAAGAGTGCGATAGTTCATGCGAGTTGGTCATCCAACCAAAACCATCAAACGGAGACGAGGACAATCTAAATGCGGAAACAAAAGGGCTTCTCACTGATCGAATTGCTGATTGTGGTGGCGATCATTCTGATCATCGCCGCGATTGCTATTCCGAACCTGTTGCGCGCACGTATCGCGGCGAATGAATCGTCCGCAGTTGCGTCGCTTCGTACCATCAACACTGCTCAGATTTCGTACTACTCGAACTACCCGACGGTTGGCTTCGCTTCTGCGCTGAGCCTTCTGTCTGGTACTTGCACCGGTACCACCGTGCCGACCTCTGCGGGCTCCTGCATGATCGATACGACCCTGGCGACTGGCAGCAAGAGCGGCTATTCGTTCACGGTTTCAGGCAACACCAGCGGCTATGCAGCGTGGGCGAACCCGATCAGCGCCAATCAGACGGGCGTGAACTCCTTCTGCTCGGTTCAGGATGCAGTCGTGCGCAAGACCGGCACCTCCGCGATCACCACCTGCGCCGGAACCGAAACCCCGCTTCAGTAAGTTTGGATTTGGCAAAGTACCTGGGGGAGGGTACAAGCCGGAAAAAAGCAGAGGAGAAATCCTCTGCTTTTTTTATTTTGGAAGGGTTTTCTGGCTGGGGAAATGATTGCTCCTTGTGCAGGCTACGGAGTTGCAATGACACAAAATGTCATTTGCGATGCGGGCGAGACAGGCACAGCGAACCAGGGACGGGGCTGCGAGGTGCATTCGCAAGGCCTTAGGCGGGGTCGTCTTGATGGACGAAGTCCGGCACGAAACGTGCAAGAGTTTTACCGTGGAACAGAGTCGGATGTGCTCATCCGGGAAGGGAGATGCGATGCCAAGGACCAAAGGATTCTCACTCATTGAACTGCTGATCGTAGTGGCCATCATTCTGATCATTGCGGCGATTGCGGTACCCAATTTTCTGCGTTCACGCCTTATTGCCAATGAGTCTGCGGCCGCAGCCGGGGTCCGAACGGTGAACACGGCGCAGATCTCGTACTATTCGTCATATCCCACGGTGGGTTACGCCAGTGCCCTGTCGAGTTCTGGGTGGCACCTGCACGGGGACGACGGTGCCGACCACGGCGAGCGCATGCCTGCTCGATTCGGTGCTGGCTGGGGGCGTAAAGAGCGGGTACAGCTTCGCCATCAGCAATACCAGCGGTACGCCGAGCGCGACCTACAATGTTATCGCCGCGCCGGTCGCAGTGAACTTAACGGGAGTCCGCTATTTTTGCTCCTACGCCGACGCGGTGATACGCGTCAGCGAGTCGGTGATCACGACCTGCGATAGCACGATCACTCCGCAACAGTAGGGTTGAGGGGGCGGAGATTCTGAGTATCTCAACCATGGTCCCGGCGGGCAGTTTACCTTCGTAACCGCCCGTGCAGCCAGACCCAGCCAATCGCGCACCCATTGCTTATAATTCTGTTCATTAGAACTAGAGTTTGTATCAGATCCCAGGTCAAACCCACGCAAGGGGCTTGGCCTTGCACGCATAGCCATGGCAGCGATTGAAATTCTCGATCTGGAAAAAAGTTACTTGGTCGGATTCTGGCGGAAGCGCGAGAAGGTTGCGCTGCGCCCGCTTCGCCTGACGATCGAAGAGGGAGAGGTTTTTGGCTTTCTCGGTCCGAACGGCGCGGGCAAGACCACAACCCTGAAGCTTTTGATGGGGCTGGTGTTCCCGACGGCGGGGACGGCGCGGATTCTGGGGATGGCGATGGACGATCCGCGGGTGAAATCGCAGATCGGCTTTCTGCCCGAGCAACCCTACTTCTACGACCATCTGAGTGCGAGAGAACTGCTTAATTATTATGGGCAGCTTTCTGGAGTTCCGGCCAAAGGACGCTCGGCACGGGTGGAACAGATGCTGGCTCGGGTGGGATTGAGCGATTCGGCAGGGGTGCAGTTGCGGAAGTTCTCGAAGGGCATGTTGCAGCGGGTGGGGCTGGCACAGGCGATCCTGCACGATCCGAAACTGGTGTTTCTGGATGAACCGATGTCGGGACTGGACCCGATGGGGCGGCGCGAGGTGCGGGATCTGATCCAGCAACTGCGGCACGAAGGCAAGACGGTATTCTTTTCGACGCACATTCTGTCGGACGCGGAAGCGCTTTGCGACCGGGTGGGGGTCATTCACCAGGGTGAGTTGCGCGGCGTGGGGGCGGTCGCGGAATTGACTTCCGAGACGCAAGGCAAAGTCGAGATTATTTTTTGCGCACAAAGAGTGCCGGCGGGTTTGACCAGCCTGGGAGCGGAGGCGCGGGTCAGCGGCGATATGGTGAACGCGGTATTGCCGGAGGAGCAGCAGGATGCGGCACTGGAGGTGCTGCGGCGCGAACGCCTCAAACTGATTTCGCTGACGCCGGTGCGCAGTTCGCTGGAGGAATATTACATTCAGAAACTACGACCCGCCGAAGGCCGGAAGAGGCAAGCCGGAAAGGGGTGGGGGTATGAACTCCGGCACGAATGCGCGGATCGGATACATCGCCTTCAACACTTTTCGCGAGGCAGTGCGCGACCGGGTTCTCTACAATCTGATCGCGTTTGCGCTGCTGCTTTCTGGGGCGGCGATTCTGGTGGGAGAAATCTCGATCGACATCGAGCGACTGGTGGTGGTGAACCTGGGGCTGACGGCGGTGTCACTGTTCGGAGTGGTGATCGCCATCTTCATTGGGATTGGACTGGTTTCGAAAGAGATCGACAAACGCACGCTCTACACGGTGCTGTCGCGGCCGGTTCGCCGTTGGGAGTTCGTGGTGGGCAAGTTCTTTGGGCTCACGGGAACGCTGGTGGTGAACACGTTGCTCATGGCGATTGGCGTGTTTCTGGCGCTGCTTTATGTGGCGCACAAATTCGAGATGATGGACGTGTGGGTGCTGGTCGCGCTGTACTTCATCGTGCTGCAGTTTCTGATCGTGTGCGCGCTGGCACTGTTTTTCTCGTCTTTTTCGACTCCGCTTATGTCGGCGGTCTTCACCTTCGCGCTGTTCGTAGTTGGAAGCCTGGCGGAAGATCTGCGGGGCTTTGCCAGAATCACGCAGGGGGTGGGGGGCTGGCTGGCAACGGGCATTGCGTATCTGGTGCCGAATTTTTCCGCTTTGAACGTGATCAGCCAGGTGGCGCACGGGGATGCAGTATCCGGCCGCCTGATTCTGTACGACAGCGTATACGCGCTGCTGTATTCGGCGATGGCGGTCTCGGGAGCGGTGCTGATCTTCCAGCGCCGAAATCTGAAATGAGGATGGGCGCCGCGCGACGCGTCAACCTGGTGGCGATCGCGGTACTGTTGTTTTCCATGGCGGGCGCAATGTCTGCGCTCTATGCCGTCGACCACCTGCGGCGGGAATCGGTGGCGCAGGAAGCGCTTTATGTGCGCTCTCCAAAGGTGCTGCGGCGGTTGAGCCTGGGCTACACCGGCCTGCTGGCCGACATTTACTGGACGCGCGCGGTGCAGTATTTCGGGGAAAAGCATCATGCCGGTTCCCGTGATTACCGTTTACTGGCGCCGCTGTTGGAAGTCACCACGGAACTGGATCCGAGACTGTTGCCGGCGTACCAGTTTGGCGCCAACTTTCTGGCTCCGAAACCGCCCTACGGCGCGGGATTGCCGGGAGCGGCGCTCGCTCTGACGAAGTACGGAATCGAGCACAATCCCGACCAGTGGCGGCTCTACTACAACCTGGGATTTCTGTACTACACCGAACTCAAGGACTACGCCAAGGCGGCGGATGCTTTTGCGCAGGGAGCGAAGCTTCCGGTGACCCACCCCTTCATGCCCGTTCTGGCGGCACGGATGGCGCAGCATGCGGGCGAGTTCGACACGGCGCGCATGTTGTGGTCCACGACCTACCAGAGCACCAAAGATGAACTGATCCGGCAGAACGCGGTTGCACATTTACTTGCTCTGCAAGTGGATGAAGACGTGACGCGGCTGGAGCAGGCGGTCGAAAAGTACCGCGAACAAACCGGACGATTGCCGGCCAGCATGGGCGATCTGGAGCGCGCGGGGCTTATCCATTTGCCGGACAATGGGACGCCCACCGATCCGAAGGGGCGGCCGTACAAGCTGATGCCGGATGGGCGGATCGAAGTGCAGGATCCGGGGAGCATTTTCTTCATCACCAAGGGCCTTCCGCCGGGCGTGGCGACGCCGGAACCGAGCTCGGGTCGATCGAAGCATAGAACCGGTCATTGGAGGCATCTGGGTCATTGGGTCATCGAATTCAAAGACAATGCATTTGCGATTCAGAGCACCGGTGCCGCGCACAATTTTGTTAGCATGCAGGCGTGTCCTCAAGCTTCCCCCAACAATTCTGGAAAGCGTTACGCGCTGGTGGCCGAGCAGGCGCGCGCGAAAGGCGCTGCCAGCACGTGTTCCCTGCTGCTTCGGAATCTGTGGGCCTTCGTGCGCGAGTCGACGCCCGAGCGTCGGCGGCAGCGCTATGGCGACATGGAGTACGACTGGGAGAATCGCGTCAACACGACCAGCGGCACGGTGGGCTGGCGCGCGCGGTTGCTGGGATTGTTTCATTCTGCTTATCAGCCGACCGAGCCGGCTGCTGTTTCGGGAGATGATGGCGAGCCTGCCCATCGAGTTCGATCAATTCACCTTCCTCGATCTTGGTTCCGGCAAGGGACGCACGCTGCTGATGGCTTCGGAGTATCCGTTCCGGAAAATTGTGGGAGTGGAGTTGATTGCGGAACTGCATCGCGCGGCGGAGGAGAACATTCGCGCGTATCGGACCGCGACGCAGCGCTGCGCGCAGATCGAGTCGGTCTGCGCGGACGCGCGCGAGTTCGAACTTCCGGCGGAGCCGCTGGTGCTCTATCTTTTCAACCCGCTGCCGGAGCGCGCCTTATCTGACGTGCTCGCAGCGCCTGGAGAGATCGCTGGAGCGACGCCCCGCGCCCGGTTTGGGTCATATATCACAATCCTTTGCTGGAAAATGTCCTGGGCGCGACCGGCTTCCTGGAAAAAGCGGGTGGGACATCGCAGTATTCGCTGTACCGGACGATTCGGTAGTCCGCTAGACCGGCCGAGCCCCCTTATCTACTTATTACTCTGGGGGCCATTCAAAAGGAAACATCTTGCCGGCAGCTTCCGGGCTGAGCTTCACGCCCAGAGTTTGGCGGCACGGGATTGCGGGCCTCCGCCAAGTCGGCCGCGGATGGCAACATGACCTCGTCGGGCGTGACGCCAACATGCTCGAGACTCTTGCCGTCGGTCATGATGAGGTCGGCGTCGGTGATCATCGGCTCCGTAGGGGTCCACGATGCCCACTCCAGTCCCGTAACCGTAGAACTTCGCCTCTCATTACCCTACGGCACTGGAGTCCCCGAGAACGACGCCGCGTTTCTCGATCTGCACGACACGCGCGAAGAGTTCGGCGGCGGAAATAGAGCCGCTGTCCACCAGCACCAGCAGCTTTCCGGCGAAGGCATGGCCGTGCGTCCTCGCCACAATCGGCTTGCGTTCGTCCCGGCGCACAAGATCGCCAATCTTGATTTCCTGTCGAACACACCGCCGAGTAAATACTTGAGGGTCTCTCCGCTGCCACCGCCGTTTCCCCGCAGGTCGAGGATGAGCGCTTTGTGTTTGCGAGCCTTTGCGATCAGAGAATCTATCCTCAACTCGTGGAAATGGAAGTGCGGGAACTTGAGGATCATTAGTTCATCGCCCATCTCGACCACCCGGTCGCGGCTCAGGCTAGACAAGTCCATATCGCGGATCGCCTCCTGGAGACCTCTGCCAACGACGAAGGAGCCCAGGCCGGGATGGTACTCGATGATCTGAGCGGCTATGTTGGCGGTGCGTTCGTTGCCGGCCGGATCGTGCAGCACCATGCGGAGGGCAGGCTGGGGATGCAGCGCGTCGAAAAAGTACGCAATTTTTAAGAAGGTTTTTCTAGTCGGTGCGTAGCCATTGATGCCCAGTATCTCGTCGCCGGGTTTCATCCCTTTGGCATCGGCATCGCTGCCGGGGCGAACTCGAATCGCATAACAGCGTTTTCCGATCAACTGCGCTTGCTAACCGTAATCGTGGCGAAGGGCGGGTTGGGGCGGCACGAAGAAAGTGTGGGAATCGTTAAGCGAGTCGAGGAGAGCCGCGATCGCTGAGAGCGCCTTATGTCCAGAATCTGCCTGATCAATCTTTTGCTCCGTCTCACGCACTTTGCCGTCCCAGTTGAGGCCGTGAAACTTCGGATCGTAGTAATGTTTTCTCACATCGGAGTCGATCTCGTGCAGCATGGCCTGGGCCCGTTTTCGTTCGAAACTGGTGATCGTTTGGCACCATACGGAAGTTACTAAAAAACCGCCGATAACAATGAAACCTAACGTGCAGACCCTGGCTTTTCGTCCGTTCACGACTGTTCTCCTTGTGTTCCCGCACGTGACCACAGAGGCAACACGAAGCAAGAGCATAACGCTTCCAACACAGAGTTCGGCTTCTAGCTGGGATCAGGGGCACGAAAGCCAGCCCAACAGCGTGTGGCGTTGGATTCTGTCCCCTCGGCGAGACCCTGTCAAGAGAGCGGGGCAGCGTTGTCGTTAGCACATCAAATGTCCGGTCGAATTAGCACGTGAAATGTCCGCTTTGCAGGCGGTGAGAGTACGAGAACATGGCAAGCATGTTCTCTTACTCGAAGGCCGCGATGGAGCGGGCGATGAAGATACAGGAAGTGATTTTGCGGGCGATGGCGAAGAAGATCACATGGTGGCAGGCGGCCGAGATTCTCGGTTTCAGCGACCGGCATCTCCGGCGGGTTCGCGAACGGTATGAGCAGTTTGGCTATGAAAGTATGTTCGATAAACGTCGCGGGCAGCCTTCCCCGAAGCGAGTGCCCTTCGCCACGGTGGAGAAAGTGCTGGCGCTGTATCGGGACCAGTACTTTGATTTCAATGTGCGACATTTTCACGAGAAGTTGCGCGAGCAGCATGCGATCGATCTGAGTTACACCTGGGTGAAAACGGTGTTACAAGGGGCGGGGCTGGTGGCGCGGGAGCGCAAGCGGGGAGTGCATCGCAAGCGCCGGCCGCGGCGGCCTTTACCGGGCATGCTGCTGCACATCGACGGGAGCCGGCATCAATGGTTCCAGGACGAACGCTGGTATGACCTGATCGTGATCCTGGACGATGCCACCAGCGAGATCTATTATGCGCAGCTGACGGAAGAGGAATCCACGTTGACGGTGATGGCTGGACTGAAGGAAGTGATTGAGCGCAAAGGAGTTTTTTGCGCCTTGTACAGCGATCGCGGCAGTCATTTCTGGCTCACCCCGAAGGCGGGAGGCAAGATCGATCGGCACCGGCTGACGCAAGTCGGTCGGGCCCTACGCGAGTTGGGAGTGCAGATGATTCCTGCTTATTCCCCTCAGGCACGTGGTCGATCGGAACGGAGCTTCGGCACTTGGCAAGGGCGCTTGCCGCAGGAGCTGCGGCTACGCGGAGCCCGCACTCTGGAGACAGCCAATCAGTTTCTGCGCGAGCACTACATGGCTGAGTTCAATACTCGCTTTCAAGTACCGGCGGCGGAGCGCGGCAGTGCCTTTGTGCGCCGTTCCAGTCGAGATCTGGATCTGATTTTCGCCCTGCAGTTCGAACGTACCGTCAACCGTGACAACACGGTCAGCATCCAGAACCTGCGCCTGCAGATTGAGCCGGTGCGTTGGCGCGCTACTTTGGCGGGCTGTTCGGTCACCGTGCACCAGCATTTGGATGGAACTTTCACGATTACCCACGGCCCCCAGCGACTGGGGCACTACAATGCGGAAGGAAAATCTCTGCCGAAGGAAAAAATCGGCGAGCGCAGGGCTATGGAAAAGACGCAAGACGGAAAAGTCCAAAAACCGACTTTCCCGTCTTGCTTGGAAATCCCGCAAAATGCGCGGGATTCCCACTTCCCACAGCCCCGGCTGCGGGAGGAGATTAAACCGAAAACCGGACATTTCACTTGCTACGAAAACCGGACATTTTAATTTGCTACCAACAGAGAGCGGGGCAGCGTAAAACTGAACGTTTACTTCCGTGTCATAGTCGGCCAAGGTAAGCCGAAGTAGAATTGAAATTGGGACGACCGGCTTTGAATAGGCGATTCTCTTTCTATTTGACGACATTGTGCTGGCTTACGCTGGTAAGGATCGCCATTCCCGCGCAAGCCGAGGACATCCATCGACTCGCTCGGGCGGTTGACGACCACTACAATCATCTGCACAGTTTGCAGTCGGACTTCACCGAAATATATCGTGGCGACGGTCCGGAGCGGGTGGAATCGGGTACCTTGTGGTTGAAAAAGCCGCGCAAGATGCGGTGGGAATATCGTTCTCCGAAAGAGAAGCTGTTTGTCAGCGACGGCGAGGCGGTGTGGTTCTATCTGCCGGCGGAACGGCAACTCAGAAAGACAGAGTTTCGGAAGCTGGACGACCTGCGGTCTCCATTGGCATTTTTGCTCGGTAAGACGAAGCTGGAGAATGAATTACGAGGACTTTCAAAGGCTGTGGATCAAGTCGCCGCTGGGCGCGGGTAACACTCTGTTGCGAGGAATTCCCCAGGGCATGGCGGGACAGGTGAGCGAGGTGCAACTGGAGATCACACCCTCCGACCAGATTGTCCGCATCGTACTCATGGAGGCGGACGGGGCGACGACGGAGTTCCGCTTTGCGGGGTGGAAAGAGAATTTGGAGTTGAGCGACGGCCGGTTTCAGTTTACCCCTCCGCCGGGGGTGGAGACGGTGGAAGGCGAATTGGGACCGTAGGGCGGCGTCGGCGATGGCCAGCATCGCTGAAGCGATGCCCTGATACGGAGCGCGCTTTCGGCATCGCGTGAAGCGATGGCCTGATACGGAGCGGCGGTCGGCTGGACGGGCGAGGCGCCCGTCGCTCCACTACGTTGCGGTCACACGGCGTCACACGGGTTACCTGCGTACCACACAGGTGCACAGGTTGCGGTAACCGCTTTGGGAACAGAGTGTTAGACTTAGGTTGAGACGCTCGGCACGCAGCAGCTCAAAACCGGAAACTTCGGAATCAGACGATAGCGAATGGCACAATTTCTGGTCAAAGTCGCCGACGAACAGGGCCATCTGCGGCAGCAGGTGGAGCATGGGTATTCCGAAGCGGAAATCCACGACCGGTTCACGCAGCAGGGATACCTGGTGTACTGGGTCAAGCCCCGGACCATCCTGAGCCGGGCGGAGGCCAGTTCGGGCAGCGCGGCAAGCTGCGGCAGTCGACGTTTCTGATCTTCAACCAGCAGTTTCTGACGCTGATTAAGGCGGGACTGCCGATCCTGACGGCGCTGGATCTATTGATCAAGCGGCAGCGGGACAAATCTCTGCTGCAGTTGCTGGAAAACGTACGCGAGCGGGTAAAGGGCGGCGAGTTGCTGTCGGATGCGTTCGCCGCCCAGCAGGTGTTTCCGAAGATGTACACGACCACGCTCATGGCCGGCGAGAAGAGCGGCAACATGGAAGAGGTTCTGAGCCGCTACATCATGTATCAGCGGATGGTGCAGACCTTCCGTAAAAAGCTGCTGGTGTCGCTGGTGTATCCGGCGCTGCTGGTTTCGGTGGTGACGGTGATGCTGATTTTTCTGATCACCTACGTGGTGCCGAAAGTTTGCCGACTTGTTCAATAACCTGGGAGCGCAGCTGCCCGGCGATCACGGTATTCATGCTGTCGCTCGGTCTGAACGCGCAGAAATACGGATGGATTGTGGTGCTGGTTTTGGGCGCGGCGGGGTGTGCTGTTGTGGCGGTGGAAGCAGAGTGATCGCGGGGCCGAACGCATTGACCGGTTTCTGCTGTCGCTGCCGTCTGATCGGGGAAATCCGCTTGAAATACCAGGTGGCGAATTTCTCGCGTGATTCTGGCGACGCTGCTGCAGGGCGGGTCTGCCTTTGGTGCCGGCCATGGAAACGGCGGGCGCATCGATGAGCAGCCGGCAGATGTTGAACGGGGTCACCGCCGCAGCGGAGCGGGTGCGAGAAGGACAGAGCCTGGCGCATGCCCTGGAGGCACAGAAGTTGTTTCCCGATCTCGCGGTGGAAATGCTGGAGGTAGGAGAATCGACCGGTGCGCTGCCGGCGATGCTCGGTTCGGTGGCGGAGTTTTACGAAGAAGACGTGCAGACGGCTCTGAGCGCAGCCATGGCGCTGATTGAGCCCATGATTCTGATCATCATGGCGGTGTTTGTCGGCGGGATATTGATTTCGCTTTATATGCCGATCTTTACTTTGGGAGCGAATGTGCACTGAGGTACGGGGCCGGCGGTAGAGACGGGGCTTGCCCCGTCTCAGCGTGCGGCAAGGCGCGGCAAGCCGCGTCTCTACAGAAAGACTTTGGAAGAGGCTGTAGACTGGAATGGGCATGGCGGATAAGAAAACAGTACTGGTAACCGGCGGAAATGGCGGGAAGCTGGTGCCGGAAGTGGCGCCGGTTGCCGACGAACTGGCGCGCGCGCGGGATATCGCGCGGCGCTATCGTTGCGAGTTCATCGATCTGACCGATTTCCAGTTGCACCACGATCTGTTCGAGAAGATCCCCGTACACCTGATGTTCCGCTATAAGTTCGTGCCGCTGGATGAGACGGCGGACGGGCGGTTGGCGATTGCGATTGCCGATCCCAGCCAGTTGATGATGATCGACGAGATCAGCCTGCTGCTGGGCAAGCGGATCGTCACCAAAGTTTCGACGCTGAAGCAAATCTCCGACATTCTGCAGAAGACCGAGCAGTCCAAGCGCGTGCTGGAAGACGCGAGCGAGGGATTCACGCTCGACGTGATCCGCGAGGACGAAGCCGGGAACGACGAGACCATTTCGATCGACAAGTTGACGGCGACGGCGGGCACGGACATGAGCCCGATCATCCGCCTGGTCGACACCACGATTTTTACGGCGTTGCAGCGGCGGGCGAGCGATATTCACATCGAGACGCGCGACGACTCGGTGGTGATCAAGTTTCGCATTGACGGCGTGCTCACCAACGCCATGCCGCCCATCGGCAAGGAGCATCATTCGACCATCATTTCGCGCATCAAGGTGATGAGCGAACTGGATATTTCCGAGCGGCGCGTACCTCAGGACGGGCGCTTCCGCGTGAAGTACAGCGGGCGCGCCATCGACTTCCGCGTCTCGATCATGCCGTCGATCCATGGCGAAGACGCCGTGCTGCGCGTGCTCGACAAGGAGTCGATGAGCGAGAAGTTCAAGAAGCTCACGCTCGACGTGGTCGGGTTCGACGCTGACGACCTGCGCCGCTTTCGCGCCTACATCAAAGAACCGTACGGCATGGTGCTGGTGACGGGGCCGACCGGCAGCGGCAAAACCACGACGCTCTATGCGGCGGTCAACGAGATCAAGACCGACGAAGACAAGATCATCACCATTGAAGATCCGGTCGAATATCAACTGCGCGGCATCACCCAGATTCCGGTCAACGAAAAAAAGGGTTTGACCTTTGCGCGCGGGCTGCGGTCGATTTTGCGTCACGACCCCGACAAGATCATGGTGGGCGAAATTCGCGACAACGAAACGGCGCAGATCGCCATCCAATCGGCGCTGACGGGCCACCTCGTATTCACGACCGTCCATGCCAATAACGTGGTCGACGTGCTCGGGCGCTTCCTGAACATGGGCGTCGAGCCTTACAACTTTGTGTCGGCGTTGAACTGTATTCTGGCGCAACGGCTGGTAAGGATCATCTGCGATTCCTGCCGGACGGCCGTGCATTATCCGAACGACGTGCTCGAGGCCAGCGGCCTGGATCCGGCCCAGTGGTCGCAGGTTCCTTTGTACGAGGGGCAGGGCTGCATCGAGTGCGCGGGCACGGGATTCCGGGGACGGACGGCAATTCATGAACTTCTGGATTTGACCGACCGCATCCGCGAGATGATTCTGGAGAAGCGAAGACCGACATCGGAGATCACGGAAAGCTGCCCGCGAAGAGGGCATGCGGTTCCTGCGCGAATCCGCGCTGGACAAGGTGCGCGGTGGATTCACCACTCTGAAAGAGATCAACAAAGTCACCTTTATCGAGACCATGCGCTGAGGCTGGTTACCGAGGCCTGGCCGGAGAGCACCAGAAGCACCTGCCGAGGTAACTGTCCTCGCCATGTACGGTAGGGGATATCATCAAGATGCGGAGTGGGATTGGTGTTGCCGGAAGGAAATTCTTGGCGGCTCGTCCCTCGCCGAGGGCAAAGGCAGAGGTAATTTCGATCACGTCGTGACCAAGGGACCCAAAATGACCAGCTCTTCCAAACACGTTCGGCGTCCGACGCTTGCCTGTGAAATCGCGGCCGACCGCGTGCTCGCGGGACGGGCCGCCGATGCGGGGCGGATGGTGGAAATGGCGTCGGCGCGGGAACTGGCGCCGGGCTCGGTCGTACCCGATTTGATGGAAGCAAATCTGCGCGACGGCACGGCGGTGCGGCAGGCAATTGAAAGCGCGCTGGGCGGCGTCGGCGGGCGGTCGCGACGACGTGATCGCGATTCTGCCCGACACCTCGGTGCGGGTCGTGCTCCTCGATTTCGAAACCCTCCCCGCGAAGCGAGATGAGGCCGAAGCGGTGGTCCGCTTCCGGCTGAAGAAGTCGCTGCCTTTCGATCCCGCCGATGCCCGCATCTCGTATCACGCGCACCCGACGGCGAAAGGTGTGCAAGCGATCGCGGCGGTGGTGCTGAACACGGTGCTCGAGGAATATGAGTCGGCGTTTCGCGATGCGGGCTACAACCCGGGGATGGTGATGCCGTCGATGCTGGCGGCGATTGGAGCCGCGGACGCGGAACGGCCGACGCTGGTGGTCAAGGTGGACGCGCGCACGATCAGCATTGCGATTCTCGATCAGGAGCAGCTGCTGCTGTCCCGGACGCTCGAAAATGTGCGCGGCGTGACCATCACCGGCGATCAACTGGCGGAGGAAGTATATCCGTCGGTGGTGTTTTTTCAGGACACCTACAACCTGAACATCGAGCGCGTGTACGTTGCCGGCCTGCCGGAAGCCGGTGGCGCCGGCGCCGGCGCTGAAGAACCAGTCGGGAGCGCGGGTTGAGGAACTGGTGACGGCGTCGCAGATTGGATCCACCACCGGCACCATTCCGCGCTGGCGCATGGCGGGAGTGGTGGGAGCGCTGATTTCGTAGCATAGGTTGACGCTCATTTCATAAATATGCGTTTGGACATCAATCTCGCAACCCGGCCCTATGAAGATGCCCGTGAATTCTGGGCACGCTGGGGATTGGGGGTGGGTCTGCTGGCGGTGATGACGCTGGCTCTGCTCGGTTTGGCGGTCAAGGGCTGGAGAGAAGCCGGAAGAGATCGCCATGAAATTGCGCGCATCGAGGCACAGATTGCGGAACGCGACGACGAACGGGCAAAGGCGCAAGCCTTTCTCGACCTGGCCGTCAATCGCAGCACGCGAGACCAGTCGCAGTTCTTGAATGGACTGATTCAACGCAAAGCATTTTCCTGGACGCGCGTGTTCGAAGATCTGGAGCAGGTGGTGCCCACGAACCTGCACGTGGTCTCGCTGCGGCCGGCATTGAATGAGCAGGGTCAGGTGGAACTGGAAATGAAAGTCGCGGGCGACACCCGCGCCGCGGCCGTCGATCTAGTCCATCGCATGGAGGGCTCGAAGCATTTTCAGGGAGCGCAGCTGGTGTACGAGGCTCCGAACGGTGAGGGATCGGGCATCGCGGCTTCGGTGATCTCGATTTACGTTCCTGATACGACGGACAGGAGCGGACAGTAATGCCAGACTTTCGGAAATCGCGGCGCAATTTGAAAATTGCGATTGGGGCGATGTTGGCTGCCGACGTAGTGGCGGTGGCAGTTCTGTTCTCTCCGCTGGTGGGCTCGCCGGAATCGCGGCGGCTGCAAATCCTACGAACTCAAGGCCGAACTGACGAAGAAAACCCGCGAAGTGGAACCGCTGCGCGGCATGGACAAGAAGATCGTGCTGGCGAAGGATCAGATCAGCGGGTTTTACCAGGACCGCTTTGCCGCGAAGGACTCCGCTTCTGGTCAATGAACTGGGAAAACTGGCGAACGAGAATGGGGTCCGGATGCAGCAAGTGAACTACAAGGAAGAAGAGGCGGAAAGCTCCGGCGTCATTCCCATGGAAATCGTGGCAAGTTTTTCCGGAGACTATCTGCAACTGGTGCGGTTCATCAACACGCTGGAACGATCGAAGATGTTTTTTGAGGTGGATAGCGTAGGCCTGGCGGGCGAAGGTACAGGACCGGTCCGGCTGGAAATCATTATGCACAGTTATCTGCGGTCGGGTGCCTGAGTGAAACTTGGAATCGAAAACCGAAAGCAAGTCGTCTGGCTGGCGGTGTTGGGCGGGATCGCACTGCTGACGCTGGGCTACGAGTTCTGGCCCTCGTCGCCGACAGCGGCGCCGGTAACGGCGCAGCCGACTTCGACGACGACCAAGCCCGGCTCCAGACGCACGGCTTCGGGAAAAATAGTGCCGGCGGTTGAGCCGCGGCTGGATCCCACGCTTGACCTGAAACTGCTCAGCCAGAGCGAGGAAATCAAGTACGCCGGCAACGGAAGAAACATTTTTGTCGTGGGGTCGATGGCGGTTATTGAAAAACCCAAGGGACACGGTACGGCAGAGGAGCTAGCTGGCATTGCGCCCCGTCCGCTTCCAACTATTCCGCCGCCGCCGCCGATCACGCTGAAGTTCTTTGGCTTTGCCAACCGGCCCGGGGAAACGAAGAAGGTATTTTTGTCTCAGGACGAAGACGTCTTTATCGCCGCTGAGGGCGACATCGTCGACCGGCGCTATCGCGTCCTGCACATCGCGCCGACCTCGGTGGACGTGGAAGATGTGCTCAACAACAATCGGCAGAGTCTGCCCTTGACTCAGGGATGAAACTGATTGGTAATTTGTAATGGGTAACTTGAAGGCGAGTGAACGTTTATGCGGCGTTGCGGTTTGAGATCGGCGAAATCACAAATCGCAAATTACAAATCGCAAATGCGCCAGCGTGGCTACATGCTGATCACGCTGATGCTGACTCTCGCGCTCATCGCGATTGCGCTGCTCACCGTGCTTCCCGAGATTGGCCAGCAGATCCGCCGCGACCGCGAAGAGGAGCTGAGACATCGGGGCACAGAGTACATGCGCGCGATTCAGCACTTCTACAGGAAGTTTGGGCGTTATCCATCGCGCCTTGAGGAGCTGGAAAATACCAACAACCTCCGTTTCATCCGCAAACGCTATACGGATCCGATGAGTGTCGACCCGGTGACAGGTAAGGAGAAGGATTTCAAGTTGTTGCATCAGACCGATATCAGCTTGAACAACGGGCCGGTATTGGATCCGACTGGGCAGAATAGTTTCTTGGTCAATGGACAGAGCGGACCCGGCGCAGCACAGGGAGGATTAGGCGGGCTGCAAGGCGGGCTTGGCGGTTTGGGAGTGCAACCGGGCGGGCTGCAGAATCCACCGAGTGGCAATGCCGGCAATCCACTGTCTGGCAATTCGTCATCCGGCAATTCCTCCTCTGGAGATGCAGCGGGGGCTTCGAATTCGCCTGGATCGTCGTCTTCCCATGCAGATTCCAATTCCGGCTCCGGCTTCAACGGACCGACGTTTGGCGGAGGCCCGATCCTCGGGGTCGCCAGCACTAGCAAAGCGAAGACCGTTCGCGTCTTCTTCACTAAAAACCATTACAACGACTGGCTCTTCATTTACCTGCCCATGGCCGACCGCGGCGGCCTGCTGACGGGACCGGTGAATCCTAGTGCGCAAACTGCGATGGGCGGACTCACTCCTTCATTGCCGGGCGGTGTACCGGGGCAAAATGGAATTGGACAAAGTGGATTTGGACAAGGATTGGGACAAGGATTATCGCCTAACGGCGGCCAAAACCAAGGTCTTCAGACGCAAACTCCGCCACCACCAGTGCAGACGCCTCAGCAGTAGAGTCCGGACTTTGCGCAATATCGCAATTTAGAGCAATGGAAAAGCCCCGCATCAAGCGGGGCTTGACGTGAAGCCAGAAATACGCAAATGTCGAGCACTCGACGTTAAAACTTAAACGTTGAACGAGGAGCCGCAGCCGCAGGTGCTCTTCACGTTGGGGTTTTCAAACTTGAACCCGGCGCCTTCCAGGGTCTCGACGTAGTCGACATGCGCTCCGCCAAGATACATCAGAGAAGTCGCATCCACGTAAACCTTCAAACCGTCGAAGTCAAAAACCTTGTCCATCATGCCGGCACCGTTCTCGAAGGCCATGGAGTATTGAAAACCGGAGCAACCGCCGCCGACAACGGACAAGCGCAATCCCGACGGGACCGGCGTCTGCGTCGCCATGATTTCTTTGACCTTGGCAATCGCGCTGGGGGTCAGGACGGGGGCCGCAGTCTTGGGCTGGGCGCTGGTCTGGGTATTGGTCTGTACGTCGGGTGTGGTGGTTGCCATCTGTCTATCTCCTCGTGATTGCTTATTATAACAAAGCTTGCAAGCGGCTCGACAAGCCTTTTTAGCAGCCGGCAATCCTCATTGTACCTAGAGTTTAGATGCGTCGGGCGGTCAATAAGTCGCTGCCCTCTTGCCAACGGGTCTATAATCATCGCAGTAGGGGCCCGTACCCGAACGCCGGCGATACCACGAAGTTTCGCTGGGGCGCAATCTGCCAACATCGGGGACTGGCTCGATCTCAGCTCCGAGGTGGCGTATGTCTCCTATGTTCGGGCTGCTTGTCGCGTGGGGTGTTCTGACAGGAGTTCTCATTATCCTGTTGATCTACCGCAGCACCCTCACCATGCATGAGGACGATTCAATCTTCCTCAATGAAACCGAATCCCAGATGCATAAAGATCAGATGGATGTTCTGGTCAAGATGAAAAAGATCACACCGATCGTCAAGGTGCTTGGCGCCTTGTCGGGGGTCATGATCCTGGTGATTGCGGGATTGTTCATCTACCAGGGACTGAACATCGCCACCACGCCTCAGTAAGCCGGAAGCCCGCGGATTCGCGGGCATCCTTGCCAACCCGAGCTCTGGGAGAACTCCGCAAGAGCAGCGGCGCTGGGTTGCTGCCTGCAGGAAACTGTTCTCTCTAGCATCTGGCAAGATCTATAACCAGAGAGTGCGGAATGTCCGATCGCAGCAGCTAGAGACGCGGCGAGCCGCGTCTCTACAGTGATTTTTCTCTAGGCCGCTTTCTTCTTCAGATTGGCGATGTCGTCGAGCAGTACTTTCTCGTGGCCTTCCGGGTTCACCTTTTCGTACACCTTGCGAATCACACCCTTCGGATCAACCACGAAACTGGTACGCTCCCAGAACTTCATCCCTTTCCATTCCGCCTGGCCGAGGCCGAGCGACTTCATCAGATTGGATTCGGTGTCGGAGAGCAAGTCGATGGTAAAGGCGAACTTGTGGGAGAAGTTCTTGTGCGAGGTCACATCGTCGGCGCTGACACCAACGACGCTGATTCCGGCAGCGTCGAAATCAGCCTTGGTCGCGGTAAAGGACCTACCCTGGATGGTGCAGCCCGGCGTGTCGTCCTTGGGATAGAAATAAACTACCAGCCAACTTCCAGCGAAGTCGGAAAGCTTGGTGGTCTTGCCGTCCTGGTTAGGCAGCGAGAAATTCGGAAAAGGATTGCCAGCGGCGAGCATGGGTACATTTCCTTTCTGGAGTTGTGATCTGTAATTGTACGAGCGTCTCTTCTATGTGACCTCCGTGTCCCGGTGGTTCATGCTTCTAATTCTTAACCACAGGGAGCACGGAGGTCACAGGGGAAGAGCTAACTTCAGGCGGCCTGCATTGCTTTCCTGGCGCGTTCGTCCATCTCTTGCGGGGAGACATCTTCCTTGTGAGTGGCAATGCCCCAGAGATGCCCGAACGGGTCTTGCAGAAAGCCTGAGCGATCTCCGTAGAACTGGTCCTGGACCGGCTTCAGGATTTTCGCACCCTCCGCGGCCGCTTGCGCCACGACTTTGTCGCAATCGGGGAGGTACACATACAGGCTCACGGGCGAGGCGCCGATGCTCTCGGCGCTACGGTAGCCCATCTGAGGGTTTTCGTCCGCCAGCATGATGCGCGAGTCGCCGATCTGGAGTTCGGCGTGGCCCACCTGGCCGTTAGGACCATCCATGCGCACGACAACAGTTGCGCCGAAAACTTTCTTGTAGTAATCGATCGCTTTTGCTGCGCCTTTGATGACAAGGTACGGCGTAATGGTGCTGTATCCTTTTGGAATGTAGCTGACTTTTTTCATGATTCTTCTCCTCGTGGTGTTCCGCTCATGTCCGCTCAGATTCCGCTAAAAGCTGATGAGGTTGAGGGTTGAGGTTGAAGCGCGCTGACGGGCCCCCATGGGCCGCGTCATTTGTTAATGAGAACACAAGTTCGCTGCAGGCTCAAGCCGAACTTTCCGTGGCGCGGGGCGTCGTCAAATTGGACTCACTGCCCGGTTGTTGGTGAACGAAAAATTGCAAGATTGCAAACAATCGGTATAGCGGCAAGTTTGGGAAAACCGCTAGCTATGCCTCTCTCCTACTCGATCCCCAACTCCTTCGCCAGCGCCTTCCACTTCGCATCCACCAACGCTCGGGTTTTCGCGTCCATCACGATCTCGTCTGGCCACGGACGACTGAAACCCTCGGTTGACCACTTGCGCGTGGCGTCGATGCCCATTTTCGATCCGTAGTTCGCCAGGCGCGCGGCGTGGTCTAGCGAATCGACCGGGCCAACCGTGAACTGGATGTCGCGTTCGGGATCGATGTTGTTCAGCGCTTTCAACGTGAGGTCGGCTATATCCTGCACGTCCACGTCCTGGTCTACCACGATGATGCACTTAGTGAACATCGCCTGGCCGAGCGACCAGATGGCGTTCATTACTTTACGGGCTTGTCCGGGATAGGACTTGCGAATGGAAACCAGCATCAGGTTGTGGAAAACGCCTTCAATGGGGAGGTTGATGTCCACCAGTTCGGGGATGGTCAGCTTCATCAGCGGCAGGAAGATGCGCTCGACGGCTTTGCCCATCCAGGCATCTTCTTGCGGCGGCTTGCCTACTACCGTGGTCGCGTAGATCGGGTCTTTGCGGTGCGTGATGCAAGTGACGTGGAAGACTGGATACTCATCTTCCAGCGAGTAGAAGCCGGTGTGATCGCCGAAGGGGCCTTCGGTGCGGAGTTCGTCGAGGTTGACGTAGCCTTCGAGGATGATCTCGGCATGGGCGGGGACTTCGAGATCGACGGTCTCGCACTTTGCTAGCTCTACCGGCTTCTGTCTTAGGAACCCGGCGATGATGAATTCTTCCACGTCGGGCGGGGCGGGGACGATAGCGGAGAAAGTTAGCGCGGGCTCGGTGCCTATGGCTACGGCTACTTCCATTTTGCCGGCGGGGCGGTCGCCTTGGGCCAGCATCGCGCCTCCGGATGAGCGAGCCATGATGTCTACGGCGGCGGTTGCCGGGCTCTGCCACCCCGCCAAGCCAACACCCGGCTTGACGGGGGCCCCGGTTTGTCCGGCTGGACGGACGAATGCGTCCGTCCCTACGTGATTTGGGGAGACGGCTGCATTTCTTATGTGGTCGCGGTAGTGTTCGGCGGCTACTTTCTGTCTTTGCCAGTGCATGCCGGTCGTGCGCTCGTCGTAGATCTGCATGCGATACATGCCTACGTTGCGCTTGCCTGTTCTTGGGTCGCGCGTGATTACGCAGGGGAGGGTGATGAAGCGTCCTCCATCTTTTGGCCAGCATTGCAGGATGGGGAAATCCAGCAGTGAAAAATTGTCTCGCTTGATTACTTCTTTGCAGGGGCCGGTAGCTACGGTCTTGGGGAAGAACTTGCCCATCTCGGCTAGCATGGGCAGCATTTTTACTTTGTCGAGAAAACCTAGCGGAGATTTCACATCCATGAAGCCACGGATGCGCTCGGCTATTTGGTCCAGCGCATCGACTTCCAGCGCCAGGCGCATGCGGCGGGCGGAGCCGAACTGGTTGATCAGAAGTTGCGCACCGGGATGGCCTTTTACGTTCTCGAACAGGAGGGCTTTCCCACCGACAGTTCCCTGCTGGTCTTTATTCTTTGAAACCCGATCGGTAATTTCTGTGATTTCTAGAATCGGGTCGGCTTCCGTGCGAATACGTTTCAGTTCACCGGCTCGGTCGAGTGCTTTGATCCAGTCGCGCAGATCGTCGTAGGACAAAATTCCTCCTGGCAAGGACAGACGATTATATGACGGCGTGACTTAAACCTTTAACCACGGGCGGCACGGGGGTCGCACTGGGGATCACAGGGGAAGTCTCTTGGCTCTCTTCCACATTTCGCGCGCTGCGAATAGGATATGGAAATCAATTCTGTAGCATCCATGGTTCGTGAAAGAGTTTACCAAGGGATGTTTCACCGAGGGATAAATGAATCGTTTTAAAGTGAACGGGAAAGAGAAGACGTTTGACGGCGATCCCGACATGCCGTTGTTGTGGTATTTGCGCGACGTGGCTCAACTCACGGGGACGAAATTCGGCTGCGGCATGGCGTTGTGCGGGGCGTGTACGGTACACCAGAATGGCGCGGCGATTCGCTCCTGCAGTACGGCGATGAAAGAGATCAGCGGCGCCGAGATCACTACGATTGAAGGCATCGCGCCCATGCATCCCGTGCAGCAAGCGTGGATAGAGATTCGGGTGCCGCAATGCGGCTATTGCCAGACGGGGCAGATCATGCAGGCGATCGCACTGCTTCAAGAGAACAAGAATCCGAGCGACCAGGAGATTGATACGGCCATGGCGGGCAATCTGTGCCGCTGCGGGACTTATCAGCGGATTCGGGCGGCCATCCATCAAGCCGCGAAGCATCAGGCGGCGAGGCATGAGGCGGCGAAGGAGACGGCATGAAGCTCATTGAAAATGTCAGCCGTCATGTCAGTCGAAGAGGATTCCTGCAAGGCGCATTGGCCAGCGGCGTTTTTGTGCTGAGCGCGCGTCTCGTTCCCGATCCGCTGTGGGCGGCGGAAGGCGAGGCGGCTGCTCCTCCGTTTGAACCTAGTCTGTGGATGTCGATCGCTTCGGATGGCACAGTCACCATCGTCGCTCATCGCTCGGAGATGGGATGCGGCAGCCGCACGGCGTTGCCGCTAGTGGTCACGGACGAACTTGACGCCGATTGGTCGAAGGTGAAGATTGAGCAGGCGATTGGCGATCCGAGATATGGTGAGCAGGATACGGACGGGTCGCATTCGGTCCGGAGCGGCTTCGATCTGATGCGCCAGGTGGGCGCTACCGGGCGCGCGATGTTGATCAGCGCCGCCGCCGCGCAGTGGGGCGTTTCTGCAAAGGAGTGCACCACCGAGCCTCACTTTGTTGTGCATGGCTCGAGCGGGCGCAAGCTGGGTTATGGCGAAGTTGCTGCAGCCGCGGCTAAGCTGCCGGTTCCGAAAAGAGAGGACGCACCCCTCAAAACGCGCTCCGAGTGGCGCTATATAGGCAAGGAGAGCAATTCTCTTTTCGACCTTCCCGAGATCGTTACCGGCAAAGCAATGTTTGGCCTGGACGCGACCATGCCCGGCATGGTTTACGCTTCGGTTGAGCATCCGCCCGTGCTGGGACAGAAGATCAAATCGTACGATGACACGGCCGCGCTCAAAGTGACGGGCGTTCAGAAGACATTGACCATCGCCGCTTTTAAGCCACCGCACCTGTTCCAACCTTTGGGCGGCGTTGCCGTGATTGCCGACAATACATATGCGGCATTCAAGGGGCGCAAGAACCTGAAGATCGAGTGGGATAGCAGCCCGCATTCGGTGTATAACTCGGCGCCGTTCCGCAAGACGCTTGAAGACACTTCACGGCAGCCGTGCAAAGTGGTTCGCAATGTCGGCGACGTGGATGCCGTGTTTGTGCGAAGCGCCAAGAGGGGCGGAAAGATTATTGAGGCTGAGTACTACGCGCCCCATCTTGCGCATGCTTCGATGGAGCCGCCAGTTGCCGTTGCCGAGTATCGCGACGGGAAGGTGTTGGCTTGGGCGCCCACACAGAATCCTCAAGCGGTGCAGGAGACGATTGCGGGCGTGCTTGGCATCAAGAAAGAAGATGTGACTTGCCATGTCACGCTGCTGGGCGGGGGGTTCGGGCGCAAGTCGAAACCTGACCAGGTGGCGGAAGCTGCCGTTCTTTCGAAACAACTGGGCAAACCGGTGAAGGTTGTCTGGAGCCGCGAAGACGATATTCATTTCGATTATTTTCACTCCGTCGCCGCGATGTACATGAAGGCCGCCGTCGGGCCGGACGGCAAGCCGACGGCTTGGCTGCAGCGCACCGTGTATCCGCCGATCGGTTCGACTTTTGACGCGGCTGCCAAGTACGCCGACGACGAGATGGGGTTGGGATGGAACAATCTTCCTTTCGATATTGCAAACCATCGCGCGGAAAATGGCCCGGCCGACTACCACGTGCGCATTGGATGGCTGCGCAGCGTGGCCAACATCTATCATGCGTTCGCGATTAGTTCCTTTGCCGACGAACTGGCGAAAGCAGCCAATAAGGATTCCGCGCAGTACCTGCTGGATCTGATCGGGCCGCCGCGCATCGTCAACCTGGACCTTAAGGGAGACGAAGCGGAAGACGCAAAGAATTATCCGCTCGAGACAGCGCGATTGCGGCGCGTGGTCGAGATGGTAGTGGAGAGATCCGGCTGGGGTAAAGGGGCAATGGGCAAAGGGCACGGGATGGGTATTGCCGCTCACCGTAGCTTCCTGACTTATGTTGCGACCGTGGTTGAAGTCGAAGTCGACAGCAAGGGACAGGTGCATATTCCGAATGTTTGGACCGCGGTCGATGCGGGGACGATCGTCAGCCCGGACAATGTCCGCAATCAGTTCGAGGGCGCGGCTGTGTTTGGAACCAGCTTGGCGTTGTTCGGCGAGATTACGGCTACTAACGGAGCCATCGACCAGAGCAATTTCCACAATTATCAGATCACGCGCATGAATCGCGCTCCGCGGCACGTCGACGTGCACATTGTGACGAGCGAAGCGCCGCCGGCCGGAGTGGGCGAGCCGGGCGTGCCGCCATTTGCGCCGGCTCTGTACAACGCGGTTTTTGCGGCCACTGGCAAGCGGGTGCGCGAGTTGCCGTTGTCGAAAACGAAATTGGTGTAACCGGGCGCGGACCACTCAGGATAGAGCAGCTTCCGGAACGTCGGTGCGTCGTTGTCGCGCGGCCTAAAGTAAGAGCCTTCCAATGCCCAGCCCCTAAAGGGGCGTTGGATTTCGAAGAATTTGCGGCATCGCTAAAGCAATGCCCTGATACGAGCCGTGATCTCTACTATGAAACAACTGTTGGTAGTACTTCTCGTGCTCGCGGGAGCTCTTGCAACCGCGCAGGAGATTACCGTGGCCGCAGCGGCGGATATGAGTGCCGCTCTTCCGCAGCTCGTCGATGCCTACACGAAGAAGACCGGGCAAACGGCGAAACTATCGTTCGGCTCGTCCGGCAATCTGACTAATCAGATACGAAACGGCGCGCCCTTCGACGTCTTCTTTTCGGCCGATGAAGAATATCCTCAGCAGTTGATCGCCGAGGGACTCGTGTCCAAAGATACCCTTTACCGCTACGCGGTCGGCCGACTTGTTCTGTGGGTGCCGAACGATTCGCCGCTGGATTTGTCGAAGCTCGGCATAAAGGTTTTGCTCGATCCGTCGGTTAAGAAGATTTCGATTGCTAATCCCGCGCAAGCACCGTACGGGCGAGCAGCGGCAGAGGCGCTGCGGCACTTTGGAATTTTCGATCAGGTCTCCAGCCGGCTGGTGCTGGGAGAAAACGTTTCGCAGGCGGCGCAGTTTGTCGAATCGGGGAACGCACAGGCGGGACTGATCGCGCTCTCTCATGCGCTTGCTCCGGCCCTTAAAGACAAGGGCCGCTACTGGACGGTTCCACTCGATGCTTATCCCACGCTGAATCAGGCGGCCGTCGTACTCTCGCGATCAAAGCAGGGCGATGCGGCTCGCAGGTTTCTGGACTTCGTGCGCAGCCCCGAGGCCATTGCGCTGCTCGCCACTTATGGTTTCAGCCTGCCTGCAGAGGAGCATTCCACGGGAGCGACTTGGAAATGAACTGGGAGGCGTTTTGGTTGACCGTGCGTCTGGCGGCTATTGTTTCGACGCTGCTGATCGCGATCGGAATTCCCATCGCCTACTGGCTGACTTACTCACGCTGGCGCTGGAAATTTCTGGTCGAGGCCGCGGTTGCGCTTCCGATTGTTCTGCCACCGACTGTGCTCGGTTTTTATGTCCTGGTGGCACTCGGTTCGCGGAGTCCGCTCGGCCGCTGGTGGGAGTCGCTCACCGGCCACACGCTGGCCTTCACTTTCGAAGGGTTGGTGATCGGGTCATTGTTATACAGTCTGCCCTTCGCCGTGCAACCGTTCGCGACGTCGTTTGGAGCGGTTGACTCCAGTCTGCTTCGCGCTTCGGCGTCGCTCGGACATTCTCCGGTGCAAACCTTTCGCCGCATCGTGCTTCCCCTCTCTAAAGCCGGGCTGGTCACGGGATTTGCGCTCAGCTTCGCGCATACGCTGGGCGAATTTGGAGTGGTACTCATGGTCGGGGGCAACATTCCGGGGGTGACGCGCACCATCTCGATTGATATCTACGATCAGGTGGAGACGGCGAATTATTCCAGTGCAAATGAGACGGCACTGGTGCTGCTGATCATCTCGTTTGTTGTGTTGTCGACCGTGTATAGCTTGAACCGGCGTCCCTGGGTGGCGGGTCCATGGAAGTAAAGATTATTCCCGCTCCGCAAACGGCGCTGCCGACATCGGCACAACCAATCTCTTCCGAACTCGAAGTCCGCATCCGCAAACGCTTTTCGAATCCCGAGGGCAGCTTCAACCTGAATGTGCATTTTCGCGCGATGGCCGGCTTCACGATTGTCTTCGGCGCATCGGGCGCGGGAAAAACCACGCTGCTCGATTGCATTGCCGGACTGACTGATCCGGATGACGGGCGCGTTGCGGTTGGCGGTGAAGACCTTTACGACTCGGAGAAGAAGCAAAATGTCGCAGCCTGGAAACGGCGGATCGGGTACGTGCATCAGGACCTGGCGCTGTTTCCTCACCTGACGGCCGAGGCGAACGTCGCTTACGGTCTGCACACGCTCAGCGCGGCGGAGCGACAAGCGCGCAGCCGCGAGATGCTTGGGTTGTTCCGCATCGGTCACTTGCGCGACCGGCGGCCGGCGCAGATCTCAGGAGGTGAGCGCCAACGCGTCGCACTGGCGCGGGCTCTGGTGACCGAGCCACGCGCGTTATTGCTCGACGAGCCGCTGGCGGCGCTGGACCGTCCGACGAAGTCGTCTCTAGTCGGCGATCTGCGGCGGTGGAACCAGTCGCACCGCGTCCCAATTCTTTTTGTTACCCACAATGGCGAGGAAGTGTTTGCCCTGGGTGATGAAGTCATCATGCTGGACGGGGGAAGAATTGTGGCGCAAGGACAGCCGCATGAAGTCATGCGCGTTCCGCGACTGGAAACCATCGCGCGCCTGTCAGGATTCGAAAACATCTTCAACGCCACGGTGGTGGCGCTGCACGAAGACCGCGGGACGATGACTTGCCGGTTGGGAAAAGATGCGGTGGAGTTGGAAACGCCGCTGGTTCGGGCGGATGTGGGCTCGCGGCTGCGCGTGGGGGTTCGCGCAGGGGATTTGCTGCTGGCAACAGAAAACCCGAGCGGGCTGAGTGCTCGCAACATCTTGCCGGGAACTATTCTCCGATTGCAGCAGAGAGACGTCATCATCTCGGCAACGGTGGATTGCAGCGGCACGGAGTTTGAGGTGCATTTGACGCTGGCGGCGCGCGACTCTCTTCAACTTGGCCCCGGGAAGAGCGTATGGGTCGTGGCCAAGACGCATTCGTGTCACTTGATGGGAATGTGAGTCCTTCGACGCTTGTGTGGTAGCGGGGCTCTGCCCCGCCTGTTTGGGGCAGAGGCGACTCATCACACGAGAAGACTCACCGCTCTACTGCAATCACCGCGATCCATTGCCCGTTTTGTTCTTTGCTATAGGTAATCGTTCCGCCTAGACGTTGGGCTATATCTTCGGGGAGCAAGTCGCGATGGTAGCCGAAGAACTTTTCTTTGATGCGCTGCCATGCATCCCAATTTTCGAACAACGCATGCGGCGGCTGGTACTTCGTGGAAAAGACCAGGGCCACATCGAAATCGTCGCGAGCTTTGGCTGCTGCGTCGATCTGCGCGGCGGAGAAATCCTCGATGCGCACGACTCGGATGGGCTGACTGACGTAGCCTAGCCATGGCCTTGTGAGTTCGTCCGATGCGGGCCATGCGGTTAGAACGCGTGCGCCGGAATATCGCATCGCCAGAAAGCGGCTGGTTTCCGCATGCATCACGATGTAGTCGCGATAGGCCAGATTGTCTTCGAGAGCGAATCCGTAGGGCGGATTGGTGAACAGTCCTGCGACAAAGGCAATTGCGACCGCTCCCACAATCAACTTCCAATGCCGCGCGCGACGCCAGAGAGTCGAAATCCACAACAGCATCACCAGCGGGACGACGGGCAACATGTAGCGAGCCAGCTCTGCTCCGCCGACTGCCGACATGAAGGCCAGGTAGGCAAGCATCACGGAGAGAAATGCCGCTTGCATCCAGATTGGAATTCGCGGCCGGGCGGCAGCGTTCTCCGTTTTTCTGTCTGTCTTCTCGGCTTTCTCTATTTGGGGCGGACGAAGCATGGCCAGCAATCCTGCCAGGGTGAGCAGATAGAGACCGAAATATCCGAAGAGTTGCCAGAGCCTCATGCCCAGTGCAAGGGGAACGCGGAAAGGATTGAGTGTAGCGGCAACGTTATAACGAAAAAATTCCGGATTGCCCAGCAGGAAACCCGTCTTTGAATAGTGGTAGGCGTACCAGACGGCCATCGGCACGACGGGAATCAGCAGATAAAGCCAGTGTGTACGTCTGTCCACCGGCGGAAGAATTTCCGGCCAACGAGTTTCCTTCAAACGTGGGCGAGCGAAATGTGCGAGCAGTTCCCAGCCAAATATGGCGAGCGGAGCCAGTATCGCAGTCTCTTTCGCCAACGCCGCCAAAGAGAACCAGAGCGCGAGCTTCCGCGGACGGTCTTCTATATACGCGGCCAATGCCCAGAAGGTAAATCCAGAGGCGGGCAGGTCGACCAGTGCCATGGAACTCTGCGTGAAGTACACAGGATAAATCGCCACCAACGCGGTTGTGGCCCAGGCCACGGGCAGATTCGCAGCGCTTCGCGCAAGTCGAAACAGCCCCAGCAACGAGAACGCACTCAGGACCAGCATGGCAGTGCGCGTGACCAGCGTGGAGTATCCGAAGACACGCCAGGCCAGCGCCAACCACGCCATTACCAGAGGGGGGTGCGCATTCGAGAGCGTGGACTGTGGAAGTGGAATCGGCGAGCCGGTCAGAAACAGATCCCGCGCCACGGGAACGTAATAGCCGGCCTCATCCCAGAAATAAGGAAGGCGCAGAAGTGGCGCATGCAGCAGCATCAAGCCGGCAAAAAACAGCGCGAACAGAAGAACCTGCTGCGCCCACGCGGAGGATGCTGGTGGAGATTTTATTTTCAGATCAGAGGGCACCGCCGGCCGCGTCACCATGGTTGGACGATGCATCAGGGAACGGCGCACCAGTGAACGCCGCATTAGTGAATGGGTCCACCCGGAGCACGTGGATCAAGTTTGATCTCGCCGAACGCGGCCTCGTAGTTCGATACGTTCTGCTGCAAGAGCGCCATGAGCGCCTTGGCCTGTTGCGGGCTGAGATAAATGCCCTGAAAGTTTCGCAGTTCCACCTGCGTCTCCGAGCTTTGCTGCATCGTCCCGAAGACGAGGAAGAAATCCCACACATTCACCCGGATCTGCACGCTGTTGGAGTAGGACTCGCGGTAATCGGGGGTTTGCACGAACTTCACATTCGGTTGGTTCCCTGTGTTCATATCTCGCAGTGTAACGCGTGAGCAGAGTACAGAGCAAAGTTCGGGAACGAATTGCAGAGCAAAGCTGGAGTGAGACAGACTGGGCGTACAGCGGGCTAAATTTCGATACTGTAGGGTGCAAAGCCTTGCGCGCCGTGGCTTTCGGGACCCATGGTGACGCTTTGGCAGAAGCTCAAATTAACCCTCCTTTAACACTGGCGCAACATTGCTGCAACACAGTCCCACTAGTGTGAGTGGGGAGTGTCAAAAGCAACGCTTTTCTTAACTGAGTTTCATTGAGAGTGCTTGAGGCTCTCTATGCTGGCCATGGACTCTTTGCAGGCGACCAACAAGCCGCGATACCACGATCTAATCTACGTCGTGGAGGATGATCCGGATGTATCTCGCCTGATCGAGCACAACCTGCGAACCGCCGGATATGAAGTCTCGACATTTGTCTCGGGAGCGCCGGTGGTTCCGATGGCAGCCATGGTACAACCAGCGCTGTTTCTCCTCGATATAATGCTGCCCGGGATCAGCGGCTTCGATCTCTGCCGGCAGATCCGCCAGCACGAACGGCTGGGCAAGACACCCGTCATTTTTCTTTCCGCCAGAACTCAGGAACCCGACCGCCTGCAGGCCTTCGACGCCGGTGGAGACGGATACATCACCAAACCCTTCAGTCCCCGTGAATTGATTGCGCGAGTTCGAAATGTTCTTCGTGTTCCGCCGGATGTCCCCGATCGCGATATCCTTCAGGTGGGAGAGGTGGAAATTGATATCGCTTCGATGACGGTGCGCGTGCAGGGCAGGACGGTACTGACCACGGTCCGCGAATTCCGGCTCCTCGAATATCTGGCGCGGCACCGGGGACGCGTCTTTACGCGCGACCAGTTGCTCGACGCGGTGTGGAAAGAAGGGTCGTTTGTGACCCCACGCTCGATTGACGTCTTTGTGCGGCGTCTGCGGGAGAAAATCGAACAGGATCCACGGCATCCCCGCTATTTGAAAACGTTGCGTGGAATCGGCTACCGGTTCGAATCCGGACGCTGACGGCATCTCGGTCGCTAAAACTGGAAACATTTGCTACGACTTAAGGGCACGAGTGAACTCGTGTCCTTCCCGCGTCATTATCATTCAGGTATACAATTCGGTCTGTTTGTGAAACTCAAGACCGAGGTAAGGTCAAAGTCAGGAGCGTGAGTCCATGCCGGTTCGATCTACGAACATCGCCAGCACCCTCGGATTCTTGCTCGCGGGCTGGTGGAGCGCTGTGTTGTTACTATTCATATTTGGCGCCCCGCATCTCGCCTCCGCGCAGGAGGCTGCGAAAACCAGCGTCAATGCAAAACTGATTGCCCAGGGCAAATACATCGTCGAAGGGATCGCGGGTTGTGGATACTGCCACACGCCTCGCGATAAGAACGGCGACCTAGACCGGGCAAAGTGGCTCGCGGGCGCACCGGTGTTTTATGAACCGGCTCAACCCGTGGCGGGTTGGCCAATCACGGCTCCCCGGCTTGCCGGCTTGCCACCGGGCACCGATGCCGAGATCATTACACTGCTGACTACTGGAATCGCCCGCGATGGCAAGCCTCCGCGAGCTCCGATGCCTCGTTTTCAGATGACACGCGCGGATGCAGAGGCCGTCATGGCTTACCTGAAGTCGCTTCCCAGTCACTAGGGAATGTCTGGCGCGAAATTTCAGCTCCATCGCAAGCTGAGTCTTGGTTTAATTTCCTATCTTGCGGAGGTTCGCCGTCTGCGAGCATGGACCGCCCCCAGGGGCAACACACGCGCAGCCGGAACCACTGTTGTACCGGCACTGATCCTCCGGATGGCCATATTGGTCACAAATTGGATTGCCACATCCGGGGTACATGGGGATCTTGCTGCACGCGGAGTATCGGGAATATTTGTGTGATTGTTCCCACAAACCGATTTCCGGAGCTTCGGACCGCAATTCTTCATGACTCAGCACATGAAGCTCGACCCCCTGGGGACCTTTCTCTTCCTTCACCCCCCGTTCACATCCAAGGAATACGGGCCTGAAATCGTAATTCGCGTGTCGCCTGATTTCGCTTTGCCCGGAACGAAATTGATTAACACTGCGGCCTTGCCATCCGCCGCTCTGGTGACCGAGATGTCACCTGCTGTGACGATCGTGACCGTGGCGCTACTGTCCTGTTTTGGCGTTTGCTGAGCTAATGCGATTTTCACCATGAGCAGTGTGCAAGCAGTGATTGTGAAACTCCATCTCAGCCGTGTTTTCATTAGACCCCTCGGTAGTGTCCTAATTTAAAATCCTCATGGTTGAAGTGTGGCATGAATTGTGCTCGGGATCCATTCTGATAGCGCCAGCTGGGTATTGGAATCATGGGGTTAGGAGGAAATCCCCGCTACTTCTTTGAGTTTAAATGACTTAGAGGTAAAGTATTTATTCGTCAATGACTTAGCTTGCTTTTCGCTGCATTCGGGGGTTCGGGGGCGGGCTGACGCCTGCTCATTTCCCAAATTGGTGTTCTCAAAGAGCGCCGACTCGTGGGTTGGGGCAGTTTCCAGGGCCGTCGTTGTGGACGGACGCACCTCCGGCTGCCACAGGTCGATCTCGATTGTCGGCGATGAGCGGTTAGATGTCTGTGATGGCGCTCACTGGGCGTTTGTGATGAAAAAGGTAAAAGGCCAGGCCCACCGATGCTTGGACGGCCGATATCTTGGCGCTGCGCGTGATTTCGCAGCGCATCGGGCTCCTCGCCCCCGACGTGCTGCACGGCCACGGCGCCAAAGGCGCCGCGCTGGCGCGGTTGGCGCCGAGCGCGCCCAACGCGATCCGCGTCTATACGCCCCATGGCGGCTCGCTGGTCTATTCCCCGGGCACGCTGCGCGGCGGCTTCTACCGCAAGCTCGAATGGCTGCTGCGCTGGCGCACCGACCTTTTTCTGTTCGAAAGCGCCTACGTCGCCGACCTGTTTCGCGCCGAAATCGGCCGGCCGCGGGCCATGGTGCGCATCGTGCGCAACGGCGTCGGCGAAACCGAGTTCGCACCGGTCAAGGTTAGAGACGATGCCACCGATATCGTTTGCGTCGGCGAATTGCGGCCGGTCAAGGGCATCGACGTCCTCATCGAAGCGCTGGCGCTGCTCAATCGCTCCGGCCGGCGCGTGAGCGCGACCATCGCCGGCGAAGGGCCGCAAGGCCCGGACCTTGCGGCCCAGGCGCGGCGTCTCGGGGTCGCCGACCAGATCCGTTTTGTCGGCCATCAGCCGGCGCGCGAGGCTTTCGCCATGGGGCGCATGCTGGTGCTGCCGTCACGCGCCGAATCGCTGCCGTATGTGGTGCTCGAGGCGGCCGCCGCCGGCGTGCCGATCATCGCCACGCGCGTCGGCGGCATCCCGGAGATCTTCGGCCCGCAAGCCGAGCACCTCATCGCGCCCGACAATGTCGACGCGCTGGTCGATGCGATCGGCGCCGCGCTCGATGGCCCGGCGCAAGTCGACCGTGTGGCGCAACTGGTCAAATCGCGGGTCCACCGGGTGTTCTCATCGACCACCATGGTGGACGGCGGCATCGCCGCCTATCGCGAGGCGCTTGCCATGCGAAGACTTCGCGCCGTTCACATAACCAATTTTTGAACTTTATTCACTATTTTGCCCCTCAGACTGCTGGCCGAGCGTTCCCGCGCCCGGCAGTGGGCAGTAAATCGCGTATCAAACATGTCCAAGCCCGAGCCCGGCACGATTTTCAAGACCGCCTCCGCGATCTTGTCGGCGGCGTCGGCCACACCGCAGGCTGCGGCGCCGCGGGTCACGGAACCCGAGCTGTCGGACGCCGCCCGCGCCGTCGCCGCGCAGCCCTATGAGGCCGCCTTTTCGCCGATCGTGCTGGCCGGCCTGGTCCGCGTGATCGAAGTTGCGCTGGTCGCGGCGGTCGGTTTCGCCGTGTATGTCTGTTACGTGGTGCCCGCGCACGGCTTCGCCTGGCATTACTTCGCCGCCATTCTCGGCATCGCCCTTCTGGCCATGCTCGCGTTCCAGGTGGCGGATATTTATCAGGTCCAGGCGTTCCGCGGCCACGAGAAGCAGTACATGCGGCTCGCCTCGGCCTGGTCCGTGGTGTTTTTGATCGCCATCAGCGCGTCGTTCTTCGCCAAAGCCGGCGACCAGTTCTCCCGGGCGTGGCTCGGCTCCTTCTATGTGCTCGGGCTGTTCGCCTTGATCGCCTTCCGCCGCGCGCTGTTTCTCCTGGTCCGTCGCTGGACCCGCGAAGGCCGGCTCGATCGCCGCACCGTCGTGGTCGGCGCCGACGGCAACGGCGAGTCGCTGATCCGTTCGCTTGCCGCCCAGCGCGATTCCGACGTGCGCCTCGTCGGCGTGTTCGATGATCGCGGCGACGACCGCAGTCTGCCCAGCTGTGCCGGCGTCCCCAAGCTCGGCACGGTCGATGACCTGGTGGCGTTCGCCCGCCATACCCGCGTCGACCTGGTGATCTTCTCGCTGCCGATCTCGGCGGAAAGCCGCATCCTGCAGATGCTCAAGAAGCTCTGGGTGCTGCCGGTCGACATCCGCCTGTCCGCGCACACCAACAAGCTGCACTACCGCCCGCGTTCGTATTCCTATGTCGGCAACGTCCCGGTGCTCGACATTTTCGACAAGCCGATTGCCGACTGGGACGTCGTGATGAAATGGCTGTTCGACAAGATTGTCGGCTCGCTGGCATTGATCTGCGCCGCACCGATCATGCTCCTCGTCGCCATCGCCATCAAACTCGACAGCAAGGGCCCGGTGCTCTTCAAGCAGAAGCGCTACGGCTTCAACAACGAACTCATCGAAATCTACAAGTTCCGTTCGATGTATGCCGATCAGGCGGATTTAACCGCGAGCAAGCTGGTGACCCAGGACGATTCCCGGGTGACGCGTGTCGGCCGTTTCATCCGCAAGACCAGCCTCGACGAGCTGCCGCAGCTCTTCAACGTCGTGTTCGCCGGCAACCTGTCGCTGGTCGGGCCGCGTCCGCACGCCTTGCACGCCAAGGCCGCGAACCGCCTCTACGACGAGGCGGTCGACGGCTATTTTGCCCGCCACCGCGTCAAACCCGGCATCACCGGCTGGGCGCAGATCCACGGCTGGCGCGGCGAGACCGACAGCCAGGAAAAAATCCAGCGCCGCGTCGAACACGACCTGTACTACATCGAGAACTGGTCGATCTTGCTCGACCTTTACATCCTGGCGCAAACCCCGTTCGCGCTGATCCGCACGGAGAACGCCTATTGAGCGAGCTGCGCAGCCCGGCGGCGGCTCTTGCCGATGGCGAAAATTCCGGCGCGGCCGTGGCGCTGCCGCAGCGGCTTTTGAACATTGTCCTGTTCGTCACGGTGCTGACCAGTTCGGTCGCCTTCATCGAACCGTCGCCGCACGACGGCTTGATGATCGTGCTGCTCTTCATCTGCGTCGGCGCCCGTGTGCCGTTCGATCGCAAACTCGCCCCGCTGGTGGTGCTGCTGACGATCTGGCTGGTCGGCGGCTGTCTGTCGCTGATCCAGGTCGGCGACCAGCAACAAACCATCCAATATGTCGCCACGTCGTTCTATTTGGCGCTTGCGGCGATCATGTTCGCCTGCCTGTTCTGCGACGGCGATCTGGTGCGCCTGACGATCCTGCGCCGCGCCTATATCCTCGCCGCGCTGATCGCCACGGCGGCGGGCTATATCGGCTTTTTCCACCTGCTGCCGGGCTCCGACATATTTCTGAGCCTATGACCGCGTCAGCGCGACGTTCAAGGACCCGAACGTCTATGGACCGTTCCTGATCTTCCCGCTGCTCTTGCTGTTGATCGGCGTGATGACGCGCGGCATGCGGCTCTCCAGCGTCGTTATCATCGCGGTGTTGTCGGGCGGCCTGTTCCTCAGCTTTTCGCGCGGCGCCTGGGCGCATTTCGCGATCTCCGCCGCCGCCGCGATCGGGCTCCTGCTGGTCACGACGCCGGACCCGCGCACGCGCGCCCGCTTCTTGTTGTTCAGCATCGTCGCGGTGGTGGGAGTGCTGCTGCTGGTGATCGCCATGATGTCGATCAATTCCGTCCATGACCTGTTCCTGGAGCGCGCCAAGGCGATTCAGCCCTACGACGTCGGGCCGGGCGGCCGCTTCTGGGAACAAAAACTGGCGCTCAGCGTGATCCTCGATCATCCGAACGGCATGGGGCCGTTCGCGTTCAGCCGCGAGTACGGCACGCAGCAGCACGACGTCTACATGCAGGGTTTCCTGGTCTACGGCTGGCTCGGCGGCGCCGCCTATTTGACGTTCGTCGTGGTGACGTTGGCGATCGGGCTCGGAGCGGTGCTGGTGCCGACGCCGTGGCAGAACTATCTGATCGCCGCCTATGCGGCTTTCGTCGGCGAGGCGGCCGAAGGCCTGATCGTCGACACCGACCACTGGCGCCACTTCTTCCTGCTGCTCGGCCTGATCTGGGGACTGACGGCGGCGACCATCAATTTCCGCCGCCGCTCCGTAGCGGAGCGCGCTTTCGCCGGCAAGCGCGGCGATGGTGCCGAGCCTGCTCTAAGAGCCGATCCAAGAAGTTGAGATTCATGAGCAACGGCTTGGTGCGGTCAAGCGTCTGAGCATGATACGGATCATGGCAAGGCGGATGAAGGCGGCGGTGGTTCTGGCATAGCGCTCGAAATCGCGTGCCAAACGGCGGTTGCGGCTGATCCATGCGAACGTGCGCTCGACAATCCATCGCTTGGGCAAGACGACGAAGGTGTGTGCATTGGCGCGCTTGACGATCTGCAACGTCCAGCACCCGGTGTCGCCGATGACCTTTTCCATCTTCGGCCCTTGATATCCGGCATCCGCAAAGATGCATTCGATAAATGGAAACAAGCGGCGCGCCGTGCGCAGCACCTGGCGGGCGCCATCGCGATCCTGCACGTCGGCGGGGTGAACGACCACGCTCAACAGCAACCCGAGCGTGTCGACGAGGATATGGCGCTTGCGTCCGGTGACCTTCTTGCCTGCATCGTAACCCTGCGGGTCGAGCGCAGAGCCCCTTTTTGAGCCGCCTTGGCACTCTGACTGTCGATGATCGCCGCAGTCGGGCTCGCTTCGCGTCCGGCCTGCTCGCGGGTCGCGACATAGAGCGCGTGGTGGATGCGCGCCAGCGTGCCATCCCAGTCCCACAGCATGAAGTAATAGTGCGCTGTGCTCTTCGGCGGCAGGTCCTTCGGCAAGGCCTGCCACTGACAGCCGGTCGACAGCACGTAGCAGATCGCGTTGAGCACCTCGCGGACATTGACGTCCCGCGGCCGGCCGCCGTGCCTGGCCGGTGGAACCATCGGCGCAACCAGCGCCCATTCGGCGTCGGTGAGGTCACTCGGATAACGAAGGCCGTGCCGTTCGGCCGCTTGGCGGTGTTCGGGCTTCCACATCGGGCGCTCCTGTGCGAATCAAAGCGCCCATCAATGAATCACAACCGATTCACCCGACTCAATATCTTCTTGGATCGGCTCTAAAGAAAATCGTTGAGTATTCGGCTATACTTGAGCAGGAGAAGCCATGCTCAGAATTCTCGCCCTGCCGCTCATCGCAATGATAGCGCCGACTTTCGCGGCATCGTCAGCCGAGCCGATCGTTCCCTTCGTTACCGAGTTCCACCATTGGGACCACCACTGGTACGTGTGGTTGCCGCGAGAACCCCTCTATGAGGCCGTGGAGGTAATGAGTTTGGCCACCTCGGGGTCCGCCACGCCACTGGTCTGGGCGTTTTTCACCGAGCGCGCGCCGCCGAAGCGACAGCATCATTACACCAACAGTCACGACATGGCCGCCAAGACTGGCTGGACCTATGCCGCCATTGATTACGCGACGACCGGCGGCGCTGAAATGCCGCTTGGCCTTGTCGTGCGTTTCGCTGACGGTCAGGGAAAGCTAGTGGGGGAGTGAACCTGGTCTGCCCAGCGCCCGTTTATCGCATCTCGGCGCCGGTCTCACCGATCAGACCGGCCACAGCGCCGATCGTCTTTTCCTGCTCTTCTATCGCAAGTCGGCGGCACGAACGGAACAGAGCGCTGTCACCATTGACGGCATCGAAGTGTCGGAGCCGCGCGCGAATGAACCCCCGCCGCCTTTCCGCGCCGCCTATAGCCGCAATATCTTTGTCGGCGCGATCCCATTCGCCGAGAGTCGGGGTTCCGTTCGGCGCCGCGATCGCGGGCG
>CAVSTM010000010.1:0-295362 GCA_963730845.1 uncultured Acidobacteriaceae bacterium | reverse complement strand
CTGTGAGAAACGAGAAATCCGATTGCTCCCGGGCTTCTCCATTGCTGATGCAGGGGGAAGGGGATCCCCTTCCCCTGCACCCCATCCCCGAAGACGCAGATTTGCACAGACCCGACGAGACGGCACTGCTGTGCAAATCCCATCTCGTAATCTCTTCGGGCTAAGTAACTATAAGGCGTTTACACTCAGAACGCCCGGCATGACGAAAAAGAAATTTCTCTACAATCTGTCGCGCGAGCTATCAAAAGAGCTGGGGCAAGGAATATCAGCCGCCCACTTTTGGCGAAAGATTTTTCGCCTTTCTTGTAAGGATTCTCCCCAAACCAAGCGCAAGCCAAAAGAGTGGGCGAAAGTTCAGGCCGAGCTTGAACAATTGAGGAAGGCAGCTTCGCCAGTGGCGGCCGGAGATGCGGACGATCCTTTTCGACACAGCACTGGCGAAAATCGGGCCTTCTGCTCACCGAGCCAAAAGTTCGGGCGGCCATTGGCGACCAGTTGAAAGACCGGGAGGAGCAGGTGACCGATACCATCGCCAGCAAGTATCCAGTGCGTACCGGCTACGGTTGCCTAAGAATTCGGCTCTGTTGCAAACAAGGCGTTTATACTCAAAACCCCCGTTCCGAGTCCAATGAGTGTAATCGGGATGTTAGTGCGCCGGGATAAACCGGCATGAAGTAGAGGATGAAAGAGCCTTACGAGTAAAGACTAGCGATCTGCTCGGCCCCGAGTCTTGCACTGCTACCGCGAGGGACTCAGTGAAGCGTAGACAGGGGCTAGGCGGGGTGGGTATCCAGCTCCGAAAAGATACAATCCGGACGCCGCCGTCTTTAACATGCGCGGTAGGCAACATGAGCAAGAGCGCTAGCGCGAGTTCTTGTTCAGTCCGGCGTAGTCGAAGACCCCAGGCACGCCTAGAAACTTCATGCACGAGAACCGGGAGACCTCGGAGACACCTGCGGCCAAACCAGGCAGCAGGGCGGCGGGCGAAGGCAATAGCCGCACGGCCTGCATGTACGTCTGCGAGGGGTCACACCGTGGCATAGTACCGATGAATCATTCGAACAAAGACGGAATAGCGTCGGCGGAGAGTGAGGAGGGAAGGCTGCGGCTCAAGGAGAACACTTTCCCATTCGACACGTACCCGACTCAGCGCGGGACTGCGCGTGTCCCACGGGTGGGCAGGTGTGCGGACAAGCGATAAGTTTGGCCGCTATTCATCTGCGAGAAGAACCGGATGCGCTAAGGAGCGCCCGTCCGGGTCTGTGCGGGGGGCACCCGGCGACTGGTGTCCCTACCGCGATCAACAGGTATTCGGGCGGACCCGTTCACGGTTACCCTTTTGGATTGAATCTGGATTCGCCGAAAGTGACGTGAAGAAGCCGTCGCCCGGCAGCTGGATCAAGGATTTGATGCGCGCCGTTCTTTGATTTCCTCGAGATGCAGCCGCAGCCGTCGCAAGACACTCTCCCGGTCTGCATTGCTTAGGTTCTGCTGGAGCTCTTGCAGGGCGAAGTGGATGACGTCGTGGTGATGGATTTCTTCCGGGGCAACATCGCTGCTCAATTCCAGCCAAATGCCGTGCAGGAGATCGATCTCCTTGGGCGTAAGCCGCGGCACGTGCGGGCCGACATAAAAGACATGCTCCTGGCCGCCCGGGAAATAGATCTCGAGGGTTAGTCGTGGCTTGGGATCCGGCAGACGCTCCCACGCCAGCCCGGCGATTCGCGCCTCCTCAATCACCGGTCGATTGGGAGAAGGACCCAGCACAACCGCCGAAGACTGCAAGCTCTGGGCAGCGCGCAGGATGCCGTCCCACTTTTCGGTGGCGGCAGCGACCGCCAGATGGATCGTCTTTCCTTTCTTCTCGGCCAAGGCAAGCGCCCGGGTAAAGAGATCTTGTTCCTCCACGCTGAAAAGCTGCTCCGGCGCTAGTTCGCCCTCCCCCGATTCCGCGCGTACAAGAAATCTCATGTGGAGCACTACCAGATCCTGTTTGCGCGGATCGACGCGGTCGAGCACCGCCCCCAGGTTATAAAGCGTGTTGTAGTTACGGACCATCACCAGGATATTCCCAGGGCGCACTCCGAGCCCTTTCGGGGTGAGGTCGTCGCCCGGCTCCAGATTGAACTGGTCAAGTTGGGTATGAGCCCCAGCGCTGCGTTTGGTCATCTTTTCGGAGACTTCGAAAACGACGAAAAAAATGATAGTGAACGCCACCCCGGAAAGGGTCGCGACCTGCTTGGTGAAAAGATTGATGATGCACAACGCAACCAGCGTAACCGTAATCAGGCCCAAGCCGACTGGGATCTCGACGCCCCCAACCTTCAGGTTGAGGGGCACGCGAAATTCCCGCTTCCCGGGCTGCTTGTAGCGCAACACCAGCACGGCCAAGCCCTTCATGGCGAAGCTCCACATTACACCAAAGGCATACGCCTCACCGAGCAGGAAGATATTGCCTCGGCTCAGAAGAATGGTGAGGAGCTGAAGGCCAACGACCGAATTCAAGATACGGTAGGAGGTCCCGAACCGGCGGTGGGGGCGGCGAAACCAGTAGGGGAGAATGCCATCCTCGGAGACGCGGTTGAGGACTCCGTTTGAGCCCACGATCGCCGTGTTGACGGCTCCGGCCAGCATCAAGACCCCGACCACAACGACGAAAGCGCGGAACGCCAGCCGCACAGACAAGGGCCCAACCAGGTACATGGCCAGCCCGCCGATTGGGTTGTCGAAGAAATTCTTTCGCACCGCGTCGGGGATGATCATGACTGCGAAAAATGCGACTCCGGCGGTGAAAATTAAACTGTAGACAAAGATGACGAAGCCCGCTTTTTCCAGGTTGCGCAGCTTGGGATGCTCAATCTCGCGATACACCTGAGCCATCGTCTCCTCGCCGCTCATGGCCAGCACCGAGTGGCCGAGACCGATCAAAACGCCGATCAGTCCGACGGTGTAGGGCAGCGAGGTGTGGCGCAACCAGCCCAGGGCATCGTCGGAGTAGACAAGATTCGACAGCCGCGGCAACGGCGGAAGATGAGCCCCCCGCGCCCAGAGCGTATAGCCGCACCAGACCAGCATCAGGACCACCATGACGGTCGTGACATACATGATGCGCAGGGCTTTTTCGCTCGATTCGGGTATGCCCTTGACGTTCTCCCACCAAAAATAAATCGTGACCACGGCGGCAAAGACGGCCGCGGTAAAGTTCACGGGAAGATCGAAAGGGAGGTGGAAATAGTGCAGCAGTTCGTTTAGCAAACCCACCAGATACAGGCCCGCCGACACGCCGCTGATCGGCCCGGTCAGGATGTAGTCGAACATGAGCGCCGAAACCGAGAACTTGGCCAGGGTTCCGCCCATGGCCTCCTTCACCACGCGATACACGCCGCCGCGCACAAACATGCTGCAGCTCTCGATGTAAACCGAACGGACCGCGTAGGAGAGCAACATGATGGCGAGGATGAACCAGGGAGCGGCTTTGCCAACGAAGTGCTCGGCAATGGCGCCCGCATAGAACGCGGAGGAGCCCATGTCATTGAGCACGATCGCGGCCGCCCGCCAGAACGAGATAAACGCCAGCATGGCGGTTGTGGCCACCAGCACCCGTTGAGTGCGGGCCCCGGTCAGCGTTGGCAGAGATTGCTTAGCAGTATGGTTTTCCATTCCCCTCTTTAACCAAGTATCGAACCAGTCGTATCCCAGCCACCGAACCGCGGGATCGTGTCTGCTTTCCATCTGGAGAGGTTGCGACGCGATCCCCTCAATGCCCGCGAACCCGCGCAGCCGCAATCATAAACGCCGCGAGAAATTCACGAATCGATCATCGTATTCGATATGGGAAAAGTAGACCAGTGTCGAAATGGCCGGGTAGTGGTGCAGTTTGAAATCCACAGATCTGGCAATCGGGTCCGCCATGTGGGAAACTGTTCCGCATGACAACGCCTAGAGTTCGCGAACCCAAGCAGAATGATCCTGTGATGGTTCGAGGCCGTCACGACAGGTTCGTTGTGCTAAGAGTGAATCCCAAGAGCAAGACGGCAGATTTGCGATCTGTTTCCGCTCAATCCGAATACACGGTGGATCATGTGCCATGGGCAGTCATCTCCTACCTTGCCGAAAGCCAAGATGCCGTCGGATGAGTCAGAAGGGACGAGTGGACAGCCACGACCCAGTCTACGAATTGGTTAACAGGCAGTTTCCCGAAACCCTACTGCCACATGTAGCAGCCTTCAACTCAATAGTAGTGGAAGGATCAACCGGTGCAGGCAACGTAACGGCCGCGCCTTGGATTGCACTCTTTGACCGGCGCCTCACGACCAGCGCGACCACTGAGTACTACGTCGTTTATCTGTTCTCCACGGACATGTCGGCGGTAACACTCGCCCTTGCTTTTGGAACCACCCAGTTCGAGAAACAGTTTGGCAGCGCCGCCAACGCATTCCCGCGCATGCGTTCTGCTGCGACGCGTCTGCAGGATATGTTCAATCATCTGATACCCACGAATTTAGCTCGCGGACCCATTGATCGGGGCGCCGAACCACGCCAGAAGCTACACTATGCTTACCAGCAATCGACGATTCTCTCGTATTCCCCCTATCGCATCAGTGCGCTACCAGAGGAAAGGCAGCTAGTATCGGACCTCCGAGAACTTGTTCAACTCTATACGGAGATGGTCTCCGACCCGATGGAGGCCACGGTTGACCGTTTGGTACAAGCTGTCGTTGATCCGGCTCCGAGTTTGCAAACAATCGAGGTACACGATTTCGAGCCGCGCCCACCGCGCAAAGGTCATGAATCCGAGGGTTTGCTTGGCAGGAGGCGTCGTTACTCGCCGGAGTCTCGCAAAGTGGGTGATGCTGGTGAACGAGTGGTGCTCACTTACGAAAAAGACCGGTTGACCAAGCTGGGACGTCCAGATCTCTCTGAACGCATTCGATGGCATGCACAAGAACAGGATTTCGTCGGCTGGGACCTAACTTCATTCGATGGTGACGAAACCGAGATTTTCGTCGAAGTCAAATCTTCTGTTGGCAAGACCATCTCGGCCGTCAATCTCACCGTCAACGAGTGGAACGCCGCTTGCGACCCGTGCGACGGGAACGCTACTACATTTATATTGTGACCAGTGCTCTTTCGGGCAAACCAATCATCGAACGATTGCGAAATCCGGCGTCATACGTTGAGCGTGGTCAATTGTTCTGTGGGCCGGTGGTATATGAGTTGCAGTTGAGTCAGCATTGAGGGATGCTTCTATGCCGCCGACATCCGCGCGGGCCGACAGCGCACACGCCCCCGTCATTGGCAGGCGCTAGCGGGGTTGGGTGGGAGTTTCGTGGGATGTCTAGCCGCTTCACTGGTTCTCCATAGCGTTAAAGCCATTTAGCAACTCCCCCATGATGAGAGCATGTCCCTCGGCGGCTCTGGCTGAAACTGTAACTTCCGTCGCGGCATTGGGCGGTAGCTCCTTGCGGCGCTGCCGAGCAGTTTTCTGGGCGCTTTACTGTTTCTCCTTTGCTGTTGACATACGTGCCGTTGTCGGTACATTTCGGTTGAGATTTCTGCTGTTGCTGCGGTGTCGGTTGAGTGGGCGATGGTTGAGGAGTCTGCGCCAGCAGCGACGTGAACAATATAGCCGCGAGCGCAACGACGGACATGAATCGGCGCATACAGGTTACTCTTCTAGTTCCTCGATGCTATCAACTGAGCCAACCCAAGCAGTTCCTGTTTGCGCAACTTGCGCAGCTCGAACCCGACGAGTTCCTCGGGGTAGTGCTCGCTCGCTGCCAAGAACGAAACATCAAAATCATGAATGGCATTGAGTTCCCGTTGGATTTGATCGAGGCTCAGCGTGACGGACCCATCTTAATCCTACGCTCAGTGAGTGCTATGGGGATTGTTCGACAACTATTCGGCGGCGGGTCCCCCACTTTATTCTTACGCTGCTGGCTTGCGGTTCGGACGCGCCGGAAGCTCGTGCGTCGCATCGGTGTTGGACGGACGTATTACGCTTTCGATGACTCGCACCAGCCCGTCCGGCAGTTCGCTCTTCATCACGTACGCATCCACCAACCACAGAATCCGCTCTGGCATCTCGAAGTAGGCTGAAAGCAGAATGATCGGAACGTTGGGAAACCGTCGGTGGATCTGATGGGCAAGGGCTTCGGCGTCTATGCCTTGCTGTTTGTACTCCAGCAAAACAGCATCGACCGACGTCTCCTCCAACATTTTAATCGCGGCGTATCCGCTGGTTACGGTCTTAACGTGGAAACCGCTGGATTCCAGAGCCCCTTTGCGAAGCTCCAACATTTCTGCTCGATCGTCGATGCACAGCACAACGCGGTCCATGGCCTCATTTCCTCTGGATGGCACCAAGAGAGGCTCACAGAGAGAAGAGCTTCGTAGCCGAAAGTCCTCCGGTGAGAAATGGACGCCAGCGTCACAGTAGATACTAGATCAGTGGAGGTGTCATGTCTGTGACAGTTATCACCGCCGAAGCCACGTCCCTCTGTGCGGAGGTTCGGGAGTGCGACGCAAGATTGATCATTGACGCAAGCAAGGCATTTGCATTAATGACCGGTTCATGGGAACCCGAAAAATGCCGCCCTAGCCTGTGCGTCTAATCACAGACAGAATCGCGTAGGCCCGCTAGGATTGAAAGCGGATAGTCGTTCTTGCACACTCTCGCAGCAATTCGGGTGTGCTTCCAGCGCGAGGTCGCCGCGCCGGAGAGGAGGTTCCCATGCCTCTCTATTTTCCGAAGCCACATTCTTTTCTCCCGGGAGCGCTTCTCGGCCTGATCCTGATTCTGTTTGCGCTCGCCACATGCGGATTCTATGTAGCGTCGCAAGGAGGTGCCCAAGTTACTGAGCCGGTTAATTCCGTCGCCTTCGGAAGTTGAATCCAAGTTGCTGAAAGTCATGATGGCGCTACCGGCGCTGCAGCAAGAGGGAAGTCTCTGCCTCAGCTCGTCTCTTGCCTTTGGCCGATAAATCTATTTTAGAAACTGAGGCGGAGAGCGTCAGACATACGAAGATCACAGCCAGAGTCTTTCACTCCGCCGCGAATTTTCCATGACTTGAAAGATTTGGGAAGAGCGCACTCTCCCCTCATACACGACATACGATTCGACTCCAGTGATTATCGTCACTGACAGTTCGATACTCACATTGATTTAATTCTTATAGAGTTTCCAAGGCACTTTCTCGATGGAAGGGAGAGAGCTATGCAATTCCGCCTGGAGCCAGACGAGCTAAAACTGCTTGCGAACGTCCTGTTAGAACAAGACCCCCGGCCATACCAAGAACTGCTGAACAAGGTGCTGGCCCGTGACTTGCGATTAGACGCCGATGAACTTGAACAAGCCGCGGACCTTCTGGCTGGCAAGAAGCATAGCCTGAAGGATGAAATTGACCGGCGGCGGGACACTGCACTGCAGATGGACCTACAGCGGCAGTTGGCGTTGCTGGAACGGGTACTGGAGAGAGTCAACGAGGCCTGCGTCATGTTCTGAAGGCTGTCCACTCCGGGCAGAGCTTCGCCAGCGTCACCTTCGGTGCCGATGTGGCGAAAGCTTTTCAGTCGGTGCCCGAGGAATGGTTATTAGCGAGAGTTAAAGCCGCATAGCCGGGTGTAGCACGGAAGCGTAAACAGAGGCAGGCGATTTCACGTTTTGACCGCTGGTCATTGAGCGCTATGGGGACTTTGCGCCAACAACCCCCCCACCAGCCATCACACTGACTGGGACCAAACGTCACAGACCGGGAGGCGGGATCAGAATACAATTTTGTCAGGGCTGGAAGCAGGATCTTCCCAGTCCCGACGCGCTCGGGGTATTGACGAGGCGTCCATAAAACCTGAAACCCGACACTGGGGGAATGTGTCGGGTTTTCTACTTTATTCGGTTAGCGAACCAGTGAATCACCCTGCAAACCAACATCTCCAGCGGTATTTGGTTCGGGTTCTGAGTTCGTTGACGAAATCAGGCGTGGGTGTTGAAAAAGGGTCGCTCGGAAGAGCGATTCACATCTGCTCGCGTGATCACAACGTCTTCAGGTACTCGATAATCTGCATTCGTTCCTCTTCGGACAGCTTTCGGCTGATTATGCCGTTGCCCTTTGGGCCGTCGTTGAATTCATGCCCCGCGTTCGAATTGCCGGATAGTTCGGTGCGGAACTCAGTGGCGCCTTTGAGGGGGTCGGTGTTGAGGCCGAGTTTAACAGGGTCGTATTGCTTGTTCCCAAGATAAAAGACCTTTGGCCGCTCTGAAACCGGCGAAAGCAACGCAAAGAGGTTGGGCACGGAACCGTTGTGAAGGTAAGGAGGTGTAGCCCAGATGCCAAGGAATCGTGTCTGCGCGCGATGGGCTGAAGTACATTACGCAGAAGGTGATCGATCAGGCGTATGCCAAGATCAAGCTTTCACCGGAGCAGCAGGAAGAGTGGAACTATGATTCCGCTGGCGGAGATCGGAACCGATCCGAAAGAGGCGCAGAACTTTGCCAATCGGAGCGCCGACAGTGGACCGCTGGGAAACGTATACGAGAGCCTCTCTGTCCATCACTTGTCTTTCGTGCGTTTCGGCCTGCGCGCCACGCGAATGCGTTGCGGCAGGTTTTCTTCTTCGAGCTGCAGACCTACGGGATCGTTCTTTGGCGCGGCGAGATCGCCCAGCCGGTCCGCCATCCCCAGCACAAAAAGGACCGTGGCGTATATCCCGATCGCGACGCCGGGATCGCCCTTTTCAATCTTGACGAGGGTCGAGCGGCTGATCGAGGCGCGCTGCGCCGCGATGGCCGCTGGGATGCGCCGCCGCCGCCGGGCGTCACGGATGTCGCGCCCGAGCTTGCGCAGGGCATGCCTTACCGGGAGTGGCATTACGACGGATGATCGGCTGGTCCTCATCTAATGTCCAGAATAATGGTCACCAAAGCGTTTAATGTACATTATTATGAACATTAGGTCAATCTTGGAGGCGCCCGCCTATCCTTTACCCGCAAATCGCAGCCCGTCGCCGGCCCTCGCTCGGTCGGAAGTGCAGCCCCGCACACCGCGCAGATGCAGGCCCCTCCCGTACCTGCCCCGGCCTTACCGCTCGACTCCCGGCAACAGCCCACGCCTAATTTCAACAGTTGAGGCGGATCAAAACCGCTAAAATGTTAATGGTCAGTTGATTGCGGTTGCTGATCCAATGAATCGTGAAGAATTCCCGACCTTTGTTTCCAGCTGCTCGAAGATGTCATCCAGTTCGCTGAGAAAGCCGGGCAGAAATTGCCTCGTAGGTTCGCAACTGGGGCGCAAGCTTGACGCTCTTGTGTCCGACCACGGCGCTGACTACGACGGGATGCACACCACCTCTCCGCATCTTCCGCACAGCATTCCTCCCGAGTTACGGAGGTCGCTCGGTGCCATCGCATGCACGGTCGAACTAGAACACACGGCCCAGAGCAAAAAACCATGCAGCATGTCCTGTGTCTCCGACACTTCCGCCAAGCAACACGGGTCCGAGAGCGGTCCGCACGATCACACCGGCAGCGCCGTCAGTGGGAAGTTTGCTTACGTTCGGATCGTTGAACATTTTTCCGACCTCATACAATGTGAAGGCGTAAAGGCCTTTGCCGAGGAAGGGCGGGAGAGCGAGCAGTCTGTGGAGGTATCCCACGCGGAAGAGGTAATACTGATCTCCGCGCACCTCGTTCTGGCCATAAGCAAGCAACCCGCCCGTACCTCCGAGGAAGTATTGAGGAATGCCGGTACGGTCGTAGCCAATGGTCGAGCCACCCTGAGCTTCCAGGAAGACAGAGGCCGGCCGGGACACGGCTTTGAAAAATTCGGTTCTCGCTTCCAGATTTGGAAACGAGGTGGCCGCTCCCGGGCTCGTATCTACCCAGTGGAAGTTCAATTCGCCGTAATAACCCTGGCGCGGAATGATCGGGTCGTCCCGGTGGTCAGTGATGAAACGAAATCGCGAAGCGCCGGTTTCTCCGCTGACCGATGAGAACTCCGGAGTACCCAGCTTCAGGTTTGCATCCAGATAGCCGACTTCGTAGCCCGCGCGTACTTCGCTGAACCGGCTCACAGCGTAGCCGAGATCAATTCCAAATTCAGTCCTCCCGATGCGGTAGTCGGCCTGAGGATTGTTGTGGGAGTAGAGCCACTCCGCAGAGTTGTTTGCACTTACGCGTGGCGCGAAGAACCAGCGGGTGGTCTGCGTGAATCTCTTGTAGAACTCGGTGGCAATCCCATAGGTATTTCCAAACTGGAAATCTGTGCGCAATTCCGAGCCGTACCCTGCGATGTCGAGAATCGTATAACGTCCTCCCAGCGTGAAGGTGACGTTCTGGGGCTCCGTGCCGTCCACTACAAAGGCAGGTTGCAGAACAGGGGGCGCATAATTCTTCTCGCGGACCGTGATCAGCAAGCCGACTTGGCCATCATTTTGGGTCAGACCATACGAAGCGCTTTCGAATCTGCCGATTCCAGTCAAGCGGGTCAGATAGGCGTCCAGCTGCGGCGTGTCGATCGGCTTGCCCACCACAGGCTGGAGAAATTTCTCGATCTTGCGCTCCGCGTCGGTGTTCGTACCTTCCACTTTTACAAATTGTGGAATGCCCGCCCCTCCTCTCTTGCGCGCATCGCGCTTCGCCACGTATTCGTTCCAATCGGCCTGATTGAGAGCATAAGGCAGCAAGATTTTAGACTTCGCCTCTGCTGCCTCCATTCCCTTCTGGATCATTTCATCCGCCTTATTGAATTCCAGGCTGGTGTATTTCTGAAGATCAACTTTGACAACGATGTCCGCAGCCTCCATTCCCCGCAGCTCCGAGTTTGCTGTAGCGACCGTGATCGATTGGCCGAGGACACTAAAGAGAGATTGGATTTCATCTGCGGTGGCGGGAGCGACCTGGAGATGAATCGCGATAACCACATCGGGCCCCATGTCGCGTACCAGGTCCGTAGGCAGGTTGTCCACCAACGCACCATCCACATAGACGCGGTCTCCGTCGCGGATGGGATCGAAGATTGCCGGCAGAGACATGCTGGACCGCATCGCCAGACCAATCGGACCGGTGGAGAACACATGCGCCTTTCTTCGAAATCAGCTCGGTGGAGACGCAGCGGAAGGGGATGGGTAGGTCGTCGAACGATTTCACGGTCGAATAGGCCAGCGTTTCCCGGTCAATCACGAGGCCGATTTGATGTCCGGAACTCAATCCGGACGGGAGGCTCGCCCCGTGTCTGAAACCAATGACCAAGTCGTTTTGAATCGCGGCGCGCATCCTCCTTGCGGCGGAAAGAGAGGTCTTCGATAGGGAGTTTCACCACCAATAACCAGCGGCCAGTCCATGTGTTTGACTAGCACTTCGAGTTCATCGGGGCTCTTGCCGGTGGCATACATGCCTCCCACCAGGGCTCCCATGCTGTTTCCGGAGAGATAGTCAATGGGAATGTGGTGCTGCTCAAACCACCTGAGCACTCCGATGTGGGCCAGTCCGAGCGCACCGCCGCCTTCGAGCGCAACCCCGATCGTCAGCCGCTTGGGAGCCGGCGGTGCGGTCTGGGCAATAGCCCTGAGCGTAGAGAGGCTAACAGCGAAGAGAATGAATGCGATTCTCAAGGAAAGGAAATAAGAACGGCAGCGAGAACTTTCCAACGAACAAATGCGATTCATGGCGACCTCCGGTTTCTTCAATCTTTAAGTACCGATCAGAATCCGACCCGGCCCACACGGATCAGCGTGGAGTAATCAGGAGACCGATCTGCGGTGTGGCCCGCGGCGTTGATATGCTCACGTTGCTTCAACTCCTGGAAATGGAAGCCCGCCAGTGACCAATCGTCCGCGCTCGTATAGCAACTCATCCAGCGTACCGTTCAGTATGTATCGGTAGGTCCAGGGCTGGGGGTTGTTGACGTCAGCAGCGAGTGGTTTCTGGAGCGTAGTCGTGCAGTTTCTTGTTACTTCGTTGTACCACTCGGGATGATCTTTCAATTTGTTCAGATAGGTGACATAGGTCAGGAACATAGTCCGTGCTACCTCCGGCTGTATGTGGAGGCGGTACAAGTACACTTCTTCATCTTTACGGTAGTTGGTGCGCAATCGAATAACGTCGCGCTCATCCGCCGCAACAAAAATCAGCCCGTATTGACGAAAGAATCCGAGAACCGTCGAGTACGCTTGACCGGCTTTGTAGCGTGCCTCAATGGAAAATGCGACATGCTGGTTGTCTCCAAATTGAAAGCTGACAATCGGGTGGCTCGCAAAGCGTATCCCCCAGTTCGTCAGGAAGAAGTCGGCGCCCCGGATCTGTGAAAGATAGAGTGTCCGGTCGCTCCAGCAATTCGAGTAGTCGGTTTCGGTGCGATACTCACAGTTGCGCAAATTGTGAATTGTGACCCGATCCCCGTCCATTTCAGCCCAGGCTGTTCGAGCACTGTCGGGTTGCCAATTGCCCTCGTTCGAGGGCTCCAGGGTGAGCCACCATGCGAGCACACAACAAAATCCCACGAGACACAAGGCAGCGGCCCAACGGGATCCTTTGAGCTTGAATAAAATCGCGATCATCCCGAGAACGTAGATCAAGGTCACCGGAATGCGCAAGGCCGCAATCCGAAAATCAACGTAAAGAGCTGCCACGGCCCACAGAGTAAGCAGCGCGAGAATAAACCACATAATTGTGGTTCCAATCGCCCGCAGCACACTTAACCAAGTCGGCGATGGCGTAGGGCGTGGGGCAGGAATGCTATTCATCTTAAGTCGGAGTGGATCATCGCAAGTTCCTGTGGGCGCCGTCTATTTCTTGCAGCGATCGAGGACGTCCGTGATTTTCCAATAATTCTAGTAGTTCTCGCCCTCGCCTGCGTTGCAAGGTCTTTGTTTAATTCTTTCTTCATTTCCTTACTTTATTTCCATATTACCGACAGCTGCCGCTTGTTCGGCGCGGAGTCGGAAACCACCGCATTTCAACACGTGCTACGTTACGTAGCAACTGTCAATTGCGACAGTTGCCAGTAAGAGCACCACGGTAGTGGAGAATACTTAAAAGGGGGCGACCGCTGATCAAATCCGCCTGGAAAACGAGCAAGCATCGCCCCCGTCCATCGACCGGATAAAAGCGGCAACTTTAAGCTTGACTTCAAGAACCCGAACAATCCCGACACCGGCCCCGGCGATGTAGACCACCGCCTGCCGGACTACGAAAAGCTGCTTGCCCAGATCACTGCCACCCGCACCGCACTGAAGCGGAAACTGCACAAGGTTCGCTACGGGATGTTGCTGGCCACATATTCCCAATTGGTGGTCTCGGAGAACATTTCGCCGGTGGAGTTGACGAAGGCGCCGTGGGCGTAGGTGTCGCCCTGAAGACGATCCATGAACCAGGCGGTGGGATAGCCCAGGTATCCGTAGACGCCGTTGATGCAGGGAAACGGGGCTTGGGAGCAGTCGGGCTGTCCGCAAATATCGTTGTGACTGGGACCAATCAGCGTGCCCTTGACCTTGGCGACGGAGTTGGGAACGGCCTGATAGAAGGCGTCGATCGATTGCAGTCCGGTGACGTTATTGCCCTGCTTGGGAGGGGAGACGAAATCGGCCGAGCCGTCGACGAAGAAGATCGAGCCGGTCAGGTTGGCGGGGTTGAAGAAATTGGTGTTATTGCCCCAGATCTGAGCGGGGATTTCGATGGGCACCACGGTCTTGATCAGCCCGTTTGACTTGAGCAGGGCGTTGATCGCACCGGTGGCTCCCTGGGAATGTCCGAAGGAGCCGATCTGGTTGACGTTGAGTTTGTGAAAGAATGGGCTGGCGGAATCGGAGTTGGCAGCGACCATGTAATTCGCGGCGTCGAGAATGGTTTGCCCGGGGCCGGTCATGGAATCTTCGCTGGCAACGATGACGAAGCCCCACGAGGCCATATGCCGGAGGAAGTACTCGGTCTGCTTGGGCGTGCCAAAGCTGCCATTGCCCCAGGTGAGGATGGGGTGGAGGAATCCATTGGCGCCCAGGTTGCTGGGATAGAAGAATTCGCACTTATTGCCTAGGGAATCGCAGGCGGTCGTACTCTCACTGGAGGTGACGGGCCACGGGCCCGGGGCGTAGTAGTGCAGTTCAATGGCGCCTGTCGGGTAGTTGGGTGGATTGTGGGGGCAGGCAAGAATGACAACGAGCGCCAGCGCGACGAGCGAGCCAGACCGGTAACGATTCATGAGCCCTCCTGAGTTTCTAGAAGCATAGTGCATCCAGCAGGGGGCGCGTTTCAAGTTTCGCCCTTGGATGACGCAGCGCGGTGAGCCCGGCGCCAGATGAACACTCCTTGGTGTCGTGCCGAAGGAAGCGTGGCAAAAATTCGCGCAGCACATTGAATCCCAACGATGCCGCCAGCATTGTCGTCCCCCGTATGGCAGCATCGCCGGCGGTTGCTCTACTGTCTGGATACCATGCATTGGAAATAAATGCAGAGCCGTAGTCACCGACGAAGCGAGAGAAAGCTGGTATCTGACGACCGCTCGCCGTACGCGAAACCATCGCCGACACAGCGGCGTGTTTCATGCGCGGCCAAATCCTTCTGTTTGCGGACAGGAAATAGCGCGGATCTTCACCATCGACGGCAGCAAATCCGAATCGAATGGTATTGGCGTTCGTGCACTGCGCGAGAGCCGACCCAAACCGTTTGCCATATCCCTCCGCCCCCTCGTGCCATTCGGGCGGCTAATTGTCCAATTGACCAACGCCGGCTCCGACGCGGGCTCGATTATGCTGTCGAGACTAAACACCGAGCGGCGATAGATCCGAGCTCGCTCCGCAAATGTTAATGTTAATGAGTGGCCCACCGGGATCGACGTACCCCCATATCCCCTGGCAGATGGCGCGCTTGGCAAGGACGCCGGCGGGTCCGGCTCCGAGTTCTGAGCGAGCGCCGGGACGACCAGAAACAAAATCGCAAGTGCCGTGCTGCCTAAGACCAGTGATCTACAGTGAACTACACGCGCGCGCCGAGCATGCAACAAACTAAACATTCGTATGAATCGTCTTCCTCCGATGACTGTCCAAATGTCCGCGCCGCCGCAGCGTACCCACTTTCGCACTGTTTAGGCGAGGAAACTACGAAAAACCGAGGAGTCAGCCGAGGGACCAAGCAAGACAATTCGCCTCTTGCGCCATAATTTTCTCCTCTGGGTGCCGACCGCCAATCCGCAAAGCGTTGCTGTCTAGCTGGGCTCGGGCACAAAAACAGGTTGGCATTATGTGTCTAATGCCTCGTTTAGGCAAGGGGCAAAAGCGGGCATGTCGTTAGCACATCAAATGTCCGGTGGAATTAGCAGGTGAAATGTCCGCTTTGCAGGCGGTGAGAGTAGGAGAACATGGCAAGCATGTTCTCTTACTCGAAGGCCGCGATGGAGCGGGCGATGAAGATTCAAGAGGTGCTGTTGCGAGCGATGGCGCGGAAGATTACGTGGTGGCAAGCGGCCGAGATTCTCGGTTTCAGCGACCGGCATCTGCGGCGGGTTCGCGAACGGTATGAGCAGTTTGGCTATGAAAGTATGTTCGATAAACGTCGCGGGCAGCCTTCCCCGAAGCGAGTGCCCTTCGCCACGGTGGAGAAAGTGCTGGCGCTGTATCGGGACCAGTACTTTGATTTCAATGTGCGACATTTTCACGAGAAGCTGCGCGAGCAGCATGCGATCGATCTGAGTTACACCTGGGTGAAAACGGTGTTACAAGGGGCGGGGCTGGTGGCGCGGGAGCGCAAGCGGGGAGTGCATCGCAAGCGCCGGCCGCGGCGTCCTTTACCGGGCATGCTGCTGCACATCGACGGGAGCCGGCATCAATGGTTCCAGGACGAACGCTGGTATGACCTGATCGTGATCCTGGACGATGCCACCAGCGAGATCTATTATGCGCAGCTGACAGAAGAGGAATCCACGTTGACGGTGATGGCTGGACTGAAGGAAGTGATTGAGCGCAAAGGAGTTTTTTGCGCCTTGTACAGCGATCGCGGCAGCCATTTCTGGCTCACCCCGAAGGCGGGAGGCAAGATCGATCCGCACCGGCTGACGCAAGTCGGTCGCGCCCTACGCGAGTTGGGAGTGCAGATGATTCCTGCTTATTCCCCTCAGGCCCGTGGTCGATCGGAACGGAGCTTCGGCACTTGGCAAGGGCGCTTGCCGCAGGAGCTGCGGCTACGCGGAGCCCGCACTCTGGAGACAGCCAATCAGTTTCTGCGCGAGCACTACATGGCTGAGTTCAATACTCGCTTTCAAGTACCGGCGGCGGAGCGCGGCAGTGCCTTTGTGCGCCGTTCCAGTCGAGATCTGGATCTGATTTTCGCCCTGCAGTTCGAACGTACCGTCAACCGCGACAACACGGTCAGCATCCAGAACCTGCGCCTGCAGATTGAGCCGGTGCGTTGGCGCGCTACTTTGGCGGGCTGTTCGGTCACCGTGCACCAGCATTTGGATGGAACTTTCACGATTACCCACGGCCCCCAGCGACTGGGGCACTACAGTGCGGAAGGAAAATCTCTGCCCAAGGAAAAAATCGGCGAGCGCAGGGCTATGGAAAAGACGCAAGACGGAAAAGTCCAAAAACCGACTTTCCCGTCTTGCTTGGAAATCCCGCAAAATGCGCGGGATTCCCACTTTCCCACAGCCCCGGCTGCGGGAGGAGATTAAACCGAAAACCGGACATTTCACTTGCTACGAAAACCGGACATTTTAATTTGCTACCAACAGGGGCAAAAGCGGGCAAAAGCGGCCATCAGCGGGCGCTTTGGCCGTAGTGACGTAGCCGGGGGAGATCTTTACCAAGCATTAACTGGCACGCCTCCAGCAATTTACAATCCCGAGGTCTGGTAGCGCAGAACCGACAAGGCCAACCGGTATTCATATCCAGCTTGTGCATTTCCGATCTCGGCCTGAGTCTGCTGCAGTTGTGCCTGGCTGAGTTCTACAATCGAACTGAGGCCCAGTTTGTATCGTGTCTGAGCCAGATCGAGCGCCAGGTTTGCCTGGGCCAACAGCTGCTCACTCACATTCACCCGGTCGAATGCCGTGCTTGCAGCCAGCCAGCTTGTGCGTACATCTCGTGAGATCCGATTTCGAAGATCGATCAGACGCTGCCGGGCGGCCTGGGCTCGCAAGTCTGCTTCGCGCGACTTCGCGGAGTAGAGAAATCCATTGAAGACCGGAATCTGCATGTTCACTCCGGCGGCGGCGTATGGTCCATAAACGCGATCATCACGGACCGGAGAATCTCCAAGAGCTCCGAGCGCGCTGATCGTCGGATACAACTGGTCATGCTCTGCCCGGTGCAGTTTCTCAGCGGACTCCGACTGAAATTCCAGCGCAAGAATTTCGGGACGCTTGGCAAAAGCGTCGGCGATCATGGGCTCCACATCGGCGGGGGGTGGGGCCAGCGGTTCGGTATCGTTCACAAGGTCGAACGCTTCGAGGGTGGGAAATCCCAGAATCGCTGAAAAGGCCGCAATGGAAGCCTTGTCGTTGTTCAGTGCGTCGAGGTATAGGAGTTTCGCCTGCGCCAGATTCACGTTGGCAAAACTTAAGTCCAGCTCCGACCTTAAGTTGCTCTTCGTGAGAGCGGAAACCTGGTCCGACAACAGCTGCCTTGATGCTACCGTCTGCTCTGCTACTCGCAGCACAGCGTGCGTCTGCAGCGCGTTGTAAAAGGCCTGGTCCACGGCCAGTAAAACGTCCTCTTTGGTGGCAGCGGCGCTCTGTTCGTCGGCTTTTGCCTGAAGGCGGGCGCCGGCGACCAGGTTTGTCGTGTGCCCAAAGTCCGTGATGAGTTGGCTCACCGTTGCGCCTCCGGCGGCTCGCGTGTAGACGATTGGATTGTTCAATGCCCCAGCAGTGATGCGGCTGTCGTTTCGAGCATCGACCGCTGTCAGGTTCGCATACGCCTGCGGCCAGAGACCCGATCGCACTTCTCGTGTCACCTGCCCCGACGCCAATGCGCTGAGCCGCGCTACGGAAATCGCTGGATTGTTTTTCAGCGCGAACGCCTCTGCCTCTTTCACCGTGAGCCGCAGCACATTCGGTGAGGGAGGAGCATTGTCCGAACTCGCTGCCGTCGTCGAACTCCCGCCGGATTGCGACATCGAAGGGTTGGGGAAACGGGAGCGCGTATCGGACGGGTTCTGCAAGATGGGTACCGACTGTGCCAGGCACTGCGTTGAGAGCCATTGGATTGAGAGCGCGACGGCGCCCAGTAGAAGCGCTATTCTCCACGTCATGCCGGCTTTTCCTCCTCTTTCTCATTCTTCTTGCCTTCGTCTTTGCCATGAACCATCAGATAGACCGCAGGTACGAGGAAAACGGTGACGACGACTGAAACCGCAAGGCCGCCGATCACGGCGCGCGCCAGGGGAGCATATTGCTCGCTGCCCGTCTCCACGCCCAGCGCCATCGGAAGCATGCCCAGCAGGGTCGCGAGCGAGGTCATCAGAATGGGGCGCAGTCTGATCTTGCAGGCCCGCACCAGAGCTTCCTGCAGCGAGAAGTCCTCCTTGCTCAGCTGGCGCGCAAACTCGACGATCAAGATGCTGTTGGAAACCACAATTCCAGTCATCATGATTACGCCCATGAGGGACATGATATTGAACGTGCTATGCGTGAGAAAAAGAATCAGCACTACTCCCGCCAGTCCTGGAGGAATCGCAACCAGAATGATCAGCGGGTCGATGAAAGAAGTAAACTGCGCCATCAGAATCAAATAGACCAGCACGATGGCCAGCACCAGACCGATGGAAAACCGCTTGAACGATTCCTGCATGCCGACCACGGATCCGAGCACTTGGACCCGCGTGTTTTCCGGTAGCGACAGGTGACCGACAATGTCGTTAACCTCTCGATCGATTGCCCCTAATGCCTCACCCGAAGGCATCACGTAGATGTCGATGACGCGCTGCAGTTGATAATGGTCGACTTCTGTCGGGGTATTCATCGGCGTTATGTCAGCCACGGATTGTAAGGGCGTGTAATTCTTGACACCGGGAGCACGCAACGGGATTTGCTTGAAATCCTCCATGCTCATGTTCTCGATCTGCTTATCGAAGTACTGCACGGTGAGCATGTAGTTATTGCCCGTCTTGGGATCGATCCAGTAGCTGGGCTCGATCATGCCGTTGGAGGTCAGAGCGGTGATCACATTGTCCACCACCTGTTTAGGTGTGAGTCCAATCAGGCTGGCGCGTTGGCGGTCGATATTCAGCTGCAATCCGGGATAAAGAAGATTCTGGGGAATCAGCACGCTGCTCACGCCCTTGCGGCTTCGGACCTGCTTGGCGATATTCGTCGCCACTTTATAAGCGCCGTCGAGATTGTTGCCTCTGACTTGGATATCGATGGGCGCCGGTAGTCCCAGGTTGATCACGGAATCGACCAGCCCTCCCGCCTGAAAATATGTTTCGAGTTCCGGCAAGTCTTCAGACAGTTTGCGGCGAACGCGCCGCATGTACTCGTAGCTGCCGATATTGTGGTCTTCTTTCAGGCTCACCTGGACAAATGCGGTATCCATCGACGAGTTGCTGGTGTAGATGGCGGAGAGATCGGGGGTAATCCCGATGTTGGAGACGATCATCCCCAGGTCGTGAGGGCCGATCACTTGATGGATATCGTTTTCAACGTGCGCGATGTATTGATTGGTGACCTCAATGCGGGAGCCGCTGGGTGCCTTGATGTTGATGACGAATTGGCCCGGATCGGTGCGGGGAAAATACGCGGTTCCTACGAAAGGAAAAACTGCCGCCAGGATTACGACGATGCCAGCGGCAATCCACGCCACGGCTCTCCCCGGCCGGGCCAGAGCGCGAGTCACCCAACGCTCGTAAAGATCCAAGAGTCTCTGGAAGCGCTCATTGAATTGCCTAAGGAATCTCCGGAAGAGGGATGGCGAAGCGGACTTGTTCTCTGACTCGTGCTCAATCTTCTCCTCCACGTCCCCAAGGTGGAGGAAATTCGCGCAATAGAGCGGCACGACCGTCATGGCAAAGATGTACGAGGCAAATATGGACAGGACCACGCCGAGCGCGAGATCGATGAAAAGGTAGCGGCTGACTCCGTAGAAAAGCGTTACGGGAAAAAACACGATCGAGGTGGTCGACGTGGCCGCCAGAACTGCGAGCGAAACTTCCATCCCTCCCTTTTCCGCCGCTATTCGCGGGCTCTCGCCGATTTCCATGTAACGAAAAATGTTTTCCAGCACCACGACCGAATCGTCAATCAGGCGCGAAAAGGCCAGAGCCAGACCGCTCAGCAGCATGACGTTGATCGACCCGCCCATGGCATTCATGAGCAAAAAACACATCAATGCGGATAGAGGAATTGACAGGAGTACGGCAAAAGTGGCTCGTGGGCTGCCCAGAAAAACGAGAATCATGATTCCGGTTAGTACCAGCCCGATTCCGCCTTCCTTCATTACATTCTTGATGGCACTCTTGACAAAGATGGACTGATCAAAGACAACCGCCGTCTTGAGCGATTTCGGAATGTCCAGCAGATCTACGATCCCCGCCTTGATTCCGTTCACGATCGTGATGGTATTGCTGTCCCCGCCTTGCTTTAGCACAGGGATGTAAACGGATTGCTGTCCGTCGATACGAACGATGTTGGTTTGAATCGTGCCCGAGTCTTTGGCCTCACCCACATCAGCAACCATCACCGACGCGTTACCCACTGTCTTCAAGGGTATGCGATTGATTTCCGCGACGTCAGGCAACTGCGCATTGGCATAGATGTTGTAATCTCTGGTGCCGATGCGAACATCTCCTGCGGGGAGGATCAGGTTGGAATCGTTCACCGCCTTTACCACATCCATCAGGCTAAGCTGGTGCGCCTCCAGTTTGACCGGGTCCACATAGACCATAATCTGGCGATAGCGTCCGCCAAAAGGCTGAGGCACAGAGGCACCGGGCACGTTTGCGATCTGGTTGCGAACCTGGAATTGCGCCAGATCTTTGAGCCGGGTCTCATCCAGGCCTTCCCCTTTCAGCGTCACCAGACAAACGGGAAGACTCGAGGCATCGAACTTGAGCACCACCGGAGGCAAAGTGCCGGGAGGCAGACGCCGAAGATCCGCCATCGCGAGATTCGCGATATTGCTGAGAGCGGCGTTCGCATCGCTCCCCGGCTTGAAGTAGATCTTGATCAGACTCACGCCCGTCAGAGAGCGGGACTCGATATGGTCGATGTTGCTGCCGAGAGTAAAAAAACGCTCGAACGTATCGGTAATGTCGGCCTCGACTTGCTCCGGCGGCATCCCGGCGTAAAAGGTCGCGACTACAACTACTGGAATCTTGATCTGGGGGAACAGATCCACTGGCATCCTCACCACGGTCGTCACACCGACCACGGCGATCACCAGGCAAAGCATGATCACGAAGAACGGGTACTCCAGAGCGAATCTCGGCATTACTTGCGCTCTCCCGTCTGACCTTCGCTCGCATTCGTCGACCCGGGCTCCAATTTCGGCTTCACCACTTCGCCGATCGCATAGTCGGACTGACCGGCGCTGATTACTCGCTCCTTTTCTGAAAGGCCGTGAACGATCTCCACGGTGATGGAGGTTTGTTCTCCTAGCTCAACATCCCTTTTCTGCACGCGATCCTGGTCGTCCAGAACCAGCACATAATGCTCGTTGCCTCCCTGGACCACCGCCTGGACGGGAACCGTGAGCGCGTCGCTTTTCCCCTGCAACACCAGCTTTACCTCGGCGTACATGCCTTCTGTCAAAGTGTTTTGCGGATTCTCCACGTCAATCTCGGTGTGCATGGTCCGCGTCTCATCGTTGAGTGCGTCGGCGAAGCGGGCAACGCGCCCTTGGAAGTCTCGATTCAAATCGAGAACATGAACTTGCACTGCACTGCCCAAATGGATCATGGGCACGGCGGATTCGGGAACCGGGATCACTAACCTCAACAGCGACCACTCCGCCAGTTGCACCACCGGCTGTGATTGGGACTCAGATGAGGTCCCGGCTGAGATCAGGGCGCCGGTATCGACGTACCGTTTGGTGATTACACCCGCGAAGGGAGCGGTGATGCGCGAATAAGCCTGCAAGGCAGACAGGCGCTCGAGAGTGGCTTGCGCCATCCCGAGTTGGTTCTGCGCTTCGGCTAGTGCAGCGCGATTGCTGCTGATCTGTGCCTCAGTCTCTTTATCTTTTGCCAACGAATCATCCAATTCCTGCTCGGCAACCAAGCCCGGACGCTCCTCTGACGCCTGCTTCAGCCGTGTATACGCTGCGTGGTAAGCCCCATGTGTAGACTCCGCTCGTTCGATGTCACTTTGAGCGCGGCGAATCGCGTCTTTGCTGCGCGCGATGTCCGCTTCGGCGCCCGTGACCTGCGCATTCAGCTCGGGAACCTCCAAGATGGCCAGCACCTGCCCCGCGCTGACCTTGTCTCCCACATCCACGAAGATGTGGCGAATGTAGCCCGCTACCTTGGCGTGAACATCGACCTGCTGGAATGGGCGGAACTCACCGGAGAGACTAATGACGTTTTCGAGCGCACCACGAGTGACCAATACGACTGGCGCGAGCCGTTGCGCCGGTTGATCGGCTTCCTTGGCTCTCGCGTCACCAAATGGATGCTTCATGAGCAAGGTGAGCGCGATCATTACGGCAAGCGCTGCAACCCCTCCGATCATTATGTGTCTGCGTTGCAGCGTCATTTTTTCATTCTAAATCTGTGCACCTTCGTGTGGTCAAAAAACCCCCACCCCCGCGAAAAAGGAGAGGACGAACGCGGGGGTGAGGCTCGCGCACGCTCTGGCAAGTAGCAGCGGCGCGAAGTTAGAACCACCTCGTTGTTTCCTATCGCAGCGCTGGCGAAGCAATGACTTGGGCCCGGGTCTCCTCAGGTCCACTGCGATCGACCCGCAACAGCATTCCGCTCTTCTTACCGACCTTCACAATCTTTCCGTCCGAAGTCAGCATGACTTGACCTACAGGTTCCGTGCGGCCTGAGTGGAGGATTTTCACGTCACCGAATCCGTACGCACCGCAGGCATCCACGGAAAAGAGCCACAACGCTTGTGGCTGGGCGTTGCCGTCGATCGTGCCCCTGCATTCGGTCCCGCAGTCATGACCTAAATAGGCCAGCACGCCTTGGCTGGTATTTCTGCCCACGGTTTCCAATCCCACCATTACCGGACCATCGCTACCGTAAGAAATCTGGTCGCCTCCGATTTGAACTTGGTCATCGGCATAGTCGATCGAATCCACTTTCGCAGGTGTCGCGGCGAGCACCTCTGCCATCGACGCCACCGCCCGCAGATTGGTAGTGACAGGAACGGTTCGATTCCCCAACTGGACCTGATCGAATTGGAAGGAGATCTTCGCTTCGTCAGATCCCTGTCCCGGCCGGATTGCCTCAACCACGTGCCCCGTTACTTTGGATCCCGCGCGGAGGGTCGTTCCATTGCCCATCGGAACATCTTGCATGACCGTCGCGGTGATTGCGGTTCCTGGCTGGCTTTTGTCCGAGCGCATAGTGGAATCTAAGCTGACCGGAAGAATAGTTCCCGCTGGAATTGGTTCCGAAGCTCCAGTGAGATTGTTGCCGCATGATTTTTCTCCCGCACCAACTGCGCTCATGAGTCGCAGTTCTTCGAGATGATCTGGCGACAGAAACACATGCATCCAGTGCCCGTGCCCGTCCACAAGCACATTTACGGTGTTATTGGGAGCGAGTTCGGCTGGCACATAGTCGTTCGCCGACTTGTACTTGGCGACATACTGCGTGCAGTTCACTCGAATAACGATGTCGTAAGCGTAATTGGCTGTCGTCACCAGTTTCCTCACGGAAACGACAGTTGCGGGCTGGTAGGCTCCTTTCAAATCTTGTTCTGTGCCCGCATGCAGAAGCACCGGGAACAAACAAGCAATCAAACCGATCACGATCAACGTCTTTTTCATGACATCCTCCAGATGGAGCCCAGATCACCCGGGAAAATCACCGCGCAACCGCATCGCGCTGGCAAGTTTCGCTAGGCCCGCTGTTGAACTTCACTCAGGCTTGGCGCCAGTCGTGCCAGACCCACGCCTCCTCAATCAGAGACTGAGTTGGAGTTCAGTTGGAGTGACTAGTTCTTGACAACGAAGGAAAAGATCAGCAGGTGGGAGGCGGTCGATTGTAGAGACTCTCCTCTAGAAGGAGAGTTGGAAGAGGCGGGCCGGCCGGCGCGACATGGGGATAAGACGTCGGAGCCTGCAATACTGCGACCTTGGCCACAGGCGCAGCCCAACGAACCGCATCGCGATCCATATGCTGCCGCATCGCCTGCGACGTACCGGACTGAACCGTTGTAGTGGGGGAAGACGCTTCGTCGAAAGTTCTTGTGGCCAGCGTAGTGACTAGAGAAAACAGAACAACGCCGACGAACGCCCAGTGCCACCACCGCACTGAACGAACCGCAACGTCTTTTGTGTCCGCTCTCCCCACGACGACCTCGGCACCATTATACAATCCGCGCACCCCAAAGTACCGCATGAATACTACGGGCGTCTGCTATTACAGATGCACCAGGAAGAACGCAGGTTGTTAGACTATCGAAAATTGAAGGGCGGCGACTTGGAAGGCGACGACGCCTGAGCGGTTGATCCCGTGTTCGATAACTCGGAATCGATCAGGGACGCAGCCTGGTCCCACACGCGCGGATCATTCTCGATTTCGTGGTGGGGCTTGTTGAAGACCCGAGCGTACCATGGATAATTGTCGCAGTTGATGGGATGATCCTTATACGTCATCCGAAAATTACCGATGATCTTTGTCCGTGCTGGATCCGCCGCGAGAATTTCCGGATGTCCGTGAAGAGGACCTCCAGGCTGATAGAAGTTTACCGCATTTGCTACATTAACCGGGATCCGGGAACCATCCTGGCCGGGCTTAGCGATAATATCCACTTGGATGGTGAGCAGCACCGGAATACCATTCTGTCCCAACTCTCGGGCTAGCCAGGCGGTTTCTGAAGCACCCCAGCTGTGGCCGTAGATGATAATTCTCGCTTGCCCCTTCTCTGTGGTCGTGAGGGTGCCGTCATGATCGGTGTCCAGGAGGCGCAAGACCTGACGGAAGGCCTTTTGCCCATCGTGATTTGAAAACACTTCTGCATAAACACCAGAGGGGTAACGGTCACGAAGATACGCGGCAAACTGAACTTCAGGATGCTTCGTATCATCGCGCTTAACGAAACCTCCAACAAACCCAATAATGATCGCCTTGCGATCTCCCTCCGCGCCGTTTTGAACTTGCTGCCGCGAAGTGCCTTCCAGCGATGAAGCCGCTGCAGTTTCTTGGCCTGTGCTCGCAGCGTCGGAGGTGTTGTGTTGCGCAACACTCTGACCGCTGGTGACCTGGGTGAAGAATCCCATTCCTTGCAAACTAATCTCTGACCGCCGCTCCTGGGTTGCCGCACTCAGTGTGAACGTCCCGATGAAAGCGACTGCAATGATGATGTTGCGACACATACTCCATCCACCCACTGTGCAATTTCTATTCTGAAGCCTGCCCCACATCACCGGAAAACCGCCCCCCACTTGACCAGAATACGCGCTAGGCGGTAGAAAGGAACTCCAAAATGGAGACAATTATGCGCTGGTACCACTACCTGGCGTACTTCTTCGGGGGCGCTTTTCTCGCAAACGCACTACCCCATCTGGGCAATGGCATCTCGGGCCATGCCTTCCAGAGTCCCTTCGCGACCCCGCCGGGGGTCGGGTTGTCGTCCTCGACGGTCAATGTCCTGTGGGGCCTCTTCAACCTTGCGGTCGGCTATCTGCTGGTGTGCCGGGTCGGGAACTTCGAACTGCGCAAGACCCCGCACATCCTTATCCTCGGGGCGGGCATCCTGATCATGTCGCTAAATCTTGCCCACGTATTCGGACGGCTCCACGGCGGGCTGTGAGCCCGCCTTTTCGACTCAAGGTCATTTCCCCATCGGGTGGCCAAAAGCGATAAACTCTCTGGAGGAAAAAGCCATGACAGATGACCAGAAAAACCAGTCGACGAACGGCACGAATTCCAACGACGTGCGTCCTTTAGATATCACGCGGCGCAACTTTGCCGCCATCCTTGTAGGCGCGGGCCTAGCCGCAACAACAACGGCACAGACGACACAGCCGGTAGCGGGCCCTGGGCTGGTCGAAACCGACGTCGAAATCAAGACCGCGGACGGAACCTGCGACGCCGCGTTTATTCGTCCGAAATCCGGTTCCTATCCGGGCGTACTCGTCTGGCCCGACGCATTCGGCTTGCGGCCCTCGATGCGCGCAATTGGCAGGCGTATCGCTGCTGAGGGATATTCCGTCCTGGTGCCCAATCCCTTTTATCGCGTCTCCAAAGCTCCTTTCACGGATGCCTCCACCTTCAACTTCCAGAATCCGGACGATATGGCAAAGCTCCGGCCGCTGATGGCGTCGGTGAACGCTCCCGGCAACGCGGAGAAGGACGCCGCCGCTTACGTGGCCTTCCTCGATGCGCAAAAAGAAGTGAACAAGGCAAAGAAGATCGGAACCCAGGGTTATTGCATGGGCGGGGCGCTGGTTATGAGGACCGCCGCGACACTGCCCGATCGTATTGGTGCGGGCGCGTCATTCCACGGCGGAGGGCTGGTGACCGACAAACCCGACAGCCCGCATCTGCTCGCGCCGAAGATCAAGGCCCGCATGTATTTCGGGATCGCATCGAACGACGATTCGAAACAGCCGGAGGCCAAGGACAAGCTTCGGGAAGCTTTCGCAGCCGCCAGGGTTCCCGCCGAAATCGAAGTGTATGCAGCTCTGCATGGCTGGTGCGTGTCAGATATGCCCATGCGCGACGGCGCGCCCATCTATAATAAGGCCGAAGCCGAACGTGCCTGGGGGAAACTCGTCGCCTTGTATAGAGCAGCCCTAGCCTAGCCCTCATTGCCGGCAGGCACGCCGGCAGGTACGACGACGTCCGAAACCTGCGCACTGTTTGAGTTGTTAGTTACACATATGTAAGTAATAGTTACCAAGCGCACGCCAAAAACTTCAATCATTACATCGCTTTAGCAGACGGAATCCGCCTGCTGCCAGCCCATTTTGCGGCTTTAAACCCTAAGCAAGTAACGCGCCAAGAGCGCGCAGTTACTCTTACGAAAAGGCTACTCCTCCCACTATTTTGGGCCATGTACTACCGTGCTTATCTCACTTACTCTCATTTCAATCGACCTACTGGTTACAGGAGCCGGATGAAATATCTTCTCGCAATCCTTCTGCTGAGCGCGGTCATGCAAGCCCAGAGTTTCACAGCGAGCAGCAGTTCCGAGCTTCCCGATGCACCCAGCCAACGTCCTTTCTGGACGGTCGAGAATAAGATGAACGCCAGCATCTTAGCCGGGCTGATCGCAACCGACGCCATTACCACGCAGCGCGGGCTTAATGAGGGCCTCCACGAAGCGAATCCGGTTATGCGTCCCTTCGTGACGCGTGGCGCCGCCGGAGAGGCGGCCGGATCGGCTTTAGGTTTTGGCGCGGGAATCGGCGTCGTCTACCTGTTGCACCGAAGCCACCACTACAAAGCGGAACGCATCACCATGCGCATGTTCGTCGCCGGTGAAGCAGGGTTCGTCGCTAACAACATCATTGCGATTCGCTGACCGGTCGTGGTGCCGCGGGCGCGGACCGCAGACCACTGGATGAGCCGCAGCTTCCTGAAGTGCGTTGGGCCAGCCCCCTTCCACGCTATAATTCCATGCTGGAAGAATTTTCTTTGACTATTCGAAGAATCCCCCGGCCACTTTCGCGAATCTTTATACCGAAGGAGTCAGCATGGCGATTCAGAAAACCGACAAAATCTGGCACAACGGGCAGTTCATCGCCTGGGACGACGCGACCCTCCATGTGATGTCTCATGTTGTGCACTATGGCTCTTCGGTGTTTGAAGGTATTCGGTGCTACGCCCTGCCCACCGGCCCCGCGATTTTCCGTGCCCCCGAGCACATGCAGCGCCTCATCGACTCCGCCCGAATTTATCGCATCGATGTCCCCTTCACCCGCGACGAGATCGTGCGAGCCATGGTCGAACTGGTGAAACGTAACGGCGTGTGGCCGTGCTACATACGCCCTATCGTTCTCCGCGGCTACGGCGAAGCCGGCGTCAACCCCTTCAACTCTCCCACCGAAATTTACATTTGCAACTATCCCTGGGGGAAGTATTTGGGGGCGGATTCGAGCGAGGGAGTGGACGTGTGCATTTCTTCGTGGACGCGGATCGCGCCCAATACATTGCCGGCTATGGCCAAATCTGGCGCGAATTACATGAACTCGCAGCTCATCAAGATGGAAGCCATCGTCAACGGTTACTCCGAAGGCATCGCGCTGGACGTGAACGGCTATGTCAGCGAAGGCTCGGGCGAGAATCTGTTTGTCGTCCGCAACGGCGTATTGCAAACCGCGCCGCTGGGCAATTCCGTGCTTCCGGGCATCACGCGCGACTCGGTGTTGCAGATCGCGCGCGACCTTGGCATCAAGATCGTGGAGCAGCAGATACCCCGCGAGTCACTTTACATCGCCGACGAAGCTTTTTTCACCGGTACTGCCGCCGAAATCACGCCCATTCGTTCCGTCGACAAGATCAGCGTCGGCAAGGGCAAACTCGGCCCCATGACCGAGTCTCTGCAAGCGGAGTTTTATGGCATTGTTCGCGGCGAGAAGGCGGACCGCTATGACTGGCTGACGCCGGTTCCGGTGGGGTCGAAGTTACCGGTGGAAGTCTAAGTCTTACGTCGAGCGTTTCGCGAAGTGGGCCTCCCCCTCCTCGAAATGACGGTTTGCCCTTTCTGTTGCCTTGCACTATAGTTGATCGCGCCTGATCGCAGGCGACCGTGTTCTTTTTCCATTAACCCCAGCCTATTAAAGGAGAACTGTCATGTCTGCTCCCACCCCTGAATTTGCCCTGGGCTATCGCGCCATGATGCTTGATGGTGTTGCCCGAGAAGTTGAAATTACCAAGAGAGTTTTAGCAGCCATCCCCGAGGGAAAGAGAGACTACCGGCCAGATCCCCACGCGCGCACCGCCTGGGAACTGGCCTGGCACATTGCGAACACCGACGTCCAGTTCATGGACGGGATCGCGGATCTGAAGTTCAACATGGCCAATCCGGCCGAGGCAGACAAGCCTAAGACTGTTGCCGAACTGGTGGATTGGTACGACAGGAACATGAAGAGCGGGGCGGATCGGATTGCCGCTCTGTCGGCGGAACAGTTGCTGACACCGGTTAATTTTATGGGCGCCTTCAACTTCCCGGCGGTGTTCTATATGGCGTTCCTGAACAATCACAGCATCCATCATCGGGGCGAGTTGGCGACCTATCTGCGTCCGATGGGGTCGAAAGTGCCCTCGATCTACGGGGGGAGTTACGACGAGCCTCTTCAGGCAGCGGCGTGAGCGCAGACGTCTGAGTCAGCCCTGCGGCCTGCGTAGCAAGTGAGGCAGGCCGCTCCGTTTAGGGTGATAACTCGTTAAGTTTCTGAGGGCAGGTTAGAAGCGGCTGGCGCGGCAGCCGGAAAGCCCGCCGCCAGCCGCCAATGGTCTCGTTACTTCCGTCATCTCGTACGCGGCCACGGTTCGGGTCATGATAGGGACTGTAACCGGGGTCCTGCCTGCATGAATATCGACGACTTGCTCCGCATCGCCATGGAGCGCCGCGCTTCCGACTTGCATTTGAAGGTGGGGAACTATCCTCACTTGCGCATCGATGGCGATCTGGTGCCGCTGACCGACCAGGCGCGTGTGTCCGCCGAAGACATGTTGAACATGTCGTTCAGCATGATGTCGGCGCGGCAAAAACAAAAATTCAAAGAGACCACGGAAATCGACATGGCATACGGCGTTGCCGGCCTGGGGCGCTTCCGTGTGAACGTGTTTCAGCAGCGCGGCAACGTGGGATTGGTGCTCCGCGTCATTCCGACGAAGATCCGCGCGCTTGACGAACTATTCTTGCCGAAAGTGGTCGAGCAGATCTGCGACATGCCGCGCGGTCTGGTGCTGGTGACGGGGGTGACGGGCTCGGGCAAATCTACGACCCTGGCCGCCATGGTCGACCGTATAAACTCGACTCGCGCCGAGCACATCATTACCATCGAAGACCCCATCGAATTTCTGCACCGCGACAAAAAGGGATACGTAAACCAGCGCGAGATCGAGGTCGATACACCATCATTTTCGGCGGCGCTGCGCGCTTCTCTGCGTCAGGATCCGGACGTGATTCTGGTGGGCGAAATGCGCGACCTGGAAACGATCGGGACGGCGCTGCACGCTGCCGAAACCGGTCACATGGTGTTTTCCACGCTGCACACGCTCGATGCCGTGGAAAGCGTTAACCGCATCATTGCAATCTTTCCACCGCCGGAGCAGAAACAGATCCGGCTGCAGTTGGCAGCCGTGTTGCGAGCCATCGTCAGCCAGCGCCTGGTGCGCCGGTCCGACGCCGAAGGCCGAGTGCCCGCGGTCGAAGTGATGGTGACGACGGCCTACATCCGGGAATGCATTCTGGTGCCCGAGAAGACGCGCGCCATTCGCGAAGCCATCTCCGCCGGCACGTCGCAGTACGGCATGCAGACCTTCGACCAATCGCTCTGGGACTTGTTCCAAGCCGGGCTGGTGAATTACGAGACCGCTCTCGAGAGCGCCTCGAACGCGGATGAATTCAAGCTGCGTATGCAAGGTATTGCGTCCTCCGCCGACGTCGCCCGGCAGTCGATGCAGTCGACGGGCTTTGGACGTTGAAACTGGGACGAAATTGGGTTTGTCCCGCGGAACCTTGTAGCTTATAAACTTTGTTTCCTCCTGAACCCTGGGCGCGCTTCGGCGCGCCCCTTTTTTGGTGTGCCAAGCATGTTCAACAGCTAGGAGGTGAGAGCCCTCTACCCAGTCTGATGGAGACGAAGGGTTAGTGAAGCGCAAGGGTGAAATAACACCCGCCGCGAGGCGGGGCCTGAAAGAAGCGTGGAACAAAGACGCGAGCCGATGAACAAGAACCGGATACGAGGCCTACGGTGGCGGGCGAGCGAGCCGATGATTGCGAAGCCTATTATCCATCAAGCTCACTGGTGGTAAATCCGGCGGTTGCGCGTCGAAAGCGGTTGAACTTACCTTGGGAGATCTGCGGCATGTCACGGAATCGTGACTGAGGATGAAGCGATTCATCCTGACCGTGGCGCAGAAGTCAGCAGAGGGCAAAGTAGGTCATGCAGTCGGCGAGGATATTGAGGCACTCCAATGCCGAAAGGCGGAGAAACAGATAGGCCAAGCCGGGAACGGTGATCGAAGGCCCGAACGGTACCCCGCAAGGGGAATAAAGGAAAGGGCAAGTAAGCGGCGCGACTCATGAGCGGACGGCGGCAGAAAAACCGGCCCGGACAAGAGGTGCTGGCCTTTCCGGCGGAAAGTAGGAGTGATGCTCCGAAGGCCGCCGAGCAAGGGACCGAAACGCTTATGGCGAAGCGCAAGTCAGAAAGCCTGGCTGGAACCGAACGACTGATGGAAGAAGTCTGCGAGCTGGAAAACTGCAAGCAGGCATTACAACGAGTCAAGGCGAATAAAGGGAGTCCGGGAGTAGACGGGATGACCGTCGATGAGCTCTCGGAGTACCTGAAGCAGCATGGGTTGAAGATCGGGGAACAGCTACGAAGCGGAACTTATCAACCGCAGCCGGTAAGACGGGTGGAAATCCCGAAGCCGGATGGCAGGGGAATGCGCAAGCTAGGCATTCCTTGCGTGCTGGATCGCTTTATTCAGCAAGCGGTGTTGCAGGTTCTGCAGAAGCGCTGGGACCCGACGTTCTCCGAACACAGCCACGGTTTCCGACCGGGGCGCAGTGCGAAGCAAGCGGTGCACAAGGCGCAGCAGTATATCGCCGAAGGATACCGCTGGGTGGTGGACCTCGACTTGGAAAAAATTTTTCGATCGAGTAAACCACGACCGTCTGTTAGCGGCGGTGGCCGAGCGCGTGGCCGACAAGCGAATGCTCAAGTTGATCCGAGCGTTTCTGAAAGCCGGAGTGATGGAGGACGGGTTGGTAAGTGCGGTGGATGAGGGAACGCCTCAAGGCGGTCCGCTCACGCCCCTTACACAAAAGGTAATTTTGACCGTTTAGGGGTTCGGAGCCCCCATTTTGTGGCGGACCTGAAGGAATCGGAATGCTGTGACGAATGGTGATGGTATCCTCGCCGACCAGAATTTCTTTAACCAGCAGTCGAACGATTTTTTGGCGTTCCATGACACTAAGACTTTCGGCAGCACTACGCAGGCGAGTAAGGAATGCTGTGAGAGTTTCTGCTAGACGCAGGAATGTGGCGCGATCATTCGCCTGGTCGGTGATCGCCTGCAGTTCAGCCCGGAGGGCCCGTTGGCGCTGTCGCAGCATAGGCATGCGTTCACGCAACTGCTCAAGCGACAAGAGCTCTTCTTGATAGGCGGTGAGCAGTCGTTCGATGCCTTTGTCCACCTGGCTCAACTCCCTCTGCAAACTCTGCTCCCGTTTCCGGGTTGGATCAGAAGTGCGTGCGGCGGCCAGCCGGCGATCAAGTTCCTGCTGGATCAAAGCTGGGTTTTCGAGCAGGCGGACCACCTCGGCCCAGACGATCTGATCGAGCAGTTCCTGGCGAATGAAGCGATTATTGTCGCAAACGGGGCCGCCCAGTTTCCGCCAGCTATCGGAGCCAATGCACTTGTAGTAATGAATTTTCCGTGCGCTGGTTTGCGTCGAGGTTCGCGACAAGGCGTAGCCACACTTCGCACAACCGACGAGCCCCTGCACCACACTGGGGGCGATGGTACGCCGACGCGATCGTATCTTGTTGTGGTCCAGCAGCTCTTGGGCACGGGCGAAGCTTTCCTCGGTCACCAGGGCTGGCACGGGGATCTCAATCCACTCTTCGCGAGGGCGTTGGTGGCCGGCGGTATTGCTGGGCGTAGTTATACCCCGCCGACGCTGTGAGCGCGTTTGCGTACGTGCAGAGAGGCGGGTCTTGCCGAAGCAGGCGACGCCGCGATAGGCGGGGTTCCGCAACATGCCCCAGACCACCGAGCGTTCCCAGCGGCCTGCCCTGCGCGGCGGAATGCCCTCGCGGTTGAGCCGCCGAGTGATCTCCGCGATGCTGAGTCCCTCGACGGTATACATCTCATAGACGCGCCGCACTACACTGGCCTCGGCTTCATTGATAATGTAGGCGGCGAGCGCCTCTTCCGTCTTGCGCATATAACGGTAGCCATAGGGAGCGCCGCTCATTACGCTCACCTCCCCTGTATGGGCACGGTGTCGCTTGCCACGCCGCGAGCGCTCCAGGATCTGTGCTCGTTCGTATTCCGCGATCATGCCTTGGAATTGCACCAGGAGTTGATCTTCTGGACTGTTGCCTTGCGGAGACTTTACGAACAACGTTTCCACTCCGTCGCGGGCAAACTCTTCGATCAGCAGAATCTGGTAAGCATACTTTCTGCTCAATCGGTCCGGCGAGTGCGCGAGCACAACTTGGATCTGTCCTTCGGCGGCGAGATCGCGCACGCGTTCCAAGCCCGGGCGCTCCAACGTGGCTCCGCTATAGCCTTCATCTTCGAAGACCCACTCTTTGGGCACCTCCAGTTCGTGGTGGTTGGCGAACTCGATCAGCGACGCCGTCTGGCTTGCAATCGTATTCTCCTCGCGTTGCTGTTCCGACGAAACCCGGGCATAGATTGCGGCCATTCTCATTATTCAACTCCTTCCCGCGTACGCCGACGGCGCGTTCGCGACATGGGACCAGAATCTCGTAAGCCTGCATGAGCTTCGCCTCGAGCAAGCGATCAAAGGAATATGCGATATGGATTCGAAATGGGTCGCCTCTTGGATGCGGCTCAGCCATGCCTTTTGAGAGTACGCAGAAAGGCATTCAATGCGGCGGTTACGGTTGCCCCTATAGTCAGACCGCTGCTTTTCGCGTATTTCCGGAGAAGTTCTACGGTTCGTGGCGGAAGCTTCAAAGTGACCGGTACTGCGGTCTCGGGAATTTCGACAGGACGATCGAGCTGAGACGCTTTCTCGAGGTAGCGATAGGCTTGCCGCTCGGATAGATGGAACTCGCATGCCAGCTGGCGAACTGCGTCGGCGCGCAGCAGTTGACGTCGCAGAAGACCACGCGCGGCGTTCAAATGCTGAGCCTTTTCCGCTTTGGTGGCGCGCGCCATCTTCCATAAATGTATCATCTGCCATAAACATATTACTCCTTGCGACGGAGATCAAGCATCGGGTACCTGGTTAGCCAACCCGTTATCACCCGTTCAAACTGGAAATTACCTTTTGTGTAAGGGGCGTGCTTTCACCACTACTTTCCAACTTGGTGCTGGACGAACTGGACCGGGAGTTAGAGCGGCGTGGTCATCGCTTCGTGCGTTATGCCGACGACTGTAACCTTTATGTGGGCAGCGAACGAGCGGGACAGCGAGTGATGGAGAGGGTTACGCACTTCATCACGCACCGACTCAAGCTCAAGGTGAATCAGGCGAAGAGCGCCGTGGCCCGACCGGGGCAACGAAAGTTTCTCGGATTCAGCTTCACCGGCGAACGAGAACCAAGGCGGCGGATCGCGCCCAAGGCCATCGCTCGCTTTAGGGAGAGAGTTCGGGAACAGACACGTCGAACCCGCGGCGCCAGCCTACAGCAGAGGGTCAAGGAGATTACGACCTACCTGCGGGGATGGCTCGGGTACTTCGGCGACTGTCAAACGCCCTCGGTGCTGCACCGTCTTGAAGCGTGGCTACGCCGCCGACTTCGATCGGTGGTGTGGAAGCAATGGAAGCGCGGCCGAACGCGGTTTCGCGAGCTTCGCAAACGGGGTGTGGGTAAGGACCTAGCGGCGCAAACCGCTGGGAGTCCTCACGGCCCGTGGCGCATCGCAAACTCGCCCGCCCTGGCCATCGCTTTGCCGAATGCTTACTTTGCCCAGCTCGGACTCCCGCCTATGGTTGTGCGGTCGGCTTAATCCGCCGAACCGCCGGATGCGGACCCGCATGTCCGGTGGTGTGGCAGGGGAGGCGGGGCGACCCGTCCCCCTATGCCGATGGTGTGCCGAGCATGTTCGACAGCTCGAGGGTGAAAGTCCCTTTGACAACCTGATGGAGGTGAAGTCATAGCGAAGCGCAAGGGTGAAATAACACTCGCCGCGAGGCGGGGCCTGAAAGAAGCGTGGAGCAAAGGAGCGAGCCGATGAACAAGAACCGGATACGAGGCCTTCGGTGGCGGGCGAGCGAGCACATGACTGCGAAGCCCATATCCATCAAGTTCACTGGTGGTAAATCCGGCGGTTGCGCGTCGAAAGCGGTTGAACTTACCTTGGGAGATCTGCGGCATGTCACGGAATCGTGACTGAGGGTGAAGCGATTCATCCCGACCGTGTCGCAGAAGTCAGCAGAGGGCAAAGTAGGTCATGCAGTCGGCAAGGCTAATGAGGCACTCCAATGCCGAAAGGCGGAGAAACAGATAGGCCGAGCCGGGAACGGTGATCGAAGGCCCGAACGGTACCCCGCAAGGGGAATAAAGGGAAGGGCAAGTAAGGGGCGCGACTCATGAGCGGACGGCGGCAGAAAAACCGGCCCGAATAAGAGGTGCTGGCCTTTCCGGCGGAAAGTAGGACTTACTTTGCCCAGCTCGGACTGCCGCCTATGGTCGTGCGGTCGGCTTAATCCGCCGAACCGCCGGATGCGGACCCGCATGTCCGGTGGTGTGGCAGGGGAGGCGGGGCGACCCGTCCCCCTATGCCGATTTCGCCGGGTTGGTTTTGCGCAATAAATGCGCGCAAGAGCGAGGGGCGCGCAGATACTTGCACTGTTCTTGCGGTTTGTGCGCAACAGTTTGCATGCCTTCCGGATATTTTGTGATGCCGTGCTGGTTTCCGCTTGACCCCAGCTTTTGAACGAGCTAACCTCGCCCCACTCCCCCGAAAGCTGGGAGATGGTTACCCAGCAAGATTCCTTTGGTGAACAGGAAAACTTCGATGAGAATTTCTCAGATATGTGCGGTGGCTTTATTGTTGGTCGTGGGCTCGGTGATGGCCTTTGCCGACGGAATCAACGATCCAAAGATAGTGATTCATGCCATCGATACGGGCGGCGGCAACGCGCCTGCGGGCTGCCCGAAGTGCGTGGACATCACCGGCCTGACTTTTACTTTCCAAATCCCCAAGAGCGGAACGGGCGGTTTATTTTTCACCAACGATACCGGGAGCAACTGGACTTCGCTGACGCTGATCGAAACCGGCGAGCCGGCGAGCGACATCAGTTGCCATGCGCTCATGTTTATGCACTGCTCGACGAAGACCTTGAAGAACGGCTCGGTCGAAATTTTTATGTCGGGTGTTAAGAGCGGGCTCAATCCGAAGACCGGCATCACCAATGGGGAGAGTTTCGCGATTGCGTTCGGGTGTGTCGGGGAGAGTTGCTGGACGAACGGCGGAAGCATAGTTCACGCGACCGCGGGCACTGTTCCGGAGCCGGGGACAGTAGCACTGATGGTGACGGGATTGGCCGCCATCGGTTCGCGTCGCAAGATGTGGAGCAACCCGCTGAAAGCTTAGGGAACCTCTGAACAAGTATTGCTTGTAACTGTCTGACGTCAATAACCAGGATATCCGGCGATGTTATCCGGCTGGGGAGGAGCGACGACCCGCCGCGTCCGCGCTCTTGCTAGCGGTGCGGCGGTTTCCGGACCTACTACGCCGCCGTCATCCCCAGCAGTTTCTTGCGGGCCAGAAACAAGTTCACCAGCGCGCACGTCGCAAACAGCCGGTTCGCGTTTTTCGCGATCCCCCGGTAGCGCACTTTCACGAACCCGAACTTCAGCTTCATCACCGCAAACACATGCTCCACTTTCGACCGTACCTTCGCCTTCGTGCGGTTCTTCGCCTTCTCCACCTCATCGATTCGATCCTTGTAACGGTACCGCTGGCAGGTGAAGTCTTGGGCTCGCGGCGCGCACTCCTCCAACACAGAGCCCTGTCCGCGATACGCTTGATCGCCCCACACTCGGGTCTCGTCACCGTGCAGCAAATCCGGCAGCACCCGCGAATCCGACACATTCGCCGGCGTCGCTACCACCGCGTGAATCAATTTACTCTGACTATCCACGCCCACGTGCGCCTTCATCCCGAAGTACCACTGCTTCCCCTTGCGCGTCTGATGCATCTCCGGATCCCGCTCCTGGCGCGCGTTCTTCGTCGAACTGGGGGCGTGCACGATCGTCGCATCCACGATCGTTCCCGTGCCGATCCGCAACCCTTGCTCTTGTAGGTGCTCCTGCACCCGCTCGAAGATGCGCGCTCCCAACTCATGCTGCTCCAGTAAGTGCCGGAACTTGCACACCGTCGTCTCATCCGGCACCGGCTCTCGCCCCAAATCGATGTCCACAAATCCCCGCAGCGCCGCCGAATCATAGAGCGCCTCTTCCACCCCCGGGTCCGACAAGTTGAACCACTGCTGCAGAAAATAAATCCGCAGCATCCGCTCCACCCCCACCGGCGGACGCCCCTGCCCCGCCTTCGGATACACCGGCTCAATCAGCGCGCACAGCTCCGCCCACGGCACCACCAGCTCCATCTGCTCCAGAAATTCCGTCCGCCGTGTCTTCTTCGCATACCGTTCAAACCCGCTCTGCGCCGCCAGCGTCCGCTGTTTCATGCTCCAAAGCCTCCGATGCTCTCCGCAATCTACACTGAACCCCAGTGGAAATTGGAGAGCTTAATCAGAGTCTCCCTAGAGCAAAATCCAGAGTCGCGGTGACCACAGGTGGATGCCGGGCTGGGATACCCGGCTCGGCCACCAGCGAGCTTGGACCGGTAGCAATACCAATCACGCGGTCGTCGCTCTAGTGGTTGTTTTTCGAGAACTGCTTCACCAATTGCGAAAACTGCGGCAGGGCCTGGAGATTCTGAAGCTCGGGATCGTTCCAGGCCTCTTGCGCCGCGTAGCCCTTCTCCAGTGCCAGCCGCAGCGACTTCAGCGCTTCTTCCGGTTTACCGATGAGCGTTTTCACTTGGGCTTCTGAGTAAATCAGCTGCACATCGTCAGGACTGATCGCACGGGCCTGATTTGTGTACTGCAGCGCGTTTGCCGCATCTCCCCGCTTGGCGTAGAGGAGCCCAAGATCACCCATCGTGGCGGCCGATCGCGGGTTTACCTGCAGTTCTTGGAAGGCGAGCGAAATGGCCTTGCTGTAGGCGTTTGCGGCTTGCTCGGAGTGGCCCGACCAGCGGTAAGCATCTCCCAGATTGCCGAACAGTTCCTCATCATTGGGCGTCATTTCGGTTGCTTTCTCGTACATCGTGACCGACTCGTCGTAGCGCTTTAACCAGAAGTAAGCCGTGCCCAGGTTGGAGTAAGTAGGCGCGTCGGGAGCAAGGGCGAGAGCTTTCTGATATTGCGGAATCGCTTCGCCCCACTTACCTTCCCGCAGATATACCGAGCCGATGCCTTCATAGCCCATGGGGTTGTCGCCGGCAATTTCGATCACCTTCTGAAACTCGGGGAGCGCTTTCGCGTTGTCGCCGTGCCCAAAGTAGGCGTCGCCGAGGGCATTGTGATTCAACCAATAGTAAGAGTTGGCGGCCACGGCTTTTTGGTAGGCGGTGATGGCTTCGTCACTTTGACCGCCGGAATCGTAGGCCGAGCCAAGATTCCGATAGGCTTCATCCGAGTTCGGTGCCAATTCCAGCGCCCGTTTCAGTTCCGCAACCGCTTGCGTATTCTTCCCAGTGGCGGAATAGACGCTGCCCAGCGAGAGATGAACTTCGGGCAGGTTGTTCGAGAGACGCTCGGCCTGCTGTGCCGCCAGGGTGGCCTTTTGCGCCCAGATGCCTTCCTTGGTTTCACCATACATGCGGAGGCTGGAGTCAGCGAGTCCAGTGTAGGCCAGAGCGAAGTTGGAGTCTTTGTCGATGGCCCGCTCGAACAACCCGACCGCCTGGCGATAGGCGTCCTGGCTATGGCCGTTGCGCAGCGTGTTCCGCCCTTGCAGGTACAGGTCGTAGGCCTTGACGTTCTCGGTGGGGTGAGCGCCAACGCGGGCCTGCTCTTCGCCGGTAGGTTTGAGCTCAAGGGCGGTGGCGACGGTGCCGTATATCTGGTCTTCGAGCGCGAGGACATCGCCGGGCGCTCCTGGGAACTCCTGGCTCCAGAGACGGTTGCCGGTCGTGGCGTCGTCGAGACTGAGGGTAACGCGGAGCTTGTCGCTATTGCCCTGTACCATGCCCTGTAGTATCAGGTTGGCGCCCAACTCGCGGGCGAGCTTCGAGAGAGGCAGATTCTTGGCAACCGCTTTATCAACGGCGTCCGAGGATGCCAGATGGACTTCCTTCAGCTGAAACAGCTTGGCCGTGAGAGCTTCCTGTATCCCGTCGGCCACGTAGCCCAGCTCTTTCTCATCGCCGACCTGTCTTTAGCGGCAGGATCGCAACATACTTACCCTGCTTGAGCGACGGGATGCCGCGCGCCATATCGCCCGCTGACGTTCCCGAGCGATTCAGCAGGGTGCGTCCGGCAAAGGTTGCCAGTGCGATGACCAGCACCGCTCCTGCGATCCACATCCAGCTTTTTCCCGGAAGATCGAGGCTGAAGCGCGACTGGCGCACGATCGGGTGCGCAATCATCTTCGACAGCGTTTCGGCGCTGATGTTGGGGTTCGCTTCCCAGGTCGTCAATTGCTGCAACAGTTCGACCGCGGAGTGATAGCGGTTGGCCGGCTCGCGCTCCAGGCAGCGGCTGACGATCGCGCTTAAGGATCTGGGAACAGAGGCGTCGACGTCGGAAGCAGATTGCGCCTCCTCGCGCGTGCGCTTCATGAGGCTGGCGATGGCGGTGTCGGCCGCGTAGGGAGCTTTCCCCGTCAGCAGTTCGTAGAAGATCAGGCCGACGCTGAAAATGTCGGAGCGCTGGTCGAGCGTGGTGCCCAGAGCCTGCTCGGGCGACATATATTCGAGCGTGCCGACGATAGCGCCGGTCTGGGTCAGGCCCGAGTCGCCAAGCGAGCGCGCCAGACCGAAGTCCATCACCACGATGCGGCCGTGCTTGTCGCGCATGATGTTCTGTGGCTTCAGGTCGCGATGGATCACTCCTTCGGAATGGGCGGAGTCGAGTGCCCGACAGACCTGCTCCACCACCGAGATCGCTTCCTTGGGAGAGAACTTTCCCGCGCGGCGCAATAGAGTGCGCAGATCCTCGCCGTCCACGTATTCCATGCTGATGAAGCGGATACTGTCGGCCTCGCCCAAGTCGTAAATGCGTACCACGTTCTTGTGCGTGATGTTGCGGGAGAGAATCAGTTCCTGCTTGAAGCGCTGCAGAATCGCGGGATCCGTCGCCAGTTCAGGACGGATGACCTTGAGCGCGATCAGCCGGTCGAGTTCGCGGTCGCGGGCCTTATAGACTGCGCCCATGCCACCCTGCCCGAGCACACCCTGGATTTCGTAGCGTCCACCGAAAAGCACGCCCGGCTGCAGACCCTGAAAAGCGGCAATGCTGCTGGTTGAGGGCAGAGCCGGACTGGAGTAGAGAAATCCCGGCGACGTGCCCGGAACCGGCGTCCCGTGCGGCAAGGTCGCAGCGTCGGAGGCCGGTGCGTTCGAAAGAGGCGGAGGAGTCAGAGCCCCGGCGCCAACGACGTCTCCAGGCAGACGCGCACCCGGCATCGTTGGGCTGTCGGAATCATTGGCCCTATGGTCGCGCTCATCCATTTGGAATCACCCGGGTCCGGAGAGCCAGCGAGGGAGCGCACGCCTCTGCCCCACCACAAAGGCAAAATTTCGCCTCAGGTCGTCGAGGGGAATTCGAGAACCTAACACCCCGATCTGCCAACAGAGTATACCTCGTAGACGGTTGTGGGGAAAGCAGGGAAGTCCCCTGTCAGATAGTGTTTTCCAGGACCAGACCGTTTCTCGAGGCCGAAGGTCACTTAAGACTAAAGATTACTTAAGTCCTCTTTCGCCCGCAGATCCAGCCGTTGTCTCATGGTGCTGCAGCCGTTCATGGCTGACGAGCAAATCATCCATCTGCTGGTTACCAACCGGTCGGTACGAGAATTTCGTTGATTGCTGCCTGCCATGCTTAAATGAAAAGTTGGGCGCCAAGTTTTGCGCCATCCCCGCGCGCGGCATCCCAATCGCAACAATTCTGAACGCGATCGGCACCTCCATCTGCTCTTGTCATCCCGAGCGGAGCGAGGAATCTGAAGTTGGGAGTGCCGCAGCGCGTCAGCTGTGACGCATGCGAGGAGAGTATCTCTTGGACTTCCAGTTAAACGAAGAGCAACTGCACCTGAAGAAGACGGTGCGCGAGTTTGCCCAACGCGAGATTGCGCCGAACGTCATGAAGTGGGATGAAGCCTGCGAGTTTCCGCTGACGACGATCAAGGAACTAGGCAAGCTCGGCCTGCTGGGCATGATCTTTCCACCCGAATACGGCGGCGCCGGCATGGGCTACGTCGAGTACGTCACGGCCATCACTGAACTCTCTCGCGTGGATGGATCAGTCGGCATCATCGTCGCGGCACACACGTCGTTATGCTCAAACCATATTTTCCTGGCCGGAAACGAAGCGCAGAAAAAGAAGTATGTGCCCAAGCTGGCCGACCGGAGAGTACATCGGCGCATGGGGGCTGACCGAGCCCTCGGCGGGGTCAGACGCGGGCAGCGCGCGCATGACCGCGGCGCGGGCCAAGGGTGGATGGGTGCTCAACGGCACCAAGACTTTCATCACCAATGGCCACTATGCGGACGTCGTAGTGGTGGTCGCGGTCACCGATCGCGCCGCGCACACCCATGGACTATCCGCCTTTCTGGTGGACAAGAACACCAAAGGATTTCGTCCCGGGAAGAAAGAGAACAAACTCGGCCTGCGCGCCAGCGACACCGTCGGAGCTGATCTTCGAAGATTGTTTTGTGCCGGGAGAAAACCTGCTGGGCAAGGAAGGCGACGGATTTATCGACGCCATGCGCGTGCTCGACGGCGGGCGCATCTCGATCGCCGCGCTCTCGCTCGGCATGGCCGAGGGCGCATACGGAGCGGCGCTGAAGTATTCGAAAGAGCGCCAGCAATTTGGGCAGGCGATCTCGGAATTTCAGGCGATCCAGTGGAAGCTGGCCGACATGGCGACAGAAATCGACGCGGCAAAACTTCTGACGCTTCGCGCCGCCGCCATGAAAGATGCCGGCATGAAGACCACGCTCGAATCGTCGATGGCCAAGCTTTACGCCAGCGAGGTAGCCGTGAAGTGCGCCAACGAAGGCGTGCAGATCCACGGCGGCTACGGGTTCATCAAGGACTATCCGGCGGAGAAATTTTATCGCGACGTGAAGCTGTGCACGATCGGCGAAGGCACAAGCGAAATCCAGCGCCTGGTGATTGCGCGGCAGTTGTTAAAGGATTAACTCCGCTGCACCCCGTCAATGTCATCCTGAGCGGAGCAGCTCCATTCGCTCGCGAATGGAGCCGCGGAGTCGAAGGACCCCTGCACCTTGTCCGCACATACGCCGCTTCAGGGAATTTTCTCTACGACGTGCAGGCGCGTAAACTCAGTAGCACAGCATGAGCGAGCACGGCGCGTGCGTCATTATCATCGGTGCGGGGATTGTCGGCACCTCCATCGCGTACCACCTCGCCGTGCGCGGATGCACGGATGTCCTGATTCTGGAAAAAGCCGATACCGAAGTCACGGGAAGCTCTGCGCGCTCCGCGGCCGGAGTGCGCCACCAATTCGCGAGTGAGATCAACATCCGCTTGTCCCTTTACAGCATCGCGCAACTCAAACATTTCACCGAACATGTGGGCGGGCACGCTGACTTCAAACAGGTGGGATATCTGCTGCTCGTCAACGACGCCGAAACTTGGCAGACCTACCAACGCAACGTGGCCCTGCAGAATTCGCTCGGAGTGCGCTCCCGGATCCTGGGCGCGAGCGATGTTCTCGACTTTATTCCAGGCACACGAATCGACGACTTGTTAGGCGCGACCTATTGCCCGGATGACGGCCATTGCGATCCGCATCGGATCGCGACAGGATATCTCGCCCGTGCCCGGGAGTTAGGGGCACGCTTGAAGCGATCGACACCAGTAATAGGCATTCGAACCAGCACGCAAAAGGGCGGGCAGCGGGTAATCGCCGTCAAAACACACCACGAGGTTTTCAGTTGCGACACGGTAGTGAATGCAGCCGGTCCCTGGGCGGGCCAGGTGGGAGCGCTGGCTGGATTGGATATTCCCGTGCTTCCTTACCGCCGCTGCGTATACATGACGGAGCCCTTCGCGGCTGTCCCGCATAACATCCCGTTCACCATCGACGTAGGCAGCGATTTCTACATGCGCAAGGAAAACCAGAAGATACTTTTCGGGCTTTCCAATGAAGATGAGCCGCCCGGCGAAAACTTCGCCGTTGACTGGGAATGGCTGGATGTCGCGATGGAAGCGGGCATAGCGCGATTTCCCATGCTGGCCGAAGCCGGTCTGGCAACCAGGAATTGCTGGGCCGGTTTGTACGAGGTTACCCCGGACGATAATCCAATCCTGGGAATTCATCCTGATCTTCCCAACTACGTGGACGCCAATGGATTCAGTGGTCACGGGGTGATGCACGCTCCAGCCACCGGTATGTCGATCGCAGAAGAAATTCTGGATGGCCGGGCCCACACCATCAACATTGATGAGCTGCGCATCACGCGCTTCCGCGAGCAAACCCTCAGACCGGAAAGCAATGTGTATTAGCAGGTGGAAAAACTCGAGTTTCGTATCAGGGCATCGCTTTAGCGATGCCCTACGTCCTTCGAATTAAGATGCCCCATTTAGGGGCGGGGAGCCGCGATGATCAACGGAGCTCACGTCATCATCTACAGCAAGGACCCGGAAAGCGATCGCGCTTTCTTTAGCGATGTTCTCAAATTCCCCGCGGTGGACGCCGGCCACGGCTGGCTCATTTTTGCCCTGCCACCTGCGGAAGCCGCATTTCACCCCTCCGAGAAGAATGACCTGCACGAGCTGTACTTCATGTGCGACGACCTGAAGGCGACGATGGAATCGTTGACAGAGAAGAAAGTGAAGTGCGGTCCGGTGAAAGAAGAGCGCTGGGGCAGTCTGACCACGATCTCTCTCCCCGGAGGCGGGAAGATCGGCCTCTACCAGCCCAAGCATCCGACTGCGATCGGGCGCTGAAATCGGATCAGCGCTGAAGGCTATGCTTGCAGCCTAAATCGGCGAGAAACTCGGTGGCGGGTCTGGTACGCCCGGCTCTCACATCCTCGTAGCCGTGGCGGATGCCCTCAACGGCTTCTGTGAAGTCCTGGCGCTCCCACTCCAGTAGGTGGCAGAGCATCGTCAAGGGCCGCAGCCGGGTCTTACCGCGCCGTTTGGCGTACTCTTCCAGTTGTGCCTTACGCTCCGGCTTGAGTGGGATCATATCCATGGTGGCCTTAGTTTCCTCCCGTTATCGTAAGGGTTTCGACGGCTGAGGTCAAAGCTATCTAACGAGTCGGCGGTTCGTTACGTTCTGTTTTACACTCGTAGCTTGGACACAGAATCACAGTCTCTCATCGCACGTCTCCGATCCGGCGACACCCGCGCCCTGGCGCGAGCCATCTCGACTGTCGAGAACCGCCGGCCGGGCTGGACCGAGCTGCTCAAGGCGCTCTTCCCGCACACCGGCAAAGCGCGAGTCATCGGTCTGACCGGCGCCCCCGGATCGGGCAAGAGCACGCTGGTCGATCAGCTCGCCAAGCACTATCGCAAGAAGAAAGAGAATCAAACCGTCGGCATCATCGCCGTCGACCCGACTAGCCCTTACACCGGCGGAGCGATCCTGGGCGATCGCATCCGCATGCAGGATCACCATGGCGACCCCGGGATTTTTATCCGCAGCATGGCAACACGAGGATCACTTGGGGGCCTGGCGCGCGCCACCGCCGATGCTGCCACCGTGCTCGATGCGTCCGGCCGCGACGTGGTCATGATCGAAACGGTTGGCGTCGGGCAGGACGAAGTCGACATCGTGCGCCTGGCCGATGTCACCATCGTGATTCTCGTGCCCGGCATGGGCGATGATGTGCAGACGATCAAAGCTGGCATCATGGAAATCGCCGACATCTTCGTGATCAACAAAAGCGACCGCGACGGGGCCGAAAGCGTTGAGCGTGAGATTCGCGCCATGCAATCCTTGGCCACGCGCACCCGCGGTACGATCAACGATCGCTGGACCCCGCCCATCGTGAAGACCGTCGCCAGCGAGGGCGTGGGAATCGAAGAGTTGGCGAAAGCGATCGCAGACTACGAGGCGTACTTGAAGAAAGAGAACCTGGTCTTCAAGAAGAACGTCGAGAACTGGCAGGAGCGACTGGTCGAAATGCTGCGCGATGCCATGCTGGAAGAGGCGCGCGCACATATGGACGGCGGCAGTCTTGAGCGTTACGCAGCCGAGATCGCCGAGCACAAGCGCGACCCATATTCGCTGGTGGAAGAGCTGGTGGAGGAGATAGCACGCGCGGTCAAGCCCACGTAGCTTCGGTGGAGAGACTGGCGCCCTCGCCCGTCCATGGTCAGCGTGGGAGGAATGCCGCATGGAAGGCAACTTATGGAATTCAGCATTGATCATCTCGGCATCGCGGTGAAGTCGCTGGATGCGGCGAAGTCAATTTACGAGAAGCTCGGGCTGAGCGTTTCTCCAGAAGAAACCGTCGAGCAGGAAAAAGTTCGGCTGGTGATGGTGCCCGTGGGCGAGAGCCGGCTGGAGCTGCTGGAAGCGACCTCGGACGACTCGGCCATTGCCCGCTTCATCCTCAAGCGTGGCGAGGGGCTGCATCATATTTGCATGCGCGTTCCGGATCTGGCGGAGGCAGTTGCAAAATTGAAGGGCGAGGGCGTGCGCCTGGTGTCGAATGAAATCAAGACGGGTGCCGGCGGGCATCGGTATGTGTTCGTGCATCCGCAAAGCACGGCGGGCGTCTTGCTGGAGTTAGTAGAAAGCGCGCGCTGACCATCGCGCCGAGGATGTCCCCTGCGTTCCCCTGTGTCCTCTGTGGTAAGGCGTTTCGGCAGTAGGCACAGTTTCGAATCTATGCTAGTGCTAGCGATCGATACGTCAGGCAAAAACGGCAGCGTGGCATTGGCGCGTACAACGCCCGGCCAGAGCAATGTCGAGATCGTCGAAATTCTGCCGCTAACCGGCGGCGCGTTCTCGGCGCAACTGGTCCCGCAGATTGCCACGCTTCTTGGAAAGCACAAATATAGTAAGACCGATCTTGAGGCGTTTGCGGTGGCAAACGGTCCGGGGTCGTTTACGGGGTTGCGCGTAGGCTTGGCTGCCATCAAGGCTCTGGCCGAGGCGTTGCAGAAGCCAATCGTTGCGATTTCGCTGCTGGAAGCGGTTGCGTGGAGCAGTACAGCGCACGGGGCGGCGCGTGGCCGGGTTCTCGCGGCAATGGATGCAGGCCGCGGCGACGTGTATGTCGGCGACTATGAACTCGCGCCACAATTGCGCATGCACAGCGAACGCCTGCTCAGCAGGGAAGAGTTTGTTGCCATCGCAAGTGGGAAGACCATCGTCACGCCGGATGCCGGGTTGGCTGAGACGGTTCGTGCTGCCGGAATTCAGGTAGAGCGAATGGAGTATCCCGGCAGCGCGGTGATTGCCCGGCTGGGATGGGAGCATCTCCAGCGGGGCCAGACGGTTCGTCCCGACGAACTGGAAGCGAACTACATCCGCCATTCCGACGCCGAGATTTTCTCGAAACCGAAAGTGTGAGACTGTCAACTATCAACTATCATGCCCGTGACCATTCGCTCCGCCGCGTTGAACGATGTGCCGGCGATTCTCGCGATCGAGCAGTCCGCGCCCCGCGCAGCCCACTGGACGCCCGAGCAATACAATAACTTGGTGGATAACGGTGTCGTTCTCGTAGCCAAGCAAGCGGGCCGGCTTTGCGGGTTTGTTTGCGCGAAAGCGGTCGCGGGCGAGTGGGAGATCGAGACCGTGGCTGTGTCCGCCGAGTTACTCCGCCGCGGCATCGCCAATCAGCTGGTGCGCGAGTTGATTCAGCGCGCGAAAAATGAGGATGCGTCCGCAATTCTGCTCGAAGTCCGCGAATCGAATCTGCCCGCCCGCCAGCTGTACGAAAAGCACGGATTTCGCAAAGTGGGCCGGCGCCTGTTGTATTACAAGGATCCGGTGGAAGATGCAATTCTCTACGCGCTTCGCTTCCACCACTGACATTGACCGAAAAGCGACCGAAAAACGGCCGAAAGACGCCCGAAAAGCCGCGAGTTTCTGCACTGGTTCCTGTGCAACTTTTGACTGCAGGGCCCTCTGACCACGGTGGAAATAAAATATGAAATTTCATTGAACCCTCACCGGCCCTGTGCTACTTTTTAACCGTGCAGTAACAAACATCAGGAGGTCTAGCAAGGATGCTGACTCCAAGAGAGCAACTCCTGACCGGCCATGATCAGTTCCAGCGGCTGGTTCAGGAGCACTCGCAATATTCCCAACGGCTGGAATCCCTCACCGAGAAACGATACCTCACCGAAGACGAGAAACTAGAGGAAGTGCGGCTGAAGAAACTAAAGCTGCGCCTCAAAGACCAGATGCAGAGCCTTGAACGCAATTTCAGCCAAGCGTCGTGATACCAGCATAAACATTGGCGATTTCTCCGCCTGTATCCGCATCGGAAGTGACTTGTCACCCGTTTGTCCACCCGTGTATACTCCTGCCGTGCTCATCCTACGAGGCAAGACGTACTCGACCCGCATCAAGTACCACGGGCAGGTCTATCAGAAGTCGCTATCAACAGCCAACCGAAATGAAGCGTTGACTCTTGAGAGCGCATACAGGATGTCAATCGTCCGCGGTGAGTTCGGTATCGTTGACGGTCACCAGGCTGGTCGGCTCACCGATTTCAAAGACAAATTCCTCGCTGCATTGAGAACGAAGGTCAAGCCGAGAAGCCTCGAGTATTACGAGGACTCGTGGAACGGACTCGTCTCATTCGAATCGATAGCGAATGCCAGGCTCGACAGGATTGATCGCAAACTGATTGAGTCCTTTGTCCAGTTCCGTTCGAAGACATCGATGCCTGCGACGGTCAACCATAATCTGAAGACGCTGCGTCGAGCGTTGAGGCTCGCCAATGACTGGGGAATGATAGCTCGAGTGCCTTCCATCAAAATGTTGCCGCACGAACGCCAGCGGGAGTTTGTCATCTCCGAATCACTGTTGAGCGTTGTCGTCAACAGCATGCCAGAGCACAGCCTTGTCAGATACCTCATCAAGTTTCTACTCGATACAGGATTGCGGTTGAGCGAGGCATTGAATCTCAGGAGAGAACACGTCCGTATCATCCCTGATGTCGGTTTCGCGCGAGGCTGGGTCTTTGTCTCAGAGGGCAAGTCGAAGTTCGCGCGACGCTACGTCCCGCTGACCGACCGCGCAAAGGAATGTCTTCAAGAGGCACTGCGGCTCAGCAGGTGTGACTACGTCTGGACGGCAGGTAAGAACAATCGTCACAAGATGCAGCGACAATGGGTCTCGACGACATTCAGAACTGTGAGGGATGAGTTGCAACTTCCATGGGACTGTTGCGTCCACAGTCTACGCCACACGTTCTGTACGAATCTGGGGTCGTCAGGCGCGTCAGCGTTCGAAATCCAGAAACTGGCTGGGCATTCGTCAGTGCTGATTTCGCAGCGGTATGTGCACCTGTCGGGTCTAGCAAGTGAACCCGCGATAGAGAAGATGGAAGCACGGCGGGCTGAACAGGCAAGGGTCGAGAAGCAGCGGGCTGACGCCATACCAACCGACCAGCAAATAGACTTCTAGGGAGCCGCCCGCGACCTCGAGTATACCCAGTAAAAGCGGGCGAGATTGGAGGGCTATGCGAAAACCGATACGAGACATCCTAGAAGGCAAGGCGATTGACCAGCGAATAGTCAGCCTGGTTGACAGTTCCGCTGGACCTGACGCCTGCCATCCCTACCTGGGCACGAATCCTGTCGTCTTGGTGCCTGGGTATGATGGCGGCCGACACACTGTCGAACAGCTCTACTTCTTGAAGCACAGCAGATTCCCACGGAAGTACACGATGTCCTGTGAGGACAGCAGGTGCTGCAACCCTGCCCACATTGTTGAAGCCAGGCGACGGGAACGGATGACACCTGACGCTGTCGCCCGCTCCAGGAGTCGAGGCGCAAGCAGACGATGGGCAGAGCACAAGAAGCGGAGAGCTGAGCAGCCGACAACCGACATCCTGGCGCAGTTGAAACAGCGTGTCATTGACCGCAGCGAGACCGTGTAGGAGTCCGCTACAAATAACGACGTCACACAGGTGAGGACGGTCAGGACGGCTGATGCGGGGCAGACTCTGCAGGAATACTAAATATAAACGGGCTGATGCTAACGCACAGGAGAAGTAGATAGAAGACAGTCACGACGACGGATAATAGGAGTAGCCGTCAGAACTGTCGCCAACAGGTCAGCAGGTCGGCAGGCAGAGCGGCAGGCCAGGCTGCACTGACTGCGACCGACCAGTGGTTGAAAAGCACCACCTGTGTCACAGCTGACACACTTACCCTGCTCCCTGTTAACCAGTTCGCCACGTTACCTGCTACTGATACCTACCGCGAACGGTATCACCCCCGCTCAAACCCACGCCAAATGCAGAATGGCGGAGAATAACGGATTCGCCTGTGACAAAAGCAAGAACTGTCACCCGCCACCCGCCAGCCTGACGCTCACCCTCCGACCTACATTCTGGGCTTCTGGCTGGAGGGTGACCTGGCTCCCAGATTGCCAGGCTGCAGTCTCTAAACCCCCAGGTTCCAGGTCAGGGTCAGGACAGACGAAGCCAAGGTACCCTTCAAAAAAGGAGTCTCTAAGCATGCTTGCGAACTGGCGTACGGCAGGGACGCCCGCGGGTCTTCCGCCAGTCAGAACCGTTCGGCCTCGCTGGCCAGCCGCCCGTACCGCCGATGGCTGGTTCCTCTTACCAGACGGGTCCCATCTACGGGTCCCTATTTCAGGGTTCTCTTTCTGGGTCCTCTTTCGTAGGTACCATATCCAGCCCCACAGCCTGCGAGTCGGGGGTCGGGTCTATTCCCCCAGGGGGAAACGGCAGGGGGGTAATATTTTGGGTCTGGCAGGGGCAGTACTAAGTGGTAACCCACAGGCTAACAGCCAGCCGCGCGGAGCGAAATCAAGTGTACCATGTCGGTCAGACGATGACGGCATTTTCATGACCAAAATCGAGACTCAATGTCCTTTGTTATCAACACGGGTGCATTTTGTGCTTGACTTTGCCCAAAATAAAGTGTATCTTTAAAGGTAAGGAGATGTGTGTATTCTGTCTGTGAAGGGTACGAAAAGTTCGCAGTATCGACTTAGTTACTACGGCGATTCCCAATCGCCTCGGCGTTGTGATGTAGCCGCGTGTCTGCTCTGCAGGCACGAAAAATACTGAAACGCAGTTGACGCCGTCGCCTGACGGCTGATGCGAGTACCTGTGCAGGACAGCCCAACCTGCAATCAATCAAAGAACCGCCGTCTCAGAATGGTCTGCTTGCTGGCGACCAACATTTTCGCAACACCAGTCACGCATTTTCGCCAGCAAGCGATGCGTGACATCTGAGACGGGGCATTCTGAGCAATCAGGGTGCCCCGTTCTTTGTATTTCAGGGGAGACCTATGGACACAGCAACGGCAGGACGGGACGGACTCATCGCTGTCAAGAATCGCCAGGATATGCGACGGGCAATCAAGGCTGAACAGAAACGGATGAGGGCTGTCGTCAACGCTGATTACAAGGCGAGACGGCAGACACTCAAACAACGGCACAGAGAAGACGGCAGAGTGATGACCGCCCTGAAGCGACGGGCGATTGACGAATCCAACAGGGCTGTCGTCGCTTCCTTCGCTGAGCGTAACGCTGCCCTCGCAGACGCAGACCAGATTGCACAGGCGATTGCAGTCTATGACGGACAGAACCCTGACGAACGGGACGCTGTCAGCCGTTCGTGTCTTGTCTGTCACTCAGCCTTCACCTGCGAGACGACGGACAGGAAGTTCTGTTCTGACGCTTGTCGCCAGCGTGCGTACAGGGGACGCAAGCGTCAGCAGTGAAGCAGTAGGGCGACGGACGGACGACCTGCGAGACGACGGGAGAGGTGTGTCCTGACCACCCGTAACGGCGAGTCGCAAAAGGTTTAAGTATGACCGTAACGCAAATTAGGGGGAGCCATGTTAGTAGAACATTTCTGGACGCACAGGATGGTTGAATGGAATCCGTGGGCGGGCACAACTGTTGATCGCCAAGTCGCAAGTCGGACGAACGGGCAGAGGGGCGGCAGACCACGAACCCATGAATCTGATATTCGTCGTCTCCGTGATGGTCGTATGAAGAGGATGTCGGCGAACGCTGTCCGCCAGCAGGTATATCGCGACAGGCACGGACTGCGTGGTAACGAGGCACGCCGTACTTTCGGCTAAGTAGGTTTCGTAACATTCTGATTAACGGCTGCCCGCTGCCCAGTGTCGGGAGAGGAGGACTATGGGACAGCGATGGCTGACGGACAAGCAGGAACAGGAGACGCACGCATCGATCGGTCGGAAGATGACGACACACGAACCGCTGACAGGGGTTGAGACGGCATACATCAAAGGCATGCCTGAGGGTTCTGCAGCGAGAATGCTGATTTACGAAGGGTCTGACAGACAGGAAGAAATGGTCAGGCTATGGAAAATCAGAGAGAGAGAGAGAGGGGGGGGGATTATGACCGACGCAATACTGAGCACTCTGACGCCACAGCAACAGGAGGAATATCTGAGGCAGCTGCAGGCTGAGGATGAACGACGGCAGGATGCCTAAGCTACCTCAAAAAACTCGCCCTCTATGGTAGGGATAAGAACAGGTCGCTTTCAATCTACCCCAGACCAGACCCCCGTCCGTCCAGGACGAGGGGGATGGGGGCAAAATGGAAGTGGAACGGTAGTGGCACTTTCCGTTTTATAGGGTAATAGGGGAAAGTGGTAAAGTGCCCATACTAAGTCCTTTAGAATGTAGGCAAACTCACTTTCCTGAGGAGTGCCTTTTTCGGAAAGCGTCGGAAAGCGTTTTAGGCACTTTCCACTGTCAGGAAAGTGTCGGGAAAGTGGAAAGCAGGAAAGTGTCGGGGAAGTGTCCCGCGGCTTTCGGTCATCAGGACGACGGCAAGCGGGGCGTGGTAATCACGGGAAAGTACGCCGACCGTGCGGCTGAAGGGCGGTCACAGTGATATGCAACGAACAGGAACAGCAAGCGCAGCAGGAACAACAAGTACGGCAGCACGACTTAACCCCAGAGCAGGACATCACGCAGGACATCACGCAAGACGCGCTGTCCGAACTCAAGCAGCAGAAGCAGTGGGTCAACTGGATTTCAAACCCAGGTGCCAAGGGTGACAAAGTGCCCGTCCGCCCGAACGGTATGTCCGCCAGTTCAACCGACCCTACGACCTGGTCAACTTACGAAGATGTCACCAACGCGGTCGCCGCATCATCCAGGACTCCTGGCTCTATCGGCGGGATAGGTTTTGTCCTCGCTGACGGATATTGCGGGCAAGATTTTGACGATGTCATCATCGAGGGAAAGACAGAGCCGTGGGTCACAGAGGAAATCGCCAGACTCAACACCTACACGGAGGTCAGCCCGTCAGGCACGGGGTATCACTGCATCGGACGCGCGAAGCTTCCAGGCACAGGACGCAAGCGTCCCCGCGCTGAGACCTATGACTCTGGTCGGTACTTCACATTCACAGGGAACCATGTCCCTGGCACGCCCGACAGCGTCAACCACAATCAAGCAGCGGCAGAGTCTTTCTACAAGCGGATAGACACGGTCGACCCGAAGTGCGAAGCTAAGCCGAAACCCGACCCCTTTGCAGAGTTCCGTAGTCTACTCAAGGGTCGCACCATAGAAGACCTCCTGGCGGACGACGCCGTCTCCCTGACCGTGACAGAGAAGCGTCACGACTTCCTTCTGAGTGTCGTCGGGTTGCTGTGGGACGGAAAGCGTACCCACGACGAACTCGCCTCAATCGCCCGCGCGGTCGAAGAACGGTTTTGTGTCGGCACACGGGAGGTGACCGACAAAGAGATTGCACGCATGGTCACGCATTGCATCAGCGGTGACCCGAACCAGTCACAGTCTAATCAGCCGTCTGAGTCTCCGTCACAGAAGTACAAGGACGAACTGCTTGCCGCGCCGTGGTTCCAATCCGCGGACGGTTTTATCGCGGAGAATATTCCGCCGAAGACGGTTCTCGTTTCGGACAAGACGGGAAACCCCATATTGACGTCAGCGAGCGTCAACCAGATTTTCGCTTTCCGTGGATACGGGAAGTCAATGCTGATGCTCGGCGTCGTCGACCTCCTGATTCACGGCGGGGAGATGCTGGGATGGAAGTCTGAAGGCGGGCTGACTGTTCTGTTGTGTGACGGCGAACTCCCACCGCAGGACTTACAAAAGAGACTGACCAGCCTCGTCGGCGATACGGGGGGGCGACTAAAACTGATGTCTACCCACAATCTCCCTCGCCACGCATTCCCTGCGCTGTCCGACCCAGACTATCAGGAAGCGTTTCTACGACAGGTTGACGAGTTGAAGCCTGATGTCATCGTCTTCGACACATTGACAGCGTGCTTCAGATTCGACACGAACGACACTGACGCATGGCTTGTCGTCAACCAGTTCCTCGTCAATCTTCGGCTCCGTGGTATTTGCGTCATTCTCACACACCACGCTGGAAAGAACGGGACACAGCGCGGACGAACTGACGGAGACGACAATCTTGACCTCGTCATAAAACTCGACGCGCCATCTGGTCATACAGCGGGCATGGGACTTCGTTTCGTACTGTCCTACGAAAAGGTTCGCGCCGACTCCCGATTGAGTGGATTTGAGGGGATGTACGACGAAGGCGAGTGGCAGGTTGTCACAAGTGGTGAGTTCGAACAAGCCGTCGCAGCGTTGAACGACAACAAGACCTACAAGTGGATTGAAGCACAGTTAGGTATCTCCTCGAAGACAACCGCTGCCTACAAGAAGAAAGCGGAAGCCCTCGGATTGCTGACGGCGAAGGAGGCGAAGTGAGTTTCTCTATTTTCGAAAGATACGACGGTGTTATCAAGTTGTGGGAGTTCGTCTCCCCTGCGATTCTTGCTCCACCAAAGGAGACGCTCGTTTACTGGCTGTCGAAGTACACCGACGAACAGTTAGAGAAAGCGATTCTCAGAATACCAGGTCGCTTTAGGAATCGTGGAGAGATTGCCCCCGAAGAAGCTTACAGAATCGTACAGGCGGAACTGCGCGACATGAACAAGCGGAAGACGGAGTTCAAGCACGCGAACGCTCACGCGAACGCTGTCCAATCCCAATCAGAAGGGCGGTGACCGTGAATAACGCCACCTGGATAAACCCAGCACTCGAGAAGAACTTCACCGCGATAAAAGCTCGCATCGCAGAGACGGATGCCGCCTTCTGTGAAGACATCGTCCTCGATGAACTCGCAAGAGAGTTGAGCGGGATGGACGAGTTCACCGCATCCGCAGGGCTGTGGTCACGACTCGACAGGTTGTGCCGTGAGATTGCACCGCCACCGCCAGAACTGCCGACGCCAAGGAAGGAACGGCCGCACTGGGTTCGGAAAGGACTCGCTGTCGAGACATTCGTCACAGGACACCGACTCACCGTCAATGCCGACTTCTATGACGCCGAACTCGCAGACGGGGAGATAGAACTCACGGTCTACGACGGCGCGGTATGTGCGACGGGTAAGACTTGGCTCTGCGCTGACCTCGCCAACCTCGTTGTCAAGGCGTACGACGGCGATGACTGCCTCACGGTCAGACAGATTAGGAAGCCTCGTGACGGGTTCGACCTGAGACGGGAGAACCTCACCGTCGTCTATATAGAAGAACAACGCGCGCGACGGAGATGGCTCGAGAAGGAAGCGGAGAGAAACTTTCAGAAGCCGAACAGGATGTTCCAGTTGAACGGCAAGATGCTCATACCGTCAGACAACATTGAGAACATGCAGGACGCTGCGAGCACGACGGCAGACCTGACAGCGAAGCCAGTTCGACCGAAGGCTTCTGCGCCTGACGGGAACGACAACCAACGACCTGACGCGACGGCACCACGGGCACCAGTGATTGATGACAGGTTACAGCATGTCCCATTCCAGCGGGAGCCTAACCTCTTGAAGCCTATCAAGCAGCCGAAGACGACGCTCGGCAAGAACGGCAAGACGGGAAAAGGGGTCGTCAAGCGAACGACACCGCCGTACGCAGCGAAATGGATTGATGGAGAGCCGACATGTTAGGGATGAACTCGAACTCGCAGAAGGCAAGGACGGAAGACGGCACCGACGACGACGGACGGCATGCTGGCGATGTACACGAGGATTAAGTGCAGGATGTTCTGCACGGCGGTACCAGCACACGGACTCCAGCCCGTCGCTGAGGTCTATGACAACCGCCAGTTGCCGGGCATGACTGCGATGTCCGTCCGCCTCGCCTGTGGATGCGACCGAAACGCTTCTGTCAACACAAAGAAGCCGAGCAAATATGACGATTTGCACGACGAAGTCGTACTACGCGACCAGGACTGAAACGCCGCAGCCCATTTGAGCCACACGGGGCTGCCAGGCGTCGGATGTCACTATTTACATACGCCCACTGGCGGGGCTCCTAGAGCGGTTCCTGGCGGTTTCGGCTCGTTCGGGCAGGGCATTGTACTCGCATCCATGGGAGCCGTCAAGAGCTGGATGAAGCACTGAGGTAACCCCACCCCCCTCAAAATAAATGTTGTGTCTTATTATCAACGACTTAGCCCCCGATAACCGCCCAGAGCGACCTCAGAACGCCCAGAACAGGCGGAAACGACCCTTATATGAAGGGTTTGCCGTAACGCACTTCCCAAGAAATAACGGAGTGATGCCGTAACGGACATCGACATTCATCGGACGAGCGACGCAGCACGGCTGGTTCCCGTGCGTGCACGTGATGACTCTGGTGACCAGGGGGTGCTACGACAGCACCCCCGACATCTCAGGCCTGCAGCAGAGCCGTCGTTCGTGCAATCGAACACGAACAAGGCGATGACGCTGCACGGTTCGGGCGGACTGGCAATGTCACGCTGCGAACCAGACCGAATGGGCTGGCAACCACCAGCCCTTCGGGATGCCGTTTCCGTTTTGAGCCGTTAGGAAACAGAAACGGAACCACAAAGGGGGGAACATGATTTTACTGGGTATTCTGGCAGTTCTGACGCTGCTCAACCTCGTAACCAACTTCTTGACTCTAGCTGCGGTCGGGAACAGTCACACCGCAAATGAGGCAGCCGTCGCCGCGGTCAGAGTAGACATCGAAGCAGCGGTCAGGCACGCACGCCTACAAGGCAACACGACACGCAGCGTTCTGACGGCGAATCACGAGCAACTATTGACGGCTCTCCATGTGCCGCCAACGACCCAAGAGATTGTCCTCGATGAATGCGGTCGGCTCGAACGAGGGGAGAACCCACGGGTCAATGAGTTGTTCGCGATGATAGGGAAACGATGAGACTTGAGACCAGGTACGAATGCTACGAGTGCAGAGAGTTTCGCCTCGGACGCGACAAGACAGTCATCGCAGTCAACGATGTCCTCATCGACCTTGTCGAACTCGAATGCGGGCACCTCCGCTCACCAAACCTCAGGACTCCGATGGAAGGGTTGGGCACGATGCGTCCTGACGGCTTCCACAAAATGACGACAGCTGAGGTCGAAGAACATGTCCGCCGCGCATGGCAAGAGGGAGTCACGAAGATGGCGGAGAGGGGGCAGCGGTGAGGTGTTACGACAGCGATAACCAAGTAACCGCACCCAGCCAATCGGTCTACTGCGACCTATGTCTACAGAAAAAGGTAATGGCTGAAAAGAAACAGACCGAACAACAGCAAGAACGGCGGAGGGTTGATGGCAAGGAAAGGTGAGTTCGAAACATCAGAGTACTTCCTAGCGGTACTGGGCTTTTATGAGGGTCTGGAGTGCACGAAGGTCGTTACGAGTAACAACGTGTCGGGACGAGGCAGGAATGTCACTTTCACATTCATCTGCCCTGAGCACGACGCTGAGGCGATTCAAGCGGACTTCCTCAACAAGGAATGGTGCGTCAACCTCGCGTCTTGGCTTGACGCGACGAAGCGGGCGGATAGTTTCATCGTCGCATCGCGGGCGAACTTCGGCGTCTGGACAAGCCCTGAATATGGCAGGAGGCGGGTGAGGTGAGGCGGGCACGAGGAATCGAAGCAATCCGCCGCCTGTTGAAGAAAGTCCTGTCCGACTGCCACGCTGGCGAACTCAGAGGTTGCCTCAGGCATCGTACGAAGGTCATCACGAAGGTCACAGGATATCTCCGCGCACTGAAAACATGCAGTCCGAAGGAACTTCCTGCCAGTCTTCGGGAAGACGTCTTCGAGTACCGACGCCAGGCTGCCGACACGACGCTGCACGCTGACATCAGACTCTCCGCGATTGAGTTCCTGGTCACTAACCAGACTGACATCACGCTCGCGGTCAAGGAGACACCCACACAGGCACGCTGGCGCGCTGGAGTACGTCGCCAGGCTTTACTAGATATAACAGAGTGCTTCAAGGCGGACAGAATCCACTGGGCATCCCTGGACGACGTCGCGTTGAGGCTGCCAGAGACAGCGGCACCGAAACCTGAAGCACCGAAGGCAGTGATGAACACCGCTGCACTCGAAGAAGCGTTAGCAGTATTGAGGAGGAACAAACAATGAGTCGATGTATGAATATGGGTAGTGCGTGGGATGGCTGGAGCCACCTGGAAGGTAATGAGACGGGGACTGGTCTTGAGGACTACATCCTGAGTGACATCACGACGGGCGAAGCGACCGAAGCAGACCTCGCCGCATTCAGGAAACTCTGTCGAGACACAAAGGGCGACGAAGACGGCGGGATGTACGCCCAAATGCTGTTCGAGTACGAATACAGGGGATACGCGCGGGACGCGTACGGGCAGTTGACGCCACCGCAGCCTGGGCACGGTGACCGATGAGAAGAGTCAGAATCTTTGATGAACGGCTTGGACAGAAGCCGCCTGACCAGCCTACCTGGGCTGGCAAGTACACACAACCTAATGAAGCACCAGCGACTTCGTCACACAACCGTCGCGCGATTCCAGTCGAGCAGACCGTCACACCGACCCCGCCGCCGACGGACACGAGACCAGAACGGTCGGTCAGACTGTTCTTCGGCACGACCGAATACACGGAAGCCGAATACCAAGCCCACGACGCAGCAGAACAGCGGAAGGCTCAACAAAAACTCGCTGATGCTGAGAAACGCAAGGCTGATATCGTCCGCGCAAGACAAGCAGCAGCCCGATTTGAATGGAAACAGGAAGCCGACAAAGAGATGCTGGCTGCCCAGAAAGAAGAACAAGGCAAGCAAGTCGAACTCAGCCTCACACAGCAGGAGATTGCTGGTATCTGCCAGAGTTACAACCTGCCCGCGTCAGCCGTCGCAGGCATCGGCAGAAAACTCAGGAAGGCGGGCTTAGAGATGCTCCCTTCATTCTGGGAGCAGGAAGCGAAACAGTACACGGGAGGATTATGACGTTATCAACTTACAGATTGGCGCAGAGTAAGCGAGAGAAGGAAGTGTTCGAAGCTCAAGAACGTGAAGCAGCAGAACGGCCGTTACGGGCTGCAGAGAAGAAGTTCGCGGAGACGGCGACACCGACTCGCCATTGCCGAACGGCAGGCAGCCGCGCTCGATCTGATGAACGAAACAGGCAACGCCGTTCTTGCTGAGCGAGTTAAGGCATTCGTGCCAGCCGACCCACCGCTGTCGGTCGACGCGCTGAGGCAACAGATTCAGAGCTCACTGCGACTGGCGACGAATGACCTCATTTCGCAGGGTTACGCGTTTACCGATAGTGCAGAAGGCAAGATCAGACGCGTGCTCGGACTGAACAGCAAGCTCGACTTTACGACGCCAGAAGCGTTGTACTGCAATCGTCGCCTATATGGTAGAGACAGGTGCCCTCATCGAAGGTGAAGACGTCATCTCTCCAGCACCTGAACCGACGAACGACCGTCAGACTGAAGTCGTGCGACCAACTGCTGAAGCACTGATGGCTGAGATCGAAAACACCCCCTCGGGTTATGACGCCGATCGCATCGCTAAACGGAAAGTCCATGAGGCGATGATGCTCGAAGTCCGACCTGTCGTTCTCGCGTTCTTTGAGTTCGTTGAGGACAACTACGACATCGTCCTGACTGAAGCGTTGAAGCAGAGATGCATCAGTTACTGCGTCGAACGCGGATCGTTCTCAACCGCAAACCTCAACGCCGCTCGAAGGGACGTCTTGAAGTGTAGGACGCCTGAAGAGCAGTTCAGAACTCGCGATTGAGACGACGAACAAACCATTGTCAGATTATGCCGTAAGAACTGACTACGCCAACCGCTGGCGAGAAATCCAGCAGAACAAGCCCCAATATTAAACTCGGTCGCCGTCCTCAGCACGGGTGTCGGCGACCGCTCTCCATATTTGCATCCGTGCAGCTTTTACATTCGCCTACATTCGCCGCCCCGCGGCTAGCAGTACCCCGAAAGGATTTCAATGCCCACACCAGACCCAAATCAACCTGACGCTAATGTGCCGAACCAGCCGCTGCCGCAAGCATCACAGATGCCGCTGCCGACGCCTGTTGCGCCGACGCAGACCCAGACGGCACCGCCCGCACAGCCTCAGCAACCGACCGCCAGCGCAACCGACACACCCGCCCAGCCAGTATCTGCAGCCCACAAGCCCGGCCTGTATGACAGAGTCCTACAGGGCATGGCTGGCGGACCGACGATGGTCAACGGTGTCGAACAACCGATGAGCCGTAAGAGTCTCACCGCGCACATCCTTGCCGGTGCCATCACAGGAATCATTCAGGGTGCCGCACGAGGCTACCAACAGCCCATTGGGCCTCCAGGAACGAGGTCAGGACAGATTGCCCGCCGCCGCTGGTGGATTCGATGCAACCGGTAAGCGTTACAGAGGCACCGCAACCAGCCGCAGCGCAGGCGAACCAGAAACAGCGCAGTTGACGCCAGCAGATACAGGATTACAACGCGTTCGACAGAAACATCAAACTCCAACAAGCGATGCTTGGTCTCGGGAATGCCAACCGTGCCGCATTAGAAGCCGCAGAAGCACCTGGCAAACTGCTGTGGCAGAAAGCGCAAGACCAAGACGACAGCACACCAGGTCAGAAGATTGTTCTCGACAACACGCCACAGACGAGTACGACCTGCTGAAGAAATATCCGAACCTCAGTCAGAACAACTTCCTGCTCGTCGACCACGAGGACATCCGCAACCCTGACGGCACGCCGAATCTTGACGCTCGGACTGGACTGCCGCATCAGATGCCGTTGTTCGTCCCCGTCAACCCGAACATCAAACTGCAGATGGATGACGAAACACGGGCTGAGTTGATTAGTAACAACCCTGACCTCGCGAAGACTCTTGACAGGGTGCCGACGCTCACCCCACTCAACATGGGCTATCTCGAGCATTCGACAAATCATATCGCTGTCACAGGCGCACAGGACCATTTGACAGTGCGCGCAAGCAGATTACAGGTGACAGGCGTCCCAATTGACGTCTCTGACATCGTCTCCAAGAACCCGCTCCTGCGCCGTAACGCTGGAGCCATCAGCCAATCGTTCGGCACGGTGCTGGTGCGGACGAGGCTATCGACCATCTGAGCAAGAACAAACTCGTCCCACAGAATGTGGTCAACGCACTGCAGACGGCGTTCCATCTCTCTGATGTCAACGACAGTGGGCAGACAGTTGCCCAGCAACTGAAGGACAAACGGGCACAGAACGCAGCGGAAGACAAGAAGAACGATGCCCAGAAGCCTGCTGACAGTGCGCGCATTCAGAATGCTCCGAAGTTAATACAGACGAGCACACCTTATCTGACGCCAGCACAGCGCACGAACTATGTCAGCCAGTTGCATGCTGGCATGTCCAACGACGAACTCGATAAAGTACAGAAGCAGGCGATTGACGAGAATGACAAGGCGTTCACGCATTCGATGGAAGAGCAGAGACTGGCTCAAGAGAAAGCCGCGAAGGGTGACGCCGCAATCGAAAAGGGCGCAAAGCCGATGATAGGCATTGACGCCAATGGTAGTCAGGTTCTCGTCCCTGCCAGCGACGTCAAGAAGTACGGTCTGTCTCAGGTCAGAGAAGTCGGTCAGGCTGAGAACGAAAAGGTCACGAACGCCCGCAGTCTGTTGACCGTCTTCAACAACAATGACCCCGATGACCTCGGCATCATGCAACTCGCTGCGAAATTCGACAAAGAAGGGAAACTCGGACCTGCCGCAAGCAGATTCCAAGACTGGCTGAACAAGAGCGGATCGGTCGTCACAAACCTCGCAGGATTCGATGCAGGCGACCCAGATGTCCAGCGACTGTTCACGAAACTCGGGCTATCAACGACGGGCTTGATGCAGGTGCACGTCGGTGCACGTGGTTCAGCACAGATGCTCGAACATTTCGAAGACCTCGCGAAGGCGAAGAGTATGAGCCCCGCCGCATTCCAAGCAGCCATCGCCACAGAAAACAGTTACGTCAAAATGAAGGCGATGTTGCCGAATGCTGGCAAGCAGAGTCAGCCCGCGCCGAAGGTTGGCGACACCAGGGTCTACAACGGGGCGAACTACAGCTTTGACGGCAAGCAGTGGACGAAGGCACAGGTGAACCAATAATGGCGACTCCAAATACAGCAAACCCAGCAACCCCCGACACGCTTCCTGCTGACTTCAACTTCCAGCAGGCAGCACCCGCAACTCCCGACACTCTGCCCGCCGATTTCAACTTCGAACAGGGACAGGCACCCGCTTCTGTGACGCCTGAGGGCGAAATCAAGAACGATGTCGGAAACACCGTTGTCGTCCCGAAGGAAAATGAATCATTTGCTGACACGATGAAGCGTGCCGCTGCACAGGGCAAGAAGACGACGCCTGAAGAGGTCAATGCTGAACTCAGAACGGCACCAGGTAAAGCGGCGACCGTTCTTGCCGCTGCACCTGCCATCGGTGCCGCTGGCGTTACCGCAATGGCGGGCGTGCCGACTGCTGCTGACGCACTATATGACCTCGCCGTGAAACATCTGGCGGGCAATGTCCTGCCAGGGATGGAAGCAGAGGCAGCAAAAGCCAAGTTGCTTGAGATGGCACCAAAGGTCTACAAGGTTGCAAAAGAACTCGGGATAGCGGGGACTGGCCTTACTCTTCTTTGGAAAGCCGTGTCTGGGGGAAAATAAGATAGTGAAGTCGCTCTAACCCGTGAGCGATGCACGCGATTGCAAGGAAGATATAGACGAGCGTCATTGCACCTCACCGCCTCGGCCTAAGTCATCCTCTACCGAATTGCGGAAGCGGCGGGATTCGAACCCGCGGTACGTCTTGGTTCAAGTGACTTTCATCCTCCTCCGAGATGTTGGTCTCTGAAAGGACGATACGTCTGGGTTTCAGCCAGATGTATTAAGCCGCTCTACCACGCTTCCGCACTCAGTATGCGGAGTCCCGCGCCCGAAGTCTACGAATCTTCCGTAATGCTCCGCTGGTTACTGCCGTCTTGCGATCGCAGCGTATCGCCTGCGGCGGGCATCGCCACGAAAGTCGTGGAGCATTTCACTTCGGGATGGTGGAAGTAATAATGCCTGCACGAGCGTGAGCCTGCTGACATCGTGAGACGGTGTCAATTCGCAGTGGTCTCGTCTTCACCGCTCGCAGGAGTTGCGTCAGCAGGAAAGAAGATTACGAAGTCGCTCGGTGCCATTTGCTCTATCGTGAAGTCATCGAACGTTTTCAAATTTCTCGCAGTTTGTACAGCGTTTGATTTCGATAAGTTACCGCGAGGGGGGTGGCGCGTCGTTTGTCTGCGGTATAACTTGCTCGCCGTTCGGTGGTGGCGGGGGTGGTGTCTGTAAAATGATTTGTTCGCCGTTCGGTGGCGGCGGGGGTACCATTGCGCTCGCTGACTGATCCCTAGAATTAGAGACAACCAGGGAGCATATGTTATGTGCCAACTCACGTATGTCGCTCCCGTGCATGAACGTTACCGTATTATTCCCAACCCCATACCACAGGTTTGCTACGAGGTGTTTGCTTTCAGAGTCTATAGGAAGTGCTTTCAGGGCGTTATTAGGGTCCACTACGTAAGGTTCTGATGCGATAAATTTAACGTCGGGCGGGTCGCTTCCCTCGAATGGGTCTGCGATGACGTGGAGTCCTTTGCATGCGGCATCATCTTGCAAAGCCGCTAATACATTCGAGTCACGTTCAGATATGTCGGCTGCAACTACGGATGCGGGGGCTGTGGGGCATGTTGTTGTGGTTTCGATGCTATAGGCAAGGTGCGTGCCATATTTCTCGTCGGCTCGCTTGTTGGCGCGTTCCGCTGATATGACCGCTGCCAAGTTTGATTCGTAGTTGCCGACGCGAGACTTGCTGCCGTCGTTGTTTACCCAGCAGATTGCATAGGGATGATTCTTCTTCCAGGTTTCTCTATTGGCTTTTGTCTCGGCTTCATCCTGCTTTTTCGCTTCCGCTATTTCCATTAGCTGTTCCGTTGAACACGGATGTGGTTCTTGGAGGAATTTGAGGACTTCAGCTGAACTCGCACCAGCTGGCGGGTCCGGAATCGGGCAATCGGGTACTTTGCCCAAACAAAAAGCGTGGTTGTTGGGGTCCATAAAACAGTTCATTTTAGAAGACCAACCTATTGCGGCATTGGTCTTTTCTATCTGTTCAGCCATCGCAGCAGCCTGCTCCGCCCGCTGCTTAGCCATCCTATGGTTGAATATCGCCTGTCCAATAGCATCCCCGACAGTATCTCCAATCTTTTGCCAAGCCTGATAGGCCTGCTGATTTTGCTGATTCCATTGTTGTGTGGGCAACGGCTGGATTGGCCCTACCAACTTGACTTGCGGGGAGTCAATCACTTTGCTCTCGTCAGGCGGCGGAATAACAATCGGCGGAATAACATTATTGTTGTTTAGCGGGTCTTCTCTAGGGGAAAGTGGCGGGTGTGCCTGATACGTGGGCCCTGGCGGCGGCGTCCAAGTGGACTGACGGGGAGTGCGGGCATCATTCGGCCAGATCATGTAAGGCACCTTGTCGGGGCTATCAAACATTACGCATGGTGGCCCATTGCTGCCAGAGCACGGGGGCGCAAGCGGTACTGGAGTTTGCCCGAAGGACAGGGTGCCGCCGATTAACAGAACGAGTATTGACGTATGCCAGGGTGGCATAGAATTAGTCTCTCCTGTCTGGTCGAGCCTGCCTAGATTACGCCAGAGTGTTACCTGCCCGTTGTATCGGTACAGTTTTGGCCATCCGAATAACCTTTTTCTATTCACAACACCGATAGTTCGTCAGGAACACGGCAGAATCGAGAGTTTATGTCCAACGGCACGACAAATCCCAGCAACACCCCTAACTATTCGGGCGTCCTACCGCCAGACCCAACGCAGAACGGCACCCTGCAGTGCGGCGCTTGGGCGGACTTAAATACACCGCCCTTCGGCGCGAGTGTAGGAGTTCTTGAGGGTCTACCCGCGGCGTCGTTCGTCACGGTCAGTGGGCAGGACGCGCGATTGAAGCGAGTTCTGGAGCAACAGGTTTATAGGCACTCTGCGTAGTCCTGCCGGGCCGCCGAGCCAAAGATCTAGGATCTAAGATCGGCGCGCCTATACAACGGGGGCTGAGCCAAAAGATAGCAGCTGTAACGCGGTGAGCCCTGTCTCCGTACCAGGCGCTTGTAAGCGCTTTTTTTTATTGCAGTTATGCAGAATGTAGTGGCCTCGCTCTATAATTCATTCTGAATTCTTTATGGTGCGCGACGGCTACTTCTACGGTGCGGGCTGCCTGCTCGCTGCGGGCGTGATCACATGGCTGGCGGCTTGGCCCTATGCCGTCCCGGTGTTGCTGCTGGCAGCTTTCTTTTTGTGGTTTTTCCGCGATCCAGAGCGCCAGATTCCCACTCTACCCAGCGCCGTCGTCTCTCCCGGCGATGGCAAGGTGACTGATGTGTCGGTGGTGACTTCCGGCGGATCTCCGCGCCACCGCATCAGCATCTTTCTAAGCGTCTTCGACGTGCACGTGAACCGTTCGCCGATAGCGGGCGTGATCCGCGACGTGCGCTATCAACGTGGCAAATTCCTCAACGCCATGTCAGGCCATTCGGCGGAGGAGAACGAGCAGAACATCGTCACCGTCGAAGGCGACGGCCGTACCGTAATATTCAAACAGATCGCCGGCCTGATCGCCCGCCGCATCGTTTTCAATTTTAAAGTCGGAGACCAGGTGGCTTGCGGTGAGCGGGTGGGGCTCATCAAGTTTGGTTCTCGCGTCGATGTTCTGTTCGATCGCGATGCCGAGATCCAAGTGAAGCCTGGCGATCGCGTCAAGGGAGGAGCGACCGTGCTTGCTCTCTTGCCGGTCACGCCGCCAGTTCATGCCGGCACGGCCGGCGAGCGGGAGGCCCACTAAAATGGAAGAGCTAGGACTAGAGTCAGGAACATGGAAGATCTAGAACCACGTCGTCGGGAATCCGACCGTCCGCGCGGAAAGTTGCGCAAGGGCATGTATATACTGCCCTCTCTGTTCACGACCGGGAACATCGCGGCGGGGTTCTACGCGATTTTGCAGACCGTGCACGGCAGTTCGGGTGAAGCCTGGCACTTGGATTTCGCCGCAATGGCCATCGGCTTTGCCGTATTGTTCGACGGTCTGGATGGCCGCATCGCGCGCATGACCAACACCTCCAGCGATTTTGGCAAGGAACTCGATTCGCTGGCTGACGTGATCACCTTCGGCGTTGCCCCGGCCCTGCTTGCCTGGATGTGGGGATTTCATCTGTTGCCGATGGTCATTGCGCCCGAGCTACGTCAGAAGATTACGGATCTGGGCTCGGTCGCTTGCTTCGTTTTTCTCATCGCCGGTGCCAGCCGTCTGGCGCGCTTCAACATTGCGAAGAATCCGCAGCCTTCGAATCCCGGACGTCCGGGTAAGAAATATTTCGTGGGTATGCCAATCCCCGCCGGGGCAGGAGTAGTTGCGGCCATCGTCCACTACTCCGCCGGAGTCGCCCATAACTTCCTGGTGGACGGCGATGAGTTGGTTGATGATGGTAGTCGTCATCGGCTATCTGATGGTCAGCACCTGGCGTTTTTACAGCTTTAAGGATATCGATTTTCGTTCGCGCCATCCTTTCCGCCTGGTTGTGATCATTGCCGTGGTGATCGCATTGATCGCGCGGTTTTCACGGCCGACGCTCTTCGTTATCGCGATTTTATACATGGCTTCCGGTGTCCTGTGGCGCCTGCAGTGGATCTTCCATCGCAAGACTCCGCCTGCACCTCCGGTGTACCGGGAGGCATCTCACACTCCATGAATCCCGTCTCAAAGTCTCCCCTTCGAAGCCTCCCGTTTCGAAATCCGCCAGTTCGCAGGCTGATGTTCGCGGCACCAACCTTTATCGTGTGGCGATCGTCGGCGCGGCCTCGCTCAAGGGAAAAGAGATCGCCGAAATCCTGCGCGAACGGAATTTTCCTGCCGTCGATGTCCGGTTGCTCGATGACGACGAGTCTCTTGGCCAGTTGGAAGCGGTCGGCGACGAGATGAACTTCATCCAGAGCATCCGCTCGGAACAGTTCGAGCGCGTCGACTTTGCCTTCTTCGCTTGTCGATCCGCGCTCGACGCGCAATAACTGGAAAGCGGCGCGCGACCTGGGCGATACCATCGTCGATCTCACCTTTGCGCTGGAAGATGAAGCGGGAGCGGATCCGTGATCCGCTCGCCCTGGGTCGAGCGCCAGACCGGCCAGCCCATTGCGCCGGAGTTGCAGCCCGGCCCGGTCGTGGTGGCCCATCCCGCGGCTACCGTCCTGGCGATGCTCGCCTTGCGCAGCCAGAAAGCTGCCCCAATACAACGCATGGTCGCGACCGTGTTTGAACCGGCGTCGGAGAACGGCCAGAAGGGTATGGACGAACTGCACGAGCAGACCGTGAACCTGCTCTCCTTCCAGGAATTGCCGAAGAATGTGTACGACAGCCAGGTGGCCTTCAACATGGTGGCGCGCTACGGACAGAGATCTGAATTGGCGCTGGACGCCGTGTCGCAGCGCATTCGGAAGCACTATCGGCAAATTGCCCGCGGCGCCGCCGAGCCTGCGCTGCAGGTGCTGCAGGCGCCGGTCTTCCACGGACACGGTTTTTCGGTCTACCTCGAAATGGAGAAGCCAGTCGAAATCGCAGATTTCTCACAGGCTCTGGCGGGAGAGCACGTGGTCGTGAGCAGTGGCCCGGAAGATGCGCCCACCAATGTGAGCGCCGCCGGTCAGGGCGATATCCTGGTCTCAATCGCCATCGACGCGAATCACAAAAACGGTGTGTGGCTGTGGGTAACTACCGACAACCTGCGCATTGCAGCCTTGACCGCGGTCGAATGCGCTGAGACCATGACCGCATCCCGGCCCCGGGGTCAGATTCAATGATCTTTGGAGCCACGGTCTTCGGAACGACATCTTCGGGATGAATAGGCTGCGAAAAAAATCGATCCCCCGCCAAGGGGCCATCGCAATTGGGCTCGCGGTGTGCTTAGCCGTGACCGGCTGCGGCTACCACCGAGCCGGAAATGCGGCCGAACTGCCGCAGAACATCCACACCGTCGCGATTCCCGGTTTCGTGAGCCACAGCCAGACCTTTCGCATCGAGCAACTACTGACCGACGCCGTCGTCCGCGAATTCAACGCCCGCACCCAGTACCATGTCCTCCATGAAGCGAATGGCGACGCGGATGCCGTGCTGAAGGCGACAGTTCTATCCGCGTCGGCTAGCCCGCTCGCTTACGACTCCACAACCGGGCGCGCCGTCAGCGCTCTGGTCACCGTGAGCGTACAGGTGACACTGACCGATCGTCAGGGCAAGGTGCTCTTCGAGAATCCTTCCTATCTTTTTCACGAGCAATACGAAATATCGAGCGATCTCCCCAGTTTCTTTCAGGAAGATTCTCCGGCCGTCGATCGCCTGTCGCGCGATTTCGCGCGCACCCTGGTGGCCAATATCCTGGAGGCCTACTGATGTTGAGCAGGCTGATGCTGAGCCTACTGACGTCGAGGGCTACTATTGATCATGCGCGCCTTCACTCAGGCCGACCGTTTTCTCTCCGAACTTGAGTCGCGCAAGCTGAAGCCGGCTTATGTGCTGGTGGGCGATGAAGCATTTTTTCGCAAGCGCTGCCGCGATGCCGTTCTCGAGCACCTGGTCGCGCCCGACTCGCGCGACTTCGGCTTGTTCGAGTTCGACCTCGCCGAGACTTCGCTGAATGAGGTTCTGGACCGCGCCCGCACCCCTTCGCTGATGGCGCCGTTTCAGGTGTTCTTCGTGCGCGGCGTGAAGACCTTGTTCGGCCGCGGCTCGAGCTCCAATGCTGAAAAAATCGCAGCCATCGAGTCCTACTGCAAGAATCCCAATCCCGATGCGCTCCTGGTTTTTGTTGCCGATCACATCAGCATTCCCGCCGACGCCCGCCGCATGGAGATGACCGACAAGGACCGCTACCAGAAGATCCGCGAAGACCTGGGTCCGTTTTGCGGCATTGTGGAACTGTCACGCGTCGAAGAGGGTGAAGCCGTTCGTTGGATCAGCGAGTACTGCGCCACACGTGCGGTCAAGATGGACGCCGACGGCGCCCGCGAATTAGTCGATGCCCTCGGTGGCGACATGATGATGGTGTCGAACGAACTGGAGAAGCTGATTCTCTACGTCGGCGAAAAGAAGAAAATCACGCTCGGCGATGTCGAAACCATGGTGCTGGCCGCGAAACAGCGCTCGCTCTATGAGTTGACCGATGCGATTTCCTCCAAAGACCGCGTGCGCGCTCTCGAAATCCTCGATGCGCTGCTTTCGACCGGAGACGGCGAAGATGCTGCCATCGGCCATCTCTACATGCTGGCCAAGACTTTTCGCCAGATGCTGGTAATCCTGGAACGCAACGTGCGCGACCAGCGCATGCTGTGGGCCGCGTTGTGGCAGGGCTTTCGCGTGCCGCCGTTTGCCGCCGAAGATATTATCCGCCAGGCGCGACGGTACAAATCGAAGCGGGAACTGACGCGCGCCATTCGCCTGGTGGCGAAAGCCGATCTGGCGCTGCGCTCGAATCCCCCCGGCAAGCGGCTAATCCTGGAAAAGTTGATTCTCGATCTCGCCACCGAGCCCAAGCTCGAAGCCAGCTGGCGGATGGATGCAGGAAGAACTGCCAGTGTAGGGACGGGGCTGCCCCGTCTCAGGGTCGCCATGGATGTCGAAATCTATCTAAAGCGCATCCGCTACCAGGCGCCCCCGGTTATCAACCGCCCCAGCGCCGGTCTTCTGCGTTCCCTCCATCGTGCCCACCTCTTCACCGTCCCCTTCGAAAATCTCGACATCCATCTCGGACGCAAAATCGTCTGTGACGAAGCCCGCATTCTGCACAAGATCGTGAACGAACACCGCGGCGGCTTCTGCTACGAGTTGAATGGAGCCTTTGCCGCCCTGCTGCGAGCCTTGGGATTTCGGGTGACGTTGCTTTCAGCCCGCGTCGCCCGCGAAGATGGTAGCTGCGGCCCCGAATTTGACCACCTCGCGCTACGCGTCGATCTAGAGGAACCGTGGCTGGCCGACGTCGGATTTGGAGAGGGCTTCCTGGAACCATTACGCCTCGATTCAGGCATGGAACAGGCGCAAAACGGCCGCGTCTATCGTCTGACATCCCGTCCGACATCCTGCCCGACGCCCAACTTGACATCGACCTATAGCGGGTTCGGCCTCGAGGTCATGGTTGAAGGCAAATGGAAAAGTGAATATGCGTTCAGCCTCCAACCGAGGGAGTTCTCCGAATTTGCCGGCATGTGCCACCATCATCAGACTTCACCCGAGTCGCATTTCACGGGCCAGCGAATATGCTCGCTGGCCACTCCGGATGGTCGAGTCACTTTATCGGACGGCAAGCTGATTGAGACACACCGCGGTTCACGACAGGAAACGTTGCTCTCTGGAGACCAGGAATGGCGCTCAACGCTGAGTGAGTTGTTCGGAGTGGTCCTGCCGGAGTGAGCGGTCTTTACCCCTTCGCTTCAGCCACTGCCCGTCGTAGCTCGTCAACATCCGGAAAATTTGGGTTGATCCTTACCACGCGGTCCAGTTGCTGCTTAGCCAGCGCGACTTGACCATTCTTGGCGTAAGCGAGTCCCAGGTGGTAGTTGAAGAGCGCGTTGTCCGGCTTCTCTTTCACCGCTTCCTTGAACAGGCTAATCGCGGACGTGTAGACGTGTTTGTGGTAGAAAGCCCAGCCCAGCGTGTCGGCGGAGTTCGGATTATCGGGAAGCTGACGCCGCGCCGTCTGCGCCATCGTGAAAGCGAGCTCCACGTTGCCACCCTGCTGCAGCATCACGTACGCCAAATTGTTGGAGGCCAGCGGATTCTCCGGCTGAATCTCAAGCACCTTCTTGTACTGCTGTTGCGCGTGGTCCCAATCCTGCTTGCTCTCATAGATGCCGCCCGCCAGCAGGTGGAAAGCGACCTCCTTGGGATTGGTCTTAGCCCCATCGAGATAGGTTTGCAGCGCCTGATCCGTGGCGCCGCGTCGGTTCTGCACCTCGCCGAGCTTAACCAGTGCCTCGCTGTTCTTCGGGTCCAGGTCGGAGGCTTGCTTGAACTCCTGTTCCGCCCCCGCTAGATCCTTTTTCTGTTCCATCAGAAGTTGACCCAGCATGATGTGAAACGCGGCATTCTTGGGATACCTGGCCAACTGTGTCTTGGCGGTAGCAATGGCCCTGTCCGGCTGCTTCTGTATCAGGTCCACGTTCAGCACGCCGACCAGTGCGTCGGTGGAATTCGGATCCTGATCCAGCGCCTGCTGGTAGGCTTTTTGCGCTTCGACGAACTGGCTCTGTGCCATCCGCAGGTTGCCCAACTGCACGTAGGCGGCAGGATTATTGGGCTCCTTTTTCCAGCGACCGGTGAATATACTCATCCGCCGTTGCGAACTGCTTGCGATCGATATCGGCCACCGCGCGCAAGAGGTATCCGTCAGGAGCGGCGGGCTGCAAGGCGATAATCTGGTCCGCCTCCTGGGCCAGCCCCGCGGCATCACGCCGGTGGACGGCAACGGCCGCCAACGCCCGGTGCGCTTCCACAATTTCAGGACGCAGTCGAACCGCATCGCGCCACTCAGCTTCAGCCCGGCTGGCGTTGCCCAGCTTGGTCGAATGCCAGGCCCTGCTGGTAATGCGCCACCGCGTTATCGGGATCCTTCTTGAGCACCGCTTGCAGCGTATTGACGGCGTCGCTGGCCTTGCCGGTGCGAATCTCGATCTCGCCCTTGTAAACCTGGGCGATTTCGTCATCCCCCTTCGCCTTCAGGATTTCGTCATTCAGCTTGCGGGCGTCGTCGATCCGGTCTGTCAGGATCAGCAGCTGAATGTAATTCTCCTTGACCACCATGTCCTTGGGATGGGCCTGATACAGCGCCGCATACTCGGTCGTGGCCTTATCGAACTGGTTATTGGCAAAATAGAAATCGCCCAGCATGCGGTAGCCCACCGAATTATTCGGAAAATCATTCTTCGATTGGCGCAGGAATTCTTCGGCTTGGTCGAGCTTGTTCTCCGCCATGTACAAGCTGGCAAGAGAGAGCCTGGGGTTGGGATCGTCGGCTGCGGTCGCAATGGCTTGCCGGTACCACTGCTCTGCCTCGGGAAATCGCCCGCGAGTCCGGTAAAAATTCCCCAGCGAGATCAGCGCATTCGTGGATTTGGGACTGAGTTCGGCCGCTTTCTTGAAACTCGCCTCCGCTGCGTCCCACTGTTCCCCGTGCATCTGGAGCATGGCCAGATTCAGACGAGAGTCGGAACGATTGGGGTCCAGTTTCAGCGCTTCTTGCATGTCCGCCACCGCGGCGCTGGTGTCATTCAGAGCGGCGTCGTAGTTCGCGCGCGTGAGGTAGACGTCGGGTTTGTCGGGCCACTCTTTCGTAAGCTTGTCCAAATGCTCCTTCGCGTCACTGAACTGACGAGCGATGATCAGCAGGTTGGTCAAATCAAGCTGCGCCTCATAGAAGTCCGGCTTGATCTGGACGGTGGTCAATAGCTCCTGGACCGCGGTTCGCCCGTCCCCCAGTTTCATCGCCGCCAGTGCCAGCTTGTAGTGGGCGTCGGCGAAACGCGAATCAACCTGGATGGCGTTCTGGAACTGAATCGCGGCTTCCCGGTACTGCCCTTTGTCGAAGTAGCGCTGGCCGCTCTCCAGGTACTTCTGCTTGCGGACGTTCGGATCCGCGACGAGCAGCCCGTCAGCAACGCCCCCAGCACGCAAACCGCCGCTACTGCAAACTGAAGTTTTGACCTCTTGGCCATACCCATATCTCTGAACGCCTCACATTGCGCAAACTTTGTCTTATCAATGCCCTACTGCACAAAGGTACTCTCCGGGTGCAAACCAGAAAAGTTACTGCCATTATTACCATGAACAGGGCACACGGAAGTAGCCCGATTGGGCCCTGTCTTTAAGCATACGCTCGTGTACACGCGCTTTGGTAATCTGCCCCAACCGGCCGGACCATGGCATAGTTTGATCGGCTATGACTCACTTCCCCCAAAGCAATGTCAACCGGCGTTCACCCAGAGTACAACTTAACGGATCGGTCACGGCCGCAGTGATGGCCGAAGGCGGCCAGCGAACGCGCGCAAAACTACAATCCATTTCCATCACCGGCGGATTGCTGCAGTTGCAGCATGAGCTTTCCACCGGAGACTTCGTCGAAATCGCTTTCCACACCCGCTCGGGCGCCATCTGCGGTATGGCCGAAATGCTGAACCCAACGCGCAAGTATCAGAGCGCGTGTCTTCAGCCCTTTCGCTTTATAGCCCTGGCCGACGACGACGAACGCAAGCTCCGCATGTCCCTCGATTCCGCTCTGGACCGCAGTTTCCTCGACCCGGCTTCCGAGCGCCTTCAGACCCCGAAAGGATTCTGAAGCCCGGATTCTGAGTCGCGTCGTCCCGGCAGGCTCGCTCGTCGCTATACTGAACCTTCCGCTATACTGAACCTCCGGGATGACCAGCCAGACCATCACTCACTCCGCCGAGGAGACGATCGCGTTCGGGCGGAAGCTTGCCGCCGAACTGTCCGCTCCGCTATGCTTCGGCCGCTCATCGTGCTGCTGCGCGGCGACCTCGGGGCGGGAAAGACGACCCTGGTGAAGGGCATCGCCGAAGGCTTCGAAGCCGCTCGCGCCGAGGACGTGACCAGCCCGACCTTCACCCTCGTCCACGAATACCGCGGGCCTCGCGCCACCCTGTACCACATTGACCTTTACCGCATCGATACCGAGCGCGACCTGGAAACCCTCGGCCTTGACGACCTGCTCGCCCCCAACTGCATCCTACTGATAGAGTGGGGAGAGAAGTTCCCTCGCTTCGAACGCGACCAGAACGTGGAAATCACCCTGGAACGACTCGAGGACGACCGGGTGGGGGAAACCGAGCGCAGAATCCAAGTGACCACCCGTTGAGTCCAATTGATTGACAACATTGGCTTGACCGACATTGGACTGCCATCAAACCCGGATCTCAATTAATTGGACCTGGAGCCATAATCAACTTGAAGCTAAGCTATTCCATACTTGTAGGCCTCTGACCGTGTCGATCTTGTCCTCCGCGATTTTTTGCGCGGGTCAAAGCGCCCCACAGACTCAAACATCGGACCCTGCCCAATCCGCCCAACCGCCCGCGACCAGTCCTCCGAAGCAGGACAAACCCGGAGACCAACCGTCTGCCCAGAGTAGTTCTCAGGATCCAAACAGCCCGGTCCAGGAAGATACAGAGAAGAAGAAGAAAGACGACCGGATGTTTTACGTGATGCCGAACTACTTGACGGTAGATGGTCAGTCGCAAGTGCCGCCGGTCTCCTGGAAAGAGAAGTTCGCCATGGCAGCGAAGGGCTCCTTCGACCCCTATGAATTCACGATTGTGGGCATTGTGGCGGGCATCCGCCAGGCGGAAAATTCCTCTCCGGGATTCGGACAGGGGATGGAGGGATATGCGAAGCGGTATGGAGCGGCTTTCGCCGATCAGGTGGATGGCAATGTCATGGTGGGCGGCGTTTTCCCCACGATCCTAAAAATAGATCCTCGCTATTTTCGATTGGGCAGGGGCTCGTTCGTGCACCGCTTTGGCTATGCCATCAGCCGTGTTTTCGTCGCCCGAAGAGACTCCGGCGCCGATATGTTCAATGTTCCCGAGTTTGCGGGTAACGCAACGGCGATTGCCATTTCCAACTTCTATTATCCCGCCGCCGATCGTAGTTTGTCGTCGAGTCTCTCCGGCTGGGGAACGCAGATGGGCCTCGACGCCTTTGGGAATGAGCTGAAGGAGTTTTGGCCCGATATTCACCGCTATTTGCAGAGGAGACACGCCCGCCACCTGCAGAAACAGCAGCAGAAAGCAACCGACTGACCCTTCCAATGTCAGAATCCACACTTAACCCGTTTTCTGACGCGGAGTGCATCCAAACGCCGATTCAAGCAATCCAACCTTGGGTACCTGGCAGGAATTGCTTGAAAAGCACAGCGGATAGCCCGAGAGGGAAAATACGGATGTGGGGGGAGATTTGAAAGCGATTCGATTATTTTGCATGGCGGTAGCGCTGGCTGGGATGTTGGGAGCGGCGTCTGTTCAGGCCCAGGGGCAAGCGAGCGCGCGAGAACAATCCGACGAAGCAACGGTACCGCTCGGGTCTGGACGATGTTTCGTTCACTACCGATGTTGCGCTGACCCAAGACCCTCCGCGAGCCGCCACGACAACGGATGGAAAATCCTCTCTGCCCGACGCGCCGACGCCCGAGGTCAGCCCTTCGGCACCAAGCAACCCCAATGACCAGTATGGTAAACAACCCAAGAGAATTCTGTGGGTTGTCCCCAATTACCGTGCGGTCAGCGCCAACACGCATTTGCCTCCGCTGAGTTTCAAGAGCAAGTTCTGGCTGGCGACCCAGGATACATTCGACTATTCCGATTTCATTTTCGTGGGAGCGCTCGCTGGAATTAACATGGCCGGCAAATCGCAGCCAACCTTTGGCCAAGGCGCTGAAGGCTACGGTAAGTACTACTGGCACTCCTTTCTCGACAGCAGCATAGAGAACTACATGACGGAAGCGATCGTACCTGCGGCGACGAGAGAAGACCCGAGATACTACACCATGGGCAAAGGCGGATTCTTTAAACGGACCGGTTATGCGGTAACTCGGCTGTTGATCACTAGGACCAATGCGGGAAAGAGCACCTTCAATTTCTCGGAGATCGTGGGGGCTGGAGCGGCGGCGGGCATCGGCAATGCGTATTACCCGGCAGAATATAACCCCTGGGTGAAAACGTACCAACGTTGGGGAACGCAGGTGGGCTTGGATGGCCTGTTCAACGTATTAAAAGAGTTCTGGCCGGACGTCAATCAGAAGGTATTTCACGGAAAATACTAATCTCGCCCTAGCGATGCCGCCAATCATGCCCCCGAGAACCGAAGCAACCGTCAGGAAAGCCACCGAACCAGATCTGGAAGTGGGCTTAATCTGCGCCGATCGCGACGGCAATCGCATTCGCATCGACCGCATTGATACTGACACTGATACTGGCATTGATGTCGCCCGCCGCTCCCGAACCGTTTCCTACCATTTTCTGAACGACGAACTGCGTGTCCAGGAAGGCATCCAGGAGCGCTCCATCGAGCAATTCCTGAAGGAAGGCTGGTACACGGCAGCCCCAGGAAGATCCCTCTGTCTAGCAGGCTGTCTAAAAGCGCCACCAGACAGGCATAAAGAATTCGCAAACACAGGTACAGTTGTTTATGAATTTTTTATGGACGTTTTATTCGAAATTTATGCCCCGTCGTATCAAATTGACTGGAGTAGTCCGGGGGGTATTTCTGATGTCGATCCACGAAGTATCAGCGGAACAATTAGCGGAGCTCTTCCACCATTATCACCAGGCACTTGGGCCAGACTTTGGCTGCGGCACCCAGTCCAAACCCGAGTCATGGGACGAGATATCGCAGCCAGAAAAGAATCGCATGGTGGCGGCTGCGCGCCTCGCGATACTGGAAGTGGCCTCGACGACAAAGGAAGCGGAAGACTCAAGACGCTATTTTGCGAAGCCAGGCGCTGCCGAGTGGGGTTGCTAGCCCAGCAGGGCCAGCGTCAATGTGGCAAATACCCCGATTCCATCGGCAGCTTACCGTCCACCTTGACCACACCCACGCGATCCGTGATCGACCGTTCTTCCACGAACCCGATCGCGCCCGGATTAGCGGCCACGGTATCGATCACATCCGCATCCGATCCTACCGTCCGAATCGAATCCTGATGCGAGACGAGCAGCGCCTTCAGCTCCGTCTCGCTCATTTTGGTCAGATGCTCCAGCGTGACCATCTCGTCCGGCGAAGTGCCGTGCAACACCAGCACCACATTCTTGCCGTCGGGCCACTTCTTCACTTCGCCTTTGAAAATCTTAGCCAGATGAGCGGATGTAACATTTTGAACGCCGTTGTCCTTATTGACCACCACCGCCATATGGTGCGCAAAACAGGGAGTCACCGACAAAGTCACCCACGCACCAAGGCAGAGAGGATCCGCGAGTACTTCATAGAACCTAAGATTACCTCTTGTTCTCCCCGGACTCTGTCAAAAAATTGTCAAAAGCACGGGAGGAATCACTCTCGTTATAGGGATCGGCATTCCTTAAAATCCCATAATGTTGTATCCGCAATCCACGTAGATGATCTCGCCCGTGATGCCGGAGCTGGCATCGGAGGCAAGAAACACGCCCGGTGCTGCCCACCTCGCTGACTTCCACATTGCGTTGCAGAGGCGCGCGTTCGGCGTGCCCTTTCAGCATGTCTCCCAGGCCGGAGATGCCGCGCGCCGCCAGCGTTTTGATCGGCCCCGCCGATATGGCGTTCACGCGAATCTTCTTCCGCCCCAGATCCTGCGCCAGATACCGCACCGTGCACTCCAGCGCGGCCTTGGCTACGCCCATCACGTTGTAGTTGGGGACAACTTTTTCCGCGCCGTAATAAGTCATGGTGATGACGCTGCCCCCGTCTTCCATCAGCGGAGCCGCCGCCCGGCACACCGCGATCAGCGAATACACGCTCACATCGTGCGCCACCCGAAAGCCCTCGCGCGTCGTGTTCACGAAGTCGCCCTTCAGTTCTTCCGCCGGAGCGTAAGCCACGCTGTGCACCAGCACATGCAGCTTGCCGTAGCGTTCTTTGAGCTTCTCGAACAGCCCCGCAATCTCCGCATCGTTCGAAACATCGCACATGAATCCTTCCGCGCCCGGCAGCGACAGAATCAGGTCTTTGGCTTCCATCTCCATCCGTTCGTTCTGATAAGTGATGGCAAGGTTCGCCCCCGCCGCGTGCAGTCCTTGCGCAATTGCCCAGGCGATCGAGCGCTTGTTAGCCACTCCAAAGACGACCGCCGTCCGCCCTTTCAAATCCTCAAACATGAAGAAATCTCTCCTAGCTACCAAGTGAATAAGAATAGCAGGGGAATGAAGTCCCCTGTGATGCCGTTCCCGCTGTGTTCCCCCGTCGCTTCCCGTGGTCAAGCTCTTGCTCCGCGAACGCAAAGAAGCGGGTGCGCCAGTGCCTCGCTTCAAGTCGCGCCATCCGAAGTCTCGCTACTCGGCCGCTGCAGCCACAGCCTTCTCTGCGCGAATCGGCCAGCAAGCGCTGCCAAATGCGACCGCATACACCGCGGCGATCACGCCAAACCCCGCCGCCAGGCTGATCCGCGATGCGATCCAGCCCACCGTCAGCCCCAGTGCCACCTGCAGAAACGTGCCAAAGAAATAAAAACTATTCTGCACACGTCCCATGAAATGTGGAGGCACCTGCTCCATCAAGCTGGTATTCATGGCCACGCCGCTGACGCCGCGTGCCGATCCCATCAGCCCATAGAGCAGTACGGCAATCGCCAGCCACGGCGAAAACGGCGCAAGCGCCATGGTAAAAGTCAGCAGCAGCATCGAAATCGCAATCGCACTGCGTGCTCCCACTCGCGCAATCAGCGCCGGAGCATAAAGCGCGCTCAGGAACGCGCCCACGCCCCATCCCCCGTTCAACCATCCGTAGCCAGTAGCGCCGGCGTGAAAGACGCGATCGCTGAGCGGCGCCGTGACCACCACTCCCGTCATCATCGCCCCCAGAAACAAAGCCCAACTCGTGCCCAGAAAAACCACGCTGCGATGGGAGCGCAGAAAGACCAACCCCTCGCGCATCTCGCGCAGAAAGCGCGCGACCGCGGTTTCCGCCGCTTCCAGATCGTGACGAAGTTCGACCGCGCGCGGCACCACGTGCCGCCCCTGGCGCACCGCAAAGTAGCAGGAAAAAGAAACGACGTAAGTGCTCACGTCGATGAGCAGCACTCCGCCCAGCCCAATGTGTTCATAGACAAATCCAACCATCGCGCCGGCAATCAGCCATCCCCCCTGGACTCCCGCCAGCAGAAACGTATTCGAGTGCACGAACCCGCCCTCGGGCGTCAGTTCCTGAATCAGCGCCGTGATCGTCGGCCAGAACATCCAGAAGCCCGCCGCCACCAGCGTATTCATCAGGTAGAGTTCCCACACCTGCACGCGATGAAGAAAGGCAAGCACCGTGACCGCAAGAATGACGACGGCGCGCGAAGCATCCAGCCACATCACCAGCCGCCGCCGGTCTTCGCGATCGATAATGACGCCGGTGAAGGGAAGCATCAGCATGGCCGGAATCGTTTGCAGCGCGGCAAACGTGCCCAAAGCCATTTCCGAGTGAGTGCGCTGCAAAATCGTCCAGGCCACCGCCGCGGAGTTCATCCCGCTGCCCAGCATGGAGATCACGTTCGCCGCAAAAACAAATCGCAGCGAGCGTTTTTGCAGAATCGAGCGCATCATTCGAATCTAACATGGAGAGCTTTGAGCATTCAGCACTCAGCACTTAGCACTCACCCTATGACAGGGTGAAAAAGTGGGTGTTGCATTTGTTTTTGGATGGCGCAGCGGTTCACCGCTGCGATCGGCGGCGTATCTCCCGAGCAGGCTCTAGCCGCTGGGGTTAGACTGCGACCTGGAAAGAGCGTGGTTTACGCTAAGATGTGGAAGAAAACATGCCGTCGCGAACGCCACTCTTTCGGTTTTGCTCTGCACTCTGCGCTGTGACATTGTCAGCTCTGTCGATTGCCCCTGCCGCGCCTGTCGAGACCGCGCCCCTGGGGAAAATCGCCTTCGAACTGATCGACAATCGCATCTTCGTCGACGTGATGATCAATGGTCATGGGCCATTCCACATGATCCTCGACACCGGCGCCAGCCTGGCCGTCAGCCCCGAGACGGCGCAAAAAGCAGGCCTCACTGCGGAGAGCACCAGCGTAACCGGAGGCGTAGGAGAAAAAAGTGTCGAGGCAAAGAACAGTCATGTCCGCGATCTGACCTTCGGCCCCGTGCATCTTTTGAATCTCGATTGCGACATCATCTCCACCGCCGATTCTCCCTACGTCTTCGGCAAAATTCCGGTGGATGGATTTTTCGGCGCGGAAGTATTTGAGAAGTATGTCGTCCGCCACGACTACCAGAAGAAAGAGTTGACTTTCTACGATCCCCAAACCTATGTCTATTCCGGAAGTGGAGAGTCCGTCCTCTTTGAGCGCCAAGGCAACATCCCGCTCATCAGCGCGAGCTTCGATGGCATTGACGGGCGTTTCGGCGTCGATACCGGCGCGCGCTCGGCATTGATTCTCTACGGCCCTTTTGTCGCCGACCATCACATCGTCGAGAAATATCAGCCGAAGTTTCAAGGCGTCAGCGGATGGGGCCTCGGCGGACCGGTGCGTTCGTACATGGTCCGTTCCCAGAGCTTAAAGATCGGGCGATTCGAGTTGCATGGACTGATCGCCCGTCTCTCGTTGAACAAATCCGGAGCCACGGCCACCAACAGCAAATCCGGCCTCATCGGCCCCGATGTTCTAAGACAATTTACCTTCATCTGCGACTACGCGCGCCATCGCTTGATCTTCGAAAAGAATTCCTTCTTCGGTCATCACGACAGCTACGACCGCGCCGGAATCTGGCTGGTGCAGAAAGGCGATGCTTTTGAGGTCTTCGACGTGATACCCGGCGGTCCAGCCGATCAGGCGGGCTTAAAGGTCGGCGAACTTGTCCTCGCGGTCGATGGCAAAGATACGGGGCAGATCATTCTGACCGAATTGCGTGACCATTGGAAAACGGCGGATCCGGGGACGGTGGTGAAGTTACAAGTGCAGGACGCGGCGAGAGCAAAGCAAGAAATGAGGTTCACCCTGAGAGATCTAGTGTAAAGCTACGCTGATTTCCTTGACCGTGGGCAAAATTCGATCACTCTTCCGGGTCGTGAAGGTAGAACCGGCGTCACCTTTCTTTGGAAGTTGGTCGGTGTGTAGAAAGCTAGAAAGCAATTACTCGAGCCATAAGAAACTCCTCCTTCATCTTGTGAAATCGCCGTCTTGGCCGCCAACACGCACGCTTATCCAATAAGCAACTGAGTTGCCAATTTCGTACGGCTGAAATTAGAAGCCAAACAAGCGGCTCTGACACTAGGAATATATGCCGATGACGCGCTGACAAGGCGCAAGGTCGCCACTTCTATGTTGTCTTTAGCGCAGAAAAAGGGTGCTCGAATGGCGGTTGTTCGTCAAGAGAATGCAGCGAGTTCCCGCCAAGTAAGAGTGGGTTATCCCCCCGCAAGAGTGGGTGAAATTCCTTACAGTCAACTGTGGGAATGCGTTCTTGCGATATTGCCGTGATCCGGCGACTGCGCTCACGAGATCGATTGTGAGGATGTAGTGAATTGAAAGAGCCAGCAGCGAATAGCCAAAAGCCGCGCTACCTCAGCCCCTTCACCACATACGCCTCCGACAGCACCCGCACGTAGAGATATGCGTACGCATTCCCGTCGCTCGAGAGATGAGGTGCGACAACCGCCGTGACTCCCGAGCCCGTTTCTTCCCCGAAGGTTTTCCAAGGCTCCATTTTTCCAGTCTGTAGATTCACCCGCGAGACCTTCGCAGATTTCGCCCGCCCGCGGTTGGGAGCTACATATACCGACTCCCCATCCGGCGTCCAGCCAATTATGGAGTAGTTCCGCCTCAAACCCCGGTATCGGATGAAACCCTCCTCCGTCCAGCGGCCAAATCCCGCGTTTTCCATCCGGTCCGCGCACCACCACGCTTTTGCCGTCGGGGGAGACCATGGTGCCGGCGGTGCCCTCAGGAGTGATGGGCTTGGAATCGCCATTGCTCACATCGATCATGTAGTCGCGCCCACCGTGTCCAGTTTCAATCCCCGCGGCCAGCAAACGCTTCCCATCCGGAAGAAAGCGGGCCGAGCTGTAGCTGATGGCATCGTGCGTAAGCTGCTTCGCTTCGCCCGTTCCCGTCGGCACCATGCTCAACGGTCCGCCCTTCGCCGGTTTCGTGATCACCCATTTTCCATCGGGCGAGATGGCCAACGAGTCTCCCTCGCCAATCCGCGCCGGAGGCGAGCCATCTGTATCGCGCAAATACACCGTATAGTTCGGCCCACCACCATCGCCTTCCTCGTCGAAGACGATCTTTCGGCCATCCCGGCTGATATCGCGCAACTCCGACCATCCAAACCATCCCAATTCATGCTCTTCTTTTCCACCGGGTTCCATCCCCCGGATCCCCAGCCGCGTATGATTCGCGACCGTCAGCACCGTGCCATTGCGCGAGTCCTCCAGCCACATACCCCCGGGCACGTTCGTGATCGTGCGTATCTTGCCCGAAAGCGTCACCGCGCGCGGGTTCGCGGCTTGGCCCGTGTTAGTGGAGGTAAACCAGATCTCATCGCCCGCCGGAGACCAGAGAATCCCCTGCAGCGAGGTCCAGCCAGAAGAAAGTTTCCTTTCTTTTTCCTTGCCATCCGCCCCAATCACCGCCAACGCACCCTCGTCGTCACCGTTCGGGTTTTCATGGTCGGCAAAAGCAACCCATTTGCCGTCGGGAGAAATCTTCGGGTGACTCATCCAGTTGATGCTGTCGAGGAGCACCTTGCCAATCGGATACTCCAGACGCCAATGATTATTTTCCGGAACGTAACGGACAATCGCCAGGCTGTCGCTGCTAGCGGAAAAGTCGGCGTCCCCGACATTGTCCAGTACTTCCCGCGGCGTTCCTCCACTCAGCGGAACCCGCGCCAGCGTCCCGCTTCGCGCATAGCCTCCGTGTCCCACCGTATTAAGCCGAATCGCCAGTTCTCCGCCCTTGGAAATCGAAAGCAGCTCCGCATCCTTGATCCCCAGTTCGCGCGAGCCCGGATCATCCGTGCGCGACATATAAAGCTGATCGTCGCCACCCTCCCACGATGCGCTGTAAACAATGCTGCCGTCCGGCGTAAACCGCGCGTTGCCGATGGACCCGGTACGAAACGTGATCTGCTGATACTCGGCCTGGGGCGCGCGGGCACCGGATTTGCCAGTCACCAACCGAGACCATACACCGCGCAAGCCACCGCAAGACCAGCCGCCAGCCCAATCAGCAGCCTGCGGCGTGGCTGCACCGCCGCCTCCGCTGCCGCGACCCTTGCCGTGGATCCGGAAAGCCCGGAAAGATGTTCCAGATCAAACGCAATATCGCTGGCAGAATGGAAGCGCGATTCGGGATTCTTCTCCAGACAGTGGTGCACAATGCGTTCCAGCGCCGGAGGAACATTTCGATTAGTCTCGCTCAGCTCCGGAGGCTCTTCCTTCAGAATCGAACTCATAGTGTCCGCGGGAGTGTCGCCATGGAACGCCCGTTTGCCCGAAAGCATCTCGTAGAGAATTGCCCCAAAGCTGAAAATATCGGAGCGCGGATCAAGCACCATGCCCCGCACCTGCTCCGGCGACATGTATCCCGCCGTCCCCAGCACCACGCCAGCTTCGGTCGCGCCGTGGGTCACGGTGGCCATTGAAGTATGAGATCCCGGATCAGCCTGGGTAAGTTTCGCCAGCCCGAAATCCAGGATCTTCACCCGCCCATCTTTTGTGAGGAAAAGATTCTCCGGCTTGAGGTCGCGATGAATGATCCCTTTTTCATGAGCCGCGGCCAGTCCATGCGCAATCTGCAAGGCGTAGTCCAGAGTCTTGCGCACAGGAATCGACCCGCTGCGCAGCCGCTCCCGCAGCGTCTCGCCCTCAAGCAGTTCGGACACCACGTAAGGCGACCCGTCGCTCGTGCCAATATCAAACACAGCCAGAATGTTGGGATGATTCAGGGCAGCAGTAGCCAGCGCCTCCTGCTCAAAGCGCCGCATCCGGTCGGAGTCAAGAGAAAGCTCCTGCGGCAAAACCTTGATAGCCACTTCGCGCCGAAGGCGAGAATCGCGAGAGCGATACACCTCGCCCATGCCGCCAGCGCCTAAGAGGGAGACAATTTCATAAGGTCCAAGTTTGGTGCCAGAGGTCAGGTTCATCAGTGGCCGAGATTATAACCCAAGGCGACTTCCCCGTAGAGACCGGGCTAGCCCCGTCTCGGGCAAGGGTGCCAACGTGTCACCGGGAAAGCCGTCAGCCGTCCTTGCGGTAGAGCAGGTCGCGCATAGCCCGTCTTCGAGCTTCATTCGCTTCCTTCACCGTCTTGCGCTCGTCGGCATCGATGCCTCGTTTCGTCACAGGGTCAGCCCGCTCAGGCTCGGAGCACGCCGGACAGCGGTTGGCAAAGCCGGGTTTACCCGGCCGAAGCTCGAACTCTTCCGAGCAGACGGCACAGATTTTGATAGGAAATGCCATCACCCATCATGATACAACCCCACACGCAGTTACATTGACCCAATCAATGAGTGCTTTGGGGATTGCCGCAATTACTACCGCCATAACGTGCGGTGCACGTCGGGACTACGGCACGGTTACCGTGACGGTGCTGGTGGCCGTGGTGCTGCTTGAGGTGCCGGTCACAGTCACAATGTAGTTGCCCGGCGTAGTGCGGGATTGCCGCTTCCGCTGGCTCCACTGCTGCTGCCGCACGAGATTAAGCCTGTACCCGCAGCCGTGAGTCACTGCTACAACCACGATTAACCCAGATTCCAAGGAATGATGAACTGAGAGCCGGCAGCAGAAAGCTAATTCTCGCTCTCCACCGGCTTAGCCTTCGGAGCCGGCAGCGCTTTCATTGGCTTCCCCGGGCTCGGTGGCGGGATTGGCGGAACTGGCGGAGCCGGAGCAACCACCGCAACCGTTCCCTTGCGGATCTCAATTGCTCCCTTGTCGCAGTTCATCACCAGCTTTGGACCATTCGTTCCGATCGACCCACTGGCGCTCGATTCCTTCTCGTGATTGTCGACTTTGATCTCCTCGAAGTCGCTCTGAATCTCGCCTTCACGCGTGCGCGCCTCCACCTTCATCGGAGTATTCGGCGGAATCGAAACCTGCACATCGCCTTTCCGGTTATCAATCTGGATATTCCCCGGCTTGTGCAGTCCCACCGCGACCGACCCGTTGGAGTCTTCCAGGCGCAAATCGCCCGACAAGCCTTCGAGCGAGATATCCTTCGACCGCGTCGTCAAGCGCATCGGTCCGCTCAGAGAATCGGCGCGCAGGTCGCCCGAATCCAGATCCAGCCGCCCATCCAGCCGCGAAAATTCCATTTCCGTCCGCGAGGAGTGGAAACTCACCGTCTTGCTCACGCGCACCAGCCGTACGCTTTCCTGAAACTCTCCGTTCAAATGCACCGCGCCGTCCACATCTTCCACGTCCACTTCCTTTGCCTTACCCTGAACCGTGACGTCGCCCTTCACATGTTGCAGCCGCGCCGAACTTCCGTCCAGGTTCAGCGTGGCGTTTCCCGTGTGGTCGCTGATGTTGACTTCGCCGCGATGGTGGTTGACCTCAACATTGCTGGCCATCCCTGTGACGGTCACCTCGCCTCTGCCCGAGGTGATCACCAGCACCATATTGGCCGGCACGTAAATATCCATGTCGGCGGTCACGCCCTTGTCGCCCGCGCCCTTCGTGTTCGCGTTCAGTGTCACCACCTTGTCCGCGACGGTGATCTGCGGCTTGGTTTTGCTGTTGTAGTTTTCGGCGTCTTTCTCCTGTTCGGCGCGAACCTTCTTGCGTACCGAAACCTTCATCGTTTTGCTATCCCCGACATTGATCGTGATCGTGCCCCGGTCGTCATTAACGTGCAGTGTGCTGCCCGCCGGAATCTCCTGGCTCAGTTCGTCGCTGTAGTCAAACGTCGACCCACCAAAAATTTCGTCCAGATCCTGGTCGTCGCCAATCTGGATGTGCTCCCCAAGACTCTTCAAGTCCAGGCGGGATAGTTGGGTCGCAATCAGGCCGCCCGTGATGAGGAACAGCATCAGGAAAACGCCGCCGACGCCAATCCCGCGAGCCGGTTGCCCGGAGCGTTTCGCCTGTTCGTATTCGACCATCTTAAGCACGCCCCACAAGATCAGCAGGGCAGGCCAGTAGCGGCCGAACAGCGACCAGAGCCCGTGCCAATTGAGCGCACCCATTGTCCCCAGCAGGAACAGTACTCCCAGCAGTATCAGCACCACCGGCCCGGCCATCGAACGATGCGGAACACGCGGCGGGGTCGGCGGCGGTGGCGGAGTCATCATCGGGCTAGCCACGGTTCACCTCCCCAGTCGGCGGCACCGGCGGAGTCGGAGGTAGCGGAGGATTCGGCCCTCCAATATGTCCTTCCACCGAGGCGTTTCCCTGCAGCAATTTGATGGCGCCAATCACCAGCAGAATGACCGGCCATGTGCGGTGAAAGCCAAGGTCTCCCACGTGCAGACTCTCCAGCAGGAACAGCACGCCGATGGTGACAACTATCGTCGGCCCCATAATCCGCCGAACTCGGCACCGCGCACATTGGCACATGGTACAAGCCGCCAGCCCGGGGCCTATCATCCGCCGGGTACGGCAGCGCGAACAGTCACAGTTCGGAGCATGCGAACTCAGCGAACTCCAGTTGCGCACAAACATCCAACCGCCGATAAAGATCAAGATCGACGGCCAGAAGCGGTCGAAGCCCAGTCCCAGCCCCATCGTATGCAGCAGGAACAGCACGCCGAGCAGAATGAGCACGATCGCGCCCATCGGAATCTTGCTGGTCTCGATCTTTGCCCCGCCGCCAAAAGTGGCCGCCAGCCCGAAGGGATCCGGCACCGGCTGCGCCATCTGGATTGCCTTTGCCGAGCGCACCGAATCAATAATCTGGTAGATCACGAAGAACACCAGGCCCAGGATGCAAACAGCTTGGATTCCATCGTTGTCGTGATTGCCGGCGGCGTTAGCCGCGGCAAACAACAATCCGAAGATGATCAGATGCGCCAACCCCTTGGCGTATTGCCCGGTGTAAACCGCGCCCACGCCGAAGGGAAAGAATCCGGCAAGAATTCCGGCCACCGCCGGGTTTGGACCCTGACTAGGGGCAGGAGGAACCTTCATTCCCAACCCTTGGTCCATGACTTGCGGGTAAGCGGTCGGAGGAGCGGGCGTTTCCATCTTCGCTCCCAGGCAATCCTCGCAATAGATCACGCCCCTCACGGGACGTGTACAGTTCGCGCACAGTGCCTTTCCGCAGGTGCGGCAATAGGCCACTGCTGACGCATCAGCATGATTGGCGCAGTTCATACAAACCTCCGATTTGTGGTCACAGTCACGGCAGGTGGAGCATTCCCAACCCCATCACGCAAAACCGGCGTGATGGGGGCCCCGGACCGCAGCGCCGCTAAAACCGGCTGGTTGTATTCCTGGGAATAGTTACGATCCTGTCTCTGGTCTGGTTGCCCACTGGTATCGTTCTTGCGATTTTCTTTCCGTTCTTCTTTCCGTTCATCCGGCCCGGGCTCGGCGGGAGTGTTGGCCCGCTTCAGCTCGCGCAGCTTCGATTCGATCTCGTACACGAACCGAATATTGTCGTAGTACTTCACCACTTTGATTTGCGCCTCATTGTAGGTATGCCGCAAGGTCGACGGCCGCAGCGAGACTTTGGCCACGTCCCTCGGCTTCACCCCCATCGCGCTCAGCCCCAGCGAAAACGAGAAGAAGATCATCCCAAATGACATCACAAACCGAGGCTGCCGTACAAAAGCCGCGACCGGAGCGAAGAAGGAATCCCACCCTTCCCGCAAGCGCTCCCCAAACGGTGTCGTTCTCCCATCGGCCGTCGCCGTTCGCCTGCTCACGACGCCGCTGGTAGCCGCCAGAATGTTGTTGACGATATGCACCGGAGGCTCGACCGCCTCCAGCGACCGCAGCCACCGCTGCCCCGCCTGTACATCCGCAAACAGCGGACCGCAAATCGCGCACACCCGCCGATGAGCCTCGAAGCTTTCTTTGCGACCCGGGCTCAGCTGCCCGTCGCCATCCAAGGCCTCGCTGAGCAGCGTTTCGAACTCCGCGCACTCGAGCTGGGGTCCCCGACCGGCGCGATTTTGGCCGTCCGGGGTAGGGGTTCCGTGCTTTGTTTCACCTGGCATCAGATCACCTGCCTATATGTACGTTGTAGGAGCCGTGCAAGTTCCGCCCGTCCCCGGTTAATTCTTGACTTGACGGTCCCCTCCGGAACCCTCAAAGCCGTAGCAATTTCCCGATAGTCCATGTCCTGTAAATCCCTCAAAATCACCGCCTCCCGCAGCTCCGGAGACAGCTTTTGCAGCGCCAAATGCACCATTTCCCGAGTTTCCCGGCTCTGTACCGCCGCATCCGGAGGCAGCCCCCGGTCCGCGATCTGCTCGCTGAGCGGCTGAGCATCGTCATGCTCGGAAGGTGCCGAATCCAAGGAATCCGTGATCCGGTCGCCCTTGGACTTCCGAAAGTGATCGACCAGCAGGTTACGAGTAATGGTGGTGACCCAGGTCATGAACGCGCCCTTACCCGAGTCATAGGTGCTCAGCGTCCGGTACATCTTGATAAAGACCTCTTGGGTGAGGTCCTGCGCGTTCTCCGAATCCCCGGCAAACCGGTAACAGACGTTGTATATCCGCCGGTGATAGCGCTGGACAATCTCTTCCCAAGCCGCGGCATCGCCCCCAACGCAGCGACGGACCAGCAATCCGACAACCTGGGCATCATCCAAAACCAGACTCCGAGCCTTGAAGGGGTAGCGCTGCAGCGCTACCGTCAGTTCGTTGCTTTGAAGGGGTATCGCTTTAGCGATACCGTTCAGTCCGTTGAAATCAGAAGCCCCTTTAGGGGCCGAGCCCCGACCGTCCGCCGCTGATCCGTCTCTAACAGCACAAGAGAAGTACGTTTCTGTAGGGCAGGAAGTTCCCTTGAATCATGAAGCTAGCGATTGTAGCAGGAGAAACCAGAGGAAGTGTGTCTGCATCTTTGTCAACCGCGCCGCGCTCCACCGTAGAGACGGGGCTTGCCCCGTCTCGGGCTACCGATGAACTGTGTTCGAGCAAGAACGGGGTGACCGGGGGGTGCTGGCAGCGCAATCGAAAGGGGAGCATTTTGGAACCGCCCTCATCACTAAGTAGTAACCATGCCAGCTTCTGCCTCAATCGACATGCTCCCCCTCTTCGAACTGCGCCTCCGCACTTGGCAGCACATCGCGCTCGCCGGCCATCCAGACATAAAGAGTTGGCAGCAAAAATATGCTCATCACCAGCGCCGCGATCAGCCCTCCGACAATAACGATCGCGAACGGCCGCTGAGAATCGGAACCGATAGCATGCGAAAGAGCGGCCGGCAGCAGTCCGAGAGTTGCCACCAGCATGGTCATCATGATCGGTCGCAGCCTCAACACGGCCCCCTCAACCGCGGCGTCCTCGATGGAATACCGCCGCGCCCGCAGCTGATTGATGTATTCCAGCATGATGACTCCGGTTTGCACCGACACCCCAAACAGCGCCAGGAACCCCACGCCCGAGGAAACACTGAAATGGGTGCCTGTGATCAAAAGTGCCAGCAGACCGCCGATCGGTGCGATGGCAACGTTCACCATAATCAACAGCGCCCATTTGAAGGATTTGAACATCGTGTAAAGGATGACGAAGATGAGGAGGATGGTGATGGGGAGTACGATCAGCAGCCGCGCGTTGGCTCTCTTCTGGCTCTTGTATTCGCCCTCCCAATCAATGCTGTATCCGGTGGGCAGTTTGACCTGTTCGCCCACCTTTTTGATCGCTTCCTCCACCGTGCTGCCCAGGTCGCGGCCGCGGACGCTGTACTTAATAGCCACATAACGCCGATTGCCCTCGCGATAAACCTCGGAAGCGCCATCGGTCACGCTGATCTTGCAGAGCTGCGCCAGTGATACTCGTTCCCCGGAGGGCGATAGCAGGCGGATATTCTCGATCGCTTCTTGCGTATCGCGATACTTTGGCAGGTAGCGCAGTGTAAGGTCGTAGCGCGCCTCGCCCTGGAGAACCTGAGTGAGCGCATTGCCGCCCACTGCGGTCTGAATCGCATCCTGCACGTCGGCAACGTTGATCTGGTAACGGGCGGCGGCCTCGCGATCCACCGTCACGTTAAGGTTGGGCTGGCCGAGGACACGGAAAACTCCGAGATCCTCAACGCCATTGATTTTGCGCATAATGGCGACGATTTCGTCACTCTTCTGCTCCAGAACTTTCAAATCGTCGCCATAAATCTTCGTGGCCAGCGCGCCTTTCACTCCGCTGACAGCCTCTTCCATATTATCTTCGATAGGCTGCGAAAATCCCCAGACCACACCCGGGATTTTGTCCAGCTCGCGATTCATGGCGGCGATCAATTCGTCCTTGTTTTCGCGGAACACAGGCCGCCACTGTTCTTTCGGTTTGAGGTCAACGAAAAATTCGGTATTAAAAAACCCTGTAGTATCCGTGCCGTCATCCGGACGCCCCACCTGGCTGGTGCATTGCGGCACCTCGGGGAAGGAGCAAAGGACGACTCGGGCCTGGTTTGCTACCCGGATACCCTCGTCCGGTCCAGTGCTGGGCGCAAGCGTGCCGCGTACCCACAGCGCGCCTTCATCCAGGTGGGGAAGAAATTCGGAACCAATGATGCCGCTGAAAGCGAGGTAATTGCCAAAGGCCACCAGAAGCACGGATAGACCGACTGTGATCAAACGCCGACGAATTGCCCACCGGACGGCGGTGCGGTACCGCTCAATCACCAAGTCCATGATGGGGTCATGCCATTCCTGCGCTCCCTTCTGGAAAGCGAAACTCGCCAGCACCGGAGCGATCAAAATCGAGAACAGCAAGGCCCCGAGCAGCGCAAATGCTACCGTCCAGGCCATGGGATGAAACAGTCGCCCCTCGACGCGCTGGAGCGTAAAGATTGGCAAATAAGCGGTGATGATGATGGCGATCGCGTAGAACACCGGGCGCTGCACTTCGTGCGAGGCATCGCTGATTTGTTCGCGTGCTGTTTTCGAGCCTCCGTTCTTCCTGCCTAAATGGCGCACGATGTTTTCCACCATTACCACCGCGCCATCGACCACCATGCCAAAATCCAACGCACCAAGCGACAGCAGGTTGGCGGGAATGTGCCTCAAGTCCAGGCAAATGGACGCGAACAGCAATGAAAACGGAATAGTCGCCGCAACGATGAGCGCGCCCCGGATATTGCCCAGGAATATAAACAGGATGATCGATACCAGGATCATTCCTTCCGTGAGGTTGTGCAGCACCGTGTGACTGGTGAAGTGAACCAGATCGCTGCGATCAATGAACGGAACCACCTTCACCCCGGGAGGCAAAATATGATTGTTCAGCTCCTCCACTTTGTCGTGGATGCCTTGCAGCGCGGCCTCCGCCACCGCGCCCTTCCGCAACAGCACAATGCCCGACACGACATCGTCGTTATCGACAATCTTTCCGTCCTCGTGGTGAATGGCTCGCGCAAACTGACCGAGTCGAATCTTGGGGCCTTGTGAAGCCACAGCTATGTCCTTCACCCGGAGCGGCGTGCCATTTTTGGTCAAGATGACCGTTTGTTCGATGTCCTGCGCACGGTCAACCAGCCCGACCGAACGTACGTTGATCTGCTGCAGACCTTCCTGAATGAAACTGCCACCCGCGTTGGCGTTGCTATTGGTGAGTTGCTGCTCGACCTGGGCGAGGCTTAAGCCATACGCGACCAATTTGTTGGGGTCAACCCGAACCTGGTATTCCCGAGTAGGGCCGCCGAAGCTGGCCACGTCCACAATGTTGGGGACAGATTTGAAATTCTTTTCGACGACCCAGTCTTCAATGGACTTCAACTCCATCGGGTCGTAGGCCGGATTGGTGCTGTGCAGGGTGAAGAAATAAATCTGGCCGACAGGACTCCAGTCCGTGCCCATTTGCGGCACCACGTTCGGCGGCAAGGTGACCTGGCTCAGCCGCTCCAGCACCCGCTCCCGGTTCCAGTCGTTGTCCGATTCTTCGTCGAAGATCAGCTTCAGATCAGAGAGTCCGAACAGCGAGAACGAACGCAGATGCACCACATGCGGAATTCCGTTCATCACGACTTCGAGAGGAATCGTGACCTGCTGTTCGATTTGTTCCGCCGAAATCCCCGGCCATTGCGTAATGATCTCGACGTAGTTATCGGCTACGTCGGGATAGGCCTCAATCGGAAGGTCATGAAACGCAACGATTCCTCCGGCGAAAAGCAGCACCGCAAAACCCAACACCAGCAGCCGGTTGTTAAGGGCAAAATCAACGACGCGGCGAATCATTCAGGCTCCGATTTATTGCCCCAACCTGTTCTGCAGTCGCAGAGCATTCGCCGTCCCATCCCCTCGGAGCGACACCTCTCCCAAGCCGTCGCATCGGGTCTGAACTTTATGTATCGTTGAATTCCGATTCAGGGGAGACACTCAAACGGCGTGGGCCCGAATATTTCGATTCCCGAAAGTGGATGTATCAGCCAATCGTTCGATTGAGTCGCTTCGGGAGTATTGAATTTCTCGATTTCAAAACCTCTGACCTCTAACCTCTAATTCCTGACCTCTCCACAATCGTTTGATTGGTTTAGGAATCACAGCAAGTCGTGGGATAATCTCCGATTCAGTCAAGACCTATGTTGAACTTGGAATGGATCTGGGAACCCCGGAACCGCCCCCCCATCCTGCTAGCCAGCTTGGGCATCGTGCTGGCGATCGCTGCCGTCGACTGGTGGACGAAGCCCTATGTCTCGCTGGGTTTTCTGTATTTGTTCCCCATCATGCTCGCGGCTGGGTTTCTGCCACGGTGGGCAGTGGTTCTCATGGGCATCGCGTGTGCGGAGCTCAGCGAGCGTTTCAGCAACCTCGACCCTGCCGACTCTCTCCTCCGCACCAGTTTTGAAGCATTGGCACTGGTCGGCTCCGGACTGTTCATCTCTGAAGTCCTGCGCAATCGCCGCTTGCGGTTGGCGTCCCAGGAGCGATTGCGCGCCCTGGTGGAAACCAGTCCAGCCGCAATTGTCACGGTCGATGAGCGTGGCTTCATCGAACTCGCCAACCAGGCGGCGGCTGAACTCCTGGTCCCGCGCGACGGACTTCTGCTAGGGCAGCCGATTGCGGCATTCTTGCCCGAGTTACATCACGCATTGCGATGGGAAGAGGGACCGCAGTTCAGGACTTCGATGCAGTGCCGCGGGCATCGAGGCAACGGAGAGTCATTTCTGGCAGACGTATGGTTCTCCAGTTACAAAGAAGGGACGGCGCCTAGGCTAGCGGCGATCATTGCCGATGTGACCGAAGAACGCAGCGCCGCCGCGGATTCTTCTCCAGCGGAGCCCAATCAGCAAGAGAGGATTCCCCTGAACAATCGCGAATCCGAAGTGCTTCGGCTCGTAGTTCAGGGTCTGGCCAACAAGGAAATAGCAGCGCACTTGAACGTCTCGGAAAGCGTAGTGAAGAACACGCTCCAGCAGCTGTTTGCGAAAACTGAAGTACGCACTCGCAGTCAGCTGGTTCGGGTAGCGCTGGAGCGCTATCGGGACCTTCTGTGATGCCGTCTTTCTATTTCAAATCAAAGATCCGCAACCGTTCGAAACACCATGCTGTTCGAAGCAGTCTTGGATATCGTCACTGCCCGTCGTTTACCTGAAGAAAACCCGGTGCGCCACGCACCAAAATTCGATTCTCGTAATAATTACCGTGTAACAAGTTCTCGCATGTGGCTATTTAGCCGTACCGGCGCCTGAGCGTTATCACAGACTTGCAAACCCCGCTTTCGGCTCCAGGTCTCGCGCTTTTCCCGTCTTCACGTTTTGTTCGCAAATATATTTACACTTCTATGCGTACAATTAAGCCCTAACAAAGTGTTCCACCCGGAACACTTTGTACATACATCTGCACCTAAGAGAACCTGACCTTCACATCCGGCCCCTTATCCAAATGGATGCTCTCAATAAACCGCACCCGCCCGGTCCTCAAAGTCAGAATCACCGAAGAGGTCCGTGTCCCCTCGCCAAAGAAGCGGACGCCCTTCAGCAGCGCCCCTTCCGTGACCCCGGTAGCGGCGAAGATCATCTGTTTTCCCGGAGCCAGGTCTTCCGCTTCATACACTCTCTTCTTGTCCTTGATCCCCATCTTCGCAACCCGCTCTTCCAATTCCGGCTTGTCGATCACGAGGCGCCCTTGCATGTATCCGTTCAGGCAGCGGATCGCAGCCGCCGTGATTACGCCTTCCGGAGCGCCCCCCGATCCCATGACCGCATGCACGCCCGTTCCGATCACCGCCGCGGCAATGCCCGCCGAGAGATCGCCGTCGCCAATCAGCCTGATGCGCGCGCCCGCCTTCCGGATATCGGCGATCAGTTTCTCGTGCCGCGGACGGTCGAGCACCACCACCACCAGATCCTCCACCCCGCGGTGCAGGCGCCGCGCGATATTCTTCAGGTTGACGGACACCGGAGCATCCAGCTCCACGGCGTTCTTGCACGATGGCCCGACCACGATCTTTTCCATGTAGCAATCCGGAGCATGCAACAGCCCGCCCTTCTCCGCCGCCGCCAGCACGGTGATCGCCCCGGGCGATCCGGTCGCGCAAAGGTTCGTGCCCTCCAGCGGATCGACAGCAATGTCAACATGCGGAACGTCGCGCCCGTCGGGATACGGGCCACCCACCTGCTCCCCGATATAAAGCATGGGCGCGTCGTCGCGCTCGCCCTCGCCGATCACGATCGTGCCATGCATCGGGACCGTATCCATCGTCTTGCGCATGGCCTCGGTGGCCACCTGGTCGCTCAGTTGACGGTCCCCCTGGCCCATGGTGCGCGCCGATTCGATGGCCGCGTTCTCCACCACGCGCAAAAATTCCAGCGCCAGATCGCTTTCAAGATTCTCCCCAAAATTCTTCGAATGTGCTTCGGACCGGCCTTGAGTTGGCATCAGCGTCTCCTGAGTAGAAATGCGACTTTGGAATATATCGCCTTCGGCGCAGAGATGGAAGTGCAAGCTTCGTTCGTGTGGCGCGGACACTCCCGTCCGCGAACTGCGTGCAGCGAGAGGGACACGGGAGCGTCCAGAGATTTGCTCGTCGCAGCCGCGGCAGCAACCGGTCTGCTAATCTTCACTCCATGGACACTCAACCAACGACCACTGACCGTAAAGAACCCACCTATCTCTACTCCGAGAAACAGGTGTCAGAGAAAAGTGCCCTTGCCCGGCATTTCTTGGACAATCGTGCGCGTCTGAACGAGAACGTTCACCGAGCCGACAACTTTCTCGTCAAGCGCTTCTACAACCTGGATCACAACACCTACCTCGAGGGTGCTCTGTCCTCGAAACACAAAGAATTGATGGGGCTGGTGGCCTCCGCCTGCTTGCGTTGCGACGACTGCGTTTACTACCACACGATTCAGTCCTACCGACTGGGCGCGACGCGCGCCGAGCAGGAGGAAGCAATCAACGTGGCACTCGTGGTGGGAGGCACCATAGTCATTCCGCATATGCGGCGAACGTATGAACTGCTGACGGAACTCTATTCCGCCTGAGGGTTTCTAAATTGAGGTCGAGGCCGCGTCGGACGCGAGCATTGCATACATCTCCAGGTCGAGGAACTCCCCCCACTTCAAGATATGACCGCGCAGGCTTCCTTCGTGACGCATGCCGATTTTTCTCAAGACTTTGGCCGACGCTGGGTTGTTAGCAAAATGGCTGGCAAAAATTCGGTGCAGTCCTAGCGTCCTGAATCCATATTTCACCACCGCCTTGGCTGCTTCCGTCGCATAGCCATTTCCCCAGTAAGGCACGCCGATCCAGTAGCCGAGTTCGGCACGACGATGGTCGCCCTCGATGCGCAGTCCCACGCCGCCGCAAAGCGTGTCACTATCACGTACGACAATGCCCAGCCGTAGCTCGCTGCCGCCCAACAGACCTTCCCGCGTGCGGGCGATAAAGTCCCGAGCGTCGGACTCGGCGTAGGGATGCGGAATGCGTAGCGTGGTTGCCGCCACTTCGCGCGCACCGATAAGGGGCATGAGTGCCGGGATGTCAGAGAGCGTGTAGACGCGCAGCGTCAGCCGCTCAGTTTCCGACGGGGTGAATGCCATCTCTCCTCTCCAACATGAGCCAAAGTGGTTGGATACTTCCGCCCGGCACCTTGGTCCGCCTAGAACGCGTCGATCCCCGTCACACTAGCCCCGATAATCAGCGTGTGGATATCGTGCGTGCCCTCGTAGGTCTTTACGCTTTCGAGGTTCATAAGATGCCGCATGATGGGATAATCGTCGGCTACGCCGTTTGCCCCCAGAATATCTCGCGACAGCCGCGCGCACTCTAGAGCCATCCAGGCATTGTTTCTCTTCGCCATCGAAATGTGCTGATGCTGCACCTTTCCGGCGTCTTTCAGGCGGCCGACTTGCAATACCAGTAACTGCGCCTTGGTGATCTCGTTGATCATCCAGGCGAGTTTCTCCTGCACGAGTTGATGCGAGGCGATGGGCTGATTGCGAAATTGTTTCCGCAGCAACGAATACTGCAGCGCGCAGTCGTAACAGGCCATCGCCGCGCCAACCGCTCCCCAAGCAATTCCATAGCGCGCCTGGTTCAAGCACATCAGTGGAGACTTCAATCCGCCCGATCCCGGCAACAGGTTCGACTCGGGGATGGGCACATCCTGCAGCGACAAGCCCGATGTCACCGAGGCGCGCAGCGACCACTTACCGTGAATGTCGTCTGCCTTGAATCCAGGACGGTCGGTCTCGACCAGAAATCCGCGTATCGTTTCCCCTTTGCTTTCTCCCTCATTGTCGACCTTGGCCCAGATCACGGCCACATCGGCGATCGAGCCCGACGTGATCCACATTTTTTCGCCGTTCAGCACATACTCTTTGCCGACTTTTTTCGCACGCGTTCTCATGCCGCCAGGATTCGACCCGAAGTCCGGCTCGGTCAATCCGAAGCACCCGAGTTTTTCGCCTTTCTGCAGCGCGGGCAGCCAGGTATTCTTTTGCTCCTCGCTGCCGAAGGCATATATCGGATACATCACGAGCGCCGACTGCACGCTGATAAAGGAACGAACTCCGGAATCGCCGCGCTCGAGTTCCTGCGTGACCAGTCCATATTCGACGTTCGACATGCCGGCGCAGCCGTAGCCCTTGAGCGAGGCGCCAAAGAATCCGAGATCGGCCATTGGTTTCACTAGTTCGCGCGGGAAACGGCCGGCGCGGTTGCACTCCTCAATGATCGGGACGAGATTGTCTTCGATGAACGTACGCGCCGTGTCGCGCACCAGGCGCTCGTCGTCATTCAATAAACCGTCGAAGTCGATGAAATCCACACCACGAAATTTGATGGCTGGCATTACGTCTCACCCCACACAGTCAGCAGACAGAGAACGGGAAACCATTCACGGTAGCAGAGCGGCGGGGAAGTCAGCAACGCGGGTTGAGTGAGCCGCATCTCAAGTCCCCAACGTTATAAGGTTTTGTGATACAGAGCGAGGCGAGGGATGGGCATTTTGGTGCGAACGGCAGATCCCTCGCTTCGCTCGGGATGACAATTTGCGAAAGGCGCAGTGAGAGATCCTAACTTCAGAATTTAGGGACCCAGCGGGGCACCGATGCGCGATAGCGATCGTATTCTTCGCCGAACTGCTTGTGCAGTGTCGGCTCCTCATAAAAGAGAACGAACAGGTGGGCAACCAGCAACATGCAGACCATGTAGAGCGCGATGTGCGGTGAGTGGAACAACCAGGCCTGGCCTCCGATGACGAGCGCGACTCCGATGTACATTGGGTTGCGCACGAAACGGTGCAGACCTTTGACCACGAGGATTTTGGTGGGAGCGATGGGCGCGGGTGTTCCGCCGCCAATCAGTGCGAAGCCCCAGAAAGCGGTGTAGAGATAGATCGCAATTCCGATGGCGATGACGGTCGTCGCCGCCCATTCTTCTGGGCCGTTTACGAGAGATGCCGCGTCCTGCCTTAACCGCCACGGCACGTAGCCAGCCACGGTCCCGGGCACGAACACGGTGAAAACCAGCGTTTTAGCGACCGCGCGAATGGCACTGTGCACAGTTATTATCCTGGTCTCAAAGTCACTTTGCCGTCAACCGCAGCATCCGTGCCAGCGGGGAAAGTGCAGCCATGTGTAGAAGCATTTGTTCGCCTAATCTGTTTTGATTAGAGACACCGCCTCCTGCCAACCGGTACTATGTCGCAACTGTGGAGTGCAGGCTCTTGTGCGAGCCTGCGGGATCTCTTATATCGTCTATATCGTCCGCCTGACCTTCTATCTATGAATCGAGCGCTGTCGCTACTGATCGGTTTCCTGGCTGTGTCCGCGATTTACTTGTATGCGTTCCCACAGGCGAACGTTTTTTACGCGGGAGTGGTTTTGCTGCACGTCGTTGCCGGCGTCGTGGCTTCCGTCTGGCTGCTGCTCTGGCTGGTTGGCTCCTGGCGTCAGGGTGAGCCGCTCGTCCGTGTCGGAATGGTTTTCCTGTTCCTCGGCGCAATCCCAGGACTGGCGCTGATTTACACCGGTGCGCTGCGCTCGGAGTGGACGCTCGTCTACGTCCATCTTAGCTTGAGCTTTCTCGGCGCAGGTCTGATCGCAGCGGCCCGAATCGGATGGCTGTCCCGTCATGCCTTGATTCGCGTCGCCGCCGTACTCGGCGTGCTCGCGGTGCTCGCGCCGGTTGCCCGCTATCTCCGCGAAAATCGCTGGGCGCAGCACGCGCGGATTGAAAATCCGGCTCTGCCGCCGCTCACTATGAGCGGTGAAGGCGATGGCCCCACCGGCCCATTTTTCCCGAGTTCCGCGCAGGTGTATGGCGGAGAAAAAATTCTCAGCAAGTTCTTCATGGAATCGGATTCCTGCAAGCGCTGTCACGAGGATATCTACAATCAGTGGAACAGCTCAGCCCACCATTTTTCATCGTTCAATAATCAGTGGTATCGCAAATCGATCGAGTACATGCAGGATACGATCGGAACCAAGCCTTCAAAATGGTGTGGCGGATGTCACGACCCGGCGGTGCTCTATGCCGGCAAGATGGATACGCCTATCAAACAGATCGTGCACAATCCCGAATCGCAGGCCGGGCTGGGGTGCATGATGTGCCACTCCATCGCCGAGGTAAAAAGCACCATGGGACAGGGCGATTTCTATCTCGAGTATCCCGTGCTGCACGAGCTTGCGGCCAGCAGGAATCCAGTGGTTCGCGGCCTGCATGACTTCATGATCAAGCTAAACCCGGAGCCGCACCGTCGCGTGTTTCTCAAGCCTTTCATGAAGCAACAGACGGCTGAGTTCTGCTCCTCTTGCCACAAGGTTCACCTCGACGTGCCGGTCAATCATTACAGGTGGTTCCGCGGTTTCAACGAATACGACAACTGGCAGGCGAGCGGCGTTTCCGGCGAGGGCGCGCGTTCGTTCTACTATCCAGCCAAGCCGCAGCAGTGCGCCGATTGCCACATGCCGCTCGAGCCCTCCAGTGATATGGGGAACGTTGCCGGCACAGTGCATTCTCATCGTTTCCCCGGCGCCAACACCGCTCTGCCCACGGCTAACGAAGATGCGGCGCAGCTGAAAGCCACCGAAAATTTTCTAACCAGCGGCGCGCTCACAGTGGACATTTTTGCGCTTTCGCCGGAGAAAGCCCCATTGACGACAGCTCCCCTGAAAGCGGGAGCAGGCGCCGAGCACGACCTCGCAACTACCTTCGCCGTGGGAGAAGAAGCTGAAACGAAAATCACGCCCAGTTCGAACGCCGGAGCTGCCCCGATCACCGCGCCTCTCAACCGCGTGCATCCCGCGGTCCGTCGCGGTGACACCGTTCGCGTCGATGTCGTAGTGCGTACCAAGCGAATCGGACATTTCTTCCCCGGCGGCACCGTCGATGCCTACGACACCTGGCTCGAACTTAAAGGTGTCGACGACAAAGGCCAGACGATTTTCTGGAGCGGCATGGTCGAGGACAACGGTAAGGGCCCGGTCGAAAAGGGCGCGCACTTCTATCGCTCGCTCCAAGTGGATGCGCACGGCAACCCGATTAACAAGCGCAACGCCTGGTCCACGCGCGCCGTCGTGTACGTGCGTCTGATCCCGCCCGGCGCCGCCGACACGGTGCACTTCCGCATGAAAGTGCCGGAGAAAACGGGCAGCAAGGTTACGCTGACCGCTCGGCTCCTCTATCGCAAGTTTTCGTGGTTTAACACGCAGTTCGCGTTTGCGGGTGAGCGGGAGAACGAGCGCGATAACAGTCCAAAAGCCGGCGCGCCGGTGGCTTCTGCTAGGCAAGCCCTGGTTACGCCAGACTATGACGACACAAAGATGGCGTTCACCGCGTCCCTCCGCGGAATTTCCGCGAAGGAGGAAAAAATTCCAGATCTGCCGATCGTGACGATTGCCGAAAACGAAGTCGCCGTTGATATCTTGCCCGCGAATGCTCAAGCGCCGCAGCCCAAAACCCAGCTCGCGAAAGAAGACTGGCAGCGCTGGAACGATTACGGCATCGGCCTGTTGCTGCAAGGCGATCTGAAAGCGGCGCAAGCGGCGTTCGAAAAGGTTACCGAAGTCGATCCGCAGAATCCGGACGGCTGGGTCAACATCGGACGCGCCGCCCTGCAAGAAGGCGATCTGGCCCGCGCCCGCACGGTGCTCGAGAAAGCGCTGGCGCTCAATCCGAAGCTGGCGCGAACCAATTTCTTCTATGGATCGCTGATGAAGTCCACCGGAGACTACGACCAGGCAGCCGCGCATTTTCGAATCGTGCTCGCTCAGTATCCCCGCGACCGCGTGGCGCTGAACAATCTTGGCCGCGTTCTTTTTCTGGAGCGCAAGTATTCCCAAGCCGTGAAAGTTCTGCAGCAGGTGGTCGCCGTCGATCCCGAGGATTTGCAGGCGCACTACAACCTCATGCTGTGCTACAACGGTCTCGGCGACGAAAAGATGTCAAAGGAGCACCAGGCGCGGTACCTGCGCTTCAAGGCCGACGAAGCTTCGCAGGCAATTACCGGTCCTTACCGCCAACTCAATCCCGAAGACAACAATGAGCGCCAAAATATCCACGAGCACACGTCAGTCCCGTTGCCGATTTTGAACAACGCACCAGCTAAGCGATTGAGCGCAAGAGCCACCACGATTCCCGAGGCCCGACGGTGACGAGTCACAACTCAAAATCCACCACGGAGTCACAGAGTCACAGAGAAAGACGGGGCTCTTCTGTTGATACATTCCTCTGTGCCTCTCTGTCTCTGTGGTGGGTGTTGCTCTTGCTGGTAGCGGCAAGTTTCTCGGCGCATGCTCAAACCATCACCTTCCGCGATATAACCTCTCAGGCTGGCATCCATTTCACCCACAACAACGGAGCCTTCGGGAAAAAATGGCTCCCTGAAACCATGGGCCCTGGCTGCGCTTTCATCGATTACGATAACGACGGTTTTCCTGACATCCTGCTCGTCAACGGCCAGGACTGGCCCGACCATGCCAAGAACGGCGCGACCACGTTGAAGCTCTACCACAACAACCATGACGGAACTTTCACCGACGTAACGCGCCAGTCTGGCCTCGGCATTTCGCTTTTTGGAATGGGAGTTGCCGTCGGCGACTACGACAACGACGGCTTCGACGACATTTTCATCACCGCCGTCGGCCAGAGCCATCTCTTCCACAACAACGGCAACGGGACTTTCACCGACGTCACAAAGTCCGTGGGACTGTGGGGGCCGAACGAATTCTCGACCGGCGCCGCCTGGGTCGACTACGATCGCGATGGCAAACTCGATCTCGTTGTCGCAAATTATGTACAGTGGTCCGAACAGACGGACCTCTATTGCACGCTAGACGGATCGCATAAGTCCTACTGCACGCCGGAATCGTATAAGGGAACGTCAGCCCGCCTCTGGCATAACCTGGGCAACGGCAAGTTCGAAGACGCGACGCAGAAGGCCGGCCTCTACGATCCAACCTCGAAGGGTCTGGGCGTGGCCATTCTCGACTACAACAACGACGGATGGCCCGACATACTGATCGCCAATGACACGCAGCCCAACAAGCTCTATGTGAACAAAAAGAACGGCGCCTTCGAAGAGCGTGCCATTTCGGCGGGCATCGCGTTCAGCGAAGATGGCGTTGCCCGCGCCGGTATGGGCGTTGATGCCGCCGATTATGACCGCTCTGGCGGCGCCAGCCTGGTCATTACAAATTTTTCCAATCAGATGCTCTCGCTCTACCACAACGAAAGCAACGGCCTGTTCGTGGATGAAGCTCCGCGCTCGGAGGTCGGCCGTGCGACGCTCATGACGCTCGGCTTCGGCTGCTTCTTTTTCGACTACGATAACGACGGCTGGCAGGACATCTTTGTCGCCGACGGGCACATCGAAGACCAGATCGAGAGTGTGCAGAAGCGCGTCAGCTACGCCGAGCCGCCGCACTTATTTCGTAACCTCGCAAACGGCAAATTTGAAGAGGTCACCGACAAAGTTGGCAGCGCGTTTGCCACTCCGAAAGTCGCGCGTGGCGCGGCCTACGCCGACATCAACAATGACGGAGCGCTCGACATCCTCATCATGACCAACGGCGGGCCGCCGCATCTCTATCTCAATCAGGGCGACACGAATCAGAGCCTGCGCATAAAAGTAGTCGGCACAAAATCCAATCGCGACGGCATCGGCGCCGTTGTCCGCGTGAGCGCTGGAGCCGACAAGCAGTGGCTCACCGTAAAATCCGGCTCCAGTTATCTTTCGCAGAGTGAACTAGTGCTGACCTTTGGCATGGGATCGAAAACCAATGCCGATTCAATCGAAGTCGACTGGCCCAGTGGGCAAGTGGACAAGCTCTCAAACGTCGTGACCGGGCAGACCATCACCATCCAGGAAGCTAAAGGCCAGATTGCCTCGCGGCCCTACGGCAAGAAGTAATTCGGGCCCCTCACCTATCTTGGCACTCAGATAGAATTATGTCCGAACCCACGATGACCGAGAAGCTAAGCATCGCCCTTGTTTCCACTTTTCTTCTCGCGCTGCTCGTCGCGCTCCTCGCCGCAAATGGTCCCGCAAACCCTCAGGAAGCGGCGCGCCTCAACAACATCGGTGTCGCGTACATGAATCAGCAGCTTTTTGAAAAAGCGTTGAAGGCGTTCCAAGAAGCGGCTGCAGATGATCCCGCGCTCGAGGTGGCGGCCGTCAATCGCGGAGTGGCGCTGCTCAACCTGCAAAGGCTCGATGAGACGAAAACGCTGCTGGAGAAAGAAGTAAAAAACAATCCCAAAGACCCCCACGCCTGGTACAACCTTGGCCTCTATTACAAAAACTCCGCCGATGCAGGAGCCGCCGTCGACGCCTTTCGTCATGTTACTGAAATTGACGCGGACGATGCCGACACCTGGTACTTCCTCGGATCGACCTACGCGCAACTCAAGCAATTTCCTGAAGCGATCGCTGCCTTCGAGCATGCGTTGAAGCTTGATCCGCACCACGCCTCCGCCCAGTTCGGACTGGCGCGGGCGTACCAGCAGTCCGGGCAAACCGATTCCGCTCATGAAGCAATGAAGAAATTCCAGTACATCACGCAGAACAAGCTGGGCGCGCCCATCAGCCTGGCCTATGGCGAACAGGGAAGGTATTCGCGCGCGGAAGAATCGCCGATGGCGGTGGCAAAGGTGGGGGCGGCGATTCCGGTAAGGTTTGTGGATGTGACGGCGGAAGCCGGGCTGACCACGAAACCAAACTCTGGCGCGGGAAGTGTCGTCGGTTCATACCTAGGTCCGGGGGCGTGCTTTCTTGATTACGACGGTGACGGAAATATCGACATCTTCTTGCCCGACAACGGTTCGCAAGGCGGACTGTCGCTGTATCACAATCTGGGCAACGGCAAGTTCGAAGATGTGACCAAGAGGGCTGGACTTGATCCGACCTTGCATGGCACAGGCTGCACTGCCGGAGATTACGACAACGATGGCGCCTCCGATCTGGTCGTCAGCTTTGATAACGGAGTGATGCTGCTACACAATGAAAAGAACGGTACGTTCAAGGACGTTACAGGAATTGCTGGGATCGCAAAGAAGGCTGTAACGGAAGGCAGGAAACAAAGCTCACAATCTAAAGCTCTCCAAAATCAGATTCCGCCTGCTATAGGAATTACCCGCATGAAACCAGCAGAGGTACCAATTGGGGTTACGTTTGTAGATTACGACCACGACGGTGACCTCGACCTTTACGTTGCAAAGTCAGTTCCCTTGGAGACGCCGACGTCAGGCGATATTCCCTGGAGCGAGGCAATGCGGCCCTCCGGCAGTAATGAAATGTGGCGCAATAACGGGAACGGAAGCTTCACGGCCGTACCGGAAGTTGGCATGGTCGGAAATACCGGCAGCATCGCGGCCATTGGGACAGACTACAACAACGATCGGGCGGTCGACATAGTACTAACCGGGGGGCGGAGAGGGGCGACAATCTTCGAAAATCCGCGCGAAGGGATGTTCAAGATCAAGGAGCTGTGGACTGAGCCTGGGCCCGAGCGGGCAACTGGGGTTGCTGTCCTTGACTTCGATCACCACGGTTGGATGGACCTGGCCTTTACGCACAGCGCCAGTCCAGGTCTCACGCTGTGGCGCAATAATCACGGCAAGGGCTTTGAGCAGGTCAACATTCCTTCGCCAAACTGGGTGCGCGGTTTCGGCGTCGCCGCCATCGACTACGACAACGACGGCTGGGTCGATCTCGTCGCTGTCGGCGAGACGAAGGACGGCAAGGGCGAGGTTCGACTCTTCCGCAATCTTGGCCCTGACGGCTTTAAAGACGTCACCGTCGAAACTGGTCTCGACGAGATTCAGCTCAAAGAGCCGCGCGCCATCATCGTTGGCGATTACGACAACGACGGAGCTTCCGATCTTCTGATCACGCAAAATCACGGACCCGCGGTGCTGCTCCACAACGAAGGTGGCAACAAGAACAACTCGCTGCGCCTCGCGCTCAAGGGACTGAACGACAACAAGAGCGCCATCGGCACGAAGGTTGAAGTCTTTTCCGATGGCTTGCGACAGAAGTTTGAGGTGTATGGTTCGTCCGGCTACCTCGGACAGAATTCGCCCTACCTGACGATTGGCCTTGGACAATCGAAAGTTGTCGATGTCGTCCGCATGCTGTGGCCGACTGGCGTTTTGCAGGACGAAATCGAAGTCGCCGCCAACAAGGTGCAAAACTTCACCGAGATGGATCGGCGCGGCAGTTCTTGTCCTACGCTCTTCGAGTGGGACGGTACGCACTACGAACTCGTCGGCGACATGCTTGGCGCAGGCGTCGTTGGACACTGGGTTGCGCCGGGAGATGGCAGCATCGTTCCTCAGGGGCTAAAGCCCGCATCCTTAGGGGCTCTGAACGGCGCGGCTGAAGCCGCGCCCTACCCAAAATCGATTTCTGAAACCACCCCTAAGTATGAAACCAGTTCCAACGTTGTTCGTAATATTGCGCGTCCCACGGAATCGATTAAGCTCGACCGCAGTTCGCTGCGCGAGAAAGATGGCAAACTGAGCTTCCGATTTATGGAGCCGCTTGAAGAATCCGTGTACCTCGATCAGGTGCAATTGCTTGCTGTCGATCATCCCGCGGATGTCGACGTCTATCCCAACGAATATTTCGCCAGCAATCCGCCTTACCCGCCGTTCAAGGTTGTGTACAGCAATAATGACGCGCGTCCGCCTGCCGGTGCGTGGGATGAACACGGCCACGACGTGCTCCCCGATTTGCTCGCGCATCGCTATTTCGGCGACTTCAAAGTGCTTTCTTTCATGGGATTCACCGAGCCCCACAGCCTGGAACTCGATCTTGGCGAGCCTTACCGCGGCGGTCCGTTATGGCTCTTGATGCATGGCGAGATCGAGTATTTTTCCGCGACCAGCATGTACGCTGCCGACCAAGCGCACTTGCGGCCGTTTGCCCCGTACGTCGAAGCGCAAGTCTCGACTGGAAGCGACGGGAAATCAAAATGGGTTCGCGTCGTCGATGACATGGGATTTCCGGCGGGCGGAGCGCGCACCATGACCGCCGACCTCACCGGCAAACTTCCGCCGGGCGCGCGGCGTATTCGCATTACTACGAATCTGCAGATCTACTGGGACAACATCCTGATCAGCCGCACGAGCCAGAATCAAAGTCATGGTCAGAGTAACGATCAGAGCGCGCGCCTGACTCCGGTTCCGTTCGTGCGCGCGGACCTGAGTTTTCACGGATTCCCGCTGAAAATCGAAGATCAGCCGCCGGGCAACGTGAAATATATTTATGAAAAGGCCAGCGCCACCGGCCCTTACACGAGGCCCGCCGGCGCTTACACGCGCTATGGCGACGTGCGTCCGCTGCTCGAATCGGTTGACGATAAGTTTGTCGTCTTCGGATCCGGGGATGAAGTCGCACTCGATTTCGATCCGGCGAAGCTGCCTGCCCTGCCGCACGGCTGGGTGCGCGACTTTTTTTTCACGGCCAACGGATACGAAAAAGACATGGACTTCTACGCTTACCGCGGCGATACGGTTGACCCGCTGCCCTTCCGCGACATGCGTGCCTATCCGTATCCCGGCCAATCTTTTCCCTCTGATGCCGAGCACCTGAACTACTTGCTCGAATACAACACTAGGTTCATGTCGGGGAATGAAGCCAGCGGATATTCGTTTCAGTACCCTCAAGAATAGGTGGTCATCCTTAGGGTAGCGAAGGACTATGCTTCCGGCGCTGCGGTCAAATACATAGGTCCTTCGCTTCGCTCAGAGTTTGTGACTTTTTTTCGTGCGTTTTATGGTCGCACAAAGTTATAAGTGAGCATGAGCCATGATACCGAAAAGCTAACGCGAGCAGAGGCCCAAGGGGCGGTGCGGTTACGAGTGCCGGAGCGGCGGCAGATGGCGATGGTGGTGCAGTGTCCGGAGGATTGGGTGGCGGCCCAGCATCCGGTGCGGATGGTAATGGCGCTGGTAGAGAGGTTGGATCTGTCGCGCTTCTCTGAGCCCATCAAGGCGCGGGCGGGAGTGGCAGGTCGCGATGCGACCGATCCGCGGTTGCTGGTGGGTTTGTGGTTGTATGCGTGTATACGGGGGATTGGATCGGCGCGGGAGTTGGCGCGGCGGTGCGAGGAGAGCGCGGCGTTCCGCTGGATGTGCGGCGGGGTGACGGTGAATCACCGCTTGTTGTCGGATTTCCGCGGCGACCACGGGGCGGCGCTGGATGAGTTGTTCACGCAGGTGGTGGCGTCGCTGGTGGACAAGGAAGTGGTGTCGGTGAGCCGCGTCAGCCAGGACGGAGTGCGGGTGCGGGTGAGCGCGGGGGCGGGCAGTTTCCGCCGCGAAGAGCGTTTGCAAAAGTTGCTGGAAGATGCGCGGCGGCACGTCGAGGAACTGCGGCGGCAACTGGAGAATCCAGAATATTCGGCAGTGCTGTCGTCTCGGCAAAGGGCGGCGCGGCGGCGGGCGGCACAAGAGAAGCAGCAACGGCTGGAACAGGCGATCGCGCAGTTGCCGGAGTTGAAACAGAAGCAGGCGGAAGCGGCGCGCAAGGCGGGCGGTGGAAAGCGCGGGCAAAAGATCCGCGACACGGAGCCGCGAGTGAGCACGAGCGATGCAGAAGCGCGGCGGATGAAGATGCCCAACGGAGGCTTCAACCCGGCGTGCAATGTACAGTTGGCGACCGACACGGCGAGTCGCGCCATCGTGGGGGTTGCGGTCAGCCACGAAGGATCGGACTCGGCGGGGTTGAGCCAGTCGATGCGCGAGCAGGTGGAACAGCGCAGCGGAGGCAAGGTGGAGCAGCACCTGCTCGATGGCGGCTATCTGCGAATCCGTGATATCGAGCACGCACACGAGCAGGGCGTGGAACTGTTCGTGCCGCCCAAACCAGCAAGAAATTTGCGCCGTCGGGGACGCGAACTGGAGCCGAAGCCGAGCGACTGCGAGGCGGTATTGGCCTGGAAGCGGCGCATGGCGAGCGCGGAAGGCAAAGAGATATACCGGCAAAGGGCAGCGACGAGCGAAACTGTCAACGCCGACCTGCGCAGTTATCGGGGGTTAACGCAACTCACGGTACGCGGCTTGGCCAAGGCCAAGTGTGTGGCGCTGTGGTGCGCGCTGGCGTATAACGTGATGCACTTCGGCGCGGCGCTGCTGCCATAAGCGAGCGACGAGAATCAAAACGCTCTGCCGCTGGCGAAGGTCGGTCTAGAAACTCGGCCCTCGCCCTGCACAGGCGACTGATCGACAGTACGATCGACCGCGCAAGACTAAGAAATCTTGACGGCTGGGAACGAAAACTAATTTAGTCACAGCCTCTCAGGATGACAATTCTAAAAGGGCATATAAAATCGCGTTACAATCACTCTGCATGCGCGGCGGCCGAATCACCACTTTGCTCATTCTTCTCAGCGGCTTGCTTTCGGCGCTGACCGAGCCGCAAGGCCCGATGGGGTCCCCGGCGAAAATTCCTCCCGCGCATGTTGAGAAGAAGTCGCTTGCTCCCGAGTTCACTGCCCCCGTTCCCATCTTTCGTGACATCGCAGCCCAGGCAGGTTTGACCGCCTCCCACGTCTCCTCGCGCGAAAAGTACTACGTCGTCGAATCCATGAGCGGCGGCGTTGGACTGTTCGACTGCGACAATGACGGCAAGCTCGATATCGTGATGGTGAACGGATCGACGGTCGATCGCTATAAACAGGGCGGCGATCTTCTCGTCACGCTCTGGCATCAGGATGCCGATCTCAAGTTCACCGATATCACCGAGAAGGCTGGACTCACGCGCAAAGGTTGGGGCATGGGCGTCGCTGTAGCCGACTTTGACAACGATGGTAACCTCGATCTCTTCGTCACCGGGTATGGCGGCAACGCGCTCTATCGCAATAAAGGCAATTGCACTTTCGAGGACGTGACCGACAAGGCTGGAGTGCGCGGCGGCGGCTTCTCTACGGGCGCGGCCTGGGCGGACTACGACCGCGACGGCAACGTCGATTTGTTCGTCTCACGATATGTTCACGTGGACATAAACGACCTGCCCGCTTTCGGCTCGACTAAGTTCTGCCAGTTCAAAGGCGCGCCGGTGCAGTGCGGACCCTGGGGCATGGAGGGCGAGACCGATCTGCTCTACCACAACCGCGGCGATGGCACGTTTGAAGAGGTCTCGAGAAAAGCCGGGGTTGACGATCCCGACAAATATTACGGACTGGGCGCGACCTGGGGCGACTACGACAACGACGGCTGGCCCGACCTGTTCGTCGCCGATGATGCGACACCCAATCATCTCTACCACAATAATCATAACGGCACGTTCAGTGACGAGGCCATGGTGAGCGGGATTGCGCTGAACGGCGAAGGCCAGGCGCTCGGCTCCATGGGAGTGACCTGGGGCGACTACGATCACAGCGGACGCCTTTCGATGTTCGTCACCGAATTTGCCGACCAACCCAACACGCTTTATCGAAACCAGGGGTCGCGCGGATTCGAAGATGTCGCCATGTCGTCGCATCTCGGCCAGCCGAGCCTGCCGCTGGTCGGCTGGGGTACGACGTTTTTCGACATGGACAATGATGGCTGGCTCGATCTGTTCGTGGCCTGCGGACACGTTTATCCGCAGATGGACAACGTGAAGGGAAGCGCCGCCTACGCCGAACCGATGCTGCTGCATCGTAATTTGCGAAATGGAACATTCGAAGAAGTTTCGACGGCTGCCGGGTTAGCGGACATGCCGCTGAAATCGCGGCGGGGCGCTGCTTTCGGCGACATCGCTAACAACGGCAACATCGACATCGTTGTGCTAAACGTCGGTGAGCCGCCGTCGCTACTGCTCAACACAAATAAGACTCATAACCACCGTGTGCTCTTCCGTCTGGTTGGAACGAAAAGCAATCGCGCCGCGATCGGCGCGCGTGTCACCATTCATGCCGGAGGAATGACGCAGTTCGACGAAGTGCGTGGTGGGGGCAGTTATCTTTCGCAGAACGATCTGCGGCTTCATTTTGGTCTTGGACCGGCGACGAAAATCGATCTAGTGGAAGTGCGCTGGCCAACCAGCAAGACGGAAAGTTTCAAAGACGTGGCCGCCGACAGGATCTACTCGATTGTGGAAGGGCAGGGCATTCAAGACTCCGTGCCCTTCAATGACCTCCCTTAATGACCTCCCCGCTCACTTAGAGGAATTCGGACCCTAGTTCGGACCCTAGTTCCGTCCGTAGTCCTTCGGCAATGCCTTTGCTAGCTCCCTCCATCCCACCAGCACGAAACCCTGCTCTTTCAGAAACTGGTGGAACTCGGCGCTCTTGACCATGTCCAGATCATGTTGCCGCCAGGCTGCGCCCCAATCCGGATGATCGTACGTCGTGCCCCGCATCTCCTCGTCGTCATATGCAAGATGCACAATGACCTGGTAAACCCCTGGACCGAGAGGTTCAAGTTGCTTCCGGTACCAAGAGTTCCAATCCTTTGCGTCGACTCCCGGTTCGATTTCGATCACTTTCTGAACCAGGACTTCTTCCGCAAGCGGCGATACTCCCACGGGCGCATGAGTTCCGGCCCGCGCTTCGAGGATGGGCAGACCGTAGAGGTGGCCCATTCTCTGATAGACCTTGTACAGATCGGTCGACTCGAACAGCGCGCCCATATGAGTGTCCAAGTGCGTGAGATGAATGCCCACAGACTGCGCGCGATCAATTTGCGCGCGCAGTTCGGTGTCAACCTCGGAAATTTTGGCATTTTGCGTAACGGCAGGCGTGTCCAGTGGAAGATAACTGTCCGCGTCCAGCAGGCTGGGCACTTTGTCTTTCGGGCTCACAGGCCCCCAACGAAAACTTGTCCATTCGCTGTTGAGGGCTTGGTGAATTCCGACATCGGCATCGGGATGCTGCTTTGCCCACGCCACCACCTCGGGAAACCACGGGCAGGGCACAAGGATACTGGCCGAAGTAATCCATCCCTTGTCGAGCGCCTCAAAGATGGCCCGGTTGACGGAATGGTTCATGCCGAGGTCGTCGGCGTGAATCACCAGCAGGCGTGCAGAGGCCGGATAGCCGAGGCGCTCTGGTACGGTCGTTCCCGCGCCACTCTGGGCGAGGCTCTGCGCCAAGCTGACAATGAGGAACAGGAGTAGAAAACGTATTCTGCGGTTCATGACTGTTACTCACGCTCCATTAGATTCCGCCGAACTATTGAGATCACTGAAGCAAGGCAAGAATCGTTTTAATAGAAATGCTTTTTCATTGACAGAATATCCCTTCCGTATAGAATTCAAGAGGATTTTGTGGAACTGCGGCGGGTGAGTCGATTGCGACCCCGCAAGCCGCGAAGGTACCTTCCCCCGAACCCCGTTATCTCCGCAGGATAATGGGGTTTTGTTTTGAGATCGGGAATGAGTTCTACTGCCAACCCGCCCGCTGACGCCCCTCGTCTGAGACGCTCGCTCACGCTCTGGGACCTGATTCTCTACGGCATCATCGTGATCCAACCGGTCGCGCCCATGTCGGTGTTTGGGGTGCTGAGCGATCGCGGGCGTGGGCACGTGGTTACGACCATCCTGATCGCCATGGTGGCGATGCTGTTTACCGCCATCAGCTACGGCCGGATGGCGCGCGCCTATCCCAGCGCCGGCTCAGCCTTCACCTACGTCGGCCAGGAAATCAATCCCGCTCTTGGTTACGTCACCGGCTGGAGCATGGTGATGGATTACATGCTTAATCCGATCATCTGCACTATCTGGTGCAGCCAGCAGGCGCACGTGTTTGCTCCCGGCGTGCCGTACGCGGTGTGGGCTGTCTTCTTCGCTCTGGTGTTTACGCTCCTGAACATCCAGGGAGTAAAAACCTCGGCCCGCGTGAACTCGGCGCTGGCGGCGGGAATGGGCGTGGTGATTGCAATTTTCTTTGTGGTTGCGGCGCGCTACATCTTCGGGCATCCGCACGACAGCGCGGGCTTCTATACGAACCCCTTCTACGATCCGAGCATGTGGAACACGAAAGCCGTGCTCGGAGGAACGTCGATCGCGGTTCTTACCTACATCGGATTCGACGGCATCTCCACGCTCTCGGAAGAAGCGGAAAACCCGCGCCGCAATATTCTGCTGGCAACGGTGCTCACCTGCCTGGTGATCGGCATTCTGTCTGCCTTTGAGGTCTATGCCGCGCAGTTGATCTGGCCCGCGTCGCAACCTTTTCCTGACGTTGACACTGCCTTCGTTCACGTTGCCGGCCGCGCCTGGAAGCCGATGTTCGGCATTATCGGATTCACCTTGCTGGTCGCGAACTTTGGATCAGGCATGGGCGCGCAGATCGGCGCTGCTCGCCTGCTTTACGGGATGGGACGAAGCAATGCGCTCCCGAAGTCGTTCTTCGGAGTGGTAGACGCGAAGCATCGCGTGCCGCGGAATAACGTTTTGTTTGTGGGTGCAATCGCGCTGATTGGCGCGTTCGTGATGAGTTACGGTCTGGGCGCCGAGATGCTCAATTTCGGTGCGCTCATCGCCTTCATGGGCGTGAACGCCGCCGCTTTTATGCGCTATGTGGTGCGTGACCAGAAATGGACAATCTCGTTTGTCGCGCCGCCCCTGCTCGGCTTCGTGATCTGCTTGTTGCTGTGGCTGAGTCTCAGCACTCCCGCCAAGATCGCCGGTTCTATCTGGATGGCAGCGGGAATCGCTTTCGGCGCCTGGAAGACGCGTGGCTTCCGCGGAGACCTTGTGAACTTTGATCTGCCCGCGGACGATTAAGCGGGTTTTGTCATCCTGAGCGAAGCGAAGGACCTGCTGTCTCTTGACCTGACAGCAAAGCAGGTCCTTCGCTTCGCTCAGGATGACAATTAATTAGAAACTCACTCCACGTTCCAGCCACTGATTTCAATTTCAGGCTTCGCCGTTCCCAACGCGCTGGCGCGATACGATGCCGTGATTTCCCTCTTTTCACCGGGCAGCAACGAAATGTAATTGTCTTGCCAGACCACTGGTAGTATTTCTTCGCCGCCTTTTTCCTTGTCGAGTTTCAACCGCACGAAAAATGCCGGGGTCTTACTGGGATTTTCCACGGTCACGCGGGTTACCGCATCCTCGCCCCGCACTTCGCTGCGGCGTGATACATTCAGCTTTACCTTTGGCAATCGTGCGAGTGAAGTGTAGTCCGCATACGAGGCGGTCGGAGTCATATACCAATTCGACTTTGTCCAGTCGAGCGTTTCCGGTTTCGTCGAGAGCCAATAGAAGTTCGACCCGACGAGTTTGCCGCTGCCATCGGTGACGCGAAGATCGAGGAAGTATACCGGCGACAATCCCTCGATCTGCGGGAGCGCGAACACTTTCGCTGTGCTATCGGCGGCCGCATCGAGCTCAGCGTCCTTGGAAAACTTCTGCGTTCCATCCAGATTGAACACCCGCGCCTCGAGTTTCAGCCCCTTAGCATCCACATATTGACTGCTCACCAGCCACACGGAGTGATCGTCGTATCCATAGACGGGGTCGAGCGCCTGCATCGCTTTCTTTGCGCCAAAATATCCGCCGCCCGGCCGCAAATAATAGTCGTAGAGATGCCAGATCATCGAAGGCCACGCGTTATTCAGCATCCACTGGATTACACCCGTCGAAGTGTACTTGTTGCGGCTGTAGGCCTCGAACATGGCGCGCACGCCTTCGTAGGTCATGAGCTGAGACTTGTAGGTAAAGTCCTCCGCGCTGCCAGCCTTTCCGTAGCGCGCATTCAGCGCATCGGTGAACACCTTTATGGTTTTGAAAGAGCCGCCGCCCGCGTGGAAATTCCAGTATTCATCCAGCGGCCCATCCACCGTCCAAAGATGATCTTTCGGAACCATGCGCTCGACGCTCTCGATCGGCGGAACCGCCGGCCCCATGCTGGTTTCGGAATTGAAGCCGTATGCGCCTCCACATCCGCCCGCGTTGCAGGTTTTCCCGTCGGAGTGAAGATGCGGATCCGCTACCCAATACGAGGGTGCTACGTATTCGTAGGGCCCGCTCATCTTGACGCCGCTTCCTCCTGTCACCGTGGTGGGCTTCGCCGTGGCCGAAGACACGATCGGATTCGGCCACCGCAGATCGCTTTCAATCTTCAGATACATTTCTTCGACGTCCGGTGGCGGAGGATTGTCGCTGCCATTCAGCCACATCACCATGCTCGGATGGTCCCTCAGCCGGTACATCTGGTCGCGCAAAGAGGCGCGGGCGATTTCGAAGTCTTCATCTTTCCAGCTTCCCCAGTGCTCCCAGAAATCGCAGCAACACCATCCGGCCATCACGAGGATGCCCTGCTGGTCAGCCATCTCAAAGAATTCTTCGGTTTCGAGTTTGCCTTCGAGCCGGACCGTGTTCAGTCCCCATGTCGCGCACATAGCGGAACTCATCGGCGAGCCGCTCCGGGGTCTGGCGCAGCATCATGTCGGGTGTCCAGCCGCCGCCGCGAATCAGGATGTTCTTGCCATTGATCTTGAACAGGCGTTTGAAGCGATCCGGCGCCTGCTCGACGACTTCGGATGTAATTTCGCGAATGCCGAACTTCGTCCGAGACGAATCGGAGATCTCACCGTTCACTTCAAACGAAAGCGCTAGGTCGTACAGGTTCGGTGTCCCCATCTGCGCCGGCCACCACAGCCTTGGATTACTCAGGTTGAGCTGCGGATACTGAGCGGGCGAGAAGACCACGTCCTTCGATTCTCCCGCCGCCAGCTCGACTGGTTGTAAGAATTCGATGTTCTCGATCGTGCCCTTCAGCGTCCCTTTTACCGGCTGATCGCTCGCATTTTTCACGAGCGCGGTCACTGTCAAGTGGGCTGCACTGGCATTGCCGGTGGGCGAATCAACTCGCGAAAACGCTGCCGGATACCGCAGCGCGACCGGTCCACTCGTCGTTAAATATACTTCGCGCCACAGACCCATATTCTTGTCCGGCGGCGCGGGATTCCAGTCCACGAAAGTGATCGCCAGGCTGTTCTCGGTCGGCGCCCACACTTGCGCCGCGACCACATTCGTTCCTTGCCTGACGGCCGACGTAACGTTGAACTCATAGGTCCGCCATGCGCCGGCGACTTCCTGCGAATTGGCGATCTGCTTTCCGTTGAGAAAGATGTTGGCGCGGTAGTTGATGCCGCGGAAATTCAGCCACAGGGTTTTACCGGCGTACTCGTTGACGTTGGGCAGCGTGAATTCCTTGCGATACCACCACGAAACTGCGTAGGGACTGTCGGGAGGCATCGGGATGTTAGAGAAATTGAAGCCGATCGGATAGCTGACTCCCGGATATCGGCGCAGATTCATGCCGTAAAAAGGATCGGGCAGCAGCCCGCTCTTCACTTGCGCCGCCACTACCGTCGTCGGCACGTCTGCCTGAACCCAGTCGTCGGCCTTAAACGATGCTGCGGAGATCGCTTCGCCGGTTGCCGACACTTTGGCGGAAGACTGCAGAGTCCACCCCTCGCGTAACGGGAACTTCAGGGCAGGAGTCGACTGAAGACTGGGCTGGGCGGCTGCGACAGCGAATGCAAAGAACGGAATCAAGAGGCGGAATATTTTCACGAAAGTTTCCTTCATCGTTAAAGATGAAAACAGTAAAGATGGGGCCCATTCTGCAGGAGCCGCCACCAAGTTCATAACACCTTTATTAATTCGATTCAATAGCGCATTTCCGCAAAGGGCTCTTTGGCGACGCGGGGACTTTTCATGAAAATCTGGTGCCGCTGGAGGGCGGGGATGTGCTTTCGCCGCGGGCCGCCGGTTCGATTACTGGTTTATAATCATGAATTCTGGCTTCCCGGGTGGAGCAATCCGACGGAGTTATCAACGGAGTTATCTAAATTATGATTCGACAGCTTCAAAATGCAGGGCCGACCGTGAAGATCATTCTCGGCGCACTACTCGTCCTTATCTGCGCCTCGATGGCGATCACGCTCATTCCTGGCGGAATTGGCTCCAGCTTCGGTATTGGCGCGCCTCCGGCTGGAGTTCTGGCCACGATCGGCGACCAGCAAGTAACCGTGCCTGAGGTGCAGAAAAGAGCGAGGGACATGATCCGACAGCAGTTTCCTCGCGGCGGAGAGCAGGCCGGCATGCTGCTGCCTTATTTTGCCAGCCAGGCTGCCGAGCAACTTATCAATGAGCAGGTTCAGGTTGCCGAAGCGCACCGCTTGGGTCTGCGTGCCAGCGACGAAGAACTTCGCGAAGAGCTACAGCATGGCCAACTGGGAGCTACGCTGTTTCCCGACGGGAAGTTCATTGGACAGGAAGAGTACGAAAACCTTCTACAGCAACACGATTTGACGGTTCCTCAGTTCGAGTCGCAGGTAAAGGAAAGTATTCTGACGCGCAAGTTGTTCGCCCTGATTTCAAGCAGCGCCTTTGTCGGGGACGCCGAAGTTCGCGACGACTTCAACCAACACAACACCAAGGTGAAATTCGAATACGCGGTGGTCACGCGGGCCGACATTCTGAAGGGGCTGCACCCGACCGACGAAGAACTCAAAGCGTTTTACGAACGCAACAAGGCCACCTATAACAACTCCATCCCGGAGAAGCGGCAGATAAAGTACGTTGTCGTGGATAGCTCGAAAGTCGCGGCGGCGACGACAGTGAGCGATCAGGACCTGCAGGCTTATTACGATCAGCACCGCGACGAGTACCGTGTGCCCGAACAAGTGAAGGTCAGCCACATTCTGATCAAGACTCCGCTCCCTGCGCCTGGCGCTAAGGAGGATGAGAAAGCGGTGGCCGACGCGCGCGCGAAAGCCGAAGGAGTGTTGAAGGAGGTCAAGGCTGGCGGAGATTTTGCCAAGCTGGCGGAGAAGTATTCTGACGATCCCGGCAGCGCCAAAAGCGGGGGCGAACTCGGCTGGATCGGCCGCGGGCGCACCGTCCCTGAATTCGAGAAGGCCGCTTTTTCACTCGGCAAAGGACAGACGAGCGACCTCGTCAAGAGCAGTTACGGCTTCCATATCATCCACGTCGAAGACAAGCAGGATGCTCATCTCAAGACGCTGGCCGAGGTAAAGGGCGAGATCGAAGAGAAAGTGAAGCAGCAGAAAACGGCGCGCGCTGCCGAAGCGGCGGCGAACGCTTTGCTGAGCCAAGCGCGTACTGACGGGATCGACAAGGCAGCCGCCGCCAAGGGTCAGTCGGCGATCACCACCGAATTCTTCGGACGAACCGATAACTTGCCCGGACCGGCTGCGAATCCGCAGTTTATGGATGCTGTCTTCAACGAAGCCGATAAGGCTCCGCCCGATGTGGTGCAGGTGCCGCAAGGCTACGTGGTCTTCCAGTTACTCGCCATAAAGCCCCCAGCTACGCCCACGTTCGAACAGATTCGTTCCAAGGTCGAGGCTCAGTTCAAGAATGAGCGCGCCGGGCTTCTGCTGCAACAGAAGACGCAGGAACTCTCCGACCGTGCCAAAGCTGAGCACGATCTGAAAAAGGCTGCCAAGGAGCTTGGGGCGACAGTGAAGACGAGCGACTTGGTTGCGCCTGATGGTCAGGTTCCCGACATCGGGTCAATGACTAACGCGAATGCGGTCTTCTCACTGAAGCCGGGCGAGATCAGTGGGCCGATTACCGCCGGCGGCAATGGCGTGGTCGCCCAACTTCTCGACAAGCAGGCACCGACGGATCAGGAATACGCCGAGAAGAAGGATCAGGTCCGGCAGGCGCTTCTCGAAGCCAAGCAAAACGATTTGTTTGGGCTGTTCGTTACCAACCTGCGCAAGGACATGGAAAAGACCAAACGGCTAAAGGTCAACCAGGAAGAAATGAAGAATCTGACCCGCCAAGGTGGGCAAGAAGGTTCGTAGCGGGAGGGCCTCTGCTTTCCAGTAGAGACGCGGCTTGCCGCGTCTCCTTTCGCCTAGTGAGACGGGGCAAGCCCGGTCTCTACATTAACTGAGAACTGATTTTGAATGTCATTCCCGCGCGCCAGCGGAATTCTGCTTCATCCCACCTCGCTGCCTTCGCGCGGTGGGATTGGCGATTTTGGTCCGTCGGCGTATGCGTTCGCGGATTTCCTCGCCTCCGCGCGGCAGGGTTTGTGGCAGGTGCTGCCTCTCGGCCCGCTCGGTTATGGCGACTCGCCCTATTCCTCCACTTCGGCCTTTGCGGGAAATCCGCTGCTGATCAGCCTGGAGCGGCTCGCCGATCGCGGGTGGATTGATCCCGCTCGGGTCGACTCTCTATCAAGCGCTACCAGACCGGTGGATTACCCGTCGGTTTTCCAACAGAAGCTGCCCTTGCTGTTTGAAGCGGCGCACAATTTCGTGCGCTCCGCCGCACCGAACGCCCGCTCGCGTTACGAGAGCTTCTGCCGGCAAAACCAGTGGTGGCTCGACGACTTCGTCCTCTTCGACGGTTTGCGCGAGCGTTTCAAGCTGGAAAGCTGGAACCGCTGGTCCCGCCCGCTGACTCATCGCGATCCGGTGGCGATTGAGAAGGCGCACGCCGGCATGCTCGACGAACTCGATATGCGCCGCGTCGTGCAGTTCTTTTTCTTCGAGCAGTGGCAGGCGCTTCGTGCCTATTGCGCGCAGCGTTCCATTCGCGTCGTGGGCGACATCGCGATCTTCGTAAATTTCGACAGTGCCGATGTCTGGACCCACCCCGATCTGTTTCGCCTGAACTCCGACCTCGATCCCGAAGTCGTCGCCGGCGTGCCCCCGGATTTTTTCAGCAAAGACGGCCAGCGTTGGGGCAGTCCTCTTTATCGCTGGGACGTGATGAAAGAGCAGGCGTATTCGTGGTGGATCGACCGGATGCGCTGGGTCACGCACAACTTTGACTATATCCGGCTCGATCATTTCCGCGGGTTCTCGCAGTATTGGGAGATTCCGGCGAGCGAACCAACCGCGGTTCATGGTCACTGGGTTGACGGTCCGAAAGACGATTTGTTTGTGAAGCTGCGCGAGGCTCTGGGCGGGCTTCCATTTTTCGCCGAGGATCTCGGATACATCACGCCCGACGTGCATGCCCTCCGCGAACGCCTCAAGATCCCCGGCATGGCTGTGTTGCAATTTGGTTTTGGCGATGTCGGCGCGCACGCCCATTTGCCGCATACGTTCACTACCGAGAAGGTCGTATACACCGGCACGCACGACAACGACACGTTGCTTGGCTGGTGGGCATCGGGCGCAACCGAACATGAACGCCAGCAAGTGCAAGCGTACCTGGGCCGATGTGAAGACGGTGTCCACTGGGCGATGATTCGCGCCGCCTCCAATTCCGTCGCCAGCCTCTGCGTGGTGCCGATGCAGGATGTGCTGGGGCTGGGAAGTGACGCGCGCATGAACGTCGCCCAGTCGCCCGCAAGGGAACTGGCGCTGGCGTTTTGGGGCCGAGTCGCTGCGTCCAGAGTTGGCGGAAAAACTTGCCACCCTCGCTGAGATTTCCGACCGGCTTCCGCAGCCGTTGCCGATGGCCGGGAGTGCAAACGACGGTGAAGAGTGGGCGGCCTGAGTAGTGTATTCTCGCTAGCGAAGCAAATTACCAAACTTTCTGGAGTACGACTTCGTGACCGAGCCCACCGATCCCATTATTCGCGCCCAGGCTGTCGAAAAGTTCTACGTGCAGCCGGATGGGAACCGCATTGAAGTTATCGCGCCCGTCGATCTCGATGTAGAGCCTGGGAAAATTATCGCGCTGCTCGGTCCCTCCGGCTGCGGCAAGTCCACGCTGCTGCGAATTCTGACCGGACTCAGCAAGCCTTCGTCAGGTCGAGGTCCTGTGGCATGGGCAGCCCATTACGTCGCAGAACGCGGGCGTGGCCATCGTCTTCCAGAGTTTTGCTTTGTTCCCCTGGCTGACCGTACTCGACAACGTCGAAGCTCCGCTCGAAGCTCGCGGAGTGCCCGCGGTCGAGCGTCACAAACGCGCGTTGCGCATTCTCGACACCGTCGGTCTCGACGGCTTCGAAAGCGCCTACCCGAAAGAGCTTTCCGGCGGCATGAAACAGCGTGTCGGCTTCGCGCGCGCCCTGGTGGTGGAACCCGAAGTCCTGTTCATGGACGAGCCTTTTTCGGCGCTCGACGTGCTCACGGCGGAAAACCTGCGCAATGAATTGCTCGAGCTCTGGATCAGCAAGAAGATGCCGACCAGCGCCATTTTTATCGTCACGCACAATATCGAAGAAGCCGTGCTGCTGGCGGATCGCGTGATCGTGCTGGCAAGAAATCCGGCGTGGGTGCGCGCCGATTTTCCCGTTGAACTCGCGCATCCCCGCGATCGCAAATCACCACGCTTTGTCGACCTGGTGGACTACATCTACAAGATCATGACGCAGCCCGAACTCGCGCTGGCTGTGCCCGACGCAACGGCAGCCGCGCAAAAGCCGGCTCGCCAGAAATACCAGATGCTTCCGCACGCGCGCGTCGGCGGCATCGCCGGCCTGCTCGAACTGCTGCAGGACCGCGGCGGACAGGAATATCTTCATCGTCTCGCCGAAGTCCTCATCATGGACACCGAAGACCTGCTCCCGATCGTTGAGGCTTCGGTGCTGCTCGGATTCGCCACGTTGAAAGAAGGCGATGTCCAAATCACCGCCGAGGGCACTGGCTTTGCGGAAGCCGACATCCTCACGCGCAAGATTCTTTTCCGTCAGGCTGCGCTTAAGCACGTCATGATCCTGCAGCAGATCGACAGCGTCCTGCACGCCAAGACCGATCACTCCATTTCGGAGGAGTTTTTCTACGACATCCTCGACGAGCACTTCAGCCAGGATGAAGTGGAGCGGCAATTTGAAACCGCCATGAACTGGGGCCGCTACGCTGAGATTTTCGACTTCGATCGCGAATCGCACCGGCTGATCCTCGCCGAGCCCGTCGGAGAGCCGCATCCGCCAACCACCACTCCGGTGCAGTTGTGAAGCGTCCGGAACGAATCGCTTTCCGGCCACTGGTTCGTATCTGGTCGGTGTTGCCGCGCCCCAGCGCGGCGAGCGTGCCCGACCTCATCATGTTTTCCGGCGGGCTGGCGCTCTTTTATGGCGTCGTGGAAGTCGGACGCAACTGGCTCGGCCCCTTCCATCCTCAGGTCGAGATCAGCCGCAGCCTCGGCGCGCTCCCGGTCTATGCCGGATATTCGCTGCTGCGCATCGCGCTGGCCTATGTGCTGAGCCTGCTCTTCGCCGTCACCTACGGATACATCGCTGCTTACCGTCCGCGCGCCGAACGTTTCATGATTCCGCTGCTCGACGTTCTGCAATCCATTCCAGTATTGAGCTTCCTTCCGGGCGTGATGCTGGCCATGGCCGCGCTTTTTCCAGGACGTCAACTGGGCGTCGAACTAGGCGCGGTCCTGCTCATTTTTACCGGACAGGTCTGGAACATGGCCTTCAGCTTTTATGCGTCGCTGAAAAGCATTCCGCGCGAGATGCGTGAAGCGGCCACGATCTACCGTTTCAACTGGTGGCAGCGCTTCCTCCAGATCGAACTGCCCTTCGCCACCATCGGCCTGGTCTGGAATTCGATGATGTCGGTCGCCGGAGCCTGGTTCTTCCTGATGGCCTGCGAGCAATTTGGCGACTTCCGCCTGCCCGGCCTCGGCTCGTATCTCCAGGCTGCTGCCGATAACGGCGACACTCGCTCCATTCTCCTCGGCATTCTCACCATGGTGGCCGTGATTGTGCTGATCGACCAGTTCGTATGGCGTCCCGTGATCGCTTGGGCTGAAAAATTCAAGATGGAGCAAGTCGAGAGCGCGAGCGTCCCAACTTCCTGGGTACTCGATTTTCTCCAGCGTTCCCGTGGCGTCGCGCTCTTTCGTAAGCGGGCAGTTCGTCCGCTCCGCGAACAGATGATTCGCTACTTTGCGCCCCGGCATGAGGTTCGCGTCGAATCGGCAGGCGAGAACGACGCGGTTTTGTGGCTCTGGCGAGCAGTGGGGATCGCGGTTCTCGGCGCGATCGGCTACGCGGTGGTGCGTGTCGTCATGATCTTGACTGGCCTGCACGGCTCCGAATTCCACCAAATCGGCATAGGCCTCGCTGCGACCTTCCTGCGCGTGAATCTCACGCTCGTGCTCGGCGCCCTCTGGACGATCCCGGTCGGCGTCGCCATCGGATTCAACCCGCGCCTGGCGCGCATCGCGCAGCCGCTCGCGCAGATTGCCGCTTCGGTTCCAGCCACGGCGTTGTTTCCGGTTGTGCTGCTGGTCCTGATTCGCCTGGGCGGAGGCTTGGGAGTGGGCTCGATCGTTCTGCTGCTGCTCGGCACGCAATGGTACATCTTGTTCAACGTGATCGCTGGCGCCATCGCCATTCCCACCGACTTGAAAGAAGCGGCCAGCGTTTTCGGCATCCGCGGCTGGGAGCGTTGGCGCACACTGATCCTGCCCGGAATCTTTCCTTTTCTGGTTACGGGAATGATTACGGCCTCAGGCGGCGCCTGGAATGCCAGCATCGTTGCCGAATATTTCCACTTCAAAGGCCAGACCTATTCGACCGTGGGCGTCGGCGCCATGATTTCCGCAGCCACCGATGCCAAGAATTTCGATCTTCTTCTCGCCAGCACGATTGCCTTGGCCGCCGTGGTCGTCACCACCAACCGTCTGGTCTGGCGGCGTCTCTATCGTCTCGCCGAGACGCGCTTCAAGCTCGAAGGCTAGCTCCGCGCGCCGGGCCTTAGCCTGCACGCTTGCACCGCGTCTTCCAGCGCACGCGCCAACTCGTCTCCCAGCGATTCTAATTCTTCCGGACTGCATTCGCTTCTGCATGGCCTCGAATAGTTGCCGCTCTTCCTTGCGGATGTGCGCGGAGAGCAACTTCGCGAACGCTTCCAGTTCGCCTTGATTCATCGTGCCCTGCTCGGCGCGACCAAAATATCTCCCGCAATTGTTCGTGGTCGCCGCTGAGTTCCTCCACCAGCACGGCGAGCTCGGGAAAACGCCGCGCGACGGGAAACAGAACTTTTTCTTCCGCCGCGAAATGGAATCGGACTTCGTCCGCATAAAGCTGGCGCATTTCCAGTTGCCACGCATCCAGATCCACGGCGCGGTCCTCGCAGCGCCCGCTCGATCCGCACGCAGAGCGCCAGCGCGTGCTGGTGTTGACGAGAAAGCGGAATCAAGGCTCGGATCGCGCAGCATGGAACTATTATCCTCCTTTGCTAAATCCGCTCGCATGTTGAACAATGAATAGTGCCCCTGGCCGTGGCGGCTGTTTCCGGTTCCGCTGGAGCGCCAGAGAAAACGCAAGGAGCCTTCATGCCCGCAACTGGAGAACTTATCCGCCTCATGAATTACATTGACGACATTGCCACGACCCTGCGCCGCATCAGCGCCAGTATTCCGGCGATGACCAAGGAGGAATGCGCTCGACTGGGCGAATATATCCGCAAGTCCGAACCGAGCTATGAGAGCGTGGTTCAGCACCTCGAGCAGGCGGGCAAGAGTAAAGAGTAAAGAGTGAAAGAATGACCGAAGTCCGCACGGTTGCCGTGATCGGCGCGGGCATCATGGGACGGGGCATCGCCCATGCTGCCGCTCTCGGCGGCTATCGCACCATCCTCGAAGACCTTCTTCCGAACGCCCTGCGCAAGGCCGAGACGGAAATCCGCGCCAATCTCGACCAGGCCGTCGAACTCGGCGAGGTCGATGCCGCCGACGCCGACGCAGCTTTCTCCCGGCTGGAGTATGCCGATTCGGTCGATGAAGCTGCGCGCGAGGCCGATCTCGTTATCGAGGCCGTTCCCGACGAAATGGAATCGAAACTCGAGATCTTCATCATGCTCGACAAGTTCTGCCGTCCCGCCACGATTCTCGCGTCGAACACCTCGTCGCTCAGCGTCAGTGAGATCGCGAGCGCGACCTATCGTGCCAAAAAGTGCGTCGGCATGCGTTTCTTCAATCCCGTGCACCAGATGAAGCTGCTCGAAATTGTGCGTGCGCTCGAAACCGATGACGACACGCTGGCGGCTGTCGTCGAAGTCGGCAAGCGCATGTGGAAGGATGTTGTGGTGATCAAAGAGTTGGCTTCATCGCCAGTCGCATCGACGCCGTGAAGGGAGTTTCTACCTGCTCCAGGAAGCGTCGGGCCGCGGAGTGGTTGACTATCCGGAATCACAGACCGGCTCCTCGAAAGAACCAAAAAAACGCTGGTTTGTCCCACTTTTCTTTCCGTGACTCCGAAGATTAATCAACCCGCACCTACTCCTACCCCCTCCCTGTTTGTGATGAAAAAGGGAAGGGGGCAATCACATTGGATTGTGATGAAAAGCTTAGACGCTGTGTCCGGAAAGCTTGTGATCGAATCAAACCGACGGTGTTGCTATGAAGTGTGTGCTTTGTGCGTCAGACGATCAGGCAGAATTTTCTGCTGAGGTGGCCGTTTATTTCCCCGGCCTAAGGAACATCGACGAACCCGGTGTCTTGGTATTTCCGAAGCTTTTGGTGTGCTTGGATTGCGGCTCGACGAAGTTTACGGCTTCAGAAGCCGAGTTGCAATTACTTCGGGAAGGTCTTGGCGAAGGACTCAAGACTGCTTGATGTAATTTGGTTATGGCGAGGCACTCGCGATCCTCTATCGGGCCCCCGGCGGTGTTCAGTGCACTTTGTCAAATTGATCTTGCACCCGGGTCTGATCCGTAATCCAGTTTACTTCCCAGGTCTTACCTCCATCGTCCGAGAAGGACTGTTCAAAGTGGGGCTTGCTTGTGGTGGTGTCTGACCAGATAAATCGAATGAGGATGGATTTGCCATTCAATATGTCCTGGGCGTAAAACTCACCGCGTCCATTCTTGAATTCACCGATCTGGGGCGGGTCCATGATGCCGTTTTTGCTGTTGGCCCAATAGAGTCTCCACTGATGAGTTTGGGGATTGTATAGACGCAGGGTGAGACCTTCGATGTGGCCGGCTACGGGGCTGTCGGTCTCGAACTCCTCCAACTGAGCGCGGCCATCCCACACCTTTCGGGTGACGGAAGTGCCGTCAAATTCGACCCAGGTCGTCGAGGCAGTCAAGGGGTGCAGCATGCGCTTTAGATGGATTTTCCAGGAGCCAAGCTCGAAATCGAAATCGTGCTGGCCGTCGCGTTCGGTGGAGGTTTGTAGAACGCTCGTCTTCGCTGTTTCTGAATTCTGCTGTGCGAGTCCCGGAAGGGGTTGCAGGGCGACAACCAAGCTGCACACCATGAGATAACGCCGAATTTGCTTTATGTTCATACTGCCTCCGTTGATGTGCCTGGGTATCCTGCCACCAGTTTTCTGAAGAACTCGTTGTGCGCGCTGCAATCGCCCTCAGCGGCTAAAGCCGTTACTGGAAAGAGACTTCTATCGCAGCGGTAAACCGCTGCGCCACCCAAAGGCAAGCGCAATTCACCAAACTGTTAGGCTGCGACACAAAATCCGAGGAGGGGTGCTGGTTGCACCCCCCCCGGTTATCCACCCCTGGTCATTTTTACTGATTGATGTCCTGCTTGGCTTCAAGCCGCTTCACCAAGCCGTCCACATAGCTCTTCTGGTTCTCGGGAGCTCCGGCTAGCGCCAGCTTCATTTCTTTCGCGGCGTCGTCAAACTTGCCCTGCGAGCAATAGATGCGCGCCAGACCTGAATGCACGAACCACTGGTCGGGATGTTTCTTTGCGTTTTCGCGGAAAATCACGAAGGCTTCTTCGCTGCGCTTTTCACCCTGAAGTTGACGGGCGTATATATGAACCTGCAACGGGCTGGCAAGGTCCAGAGCTTTCTTCTGTGCGGTTGCGGCGTCGTCCTTGCGATTTAGGGCCGTCAGGACTTTCGACTTCGTCATCTCGTTGTCGTAGCGATCTTCATTTTCAATCGATTTGTTGGCATACGCCAGCGCCTCATCGTAAGCGATCTTTTCCGTGAGCAGGTAAGTCGCGGCGTCGTCCCAGCTCATCCATGTGTACTGGGAAAGATTGCGCAGCTGTTTCTGCAGGCTGGCCCGGACTACGTCATGCACATCGACCGAGACCTTGAACGGGACTGCGACCTTGTCCCACTCCAATTCAACTACTGCCGAATTTGGCTGCAGTTGGTCGACTTCGTAGGTCAGCGCGTTATGCATATCCGCGGACAGGGGCTTCACTGTCACGCGCAGCGCATCCTCGGCCTGGTCGTAGGTGAATGATCCCCAGGAAGTTGAATTCTTGGAAAAAATAATGGTCCATTCGTCGGCGTTCGGGATCATATGCAATCCGTAAGTCCCTCTGTCGAGCGGCTTGCCTTCGATCTGGACGGGATCGCTGAAGGTGATGGTCGTGTTTTCATTCGCTCCGGCGCGCCACACCTTGCCGTAGGGGACCACATTCCCCCAAATCTTGCGATCATTCGCTAGCGGCCGGTGATAGCTGATCGTGATGTCGGTGATGCCGATACGTTGCGAGATTTCGGCTCGCTGACTCTGCAAGGGCAGATCGAGCACGAACGATTGCGCCGGGCTCACACCCGACATGGCTGTCATCAGCAGGCAGAACAGGAATGCTTTTAAAGCTGCTCGAAACGTTCGAAACATAGGGAATGCCTCCTTAAATGTCGATGTGCTATGTGCATCCATCTCAATTTGCCGAAAATGGGCTACGGATTGTGACCCACCCTGGTCGGCATCTTAGACGTGTCCGAATCCTGCCGGTGAGCAGAAGTGTGGGGTTTTAGATCGAGACCGCTTTTTGCGCTTTCCTACTCGCAGCTAACCGAGAGGTAGACTTCAGCGTCTAAACCGATGGGCGGAGAGTGCTTTTTGGGGAACCGCGCCGCCCTCGATCCCGTACAACACAACAGAGTGCAAGCCCAGGCTTCGGCTTCCGAATTAAGCGGCCTGTTGAGAACCAACTCATGCGGATGCTCATCGAAATCATTCGCCAGTCACTGGCCACACTCTGGGCCCACAAACTGCGTTCGTTTCTCACCATGTTCGGCATCGCGTGGGGCGTGGGTTCGTTGCTCCTGCTGGTCGGCTTGGGCGAGGGTTTCCGCAGCGGGCAGGCGAGGCAACTTAAGAATCTTGGCCAGGACATCATGTTCAGCTTCCCCGGGCGCATTCCCGCGGTTGAAGGGAGTACTCAGTCCGGCCGCACTTACCATTTCACCTATCAGGATTACCTCGCCATCCGCGGCGAGGCGCGCGCGCTCGAGTATCTTTCTCCGGTACTCAACCGTGAAGACATTCGCGCCGTCAGCGATTACGGGTCGACCAACGGCCAGGTTTTTGGAATTGCGCCCGAGTACAACCAGATCCGCAACGTCCCCGTCGGTCCGGGCCGCTGGTTTAACGATGAGGACAACACCGAAACGCGCCGGGTCGCCGTCGTCGGCTGGGAGCTACTAAAAAACATATTTCCGGGACGCCCAGCCGTTGGTTCGTCGATTTTGCTGAATGGCATCCGCTTTGAAATTATCGGGGTGCTCAGCAAAGTTGGGCAAGACGGCAATAACGGCACTAATGCGCGGATTTTTATTCCTATCGAGACCATGCGCAATCTGTTCCGGCTGAAAGAGCAGAACAGCGAGGACGCCATCTCTTTCCTGAACTATCGTCCATTTGCGCCCGCCAATCATCTGGTGGCGAAACAAGAGGTCCACGACATTATCGCTCGCCGTCACGGCTTCGATCCCAAGCTCGAAGAATCGTTCGATGACTGGGACACGATCGAGAACAACCAGCGCGTCGCCCGGATCTTTGATGGCATGGACTATTTCCTCGGGGTGGTCGGCGTGATCACGCTTGCCCTTGGCGCGATTGGCATCATTAACATCATGCTCGTCTCCGTCACCGAACGAACTCGCGAGATCGGGCTGCGCAAAGCGCTCGGCGCTACGCATCGCGCCATCCTGACCCAGTTTTTTGTGGAAGGCGCGTTCCTGACCGCTTTGAGCGGAGGCATCGGGCTGGCCATCACCACGGCATTGGTCGCGGTCCTCGCCGCCTTGCCTGCGCCTGAAGGATTTGACACGCCGCGCATTGTTCCGTCGTCCGCGGCCATCGCCGTTCTGTCACTTGCGTGTGCGGGCATTGTTGCGGGACTCTATCCGGCACGCCAGGCCGCGCTGCTGCAGCCGGTGGAGGCGCTGCGCCAGGAATAAGAACGAGGACAGTCTGCGGCGCGCCTTCGATTCGTATCAGAGCATCGCTTTAGCGATGCCACAAGGGCCACTTTAGAAGGGCGCCTTTAGGGCGCTGCTCGCGGGCTCCGGAGAGAGGCGGATGTCGACGTCCCGTCCCTAAAGGGGCATCCGATTTTGGAGAAGGTCCGGTATCGCTAAAGCGATACCCTGATACGAAACCCTGATACGAAAGCGGAGCTTATCCACAAGCTCTTTGGAAATGAATATGGTTCTTGAACTCGCTCGCCAGGCCTACAACGCGCTCAAGCACAATCGCCGTCGCAGCATTCTCACTATGCTGGGGATGGCGTGGGGCATCGCGACCGTCGTGCTGCTGCTTGCCTATGGTTCCGGTTTCGAGCGTGGCCTCTGGGTCGCCTTCCGCTCGTGGGGCACGAACCTGGTCTTTATCTTCCCCGGACGCACCTCGCTGCAGGCGGGCGGCACGAAAGCTGGCAGCGAAATCAAACTCACCGTCAACGATCTCGATTACCTGCAAGCCGAAGTGCCTCTGCTCAAGCGCATTTCGCCTGAGGCCTTCAAGCAAAGCAGCGTGGCATGGGGAACACGCAGCGGCAGTTACGGGATCAGCGGAGTCTATCCTTACTATTCGCACATGCGACGCATGGAAGTCGAAGACGGCACGTTCTTCACTGAGCTCGACGAAAACACACGCAGCCGGGTGGCCATTCTCGGCGCCAACGTCAAGAGAAAGTTGTTTTCTGGTCAGAACGCTCTCGGCGAAAAAGTTCGAGTCGACGGCATCTCCTACGAGGTCATCGGCGTGCTCAAACACGTCATTCAGGATGGCGACGACGACATGAACGGCAAAGTGTATATCCCGTTCAGCGCCATGAGCGACCTCATCAATACTTATTACCTCAACGCTATTGCCATGGAATACGAAGGCGACCATGCGAAAGTCGCCGAAGCGGTGCGCCGGTCGATGGCTTTTCACCATGAATTCGATCCTAAAGATAAGCGCGCAATCTTTGTCTTCGACGTCTTTGCCGATTTGCTTGACCTGCGCATCATTACCAGCGGCATCAAGATTCTGCTCGGGTTCATCGGCCTGCTCACGCTTGGCATCGGTGGCGTGGGGCTGATGAACATCATGCTGGTCTCCGTTACCCAGCGCACCCGCGAGATCGGAGTCGAGAAAGCCCTGGGTGCGCGCGGTTGGCACATACTGGTCCAGTTTCTCGCCGAGGCTCTCGTCATCACGCTTCTTGGGGGGATCGCCGGGGTAGTTCTCGCTTACATCGTTTCGTGGTCGGTCGGATCGCTTACGCTCTGGAGCGCATTCTTCGAGAACGGCTCCGAGGGTGACATCCATCTCACCATCGATTCCACCATTTTGCTGGCGTCCACCGTGATCCTCGGATTTGTCGGCATCCTTAGCGGCATGCTCCCAGCTATCAAAGCCTCGCGCCTGGATCCCATCGAAGCCCTTCGCTACGAATAAAAAGGTCTCAGGCACAAGGCGTCAGGTCTCAGTGAAACCCCGCAGCGCTAGCATTCCAGGTCCTCCCGAGACCTGATTTCTTGCCGTTTGTGCTATATTTCTCCCAATCTTCGGAGGATTCATGCGCCCACTTGGTGTCACTCTGGTCGGCTTCTATCAGATTCTGCGCGGTGTACTCGAGATGCTATTCGGTGTGTCCCTTCTGCTGTTCACCGGACTGGCCGCTAAGCTCGCTGCTCTGGCCGCTGAGGGTAACGCCACCGGCCGCTTTTTTGGCGGTGTCGGGCACCTGGCCAGCATGGTGATTATTTTGTTTGCAGCCCTTCACCTGGTTGCCGGCTATGGAGTTCTAAAAATGCAAAATTGGGGCCGTCTACTCACAATGTTCTTTTCAGCGATCGGCCTCGTTTTGCTGCTGCCGGTCTTGATCGTCATGCATGGAATTCCGCTGGGTTTCGGAATCATCAATGCCGCCGTAATCCTTTATCTCGCTATGCCGGCGGTCAAGCGCGCCTTTTACGAACAGCGCCATTCGTTGCGCATGGCAGCCTAGTGTCACGGCTGCGTAATGATTCATACGGTGGATTAACGGGCGTCTCGGCAGTCCAGCTTTAAGCCGATCAGCCTAAGTAGGCCCAAGCAGACCACCCTAAGTAGAATGGATGCGTGTCTGGCTCCAGCAAACTCGGGATGGTTCAGGAACACCTCAAGCTCTATGAGCATCCGTTGCTTGCCTTTTCGGCGCGCGAAAACAATGGCTTGATCGAAATTCTGATCGATCTGAAACATTCGTCCGCCCCGGTTCACACCTACGTGCTTCCGATTCATCCGCGCGATCTCGATCATCCGCAGTTCGCGTGGCATCTTCAGCACCAGCTCTACGACGGACTGCACGACTATTTCATCGAAATGTTCATCCGCACTCCGCAGGACCGGGCCGTCCCCCGCAGCTCGAGGCCTGCCGGAGAGGGAAATGAGGGGAGCTAGCGCATTGTCAGTCCAGTTGTCCGTCCGGGAACAAATCGAGAGGGAAATCCGCGAGCGTGGCCCTATCCCGTTTTCGCGCTACATGCAGATCTGCCTCTACGATCCTTCCCATGGTTACTATTCGGCAAATGCCGAGCAATTCGGCAAAGCCGGAGACTTCCACACGTCGAGCGACGTTCACGCCGTGTTCGGGCGCCTGCTGGCGCGGCAGTTTGACGAAATATGGCAAGCGTTAGACCGACCTCATGGAATCGAAATTCTCGAACTCGGTCCCGGGCGCGGCTTGTTTGCCCGCGATGTGCTCGATTGGTCAAACAAGAAGTTCCGCGACTTCTTCGCAGCCCTCACTTTCACCTTGCAAGAATCTTCGCCCGCGCTGCGCGCGAAATTGCGAGATCATCTCCGCGAACACATTGGCGCTGGGAAGGCCGCAGTTCCGGAGGAGCCTTCGAGTGGCCCGTGCCGCACTCTCGCGCCTGAAGCTCCTCTGATTGTCTTCGCCAACGAATTTTTCGATGCCCTGCCGGTCGAGATTCTTAGCAGTGACGGCAAGCTCCACATCGCTCTCGAAAACGATCGCCTGCGCGAAACCTGGCTCCCGCCGCTGGCTAAAGAACTGGAATTTCTCGACCGCTACGGCGTCCATCCTGAAGCCGGCGAGCGCATTGAAGTGCCCATTCTCGCGCAGGACTGGATGCGGCAAATCGTGCGTTCAATCGCACGCGGCCCGCTGGTGATCGTTTTTATTGACTACGGTTACACGCGCAACCAACAACTCGTGGGGCGCCATCGCGGCACGCTTATGGCGTATCGCCATCACTCCTCGAGCCCCGATCCTTATCAGGCTCCCGGGGAGCAAGACCTTACCGCCCACGTCAATTTCACGGCACTCGCCGCCGCCTGCGATCAAGCCGGTCTGCAGTGCGAAAAGCTGCTCACGCAATCGCAATTCCTGATGGGCATTGGCGAGAGGAATCAGTTTGCCGACGCTTTTGAAGACTGCCGCATGCCGCAGGAGCGGCCGAAGGTCGCCCTCCAGCTCAAACATCTGATCACTCCCGTCGGCATGGGCGAGAACTTTCAAGTGCTGATTGCCAGCCGGGGGGTAGATAGTAAGAGAATGGCTGACCTGAGCGGACTGAGCTTCGGGAAAAGTTCTCAGCTCTCAGCAAGATAAGTGGAATGCCAGATACTGCGGCGTTATACTTAGCGAAATTTCTGGAGGGTCGTTATGAAGCGCATACTCTTGGTGGTTGGCATGGTGTTCGTGATCAGCTGGACTTCTGTTGCCCAGACAAGCACAGACGATTCTCCGGCTACGAAAGCGGATGTTGAAAGATATTTTCAAGTCGTGAGATCTCACGACATGATGAAAAAGCTGATGGGGTCGATGACGCAAACTATGCACCAGATGATGCACGAGCAATACTTGAAGCACAAGGACGAACTACCCGCTGACTACGAATCGAAGATGACCGCGATGATGGATGATATGTTCGCGAATATGCCCATGGATGAAATGATGCAGGCCATGGTTCCGGCATACCAAAAGCACTTCACCAAGGGCGACATGGACAACCTGGTTGCCTTTTATTCCACGCCCACGGGTGAAAAAGTATTGCATGAGCTGCCGGCCATTATGGCGGAGGCGATGCGGGACATGATGCCGATCATGACCAAGTACATGGACACGGTCAAACAAGCGCTACTGAAAAAGACCGAAGTCATGATTGCCCAGTCCAAGAAAGCGTCTGACGCCACGACTCCCGCCACCCACAATTAAGCTTTGAGCTACCAAGGATCGGGTGCGAAAGCGCTGGGTACCAAAGGACCGGGTACCAAAGGATGCACCATTTTCGCTGCATTTAACATTCCTGAAATATCTTTGCAGTAAACTACGACTGATGAGCGTGCCTCGGGTCTCTCGCTTTGCGCTGCCCCTGCAAGTCGCAGCCGTCTGTTACCGGCGGGTAAATTCGCATGCCGAGTTTCTGTTGGTGAATACCAACGGTGGCAACAAGTGGACGTTTCCGAAGGGAGCTCCCGAGCCTCGCTTGTCGCACAGCCAGGCCGCCGAACGCGAAGCCAAAGAAGAAGCGGGCGCTATCGGCGTTATCGAGCCCCGCCATTTCCACATTTATGTGCACTCCAAGGGCGTCTTTTGGCAACCGGGCGGCGTCCAGGAATACGTAGTCAAGGCTTTCTTGATGGAAGTTCGCCAAACTCGCAGCCCTGAGGAAGACAACCGCAATCCCACCTGGTTCGATGCCGAAAGAGCGCGCGTGATCCTCGCCAAGGGCCGCGAAGTGAAGTACGCCCACGAAATCCAAACCGTGATTGACCGCGCGCTGGAGCACATCGGGGTGGCGCGCATGGCTGCGGTTCGCTAATGCTTGTGTGGAGACGGGTGTCCCGGCGATCCTGCCCCGAGCGAAGCCGAAGGCGGCAGCCGCCCTTAGTCGATTTTCAAGCCAGCGGCGACCGCCAGCTTCGCCTGTCGTTCGTCGAAGGTCCAGAAATGCTCGCCTTTCAGTTCCAGAGCCGAAGCCACGTGCGTTGTGTCGATTGTCCGAATCCCTAGCCGCGCCGCGTGCCGGCGAGCCAGTTCGGCGCAAACTTCGAATGCCCGATCAGGTACGGGTGCCTCGCGCCATAAATTCTGGGAGCGATGCTCCTGAAATCGCTTCAGCAGACGATCGGCCTCGCTACGCGAAATCGCTCTTCGAAATACGTGTTGTTCGATAGCGTGTGTCCATTCGGCGACGTGCAGCGGTGTCATCCACAAAGACGGTCGTGCCCTGAGCCGGCGTTCGACCTCCGCCGTGTGCCGATCGGTGACATAGAGGGAAACAAAAAAAGAGGTATCGGCGTAGATGGTCAATAGGACGCTCACTATCAGTAGCGGCCGCGCTCCTTAACAACCAGATCCGCTCCCGGCAGAACGCGATCGCCCAGGATTTCCTTGCGCAAAGCCGCGAAATCAGGCCAATCGCCGGGATCTGGAGGCGATCCTTCTGGAACAATGCGGCCGATGACCTCGTCCCGCTCGCGAAGTTCCACAGTCTTGCCGGCCCGCAGCCAAGCCTTCAGCCGTTTGGTGTCCCGAAGCTGGCGAATGTTTACGCTAGGCATATTAGAATCGTGCCACAAAATGTGGCACATTGTCAAGGCGTGCTCTTTGCTGAGTACTGGCTGCTGACAGCTGAAAGCTGACCGCTGAAAGCTGACCGCCTCCCTCCAGTCCCCGTCGGCTATATTTAAATAGAGACAACCATGATTCAACTCGCCGGCGCCGGCAAGCGCTATGGCCACAAGCTCTTGTTCGAGAACGCCGACTGGCTGATCACGCCAGAGTCGCGCGTCGGTCTGGTCGGAGCGAACGGCACCGGCAAATCCACAATCATGAAAATTCTTGCCGGGAGCGAGTCGCTCGATTACGGCAACATTTCGCGCGCTAAGGGTATCTCCACCGGATACCTTCCGCAGGACGGCCTCACCATGACGGGCCGCACCATTTTCGCCGAGTGCATATCCGTGTTCGCTGAACTCCATGCCATCGAACAGGAGATGGAGTCGCTCACCCGCAGCATGTCGGAACTCGACCACGCGGGGTCTGAATATTCCAACGTCGCCGATCGTTACCAGAAGCTCGAGCACGAATTCGTCGCGCGCGACGGCTACACGCTTGAAGCGCAGGTCGGTCAGGTTCTGACCGGCCTTGGCTTTCATCGCGACGACTGGGCGCGCCGGACCGAAGAATTCTCCGGCGGCTGGCAGATGCGCATTGCGCTTGCCAAGCTTCTGCTGCAGAAGCCCAACCTGCTGCTGCTGGACGAGCCTACCAACCACCTCGATCTTGAAGCCCGCAACTGGCTTGAGGAGTACCTGACCACCTATCCTTACGCATTCGTTCTCATCTCGCACGACCGCTACTTTCTCGACATCACCGTCAAGCGCATCGTGGAAATCTGGAACAAGCAGATGCATTTTTATGCCGGCAACTACGATCAGTACCTGGCCGGGAAGACCGCGCGCAAGGAGCAACTGGAATCCGCTTACAAGACGCAGCACGACCGCATCGAGCAACTGGAAGTGTTCATCAATCGATTTCGCTACACGGCGACCAAAGCCAAGCAGGTGCAGAGCCGCATCAAAGAGCTCGAAAAAATGGAGCGGATTCAAATTCCTGAAGAGGAGAAGACCGTCCATTTCTCCTTCCCGCAGCCGAAGCCGAGCGGACGCATCGTCGCCGAGTTCGCGGACGTCGCCAAAAGTTACGGCGAGCGCGGGATCAAGGAACACAAAGTTTTTGACAAGGTGAATTTCTTGATCGAGCGCGGCGAGCGCATCGCGTTGGTCGGAGTCAACGGAGCAGGGAAGTCCACGCTGATTAAACTGCTGGCCGGTCAGGAGCCGCTTACCGCCGGCGAATACAAGCTGGGCCACAACGTTGTCCCCGACTATTTCGCGCAGGATCAATATAAGGAACTCGATCCTGAAGCTCGCATCCTTGACGATCTCGGCGAACTTTCGCCTGCTTCGACGCAAACCCAGTTGCGCAGCCTGCTCGGCTGTTTTCTTTTTTCGGGCGACGATGTTTTTAAGCGCATCGGTGTTCTCTCCGGCGGAGAGCGGAATCGCTATGCGCTGCTCAAGATGCTGCTGCATCCCGCTAACTTCCTGTTGCTCGATGAGCCCACTAATCACCTCGACCTGCGCGCCAAAGACGTGCTGCTTGAAGCCCTCATGAAGTACACCGGCACGGTGGTCTTTGTTTCCCACGACCGTTATTTCATCGACATGCTAGCCACGCGCGTCTTTGAGATCGGCGACGGCAAGGTCGAAGTCTATCCGGGAAATTACGAAGACTACCTCTGGCGGAAGCAGGGGAGAGCGGTGGTTGCGGTGGAAATCCCAAAGCCAGTCAGTTCTCCAGCTGTGTCTTCATCGGTGCCTGTGAACGGAGACCGCCCGCCCGCTGCAGAGCCAGCCGAACCCAAGGGCAAGCGTATGAATCCGATCAAGCGCCAGCAGATGGAAGGGCGCCTGCACGAAATCGAAGAAAAGATCGCCCGCGCCGAAACAGCGATCGCGCTCTGCGAAACCGAGCTACAGAGTTTTGTAAGCGTGGAAGAGACCCAGCGCCAGACCCAGGTGCTTGCCAATCAGAAAATCGCGCTGCAGACCCTGATGACGGAGTGGGAAGGGCTCTCGGAGACTCTGAGGTGAGTCCCGGATAGAACAGCTTTAACCGAGAGAAGCGAATCGTGAACCTCTACCCGCCCTGCTTCAACTCCTGCAGCACTTGCCTTGCGATTTCCTTTAGCGTTTCGAATACGCCGACGCCTTGGAAGGCCACGGCCTCCACCACCGACTCGCTCTTCTTGCGCAGTTCTTTGGAGAGAGTGTCCACGGGCAGCGCATTCGGCAGGTCGCGTTTGTTTAGCTGCAGCACGTAGGGAATCTTGTTGAAGTCATAGCCGTGTTCTTTCAGGTTCGCCATCAAGTTGTCGAGAGCTTCGACGTTGGCGTCCTGGCGCTCCTGCTGGGAATCGGCTACGAAGACGATGCCGTCGACGCCGCGCAGAATCAGCTTGCGGCTGGCGTCATAAAAGACCTGTCCAGGAACCGTGTAGAGGTGAATGCGAGTCTTGAAGCCTCGAACCGAGCCCAGATCCAGGGGCAGAAAATCGAAGAACAGGGTTCGATCGGTCTCCGTGGCCAGCGAGATCATCTTACCCTTCTGCTGTTCGGCTGTTTTCTGGAAGATGAACTGCAGATTCGTCGTCTTTCCGCCCAAACCGGCGCCGTAGTAGACGATCTTGCAGTTGATCTCACGTGCTGCGAAGTTGATGAAACTCAAAAGGTTTCCTCAGGAACTCCTGCGAAAAGGTCTCTTGCGAACCGCTCCCTCAACGCGCGAGCCTCTCGCTACCAAACCACTAGACTACAGTATCGGTTACTGCTGGTTTTTATACCACACCGAAAGGCTCTGGCGCAGGTTACCCACGTTACTAAAACATCACGGGCTCAGGTGCTTAGCCTCTCCACTCGTTATTGCGGCGTCGGCAGAGGATAATATCCCTCTTTCGCATAGACCTTCACAGCTGGACGCCGAACCACGACTTCGATGCGCCGATATCCGCCGATGCCCGACTTGGGCGAATAACCCAGAGTGTACTGATAGCGCGCGTCCCCCATCACCTGGGCATAGGCCTGCTCGATATCGGCTTGCGACAATTCGCCATACACCGTGCCTCCTCCGGTTGCGTTGACGTACTTCGGGAGAATGTCGCTGTATCCCATTAGCTTGCCCGTTTTCGGCAGATGGAGGTGCTGCAGCCGGTCGTATACCGGGATCGCCGCACCTTCTACTCCTATCGCGTACACGGTGATGTTCTGCGTCAGCAGCACTTTCAGCGTGTCGGCGTAGCTGGCGGTCGAGCCCAGTTCCCGTCCATCGCTGATCACGAAGATGATCTTCCGCATGTCCCGCGGGCGTTTCGAAAGATCGCGCGCCGCCATCAGGATCGCGTCATTCAATACGTACGCGACTCTCGGCGGTGTGCTCACCGGATCTACGGGAGAGCCGATCGGAATACCATTGATGATCGGGCCCTGTGGACCGAGCGGCCCGCTCGTCACCGGAACTCCGTTACTTGCCCCGCTGTATGCCTTGACCTCGTTCAGAACCGCCGTCAGTTGCTTGCCCACGCCGGTGAAGTCCGAAACGCGGCCTACCGTCGTGCTGTAGGTGTAGATCCCAACCTCATCGAACTGGCTGAACGCTCCCTGCAACGCCGATAGCGTATCCTGCACCTTCTTCAAACCGACTTCCGCCATGCCGGTATCAATGACCACTGCCACCGACAGCGCAAACGGGTCGCTGGTAAAAAACTCCAGTTTCTGCTGCTGCCCATTTTCCAGCACTGAAAAATCCTTGGGTAGCAAGCCGCCGACCAACCGCCCCTCGCCGTCCTTTACCATGACCGGAACGAGCACCACGTTCTTCGTTACCTTGATCGTGTAGAGATCCTGCCCGGTCTCCGCATCGCGTGGAACGCTGCCCGCAGACACGGTCTTGACCGGAGGCATCGGTGGCGGGGCCGGCTTCTGAACCGTCGCATCCGGAGCGCTCCGGGGCATCTCCCTTGAGCTGCTGGTTGAAGCATCCGCCGGCGGCGCCTCTGGCTGGGACTCCTCCTCCGCTTCCTGCCGTGGGCTGGGCGGTGGCGGCGGCGGTATCGGACGAGTGGCCGACGGAGCGTCCGGGATGTCATCAGGCTTCTGCTGGGCCGCAAGGGCGCCGACCAAAAACAACAAGGTCAATCCCAGAATCAATACCGTGCGAACTTTCGTGGCCATCCCCGGACTCCTCTTAGTTTCTTTCTTCTTCTTCGACCGCGTGCCCATGGCGGACCACCGGTCCCGATGCCTTTTAGTGATTCAGATGCCCAACTCCGCCCCCTTGGTGCATCTAACCGTTACAGGATAGACTAGCAAAGTCTCGGGATAAAAACGCTGATGCCTAAAGTACCCTGCAAACCGTGCCTAGCCACGGGCTGGTTCAGTCTGGCCTGGTTCGCTCTGGTGACGCTCTTTCTGCTGACGACCCTGTCGCCTGACGCAGCCGCGCAGAATCCTCCGGCTCCGGCGCCCACATCCCCGGCTGCCCCCAGTCCCAATTCTAAGGACCAGTCGCAAGACCAGTCGATCGAGACCCTGAAGGTCAACGTGGAAGTTGTCCAGTTGTTCTTCAACGTCAAAGACAAGCATGGCGCGCTGATCCCCAACCTCACCAAGGACAATTTCGACCTGTTCGAGGATGGCAAACCCCAGACTATCAAGTATTTTAAGGCCGAATCCGATCTCCCGCTGACGATCGGCATGCTCATTGACTCCAGCGGCAGCCAGCAGCGCGTGCTGGAGATGGAAAAAGAAGTCGGCGGTTCCTTCCTCGAAAGCACGCTGCGTCCCAAAGACGAGGCCTTCGTCATCAGCTTTGACGTCGACATTACTCTGCTGCAGGATTTCACCAACTCCGTCAGCCGGCTCAAACGCGCGCTCAATGAGGCCAGAATCAACACCGGGGGAGTCAGCTGTTCCGGCGGTCCCATAGGCCCGCAAGGCCCGATCCCATGCTCATCGACCGGCCCACGCGGCACCGCGCTCTATGATGCCGTCTATCTCGCCTCGCACGACGAGTTCAGCCACGAAGTCGGGCGCAAGGCGATGATCCTGCTCACCGACGGACAAGACGAAGGGAGCCGGCTGAAGATCAAAGATGCCATCGAAGCCGCCCAGAAGGCCGATGCCATCTGCTACGTACTGCTCATCGCCGACCGCGGTTTCTACGGCATGGGTGGCGGCTTCGGTTATAACGGCGATTCAGAGATGAAAAAGCTCACGCAAGAGACCGGCGGCCGCATGATCGAAGTCGGCAATAAGGTCGAAAAACTCCGCCAGGCCTTCGATCAGATTTCCCAGGAACTCCGCAGCCAGTACAACGCTGGTTACGTGCCCACCAACACGACCCGCGACGGGTCCTTCCGCAAAGTCGAGATCAAGCCCAAGCAGGGAGACTACAAAGTCCAAGCCCGCAGCGGCTACTACGCGACAGCAGCTGGCCACGAAGACTAGAGCTTGCGAATTGCGTAGGGACAGCCGCCCCGGCTGTCCGGCGGGGCCACGCCCTTGAATTGCGTCGGTGGACAAACGAACCCTGGCGAGTTGCTCGCTTGGACAGCCGGGGCGGCTGTCGCTACGCTTATTTCTTTGGCCGATTCTTGACCGGGATCACGAACTTCAGCCCCGACCAGAGGTCAGTAACGGCGCAGACCTTTATATCCACCAGGCCAGCATCAAGGCCGCGCTGGCGGATTACATCTTCGGTGAGGTCGGTGGCAACGCCTGAGCTTTTCTTGAGCCACGAGATCCACAGCATGCCGGCAGGCGCCAGCGCCTTCGCGGCTGCTAGCAGTTCGAGTTCCAGCCCGGCGCGCGATTGGGCAAAGAGGAAAATGAAATCGAGACCTTGGGGAGAGTTTCCGCGGAGGGATTGAACGCTGCATTTCCCGAGCGCGTCACGAAGCTCGGTCTGCACGTCGTCGGGTACATGCAACAGGGCAGCGCGAAAACCGTCCTTGATGCCCAACTTTATCGCCAGCGGAGTTCCCGAATATCCCGGCATAAAGATCCTGATGCCAACCGTACCCTGATACCAATCGTAAACGGATATAAATCGTCCTTCCGCTCGGCAGTTAGGGTTGGTTGGGCGTGCGGTAAATTTGCCGGTTACTGCTTCGGAGCGTAGTACCCCTTGCGGGTGCGCACCTTCAGGCCCTTATCCTGCGCCAGAATTTCGATGGTGCGGTAGCGGCCATCCGCGACAAAGTTTGCCGGCTTGTAGGCCACCGCGTACTGGCTGCGCAATTCCTCCTGAATGGAGACAAATGCATCCGATACGTCGCGTATCTGGAAAGGGAAAAACGCGCGGCCGCCCGTCGCTTCCGCGATACGCTCCAGCACTTTGTCGCCCTTGCCCTTCATGCCGCTGATGTTGGTGCTGATGGTGTAGACGATTACGTCCGCGCGCTCCGCCATTTCAATGGCTTCCTCACGGGTTACGTGGCTGAGGTTGTCATCGCCATCGCTCAGCAGAATGATAGCGCGGCGCGCCGGTCCCACCTGGTCCTGCTTCAAGAGCTTGTCCCGGCAGGCAAAGTACAGCGCGTCGTACATCGCCGTGCCGCCGCCCGCCCGCAACATACGCACGCCGGCCGAAAGACTCTCCGTATTATCGGTGAAATCCTGCGTAACTTCGGGCGTGGCGTCGAAGCCGACTACGAACGCCTTGTCATAGCGCGGACGAATGATGGAGTTCAGGAACTCAATGGCCGCTTCCTGCTCGAACTTGAAGCGGTCGCGCACCGAGTTGCTTGCGTCCACCAGCAACCCCACCTGCAGAGGCAGATCGGTCTCGCTGTTGAAGCTGCGCAGTTCCGCGGGCTTTTGGTCGTCGATCACCCTGAAGTCGGTGCTCTTCAGATCTTTGATGTAGCGGCCATGCCGGTCGGTAACGGTGAACACCACGCGAACTTCGTTGACAACGTGGCGGATCGTCGCCCTCGACTCATCGGAATCCGAATTATCTGGATTTTCCGGCTGCGGCGGAGCCTGCGCAGTTGGCGTCTGTGGATTTGAGGCGGAGGAAGCAGGTGCCGAAGAAGCTGGTTGCGCGGCCGCACCTTGTTCTGCCGGAGCTTGCGTCTTGCCATCAGACGGTGGGCTGGTTTTCTCGGGAGGATTCTGCAGTGCCGTCGGCGTGGAAGCAGGCGGCGTCGCCTGGCCGACGAGCGAGCTGGCCAGTAAAGGAAGAGCAAGCAGAAGCAGAAAAATACGCGATTTCATCAGGACGATTTGATCAGGGTTATTGTTTTCATTATAGCCTTTGGCTCCGCACTGGAACGGCGCCTCGCTCTAAATCAGCAAGTTCCTACTGGCCAGGCTCCAGCCGCGGACCCCCTTGTCGAGCATTCTCCAGGCGATCGAGCAAGTTCTCCAGTTCCTCCGGTAACGGGCGAGAGAACTTGAGTAACTCTTTGGTCCGCGGATGCGTCAGTTCGAGAACCGCCGAATGCAGAAAATTCCGATTGAGCGCCAGCGTCGCGGGCATGCCTGCCGACCGCCGTTTGTTCGACTGTGACCGCAGTTCTCCCGGTGCACCATAGAGCGCGTCACCCACCACGGGATGTCCGAGCGACGACATATGCACGCGAATCTGGTGCGTGCGCCCGGTCTCGATCTTGAGTTCGACTAGGGCAAACTTGCCGTATGGGGCGTCAATCTTTCGTTGCACCACGTAATGCGTCACTGCCTCGCGGCCGCCAAAGCCTCGTGTCGTCATCCGCGTGCGGCGCTGCGAGTGGCGGCTGATCGCGCATTGAATGGTGCCGCGATCCTGCTTCGGCCAACCGTGGACCAGCGCAATGTAAGTCTTGTGCACTTCGCGTCCGCTGAACTGCTTGGCCAGGCGGCGGTGCGATTCGTCGTTCTTCGCCACTACCATCAGCCCGCTGGTGGCTCGATCCAGGCGATGCACGATACCAGGACGAAGTTCGCCAGCGACTGCGGAAAGGGTTCCAAAGTGATGCAGCAGCGCATTGACCAGGGTCCCGCGGTTGCGCGCATCGTCGGTCGCTCCCGCGCCTGCATGCACCATCATGCCCGCGGGTTTGTTGATGATTGCCAGGTCATCGTCCTCATAGACGATGTCGAGGGCAATCTCTTCCGCCAGAGCTCGCAGCGGCGGAGCTTTCGCCGGCCCGGTGACCGTGATCTGCTCGTCGCCAGTGCCCTTTAGCCGCAGCGACGCCTTCGTAGCGGCTCCGTTCACCAGCACCTCACCCTTCGCGATGAGTTGCTGCACGCGAGCCCGACTGATTTCTGTGTGGTTGACCTCGGAAAGTTGCGTGGCGAGATATTGGTCGAGGCGCTGCCCGGCATCGTTCGCAGAGACGACCAGAGTTATTGGGAATTCGGCCATTGTTTGAAGGGCGACTAAACGCTGTTCTGCGCCGGCACTGTCTTCAGCACTCCACTCTTCAGCCACCAAATCATCCCACCGCCGATGACCAGCAGAATCGAAATCAGCTGCGTTCCCGACATCAGACCGCCGAAGACATCACCGCGTCCGGGATCGTCGCGCAGGAATTCGATGAAGAAACGCTCGACTCCGTACAGGATCATGAAACTGCCAAACACTTGCCCATCGAACCTCTTGCGCTTGAGCATCCAGGTCAGCAGCAGGAAGTTGAAAAACTCCGCTGCGGCCTCGATCAGTTGTGTCGGTTCAATACTGACGCCGAGCGGAGTTCCGCTGACGTCGCGCGCCAAAGGATTCGTGAAGATGACGCCCCAGAAGTGATGCGTCGGTTTGCCGTAGCAGCAGCCGGCCGCGAAGCAACCGAAGCGTCCGATAACGTGGCCAAAGGCGAGTCCGGGAGCGATGCCGTCCATGGTGCGCAGCGCCGGCATGTGATGACGCCGCATGTACCAGATCCCCGTGAGGAGCGCTGCAATCAGCCCGCCGGAAAATACGCCGCCGGCTTGCAGCGTGTTGAGGCTGAAGATCTCGCGCCAGTTGTTCGCGTAGTAGCTCCAGTCGTCGATGATATAGAGAATCTTCGCCCCGATAATTCCGGCGAGCACGACCAGAATGCCAAGATTCCACGCATCGTCGCCGTTGATGCCCTGCTTCTCAGAATTGCGCACGATGATCCAAAGCCCGACCAGCACGCCCGTGGCGACCAGGACACCATAGGTCGGCAGGTAGAAACTGCCAATGTGAAAAAGTCTGGGGAACACGTTAGTTTGGATGCTCCAATTGCGGGTTGAGTTCTAAGGAGAGTCTAGCAGAGGAGAGAGGTCGCAGGAGTCAGGTCCTGGGTGTCAGGAAACGCAAGGTCCAGAAGGCATCGTCCAGCTTTTCCTGAGACCTGGCACCTGAACTAAACAAGCCGACCCACTGGGCCGTGTGGTGGGCCGAGAATGAACCCGTCTCAGACGGTGGGAACCCGCCGCGACCCATTAGGCTTTTCCGCATGGCGGAACATAGCACACAGGATCTTTTTGCGAGTCGAGTCCCCGTTCATTCGGCATTGGTTCAAAAATCGGTTGCCACCATCACCAACCTCGCAGGTCGGCCATGCAGGTTCGATGCTAGGAAACCCGGAAGAGATTCGCAAGAGGAAAATGCAAAATAGTTGGCAGGAAGTTTGCTGGCAGTTCACATAGCCTGTGTTTGGAACACGGACGCCAAGTTACGATCGATTACATATGCTGCGAAGGAACGAAGACTCTGTATCCAAGATTCGTATCAGGGTATCGCTTTAGCGATACCGTAACTTGCGCAGAGTGAGAAACCGCTTTAGGGGTTGGACGTCGAATCTTCCACCTTCTTCAGCCCGTGCGCCGGGTATCTTGCAAAACTTCGTCGAGCGCGCTTGCCAGTTTGCTGGCCCGCTGCCGCGCGTCGGGCGAGGAGGGCTCCAGTCGCCGCTTCAGCAGATGATATTCATCCGCAATATTCAGAGCCGCCAGCACCGCCAGCCGCACCGAATCGACCGTGGCCGTCTGTTCCGATACGGCGCGCATCTTGCCGTCCACGTATTCGGCCAGCTTTAGAATGTAAGCCGCGTCAGATCCTCGCAGGTTGTACACCTGGTCGAAGATTTCGACGCGAACGCTACCGCTGCCACTCACAGCATTCGTGGCGGGCGCGTCTTGGGCCGGAACGGGCTTCGTCAACGCGTCTTTGGCCAGCACATCTTTGGCTAACACATCCTTAGCCGACGCATCTGTCGGCGGCTGTTTGCTCGCAGTGGCCATGTCACTCCTCGGCAAATTGTTTCCTGCCAGATCACTGCCCGACGCCGTCGTTTCGTTAGTTCGACTAGTTAGTTCGGACGCCATCGGCTAGTTCAAAGTAATCTGTCAGCTTGCCGCCTGCTCTTGCGTCAAGCTTTCCATCTGGCCCAACATCTTTTCAACCCGGACCCGTATGGCCTCGCGATCCTTGCGCAACTGCACCAGTTCGCGGCGCATGGACTCGTTTTCTTCCTCGCGCTCTTCGAGTTGCTCTCGCAGCCGCTTCGCATCGCGCTCGGCGGTTGCTCGCGCCTCCTTGGCGGCCTTGTACAACTCAATGGTGCGATAAACTTTCTCTTCCAGCGCTTGAAAATCTTCAGCCGGAACCTCGGCAGATACCTCTTCCACCATTTTCACGGACATGGGCACCACTCGCTTTCGGGGAATGATCTTAGCGTTGAGGCGAAGTATAGCGCAGTTTGCTGTGGAAGAGCCGCCAACTTTTGGTGTTACTCGTAGCGTACCGTAGAGACGGGGCTTGCCCCGTCTCAGCCGCGGGCAAAGACGCGGCAAGCCGCGTCTCTACAGCCGTGACCGCAGCTTTTCCAGCCGTCGCGCCGCCTCATCCAGTGTCTCAGGCTTTTTGCAGAAGGCGAAACGCACCTGTTGGGATCCGTCCTTCGGATGCTTGTAGAAACTCGACCCCGGCACGCACGCAATACCGACATCCTTGACCAGATACGCCGCGAACTCCACGTCGTTCGCGAAACCGAAGGCGCTGATGTCGGTCATCACGTAATACGCGCCCCGCGGACGGTAACAATGGAAACCGGCCTTTTCCAGCGCCGGAATCAGATGATCGCGCCGGGTGCGGTACCGGTCGGCCAGTTCGCGGTAGTAACTGGCAGGCAGACTCAACGCCGTCGCTCCCGCTTCCTGCAAAGGCGCAGGCGCGCCCACGGTCAGGAAGTCATGCACCTTGCGGATCGCGTTCGTGATCGCCGGAGGCGCAACCGCCCAGCCAACGCGCCATCCCGTAACGCTGTAGCTCTTTGATAGACCGTTAATAGTGATGGTGCGATCGCGCATGCCGTCGAGCCGCGCGAAAGAGATGTGCTCCGATCCATCGTAAAGAATGTGCTCGTAGATTTCGTCGGTGATGGCGAGCACGTCGTATTCAACGCACAGGTCGCGAATCAGTTCCAGTTCGTTCCGGCTGAACACCTTGCCGGTAGGGTTATTTGGCGTGTTAACGATTATGGCCTTGGTCCTAGACTCAGTGGTCTGATATTGACTCGGCTTGTGTTGAAACGCTTCGCGCAATTCCTGTTCGTCGAAAGTCCACTCGCCTCCCGGCTTTTGTGGTGGACGCAAGCTGACGAAGCGTGGCTTGGCTCCGCTCAGAATCGCATCCGGCCCATAGTTTTCGTAGAAGGGCTCGAAGACCACCACCTCGTCGCCCTTGTTGCAAACTGCCAGCAGGGTCGCGATCATCGCTTCGGTCGAGCCGCAGCACACCACAATTTCTTTTTCCGGATCGACTTCGATCCCCTGCCACTCCTGCATCTGCCGGGCGATTGCGGCCCGCAGACTCTTCGCGCCCCAGGTGATGGCGTACTGATTTACATCGGCAGCGATTGCTTCCTGTGCCGCGCGCTTGATTTCAGCAGGCGCGGAGAAATCGGGAAACCCCTGCGCCAGATTGACGGCGTCATATTGCATCGCCTGCCGAGTCATCTCACGGATCACAGACTCGGTAAAATGCTCAACCTTGTCGGAGAGAAAGTGCTTGGGATGGGCCGGAACCTGGGTCATGGAAAGTAAGGCTAGCACAAGAAACGCTTATGTAGGGACGGACACCCTTAGCAATAAGAGTCATCTTGAGCGAAGGGACCGCCTTGCGAACGCGAAGCCGTCCCGCAGTCGAAGACCCTACCCTGCAACCACTCGAAATTGGGTAGGGGTTCCCTTCGACTCCGCCAAGCCAGTCGCATCGCGTCTGGTTTGGCTACGTTCAAAGATGACACTATCTGGAAGATTTCATGATGGTCAATAAGATTGACCCTAGTATGTCAGAATGACTATAAGAGGGAATCATGCAGGAAATCGCCATCTCGGAATTCAAAGCCAAATGTCTCGCCGTGCTGGAACAGGTTCGCGCCACGAAAAAGCCGGTTCGGATCACCCGGTTTGGTAAGCCAGTGGCCGAGGTCGTTCCGCCGACGGCGGTGGTAGATCGCGAGGCTTGGATCGGGTCGATGAAGAACACGATGAAGATCACCGGCGACATCGTTTCTCCGGCAAACGATGAGGATGAGTGGGAGGAACCCCCGGAGAGTTCTGTACGATTTCTCCATAGCACACTGATGTTAGTCAGCGCGAACCAAGCGATCCAACAGATGAAGTCCTACGTCCTCTGTACGCCGCCGAGCCCTTCCAGCGCCTTTACAATCTGCTCGGCCCACTCCGCTACCTCGTCATCGCGCAAGGTCCGATCGCTGGACTGGATCTTGGCGCGCAGCAGAATCGAGTACTTGCCCGTGCCAACTTTCTCGCCGCGGAAGATTTCCGCGGGGACGAAACTGCGAAGCTCGGCAATTGCCAACTTGCTCACGCTCTGGTGAATTTTCTCGAACACTACGCCGTCGTCAAACGTGAAAGAGAAGTCGCGTTCGACGGCAGGGAAGCGGGGCAGGGTTTCATAACGCGCATGGCGCAGATCGTGCTTGTAGAGCCGGTCAAGATAGATCTCGCCGACAAAAACATCCTGCCGTAGTTTGCGCGCCCCGGCCACCTCCGGATGAATCTGTCCGAACTGGGCTACGGTCGCGCCGTCCAGCACGGCGCGCGCGGAGCGTCCAGGATGATAGTAATCGGCCGTGTGCGCATCGTAGTAGAGCGTCCAATGGCTGAAAGACGAGAGCAGGCTTTCGACGTCGCCCTTCAGGTCGAAGAACGAGAACGGACGCGCCGCTGCTCCCGGAGCCAGTCCGCGCACCACGTCCACATCCGCGCTGCCGGTCGCGCTCCCTGTCGCACCCAGGGAGATGCGCTTCATCTCCAGCGCCTTTTCCGGCGACCGTGCATCCGCGGTCGACGCCTCAAATACATTTCCGGCTTCGAACAGGCGAACATTGTCGCTGCCGCGATTGAGGTTGTAAGCCAGCATGTTGAGCATGCTTGGAACCATCGAGGTGCGCATCACCGAGGCCTCTTCGCTCAGCGGGTTCGCCAGGTCGATCTCGGGCGCGGTCGAAAAGCGCTTCGCATCCTCTTTCGAGATGAAGGTCAGCGAAATTGCTTCGTTGTAACCGAGCGCCAGGAGCGATGAGCGCAGGCGTGCATCTTTGTGCGCGTCGGGCAGATCCCGAACCTCGCCGCTGTAAGCGGGAAGCGTGTTTGCGAACTTGTCGTAGCCGTGCAGCCGCGCCAGTTCTTCGATGATGTCAATCTCGCGCTCAACGTCCAGACGCCAGCTCGGGATGTGGACCAGGTAAGTGTCTTCGCCGCCGGGAAGGACCGTGAAACCGAGACGAGTGAGAACGCGGTTGATTTCAAGCGCACTGAGTTTTTCGCCGAGGATCCGGTGCACTTCCCGCAGGTCGAGTTCCACCGGAGCAAGATCAAGCTTGCGGGCGATCACGTCGATCACATCGCCGATAAGCGTGCCGCCGCCGGATTCGGTACAAGAAGCGAGAATCAGCTCGGCGACGCGGTTGGCCGAAACCACGGTGGATTCGAAATCGGCGCCTCGCTCAAAGCGGTGCGAGGCATCGGTGTGCAGGCCGTGACGCTTCGACGTACGGCGCACGGTGGCCGGGTCAAACCACGCGGATTCGATGAGGACGTTCTTCGTGCGCTCGGTGATCATAGTGTCGAAGCCGCCCATTACGCCGGCCAGCCCCACCGGCTTTTGCGCGTCCGCAACCACGAGATCATCGGTTGAGAGCTTGCGTTCTACGCCATCCAGAGTCTTCAGCGTTTCGCCCTCGGCGGCTTTGCGGATGACCAGCCTGCCGCCTTCGAGAAGATCGAGATCGAACACGTGCGTCGGCTTGCCGCTCTCCCACAAAACATAGTTGGTAGCATCCACTGCATTGCTGATGGGCCGCTGATCGAGCAACCGCAGACGGCTGGCAACGTTTGGGAGCGAGGGCCCGATGGTGACGTCACGAATTTCGCGCGCCGTGAAACGCGCACACAGGTCCGGCTCCTGAATATCGATGGTGACCTCGGACTTACCTTCCGATGGCGGCAGTTTGGGCGCGATGGGCTTAAGCGGCAGATCGTAGAGCGCCGAAACCTCGCGAGCCACGCCATAATGATTCATCGCATCGGGGCGGTTGGTGGTGATGTCAAAATCGAGCGCAGTTTGTTCGAGATCAACGTCACCATTTTCCGTGAGGTCGACGCTGAAACCCTCGACGGCAAGTCCGGCCATGGTCAATCTTTCGACAATCTTGTCAATCGCCCCCAGATTGCTGCGTTCAGGCAGGTCGACAAAATCTCCTATCCACCCCAGCGAGAGCTTCATAGAAACTGCTCCAAGAACCGCACATCGCCCTGGAAGAACAGCTGAATATCGTCTACCCCATATTTCAGAATCGCAATCCGTTCCACCCCCATGCCGAAGGCGAATCCCGAAACTTTTGCGGGATCGTAATCCACGAAGCCGTACACATTGGGATCGACCATGCCGCATCCCAGCAGCTCAATCCATCCGCTGGCCTTGCAGTTGCGGCAGGGAGCCCCGTCGCGCGCGCCCTTGCCATCGCAGAAAATGCAGCTGATCTGCACATCGGCGCTGGGCTCGGTGAAGGGAAAGAACGATGGATAGAAGCGCGTCTTCACGCTCGACCCGAACATCGCTTTCATGGCGTGGTCGAGCGTGCCCTTCAAGTCGCAGAACGTGATGTTGGTGTCGACCGCCAAACCCTCGATCTGATGAAAGATAGGCGAGTGTGTCGCGTCGAGCGCGTCGTTGCGGTGAACTTTTCCCGGACACACGACCCGCACCGGCGGCTTCATCTTCTGCATGGTGCGAATCTGCACCGGCGAAGTGTGCGTGCGCAGCAGCAGGCGGTCGCGCGTCGGTTTTGATTCCTGACCGGCGATGAACAACGTGTCCTGGGTGTCGCGCGCGGGATGGTTAGGTGGAAAGTTCAGCGCCTCAAAATTATAGAAGTCGGTTTCAATCTCCGGACCTTCTTCCACCGAGTAACCCAGATTGCGGAAGACGCCGATCATCTCGTTCATCGTCTCGATGACGGGATGTTCCGCACCGATGGGACGGCGAATGCCAGGCAGGGTGATGTCCAACCGCTCGGATTCATCGCGATAAGGCACGGCGCTGTCCTGAGCGCTGTCCTGCGCGCTGTCCGGCACCCTCGCGCGCCCGACAGACCGGCCTTTGAAAAGCGCTCCGCTCACTAAGCGGGCATACGTCGCATTCACCGCCTGCTCGATTTGCGGCTTGAGTTCGTTGACGCGCCGCCCGACGTCGCGCTTGTTCGGTCCGGGCGCGGCTTTTAGCCACAGATCATTGAGTTGGGTGAAAATACCGTTCTTGCGCGCTATCCAGCGATCGCGAAATGCCTTCCAGTCATTTTCGGAACCGACCGCTGCCGACTCTTGCTCTAGCGCCGACAGGAGTTCGCTCACCGCGCCGTCGAGCGCTGCGGTCGAGAAGTCGGTCAGGTTGGGGACGGTGTAGGGCATGGTTCCCAAAAACTCTTAAGAAATTGTCATCCCGAGCGAAGCGAAGGACCCCTCCTCGTCCGAAAATCTGTGCGGGGAGTAGGGGTTCTTCGACTCCGCAGAACGATTCGCTTCGCGAATCGTTCCGCTTCCCTTAGGATGACACGGTTTGGTACTGCTTAAAAGCTGGCGACTGAAGCCCAGAGTTGACAGCCAACGGCTATGCCGTCGCGACTGCGTTCGCCTTCTTTGCCTGCTCCGCCAGACTGCCAAATCCCGCCGGATCGTTCACTGCCAAATCCGCCAGGATCTTGCGATCCAGTTCGACACCGGCTTTTTTCAGTCCGCTGATGAACTGGTTGTAATTCAGTCCGTTCAAGCGAGCTGCGGCGCCGATGCGCACTATCCAGATCGACCGGTACTGGCGCTTCTTCTGCTTGCGGCCGGAGTAGGCAAACTTCAGCCCGCGCTCGACCGCTTCTTTCGCCGAGCGGTAAAGTTTAGATTTAGTTAGGAAGTATCCACTAGCGCGCTCAAGAATTTTTTTGCGCTTGGCGCGGCGTTTGGTTCCGCGTTTTACACGAGGCATTTCGGTTCTCCTTTTTCATTTCGCTTGGCGGCTGGAGGTAAGGAGGCTCCTACCCATGGGGATTTCTGAAGCCCGACCTCTTCACGCGCCGCTGCGGGGCGTTTCGCTCCGCAGACTTGGTTAAGGACGAGCGCGTGCGCCCGCCACTCACGCTAGTAAGGGATCATCCGCATGACTTTTTTAAAGTCTGCGTCGCTCACCAGCACAGCACTGCCCAGATGTTTCTTGCGCTTCTTGGACTTGGAGGTCAGGATATGGCGGAGGTTCGCTTTGTGCCGCTTTATCTTTCCCGTCCCGGTTTTCTTGAAGCGCTTGGCAGCGCCTTTGTGTGTTTTTAGTTTAGGCATAAATAGTTCTCAGTTCTCAGTTCTCAGTTACGTCATCAGAATCCCCGCCGCAATGGATCGCAGCGAGAGATTTTACTGATGACTGATAACTGACGACTGATTTTACGCTGTCTGCGCGCCGCCTCGCGACGCGGGAGGTATTGCGGGCTTCGGAGGAGCCGGCTTTTCTTTCGCTCCGCCTTCTTTCTTGTTGGGCGCTAGAATCAGGTGCAGCGTATTGCCTTCTTGCCGTGGGCGAAACTCTACGATCGCCTCTCTGCTCGACGTCCTTAATCAGACGTTCCAGAATCTGCCGGCCCAGGCTTTGCCGCGTCATTTCGCGTCCCCTGAAGAAGATGGTCGCTTTCACCTTGTCTCCATCGTCGAGGAAACGCAACACATGATTCTTTTTGGTTTCGTAGTCGTGATCGTCCACGTTGATACGAAACTTTACTTCTTTGACGGTAATGGTCTTCTGCTTCTTCTTGGCTTCGCGCTCGCGCTTTTCGTTCTGGTACAGGAATTTCCCGTAGTCCATGATGCGGCAAACCGGGGGTTGCGCGGTCGGGGAAATCTCCACCAGGTCCAGGTTTCTTTCGCGGGCCATCTTGAGCGCCTCGAAAGGAGGCATCACGCCAATCTGTTCCCCTTCGTCACCGATGACGCGAACTTCACGCGCCCGGATGCGCTCGTTCATGCGGATAAAGCGTTTGTCGATACTGTCCTCCGTCTATCTATTCACGACTCACAAAAAAGACGCTTAAAAAGTATAGCATGGGGTTGCCCGGAACTCGGTCAACCCACCTTCTCGGGCCTTGACCGAACCCGCGAAAAGCCGCTAGCATTGCCGGATTGCACGGCCGGTGGTTCTCACTGAGCTGGCACCCGCTACGTTTCACCGCTTCGGAGGTTCTGACGATGCGTCGCTACGCTTCCATTCTTCTCGTGACTTCTGTGGTTTTGTTCTCGGGAGTGACTTTCGCCGTTCCCTTACAGGCTCCCGCCGACAGCCCCAAATCCGTGATCACCAGCCCGATTGACGAATCCCAGTTGGTCACGCTCACCGGGAACACTACTCCCGCGGCACTGCGCGCCCAGAACGATCGCGGCCCGGCCGCCGACAACCTGGTCTTCGATCATTTGCTGCTCGTGCTGAAACCCGCTCCGGAAACCGAAGCGCGCTTCGAAAAGCTGATCGACGAAATGCACCATCAGGATTCGTCCGAGTACCATCACTGGCTGACTCCGCAACAATTGGGCGAGCGTTTCGGGCTTACTCCGCAGGATCGGGAAACCATCCAGCGCTGGCTCGAATCCCACGGCTTCTCGGTCAATCGCGTCTATCAGAATGGTTTGGTCATCGACTTTGCCGGAACCGCAGCGCAAATTCGCGAGACGTTCCACACCGACATTCACAATTTGATTCTGCCGAACGGCGAAAAGCACATCGCCAACATGCGCGACCCCCAAGTCCCCGCTGCCCTCGCCCCGGCCATCGAAGGCGTCGCATCGCTCCACGATTTCTTTCCCAAGTCGCGCGCTATGCAACTCGGTCCCGTCTCCTATGACCGCGCTACCCGCACTTGGCATCCGCACTTCAACGTCAAAATTGAGGGGCAAACCTTCCATACCGTCAGCCCCTACGACTTCGCGACCATCTACAATCTTCTGCCGCTATGGAAGCGCGGATTCACCGGCAAAGGCGTCACCATTGCGCTGGTTGAGGATTCCAACCTGCTCCATGTATCCGATTGGAGCGCCTTCCGCGACGTATTCGGTTTGAAGGATTTTAAGGACGGCAACTTCAAGCAGATTTATCCGAACTGCACCAACCCGGGTCAAAACGGTGACGAGATCGAGGCCGCCCTCGATGTGGAGTGGTCGAGCGCGAGCGCTCCCGACGCCAGCATCGAGCTGTCCGCGTGCGCCAATTCTAAAACCGTCTCCGGCCTCGACCTCGCCATCCTCAATCTCCTCGACCTCGAGCCTCCAGACATCATCTCCGACAGTTATGGCCTGTGCGAGACCATCACCGGGCAGACCGAAATCGCGCTCGAGAATCGCGAAGCGCAAATTGCCACCGCCCTGGGCACGACTTTCTTCATCGCGCAGGGAGACACCGGCGCCGACGAATGTTCCCCGGTGGAGGGTTTCACTTCCCACCTCGGCATCAACAGCGGCGACAATACCGCCTCCGCTTACGCCGTCGATCTGGGCGGCACCGACTTCATGGCTCAGTACAACGCTGACCTCAACGGCATCCCTGTAAGCGACTACTGGAGCGCCACCAACGATCCCGTGACGAAGGCTTCGGCGCTGTCGTATATTCCGGAGATTCCCTGGAATGACGGATGTACGAGTCAACTGATCTACAGCGATCCCGTAAACGGCGGTTACACGCAATCCTATGGTCCAACGGGATTCTGCAACACGAAACTCGGCAGGGAATTTAAATATTCGGTGAGCGGCAGCGGCGGGCCCAGCACCTGCTTCACCGGAAAGCCATCAATCCCCGGAGTGGTCAGCGGAACCTGTCGGGGCAATCCCAAGCCTGTGTGGCAAACGGGTGTTCCGGGAATTCCCAACGATGGTTTGCGCGACCAGCCCGATCTTTCGCTTTTCTCCGCGAACGGGGTGTGGGGAAGTTTCCTGGTCGAATGCATGTCCGATCCAAACCAGTTTGGCGCGCCCTGCACCGCTCAGAACGACGCATTGCTCGAGGGTGGCGGAGGCACATCCTTCGCTTCGCCGGCGATGGCCGGCATTCAAGCCCTGATCGATCAGAAATATGGCAAGCAGGGAAACGCCAACTACGTTTATTATGCGCTGGCGGCCAACCAGTTCAACAAGCAAGGGACGAAAGTTTGCGACGCCAGTCAAACCAACGGCAAACTTCCTGCTGCTTCCTGCATCTTTAACGATGTCACGCTCGGCGACATGGATATCCCCTGCGGCCAAAACGCAAAGGGCAACTCATACGATTGCTACGAGGATGGCATCAAGATCATCGGAGAGCTTTCGACGTCCACGTCGGCCAGCAAACCCGCGTACCCGGCCACCGTCGGCTACGATCTCGCTACGGGACTCGGCTCGGTGAATGCCACCCGACTCTTCGATGCCTGGCCCGAGGGCAAGTAATAACGTAGGGGCAGCCTCCTTTGGCTGTCCGGCGGCGCAAAGCGCCGCCAGCTCTTGAATGCGACAATGGACAAGCGAAAACCCAGGCGAGCCGCGCTCGCCCGGACAGCCGAGGGCGGCTGTCCCTATGCAAATCACCGAGCCACCACATCATACGGCCGCATCATCTCGTTATCCTCGTGCTCGAGGAGATGGCAGTGCCAGACGTACCGTCCCGTGAAACCTTCGAATCGGATAATGATCCGCGTCACCATTCCAGGATCCGCGCGCACAGTGTCTTTCCAGCCCGCCTCGCCCGGTTCCGCAGGGATCGCCGGGCCTTTATATTTGAGCTCATTCTTCACCCAGTAGTCGACGATACTGAACGACTGGCGGTCGAGAATCTGAAACTTGACCAGGTGCAGATGAATGGGATGTGCGTCGTCCGTCGTATTGATGAGATTCCAAATCTCGACGGAGTCGAGAACTGGATTCTCGGTTACCGGCATGCTCCAGTGGACGTTATTCAATAACATCTTCACCGGCCGCTGAACCAGATCGTCGATTTCCACCAGAGACAACATGCGAGTTTTGACGGCGGAGGACTCCGCAATCTTGGGGACTGGCCTGAGTTCCTGGGGAAGCGCACTCGTGTCAGGCGCTCCCTTCGGCGCCACTCGGAACTGCAGGACGTTCACGTTGTCATTCTTGAGGATCACGTTGGTTCCAGCGCTGCTCGAAAAATCAACCACCAGGTCGGCCCGCTCAGCAGGCGCGAGTGACACGCGCGTGAGTGGAACCGGCGCTGGCAGCAGTCCCGGATCGGTGCCGATCTGGTGAAGGGTCTGGCCCCTGGACGTCTCGCCGTCCAACGTCAAATGAAAGAACCTGCCATTCGCTCCGTTGAGCATGCGGAAGCGATACTTACGCGGTTCCACTTCCAGATAAGGAAAAAGCTTCCCATTCCCCAGGATGGCATCGCCAAAAACCTCCGGCACCCATGGCGACTTCGGATCACCCGATATAGGATAGTTGAGTTGCCCTTCGAGATCGAAGACCCGGTCGTAGAGCAGCAGCGAAATTTCATATTTTCCCCGCGGCAGATTCAACGAATCCTCGTCACTCTCCGACGGAACCTTGGCCCCGTGCAGGTGGACGACCGTGCGCACTTCGGGCTTGTCCGCCTCCGCGCCATGAATGCTGTGGTGGATAGGCAGGAAGTGCATTTCTGGAAGCTCATTGGCCCACTCCACCTTGAAAATTACCACCAGGTGCTGGATCGGAATCGCGGTGGCGGTCGCTGCGTGTATTGTTGCCGGTTTGGCGGATGAGGCGAAAGCGGGACTAAACGCTCGGTCCCAAGGCAATGGTCATCGTCAGTTACGACGCCATCACCCGCCTGAGATTAGCAAAAGGCTGCTGCTGTTCAAACATGCTGAGTTCTCCGTTCAGGAAGTTGCCAACGGCAGGACCCCACAGGCCTGTCGCGTGGCGAGAGATGGCTGAACAATAGGCGAGGAATATTGCGGGACCGTGACTGGAATGTTAAGGGAAGATGAAAATCAGAATTCTTGCAAGCGGCTGACCGACTTACGCCACCGCCACTTTCGGAGTGCGCAACCGCCGGTACAGCCGCAGATAGTCGTCCACCATCCGCCGCGCCGTGAAGCGCTCGCGCGCGCGATTGTAGGCTCGCGTCCCGTAGAGACGCACGAGTTCGCGGTCTTCGTCGAGTTGCGCGAGCACTTCGCTGAGGCTCTCGGCGTTATTTCGCTCGAAGTACAAGGCCGCGTCGCCCCACAGTTCGCGATACACTTCGGTGTCATTGGCCACGAGCGCGCAACGCGAGAACGCCGCCTCGATCGACGCCAGTCCGGTAGGCTCGTAGCGCGAGGTTGCCGCAAAAATTGTCGACTTGCTGTAGAGCGAGCGCAGTTGCGATTCGGTCTGCGCACCCTTCACTGAAATCTCATGCTCGCCGGTGGAGACGCGCACGTCGGCGCGGATGGGCACTGGCGGCGCTGGAATTGGATTGTCCGCTCCCACAATGCACACCGGCAAGGCGTGCTTGTGCTGGGTGAGCAACGCCACCTGCTTTCCCGTATCCCACAGGCGCCCGATCGCCAGCACCGACTCTTCCTTGGTGACAAACGGATTGAAGTAGATGGGATTGCGTCCGGGCGGAATGATGTATGCCTCGAAGTCGTTGTCGTTATTGTTGCCGTAAGCATCGCGCAGCAATTTTTCCATCCAACGCGAAGTGGTGACCACGGCTTCGGCCCGTTTCAGGCCCGCGACGATCGTCTCGCGATACCACATCAGCCATGCCGACGCGGCGGGTTCGCGTTCGTGGATGCTTAACCACCAGGTGACCACATCGCCGTGCGCTACAACCACGCGCGGCGTCGGCACGGGCAGCGCTCCAAAGCTCAGCTGATTCAAATGCAGAAAATCGGGACGCGTGTCGCGAACGACCGCGCACAGATAATCCTGAGCCGCCCGGAAGTCCTGCACACCTTCGTGCATCCAGTCGAGACGAAACGCGGTGGGGTGATATTCGAGGCCGTGGAGGCCGTCCATCCACGCGGTCTGATGAGGAAGAGGAATTTCTCCAAAGCTGACGAGCGTGACTTGGGCTCCGTGGGTTACGAGGCCCGAAACCAGTTCGCGCGAGTAGGTCCAAACTCCGCTGAACGTGTCAGCCGTAACCAGTACGCGCACAGAACCCCCGGGGAATCGAGGGCTGGGAAATACCCTCGGGCCTAATTGCCTTCCAGTTTAGGGGCGAAGGCTGCGCCTAGGGAAGAGTTTTCTTGCGGCTCCGCCGTGGACCCCGCGCCCGCCACCGGCAAATGAGCCTTTCCTGTCCATTACTTACTCTATGTTCAATAGCATGTTATATGGTCTGGGGTCCCCCTTCCCCTCCCCCTATCTATTGGAATCATGGGGTTAGGTGGTCTCAGACTCCAAAATATTGGTTCGCCGGGACTTAAATGGAAAATATTCCGGAATGAGGAGTTAGATGCGGAAAACTCGATCGATCCGGGGTGGCGATGAGAAGAGGTGTTTACCTCCTGGTTACTATGTAAAAGAGCAGGAAACATGCGCCCGGGGCAGCTTCTCGGGGCCTCCTGGTTGACGGGCGCAGCGCTGCACTGGCACAAGTCGATCACCATGGTTGCACAGGCCGGATTGGGTGTCTGTGATCGCGGTACACCAGATGTGTGATGAAAGAGGTCCGAGGGACAGATCGCGGGAGTGGGGTCGTTCGCGGCATCGCACGTATCGAAAAGCGCGAGACGTGAGGCGCTCGGCAGCATAGCCCGCACAACCTAGGACGCAGGCGTTGCGCCACCCAAAATCAAACGTGAAATTGATGCTGGGTGCAGTTCCTCAGCGGCTAAAGCCCCCACTGATTTTGCGACGCTTGCGGCCCGGCTGAAGCTTCCGAACATCCAGAGGACGCTGCTGAAGGGGAGATCCCGATTCTTGCGAAGGAAATAGACGCGACAATGGGAATGCAGTAATACGACAGCACGATCAGGCCATCTGAGATAACGTGCAGCCACAAGATTCGCGGATCCCATAGATAGCAGAACCGTGTGGCATAAAATCAGAGGAAAGTAAATGTTTAAAGAACTCCATACGACCGGCATAGCCTTTCTGGGGAGTTATCGGCCATGCAGCAGGTTGTTTCCAGTAAAGCGGTAGGTTATTTAAGGTGGAGGCAACTGGGAACTTGGCGCCTAAGCGCCTGGGCCCTCAGGTTGAGTCGGCCCACTGGGTCATTTCGCGTTGATTCGCACGCTGATCCTGCATCGTAACCACTTTCGGTTGCGTCAGGATGCGCATTGTCCAGAGCAGATCGTCCAGGGAGGTTCCAAACCCGAAGTGAGCATCCACGAATGCCAGTTCCGTGGAAGGCAGGGTTGCGCGCGCAGATAGCAGCACTACGGGAAGATCCGGGACCATGCGCTTGATCTCCTGGGCCAACTCTGAACCCGACATCGCAGGCATTTCGTAATCAAGAAGCGCCAGATCGAAATAGGTTCTCTGGCACAGCGCGAGCGCCTCGATGGGGTCATTTTTCGTGATCACTCGGAATCCGCACTCTTCAAGGACACTGGCGAGCAATCGGCTGGATTTGGGGTTGTCGTCCACGTAAAACACTGTCGTTCGGTTCTCCATTACAAACCTCCGTTCCTTTGTCTGAAGAACGCAACCTGCGGACTGTACTTGCGAATACTTGGTGCAAAGATTTGTAAATGCTTGGGATGGATGCAAAGAGGTGTGCGTGAGAGATTGGTCGTCCGTCCGGGACTGGATTTTGCAAGCGGAACGATACCTTTTTCCAACGTCCGTCGGCTCCATACGTCGGGTCTGGAACCATTAGACATGTGCCGCCCGTTCGGGCTCTCCGGTTATGACGGTGGATTCGAATTGGTCCCAGAGTTTTTTTACCAGCCCGTGAATCGAGCGGAGCTTTTCGGTCGCCGCCGCCGGCAGGCCGGTGGTTTCGAGAGCCAGTTCAATGGACAGGAGCAGGGCCGGGACCGTGCCATTCAGTTCACATTGGAGCCTGCCGAGCGCCACTTGGCGGGTCCTCGTTTCTGCACGCTCGCGGCGTTGCGTGGCCTCGCGCACCTCTCGCACCGGACGATCGACAGCGGTGATCGCCAGATTGACCTGCACCGGGATGGCGCTGCCCAGGTGCTCTAGCACAGTGTCGGCTTCGCGCGGCTGGGCTTCGAGCAGATGCTGACCTAGCACTACGGTTAGATAAAACTCCATCCGCAAGAGTATGGTGGCACGAGCCAGACTTTCCGCGACCGCGACCTGCTCGCCGGTCGCCGTATGCAGCGCGCTGACACACTCGGATGTACGCTCGCTTGGCGTCACCAGAAGGATCATGCGCAATCCTTCGCAACTTGCTGGCCAAGTGTTCTTTCATCGCGCGCCGCTGGAAATTTGGTTACGACGTTCATAGCGAGCATTTCAGGTCTGAGGTCTCAGGAAACAGAAGCTCTACGAACTGAGACATTGCTCCGATTCCATGCTGGGAAAAAGTACGCTTAACTTTCTGCGAATGAACCGCGCCAGCCTGATTAGGGAAAAGTGTAGTGCGAAAGCTATGTCCGCTAAGTGCGGGCCAAATTTGTGACGAATCCGGGTGATGATTGCGCCGGTGAGGAAGTGCCAAGATGGGCGAGCCAATTCGGAAGCTGCGGGACCACGCCGGAATTTCCCGCGGGCGGCTGAAGAAGTATTTTCCGCGTCGCGATCTCACCGTCTTAGCGGCGCCGCGGGCTGACAGAAAGCTCTCACTTAGGCGGGGCCTTTTTTTCGGACGTGCAGCAACTTCTCAACTTCGGCAACGACGACGCCGGATTCGTCCTTGACGTCGACCGTGAACACGCGCTCGATCTTCGGCTGGGAATGCAGAGCCTGCCTGATTTCTTGGATCTGCTCTTCGGACAGCCGGAAGCTGGCGCTCATCTTTCCGCGTCCCGGCTTCTTGAAGCGGATGCTGGCTGCCTTGTCCCAGACGATGTAGTCCTTGCCCAAATTCTCGATCAGCATGACCATAAAGAACGGGTCGGCCATGGAGTAGAGCGACCCGCCGTAGTGGGTGCCAACGTAGTTCGCGTTCCACCAGCGGAGCTTCATCTCCACATCAATCTCTTTCCAGTCGGGTGCGAGTCGCTTTACACAGATTCCCGCGCCCAGAAATGGCGGCCAGACATTCAAGAAAATGCGCGCGTGGCGCTTCAAAATTGTTTTCACAGGACGCTCCTGCCGGGGTGCGCGGTTTGTGAGCCGCCGCTGACTTCCGCAATAAGAATAGCCGCGGAGCGGCGAAAGGTTGAAGCCCACGGCGCAAGCCGTGGGAAGGAAGTGAGAAAAGAGCAAGTCCCAGCGGGCGCAAGAAGCACGGCCGATTGCCACGTTGCGGAGGGTATTCCTGAGCCGCTTTGCGGCTTTCGTCCTTACGGCTGCTCCTCGGCTCTGGGATTTGTCACAAACCTGTATTGTCTTAGGTCACAGCCGGGGCGGAGCGATTTCCGATAGGCTAAGTTCTTTCGCCCCGCTGGGGCTGCTCGTTCCCTGCCTCCTTCCCACGGCTTGCGCCGTGGGCTGCATTCTTGCGCCGCTCCGCGGCTTTGGGGGACTGGGGCAAGCGCCCACTAATTGGTATGCTGATTGGGGCAGACATGCCGACTCCTTCCAATCGCATCGCGATCGTTCTGCTGGCGCTTAGCCTTCTCTGCGCATGCGGTCGTCCTCCCGGCGACAACGCTTCGAGCTCCGCCGATTCGCAAAAGCTGCCTTTTGATCGCCAGCCGCAGTCGTCTGGAATTGGAATTTCGCCTAGCCAGTCGCTGATTCCGTCCACCACGAAACTGCCTGAGGGAACGCCGATCCCGATTCGGCTGCAGAGCGCGCTTTCGAGCGCGTCGTCGCATGCGGGAGACACTTTCAACGCAACCATCGATGAGCCGGTTGTGATCGATGGCCAGACGCTGGTCGCCCCAGGCACGTCCGCGACCGGTCGCGTGCTTGAAGCCAAGGCTTCGGCAGGTTCTGGCGGGAGTTCGACAGAGAGTTCGCCGGGAAGTTCGCTCGGAAGTTCGCTTGAACCTGGCTATCTGCGCATCGTGCTGGTGAGTTTGGAGGTCGGCGGGAGGACGGTGATGATCGAGACCTCCAGCATCTTCGCCAAGGGCGGCCCACGCGAGGAACGAAGCCCGGCTAAAGGTGCGGTTGCTGGCGGCAGTCGGAAAGATATCGTGCTCGGGAGGGATCGCCGTCTCGACTTTCGTCTTGCCCAGACTGTCGATTTGCAATAATTCCGACTCGCAGCTCTTCTCTTCTTTTTTTCTTCTTTTTTCTGCTTTCTTGCGCCCCGAAGCTGAAATCCCACTACATAAAATTTACATTCTATCGGCTGCCGCCGGACTTCTGCTACCCCTCCGTTGCGAGGTATGTTGTAGTAGGGAAAGGGGCTTTTCCGTTCTGGCAAACTGCGTGCACTACACCGGTTGAGAATATGGTGTTTATGTTTTCCATGATCTTCGCGTTTGCGCTGATCGCGGTGACGACAGTGGCGATGACGGTTTTCGCCATGCGGGTCATGCGCTGGATGTTGGGGCTTGATCAGTTCTTAGGACAGGTGCAAACGACAGCTGGCACATTCGGCGACGATGCTGCGCAGGCTTCTCAGGCCGTTTTGCAGCCGTAAGAGAAATCAAGAAATCAAAATTCCTTTTTCGAAGGAGCGAAACGAAACGATATCTGGTGTTGGCGGTATTCAGGTCTGGCAGCGGTAATGGGAAATCTCGCAGTGGCATCGACCCTTGAGTCCGCAACCGAGCGTTTGCAAAATTCCGCGGATGTTCTCAAGCAAATCGCCGCCGCTCCCGATAAGGGCATACCGGAAGAAGTAGTGAAAGGCGCCAAATGCATCGTGGTGATTCCGCATCTGGTTAAGGCTGGCTTCATCTTCGGCGGCAAGCATGGCGGGGAGTCGCGGCGTGCCGCACCGGCGCCGGATGGAGCGCTCCCGCCTTCGTCAGCGTCAGCGGAGGCAGCTGGGGCCTGCAGATCGGTGCGGAGGGCGTGGACCTGGTGCTGGTGATGAACGACAGTGGTCTACGGCATTTGCTTTCGAGCAAGTTTGAAAATCACCGGCGAAGGATCGGCAGTGGCCGGTCCGGTGGGACGCCATGCTTCCGCTGGAACGGATTGAGAGCTGAACACAGAATTGCTGACCTACTCCCGTTCCCGGGGCATCTTTGCCGGCCTGACTCTGGAAGGCGCGGTGGTGGAGCAGGATGCCGACGCCACGGTGGCGATCTATGGCAACCACTTTCCTTTCAAGAGAATCTTGCGGGGGGAGATTGCCGCACCTGCTCCGGCCGCGCCCTTCCTGCGAGCGGCAGCAGAAATCAGTCGTCAAGCCCGACGGCAGCAAGCCAGAGAACAAGCGCCGGAGAATCCGAAAACAGGAAATCAGTAATACGTGACGGGTGGAGACGCCGCGGCCACGAGATGCAGTATGATCTCTTGCCAAAGCGCTGGACCGGAGGTCAACTTCGGTACAGGACAGCCGTCTCCGCTCGATCTCAAACCTTTGTGGGCCCTGCAATCCAGGTTCTCAATCCACGAAGCCCGCAGTGGTAAGGCAACACCGGGCAAACGAGGGATGACGAGCCAGAGGAATCACCATGCATACCATGCATATTCGATTCATTCGTGGGCTGTTATTCGCGCTATTTGTGCTGTCGATGTCGGCAGCTTCGGCGCACGCCGGCGTGGGCGTCTTGATTACTATCGGGCCGCCCCCGCTTCCTGTTTATGAACAGCCTATTTGTCCGGGCGATGGTTATCTTTGGACACCCGGCTACTGGGCCTACGACTATGACATCGACGATTATTATTGGGTGCCGGGAACATGGGTGCTGGCGCCGGAAGTTGGTTTCCTGTGGACTCCGGGGTATTGGGGTTGGGGCGGCGACCACTTTGTTTTTTATGATGGCTACTGGGGTCCGCAAGTCGGTTTCTATGGCGGGATCAACTACGGCTTTGGCTATTTCGGTTTGGGTTTTGAAGGCGGACGCTGGGACGGCGGGCACTTTTTCTACAACCGGGCGGTGCTTAACGTGAACGTCAATGTTATTCACAACGTTTACAACACGACCATTCACGAGACGGTGAACCATGTCAGCTACAACGGTGGCAATGGTGGAATCGACGTACGTCCGCGGCCCGAAGAAGAGGCTGCGGCGCGGGAGAGGCACATTGGGCCGGTCGGAGCTCAAACGCAACAAATACAGGCGGCGCGGTCAAATCCGCAGCTGCGCGCTTCGGTGAACATGGGCAGGCCGCCGATCGCGGCCACAGCGAGGCCGGGAGAATTCAGTGGCCGTGACGTCGTGCCTGCCAGAGAGGCAGGGGGTTCCTATACTCCCGTCAATCGCGGCGGGAATGTTCCCAAAGCCAGCAATCCGGTCCATCCGCATGACTTGCCGCCGGTGGATCGGCCCGCTGCACCCAACACGGGCAACCCTAAACAGGACCAGAAGTACCAGCAGCAGCAGGACAAATTGATCGCGAAACAAAATCAGGAACGAGAGAAACTCCAGCAGGAGCAGGAGAAGGAACACCAGCAGCAGGCGAAACAGAACGCCAATCAAGCGAAACAACAGGAGTTGGAGCAGAAGCACCAACAACAGACGCAGCAACTACAGCAAAAACACCAACAGCAGCAGCAGCAGTTGCAGCAGAAAGTGCAGAAAACCCAGCCTCATGGGAAGTAGGACCGCTCTTCGACCGAAATTGGATTGAAATTTGACTTAGAACGAGAAGCGGAAGACATTTCTTCACAGCTTGTCAAGCCGTCGTCTTTTCCCCTTCGCGGCGGTCGATTTTCACGACTGCTGCGGGCAGGCGTAAGCGGAAGGTTGTGCCAGTTCCTACGATGGAATCGAACTCCACCGAGCCGTAATGCCAATGCATGATCTGGTAGGTTTGCGCTAGGCCGATTCCGCTGCCACCTTTGTCGCCTTTGGTGGTGTAGTAGAGTTCGAAAATCTTTTCCTGCGCGTCAGGTGGAATGCCGCACCCCTGGTCGAGGACTTCGGCCAGAATCATGTCGTCATCGCGGCGCGCTTTCAGAGTCAGGGTCCCTCCGGCCGTCATCGACTGCACGCCGTTCAGAACCAGGTTCAAAATCGCCTGCTTCATCAGATCGGGATCGACGTGGACCATGAGCGCGTCATCTCGGCTGGGCGGGTCTTCGTTCGGTAGTTCCAGCACCACGCGCACGCCGTGGCGGGCGGCATCGGGTGTGGCCAGCACCGATACGCTCTCCAGTGTCTTGCGCAGGTCGATGTCCTCCAGGCGCAAATCGCGAGGACGAGTGAAGTCCACCAGGATTTGCACGACGCGGTCGAGACGGTGGATTTCGTTGCCGATGATGTCCATGTGGCGGCGCGTGTCGGGATCATCCTGCTGCAGTTTGTTTTGCAGTAACTGCAGGTGCAGCACGATGGCGTTGATGGGATTCTTGACTTCGTGGGCCACACCTCGGGTCATCCGTCCGCTGGCGGAAAGCCGGCGCGAAATTTCAATCTCGTCCTCAATGCGCCGCACCGATTCGGCATCGCGCATGGTGAGCAGCGCGCCAATCGATGTTCCCTTTTCCTGAATGAAGTCGAGCGACACCTGCACCCGGCGGCCGTCGGCGGCGTCGAATTCGTACTGCGCCAGCGGGCGCTGCTTCTGGAATGCGGGCAGAACCACCGCGCCCAGAACCGTTCCATCGGAGAAAATCTCTTCGACGGTATGGCCCAGAATTTCACGGCGCGGGCGGCCCAGAAACTTTTCCGCCGAGGCGCTCACCAGCACCACCCGCGAGTCGCGCGTGAACAGCATGAGCCCGTCCTGCAACTTGGTCATGACCTGCTCGACGTTGTCTTTGAGGGCGGAAAAGATCTGGTTGGTATCACGGATCTGCCGACCCAGGTGCGCGATCTTCAGCGACACCAGGCCCACCTCGTCCTCCGAACCGGACTCCTCGGTAGGCAACGGATCTCCGGCGCTGGCACTGTCCAAATTTCGGGCGATCGCCTTCAAGGGGCCGAGCGCGACATTCGAAACCACGGCCGCCAGTACGAGTGAACAAAAAATCGCGACCACGGAAAAAAAAGCTGACTGTTGCAGTTTCGGGGTCAGTTCGTTACGCAGAAAAACGGTGTTCACGCCTACCCGAACGCTGCCGAATTCCTGGCGATCGAGTTCCAGCCCAATGCTCACGTCATAAACGGTGGCCGGACCGTAGAGCAGGCGCAACTGGCGGCGGAAACCGGCATCGCGCAACACAGCCAAAGGGGCGCGATCCGGGACAGGCTTGCCATTTAGAGATGGATTGGTATCGAGAATCGCCACTCCATTCGGATCTATGATGGCGGCGTCGTAGATGATGCGAGAGTTTCCCACCACCGATTCCAGCATGTCGTTCAGGTTGGTGTCGGTTTGCAGATAATTCGTGATGGCGGCGCGCATCGCCTTGGGGTTGTCGGTGTTGACCCGTGTGCTGGTCAGATCGGGTACTGCTTTCGAGGCGGCGTACTCCAATTGATTGGTGAGCTGGTAAGCAGTTTCATCAGCCCAGAGCAAGCGCTGACGCAACAGTTGCGAGAGATAAATCCAGGAAAATCCGACGACCAGCGCCGTGAACAGCGTGGTGATCACGAGCACGATGATGAATTTTCGAGTCATTGAAAAGCAGGTGTCAGGTCTTAGGTGTCAGGTCTCAGGAAAATCTTGGGTGCGCGCTGACACCTGAGACCTGGCACCTAAGACCTGCTCCTCTTACTCCTCTGCTGCTAGCACCTCATCCTGCGGGCGACCGTACTCTTTCAGCTTGTTGTGCAGCGTCTTTAAGCTGATGCCGAGTATCTCTGCGGCTCGCGTTTTGTTGTTAGTAGTCGCCTGCAGAGTTTTCAGGATAAGCAACTTCTCCGCTTCCCCGACGGTCGTGCCCACCCCCAGGTGCACGGCATCGGGATCGTTCACGACCTGTCGCACACTTTGACCAAATCCCGGCGGCAGGTGTTTAGTCTCCACCAACCCGCTTTCGCAGACGATGACGGCGCGTTCCAGCGTGTTGCGCAACTCGCGCACATTGCCTGGCCACGAATAAGTCTGGAAGATATTGAGCACAGCCTCGCTGACGTCGGCCACCTTGCGATCGTGCTTCAAGTTCATGTCCTTTAGCAGGCTCTCCACCAGGTCGGGGATATCTTCTTTATGCTCGCGTAGTGCCGGCATATGAACATTGAAGACGTTGAGCCGGTAATAAAGATCCTGGCGTAGTTCGCCATTGGCCACGGCATCGTCGGGAACTTTGTTGGTGGCGGCGAGCACGCGCACATCCACCGAAGTTTCGACCTTGCTGCCGAGCCGCCGCAGTTTGTGGTCTTCGAGCACGCGCAGCAGCTTGGCCTGGGTGGCCACCGGCATCTCGCCGATTTCGTCGAGCAGCAGCGTGCCGCCTTCGGCCAGTTCAAAGCAGCCGGTGCGGCGCTCCATCGCGCCCGTGAATGCGCCTTTTTCGTGGCCAAAGATTTCGCTCTCGATAAGCGTCTCGGGAATGGCCGCACAGTTAATGGGGAAGAAAGGTTTATTGCGTCGCGGACTTAGATCGTGGATGGTGCGTGCCACTAATTCCTTGCCGGTGCCGCTCGCCCCGGTGATCAACACGGAAGCCGTGCTCGGCGCTACCAGTTCGACGAGCCGGAAGATCTCCTGCATTTGAGCAGACGCGCCTACCAGCAAGCCGAGCGCTCCTTTGTCGCGCAAGCGGCGGCGCAGCGATTCGTTTTCGACGCGGGTATTCAGGATCTCGCCGATGTTGGTCAGGATGGAGCGCAGCCGCCGGAAGTCGATGGGCTTTTCGATGTAGTCCTGCACCCCCAGCCGGCCAGCGTGGAACGCGGTGTCGGTTGCCTTCTGGGCGGTGACCATCACGACCGCTACCGATTGGGCAAGATCTGCCAGGCGCTCCACTAGTTCCATGCCGCCCATGCGCGGCATCTTGACGTCCGTGATCACGATGGAAGGAGCAAAGGAGGGGATTTTTTCGAGCGCTTCCACGCCGTCAGCTGCGGTGTCCGTGCGATAGCCCCATCCTGAGACTAGTTCGGCCAGTCCGGTGCGTTCGTTCTCTTCGTCTTCAACAATCAGTACGCGTTCCTGTGTCATATTCCTTCGGCCATGGCCTCACCAGCATTATTCAGGGAAGCGCGCCGCCTCGCAACCCGGAATGCAGGCATATCAATTTGAGATCACGCACACAAGCCTTGACTGCGGGGACCGATGCACGACGGGTGACGGCATATCCGCCACTAATTCTTCTCTTTAATCTTTTGCAAAAATGCCCAGTTGCTGTAGAATTCGTTGTTCCCGGTTGCAGCCTATCCGTGCGTGCCGTAAGACTTTATTGATTCCGGTTCTATTTAGATAACTTTGAAGTGGACTCGATTCGGAGGAACTCAATGTCACTTTTTCAACAGACTTACCGGAGATGCGCGAGTGTCGCGCTCGTTCTGGCCGTCGTTCTGATGGTGTCGCCGGCTTTGCTGAACGCACAGTCGGACAACACGGTGCCTAAGGTGGAGTTGTTCATTGGCTATCAGTGGTGGAACCCGGGCGGCAACATTCCCGATAACAGCACGCCGCCGTTGGCCATCAGTGCGCCCTCTTCGCCGAAGGGACTGGGTAGCAATGTGTCCTACAACTTCACCAATATGCTGTCTCTCGAAGGCAACTGGGGCGGCAACTGGGAAAACGGCTACTCTAACAATGCATTCACCGTTGGGCCGAAACTCACCTATCGTGGCGATGGTGTGAACTTTTTCGTGCACACCCTGCTCGGTGCAGACCGCTTCAATTCGAACTATAACCTGGGCACCACCGGGGTCGCTGCGGTTCTTGGCGGCGGTATGGATCTGAAATTCTGGCCGACGGTCTCGCTGCGGCTGTTTGAAGCCGACTACCAGTTGCAGCGGGTAAACTTCTCCGCGACCGTTGGGTCGGCCGATTCCGCGTTGTCGCGTCAGACTTACAACGGTGTGCGGCTGACCACCGGTCTGGTGTTCAACTTTGGCGGAGCTCCCGAAGTCCCGGTAGCGGCGGCCTGCTCTATCGACCACAGCGAAGTTCTGGTAGGTGAGCCGCTGCACGCCACCGTTTCCGCCAGCAACTTCAACCCCAAGCACACGCTGGCCTACACCTGGTCGAGCAACGGCGGCAAGATCCAAGGCAAGGATACCGGAGCTTCCATCGACACCAACGGCATGGCCCCCGGCAGCTACACCGCCACGGCCACCGTGACCGATGCCAAGGTCAAGAAAAACGGCGTGGCCACCTGCACTTCAAGCTTCACGGTGAAGCCGCTGAATCCGCCGCAGATCGCCTGCTCGGCAAACCCCTCAACGGTCGAAATCGGAACGTCTTCGACCATCAGCTGCACATGTACCAGTCCTGACAACGCTACCGTCGTTGTGGGGAACTGGACCTCGAGTACGGGTAGCGTAACGGGCAGCGGCAACTCTGCGACGCTCAGCACTACCGGTGCTTCCGCAGGTACGGCAACGGTGAACGCAACCTGTACCGACTCGCGCGGCTTGACGGCCTCGAGTTCGAGTTCGGTGACTGTGAACAACCCGCCGCCACCTCCACCTCCAGCGGTACCGGTGGAGCTGCGGATCCACAGCGTGTATTTCGTGACCGCCAGGCCGACGGAGAAGGACCCCAACGGAGGCTTGGTTAAGAGCCAGGAGCAAATCCTGATAACGCTGGCCACAAACTTCAAGAAATATCTTGTGGCCGTACCGGATGCTCATTTGACCCTCGAAGGACACGCTGACGTGCGTGGTTCCGTTCCCTATAACCAAGCCCTCTCCGAGCGTCGTGTGGCGCGCGTCAAGAGCTTCCTGATGGAGAATGGCGTACCCGAAGCCAATCTCGCAACCCAGGCTTTTGGCAAACAGCACAACATGACCGAGGAGGAGGTAAAGCAAGCGGTCGAGCGGAACCCCGAACTGACGCCAGAGGAACGAGCCAGGGTGCTGCGCAACATAACGATCATCAAATGGGCGAGCAATCGCCGGGTGGACGTTACTTTGAGAGCTGCGGGCGAAACCGAAACCTCGGTACGCACGTATCCGTTCAATGCTGCCGATTCATTGACTCTGATCGGTGGCAGGGAATCGGAGAGGAAGGCCGCAGCGGCAAAGAAGGCTCGCAGCCAAGAAACCAATAAAGAAGCAGTAAGCGCCGCAGGTGGGGTAGTAAGAAACACGACGGAGGAAGCGGAAATCGCTTCCTCCGTTTTTTCTTTTGCCGCTTTGCCGTTGGCTGCTTCATTACCAACTCAGTCATCCCGACCGAAACGAAGGACGGCACACTTCGAGAGTAGCGACAGGCTCACTCGCGTAGCGCTCGCCGCCTTGCGTTCTTGGCAGCAGTGGGGAACAATCCTGTTGGAACCGTTATGCGACTTGTGTGTGGACTCGCGATTGTGCTTTGGCTGAGTTTCCCGGCTGCGGGAATGGACTCCCGGCGACAGGATCGCGGCAGGCTCCGCGAATTCCGCTGGACAGACTCCGCTCCGCCCCGGCTCCGGCAGAGCAAGCTCCGGCCGAGACCACGCCGGCGGCGGTGAAAAAAGCACCGGAGAGCGTAACGAAGGAGAAGACGAACGCTACGGACTCCGCCAAGCGGAACTACGAAGCGCCGAAAGGGTACCGCTCCGGCGCCAACGCCGGAAGGTGCGACGCGAAAGATTGTGGTTCGCGAGGGCGGAGCGAGGGAGCCTGCGGCGCAGATTGCGCCCGGCATGACTCCCGCAGAAGCCACCGCCAGCGCCAAAACGCGGAACAGCTGCTGCATTTTACCGACGACCAGTTGAAACAGCTGGCGGGACGCACGCTGGACGCACGACAGCAGGAGACGGCGGGACAGATCCGCAACTATATGGACGGTGCTCGTTCGGCGCTGAAGGAAGGCGATTTGCGAAGAGCGAGCACGCTGGCGGAGAAGGCGCATCTGCTGGCGGAGGATTTGGTGAAGCATTAGGGCGCGACGGGAAACGCACGGATTGCAAAAGAGCGGCATGTGATGCTATTATGTATCACATGATGAAAGCCTCGGTACGGGACCTGCGCTACGACTTCAAGAAGATTGAACGTCTCTTGCTGAAAGGTGAGGAGATCCAGATTACCAAGCGACGGCGTGTGATCGCCCGCCTGGTGCCGGAAAAGCCGGAAGGCACGAAGGAAATGCCCGATTTTCGCGCCCGCATGCGCTCCATCTTCGGCGACAAGGTGCTGGCAGTTAGCGGAGCGGATTTGATATCCGCCGATCGGGACCGGTATTGAAAATTTACGCCGACCCTAGTTTTCTTGTGTCTCTCTACATCCCGGACGCCAATTCCGCCGCCGCCTTACGTACCATGCAGGCTTCCTCCGGGGACCGCTTGGTGAGTGTCTTGTGCGAACTTGAGGTCGTCAACGCTTTTGGTTTACGGGTCTTTCGGAAACAAGCCACGCCGGCGGAAGCCAACTCCGCGTTGAGCAACTTCGAAAGGGACCTGCGCGAAGGTCCTTTCTTACTTCGGGGGCTACCGGAACGGATCTTTGAGCAGGCAAGGCAACTGTCCCAACAGGCAACCGCCAAACTCGGCACCCGCACCGCAGATCTGTTGCACGTGGCTGCAGCACTCGAACTGGGTGCTGATTTCCTCTACAGCTTCGACCAACAGCAGAGGAAGTTTGCCCACGCCGTTCGTCTCAAGCTGAACTAGGGCCGGGCCCCTGAACGGGCATGTGATTTTGAGGAAATTGCGGTATCGCTAAAGCGTTACCCTGGTACGAATCCCTTCGTGCTGAATCTACTTTCTCCCTTCCCGTTTCTGCGCCATGACCAGGCCGCGTGGAGTTGGCAATAACACGACCGAGATCAGGCCGTCTTGTTCGAGTTTGAGCGCGGCCTCGCGGACGATCTTCAAATGCGAACTGGCGTCGTGCATCAGGATCAGGCCATCGGGACTGATCTGCGGCAGAAAGCGGCGAATTTCCCGCTCGCGGATGGGCATGTCGCTGTCGCTGAAAAAGAGGTCGATGGTGCCCTCGACTGTCATCTCCAGGCTTGACTGATTGCGCAACTCGATCCATTCGGCGAGTCCGGAAGCCTGGATTCGTGTCTTGGCGTTCTCGTAGATCTCATAGTCGAACTCGCAGGTGATGACGCGCCCGCGTCCGTTGGCTTTCAATCCCTCGGCGATCCAAAGAGTGCTTATGCCGCTGAAGGTTCCGGTTTCGACTACCAATTCGGGCTTGATGGTGGTGACGACGGTGCGCAGGAACTCGAGCACCTCGGCCTCGGCAGTCATGGAATCGAACATGCGCCAGCGCTCTGGGTGGGGACACTCGGGCGTCGGGCGATGATACTCAGGCTGCAGTTGATCGCCGGTGCGTTCGATCTGTCGCAGGATGCGACGCTCCTGCTTCTCTTTCTTGAAAAGGCGACGAAGGCTGAGGGACATAGCGTTAGAGAAGTCTACAGCAGGGGAAGGTCTCAGGTGTCAGGTCTCAGGTGTCAGGAAAATCTCACGGGCATCGGATTTCTGGTTTTTCCTGAGACCTGACACCTGGGACCTGAGACTTTTTTTCTACTCACTGGTGAAGTAGTCCACGGTCACTGGGTTCTCAAACAGGGAGTAATCGCGGGTGACGATGGTGATGCCGCTGTCGGTGACGAAGTAGCGTTCGCGGTCGGCTTCGATATCGTAGCCGATGGTGGTGCCCTCGGGAATGTGCACGTCGCGGTCGATGATGGCTTTGCGGATGCGGCAACTGCGTCCCACGTTCACGTGCGAGAACAGAATGCTGCTCTCGATTTCAGTGTAAGAATTGACGCGGACGTCCGGAGACACCACGCAATTCTGGAGGGAGCCGCCGGAAATGATGCAGCCGGAAGAAATCAGCGAATCGAGGGCGTGGCCCATGCGTCCGGTTTCGGCAAACACGAATTTTGCCGGCGGATACTGCCGCTGATGGGTGCGGATGGGCCATTGTTCATCGTAAAGATTGAAGACGGGAGAGACTGAAACCAGGTCCATGTTGGCTTCGTAGTAGGCTTCGAGCGTGCCCACGTCGCGCCAGTAGAGGGCTTCCTTTTTGTTTTCGTCGACAAAATTGAAAGCGAAGACGCGGTAGTCGCCCAGCATTTTGGGCAGAATATTCTTGCCGAAATCGTGACTGGAATCGGGATCCTCGGCGTCTTTGAGCAACACGGGAATGAGCACGTCGGTGTTGAAGATATAGATGCCCATCGATGCTGAAATCTTCGTTGGGTCGTAGGGCGATCGCAGCTCGGTCTGCTTTGGTTTTTCCAGGAAGTTGGTGATGCGATGTTCGCGGTCGATATCGACGACGCCGAAATGGCGGCAGTTGGCCGGGTCGGTCGTCAATGTAGCGACGGTGACGTCGGCGGCGGCGTCCACGTGCTGCTTGAGCATGCGATCGTAATTCATTTTGTAAATGTGGTCGCCGGAGAGGATGATCACGTACTTCGGCTGCTCCGAGCCGATGGAATAGATGTTCTGATAGACCGCGTCGGCCGTCCCCATGTACCAGTTTTCGCTGACCCGCTTCATGGGGGGCAGGATTTCGATGAACTCGCCGATTTCACGGCCGAAAATGTTCCAGCCTTCGCGGATCTGACGATTCAGCGAGAGCGCCTTGTATTGCGTGAGGATAAAGACGCGGCGCAGGCCGGAGTTGACGCAGTTGGAGAGCGTGATGTCGATGATGCGGTAGATGCCGCCGAAGGTTACGGCCGGTTTGGCGCGGTCGCGGGTGAGCGGATAGAGGCGTTCGCCTGCGCCTCCGGCGAGCAAGATTCCGAGCGTATCTTTCATCGGCACACCGTCATCGGCACACCGTACGGATGCAGCGATGCAACGCGAACGCTGCCCCGGGCCAACGCGAAATACTAGCACAGGGAGCGTTCTGGTCGGCGATACAGAGCAGACTTGAGAGTCCCGGTTGTGCAGGGAGTTGTGTGGTGACGGGGCTTCGCCCCGTACCGGCGGGGCAAAGCCCCGCCACCACACGCGCCTTGGACAGTTAGCAGTGCACGATCTTTTCGCTCTTGATGCCGCGGGTGGCGTTGCGCGAATCCACCACCAGTTTCGGCTCGTTGACGATCTTCTTGTAGTCGTAGTCGGAGTGGTCGGTGACGATGAGCACGCAGTCGTACTGGCCGAGATTGTCGAGCGGGGTGCACTTCATCTGCAGGTCGTACTTGCGGCCGCGGCCGACGAAGGGGAAGTAGGGATCGTTGTAGCTGACCGCGGCTCCCTCTTTTTGCAGCAGTTCGATGATGGTGAGAGCGGGCGACTCGCGCAGGTCGTCAATATCCTTTTTGTAGGCAACGCCCAGAACCAGGATCTTCGATCCGTTGATGGGCTTTTTCTGCCGGTTGAGGGCGGAGATGGTGGAGGCGATCACGTTGTAGGGCATGGCCACGTTGATTTCGCCGGCCAGTTCGATGAAGCGGGTGCGGAAGTCGAACTCTTTCGCCTTCCACGAAAGATAGAACGGGTCGACCGGAATGCAGTGTCCGCCGAGACCGGGTCCGGGATAAAAGGCGATGGAAGCCGAAAGGCTTGGTGGCGGCGGCGTCGATGATCTCCCAGATGTTGAGGTCCATGCGCAGGCAGAGCATCTTGAGTTCGTTGACCAGCGCGATGTTGACGCAGCGATAGATATTCTCGAGCAACTTGGTCATCTCCGCGGCGGCGGGCGAGGAGACGGGAACGGTGCGGCGGAAGATGGCGCCGTAGAGCGCGGCGGCGATTTCGCTGGCCTGGGGATCGAGTCCGCCAATCACCTTCGGAATATCGTGACGAGCCACCTGGGTGTTGCCGGGATCCTCGCGCTCGGGCGAAAACGCGACCCAGATATCGTGGTCGCCGGCTGCGCCTTTGCGGGAAGCTTTCAGGCCGGCCTTGTTTTCCTTTTCGAGAATCGGAATCAGGACTTCTTCGGTGGTGCCGGGGTAGGTCGTGCTCTCGAGGATGACGATCTGGCCGGCGCGCAGATAGGGCGCGACGGCGTGAGCGGTGTTGGTGATGTAGCTGAGGTCGGGCTCGTGATACTCGTTGAGCGGCGTGGGGACGCAGATGATGATCGCATCCATGGCGGTGATCTGCGAATAGTCGGCCGTGGCTTTAAAGCCGTTCGCTTTGGCCGCCGCGATCTCCGCAGGCGTGATGCGGAAAATGTAGGTGCCGCCGCTGGCCAGGGTGTCGATTTTTCGCTGATCGATATCGAAACCGGTGACGGGAAATTTCTGCTCGCTGTAGAGCAGGGCCAGCGGCAATCCGACGTAGCCGAGGCCGATGATTCCGACCCGTGCCTGGCGGGCATCGATGCGGCTTTTCAAGTCAGTGAAGAGGGAAGAAGCGGTGAGTTGAGTATCCATAGGCCAGAAATAATTCTAGCATTGGAGATCGCGCTTGGCCCGCGGAAGCTGCGGTTGTCAAACCATTTTCATGCGATTGTTACTGGGCGATTGCGATCTTGATTACTGCGGTAATCGAATTCGCCGCGCCGCAGTGGTTTCCTTAGTAACATGCGAGGTGCAGTAACATGCGCCTCAGATGCGATTCTTACGACTGTCTCATTGTGTTCCTGATCTTTCTTGCGCTCGCGAGCCAGGCGGCGCGCTTTCTGGTGGTGGACGAACCGGGAAAGTCCGATGCCATCGTGGTGCTGGCTGGGGAGACCAACGTCCGTCCGGCCCGCGCTCTGGAACTGCTGCGCCAGGGAGTGGCGCCGCACGTGTTTCTGAATGTTCACCGAGATCTGATCTACGATCAGCAACTGAGCCGAGATTGCGCAGAAATACGTGAACGGTCTTGGGGAAGCAAACCGCGTCTCGGTGTGTCCGATCGTCGGCTTCTCTACTTTTGCCGAGGTCGACGATGTAAGCCGATGCCTGCAGTCGGTGGGCGCGCATCGGGTGCTGATCGTGACCTCAGAATTTCACACCCGCCGCGCCTTGATGATCTTTCGCCATCGCCTGCCGCAATATCAGTTCAGCGCGGCCGCGGCCCGCAATCCCGCGCAATTCGGCGACGCCTGGTGGACGAACCGCGAATGGGCGAAAGTCACTTTTGATGAGTGGTCGAAGATTCTGTGGTGGGAAGCGGTGGACCGGTGGCGGTAGTCAGCTGCGATCGCAGTGATGAGTCAGACGGTTGAGCGACGGCGTCATCGCCGTCCAGTCGGGCGATGACAACCTGGCTCTGTCACTGGCAACTTTTTCTTTTGTGCGATAGTTTGAAAGCTGTTCATCTTTTTGGAGGTTGCATGGCGCAAGTCACGATTACGGTGCGCAACGAACGGTCCTTTGCGCATAGACGATCCCAACGGCGTTGTCGAAATGGTGGACGCCGAGGGCAACAAATACGACCTGACGGGCAAGACGGCGTTTTCCCTCTGCCGCTGCGGCGCTTCCGCCAACCGGCCTTTCTGCGACGGTAGTCACAAGATCGCCTTCCAGGCGCCCGATACGGCGATCAAGATCGGGTAGTGCCGGGAGTCTCCGGAGACGCGGCAAGCCGCGTCTCTACCGGAGATCGGATTCCCTTCCAAGCTTCCGCGAACCAGCGTCATCACAGTCCCTAGTGTCTAACTGGAAACGGGGCGGCGAAATTCCGTGCCCGGGGCTTTCTTGTGATCTAGCATGGTCAGTGGACGGTTGCCGGATTTACCGGCACTGGTTTTCAAATCGTCGTCGGTTCTGAAATCTTTCTCGAAATCTGGATCTCCTCGAGTCGAGGTTCTCAGGCCGAAGAACTTTTTGTCTGCTAACTTTATGGGCTCTCCGGAAAAAACGCAGCACGCCATTCGCCGCAGCACGCGGCTGCCGCTGGAAGTTCCGGTGCGGGTGACCAGCCTCGATGCCGCCCAGCCCTTTTCCGAGCAGTGCAACACCACGCTGGTGAACGCGCACGGATGCGGGCTGATCGTTTCACGCGTGCTGGCGCACGGCATTCAGGTCCGGCTGGAAATCGTTTCGGCAAAACGGCACACCACGGCGCGGGTCTCGGAGGTGGTTCCACTGGGCGGCGATCCCGAGACCTGGCTGGTCGGCCTGGAACTCGACGTTCCCGGCAACTTCTGGGGAATCGAGTATGCACCTTCGGATTGGAAGGTCGAGGAGAACCTCTCGCCTGCCGCAAACCGCCGCAGAAGACGAGCGGCACGCAGATCAAGAGCGGAGCGCGACGGCGAAGCCGGCTCGTGCGCCACGCTGGCGCCTGACCGACATCAGCGCGGGCGCCTGCTACCTGGAGACGGCCGCGCCTTTTCCCGCCGATACTCCGGTGTTGCTGAGTATTCGGGCGATGAACACGGAGTGTTTGCTCGACGGAGTGGTACGGGTGTCGCATGCGCAAACGGGAATGGGAGTCGAGTTCACGGGAACACCAGCGCACGATCGGCGGGCACGAGTGGAGGAGCTGATTGGCCGGCTGACGAGCGGTCGCGAGGTTCCGAAAATTTTCGTGGGGAGAAAAGAACACCAAAAGAAAGCCAGCGCGCGGCGCCAAAGCATGCGCCCGAAGCGGCGCAAGATGACGAATCGCCCGACCCGCTCCTGGGGCTGGTTCGCGAGGGGCCGTCGTTGACCGCGGAGCAGTTTCTGAACGATTTGCGAGCGCAGCGGCTCGGCAAGCGCCGCGATCCGCGGATTGATCTGGCGTTGCCGGTGATGCTTACCGGGACCGACAGCAGCGGTCGTCCTCTGGATCAAAGAGTGATCACGATCAATATCAGCCGGCGCGGAGCGCTGTTGGATGGCATCCACGGAATGCTGGGGCCGGGCGACAAGATTTCTCTCGCCCGCGGACACAAGAAGGAAGAGTTTCGCGTGGCGTGGGTAGGAGGAGATGACACGCCGGCGGCAGGTCAGATCGGAGTGGCCGCGGTCGATCCGAATACTTCGTTTTGGAGTGAGGTGCTGGAAGCAACGGCGAAGTCAGGGCTGGAGACAGCCAGCGTGCGTGGGAATTCCGGCGGGACACGGCAATAGCGAGCGGGTGAAGGAGAGATAAGTAGTGGTGATACACTGCCTCGCCGGAGGGCTTTGTGTCAGAGGAATCTGTGTCAAAGAGACGGGACCGAGCACTGGGAATGGGCGCGAGAATCACGCGCCGGGATTTTCTGAATGGAGTTGCCCTCGCGGCGCGAGCGGCTGTCTTGGCTTCGACGGTGCCGCCTGAAATGTGGGCCGCGGCTGCCGCCGATCTGGAAGCGCAGGACGTTCCCGGTTACTATCCTCCGGGCAAGACCGGCCTGCGCGGAAGTCACGCCGGGTCGTTCGAAACCATGCACAAAGTCCGCGACGGCGGCTTTTGGGAGGACGCTCCCAAGGCCGTAGACACGGGCGAAGCTTACGATCTGGTGATCGTGGGCGGAGGCATCAGCGGGCTTGCCGCGGCGCACTATTTCCGCAAGGCCGCAGGCGACAAGGCGCGCGTTCTGATTCTCGAGAACCACGATGACTTCGGCGGACACGCCAAGCGCAACGAATTTCGCGCGGGCAGCCGCACGATTTTGGGATTCGGCGGCACGTATTCCATTGAAAGCCCGTGGCCTTATAGCGCAGTCGCAAAGGGCCTGATCGAAGAGCTCGGTATTGATGTGCCTTCGTATCACAAGTATGTCAGCAAAGATCTCTACCGTTCGTTGGGTCTGAAGCCGCGGATTTTTTTCGACAAGGAAACGTTTGGGGCGGACAAGCTGGTCGCGAACCCGGCGCACTCCGGAGCAGATGAGAGCGGCCTCACCGACAAGAGCGGCGAAGCGGACCTGCGAGACTTTCTGCAAGAAGCTCCGCTCTCGGCGAAAGCCAAGGAAGATTTCCAGCGGCTGCTCACCGAGGAGAAAGATTATTTTCCCGGTCTCAGCTCCGACGAAAAGAAAGCGCGTCTGGCTCGCATAAGCTATGCGAAATACCTGACCGATACGATCGGCGTGAGCGACGAAATCGTGAAGTTGTTCCAGGCTTATCCCGCATCCGCTGTTTGGCGTTGGGTATTGACGCGGTCGCGGCACAAGACGCCTGGGGGCTGGAAATGCCGGGATTCAGTGGCCTCAAACTCGATCCCACGCCGGGCAAGGGGATGAACCGCGACGCCATTCGCAGCGACGAAGCGGAGAAATACTTTTTTCATTTTCCCGACGGCAACGCTTCGATCGCGCGGCTGCTGGTGCGGAAGCTGATTCCGGCGGCAATTCCGGGAAGCTCCGCCACCGACGTGGTGCTGGCGAAGGCCGATTACTCGAAGCTCGACGAGCCGTCCTCTTCGACGCGCATACGGTTGAACAGCACCGTGGTCAAGGTGAATCACCGGGGCGATCCGGCGTCGGCGAAAGAAATGGAAGTCAGCTTACTTTACCGAGAACAAGCTAAAGACAGTACGTGCCGCGAATTGCATTCTTGCGTGCTGGCATGTGGTGATTCCATACATCGCGCGGGAATTGCCGGACCCGCAAAAAGAAGCGCTGGCTTCGGCGCAGAAAGTCCCGCTGCTCTATAACAACGTTCTGGTGCGCAACTGGAGCGCCTTCCAGAAGCTGGGCGCGCGGGGGATTTACGCGCCTGGCATGTACCATACCAGCGTGAACCTGGATCTTCCGGTCAGCATTGGCGGCTATGAATGCACGAAAAGTCCCGACGAGCCGATCGTGGTGCACATGATGAAGGCGGCCTGTAAGCCGGGACGTCCGGCACGCGAGCAGCACAAACTGGGGCGCATCCAGCTCTACACGACCACGTTCGAAACTTACGAGCGCAATATTCGCGAGCAACTGGCCCGAATGCTGGGTCCGGGCGGATTCGAGCCGGCGCGCGACATCCTGGCGATCACGGTCAACCGCTGGCCGCACGGCTACGCGTATGAATACAATTCGCTGGCCGACCCGTTCTGGCTCGAAGGCGGCGAAACGCCTTGCCAGGTGGCACGCAGACCGTTTGGGCGGCTGGCGATCGCGAACTCGGACGCGGACGCATACGCTTACACCGACTGCGCCATCGATCAGGCATACCGCGCCGTGCAGGAGTTGAAGAGGTAGTTCGAAGGTTATGGCGAAGCAGATCGACCGAAGCGGCACGAAGCCGCGGCGCTCAACAGCGGACAGCTGCAAAATCGCAGCCTAAGGCGGATCGTCCGTTTGCGCCCGGTTACGGCATTGTCGGTCCTGAAGACGGCAAGGGTCTGCTTCCGTGGGCATGGGTTGCCGGAAAGATGAACCGCTGCCGGACGTTCTGGCTGGCTACGATTCATGCGGGCCTTCACTCGGGGCTGGGACGTCCGCATGTGATGCCGGTGTGGGGAGTGTGGCTCGACGACGCTTTCTTCTTCTCGACCGGACGCAAATCCCGCAAAGGTCAAAACCTCGCTGCGAATCCCGCGTGCACAGTCGCGAACGACGACGGCGAGGAGGCCGTGATTGTTGAGGGACTCGCGATTCAAGTTGAGGATGCTGCGGAGTTGGAGCGCGTCGCAGTTGCCTACAAGAAGAAATACAAGATGGATCCAAGGAGCATGGACGAACCGATTTTCGGAGTGCGTGCGAAGACGGTGTTTGGATTCGTCGAGAAAAGTTTTCCGAAGTCGGCGACGCGATGGAAATTGTGAGGCGCAGCGTAATCCCCGCACACAAGCTTAGCCCCGCAAAGTTCGCGCCGACAGATGGGCTCCTGTCAGCAGCAGCATCCCTGACAGGAACGCCCAGAACATCAGGCTGACCGAGATGGCGAACGGTCCATACACTTCCGCGAAATTCAGCCGGGGAAGGGCGTAGATATATGCGTACTTCAATACTTCGGAAAGCAATCCCATGAGGACCGCCGCTGGCAGGACTCCTTGCGCGGGCACCTTGCCGTTTGGCAACAGCCAGTAGACGAGGAAGAATATCGCGATGCTGGCCAGGATGGAGAAGATCTTCATGGTCAAGAAGTCCACCAGGGTCACATACCAGGCGCCATAGCCGTGCAGCGCGCTCTTCACCATGGCTACGTTCCCGGCGGTCAATCCGACCGAGAGCAGGGCGAGCGATCCGCAGGCAAACACCAACCCGAGCGACATCAACTGATTTTGCAGGTAAGAGCGGTTGTTGCGAAATCCCCAGACGCGGTTCAGCGCGACTTCGAGCGGCAGAAAAATTCCGGTGGAAGTAATCAGCAGCATGGCCAGCGAAAACACTTGGGCTCGATGGTGTTCACCGACCAGCGCATTCAGGTTCCGGATCACGAATTCCTGTCCGGTGGGAAGAGAATCGCGCAACAGATTCTCGAGTACGGTGTACATCACCGGCGAACGAAAGACGTACCGAATCAGAGTCATCAGCAAGAGCAGGAACGGGAAGAATGACAGAATGGCGTTGGCGGCAACGGAGAAGGCGAAGGTGTGCACTTCGGTCCGGAGCAGGTAGCGCGCGGTGGAGCGCACCAGGCCGTCGACTGGGGCCACGCGATATTCAGCCACGCCGTTCTTGTCGGAAAGCTTGATGGGAGTGAGCGAGGACACTGGTTTCTCAAATATTATCAAATACTTACGGCTTTCCGTCGAAGCTGGCGGCTTCGGAGTCAGGCGGCGCGCGTTGATTGAGTCTGGGTCATGTTCGTTTTCAGCAACTTAGCTCTTGCCAACTGGAATCTTCCTGCTATTATCTGGTGCTTCGTCAGCCGGACACGGTTGGCGAATAAGCAGGATTGACGTTGCTGTGTCAGCGGTCCGATATCGCGCCTTCGTTTTCGCGGCTCCACAGTATTTCGTCGCGGGCAACCGTCCGACGGAATACAGGGGAGCCGTTTCTGTTGGTGCGGCATCAACCGTGCGCGGCGACGCCAGCAGGATTCTTACCGTCTTTGAGGGGGAGCTCTGGTAGCGGATGTCTGGTATCGGGTATTCGTGAAACCAGGGCAAACAGACAAGCGGCGGAAGAATAATTCTTAGCGATGAGTCGAAAGGAGTTTCTTTGTGAGAGAGAAGGGTACTGTGAAGTGGTTCAACGGGGCGAAGGGATATGGATTTATCCAGCGCTCCACGGGCGAGGATGTGTTCGTGCATTTCTCGGCCATCCAGGAGAACGGTTACCGCTCGCTGAACGAGGGTGAGACCGTTGAGTTCGATCTGCTCAAAGGTCCGAAGGGCTTCCAGGCGGGCAACGTCGTGCGCGCGGCATAAAAATTTCTCCCAACCAGTTCGCAAACCCTCTCGATGTGTGGAGAGGGTTTTTTATTTTGCTTCTGGGTTGACTTCATTTTGGATGTTTACTGTTGGGATAGTATCTAGTGTATACTGTCCCCGCCCGCCCGATTTCCTGTAAAGTATTGAGTTTAAAAGGGTTACTTGTAAGGTATTCCGGAGTGTGGACTTAAGCTCGATTTTCGGCCTGAATTCCCGGATTTCACTCACAACCTCACAACCGCCTCGGATATACATCGATTTAGCGATGGGTATACTTTATTGCAGCGTCAGGTATTGGGGACTGTCAGTGAGGCGAATGGCTAAGCCGTTCTGTCCGGCGGTTAGGGAAGGGAGTTCTTCTCCCCTGTAAGACTTGTCGCTGAACTGCTGCCCCGATTTCGCTGGAATCACGACTTCGTGGTCGTGTCCTTTCGTCCACGCCACCAGAAGGAAATCTCCATCCGGTTTCTTGAACACGAGCACAAAATCTTCTCGACCGCCAATCTTCAAGCGCCTATCGAAGCAGTAATCACGGAGAACCGAATTGATCGTTTTTGCAGAGAAGTAGGCAGGTTTTGGATCAAATACGGGGACCCGGTCTGGGTAATACCGTCGCAACACGACTCCGAAGTGCGATTGTTCGGGGTCGCTCGGGTCACGAGGATCGTCGCGCCAGTCATACCAAATTGAGAGACGAACGTCATTCGCCAGGTTCGTGAGCCATTCCCGCGGGAGGAATTTCGCGGTAGTTTCTTCGTCGCAACAAACCCAGTAGCTGGAGTATCCCCACTCCCCGGAAAGGAGCGGAACTGTTTTTCCGGGAGGAAGATATTTTGCAATCACCGACACGATTTCTGCGTAGGTTGTTTTCGGCGCAGATCCGTTGACGCACGTCCCGGTTTCGATCGTCTCAGGGGCGCATTGGCGGTACGGGTGGATCGTAACTCCCGACCAGTAATCGAGCAGGCCCATCTTGAGGCTAGTCTCCAGAAAAGGTAGATTTATGAGGTAACTCAAGGACGGGCCCACGTAGATCTCCTTCGGAGCGACCGCACGCAGACTTCTGCCTACCGCGAGAGCCAATTTGGCATAGTTCTCAGCGCTGGAACCATCCGCGCCTGATGGTTGTGTCCAGGTCAAGTCGGGCTCGTTGTACATTTCCCAGATAACGCGGCGACCTGAGAAATGGGTTGCCGCTGCCGCCGCCCAGTTGGCAAAAGCCGTCCTGCCTTCTTCATCGTAAGGCGAGTAGTTCTGATCGTAGAGAGGGTTGGTGTAATCGAGGATTAAGAGGGCCCGAATTCCGTAGGGATCCAAATCGGAAAGTAGTCCATCGTATGCGGAGAAATCATATTTCTCCGGCTGCGGCTCCGTCGACGCCCAGTCGAAATCCATCCGCACCCATCGGAAGCCCGCTTGCGCGAGCATCTCCATCTCTCCGGGTAGGGCAGTCGTGAAGTGGATATTCACACCGAGGGCGTTTGGTCCGAAGGGCGTAGGATCGGATGGTACGGTTGATGCTGAGGACTGCAGAAGCGCAATCAGAAAAAAGCCGAGGGACAGAGCAGAAACCTTTGCCTTCCAATCAAGCCCCCGTCGATACCCTCTTACATCCAGTTTCAGCATCGCTATCTTTCGCTGGGCATCTCGCGCTCTCGCGGCGCCTTTTAAACTATGACGTCGAACCGGAGAGCTTAGTTGTCCAAATCACGAAACTACGCTGAAGGCGCTGTATCGCGGCTGGGGCCAACCGCCAGGCCTCAGGTCCAATTCCTGCTCTTAGAGCAATTTTTCCCAGTTTGCGGCACGACTAAGTCGTGCCCTGGCCATTGCCGCATAGCGAGCTTCGCTCGCTGGACAGCCGAGTCGGCTGTCCCTACGTGAGTTTTTCTGCGTCCTGCGCGTCGTCGCCTTTCCGAAGGTAGGCGTCTGCAAACTTTATCGCGGCTCACAGAACGGGGCGGAGCCCCGTCACCACACGAACAGGTTTTTCCCCAAGCTGAAAAGCCTCCAGTTATTTTTCTACCGTCTTAATATCCAGGCTCTTCCACAGATACCAGCAGGCGATCGAGCGATAAGGAGCCCATGGTTTCGCGATCTTCTCCATCACGGCCGGCTTGGGCCACTTGCGTTTCTTGTAGTGCTTCTTGATGGCAGCCTGCACGCCGTAATCGCCGGTGGGGAGAATATCGGGGCGACGTAGGGTGAACATCAGGAACATGTGCGCCGTCCAGACGCCGATGCCTTTGACTTGGGTGAGATGCGCGATCACTTCTTCTTCCGGCAATTCTGGGAGGCGTTCGAATTTCAGCAGGCCGGCTTTGGTCTTCTCGGCTAGGTCGCGCAGATATGCGGTCTTTTGGCGCGACAGGCCTACGCCTCGCATTTCGGCGTCGGTCAATTTGAGGATGCCCTGCGGCGTCAGCGGATCGCCGGCGAGGGCGGTGAATCGATTGAAGATCGTCGCGGCCGCTTTGCCGTTCAACTGCTGATACAGGATCGATTCAGCCAACGAGTGAAAAGTAGGCTCGCCAAACTGCATGCGGTACGGGCCTATGCTCTCGATAATCGCGGCCATCACGGGGTCGGATTTTTTCAGGTGGTTGATCGCTTTTTTCATCGCGGTCGCCCCTCGGGGAGTCTGTGTCGTCGTGCGCGTGCCGTCCCTAACGGGACTCGATTTGCACCATTTCCGCTTTCCCGGCACTTACCTGCCGGGCTTTCCTGTTCTGCCGCTCCGCGGCTGTGGATGGCGTCTTCCGACGTTTCGCTTTCGCGCGACATCAGGCTATGCAGGGGACGGGAAAGGAAGTTTAGCATATGGGCGAACAAATGGAGAAATAAAAGATCGGTGCGGTGCTCAGTTTAGTGGTGCGCAGTTTAGGGAACCAATCCAACTGTGCCGCTGGCGGCAAAAAGCAGGTCCTTCGCTTCGCTCAGGATGACAATTTTTTGTGATGACGATCAACTGAGCCCCTACGCTGAGCCACTACCAAGATCCGATCACTCGATCTTCAGGACGGAAAGTGGAAGTGCACGTCGTGCCGGGAGGCGACCGGCGCGCCGTCGAGCGTTGCTGGCTGATAATGCCAGTGGCGGAGAGTGGCTTCAATCTTCTCGTCGATGCCGTGGCCGATTGACTGCACAATTTTGGTTTCGACGACGGTGCCCTGGGAGTCGATGGTGACTTCAATCACAACATCGCCCACCAAGTCGCGGGGAAGCTCGGCGCGGTCCACGGGAGGATCGGGATACACGGTCGGATAGGCGACGTGGACTTCATGGCCGGTTATCGGGCCGTCAATCACGGTGCCTAGCGGAGATCCGGCGTGAGAGTTGTGATCGCTGGCTTCGGCGTCGCTATTGGCATTGGCATCGGCAATGACCTGCTGAGGCTCTGGCTCAGGCTTGGGCGGCTGGGACTTCGGAAGTGGATGGGGGTGCTTCTTGCTGGCCCGCGGGAATAGCAACTTGGCCGCGTCTGGAGATGCGTCGTTGTTCGCGGCCGGTGGAAAGTAAATCAGTTTGTAGGTGTGGGTGCCGTCTCCATAGGCTAGCCAGGTGGGGGTTAGGTCGACTACTCCGGGATTATGGAACACGATCGCGGCCAGGAGGGTTAAGTGCGCGGCTACCGACAGTCCTACTGCGCGATGGCGGCGGAATCTTGAACTCGCGGGCTGAAGGCCGGTGAACACGACACTTCCTAGTTTACTGGATTGACGTGCAAAGCGAGAAAGGATTTCGGGAAACGGACGTTACTGACAATTGGCGATGGGCGGCGCCCTCAGGGGCTAGAGGCCCGTATTTCCTCTGGGCTCTGATTGGCACGGCTAGAGAGGCTGCGGAAAAAGTGAATCTTGCTGTCTCAGCCCCTAAAGGGGCGTCGGATTTCGAAGGACTTACGATATCGCTAAAGCGATACCCTGATACGAAGCCGGACTTTTCCGCAAGCTGTGACGCCATGACCTTCCCGTTCGTGCTCGAACATAGTTCGGGGGCGATCCGAGACTTGGCAAGCCCCGTCTCTACTCGGCGTTTTTGCTCGGCCGTGAAGCCGTGCTCTTGCCAAGGGCCAGGCCGGGACCTACTTGCCAGCTTGCTGCTCGGCTATGTCGCCGATTGCGGGCAGCTTGAACATCTGTCCCTGATAGGCCTTGAGCACCAGAATCAGCCAGATCACAAATCCGGCCAGACTGACGAGCGGCCACATCACGACCGTAGCCCATCCTAGGAATGGGATGTGCGCAATGATTGACAGGCCGATCCAAAGCACCGTCCATGCGGCTGCAAAGAAGAGGCATTGAAAGGCATGGAAGCGGATGAAGCGCTTCTTGTTGAAGGGCTCCAGCACCAGAAAAATAATCGCCGGAATGATGGTCACGTAGGCTAGCGCGCCGGCCACGTTATCGGTGAGCCCGGCGGCCGCCGGTGCGGCCGCAACCGCGCTTTGACCGGCGCCACCAGCACACTTCTGACAGGTCGCTCCATCCGCAATTTGCGCACCACAGGTTGGACAAAAGGCCACGGGGCCTCCTTTGAGATGACAGGCACGTTATCAGAACGCTCGCCGGGGTGCAATGGCGGCGTGGCAGGCATTTTGGGCGTTCACATTCTTTGTTTCCACTTCACAGGCTGGGCGATCGAGCCGATTAAAATTTCTAATTGAGGCATAACTAGTTACCGTCTCTCGATATCGCGGCTCTCTGGTATATTTCCCGGATTCCCCGGAGCGGTTTTGGGCCGAATTTCCGGTTCGCGCCCGGTGGGTGAAACGGGAGCCGCGTCAACTTTATGGGCCGCATCACAGTTCTTTTTCTCCGGCGGTTGTGGATGCCCACGCTCGTGTTCGGCGGTTTCTGCCTGATCTGTGTCGCGGTGTATATGAGGCTGGAGGGGCTCCGCGCGATTGATGCGTTTTTCTGGATCTTCCATCCGCACGCGATCGATTACCACTCGGTCCGGACGGCTACCAAATTGTTTTCGATTTTCGTATTCGCGGGAGTATTTGCTTTTCAAGTGTGGATCGCGGAGCGGGTACTGGTCACGATCTTTAACCGGCAAGGTTTGGAGGCTTGGAAATCCATGATCAACGACGCCAACATCGCGAAGCTCAAGGACCATTTCATCATCTGCGGATACGGCCAGGTGGGACGGACGGTGGTCGACCAGCTTACCCGCCTGGAGATTCCGTTTGTGCTGATCGAGACCAACGAAGGACTGTGCCGTGAACTGCTGAACGACGGCGTGCCGGTGATCGAGGGCGACGCCAAGCGGCACGACACACTACTGCAGGCCGGCATCGAGCGGGCGTGCGGCATTTGCATCGTGATCGACAGTGACGCCGACAATCTTTACATCACGGTCACCGCCCGTTCGCTGAACGCCAAGGCAAAGATCATCACGCGTGCCGGCCAGCAGCGCTACGCCACCGCGATTCGTAACTCGGGCGCCGATGAAGTCATTATCCCGGAATATGAAGGCGGCCTGATGACCGGACGGATGATCCAGAGATACTATCCGGCAAAGGGGAGTTTGGAGTAGGGGCGCGCGGTCATCTTCTTTGCCCGGCGGCTACCTTCCCACTGTTATTCCAACTATCATATCAAGGACGGGATTCTCTTGAAAGGCAAGAGTATTGATGATCACTATCGTTTCGGGACTGCCGCGTTCGGGCACGTCGCTGATGATGCAGATGCTGGATGCGGGCGGGCTGCCGGTTCTCTCCGACGGCGAGCGCGAGGCCGACACCGACAACCCCAAGGGATATCTGGAGTGGGAGCGCATCAAGCAGCTTCCGAAAGATCCGAGTCTGATTGCCGAGGCCGAAGGCAAGGTTGTGAAGGTCATCTCGCAACTGATTTTATCGCTGCCGCCGGGGCACGAGTATCGAATCGTCTTCATGCAGCGTCCGTTGCCCGAGGTGCTGAAGTCGCAGGACGAAATGCTGCGACGGCGTGGCAGTGCGGATTCGAACGCTGACACATCCGCAATCGAAGAGGCCTTTCAGCGACATTTGATCGAAGTGAACAAGTGGCTTGCGGACAAGACGAACATGCGGGTCGCGCGGGCGCATTACCATCGCGTGTTGCGCGAGCCGAAGGCAGTGGCCGAAGAAATAGCGGCTTTCTTAGAGGTCCCGCTCGACATCGAGGCCATGGTTCGGCAGGTGGATGGAAGCTTGTATCGCAACCGCATGAAGTAGAGCGGCGCGTCTGTGGTGTTTCCGTTACATCTGCATGCCGCGCGGTTTGTCGTCATCGTCAAAAATGGCAGTGCCGTCGTCACCCGAGTCGTCCACATTCTTATAACGTTTATAGTCCTTCTCGACTTGGAACGATTCCTTGACATGGCCTGAACCATGAAGTGCCTGGACATAGCACGGTCGCACCCTATTCCAATAGGGATCCATGGAGAGCAGTTCGCGAAACTCAACCACGGCCTCGGAGTACTGCGATATGTCGCATGGGGCAGAACCGAGGTTTGTGCGGATTTTCAGATTCCGGGGAGCCAAGGCTTTGGCCAGCTTGAAGGCTTCGATCGCCTGTAATTTGCGGGTATCCTGATTGAGTAGTTAGCCAGGGGCAATGGGTGCAAATGGAGAGGCGGTTGCCAGCTCGTCGTGGCCTGGGGGCCAGTTCATGTAAAGAATGCCGAGGTTGTAATAGTACACGGCGACCTTTGGGTCCATTTCAATGGCGCGACGATAGGCCGCTTCGGCTTTGGTCCACTCTTGCTGCCGGTAGAGTGCCATTGCTTGGTTGCTCAGGTCATTGGCCTCCCTGTTTTCCCCTGCCTTGAAGTCGTACAGATCATTGAAATTCTTGCTATTGGAGGAGCCGGAATCCTGCGATTCGTTGGTGATGGAGAGGGCGAGATACTTGCGTGCAGCGGCGTCGTTGGGCTGCAAGCGTAGCGCCTTCTTGGCTTCTTCCTTCATTTGAGAACCTTGTTCTGCATGGTATAAATCTCCGCCAGGCGGACGTGCGTACAGGCAAAGGAGGGGTCCAGTTGCTCGGATTGAAGGAAAGCGGTTCCTGCGGATGGTAAATCGCCGGACAGAAGATTCATGCTGCAGAGCGCTGCGTAGAGGTTGGTATCGCGATTTTTCTGAACCAGACTTTCCAGGGCGTGGCGAGCACCCGCGTAATCCTTGGCGCTGAAGGCTTGGGCCGCAGCGATCAAAGCCTCTGTGGAACCTCCGAAGGTGTGGAGGCGTCGGGATGAGAAGGCACACTGGGCAGAGCGGCTAGAAGCTCGGGCGCGAGGCACCCATCCTTCAGGGATTTAGATGCGCGTCGTTGGGGGCAAACGCAAGTCCGCGCAGCTGCAGTTCATTCAAAATGTCGGGTACCTTCATGCCCGCGATTTGCCAAGCCACGAGAGTTGTTGCTGAGAGGGGTGGTTGGGGCGGGTGCACCTTGTCCTGGTCGGCTTGGGCAGCGTGTTTGGCACGAAATGCGCGTGCCGCGTCGCCGACGGATTCTGTATCCTGCGCCCGGACTGGAGGAGGGGCAGAGACAGTCAGTGCCAGGAAAAAGCCGGCGAGCATCCACTTCAACCAGCGCGCGAACAGCTCCAGCGGAGGATGGATCGCTACGACCAGACGCCAAAGAGTGGCCTTAGACCAAGCGCTGGCGAACAAGAGAAGGTTGTGCAGCACGATGCCGAGCCCCTAACAACTGAATATGCAACTGCCCCAGGGGACGAGGCAGCGGGTTACGAATAAGCCATAACCTACTTCGCCGCTACCAGCGAATGAGTGATGGCGTGGACGGAGAGCGCGATGCGATTCTGGACGCCGACTTTGCGCATCAGTTTCGCTACGTGTGCCTTCACGGTGCGTTCTTCGATGCCGAGGGCTGAGCCGATCTCTTTGTTGGAGCGGCCGGCGACCAGCATCTCGAGCACTTCTTTCTCGCGGTCGGTAAAGGTAATCCGTCCGGCGGGGAAGATGCGGCCTGGCGATGAGCTGACGCGTTCGATGAAAGTCGAGAGCACACGGCGCGGAGCCCACACTGAACCCTGATTGACGACGCGGAGAGCCTGGATAAACTCGGCCGGCGAAGCAGCTTCGTCCACATAGCCTTTGGCGCCGGCGGCGATGGCTTTGAGGACGCTTTCATCGTCCATGCCGGAGCCGGTCACGATGATACGAAGGTCGGGCCGGATGGCCTTCATGCTGGCCATGATGTCGTAGAGGTTCTGGCCACCGCGATTGCCGAGCAGGACCAGATCGATGCTCTGCAACTGGCCGAGATCGGCGAGCGAGGCGGAGACGAGCTCCAAATCAAGTTCGCTATCGAAGAGCGCCCGGAATCCCACAAATCGCAGCGGATCGCTTTCCACTACGGCGACACGTATCAACGGCTTTCTGGCGACGGCAGCTTTCATTAAGGTTTCCCTGTTAGGATTGCATCCTGTTCAAGCTTGCCTGAAGTAGCAAAGAATTGGAACGATTGGTGAGCGAGACAAATTACGGGGGTAACCCCCAAAGTTAGGCACCAGAGGAGGGTCTGGCAGTGAAAAGAAGGCAGATGCGGTATTGGGCGGGGATTCTGGCGCTGGGCATGACGGGAGCGGGGCTGCTGGCGCGGGCGCAGACCTCGTCCCAATCCCAAGCGACAGCGCCGACGAAAGAGCCGACGACGGAGCAGACGTCCGCTCAAACGTCTGTTCAAACGACCGATCAAAAGACAGCGCCGTCTGGCGCAGCCTATCAGCCGAAATATCCGGGCGATCCGGCGCGTTCGGAATCGGAAGCGCTGGCGCTCGGCTACATGCGGGTGGTGCTGCGGGCACAGCGCGAATACAAAAAACGCCATGACAAGTTCGCGGATTCGTTGGAGGCGCTGGCAGGGACTGGATCGTTCACCAAGCGGATGGCGCACAGCACCGACCGTGGGGATTACACGGCCAGCTTCCGTTCTCATAAAGACGGCTTCGTGCTCACCATGACGCCGAACCACCTGGATAGCGAACACCGCTCGTTCTACGCGGAAGACGATGGCGTGATTCATGCGGACGATCAGAAGGCCGCGGATCAGGATTCGCCGAAAGTGAAGTGATCGGGTAGTTGAGGTTTACGACCTGCGACCGACGCGGCGAGCTGCGCTCGCTTGGACAGCCGAGGGCGGCTGTCCCTACGGTGTTTGCGGAATGGCTTTACATTCGAAGCTCGCCGCGATATTTTTCTCCGCATGAAAGCCACAAATTGGGAGTTCACGAATCGGGCGCTCGTGTTCGGCCTGATTTTTGGTTGCATGTTTCCGCTCTACGCTGCGGACCACGAGAATTCCACCGCGGTGCTGGCCAACTGGCTCGGAGCGAGATTCCAGATGGATGCCGACCGGCTGGCGCACATGCTATTTGCTGGCGCCGCTCTCCTGCTGGTTGTGGCTGCTCTTATTCGCACCTGGGCATCGGCGTATCTTCAGGCTGAAGTCGTGTATGCCGCTGAAGTGAAATCGCAATCACTCGTGGCCGATGGACCTTACCGGTACGTCCGCAATCCGCTGTATGCGGCTAACGTATTGATGGCCGTCGGTATGGGCTCGATGATGAGCCGAACTGGGTTCTTAGTGGCGGTGGTGGCGATGCTGGTGTTCTGTTACCGGCTGATCAATCGCGAAGAGGCCGAATTGCAGGTCAGCCAGGGGGAACAATACGAGCTTTACCGCCGAGCGGTCCCGCGCTTGCTGCCGTCGCTTTGGCCGCGCGTCGCGTCCTCCGGTCGACGAGCCAGGTGGGGCGCGGGATTCAAGGCTGAGTCCTGGTTCTGGGGATTTCCCTTGGCAGTGCTGGTCTTTGCCATAACTCTGAAGATCAAGCTATTTTTCTTGATACTGGCAGCGAGCATCGGCTTGCTGTGGGCGTCTTCCCTGGTTTTGCAAAAGAAGGTTTCTCAAAAGAAGTCGACCTTGCAAGCGGCTGAAGGCGGCGAGCCCTCCCGCAACTCTACCATCACCCAGCCATAATGATTTGATGTGGGGCTGCTTGCGGCTCAAGGTCGGTTTGTTATCTTCTGTTTGTTATCCTGAAGCGTGCTTAAAATCCACCGCAACGCCTGGGGACTGGTCGTCCTATCGGCAGCCCTGCAGGTCGTGATCTTTCCGCTTCCGGGGCTGTATTGGTTATCGTGGGTTGCGGTGGCGCCCCTGTTGGTGGCGATTCTGCGGGCGCGTGCTCCGGAAACCCTCCAACTGCAACTCGACGATAAGGCGCGACGGTTACCTGCCACGCCATGGCAGGGTTTCTTATTGGGCTACGCGAGCGGGATTCTCTGGTTTGCCGGCACCTGCTACTGGATCTTCGACACTATGCATCGCTATGGCGGGATGCCGATTCCGGCCGCTGCGCTGGCGCTGATCCTGTTCTGCATGTATGTCGGGCTGTATCACGGAATGTTCGGGCTGTTGCTGGCGTTGGTTGCGGGATCGAAACCGGTTGCTTCGGGAGCGTCGATCCGGCGCGCTCTGGCGGCCGGTCCGTTTCTCTGGGTCGCGGTCGAACTGGCTCGCACCCGGATAACGGCGTTTCCATGGGAGCTTCTGGGATATTCGCAGACGGGAAACTTTGCGCTCACGCGAATTGCTACTCTCACCGGCGTCTATGGGCTCTCGTTTGAAATCGCACTGGTGAACAGCGTGTTCGCGGCCTCGTTTCTGGCTCCGCGCGAAGGAGGAAACGAGCGGCGGAAGTGGCTGCTGGCGGCGGCGTGTGGAGGGGCAGTGATCCTGCAGGCGGGGCAGTTGCTGGCGCCTGCTCCGTTGTTGACGGATCGCACGGCACTTTTGGTGCAGCCCGACATTCCCGTTCAGGAAGGCGCGATGTGGACGAGAACATATTTTCAGGATACGTTGCGGGACTTAACCGCGGTGAGCTTGCATCCCACCGGCGAAAAAGAATCTCGACGTTACGACTTGATTGTGTGGCCGGAGTCGCCTTCTCCGTTTTATACGAACGATCCTTTCTTTCGAGATGCCGTGAGCGCGCTGGCGCGGCAATCGGGAACCTGGGTGGTGACGGGCTCGATTGGAATCACGCCGGCCATGCAGAGTAGCGGGCAAAGTGGCGGACAAGGCTCGCAGATCTTCAACTCCTCTGCGTTGGTGAATCCGCAGGGGGAGTGGGTTGGACGTTACGACAAAGTGCATCTGGTGCCCTTCGGCGAGTATTTGCCGTTTCCGCAGGTGTTTGCGTTTGCCGGAGGGCTGACCAAAGAGGTGGGAGAGTTCCAGCGCGGTGCGTCGCGCACGCCACTCGTTGCCGGAGGCGAGCGGCTCGGAATGTTTATCTGCTACGAGTCGATCTTTCCTGACGAAATTCGGCTTGGACCGCTGCAGGGTGCGCAGGTATTGCTGAACATCTCGAATGACGGCTGGTACGGCGACAGCGGCGCGTGGGCGCAGCACCTGCAACAGACACAGATGCGGGCGATCGAAAATGACCGGTGGGTGCTGGCCGGGACAAATACGGGGATGACGGCATCGGTCGATCCTTATGGGCGAATCGTGGCCGCCACGCCGCGCAAGATTCGCACCGCGCTGGCGGCGCCTTACGCGCTGATCTCGGGAACCACCTTTTACACGCGGCATGGCGATTGGTTCGCGTATCTGTGTGCGATAATTTCAGCAGGCGCGTTGGCGGTGCGGTTTGTGTTTCCTGATCGCGAGCGATAACGCCCAGTGGTGAAGCTCGAGGCCCAAAAACCGGCGCCTAAAGGCGCATCCATAACACAGCACTTGCGGTATGCCTGAAGGCATACCCTGATACACCTTACCTGCACAGCGGGTTGATGAGTCGAGTGATAAATCATGTTGGATGAACTGGAACAGCAATACACTTCTCTAAAGACCAAGGTTCACGACCTGCGGGAGTATCTTTGACGCCGGTAAACTGCGCCAGCAGTTTGCCGAAATTGAAAAGCAGGCGTCGGATCCGAATCTGTGGTCGAATCCTGAAAAATCCCAGCAGGTGATGCGCGAGCGGAAGCGCCTGGAAAGCCTGTTGTCGCTGGAAGGCGACCTAGCGCGCCGAACCGACGACATCGCCACCTATTTCGATCTGGCCGGCGAAGGCGAGAACGTCGCTGCTGATTTGCAGCGCGACTTGGATTCTCTGCGCGAACTGGTGGATCGGGTAGAAACCGAGACGCTGCTTTCGGGACCGAACGACGGTCTGAATGCGATCATGACGATTCATCCCGGGGCGGGCGGAACGGAGTCGCAGGACTGGGCGGAGATGCTGCTGCGCATGTATCTGCGCTGGGCGGAGCGGCAGGGATTCAAGGCGGAGATGTACGACTACCAGCCGGGAGAAGAAGCAGGAATCAAGTCCGCGACATTTTCGGTGATCGGGCAGTATGCGTTTGGTTATTTGACCAGCGAGATTGGGGTGCACCGGCTGGTGCGGATTTCGCCGTTTGATCAGGCCAAGCGGCGGCATACGTCGTTTGCCAGCGTGTATGTTTCTCCCGAGATTGACGACAGCATAGAGGTCGTCATTAAGCCCGAGGATATTCGGATTGACACTTACCGTTCGAGCGGCAAGGGTGGACAGCACGTGAATACGACGGATTCGGCGGTGCGAATCACGCACATCCCGACAGGGCTGGTAGCGGCCTGCCAGAACGAACGATCGCAACATAAGAACAAAGATAAGGCGATGAGCATGCTGAGATCGAAGCTCTACGAATTCGAACTGGAGAAGAAGCGCGAGGTTACGAAAAAGATCGAGGATTCAAAGCTGGATATTGATTTTGGTTCGCAGATCCGGTCGTATGTGCTGCAGCCTTACCGCATGATCAAGGACCATCGCACCAAACTGGAGATCGGCGACGTGGATCGCGTGCTGGACGGGGATCTGACGCCATTGATGCAGGCGTATTTGCGAATGCGGCGGGGCGAGAAAAAGGCTTAAGCACGCGGCGGAAGTCTTTACCACAGAGGACACAGAGGGTCACAGGGGAAACCGCGAAGTGTTGAGAGTTACGGCTTTATGAATCTCAGAAACAAGGTTGCGCTAAGGCCGCCGAAGCTCGGCCCCCGGCTGCAGCGTGCGTTCCGGTATGCTGCCGAAAAGCACGACGGGCAGACGCGGAAGCAGACGGCGGTGCCTTATCTTTCGCATCTGATGGCGGTTGCTTCGCTCGTGCTGGAAGCTGGCGGGGACGAGGATATGGCGATCGCGGCGCTGCTGCATGATGTGGTCGAAGATTGCGGCGGGATGCCGAGGCTGCGCGAGATCCGCAAGCAGTTTGGTTCGCGGGTGGCGAAGATTGTGGAGGGTTGTACGGATTCGTTCGGCGAGCCAAAGGCGGAGTGGGTGGAACGGAAGAAAGATTATCTGCGCGAAGTGAAGCATGCCGATGCCGAGACGCGGCTGGTTTCGGCGTCTGACAAGCTGCACAACGTCCGCACGATTCTGGCGGATTACCGGCGGCATGGGGAAGCCATCTGGACGCGGTTCTCGGGAAAAAAAGAAGGCACGCTCTGGTACTATCGCGCCTTGTGCGACGAATATCGGCGGCGCAATCCGAACCGCATTACGCGCGAACTCGAGATTGTAGTGGCGGAATTGGAGCGGGCGACGGGCAAGAAGCCGCGGGCGTCGAAAGGGGTCGTGAAAAAGTTCGCGAATGAGGTCGCGCAGAAGTCCGCGAGGAAGAAAGTCGCGACGAGTTCTGGGAGATAAATGATGTCCCAAATGCTTGATATGATTCGCAGCTCGCAGGTGCCGTCGAATCTGATGCAATCGGCTGCGCGCGGAGCCCTTTCGGTGCCGCCCGAAGAGACGATTGAGATCCTGGTTTATCTGGCACTGCACAACAAATTGTTTGCTGAGCGGGCTCGTCTGACCCTGGCTGGCTGGGACGAACGAGCCAGCGTGGAGGCGGCTGCCGATCCGAAGACCAGCGCCGAAGTGTTGGGGTATTTTGTCTCTCGGGAAAATCTGAGGACTTGTCTGCTGCCGGCCCTAGCGGAGAATCCATCGGTAGGCGAAGAGGCGATTGACGCGGTTGCGGTGTCGGGATCGCGCTCGGTAGTAGAAGCTTTGTTGGCGAGCACGCGAGTGATGAGCTCTCCGCGGCTGTTGCAAGCGTTGCAAACCAATGCCAATTTGCGTGCGAACGAGCTTGCCGCTGTGGCAAAGAAGATCGCTGCCTTGGAGGCAGGTCCGGCGGCAGAGGCGGCCGCATCCGAGGCCGCATCCGTAGCCGACGAACACGACGAAGCTGTCGAGAGTGCGGTCGTAAAGTATCTGGAAGAGAATGCGGCGGAGCTGGCAGCCGAGCAAGACAAGCCGTTCCAACCAATAGGAACGATTCATGAAGAGACGGGTGGCGCGGCGGTGAGTGAGGCTGGGCCACAGGCTGCTGCTGCCCCGGCCCGCGAAAGTGCCAACGCGGCCAAAGTCTCAGGCGGGAGATTGGCGACAGCTGCGGCGGGAAAGACAGGAGCAGCTTTAGCCGCTGCCCATGCCAAGAAGCACGCGGCTCCCGGTCTTGAGGAACGGCGCGACAGCACGCTGCAGAAGATTTCCAAGCTCGACATCAAGGGCCGAATCGCGCTGGCGATGCGCGGCAACAAGGAGGAGCGGTCGATATTGATACGCGATTCCACGAAGCTGGTAGCGTTGGCGGTGCTGGACTCACCGAAGGTTTCGGATGCCGAGGTGGAAAAAATTGCGCTGCAGAAAAATGTGCTGGAGGCGGTGCTGCGCGCGATTCCGATGAAACGGAAATATGCGAAGAACTACAGCATCATGCGGAATCTGGTGCAAAACCCGCGCACACCACTCGATCTCTCGCTGGGGTTGATGAAGAACCTGCTCATTCACGACCTCAAGAATCTATCGGCGAACAAAGAGGTTTCGGATACGATTCGCAAGCTGGCGCTGCGGATGTTCAAGCAGAAGTTGGAAAAGAAGGGATGAAGGGAACGGCCGCGATTGAAACCATCCGATCCGATTTACGAGCTGTTAGCGCGGACGAAGACGATCGCCGTGGTGGGATTGTCAGAGAGTCCGATGCGGCCGAGTCACGGCGTTTCCGCGTACATGCAGGCGGCGGGGTACGGGATTATCCCGGTGAATCCGCGGATTGCGGAGGCGCTGGGGGAAAAGTCGTATGCGTCGTTGCTCGACGTGCCGCGCGATGTGGCGGCGAAGATCGATTTGGTGGATGTGTTCCGGCGCCCCGAGTATGTGGATGAGATCGTGGAGCAGACGATCCATTTGAAGATTCCGGCGATCTGGCTGCAGGAAGATGTGATCAACGAACGCGCGGCGGAGAAGGCGCGCAAGGCCGGAATCTTTGTGGTGGTGGACCGGTGCATTTTGAAAGAACACCGGGCGCGATTCGGGTAGCTCACGGAAAAAGGCGAACCACAGGGCACAGGGGAACACAGGGGGAAAGAACACGGGGGAAACCCTCGATGCGAAGTGCTGGGTGATTGGGAGGGTTCACGTCAAGCGTCCTTGCTCGATCCTGATCCCGTTCCGCGCGCCCGCACCAGAATCACGGTGGCATCGTCGCGCAGGCCAGTTCCATTCGAAAAGTGTTTGACATCTGCGAGCAGGGCTTCTGGCGTAACGTCGGGTGACTGCATCTGGGCGAGAAGGCGCTCCGCGCCGTATTCTTCGCCGGAAGGGATGTCCGCCTCAGTGATTCCATCGGAATAAAACGCGATGCGCGAATGCTCGCCTAGCGTCACTTCCGTTTCCGAGAATTTGCTGGCGGAGATTCCCAGCGGCATGCCGTGCTCGTGATCGATCCAGCGGTAGCCGGAAGGCTCGACCAACAACGGCGAAAGGTGGCCGGCGTTTGCGATCCGCAAAACGCGGCTGGACGGGTCGAGCTCGGCATACACCATGGTGACGAAGCGGCCGCTGGGAAAATCTTCGATCATCATGTTGTTTAGGCGCAGCATCACTTCGGCGGGTCCAGAGCCGGTTTGCGCGAGCGAGCGCAACATGCCGCGTGTGGCGGACATGAGCAGCGCCGCCGCCGTGCCCTTGCCGGAGACATCGGCGAGAACCAGTCCCCAGCGTCCGTCGCCGAGCGGAATGAAGTCATACCAGTCGCCGCCGACCGAACCTGCCGGAATCGAAAGGCCGGACACTGAGAACCCTGGGATCAGAGGAGAGGTGCGCGGCAACAAAGCCTGCTGAATGGAGCGAGCTTCTTCGGCTTCGCGGCTCATGCGCTCGCGCTGTCCGCGCTCATCGCCAAAGCGCCGGGCGTTGTGCACGGCGACGGCGACGTGATCGCACAATCCCTGCAACAGACTTAGTTGATCGGAACAGAAAGCATTTACCTCGCAATGGGAAGCGGTGAAAACTCCGACCAGTTCGCCCTCGCGTTGCAGCGGGATGGCGACTTCGGAGCGCGTATCGGGCTCGCAGGCGATGTAGTAGGGGTCGCGCGTGACGTCGGGAGCGTAGTGCATTTTGCGAGTGGCGGCGACGTGTCCCACCATTCCGGCACCCATCTCGATGCGATGGCCCTTGCCGTGAACGCTGCAGCCGCGAACGCCGGCCAGTACGAATTCAGATTGCTCAGGATCGCGCAAATAGAGGTTGATTTCGACGCAGCCGAGCGACGTGGCAACCTCATCGACGATCCGCGGAACGAGGTCCTCTATATCGAGAGTGGAGGTGATGCGCTGCGCGAACTTTTGCAGGCGCACCAGTTCGGCGATCCTGAGTGCGGACGTTTCAGGCAAAGGCTGAGTGGAAAAGCCGAAATCCATGAGCGGGCTGGTGGCCACGACGAAACCCTCCTGCCGGTCGTTTACATTGCAACTGCATTGCAACATTGCAACTGCTCATAAGATTGCGGGAATCACGGTTCAGATTCTCTTTTTGTTCGGCTTTTTGCCGGGCTTGATGTGCGGTTGGAGGTCGGCTGCTTGAGCCGTTTGATCTCTTCCAAGCGTTCGCGAATACGCTTTTCCACCCCCTCGTTGGTGGGGTGATAGTACACGCGGTTGCGCAGGCTGTCGGGCAGGCATTGCATGTCGGCGACCTTGGCTTCGGTGTCATGGGCGTATTGATAGTCCTTGCCGTAGCCGAGGCCTTTCATCAGGCTGGTGGGGGCGTTGCGCAGGTGGAGGGGGACGGGCTCGGCGGCGGTTTGCTCTACATCTTGCTGAACCGCGCCGTACGCGGTGTACAGCGCGTTCGACTTCGGTGCGACCGACAGATAGACGACCGCTTGCGCCAGGGCCAGGTTGCCTTCGGGCATGCCGATGAAGTCGACGGCATCACGGGCGGCCATACACAATGCGAGCGCCTTCGGTTCGGCCAAGCCGATGTCTTCGACGGCCATGCGGACGACGCGGCGGGCGATGTAGAGCGGATTTTCTCCTGCTTCTAGCATGCGCGCGAGCCAGTAGAGGGCGGCGTCGGGATCGCTGTTGCGAACCGATTTGTGCAGCGCAGAGATGATGTTGTAGTGCTCCTCGCCGCCTTTGTCGTAGAGCAAAACCCGCTTCTGGAGGGCTTCGTGGATGGTGGCTTCTGATATCTCGGTGGCTCCGGGCGGAGCCGCGGCTAGCCGCGTCTCTACAGATAGGGCTGCGGCTACTTCTAGGGCGTTGTAGGCGCTGCGGGCGTCTCCGCTTGAGTAGGCGGCTATTTTGCGCAATGCATTCTCGGACGCTTCTAGATGCATCTGGCCCAAGCCGCGCTCGGTGTCTTCGAGTGCGCGGCGCAAAAGCACGACAATCTCATCTTCGGTCAACGGCTTCAGCACATAGACGCGACAGCGCGAGAGCAGCGCGGAGTTGATTTCGAAGGACGGATTTTCGGTGGTGGCTCCGATCAGGCGGATGCTGCCTTTCTCAACGTGCGGAAGGAAGGCATCCTGCTGCGCTTTGTTGAAGCGATGAATTTCGTCGACGAAGACGATGGTGCGCGTGCCGTACTGGCGGGCGCGGTCGGCATCGCTCATGACCTGCTTGATTTCCTTGATGCCGGCGAGCACGGCGGAAAACTCGATAAAGTCGGCCTTGGTGATGCCGGCAATGATCTTCGCGAGCGTGGTCTTGCCGGTGCCCGGAGGGCCCCAGAAAATCATGGAGGTGGGATCGTCGCGCTCGATCTGCACGCGCAGTGGTTTGCCTGGGCCGACCAGGTGCTCCTGCCCGACGAATTCATCGAGCGTGCGCGGGCGCATGCGGTCGGCTAGCGGGCGAGCGCCCTGGGAGGCGGGATCGTCGTTCGGGGCTGCCGCGAACAGGTTCATGAGTTCACAAGATCATTTCACCAGAGACAGTTCTCAGTTGTCAGTCCTCGGTCTTCAGTAAGCCCATTTTCCGCATCGACTGGGAATCGCGAACTGAGAACTGGGAACTTTGTTTGCGATTTCTTGCCGCTTCGTACAACACGATACTGGCCGCGACTCCGGCGTTGAGCGATTCGACTTGCGGGGCTTGCGGGATGGCCAGGGTTTCGTCCATTTGACGCGCGAGTTCACGGGATAGGCCGGCGCCTTCGTTGCCGATAAAGATTGCGAGCGGCAAGGTCCAGGAAATCTGGGGCAACAGAGTTCCCTGGTGAGAGGAAGTTGCTAGCAGGCGAACGCCGCGCGCGCGCAGAAGCGGGAGCAGTTCCGCGGAAGAGATCCGGAGGAAAGACACGCGGAAGATTGAACCCGCCGAACCGCGCAGAACTTTCGAGTTGTAGGGGCTGACGGTCCCTTCAGTCAAAAAAACTCCGGCCGCGCCGAAGGCTTCGGCGGAGCGCAGGATCGTGCCCAGGTTGCCGGGATCCTGCAGTCCAGCGGCCACGACGAACGGGCCCGTGCTGCCGCGGTCGAGCAGTTGAACGGAAGAAAAAGCCGACAGCTTGAACAATGCCGCCACACCCTGAGGCGCATCGCTCGGCACGATCGAGTTGAAGAGCGCATTCGGCAGGACAAGCGTTTCGGTGCGGATTTTGATCTGGGGCAGAAACTTTTCTGCGAGAGGACGCGCCGATTCGCTGAAGAATACGCTCTCCAGATGCTGCCCGCTGCGCAATGCTTCTTCGAGCAACTTGACGCCTTCGACGGCGCATTCACCCTGCGGAGTGAGCTCGGCGCGGCGGAAGGCGAGGCGCAATTCTTTCAGCCTCTGGTTGTGGCGGCCGGCAACGGGGCGCAAGCGGTCTGTTTGACTGCGGGTTCGCGCGGCCTTCGCGTCTTGCTTCATGGGTTAGTCCCAACGTTCCGCATACGATCAGGATAATACGAGTACCCGGTCGGGCTTCGGCCGAAGCTCGTGGTATGGTACATTTCATTGTTTAACCCGACAACGGCAAGATTTACGCCGGCAATCAGGAAGGAACCAGAGTGCGCGCGGAAATCCTGAAAATCCATGCCGTAACCCCCGAAACTTCGCTGATCAAATACGCCGCCGAACAAATTCATGCCGGGCAGGTGCTGGGCATGCCGACCGATACGTTCTATGGTCTGGCGGCGGACCCGTTCAACCTGCGCGCGGTGGAGCGAGTCTATGAGATCAAATCGCGTTTACGGCACAAACCGCTCTCGCTGCTCATTGAGCATGTGGATCAGGCGGAAGAATTCGCGGGTCCCTTGCCCGATGATTTCCATCTTCTGGCGCGGCGTTTCTGGCCGGGGCCGCTGACCATGATTGTTCCGGCCGCTTCGCATCTGCCGCTGAAGGTGACGGCGAATACGGGGAACGTGGCGCTGCGCGTGCCGGCGTGCGAAATCCCGCTGGCGGTGGTGCGGGCTGCGAAAATTCCGATCACGGCGACCTCCGCTAACCTGAGCGGCGCGGCGGAATGCACTACTGCGGAGGAAGTGCAGGGGCAATTGCAGGGGCGCATCTCGCTGATCGTGGACGGGGGAAAGTCTCCGCGGACAATTTCATCGACGATCGTGCACTTCAAACAAGACGGCACCTGGCAGATTCTGCGCGAAGGCGCGATCCCCGCCAAGGATATTGTCGAAGCGTTGTCGTAAAACAGCATTCAGCACTCAGCATTCAGCGATCAGTCAGACAAAACGGCTGAGTGCTGAATGCTGCAAGCCTTGAAACCTGAGTTCACATTGAAGATGGCCGAAGATCACAATCCATCTGACCAAAACAAATCTTCATGGAGGCGTCCCTGGCTGTTGTTGTTGGCGGCGGTGGTGGGAGCGCTGGTATTATTTTTCGGCGTGACCGGGTCGCGCATCGTGCGCGCTGCAACTGAAGCGCCCGCGAAACGAGCGGATGTGATCGCTATCTTCGGGGCGGCCGAGTACGCGGGACACCCTTCGCCGGTGTACCGGGCGCGGCTGGATCACGGTTACGAATTGTTTGAGACGGGAATGGCGCCGGTGGTGATCACGACCGGTGGAGCGGCACAGGATCCGGATTTCAGCGAGGGCGGCGTTGGCCGGGATTATCTTCTGCGGCGCGGCGTCCCGGAGCAGGCTCTGATCGCGGAGACGCAAGGATCGGATACGGCGCAGTCGGCGGCGCGGGTGGCCAACATCATGCGCGCGAACGGCATGCGCAGCTGCATTGCAGTGAGCGATGCGTATCATGTATTTCGCATTCGCGCCTTGCTGGAGCACGAAGGCGTGCAAGTGGAGTTGGCACCCAGGCCAGAGTCGCGTCCGCACGCGATGTGGGAACGGTTTGTGGCGGTGATGCGGGAGGCGGCGAGTTATCTGGCGTGGAAAGCGGGGATGACTTAGAAGGCTGCGGACCTCAGCGGCTAAAGCCGACCCTGAACACGGCCAGTTTTCGCAGCCGAACCGCCGCGTCACCCAAAGGCTAGTACATCCCACGGTAAACCGCCGCGCTACCCAAAGGCAAGTACTCCCCGGTGAACCGCTGCGCCACGCAAAAGCGGGAACAGAATCAAACCTGCGTTTCTACCATCCCATCTTCTCGCGCAGGCTGGTGACGTGCGCGACGTGATGGCGTCCGTGCCAGGAGTAGAGGGCGAGATTTTTTTCTAGCGACATTGGGCCCAATTCAGGATGGCGGAAGGTGCGTTTCCATTCCGCGTCGGTGAACTTGCGCAGCATCAGCATCCAGCGCTGGTGCAGAGAATCGATCAACGCCAGCGACATTTCAATCGGGGCGTGCTTGGCTTCGGGCAACTCGGCCCAGAGATCTTCCATGTAGGGCTTAATGGTGGGCTCGTCCTCGGTGAGCGCCAGCTTGCAACGGATATAAGAGTTCATGTGGCTGTCGGCGACGTGATGCGCCACCTGGCGCGGCGTCCAGCCGCCGTCGCGGTAAGGAGTATCCAGTTGCTGGTCAGAAAGGCCGCGGAGGGCGGCGCGCAGCCGGGCGGGAGTCTGTTCGATGTCGTTCAGGCATTGTTGCTTTTGTTCTGCGGTTAGCGGGCCGGTGTAGGAAAATTTTCCGATTGGATAGCGCGGATCAGACATGGAATCGCCTCCGGTGAGTAGATGACGACGGGACGAACCGCGGTGCGAGAAAAAACGAGGGGACAGCTGGCGCCGCGATGGCGACTCTTGCTGGCGGGGTGCCGGACGGGCGAGGCGCCCGTCGCTCCACTAATCAATGATTCCGACAATCTAATGGTTCAGATAATCAATGATTCCGACTACCGCACCATGGCGAGGATGCGAACCGGGGCGGCCTCACCCGGCTTCTTGATCGTCTTCTTCGACGTGGCGACGATGATGAGCGAGCCGGTTTGCGGGAGCGACGTGAAGCGTGCAGCTCCTTCGACCACGTAGTCTCCGTGGAGGGCGAGTTGACGCGCGAGGGTGCGGTCGGAGGACAGGTTTACGGGCGTCTCGACGGCAAAGCCGATCGTGTAACGGGCGTCGATGAGGAACATGGCCGCGTCGCGAGCCATTGGAAGCGGCGTTGTGGACAGATCGCCGGACGCGCCAGCGGGTGCAACACCGGAAACAACAGCGGACGCGATGTGGTGCGCTCCCGCGCGGCGGATGGCAACGACGGCCCCTTGCGGAATCATGCCGTGGCGCGCTTCCCACGCCGCGATATCGTCGAGAGAAATCTGCCGGCTGCCCTCGGCCGCGTTCAAATCCATAACCACCAGCGGAGCCACGAGGCGCTCGGGCGGAATCTGCCCGGCCGCCCAAGTGCCGGGGATGAGTGCGCCGGGAGCAATGATACGGGTCCTGGATTCCGCGGCCGTGGCATCGGGCGTGATCGTGCTTTGGCCATCGGTCAGGTCCACGACGCGCGAATAGCGATCCTGCCCGGTGGAAGCGGGGCGCCGGTCGGCGAACAGCAGAATGGCGAGCACGAGCGCGTAAGCGATGATAAAACTGCGAATCCGCATTCAATTCCTAGTGGAAACTAAGTAAGACGTAAGTCCTGCTGGTATTGTTGCCCGGCGGGGCGCGAAGTTCAATCCTCGGTTGGACATGACCCCTTGAGCAGCCGAAGACTGGTTCGGGACGTTGCTAGTGGAGAGCCGGGCGTCGCCGCCCGGCCGCATGACTCCCAAGGACGGGCGAGACGCCCGTCGCTCCACCGGAAAACTTTCGTTTCCGTGGCAATATTTCGGACAAGACCGGGCAGGATTAGAATAGAGTTAACTTTCCAGCAGGTTCCAGAGGACAAATGTTCGGCCGCGAAGAAAAAGTTTCCGCCCTCCGGCTCACCGCCGTGCAGTACGTCGTACTGTTTATTTTCCTTCTGCTCGCGTACGGACTGTGGCGGCTGCAGGTGATGCACAGCGGCGAGTACGCTCTGTTGGCGGAGAAGAACCGCGTACGCAATGTGCCGATTCTGGCACCTCGCGGCAAAATCCTGGATCGAGAAGGCCGGATCATTGTTGATAACTATCCTTCTTTTTCCGCGCTGCTTCTACGCGATTCAACGCGCGATTTGAACGCGGACGCGGACGCCATCGCAAAAGGCCTGCACTTGAATCCCGACGAAGTGCGGCAGCGCGTCCGGCGCTTCTCGTCGATGCCGCAGTACCAGCCGATTTTTTTGAAGGAAGACATCACGCCTGACGAGCTGGCGTTCATCGAGGCGCACAAGAACGAGCTTCCGGAACTTGAAACGATCATGGCGCACCGGCGCTTGTATCCGCGCAATGGCTTCATGGCGCACCTGATCGGTTATGTAGGCGAAGTCAGCGAAGACATGCTCAACCAACCGCAGTTCGAACTCTACACCGCTGGCGACGTGGTCGGCGTGAGTGGAATCGAAAAACAGTACAACGACATCCTGATGGGAAAGAACGGATCGCGGCGCACCATCGTAAATAGCCATGGGCGGGAAGTGAGCCGTCTGGATGAAACTCCGGCCGAGCCCGGCAAGCAACTGAAGCTGACTCTGGACCTGGATTTGCAGATCGCGGCGGAAGAGGCCATTGAAGGGAAGAACGGCGCGATTGTTGCCATGGATCCGCACACAGGCGAAATCCTGGCCATGGTTAGCCGGCCGACTTTCGATCCCAACGATTTCGCGGTGAAGATTTCACGGGACGAGTGGAACAAGCTGGTCAACGATCCCGACAAGCCGCTGCTGAACAAGGCGATTCAGGCCCAGCTCGCGCCCGGCTCGACGTTCAAGGTCATTATGGCGACTGCTGGTTGGCAGGAAGGGATTGCCCAGACCTTGCACGTAAACTGCAACGGAGGCGCCACGTTTTACGGCCGGCGCTTCGGATGCTGGGTGAAGGGCGGCCACGGCGAGGTCGATCTGCCAAAAGCGATTTACCAGTCCTGCGACGTTTTCTTTTACACGCTGGCGGAGAAGCTCGGCATCGATCGCATCGCAAAGTACGCGACCGCCTTGGGATTGGGGCAGAAGACCGGTATCGATCTACCCAACGAAGTGACGGGAGTGATGCCGTCGGAAGAATGGAAGATCCGCAATTTCAAACAGAAGTGGTTCGCCGGGGAAACGATTTCGGTTGGCATCGGCCAGGGCGCGGTGGCCATCACGCCGGTGCAACTGATGCGCGCGGTTGGCGCCATTTCAATGGATGGCCGCATGGTGGTGCCGCATGTGATCAATCCGACGAACCTGCCGCAGGGGTTTGTTGAGACTACTCACTACACGGAAGTGACGAACATTCCGATTGATCCGACGGGATGGACCACCATCACCGATGCGATGGGGCGGGTGCTGTTGCCGGAGGGGACGGCTCCCTCGGCGCACGTTCCGGGAATTGACATTGCGGGCAAGACGGGGTCGGCGCAGATTGTTTCGCTGGCCCTGCGCGCGAAGCATAAGAACGACGAAGATTTCGCGCAGAACGGGTGGTTTGTGGGATTCACACCGCGGCGTAATCCGGACATTATTGTGTGTGTGCTGTTCGAAGGCGGCGAGCACGGAAAGCTGGCGGCGCGTTTGGCGACCCAAGTGATCAAGGCTTATGTCGATAAACAGCGACGCCAGCCTACCAAGATGGCGGGCGGCTCGGGCAAGGTGGAAGTCCGCGGCCTGTGGACCGATCCTGGCGGCACGGACTCTAACGAGGACGGCACGCACGCGAACAGGAACAAGAACGAAGACCATTTGCAGGGCGGCCGCTTCGTCGTTGATGTTGCTCGCAAGCGAGCGCCGCTGGCAGTGGCCGCGCCCGGCATGCAGTGATTTGACGCGATCCAAAGTTGTTTTGGGCACCGGCCGCCGCCGAGCTGCGCTCGGCTGGGACGGACGAATGCGTCCGTCCCCACACGAACTCTGCGTCCTTTCCCCACGCGAACTCCTGCGACTTTCGTGATACGTTAACTCTGCTATGAAGAGTGCTGCCCACCTGGCTCTGGATGCTGCATCCGTCGGCGGAGTTAGCTATGCCGACGCGCGCGCGGTGTCGATCCGCAACCGGTCGCTGACCACGAAGAACGGACGCGTGGGACATGCCTCGGAGTCAGAGTCGCTTGGCATCGGAGTGCGCGTGATCGCGGAAGGCGCGTGGGGATTTGCCGCATCCGCGGATCTGAGCCGCGCCGCGGTGGAAGCGGCAGCCGCGCGGGCGGTTGAAGTTGCGCGGGCGTCGGCGCGGGTGAAGCGGGAGGATGTTCGCCTGGCTCCCGAGCCCGCGGCGGTGGCGGAGTGGACGACTCCGCACAAGGTCGACCCCTTCACCACCTCGGTGGAGCAGAATCTCGGTCTGCTGCTGAAAGTTGATGCGGAGATGCGCGCGGTGGGCGGCGTCACGCTTGCCGAGACGGGCATGAACTTCCTGCGCGAAGAGTCTTGGTTTCTTTCTTCCGAAGGCTCGGACATTCATCAGACAAAATATTCGACTGGCGCGGGATATACGGCGTATGCGTTTGCCGGGTCCGAGATTCAGAAGCGGTCGTATCCGAATTCGTTCGGCGGACAATGGCAGAACCGCGGCTACGAATTGATCGAAGAAATGAAATTGGTGGAGAATGCCCGGCGCGCGGCGGAAGAGGCCGTCGCGTTGCATCATGCGGACCAATGTCCGGAAGGCACGGCCACAATTATTCTGGATGGATCGCAACTGGGCTTGCAGATTCATGAATCCATCGGGCATCCGATTGAACTGGATCGTGTGCTCGGCATGGAAGCAAATTTTGCGGGTACCTCATTTCTTACGCTCGAAAAACTGGGTCATCTGCGGTACGGCAGCGAACTGGTCAACGTCGTGGCCGACGCTCGTCAGGAACATGGGCCGGGCCTCGGCACCTTCGCCTACGACGACGAAGGGGTGGCCGCGCAGTCGACGCCGATCATCACCAATGGAGGCTTTACCGGGTATCTGAGTTCGCGCGAAACCGCCCACACCATTGGCGCCGCGCGCTCGGGCGGAACGCTGCGCGCCGAGGGCTGGAACCGGCTGCCCATGATTCGCATGACCAACGTCAGCATTTTGCCTGGAGAAACGCCGCTGAGCCTGGAACAGCTGATTGCTGCAACCGACGATGGAATTTACATGGAGACCAACAAGTCCTGGTCGATTGACGATAAACGTTACAACTTTCAGTTCGGATGCGAAATCGCGTGGGAGATCAAGAATGGTAAGCGGGCGCGGATGCTGAAAAATCCATCGTATTCCGGGATCACCACGGAGTTTTGGAATTCGATGGACGCGATCTGCTCGCGCGACGAGTGGGCGCTGTGGGGGACTCCAAACTGCGGCAAGGGCCAGCCGCAGCAAGTCGTGGGCACGGGGCATGGGGCGAGCCCGGCACGATTCCGGAAAATTCGCGTCGGCTCGGCGTATTCGTAGAGACGGGGCTTGCCCCGTCTTTGCCGGAGCGACGAGGCAGTGGCGCGGGAAGACGCGGCAAGCCGCGCCTCTACGGGAAATTAGGGAATGCTGACTCAAGAGCGATCCGCCGACATCTTTGACCGCATCCGCCGTTTCTCGTCTGCTGATGAGGTCGAAGCTATCTTCACCGGCTCCCGCTTCGCTCTGACCCGATTCGCCAACAACACCATTCATCAGAACGTGGAGGACGAGAACTCCATTGTTTCGATTCGCACGAATTTTTCGGGGAGGACGGCGCGCGCTACCACCAATCAGTTTGATGACGAGAGTTTGCGGCGGGCAGTCACGGCTTCGGAGAAGCTCGCGCGAGTGCAGATGGCGGATCCGGATTTGCTGCCTATGCCGGATGCCTGCGAGGCACTCGGAAGGACGGGCGAGTCGCCCGTCGCTCCTCCATCCCGGTTTTTTGAGGGGACCGCAGCCATTGCTCCCGCGGATCGCGCCGAGGTGGTCCGGCGCATCGTATCGATCGCCGACAATCACAAGCTGACCACTGCGGGCATCTGCTCGAACTCGGAAACACGCGAAGGAATCTTCAATTCGCGCGGATTAGCCACTTCGCATCATCAGACGCTCGCGGAAATTTCCATCACCATGCTGGCCGATGATTCTTCGGGGTGGCAGAAATCGAATTCGCCTGATGTGCGTAACCTCGATGCCGCGCGGTTGGCGGAGACGGCTGCACAAAAGGCGGTCGAGTCGGCCCATCCGCGGGAGATTGCGCCGGGGAAGTACACCGTCATTCTTGAACCGGCCGCTGCGCTCGACATTGTTGGCTTCATGTTCTGGGATTACAGCGGCGTGGCGATTCTGGACCAACGCTCGTTCTTGAACGACCGGATCGGCACCAAGCTGTTTGGAGAAAACATCAACATCTGGGATGACGCGGCGCATCCGCTACAGGCCGGTTCGCCGTTCGATGGCGAGGGCATGCGGCGCCAGCGTGTGCAGTTGGTCGAAAACGGCGTGGTCAATCGCGTGGTGTATGCGCGCGCCACGGCCCGGAAAATGAAGAATTCGGAGTATGCGGCGAAGGTCGGCCCCATCGAACCCACCGGGCACGGATTTCCATTGCCGAATGAAATGGGCGAGATGCCGATGAACATTGTTTTCGGTGCGTCAGAAGACCCAGGCAGTGTAGAGAAGATGATTGCCTCGACGGAGCGGGGCGTGCTGGTCACGCGGCTGTGGTACATCCGTGAAGTCGATCCGTACGAGAAAATCGTAACGGGCATGACGCGTGACGGGACGTTTCTGGTTGAGAAGGGCAAGGTGCAATGCGGAGTGCGCAATTTCCGCTTTAACCAAAGCCTGATTTCGATGCTGTCGAATGTCGAAGCGATGAGCGCTCCGGTGCGGGCCTGCGGAGAGGAATCGTTCGACATGGTAGTGCCGGCGATGAAGGTGAGGGAGTTTAATTTTACGGAAGCGACGAAATTCTGAGCACTCAGCACTCAGCATTTAGCACTTAGCCTTTGCGATCGACGTTCACTTTCCTTAGCAGAGAGCTCAACCATCTTGCGGATCTGCGAAAGTTCGTCGGCGATCTTCGAGTAGTCGGGTTTGGTCAGGTACCCGAGGTCCATGGCGAGCAGCAACTCGTAATCCAGTTCACTTGCCGAGCCGGACTCAATCTGGAGGAAACGTTGGAACTAGTACGAAGAGAGACCCCCCGGCTCTGCCGGGGAGGCAGTAAAAGTTTGACAGATACAGGAGTCCATCGCGGAAACTCCCTAACGTGAGCCGCCAAGCACACGAAAAGGAGTTTCACGATGGACGAAATGGAAAGCCTAAGCCATACGAAGTGGGAGTGCAAATACCATGTGGTATTCATTCCGAAGTGCCGCAGAAAGACGCTCTACGGGGAACTGCGGCAGCACTTGGGAGAGGTGTTCCGCAAACTGGCCACGCAGAAGGAAAGTCGAATTGAAGAAGGGCACCTTTTGCCCGATCACGTGCACATGATGATCGCGATACCGCCGAAGTATGCGGTGTCGCAAGTGATCGGGTTTATCAAAGGGAAGAGCGCGATTCACCTGGCACGGGTGTATGGAGAGAGGAAGAGAAACTTCGTGGGCCAGCATTTCTGGGCGCGCGGGTACTACGTGTCCACGGTGGGGCGGGATGAGACGGTGATTCGCGACTACATCCGGAACCAGGAGCAAGAGGACAAGCGCTTGGACCAAATGAATCTGTGGCGCTAACCGGTCACCGTTCCGGTGGCCCCAGAACTTCGGGGCCGCGTTAGCGACCCCGCACAGCCGCTTTGAGCGGCTCACAAACTAAAGCCCCCGGCTCTGCCGGGGGATATTTACTTATTCCCCATTTTTCCACAGCCCTCGGCAATGTTCGCTCCAATCGAAACTGAACATCGCCGAATCTGGCTAGTCAGGCCATAGAGTTCTTCCCTCGGGAATTTCAGGGTGGCAGCATAAATCGCCAATGTAGGCCTCTGGGATCGTTCCCAAACGTGTAAGTCGCGAAAATCCTTCATGCGTGCCCCCATGGCGGCCCAGGTTGGGCTAATTGCTAGATGCTAAGTGCTCAGCGCTACGTTTGCAGTGACGGCCCCCAGAGCTTCTTTGGTACGCCCCTAAGTCCCTGTACCACCGGCACTTCGCCGCCTTTGTTCCATGACTTCCGTAACTTTGCGTTGCTGGTGCGGGGGTGTAATCTCGGCCTGAAATGTGCATTTGCTCAATTGGAGTGGTGCACGGCACGAGCCGGAAGGAAGGTCGTCGCAACCGTGTCTGAAACCGCCAAGGGAACCGCTGCTGAAGTCAGCCAGAATCGAAGGGGTTATACGGACGTGCAAGGCGCGCCACGCTTTCCCATCAAACTGCCGGTGGCATTGAAGTCGGCAGGCAACCAGTCTGGAGTCATGGGGACTGGAGTCATGGGAAAGACAGTGGAGACCGAGAACATTTCCGCCAACGGTGTTCTTTTTCGCATGGATGCCGATGTGCCCGTAGGCTCGGCTGTCGATTTCACGATTTCTCTGCCCGCCGATGTTGTGGGCGCAGAAGCCGACGTGCAGGTGGATTGTCGCGGCCGAGTGGTGCGCAGTTTTGAAGATGGCGGCCGACGCGGAGTCGGTGTGGTCATTGATGAGTACCGTTTTGAGCGCAAGCAGTAGTGGCAGTTCGACCCGGGCAAGTGCGGCCGCGCAGGTAGGGCGCGACAGGTAGTACGGGAAAAGAGGAGTGATGGGCAGCACTTCGGTCAACATCGAGCCAGGCGACAGCCTTCAGCCCGAAGACGGCAAAGGCACGATCCGCTTAATTTTGGCGGATACCCAAGCCATCTTCCGCGCCGGGCTGCGCAAGATATTTGCCCTCGAGGACGACATACGGGTGGTCGGCCAGGCCGAGACCCTCGATCAGACCGTTACCGCCATGCAAAAATTCTCCGCCGACATTGTGGTCTTCGAGGCGGCCTTGGCGCCGAATCCGCCGGACGCTGTTTCCGATCTTCTGCGGCAAAGTGCGACCTACCGCTTGGTCGTCGTGCTGCAGGAACCTGACCAGGAGATGACTCTTGACTTGTTTCGGCGCGGTGCCCATGCCATTGTTTCGCGCGAAGTTGAGCCAGAAATGCTGGTCGAATGCCTGCGCCGAGTCGCCCAGGGTGAGCCCTGGCTTGATAGCCGAGCGATCGGATGGGTGATGCAGGCGTATCGCACCCAAGGCTTGCGTCCGGCAGGGTCGCGTCCCAAAGTTTCGCTCACGCCCAAAGAGGCGCTCATCGTCTCCTGCGTGACGCAGGGAATGAAGAACAAAGAGATTGCCCTGCGAGTTGGCACCACCGAGCAGGTGATCAAGAATTATCTCCGCAAAGTTTACGACAAGCTGGGAGTTGCCGACCGTCTGGAACTCGCGCTGTACTGCCTGAATCATCGCGTGGTAGAGGGCGTAGGTCAGGCGAAGCCAGCCGCTGCTCCAACCAACGGCCACGCACCCGAGGCGGCGCCGGAAACGCCGAACGCGTCGGCTGCTGCCGCGGGATCCCGCTCCTGATTCTTCTCTAGTACAATTCTTTGTTTAGTTCTTTAGTTCTCAGATCCTAGTTCTTAGATCCTAGTTCTTAGATCCCAGTTCTCAGGTCCGGGTTCTCAGTCGGGCTGTTTGTTTTTCACTGGGAACCGAGAAACGAGAACTTATTCCCCGAGAGAGGCAACCGATGAAAGGTGATGCAAAAGTTATAGCCATTCTGAACGAAGTGCTCAAAGCCGAGCTGACCGCCATCAACCAGTATTTCCTGCACGCCGAGATGTGCGAGAACTGGGGCTACCTACGGATGGCGAAGTTGGTCCGCAAGGAATCCATCGAAGAAATGCAGCATGCCGAAATACTGATGGAACGGATCCTGCTGCTCGATGGCGCTCCCAACATGACCGACTATTTCAAGATCAATATCGGGCAAACCGTGAAGCAGCAACTGGAAAACGATCTGCAACTCGAATACACCGCCGTGAAACGCCTGAACGACGGCATCAAAGCCAGCGTGGCCGCCGGTGACAACGGGTCGCGCGAGTTGATGGAGAAGATTCTGCTCGATGAAGAACATCACATTGACTGGCTGGAAGGACAACTGCACGCGATCAAAGAGATGACCTACGAGAACTACCTCGCCCAGCAGTTGCACAAGGCCGAGGAAAGCTAGGCGAGAGCTGTCAGTCGCAAGTTGTCAGGCAGCGGTTCTTGAACTTTTCTCGACGCTGGAGCGTTGAGCGTCGCCGGCTGATCAACTGCTAGAATCATTACAATCACCTCGTACGGCAGCCGGAGAGATGGCCGAGTGGCTGAAGGCGCACGCTTGGAAAGCGTGTTTACTCGAAAGGGTAACGTGGGTTCGAATCCCACTCTCTCCGCCAGTTTATTTTCAATAACTTACGAGCGGTGCTCTCTTCCAGCGTGCAATGGCGTGCAACGTGCATCGAATAATGCATGGCCCTCAACCTGTATCGCCGCCACCGCAAGGAATGCGAAGGCGCACACCCCGAAGACACGCGCACTGGACAATTTGAAGAGGGACGGCGCAACTGGAAAAAATGCGGTTGCCTGATCCACGTCTCCGGCACCCTTGGCGGAAAATTCAATCGCAGGCAGACCGGCAAAGCAGATTGGAACGAAGCCAAGGCGCTTGTTGCTTTGTGGGAAGAGGCCGATTCATGGGACGGCCAGGACAAGATTGAAGCGCCTTTACCCCTTCCCGCTGTCAGCCCCGAACCAGATCGGATGAGCATTGGCCGTGCAATAGCGGCCTTCACAGCAGAGTTTGAGGAATACACGGCCCTTGGCACCCAGAGGTATTACAAACTGCTCCTGAAGCAATTACGGGCCTTCTCCCAGGCAAGAGGATACTCGGCTATCGACCAGTGGACGCCTCTCGACGTACGGGACTTTCGGGCCTCGTGGGGAGTCCTGCCCAGCACCTCCGCCAGAAACATGAGCGTTGTCAAAGTCTTCTTTGAGTATTGCCGTTTGAACGAATGGATGCACCGCAACCCGGCCAGCATGGTCAGGAACAGGCGGGGACAGCGCACCGACCCGCGCAGTGAACAGAAACTTCCGTTCTCCGATGAAGAACTTCGCCGCATGTATGAAGCCTGCGATACCAAATACGGTAAACGCGAAATCCAGTGGGCGAAGGCGACCAAGGAGCGCCGCACGCAGGGCCGCTATGCACAGTTCAAGACCAAATGGACAGGGGAGGACATTGCCGATTTCATTTCGGTTTCGGTTTATACCGGCTTGCGGATTTCAGACGTATGCACGTTTCATATCGACCGGATGCGGCCAGACGGCACCATTCAACTGAGGACTACGAAAGCACACACCCACGTTTACACATGGGTTCCTGAATGGTTGCAGGAACGTATTCGCGCCCGCGCCCTAGAGACAGGCCCGTATATCTTCGGGGAGCACAGCACAACGGATCTGAACGTCATCACCGATTTGTGGCGACGCAAGCTGATTAAACTCTGGAAACTTTGCGGCCCGTGGAAAGACAAGCCGACGCCGCACCGTTTTAGGCATACCTTCGCAAGAATTTTGCTGGAGCGCCCCGGCGTGACCGTTCGTGACGTGGCGGAATTGCTAGGCAATACAGAACAAATCGTGAGAAAGCATTATGCCGCGTGGATTCCCGAACGTCAGGAACGATTGACGGCCGTACTCAAGGCGGCTTTCGAGACGAAGCCGAAACCAAAGCCGAATGTTATTGCTATGCCGAAACCCGCGAAGGGGTGAGAGGAGAATTCCACCATCCTATTTTAGGCTCCCATCAGCAAACGCGTATGAATGCGCCGCACAGCGGATTCCGGCACGCTGTAAACCGTGTGCGCCCGCTTGCGTCCCATCCTGATTTTGATGACGCCCGGATCGTCCTTGACGAGCTTTCGCACCGTCTCCCTGCCCAAACCCCAGAGTTCCGCGAGGTCGCTGACGCGATAGTGCTTTTCGGCGAAGCTATCGTCAGGGGGCAAATAACGCCGCTCCAGAGCAAGTGCCGCCTGGCTGGTGTTCTGGATTGGTTTTTTACCAAGTGACTCTGCGCTCATGATTGCCTTCCCAGGTGAAACTATCGTCGATTCCTGTTCAAGATCAGAAGCCCAAACCCATGCCCATACCCATACCCAGATCCTGCCCTGGCTGTTGTGACCTGGCAGCCTCCTGATGCTGCATTGGTGCAATCCCCTGTTCCGGCTTATGTGCGCTCTGGTGTGAGACATCGTGACCAAGAGCCTGCGGCAGCTTCTCGCGGTTGTTTGTAAAAATCTGCGCGTCCCACTGTCCACGCGAAACCGAGACATACGCCATGCGGCTATTGAGCAAGTCTTTCGCCGCCAGCTCCGTATCCACGTGAATGAGTACGCGCTCGGCGGTCTGTCCCTGACTGGAATAGCTGGTGACGGCGTAACCGTGGTCGAGATGCGGATGACGTTGAGGTTCGTAGTTCATACTGCGCCCGTTATCAAGCTTCAGCCGCATCGCGCCGTCCGGCACGATGTTTTCCACCGTACCCAGTTCACGGTTCGCAATCTTCAGATCATGATTGGGCGCCGTGAATTGGATACGGTCTCCAACCGAAAATGCCTTCTCCTGCTCGCGATACACCGAGACGCCCATCTGTCGGCGGGGGTCATAGGTCGTTTCACTTCCATCTAAGCGCAGCACCGTGAGCCGATTGTTTTGCGCGTCGATGCTCTTGACGCGCGTGTAATCGCCCTTCGCAATGCCGGTCTCCCGCGAAGCGCGCGAATAGCGCAGAATGTCGTCAACTCGGTATTGCTGCGCCCAACTGCGATCCGCTCCGGTCATCTCCTGACGCGGCACCAGCGTTTGGACGGAGTGCTCGTCTCTCCTTACGACGCCGCGCGCTTGCAGCTCGGCATGGATGTGCTGATTAATCTCTGTGCGTGACAGATTGTCGGGCGACACCACCAGCGTGCTCTCCGGCGACTTGGCATACTCGCGTGCGATGGCTGAAATGCGCTCCTCGTACCCTTTCACTTCATGTACGCGGCCCTGCCGGTCAAGGCTATCGATGGCCGCGCCAACCTGACCACGCGCCAATTGTTCAACAGCCTGCTTCAGTTCCGGGTCCTTCTGTCGCACAATTTCTTCGAGCCTCATCGTCCGCATTCCAGCTTCCTGAAGTTGCGCGAAAGGACGGCCCGCTTCGACTGCCTCATGCTGCCGCGTGTCGCCGACCAGTAAAACCCGGTCTCGCGCATGAAGCCGTTCGATGAATTCGTGCACCTGGCGGGTCGAGGCGAGCGAAGATTCGTCGAGCACGTAGAACTTTTTCTCGCTTGTCTCTGGCTGCTCTCCCCGTGCAAGATGGCGTTGTAGAGTCGAGGTCTCGATGCCCGCCTCGGCCAACTTCTGCGCAGCGCGAGAGGTTGGAGCAAAACCTTCAACCTTGTAGCCTGCGGTCTCACTCCCTCCCTGATCACCGCCAAGGTGGTTGTCTTGCCCGTACCAGCGATTCCATCCAGGCCGACGATCTTCTCGCGGCTCACAAAGATGTCATCGACCACCTCGCGTTGCGTTGGACTCAACTCCGCATGCCGGTCCTCGATTGCAATGCGCAGCGAAGGCGAAACCAGCATCGGATCGTTGTAGATGCGTCGATTGCCGCTCTGCATCCGTCCAATGATTTCTTGCTCCATGCGGACCATTTCGGCAGTGGTATAGAGCGGCGCAGCGCGCCCTTCCACAGGGCCAACCATAACGAACTCTCCGCGCTGGACTCGGTGCGCAAATTCATGCCGCACTTGTTCGTAGGTTGCTTGCGCCATGCTTCGGCTGATCGCCGCCTGCAAGATGCTGCGCTCATCCTGCACGGCAGAGCGTTCGAAGACATGATCGCGGGCGTAGGTGACGGCCTGTCGTTCAATCTGCCGTTCAGTCTTGTCCGAGCAGGGCGCATGGACCTGCGCATGTCCGCGCGCCCGGGCGACAATGCGATCCGCTTGATGGCCGTGCTGTGCAGCCAGTTCACGGTGCCGCTGTAATACATCTTCCTGGGAATGAATCTCCTTGTTGTCCCTCGTGCGATGGGCGGCGACCTGTGCCGCGCCGGCGCCTTCTCTTCCGATCTCCTGCAAGTGACGCTTGATCTGTTCTCGTCTTGGACTCGACGCATCGAGATATTCCTGCGTGTAGCTCTTGATCTCCGGCTGGCCATGTTTTCCGCGCTCGATCTCATAGCCGAGCCCTTGCATGCGAATCGCAAGCTCGGAACGATATACGCTTGTCGCATACTGCTGCGACTGGAAAAGGCTTCGCTCCTGAAGCGCCCGCATCTGGCCGTTGTCGCGCTCGGTCAAATTGAAAATGACGGCATGAGTATGAAGTTGCGGCGCAGCGTAGCCGTTGACGGGACGGGCAGTGTCATGCTCGAAGGTAGCGGCAATGAACTTGGCCGTCGTCTCAGGCGCGTGAATATTGCCGATCCGTGCTTGCGTGTACCGCTCCAATTCGCCAAGCGCGACGCGGACACTTTCGCGGTGTGCCACACGCACCCGCTCATCGCCTCCGACAAGCGTCGTGAGAGAGACGGATTTCGGTGCAGAAAATGTCGCATCCCATCCGGCGCGATGTTCGACGCTGGTGATTTCCTTGCCGTACTCGTTGTCGTAGGTCTTTGCAGGCTGGTGCTTGATGAGTTGCGCGCCGTTTTCAGGATGCTGGCCTTCGCTTAAGCGAGCGAATTCTTCGGCGCCAACTAAACCACGCAGTCCCCACTCCTCGGCAAGCCTTCCCTGCCACTCGCTATGCACCTGCGCGTCACGGCTCCAGTAGTTTTGCTTCTCCGACACAAACTCAAGCGCGTGGTAAGTTCGTGTCTGCTCTGCTGACAACGCTTTGGAGATGGTCAACATGCAATCCAGCTCTGCAACAAGGGCGGTAAGATCTCGACTCCTGTTTTTCGACTTAGACTAACCAAGTCCTCGCGAAAGATGCCCACTGTTGTATTATTTGTTGCTGTATTATTCAAGGTAATTCTATGTGGAAAACATATGTCTCTGTATTTATCGCGCGTTTGCGCTAATAAGTCGACTTACAATAGGAAGTCGAATCGAGTGCCTAGAAGCATCGCGCAGCAGCAGCGTTTATCGTGGCCTAGCAAGATCATATCGGTAGATACTAGTGCATATTAGATACCCCTCATCTAAAACAGAAAAGGCGTGTCTTCATGTGCCCGCTTCGCTACCTTATAAGTCGATAGTTGAGTCATGCAAGTGGAATACATAAGTACCGTGAGTTCAGGCTGGATTCCTTGAGATCAGAGCGGCGATTAGTCGAGGCGGACCACTGCGATTCGTCCCAGCCTTCGGCCTTTTCACTCCCAGGCCTTTGTCTCGATGCCAGCGGGAAGATAGTCGGCCTTTTGATGGGTTTCTTCGGACAACTGGAAGACGGCGTCTTCGCCTCTGGTTACGAACTCGAATCTGCCGGCTGAATTGCGATGAAGAGCGGCGCAATAGTCGCCGAATGCAATGTGTAATCGCGGCTGTTTTCAACCGTTAATAAAGATGCGACTGGCTCCGACATTGTTTTGGAGTCGGCGACTCCGATTGGCCAGTTGTGGCAAGAGGTTCTGGGCCAATTGAAGAGGCCATTTTGCGGGTCCAATTGCCTCCCGATGCAGTACCGATCCGCCTTCCAATTCCGCTGGAAGTCTGACAGCGATGCCAATCCTTGTGAGTGGTCTAGGAACCTCAATCTAATGCGCACGAACTCGTACCTCTGAAGCGGTCGCGATTTCCACTCTTACCATTTCACAGCAATGGTTGCCGGAAGGCAGAAGAGCACGGACAGAGAGGCAACAATCCACCACCTCGAATGCCGAGGAAGGCCAAGAGGAATCATGGTTCTTTTTCCAGCGGATGAGCGCCGGAATTGGCTTGCAACTTCCTCCGGAATTCGTCGGCTTTCTGTGCTCGATCGACTCGGCACACGCTGACACTTTGAGCAGTCTATACGTATTACCTATTCGCTTGCGGCAAGGCGTACTTCTCGGGCTGACTTGCCCAGCAAAGAAGCGCGGCACAAGAGCAAATCTAGTGAGGAGACTGCTCGCCGTATCCTGCGCGTGCATCTTTGTGAAGCCAAGCGAGCTTGAACACCGCTCTGTTAAGCTACACGGATCCTAATTAGTTCTTCGCATGATTCGGATCGCCGCCTTGAAAGGGATTGCCCCGCTGGGACAGAGAGAGACATTCCGACCATAGCGGGAGGGCTCTTACGGGCGCGGGCGCGGCCTGTCAACGCCCTGGAGCGCAGCGAAGCCGCAAGGCGTTCTGCGCTCTTTGCGGAACGGGGCTTGATGGGCCGTGATCCGCGCCCGCACTCTCTCCCCGCTGCGGAATGGCTCGGTTACTTTCGCCGCGAAGCCTACCGCTGACGCGCTTCCGGTTCGTTTTTGGGAGGGTTTCTCGGACAGCTTGCGGGCTTGCTATACGTCTTTCACAGTCACTACGGCCGCCCATTGTCCGCGTCGTATTCCATCGCCAACCTTGCTCCGAGTTTGCCGCGAGAGTAGCACTCCGGCCTCAGACCACGGCCGAACAAACGCCGGACAAAGCCCGGACGCGCAACGGATGCCGCGCCCGTGGCGTCTGCGGCCCTAATTTCGCCTTCACGCGCAACCCTCGATGGATCAACACGTTTACGCGATGCGCGCCCGCTGCGATTCTGCCGCTTACGAACGTCAACGGTCGGGACACGCGGAAAATCTAAGTCGCTGCTACAGAACAAGTTTACGCACGTAAACGCGCCCGCCGCTTCCGGTATCCCTGCAGCTCTCAATCGGGGATGACGTGTCAACCTCCTCCCCATGCGAAGCATGGCCCGGTTTTGAGTCTCACCGTTTTCACGCCGCATCCCGCCGCAATCGACCCCTATCCGCTCTTATCGCATCGCATTCGCCATGTTTCCGCGTAGCGAATCGGTGGTCTAAGAGGCATCACAAAGCGCGGCCAGTCGGCGGCCTAATCGGGATCAGATCCGGCGGCTAATTGGATCGGGATCGGTCCACGAATCGGAGCGCAAAGGACTTCGAATCGGATCGGGATCACGGCACAGCTCGGCGGCTCTAGTAAGAAGGCGTTTACACCAACTGGATTGCGTTCGGGGTAGTTCGATCGCGGCGGACATCATCGCTACTCGATCCCCCAATTTCCTACACGGGGTACCGAGCACATTCAACCGAAAACCTCCGCTTGGTCATTGCCCGGAACCGCGAAAATTGTGAGCCGCTGATTTTACGAACTGCAGAAGGGGGTCGCGCTTACCGCTCTCGTCCTCGACATCAGCATTGAATCGACCATAATCAGTCTTGTGCTCCTCAATGCAATCAATGAATTGCAGAAGCGCATCAGCCCTAACGGGGGTTTTCGGTTGAATGTGCCTACAACCCCAAGATCGCCTAACTGTTCTCAGCCACTTCCTTGTGTGTGGGAACGCACTGAGTTGTTCACCGAAGCGACGAATTTCCGTCAAGCGCGAAGCCGAGTGATGGGTGGTCTTCTGACAGTTACGATAGAAGATAGAAGATAGAAGGACGGAAATGGCGACGGAATAACTGCCCATATCCACAATAACTTAGGCGCTGTATTAATTCCGATAATGTCCATTATCGCATGGGATTTTTCTTGATCCTTTTCCACCCGTTTTGTATTCCTTGAGTGTGCTTTTCTCCTTGTTCATCGCTCCCCGCCCTCCCTGCCCGCCTGCCCACCCCCTTCTTGGCCCCAATCCCGCCGTTCCGGCAAAGACAAAAACGTCGACGACGACGGCTTTGGGGGTTCCGCCTGCCAAGCGGGAGTTTCGTTTGCATCTACCCTCGACTTCGCGGCGGCGAAGCCTGGTGCACCTGGCTAGATGCCGGAATCGAGTAGCCCCAGGCCCGCGGATCGGGTCGGCGAGGGCTAAAGTCGGAGAATTTGGGGGGTACCCAGGTATGGCGAAAGTCGAGAACGTCGCCTATAAACGATCCCAGCGCGCCTTTTTTGGCAGGGAAGTGCTCCCGACCGAGAAATCCAGGCCTTCGGCCGGTTTCGGTGCGAAACGCTGCCTCGAGCCGGAAACCATGAGGGGTCCCCGATGAGCACGGCTCTCGCGCATCTGGAGGACGGGCCCCGCGGGGAAAGAATTCAGGCGGTCTTGCTCTGCGCCTGCGGCTCGCTCGACGTCGTCGCCCGCGGCATGTGCCATCGCTGTCTGACCCGCCAGCATTACGACCAGGAGCATTTCGGCGGACATCGGGAAGCGGTCTTGAAGCGCGACCATTGGACCTGCCAGGGCTGCTTCTATCGTCCCGCACAAGAGGACCGCGATTGGATCGTCGTGCATCATCGTGTGCCGGGAGTCTCGCGCCCGGCGCTGATGATTTCGCTCTGCGCCGCCTGTCACGCCATCGTCGAGCGGCTGGAGACGCTGCGGATCTGGCTGCCCCCGCAGCTGCTGATCTTGTGGCGCGAGCAGCATCCGGAGGCAGCGTTTCAGTTGCCTCTGCCCATCGAGTCGTTGGAGCCATCGCCGGGCGAGACCGCTCGGGTCGCTGCTCGGGTCACGACTCGGTTTAACCCGCAGGTGGTGGAGCTGGACTTATGAGCCTGGTTTCGGTTCCACTGCCGAATCTCAAAGAGGAAGAGGATCGCAACCAGATCCTCGAACGCGTCTTGCTGAATGGTGTGAGCAATGAACACACCGAGCGGGCGTATCGTCGAGTGCTCGCGAAATTCCTGGCCTGGTACGATGCCCGAGGCTACACGGAACTCTCGCGCCAAGTGCTCTACGACTACCGGACGATGTCGGAGGACTCGGGCGCCGCGCCCTCGTCCACCAATGTTGAACTGGCGGCGCTGCGGCGCCTGTTCCGCAAAGCGGCCGAGGCGGGACTGGTCGATTGGGGAAAGGCGGAAGCCGCGGCCGGCGTCGACAACAGCCGTTCGGGCGGGGTGAGGGTAGGGAATTGGCTGACGCCCGAGCAGGCGAAGGACTTGCTCTTGGCGCCGGACGAAAACACCCTGAAGGGAAAACGGGACGGTGCCCTTCTCGGGCTGCTCGTCGGCTGCGGCCTGCGGCGGGCGGAGTTAGTTTCACTCATGGTCGACAAGATCCAAATGCGCGACGATCGCTGGGTGATTCCAGATCTCGTCGGCAAGCGCAAGAAGCTTCGCCTGGTGCCGGTTCCGGGCTGGGTAAAAGACCGACTCGATCTCTGGACCGTCGCGGCGAAGATCACGGAGGGGAAAATATTTCGGGCGGTGGGGAAGAACGACAAGGTGTCGGGCGCCTCGCTGAGCACGACGGCGGTGTGGAAGATCGTGCTGCATTACGCGCACGCGGTTGGCATCGCGCACTTGGCGCCCCATGATTTGAGGCGCACATGCGCGAAACTGTGCCGAAAGTCCGGCGGAGATCTCGAACAGATCCAATTTCTGCTGGGGCACTCCTCGATTCAAACCACGGAAAAATACCTCGGTGGCGAGCAAGACATTGTGAACGCCGTGAACGATCGCATCTTCGCGCGAGTCAAGAGATTTCAAAGCAGTAGCGACTAGCGCGTCTTTTATCTGTTCGGGCTTCCCGAGGCATTTCTCCATCGTCCCCGGAATGGGCGCTGAAACGAGATTAAATTTACAAGTCGACGCGAAAATTCTCACTGAGTGTAATCTGATTACGTCAACAACGCGTGCTCCGATCAGCCCTCGCCGACAATTAACTTCCTTTTGGGATGCGACTGGGAGTAGCCGGACGCTGCTAGAGAGATTTCCGTAGCTCACTGTCAGTTTTGGCAGTTGTCGGACGCACGACGGTCCTTCTAGGGTACCTCCGGTAAGGGATCCGTCCGGTTGAGGAGCGCGCTGCGAATCGCGTGCAGGCACACTCAGACAAATTCAGGAGGAAAAAACATGAGCGTTCAAGCGACGGGCAAGAAACCCAACATCATCATGATCATGAGCGACGATGTCGGAACCTGGAACATCAGTGCGTATCATCGCGGAATGATGGGTGGGCGCACGCCCAATCTCGACCGGATCGCCAACGAAGGCGCATTGTTCACCGATTACTACGGCCAGCAGTCCTGCACGGCGGGGCGGGCCGCGTTCATCACCGGGCAAACGCCATTCCGCACGGGTCTCTTGAAGGTTGGTTTGCCGGCTGCAAAACAAGGCTTGCAGGACAAAGATCCGACCATTGCCGAATTACTTAAACCCTTCGGCTATGCCACGGCGCAAATCGGTAAGAACCATCTGGGCGACCGCAATGAATACCTGCCAACACTACACGGCTTCGATGAGTTCTACGGCATCCTCTACCACCTCAACGCCATGGAAGAGCCCTATCAAAACGATTATCCGAAGGGTGCGGAGTTCCACCAACTTTTCGGCCCGCGCAACATCGTGGATAGCAAAGCTACCAACGTCGACGACCCGGCCACGGATCCGCGCTGGGGTAGGGTCGGCAAGCAGACCATCGCCGACGGTGGGCCACTTCCTCCGCACTCGAACATGGACCCGACGGCCAAAGTCAACATGGAGGATGTCGACCAGGAACTCGTGCGCCGTTCTCTCGACTTCATCGACCGTTCGGCGAAGGCTGGCAAACCCTTCTTCCTCTGGCACAACTCCACTCGCTGTCACGTCTGGACTCACCTCTCTCCCAAATGGGCAGACAAGACCGGCTTCGGCCTCTTTGCCGACGCGATGATGGAACTGGACTGGGAAGTCGGCGAGATTCTTAAGAAATTGGACGGCCTCGGGATCGCCGACAACACGATTGTACTGTTCACCAGCGACAATGGTGCGGAGATCTTTAGTTGGCCGGATGGCGGCAACCACCCGTTTCGGGGCGAGAAGGGCACCGTCTTCGAGGGTGGATTCCGGGTACCGATGCTCGTGAAGTGGCCCGGCGTGATCAAGCCCGGCACCATCGTCAACGAGATCATGGCGTCCGAGGACTGGCTGCCGACGCTCCTGGCGGCTGCGGGAGAGCCCGCTATCAAAGAAAAACTCCTTGTTGGCTACAAAGCGGGAGATAAGACCTTCAAGAACCATCTCGATGGCTACAACTTCCTGCCTTTCTTCAAGGGTGAAGTCGCACGAAGGGCCGCGCCACGAGTTCTTCTATTTCAGTGATAACGCCGATCTGATGGCGCTACGCTACAACGCCTGGAAGGTCAGTTTCAAAACCATCGAGGGCAACCTCTTCACAGGCAAAGAAGATTCGACGAACGTTCCTCTGGTGACCAACCTGCGGCAAGATCCGTGGGAGCGCTACCAAGAGTGAATCGATGATGTATGGCCGCTGGTGGGGCGACAAGTTATGGACGATGGTTCCTGCCGTAGCGATCGTGGGACAGTTCCTCGCAACGTTTAAGGAATATCCACCCAGCCAGGTATCGGGTTCGACCAGCGTAACCCGGTTTCTAGAAGCCATCCAGTCTGGAGCCGCGGGTAGTGGCAAATGATGCGACTGGCAGTCGACGCGAAAATGCTCAGTGGAGTAACCAGTGGCGGAGAGGGAGGGATTCGATTACCGCCGTTACCCGCAAGTCATGGTGATTCCTATAGTTAGCGATTCTAGCCTGTGTTTATGCTGGTGTCGAGCGCATTCGTAACTTGGGCTGCTGTTTCCGCAGTTTCCCTTATTGCCCTTGATTCCACGAAAACCGTATCACTGGTATCAGTGGAAGTCAGAAGTGCAGAGGATGCGTAGTGCCGGTGCGAAATGGTGAGGGACCGAGGGACCTGTCACTGAGTGTTATGGCGATATTTCAACAGGTGTCGGGCGCTGGCGCTCAGCTTTGAGGCTCTTGAACCCGGCTATTGGCCGGGTCTAAGCTTTACCTTAGTCTCGGGGTGAGGGACGGCACAGGTTTTTACCGTTTCCACTGTCCTGGGTTCGACCGAAGGCGAACGGTTGGCAGGCCGGACCACGTTTTCTCACCCCGCGACGAAATGCCTTCCCATAGCGCTCGCAACCTGTCACTGCTATGGCGATGTTTCGCCAATTGACTGAGCATAGAATCAGCGTTTGCCATGAAACGCTTGTGGATTCTCTCTGGCTGTCTCTTCCTGCTAGTGGCCTGCTTCGTACTTTGGTACAGCGTCGCCTCAGATTACGGTGACGGCGTCGCCTCAGGCACCTTTTATCTTGCTGAGAACGGCGAAACCTCCACCCTAGTTCTCAAACCAGACCACAGCTTTCAACAAGAATTGAGTGAGCATGGCGAGGTAAAGCGTGCAACTGGAACTTGGCACCGCATTGGCGAGGGTGGTATTGAGTTTTCAAAGGAGTTTCTGCTCGTTTCTGGGCAGGAACCCGGCGCTGATGGATCAGCTTACGCCGACATCCATAAAGATTTCGGATTGTTCGTCTCCCTCAGTCTCCGCCAGTATCATATGCTGTGGTACGGCAGAGTCGATCCTTCCCCTTCTAACACCGTCTCTGGTACCTATGCTGGAGACGAACCCGGGGTTTCAGCGACATTGACACTCAAGCCGGATCACACCTTCGAGCAAGCAATCCATACTCCTAGCATCACGAATCAGGCGAAAGGAAGTTGGAGTGTCGGCCAGAACGGCAACATTATCTTCTCGAAAGATTTTCTCAAGGCTTCTGGGGAGGCGCTCAGCAGCAATGAAACTGCGTCTGCATGGGACCCTAAAGGCTCAAATCTCCAGATTCAGATCGCCACGACTCCCGGATCAGGTGTGCCGACTTTTCGCAAGAAGCAGCTCTTCTAAAAAGCCCCCAAACGCATCGCCCTTTGATAACTGTCGCAACCAGGCAATAGTGCTCGAAACCCCTTAATGAGTGTAACTGAGATGTTACAACAACGATCAGCGATCGCCCCCTTGGGAACGAAGAAAGCTTAGCGAGCGAGCAGTGACTAGCGGGACATTACTTCTCCCCAAATGTCCGGAACAAAAATGTACTCCGCGCCGTCGGCAAGAGCGGTTTTCCATTGAATGTCGCCGCGCCTTTTTCGTATCCGCCCACGACATATTTCCACCCAAACGTGGGCCCCCCGCTCAATTTCAAGCGGTAAGTCTGTCCGGGCGTAACTTCCACTCCGCCATTCGGAATCACAAATATCACCTGATCACAGTCCGTTGTCTGTACGCTCTCTGTCACGACTGCTACCGTTCGTCCAGTTGCGTCCAGAACCGTCAGAGTCAATTGACCCTCCGCTGCGCCAGGATTCCCCACCACCAATTCCACCTCGGCACCCACCAGTCGTCTGAACGATGGCGTGAACGTCTGCTCTGCATCGTTTAACAGATTCGTCCAACCCTTGTCCCATCCCGCCGTATTCACCTGGTCCGACGTCATCGAAGCTTGCTGCACCGACGCCGCGACGGCAGTCCTGCAACACTCACCACATCCGCCGATCTGCACGCATTTCCCAGCGTCTGGATAAGACACAATACCCGCCACTCCGCTAGCGGAACTCCCATCGGGGTTGGTGATGGATCGGGGGTTGGCGTATTCGCAATCGCAGAAGGCAAGAGAATTGGCGTACGGATGATGAAAGCCGCCGGGCGGCGGTCCAGAGGCCCGGACAACTTTCACCTCGAAAACCGGAAGACCAAGCCGACCCAACCTCGAGAGCGACAGAGATGCGTTCTCTTTCCCTTCGTAAGAACCGGCGTCTTCACTGTTCCATGAACGCACTTCATCGCAGGTTGCTTCCGACAACTTCTTCTTGGCCGCGATTAGGGCTGAGACCTCGATCTGAACGGAATCCGCGCGCATGTGGGGTGTGATGCGAATACCTGCAAAGCGGCCCTTGGGAAGCGGAACGATGCCCGACATTTCTCCGCGGCCCACAACAGGAATATAGAATGCGGCACGATCGGGCAGGATGACTTCGATTGCAAGTGTTACGGTAGGCCCGCCCGACGGTGGCTCTTGCGGCCAACCTCGGAGGCTGACCAACATAAGCACGGCGCCGAACGCAATGACGTGTCGGCGCAGTCTTCTCTGTCGCTTTTCGTTAATGCGTAGACTTTGGCATTTCGATTCCATATTTGCCGTTAATGGGTAGACCGCTTTTTCCGGAAACCAGTAGACCGCAAGCCGCTCAAGAGGTTCGAGGCAAGGGATCGGGAGAGCACCGAACCTGCGCTCTGGCCCGATGCCCGTTGCGCTTTGAAACTAACGTGCGTGAAAGCCTGCAAACGCCGCAACACGGACCCGTAAGAGGGGATGCCAAGTCGGCTCTTTACGCAATCGGCCGCAATCTCGCGGTGAAGGGTAGTGACAAACCGTCTTTCTCGAGCCCGCCAGAACTTTCGGATGTGCGCCGTGATAATTTGCTCCTGCTCTTTTTGAAGCCCTCCACTTCCACGCTTTCGTCCTCGTGGGCGTAAAAGCAATGCATTAAGTCTTCGGTCTTCTCTGTATCTGGCCAGAAGCCTAAAAACCATCGCCCGCGACAATTGGAGCGTGGCGGACGCTTTCTGAATCATGGTGCGAGAGCACTCCTTGCTCTCGACCAGCTTGGATAGGACGCCCTCACGACGCTTGGCTAAAGCCCAATCAGCCTTCGACGAATGCACCAGCTTTTCCACTTTATTCGGCTCGAAAATGCAAAACGTAGTCTATGAATTCACGGTAAAGTCTATCAGTTGTTGGTAAAGTATACCAATTGTTGGAAAGAACCAAGGTAATAGAATCAATCAGTTGCGGCTTTGAGAGTCTACTCAAAGACGGAAAACGACAGGGAATTAGAGCGATTCATTAGAATCGTTTCGGGAGTTTCCGTATCAACTGCCAGTTCAGGTCCGTCCTCCTCCGAGTCCAGCGCAACGGTCATGCGCCGCTCGAGTGTTGAGCGCGAACTTAGAAAGGTGTTCCTCAGGATTTGAAACATCCACGCTCGGAAATTGGTACCCGGCTGAAACGATGCGAAACTGCGCAAGGCTTTGAGATAAGTCTCTTGTACGAGATCCTCAGCATCGTGCGGATTGTGCGCAATCCAGCGCGCGAAGTTGTAAAGGGAATCGAAGATGGGCATGGCCAGCTCTTGGAACCCCGCCAATGATTGATCGTCCTGTGAGGACGAAGCCCCGAATCGGACCATCCCTTGTGAGCCAAATCCAATATGCCTCATTTGCCTTCTCCTGAATGAGCTCGAACCCCAGTTGCCGCCCACTCTGACGCGCCAGTCGTCCAGCGTCAATTAACTGTGGACGTTTTTCACATATCCAACTCATGACCTGTTAACTAAACCTTCCGACCCGGTGCCGCTCAGCGCCGTGATCGGCGGGATCCCGGCGAACGGGTTGAACATGGTCCACTTGCTGCTCAGAATGCCTGCCAGTGAAACGCTGTAGCGACTTCCGCAGGTTCATCATGCCGGCCCGTATTCTGGTCTTGACCGTTCCGAGCGGGAGACCTGTTTGCTGCGCGATTTCAGAATGGCTCAGTTCTGAAAAGTAGGCGAGTTCGATCACCTCGCGTTGCTCGGAGGAGAGACTGGCGATGGCCGAATGCACCAGGCGCGAATCTCCTGCCGTCATGCACGCCAGTTCCGGGTGGGGCCGGGAGTCCCGCAGTTCGGCGATCTCATGGATGTTGTCTTCGAACTCGGCGCGACGTGCTTTTCGAGAGCGCAGATAATCAATCGCCCGGTTGCGGGCGAGGGTCGCAAGCCAAGGAAGCACTTCGCCGCGTGCCGGATCGTAACTTGCCGCGTTTCGCCAAACCTGCAGATAAACTTCGAGGGTAATGTCTTCGGCGGCCGAGGGATCACGCACGACTCGCATCGCCAGACCGTACACCATTTGACTGGTGCCATCGTAGAGTCTGGCCAGTGCGGATTCGTTGCCCTCCGCCACCTGCCTCACAATCCCAGCCCACAAATCCGGTCGGATACTCGCCCTCATGGTTTCGTCCGTCGTTTTCATGCCAGCGACTTTGCCAGAGGCGCGCGTTGGGCTCAATAGACGCAGGATGGAATCGATCTTAATTCTGTCTTAACAGCCAACTCATTGAAGCCAAAGGAATTATTGAGTGTTTTCTGGGCGGACGACCAGTCATGATAAACTCCCATTCTTCTATCGCAGGCCCGTTTATGGCCCCCCCGGGAGAACAGAGTCGGACCGTGAGCTTCGGCCCCTACGTGGTCGATCTGCAAACGGGAGAGCTGCGGAAAAAGGGTTATAAGATCCGCCTGCAGGAAAAATCTTTCCAGATTCTTGCGGTCCTGTTGGAGCGATCGGGGGAACTCGTTACCCGAGAAGAACTGTGTCAGAGACTTTGGCCAGGCAACACATTCGTGGATTGGGACAGCGGTCTCAACACCGCGCTCAAAAAACTGCGCGATGCGCTCAGCGATCCAGCCGAAAAACCGCGCTACATCGAGACTTTTCCGAAACGCGGCTATCGGTTCATGGCGCTTCCCAACCCGACTGCATTGGAAAACATCATCATTCTTGCGGTTTTGCCCTTCGAAAACATCAGCGGTGACGTGGAGCAGGAGTATTTCAGCGACGGCCTGACCGAGGAAATGATCACCGTGCTGGCGCAGCTGAAGCCCGAACGGCTGAGGGTGATCGCGCGCACCTCTTCGATGAGCTACAAGAAGACCCGCAAGGGAGTCGATAAGATCGCCCGTGAGCTCGGTGTCGACTGGCTCCTCGAAGGCAGCGTCCGCCCGGGTTCCGAGCGTGTGCGGATTACGGCACAGCTCATCCGTACCGTGGACCAGAGCCATCTTTGGGCCCAGACGTATGACCGCGATCTGCGCGATATCCTGGTCGTCCAAACCGAAGTAGCGTTGGCCATCGCGGGCGAGATTCAGCTGCAACTGGAACCGGAGGTGAAGGCCAGGATCGCCGATGCTCCCAAGGTCAATCGCGAAGCCCACAACGAATATCTGCTGGGATCGTTTTATCTGACCAAGTTCACAGGAGAGGGCATCGGCAAGGCCATCCAACACCTGCTACGGTCCATTGAGGTCGATCCCAATCACGCGCCCGCCCATGAAGTCCTGGCCTCCGCTTACTTTCTGGCGAGTGTTTGGATGTTGCCAGCTCATGTTGCGATCGAGCGGGCGCGAACGGCGGCTAAGCGAGCTCTTGAAATTGATGACAGTCTGGCGGAAGCGCACGCTTCGCTGGGTGTCGTTCTAATGCACGACTGGGACTGGCCGGCCGCCGAAGTCGAGTTCAAGAGGGCGATTGAGCTTAACGCCGGTTCTTTGAAATCCCACGAATTCTATGGTTGGTATCTGGCGGCTTTAGGCAGGTTCGAAGAGGCTATCGAGGAGGAAAGACGGGCGCTTGAACTCGACCCTGTTTCGGCGGAAATCAATACTTTCATGGGGCACGTTCTCTACCTGGCCAGACGCTATGATGAAGCAATCGAGTATCTCAACCGGGCCCTCGCTCTCGACGAGAATTATTGGTTTGCGCATCTTGTGCTGGGCCTCACCTATCAGCAGCAATTCAGGATGGACGACGCCATCGAGGCGTTCCAAAAGGCGAGGCACTCGGAAGACAGGGGCCCGGAACCGATTGGTGCTTTGGGGCAAGCCCTTGCCGTATCGGGCGACAAAGACAAAGCGATCACGGTTCTTGAAGAACTGCAGCGGTGGTCACAGCGACACAACGGCGCAGCATTCCATATGGCGAGAATCCACGCCGCGCTCGGCGAGAAAGAGCGAGCGTTTGCATGGCTGGATACGGCCTACGAGGAACGCTCTTTTTTCCTGAGTTGGCTCAAAGTAGAACCCGAACTCGATCCCCTTCGTTCCGACCCGTTTTTCAAGCGGATGATGGAACGGCTGGCTTTCCCGAATAACAACGGCAAGCAGTAGTTCGATTGCCCATCTACCTCAGTTCAGTCGATCTCGCGTTAGTCGATCAGACTTCCTTGTTTCACTCGCATCCTGATGTTCTCCAAAGCACTGAAGTCGCGAATGGGGTCCTTGTCGAGAACCAGGAAACTCGCTTCGAAACCCTCTTCGAAACGTCCGATCTTGCGGTGAGGAAAGATCGTTCTGGGAGTGGTCTCCGACCACATCTTCAACAATTGGAGATTTGAGAAAATGCCGGTCTTGCGGAGAAAGCCGATTTCATCGAGGGTCCCGGCCCCAGGCGCTGCGTCACTGCCGACAACCAGCGTGACTCCTTCGTCATTGAGTTGGCGAAGATTTTGAAGAGTGATTTTGACAAACTGCTCTTCTTTGTCGTTCAGCTTTTCGAAGGCATTGGTTTTTTCGAAGTTCTCGGCCGAGCCGGTAGCGCAGGTTGTCACTACGCTGACTCCACGACTGAAGGCGAGCTTGGCGTCTGCGACTGAGATGACATAGCGGTCGGGTTGAGCGAATATCTCCGGGTACGCACCCTTCCGGCCGAAAGGTTCCGGGAAGATCGGTAGATGCATTACCAGATCTACACCGGCTTCAAGCGCGGCGTGAAAGTCCTCGGCATTTTCAATGTGTGCGCCCGTCCGCAAGCCACCGGCTCCCCTCGCGATATCTCCACGACACAGGCAGGATTTGCATGTGACGAGAAAGTCGCGGCGGCGAAAATTCACCGGGTGATTCTTGCCAGGCTCACTCAGAGCAAATCTCCTCGATATTTAAGGGCAGAACGACGTGCGAACCTTGGCATTGTAGATCATGGCGTATACTCGTCGCGCATTCAGATCCACGATTCAGGAGCCTGCACGTGAGACGTAAGCTTTCGTTTGTATTTGCCATCGTTTTTCTTGCTTCGATGTGCATCGAGGCGGACCAGAGGACCTGCGAGAGCTCTGCCTCCACCTGGCCGCGTGGATGTTTTACCTGGGGGGCTCGACGAAAACGGTGGCCGAGGGCAAACAACTTTCCGGCGAGATCATTGCTTCCGGCAAAGCGTTCGAACGCTTCCGTCAGATGGTCGAGTTGCAGGGCGGCGATGTCAGCGTGATCGACGATCCGAGTCGCCTGTTGTCCGCCGACCATCGTGTCGATGTGGCTAGCCTTTCGGCCGGCTACGTCACGGAAATCTTGTGCGAGCAGGTCGGGACGGCTTGCGTGATTCTGGGGGGAGGCCGCGAGCGCAAAGAAGATTCGGTCGATCCCGCGGTCGGCATTGTTATTCACAAAAAAATCGGTGATCGCGTTGGTGTTGGCCACGCGCTCTGCACCATTCATTGTCATTCCGAAGCGCAAGCCGCACGCGCGAAGAGACTGCTTGAGGAAAGCTACAGAATTTCGGCTGCGCCTCCCTCGCATAAGCCTTCGCTGATTCATGGCGTGATCTATAAAGGAGAACATTAATGGGACGTTTCACGGGCATTCTCGGCCTGATCACGATGTTGGGTCTCGCCTACATTTTCTCTACCAACCGGAAGGCGATTCGCTTGAAGACGGTGGGATGGGGACTTGGCCTGCAGGTTGCGTTCGCCATTTTTGTTCTCAAGGTTGAGATCGGGCGTGTGCTTTTTCAGAAGGCCGGAGACGGAGTGAACTGGCTGCTCAGCTTCGCCTTTGTCGGATCGAAATTTGTTTTCGGCGACCTGGGTGCGCAACGTTCGTCGATGGGAGTTTTCTTCGCCTTCCAGGTGTTGCCATCTGTCATCTTTATTGCGGCGTTTTTCGCAGTGTTGTACCACTACGGAATCATGCAGATCATCATCAAAGGTGCAGCCAAGGTGATGACTCGCTTCATGGGGGCGAGCGGCGCTGAGTCGCTGAACGTGGCCGCCAGCATTTTCATGGGGCAGACAGAAGCGCCACTAACCATTCGCCCGTTTCTCCCTGACTTGACGCGCTCGGAACTCATGACCGTGATGACGAGCGGGATGGCGCACGTTGCCGGCGGAATTATGGCCGCCTATATTGCGTTTGGCATTGAACCGAAACACCTGCTGAGCGCCGTGATCATGACTGCCCCCGGAACGATTCTGATGTCGAAGATGCTCGTGCCGGAAACAGAAATTCCCAGAACAGCTGGCCGCGTGGTGATGAGCGAGGAAGAAGTCGACCAGGAGAAAAAGGAAAACCTGCTGGGAGCGATCGCGCGCGGAACCACCGATGGGTTGGGGCTGGCGTTGAACATTGCCGCCATGCTGATTTCGTTCCTCGCGCTCATTGCCCTGCTGAACGGCATTTTCGGCGGCATTCACGCGCATGTTGGTTGGTTTCCGCCGAGCCTCGAATCCATCATGGGCAGACTGTTTGCGCCCATTGCCTGGGTCATTGGAGTTCCCTGGCACGACTGCATGGCCATCGGCAATCTTCTCGGCGTGCGCATGGTGCTGAATGAACTGGTGGCGTTTTCCATGCTTGGACCCCAGAGGGCTGGGCTCGACCCGCGCTCGTTCACGATTGCGACGTTCGCGCTGTGCGGCTTCGCAAACTTCAGCTCCATCGGAATTCAGATAGGTGGAATTGGAGCGCTCGCTCCCAACAAACGAGGAGAACTGGCAAAGCTCGGACTACGCGCCATGCTGGCCGGAACCATGGCGAATCTGATGTCCGCCTCGATTGCGGGGATGCTGCTGTGAGAAAGCCGTTCGGGTGGCTGTCGTTTTTCACCGAGTAGCTGGCCTGTAGCTTTGAGAGCTATTTGGCGTAGTGTTTCAGAATTATTTGGCGTATCTGGTTCTAGGCGGGCCCGATCAGCAGGCTATCCCGCTGTCGCGCTGTACTTAACCGGGAGACTGGACGGGTTTACTGCACTTAACTTGGAGACTGTGCTGCAGTAAATGCTGCACTTAACATGGAGACAGATGCACGGAGAGATTGTCGGTATTGCTTTCTTTTGTGGGCCTTCGCCGGCAGTCTCAAGATTTAAAGCTGCCGACAAGCGGCCGAATAATCCGCGCGATTATTTCTCCAGGTTAAGTGCCGCAATCTCCTGGTTCAGTACAGTGTCTCCTAGTTCAGTGCAGTATGTAAGGTACTGAAAACATGGGGAAACACGGGTCCCGCTGTCTCATGGTTAAGTACAGCGCGACAATTGCCAAGGCAATCTTTATGGCACAACTCAAGAGGGCGGAACTCTAGGCTTTGGAATGGTTTTCAAGATAAATGCAGACGGGAATGAGATTGTGCTGCATGATTTTGCTGGCAACCCAACAGATGGTCAATACCCGGTAGCCGGACTGATCGAGGACACGGAAGGCAATCTTTACGGGACAACTGAAATTGGCGGTATTTTCAATGATGGCGTGGTCTTCAGGCTATCCCAAAACGGCGAGGAGACGGTGATATTCAGCTTCGCTGGAGGAGCTGGCGGTAACTATATGTTAGGCGGTGTGGTTCGCGATTCGGCAGGCAATCTCTACGGTACCGCAACCTATGGATCGAATGAAGTCGGGCTTGTTTTCAAGCTTGACCCCATTGGAAGAGAAACAGTCCTCTTTACGTTTAACGGGAATGATGGGTCATTTCCCTCAGCTGGCGTAATTCGTGGTCCGAATGGAACTCTCTATGGTACGACCGAATTTGGCGGCAAATTCGGTCCAGGAATGATTTTTTCACTGAATTCCAGTGGAGTGGAAAAAATTCTGCACAGTTTCGATGGCTTGGACGGCGCGGACCTGTTTACTGGACTGTTCCGTGACGACGCTGGAAATCTCTATGGGACGGCTACCGAAGGCGGTGCGCACGGTCAAGGTACTGTCTTCAAGCTCACACCGTGAGATTGAGCGCTACCGGAATCCTCGACCTTCAATGCTTCGAATTTGGGCACACGGTCATTGGCTGCCGATTCGGAACTCTGGGTGAACTTCACTTCAATCTGGTTCTGGACGATGCGTTGTTGAACTTGCTTCAGCAGGGTCTTACCGTCAGCGAGCGTAAGGCCCAGTTCCTCGGGACCGGTTCCCGTCGCTACGCGGTCCATCTTCGCGACCTCGTGAATCTCCAACCTCTTGCCGGCAAGCCGTGTCTCGACCCACACGATGAACTCCATGGCGCACCCTCCAAGAGCCACTGACAACCAGACTCTTATTCAGATTGTGACAGTCGTGCGCCCACACCCCCAACATCGAAACGGTTCCATTCGCGATTTGAGCCTTTGCAACCCCGCTCCGTTTTCGGCAGTGGACCAGTTTGAATATTCACAGGGTCGCTCTAGCATCCCGGCCTATAGCATGATGTGGGCATGACGGTCGGCAAGGGAAAACGACCCTGTGAATCCAAACCGGCGGACTGCTTTCGCTGGTAACTCATTGGTTCTCCTGTCTTGCGTTTCAGGCCGCTTTGCGATTACACTGCTGTCCGGCTAAAGTTTTGGGAGGCCATTCTAACCCATTGAAGATAAGCAAGATAACGCATGGTCGAAGCAGGAACGATTTGAATTGAAAAAGGGCCGGATTGACTTCGTTCTGCCAGTCTTCCGGGTGAAACAATGACGGGTGAACTCTGGCCGCACCGTCTTCTCACAACTGATCGAACATCTGCCCGAAAAAGAATTTCAGAAGTGTGTTGCCCGCTACCATGGCGATTCTAACTTCAGGGGATTTTCCTGTTGGGACCAGTTACTGGCAATGGCCTTCGCGCAACTCACCTATCGCGAGAGCCTACGCGACATCGAGTCCTGCCTGCGCGCTCTACAAAGCAAGCTGTATCACATGGGGTTCCGCGGCAAAGTGTCGCGCTCGACCTTGGCCGACGCGAACGAATCGCACGACTGGCGTATCTTCGCCGATTTCGCGCAGGGGTTGATTGCGACCGCCCGTCCGTTGCACGCCTGTGATCTGATGGGCGTCGATCTCGATCAGAGTTTGTATGCGTTGGACTCCACGACCATCGATCTGTGCTTGTCGCTGTTTCCCTGGGCGAAGTTTCGCCAGCGCAAGGCCGCCGTCAAGATGCACACCTTGCTGGATCTGCACGGCAACATTCCCACGTTTATCCGCGTCACCAGCGGGGCCCTGCATGACGTGAACATCCTCGACGAGATCATGCCGGAGGCCGGAGCCTTCTACGTGATGGACCGGGCCTACATCGACTTTCAACGGCTCTTCGTCTTTACGCTCAGCTCAGCCTTCTTCGTTGTGCGCACCAAATCGAACCTGTTACTCGCACGACGTTACTCGCATCCGGTGGATAAGAGTTCGGGCGTGCTCTCGGATCAAACCGTGATTCTTTCCTCCGTGGAATCGGCCACAGCTTATCCCGACCCGCTGCGAAAGGTGAACTACTTCGACGCGGAGAGGAACAAGCGCCTGAAGTTTCTGACCAACAACTTTACGCTTCCGGCGCGGACCATTGCCGATATCTACCGGCAACGCTGGCAAGTGGAGCTATTTTTCAAATGGATCAAGACGCATCTGCGAATCAAGGCATTCTACGGAACCAGCGAGAACGCCGTGAAGACCCAAATCTGGATTGCGGTGTCGATTTATGTGCTGGTGGCGATCGTGCGCAAGCGACTCGGTCTGGAAGCCAGTCTTTACCAGATTCTACAGATTCTCAGTGTTACTCTTTTCGAGAAAACGCCCATTTTACGGGCACTTCAAGCGTGCGACTCCGATAACGATTTATTCGACATCGGCAATCAGTTGATTCTGTTCAACTTTTAGCCGGACAGTAGTGTTGCGATTACTTCAAACTTTAAGAGATACCCACAAGCGTGTCCTGTTCGCTATTACGACATGCTTAGACGGACCCCGAAAACGGAGTCAGTTCACGGTAAAGTCCACCGTGTTGGATCTCTGACCGGGCTGATTCCCATAACTTCCCGTCCCGCCCGGGTTTTGTACATAGACACTAACCGTCGCGGCGGTGGCGATGTCCGTGGCAGTGATGGCGGCGGTGACCTGGCTCCCCATGACAAACGTCGTGGTGCGGGTGGTACCGTTCCAATAGACGACACTACCGCTGGCAAAGTTGCTACCGTTGACGGTTAGAGTGAATGCCTGGCCGCCAGTACTTGCACTGTTGGGCATCAGTTGGGTGATTGCGGGAGTCACCGCCATCGTTCCGGATGACTGATAACCGCCGCATCCGATCGCGATGATGGTTAGCAGAAGACAGCAAATTGTTTTCATGATTGATCTCCAAAAACACAGCCTGCCCCCAAAGCTACGCCACAGTTTAAGAAACTCTGAACCAGCATTTGTCAGTGAGACGTCATTCTCCTGTCAAGGTTTTGTCAAGCGAGAGGTGGTTCATGACAGCCGCGAGGGTGAAAAGTTGGCTATTGGCCTGTATTGAACACTTTTTCTGACCACGTTTCGGCCACACTTGCGATCATCGAGCTAAATCACTTACCTTCTCCATTCCGATTACATATTTTTGAAAACGAAGCTGATCTCCTTCGTTTGGTTTGCACCAATCGTGATTGTCTGGGTTGCCGTGCCCAGTTTCTCGTGCCAGGCCTTGATGGTGTACGTCCCGGGCGGCAGATTGGGCAGATCAAAACTGCCATCCTGCTTGGTCACCGCAAAATAAGGATTCTTGAGAACAGCAATATATCCTCGCATCCAAGGATGGATGTTGCACTTAACCGGGATCGCGATTTCTTCTCTCGCAAAGGCCTCCTCCACCTTGGCACCCGGAAGCTCAGCCTTATTCCATTCTCGGTTGTTGGCCGGTGTGGGATGAATGTTGTGTGAAGTCGGATCGTCATTCACTACTTCGAAGGGCTGGTTTGCCCGCACCACCAATAGATGCGGCTCATAGAGACAGCCCTTTTGAGAAATGACAACCGGTTGGGTGGGGGGATCAAAGGTTCGATCACCCAGCCCATCAGCGATAAAAACGATCGCATATTGCAACCCACCCTTCGAATCAGCGACGACCTCCTGGGTAAGAACAGGTCGAGAATGCTGCTTGGAGCAGCTGGGATCAGCCGACATGCTGATGGGCTTAGACGCGGGCACAATACCCGCAAACGTAACTACGCCTTTTATTACGGCTGTGCCGGCGCTGGTTGTAGGCGAGGGGAGATCCCCTGCCTTCACTACTCGCTGGCTGGAAATGCAAATAATCAACGTCAAAGCGGTTGCAAGAGCAAAGTTTTTCGCTTTCATACTGCACCTCGGGGAAAGGTTGTTCCCTCAAACTTTTCTTCGTGATTGAGCCGCCGCGGGTCTATTTGGTTTAGCGCACGCGGTTGTCGAGTGCTGCTCGGCTTGCGTGAAACTCGCCGTATGCCTGCTGGTAACCGGCCGTGAAAGACACCCGATCCTTCGCGGCTGCCCACCGACCGACTGCAACGTGAGGCTCACTGCCGCTCTCGGCTGCAAGTCTTCCCAGATACACCCCATCACGAAACGCTCCGTCTGTTATCTGGGCCACATTGTCGTTGGCGGTTGGGCTGTTGTGGTTACGACCGCTGTATAGCATTGACATCGGTACCATGCTGAGTGCGATTACTGCTGCGTACAATGAAAGTATCTTCATTTCTTGTTCCTCCTGATCTTCTTCCTGAAGCTGAGTCACATTTTGATCGGAATCCTCTGCGTCGATATGACAAGCGTAGGGCAGTTTACGCGCGACCTTGTCACGGCCTGGTAACTTTGTTGTCATTTTTGTTGTCAGGAATTTGCAGCTTCTGATTCGATCCGCATGAGAACTACGCCGTTCCTTTGCTCAGCGCTTTCTTTTCTCCATAAGCCATTTCGATTTGCTCAATACAGTTTTCTCTTTTCGGGGGATAGCTGAAGTGGGAGTCGCAAAGATAGGCTCAGGCGCAATCCTGCCAAAAAAGCCGTTTTCGAATGAATTGTTGGCGTGGAGAATTAGCGAAGTTCAACGGAACGCAATCGACCCAAAACGACAAGAGCTTAGCGGTGCACGACACGGGATAGTTTAAGTGCTCCGCTTCGGTCGCGGACGCCAGGGGTGTGAGCCTGTTGGATTGAAGGACCTGGAAAGAACGGTTTCCCGTAACGGCGGGTCGTGTATCATCACCCCAGAAAGGACGAATTAAGAACAGCTTCCTGAACACCCTTGCGTTTGAGCGGGTGATTGCAAAGAGCATGTAGATCTTGTCGCCGTCACTTATCTTGAAGACTGGATCTTGTCCGGTTGCTTTCACGATGTTCGCAACGGAGTCGAAGCCCTACTAGATGTTTCTGGCGTGAATATCTCCTCTACGCTATTGTTCCTCAGCTCCGGTTTGGCTGCCGGTGACGGGTACCTGTGTGTACGAAAGTTACCTTTGTAACGTTCCCGCCTTTGATTCTGCGAAGGACAATCCGATCAAACGCTTGAGCGGAGTTCGGTCTTGTTGTATTTCTGGAAAAAAGCAGGTTTGCGGCGCTGGCCGAGGGTCGTTCTGCCCGGGTCGGCCGGGCTATTTCTTCTTGTATGCTTCACGGCGGGTCTGGCGGTCGCTCAATCGTCCGATGTCGAGAAGGCGGTCCCCATCCTCACCGGCACAGCAGGCTATTTCAACTTTGTTACGGCGGGGCAAAACCAGATTGATGAACAAGTCAATCCCGTTCTACTGGTGCCGCTGGGCGACCGCTGGCTGGTGGAAGCGAGAATGGAGTGCGAAGGAGCATTTCAGCGCCCTCCTGGCGGCGGCCCTTACGGCGGTCAGGTCAGCAAGAACCTGGATTACGCGCAGGCAGACTACATCGCCAACCCTTACGTTAGCGTCACCATGGGACGGTTTCTGACGCCGTTTGGAATCTTCAATGAAAGGCTGTATCCCATCTGGATCCGCAGCCTGCAGCAGGATCCTTTGATCCTGCCGCTGTCCGCCGAATCGAGCGACGGCATGATGCTGCGGGGCGGATTCGCGGTCGACCCCAAGGCCAACTTGACCTATGCGGTCTATGCCTCGGCCGTGAGCACCGACCACAACAACCTGCAATCGGACCGCAACGCCGGCGGGCGCATAAGTTTCTTCCTGCCCGGTCCACGGGTTGAGGTAGGAGCGTCCTTTCAGAAGCTGTTGCAGGACACGCGTACTAATGCTTTCGGATTTCATTTTGCATGGTTGTCGATGCGACTTCCGCTCAATGTGCACTCCGAGTACGCGCGATCAAACCAAGGGAGCGGATATTGGATCGACGGTGCCTACCGACTGAGCCAGCTCCATTTCTGGCAGAAAGCGATGCGCCGCACCGAGATCGCAGCGAGGGCGGAGCAATTCTTCAGCGGCTCGATCAGCGCCGACGAGGCGGCGGCGCTCGGACTGGCCCCTGCCAACACCCGTGAAGGTGAATTTGGACTGAACTATTACCTGGAGGACGGGCTTAAGGCCGTCGCCAGTTACGGGCGGCAATTCAGTTCGGCTGGGAACCGCAATCTATGGACCGTGGGTATCGCTTATCGTTTTGCCGTGCCGCTGGGGCGGGTGGGGTCGCAATGAAGTACAAATGTCTGGCAATCATTTGGCTGTTGGCGCTGATCTCGGCGATCGGCGTGGCCTCCTCGGCACCGCGGACCCGCACGGCGACCGAACCTGCTGTTTATAGCTCGGCAGAGGCTGATGCCACGCGCTTGGAGGGGGAAAAAAGATTTCGGGCAAACTGTAATCGTTGCCATGCCGCGCCTCATAAATTTCCTCCGCGCATGATGGCCACCATTGTGCGCCATATGCGAGTCCGAGCAACCATCACAGACGAGGACATGCGCTACATCCTCTATTACATGACGCAGTAGCAAGGGGGAGGAACGGTGGAGCGCAGAAGATCGGTAGCAACATGCGGGATCGTTCTTGCGGCATGGTGGTGTTTCGCGCAGATCCCGGTTGGCAGTCGAACACGAGTCATCGAGGTCCTGGCAGACAGGGATAGTCGTTACAAGATTGCTGGCGAGAAAATACCGGAAATCTCTGTCAAAGCGGGCGAGCCGATTGTCCTGAGGATCACCGCACGGAAAGCAAAGTCCTGGAACCGGGACGGGTCGATTCATGGGTTTTCGCTGTTGCGCGCGAAGGACAGATCAAAAGTAGCAGGTTGGGATTTGTTGCTTAGACCCGGCACGCAAGAGTTTTCGATGATCGCGCCCGATGAGCCGGGCGAATATGTGGTGGTTTGTACCGTAATTTGTAGCGAAGACCATGAAGGCATGTTCATGAAGTTTGTAGTGACGCAGTAATTGTTGGAGAGCGATTCTATGAAAGGCAACACAGTGCTGGGCGTGCTTGTGTGTTTCGCTCTGTCGTTGTCGGTTTACACCGAGGCGCAGCAGCCAGTGACGTTCCATGGTGAAATTTCCGATAGCCAGTGCGCATTTAACGTCCACTCACTTACCAAATCGCACGAAGAGATGCTGAAGTCAAAGTCGGGAGCTATGGGGTCGACTCGTTCCTCTTGTTCTCTCTACTGCATTCAGCACATGGGCGGGAAATTCGTGCTGGCCTCGAAGGACCACGTTTATCACCTGGATAATCAGGAATTACCGCGCGGTTTCGTTGGACAGAAGGTGAAACTGCGGGGAATTCTGGATCCGAAAACCGACATCATCCAGGTTGTAAGCATTGATCTGGAATGATGTTGTCTCAGTGAGGGTGCGATGTTTGCTCTGAACGTGCGCACCTGAGCAAACGCCCAAAGAAGTTCGCGAAACTCCATTAGCACTGATGCTGATTGCTGGCGGATGACCGCTGCACTCGGAAACTCAACTTTAACGTGTGGCGATCTCGGGACTGTCCTTCCCTCTTAAAACTCCGCAAATTGTGTCGATTCATTTGACTCGCGCTATACCCTTGCCGGCGAGCTCCTCTTCGGGCTCTACATGGACGAGCACTTCCGATATCTGAGGCATTTCCTCCAGCACGGAGTCCTTAACCAGATGGGCGAGGCGGTGTCCTTCGCGTACTGAAAGTTCTCCGTTAACGATGATGTGCAGGTCAACGTAGAAACTGAAGCCCATTTTCCTCACGAAGCATTTGTCGAGACCTAGGACGCCCGGCACGCGGGCGGCGGTCGCCTTGACCCTTGCTGTAATGCCAGGGTCAGGTGCGATGTCGGCAAGTTCCAAGACCGCCGGTCGCAATTGGTGCCATGCGTTGTATAGAATGACGACTCCTGCGCAAAGTGCGGCCCAGTCGTCGGCCGATTCCCATCCGGGCCCTCCCAGCAGAGCGATCGAGATGCCGACAAAGGCAAAGGCAGATGTTATCGCGTCACTGCGGTGGTGCGATGCGTCGCCCTTTACTGCCAGGCTTCCGATCGAGTCGCCGACGCTTCCGACATGTCTAAACAGAAGCCCTTTGACAATCAGCACTCCAGCGAGCACGACCAATGTATATGGCGCAGGTAGCCGGTGGGGTGTGAGGATTTCATGAATGCTTTCTACCATGATCGTTACAGCCGCAGCTACTAGCGAGAGGCCCACGCACAGAGCGGCTATCGGTTCGGCTTTGCCGTGCCCGTATGGGTGATCCCTGTCTGGAGGCTTGATCGCAATCTTCAAACCGAAAAAGACCACGAGGCCGCTGAGAACGTCAGCAGCCGACTCCAAGCCATCGGCCACCAGGGCGAAAGAGTGACCCACTGCTCCGGCAGAAATCTTCGCAGCCGACAAGCCAAGATTCACCAGAATTCCCAGAAGTGTGGATCTCATACCTCTTTTTGCGACCCACTCCGAGATTTGATTCGCACGCGTCACGTCTTATCTTAACGCTCAGCGCGAGTGAGGCGAATCGAAACCAAAATCCACGGCGACGGAAAACAGGCTTGGTCGGAAAGAAAATGGATTGTTGATGTAATCGCAGGCGTTTGGCTTACTGCGGCGGGCCCGATGCTGCACGCGGCAGTCTCGCTGCACTGGTGCGAACAAAATGACAAAGTCTTAACAAAAGCGTGACACGAACCAACTCGGAACAGCCTACCTTCATCTCGCGGTGGATCCATAGTCAGGTGTCGGATCACCGACAATCGTTCCTGAACAGACTGGAGTCTAGAACATGACAAAAGAAAACCTCATTCCTACTGCGTCGTCCGAAACAAACACTCAATCAGGAGAGGGCGCTCAGTCTCCATCCCGAGACGGCGTCAAACGTCGTTCCTTCCTCAAAGGCATGGGCATGGCTGGCGCAGCCCTGACTGGCGGGTCATTGCTGGCAGCTGCCTCCGCAACCGCCCAGACAGCTGGCATCATTACCTCGGGTGATGTGGCACTCCTGCGGTTCGTAGCCGCGGCGGAGCTCATTGAGACCGATATGTGGCAGCAATATGCGGAGCTGGGTGGTCTGACCCCGGGCCAACTCCCGGTGGAAACAGCCCCGTTCAAACCGATGAACAGCTATCAGGCGGCCTTCATGAAACTTGATCCCGATGGCCCGCAGTACATCACCAGCAACACTAATGATGAGCTGACCCATGCGGAATTTCTGAATGCTTATCTGATCTCGATCGGCGCCGAGCCGGTGGATTTCGATGTCTTCCGCACTTTGCCCAGCAGCCAGGCCAAAGGTGCCCAGCAAATTGGACGGCTCACCAATCTGATGAACCTCACCGTCGACAACAGCTGGTATACCCGTTATCGGAGTGCGCTGAATCCAGACTTCGGCGCCACTTTCCCGCAAGCCATCGACTTGGTGAACGTGCCCGGTATCCCCCTGACCGATGCGGATTTCAAGCCGAAGAACCACATTCAGGCAATTGCCAATACGGCGGCTTTCCACTTTGGAACGATTGAGCAAGGTGGAAGCACGCTCTACTCTGCCTTTGTTCAGAAGGCCACCAATTTGGAGGTTCTCCGAATTCTGGTCAGCATCGGGGGAGACGAAGTAGCTCACTTCGTGGAGTGGGTGGATTTCGCGGGCAACGGCGTGCAGCCTCCAGTCGCTCCGTTCACTGATCCGGTCTCCGGGCTGACCTTCCCGAACTTCGATAAGACGTTTAACCCGGCGCTGCAAACCAACCTGATCTTCCCCGTTCCCTGCGAATTCATCAACCCGAATCTGCCTGTTTGTGCTGTGATTCGCCCCACAAGTCCAAAAGGCATTGCCAAGGGAGTGGTCGCTTTCCTCACGGCGATGGGGATTTTTATCGGTCAGACGTCAGAGTTCTTTAAGACGCTTAACACTCTGGCCCAGCAAGCGGACGCTGCTCAACGCGGGTTTTAGAACCGGCGGCTTGCTTATTCTCTCCTCTTGGGCGTCCAGGATGGGTGCTGCGGTGAACAAGAACGGGTCTCCAACGGTAGCAGTAGGGGCGGCGATGACCAGGGGGTCGGTTCCGGGCTGCTCGGGGCGGATCCTGGTGATCGAGGATGACCGGGCCGTCCAAAAAACTCTCAAGCGACTGTTTGAAGGCGAAGGCTTCGTGATGGATATGGCAGGGAACGGTGACGCGGGTCTGGAGATGTTTCGGGCGGCGACGCCGTCCTTGCTGGTGCTTGATTTGACGTTGCCGGGCACACCGGGAGAGGACGTGTGCCGGGAAATCAGCCAGGCGGCGCCTTCGTTGCCGATTATCGTTCTGAGTGGGCGAACGGAAGTGACGGACAAGCTGCTGTTGCTGGAGCTGGGCGCGCATGACTACGTGACGAAGCCTTTCAGTCCTCGCGAACTTCTGGCGCGGGTACGTGCAGCGATACGCCGCTCGGCGCGGATCCCCTCGGCGCAGATTCCGTTGACCGAGACTTTCACGTTTGGCGACGTGAAAGTTGATTTCCCGAAAATGGAAGTGTCGCGCGAAGGAAACCTGGTTGAATTGAGTTCGCGAGAATTCGAGGTGCTGAAGTTCATGATCCAGAATGCGGAGCACGTGCTATCGCGTGAGGAGTTACTGAACCACGTTTGGAGATACCAGAATTATCCGAACACACGGACGGTGGATACTCACATCTTGCAGCTGCGGCACAAGCTAGAGAAAGACCCCGCGAATCCATTGCACTTTCGCACGGTGCATTGTTCGGGTTACATGTTTGTGCCGTAATCGGGTGCTAACCCCTGGAGGGCTGCAGTCCGAGGTGCTTGCCTCATTGCTAAGCGCGAGTCCGGGCATCTCGCCTCAAGAAATCTCAGGACGATTTTCTGGACGTTTACTCTCGGTCGATCACCCGACCAGAACCGCCATGACGACACGGATTCTGGCTACCTTCCTAGCCGTCCACAGGAGGTTGTCATGATTTGGAGAAACGCGCATAGGTTCGGTGCAGCTTGCACGCTCGTGTTAGCAGCACTGTCTGCTACAACGAGAAAGTCTCGAATTTCAAAGTCTCGAATTTCTATGATGTCAGCCGTGCTCTGGTTGTGTGCGTCAGGGTCGTTACCTGCCCAGACCTTCACCACGGTGTTCAGCTTCGAAGACGGAGCAGGCGGCAGCCATCCTCTCGGCCTGGTTCAGGCCACCGATGGGAACCTCTACGGGACAACGCAGGGGGACGGGACGATCTTCAAAATTACCCCAAGCGGCACGCTGACCAAGCTGTTCACCTTCAACGAATTTAACAACCCAGCGTGGCTGATCCAGGGCACCGACGGGAACTTCTACGGAACAATGGCATACGGCGGTTCCGGCCAGGGCTGCAACGGCGGTAGCTGTGGGACGGTCTTCAAAATCACCCCCAGTGGCACGCTGACGACGCTGCACAGTTTCGACAAAAGCGACGGCGGCAATCCCGCCGCAGGGCTGATCCAGGGCACCGACGGGAACTTCTACGGAACAACGCAATACGGCGGAGCTAACCTGCATCGATGAAGCGGGCCTCGATATTGGCTGCGGCACGATCTTCAAAATCACCCCCAGTGGCACGCTGACGACGCTGCACAGCTTCGACGGATCAGACGGCAGCGGTCCTATGGGAAGCTTGGTCCAGGGGACCGACGGGAACTTCTACGGGACAACCTTCCAGGGCGGGGCCAACGGGGCCTGCTCCGGCCTCGGCTGCGGAACGGTCTTCAAAATCACCCCTGGGGGCACGTTGACCACGCTGTCCAGCTTCGACAATTATCCCACTGATGGCGCCAATCCCCGAGCAGGGCTGATCCAGAGCACCGACGGGAACTTCTACGGGACAATGGACTCCGGCGGGGCCGGCCAGGCCTGCGACGGCGGCGGCTACGTTGGCTGTGGGATGGTCTTCAAAATCACCCCAACCGGCACGCTCACGGTGCTATACAGCTTTTGCCCCCAAAGCGGTTGCACGGACGGCGAGTCTCCCACAGCGCTGGTCCAGGCCGCCGACGGGAACTTCTACGGGACCACGGCCGCGGGCGGGGCCAACCAGGCATGCAACGATGGCACTGGCTGTGGGACGGTTTTCAAACTCACCCCCAGTGGCACGCTGACCACGCTGCACAGCTTCGACAACACGGACGGCAGAAACCCAAACGCGCTGATCCAGGACACCAGTGGGACCTTGTACGGGACGACCGCAAGTGGGGCCAGCACTATCGGGAAATACAACAGCTGCGCCGGCATCTGTGGCACGGTCTTCAGCCTGTCTGTAGGTCTGGGCCCATTCGTCGAAGCACAGCCGGGATCCGGCAAGGTGGGAGCGGCCATCAACATTCTGGGGACTAATCTGACCGGCGCCACCAGCGTCACCTTTAACGGCACGGCGGCTAAGTTCGCCGTGGTATCGAGTTCCGAAATCACAACCACCGTACCTTCTGGCGCCACCACTGGCGAAGTCGAGGTGGTAACGCCCAGCGGCACGCTTGCGAGCAACGTGTCCTTCCGGGTGCCGTAAAAGGTCGCGCTAACCGCCCGACCAGAACCGCCATGACGGCGCGGTTTCTGGCCCTCTCCAGCCGTCAACGCGAGATTGGCATGATTCACAGAAATCTGATTTGGAGAAACAAGGAGAAGAGCATGAAACAACGATTGGACAATGGGAGACTCGGCTGGTTTACTGTTCTTAACTTGGAGACTGTGTTGCAGCAAATACTGTACTTAACCTGGAGACAGATTCGAAAGGGAATGTCACATATTCCTTAATTTTGTAGCATTTCGTTGGCAGCTCAAGAGTAGATGCCGCCCACAGCCACCCGAATAATCCGCGCGATTATTTCTCCAAGTTAAGTACAGCAATCTCCAGGTTAAGTACAACGTCTCCTGGTTAAGTGCAGTATGCAAGGTGCTGACAACATGGGGTCGGCTGTCTCACGGTTATGCCGGCGGTCCGGAGGCGATCTCGAACAGATACAATTTCTGCTCGGGCACTCCTCGATCCAGACCACGGAAAAATACCTCGGGGGCGAGCAAGACATTGTGAATGCGGTGAACGATCGGATCTTTGCGCGAGTCAAGAAATTTCAAAGCAATAGCGACTAGCGCGCTCTTTTCTCCACAGCCGGTTGCCCAGGTCATGCTCGCAGCGTCTTGGGAATGGACTCTGAAACGAGACTAAATTTACAAGTGTCGTCCACCAGCTTCACAGTCCAGCACAACGCCCGAGATCCCATCCTCGAACCCTCTAATCAGAATGCTCACCGTCGCTGAACCGCGGTATAATCCTCAAACTGAAACGGGCCCGCGAAAGAGCATGAGGGTGTGCACTGCTATGAGATGCCACTTAAGACTCCTTGTCGTGTCTGGGGCACTTCTCGTTCTGTGCGGGCGCATGAAAGGCCAGGTCAGCTACGAGCCCCTCGGAGGCCCACCAGCAGCGTAGCTGCGAAAACTTACTCTAGCGTATTGTGCGCAATGTAATCCCCAGAGATACAGAGCTGAAGGCAGAGAGATTTCTGCTCGAAACACCGCTGTCAGAGCGAGCGGCCGACGGTCCAACGGTCCGTATTGTACGCAAGATCAACCCCCTCGATCCGGCCTCTGTTTGCTGCGTACAATGCAGGTCCGCGGAGCAACATAGCGCACAATTCCGCATGCACGCAGGACTTGTACGCAAGAAAACGTGAAATTTGGACTGGAAGGCAGTTTTTGTGGGTTTTCTTACCGTAATAACGCCTCAGAAGGGCTCCTTAGAGTAATTTTTCGCAGCTACGCTGCTGGTGGGCCTTGTTGTGGGAATTAGTGGACGTGCTCTGTTCGATCTCAACGAAGAGCATGTGGTTTATGAGCAGCAGGGACTCGAAGCATACAAGAAGTTTCAGCGAGAGAGGGAGCAGATCCTACTCAAGCCTGGAACTGGCTTTCCTCTGGTCCAAGCCCTCCTTGCAATCAACAAGAAGCTGGGCGACCCCGTAGTCGAGGTTATCGTTATTTCGCGAAACGACGGGGACTCCGGACTCCGAATCATGAACTCCATCGCCGATTACGGGCTGGATATCACCCGCGCGTCTTTTTGCGGTGGACGGAAAGTACACGAATACTCGAATGCCTACCAGTGCAAGCTCTTTCTATCCGCAGAGGATCAGGACGTCTGTAACGTCATCGCCGAAGGTGGCGCTGCCGGCCTAGTCTACCAACCACCTTCAGGCTACCAGCATGACACTCACGAGGTTCGGATTGCGTTTGATGGTGATGCTGTTATTTTTTCTGACGAAGCTGAACGGACCTACCAAGAAAAAGGGCTCGAAGAGTTCTTTGACAACGAGACGGGCAAGTCTCGGATTCCATTACAGCCGGGCCCATTCAAACCATTTCTGGAGTCGTTGGCCGCGTTACAAGCCCAATTCAAGCAGGGCGAATCCCCAATTCGGACTGCTGTCGTAATCTGCGTCGTTCGGTCATGCAGTTCATGTCTGAGGGTAAATTCATCGCCACTCGCATTTTCGCTGTATGACAACATTGCTTCAGGAAGTTCTTCGTTGATTTTCTCGACATGATGCTTCAGTGAATCCTTCAGTTCGCGCCACGTCTTAGCTCCTTCATCCGCCACAATTCTCGCATCGTGTTGTTCCTTCTTCTTGGCTATTTCAAACTCAGATAATTGCCTCTGTAGAACGTCTCGCATTTCTTGAACGAAGTTCTTTTCTAGCGGTTCATCCATGATGTCTCCGTAGTGATGACAAACCGTGGTTTACCCGTCTAACATAATCTCCTTCATGTGCGGACGCTACCGACTTTCGCGGAGAAAGCAGATCATCGAAGAACGCTTCGAGACCCAACCTTGGGACGACAACTGGAATCCACGCTATAACATCGCTCCTACCCAGCCCGTCCCGGTGATCCGGCAGCATCCGAAGGAACCAGTCCGGCGGCTTTCGCTGATGAAGTGGGGACTGATTCCGAATTGGGCGAAAGACGCGTCCGGCGCAGCGAGAATGATCAACGCAAGGTCGGAGACAGCCGCTACGAAGCCCGCGTTCCGTGATCCGTTGAGGTATCGTCGTTGCTTGATTCCGGCTGATGCTTTTTATGAGTGGAAGAGAAACGGAACATCGAAGCAACCGTACTGCTTTGAAGTGAACGACGGAGAGATGTTCGCGTTCGCCGGACTGTGGGACGGTTGGAAGAATGCAGAGGGGCGATGGATCAAAACCTGCTCGATTCTGACCACCACCCCAAATGCCGTGACCTCAAGCGTAAAAGCCGATTGAAGATACTTTATCTCGCCCTTAAATGCCGGGGTTGAGGCCGCGCTGCCTTCTTGCCCGCCGCTCTGAGCTTTCTTGTTTTCGCTGCCTTCTTTGCGGCTGCACGTCGATCTGCCATAGTGATCCTCCTCGTTCGCCCAGACATCATAAACCATCAGGTGGATGCCGCACAATTTCTCGAAACGAGTGTCCGCCATCCGCAGACCATCGCAAGACAAACTCTTGGGTACGCTCTGTCTCGGTTTCCTCGAAAACGAGCGAGATGCCGGCCCACATGATGATGATCCACGAGACAAGCACGAACGCCACATTAACGGCAGCATTAGGGTGACGGGTGAAATCGAAGCGGATTTATGTGGAGTACTGGTGCGCTTGGCTATTGGTGGTGCCCTTTGGCAGGCCTCGTTATTTTATGCGGTTGGTTTACTTCTATTGCTGCTCTGGACGCCCCGGATGCCGACTACACCAGCTTCAAAGTGAACACCGCCAACTGCTTTTTGTTCTCAACTTTCGCAATCAGATATCTGAGTAAGTTTGTCAAGCATTTTTCGACTAGCTCCCTTTTCAGGTTCACTTAGAATCCACAATAAATTTCACAGGCTCGTTGCTGCGGCTGCCGAGACAGGAATCAGGGGCGAGCCACGCTTGGCCAAGGTCGCCAGATATCTGTTCTCGTCGTACGCCGCACCGTCTTGCCAGCAGCGAAACACGATGCGAATCCATTTGAAAGCCAAGGCTCGCACCGCAGCATGGTGATCCTTGCCACGCTGGCGCTGTTGCTGGTAATAGGCACGCGCCCAAACCGACTGGGCAATCGAGTGTCCCGCCCATTCGTGAAAACTCTGCCGCAGAAACTTCGGACACGCCCAGCGAAAATGCACCCATTTCTTTTTCCCGCTCCGCTCCGTCACCGGGGCAATGCCGCTGTACTTCTGCACCTCTTCTGCACTGGCATAACGATCGCGTTGTGAGCCCAGTGCCGCCAACAAACGTGGTGCCAACGCTGCTCCGGCTCCCGGAAACGATTGGAAAATGAAAAAATCGGGATGTGCTTCCGCTGCCTCCGTAATCTTGCCGTCCAGAGCCGCGATGCCCTCCAGCAGGGTGCGCAGCACTCGTGCGATCACTTGTACCACCATCCCTTTCGCCTCGATCACAGCTCGATCCCGAATCGCGGACATGGCCTGGCCGATCCCCTGCAGGCGCCACTCCGTGAGCTCGGGATGCCGGCCCCGGTGCTGGCGGAAGAACTTCCTCACTTCCGCCGGCGCAGCCGCTTGTAACTCCTCCAACGACGGCCAGCGCTCTAACAACTCACACGCCAACTTCGTATCCAGCTTCGCAAACCATTCCAGCATCTGCGGAAAGTACACCTTCAAGTATCCGGTCAGGCGATTCAGCTGCGCCGTCTTTTCCTCCACCAGTTTGCGCCGCTCCTCCACCAGGTTCTGTACCCGCCGCGTCACTTCGTTATCCGGCCTCAAACGGCGTAGTTTGTCCCGGTTCTGCAGCAGCAGATCCAGCAGCAGATCCGCGTCTCGCGGATCATCTTTGGCTCCCGACGGATACAGCGCTTGCCGCATGCCCGCCGACATCGTCGACGGCACCGGATACAGATGCAGGCACTCATACTTTCCCAGCATGTATACCAGCGCGCCCTTCACCTGCTCCACCGCCACTGCGATCGGACCGTGCCCGAAGCGGCGACACAGTTCACTGACCCAGGCCTCCACCACTTCTGGCTTGTGCTCCAGTTCTCCGCCTTCCCGCTTCGCCGAATTGGCTGCCTGCAAGCACCACACGTGCTTCTGATCGGCCCAGTCCATGCCTACGAACGCCACAAACTCCGGCTCCCCGACTTTTTCCTTGGCTGCCATAGTCCTTATCCTCCTTGCCTATCCACATCCTGCAGAGGCTGGCTTTGCTTCGGCGAAACCCTTATAGTTGAGCCCTCTTGACTGCCTTGTTCCAGACTTCATCTGAGCATTCGTTTGGGAAGCAAAGCGCGTCCCGCGGTTCGAGATTCTGATTTCAAACATCGCGTGTTTGGCGATTAAACTCGTAACCGCAGGACGCCTCTGACGGCTCCCATTGTAGGAAGCCAGCAGAAAACTTCATCCGCAACCATTCGCACAGTCGGTGCCGCTTTTTCTGTACCTGTGAGAAACGAGAAATCCGATTGCTCCCGGGCTTCTCCATTGCTGGTGCAGGGGAAGGGGATCCCCTTCCCCTGCACCCCATCCCCGAAGACGCAGATTTGCACAGACCCGACGAGACGGCACTGCTGTGCAAATCCCATCTCGTAATCTCTTCGGGCTAAGTAACTATAAGGCGATTACACTCACAACCCGGTCAGTGAATGAAATCGTACTCGAGTTTGTTGGTAGGCGTGCATCACTTCACCTCTGCGAGGCAGCTCGAGAGCTCGGCCTGGATCTGTTCGGTGCGACGCTGACGCACGCTGCGTCTTTTGGTTGTTCAACCCGCTGGAGTACCACCGATCAATTCGCAATCCCCATTTGCGTCAGGATGAAGGCGTAATCGAACGCTGCTTCTTTCAACTGATCGTAGCGTCCCGAAGCGCCTCCATGTCCTGCGGGTGCCATGTTGGTCTTCAACAGCAGAAGATTATGGTCGGTTCGGGTTAAGCGCATTTTGGCCACATACTTTGCCGGCTCCCAATACATGACCTGACTGTCATTGAAAGAAGTTCTGACTAGCATATTGGGATAGGCTTTGGCCGTGATGTTGTCATAAGGCGAATAGGAGATCATGTAATCGAAAGCCGCCTTCTCTTTGGGGTTTCCCCACTCTTCAAACTCGCCGACGGTGAGCGGCAACGACTCGTCAAGTTCGGTATTGATGACATCGACAAAGGGAACACCGACCAGCGCAGCATGGAACAGGTCAGGCCGCATATTGAGCACGGCCCCCATCAGAAGACCGCCGGCGCTTCTGCCCTCGATCACCAAGCGGTCCTTAGAGCCGTATCCCTGGGCCACTAGATACTCAGCACAGGCGATGAAGTCCGTGAAGGTATTTTTCTTATGCATCATGCGCCCGTCGTCGTGCCAAGCCTTGCCAAGTTCGCCGCCACCACGAATGTGCGCAACCGCGGCAACCACGCCACGATCGACCATACTGAACAGGTTGGAGTCGAAGGAGATGTCGTTCGAGGCTCCGTACGAACCATAGCCATACAGGTAGAGCGGGCCGCTGCCATCCAGCTTAGCGTTCTTGAGATGGACGAGGGAGATCGGGACCTTGACGCTATCAGAAGCAGGGGCGTAGATCCGCTCGACCTGATAGCGCGTGCGGTCACATCCGCCGGGAACCTCCGTCTGCTTGAGGACCGTTGAGTGGGCAGTTGCAACGTCATACTCGACGACTGAGGCCGGCGTAATGAAAGACTGATACCCGTAGCGGAACTTCGTCGTGTCGTATTCCCGGTTGATGTAGGCGTATGCAATGTATGCGGGTTCAGGGAAGTCGATGCGCCGCGACCGTCCGCTCTCCAGGTCGGTAACGCGAATCTGGGGCAGGCCGTTCTCGTGCTCATAAGAGATGTAGTAGCTTTTGAAGACGTCGATGTCGTCGAGCATGACAACAGCGCGCTGAGGAACCACTTCCTGCCAGTTCTGCGAGCGCGGATCGGACACCGGAGCTTTTACGAGGCGGAAGTTGCGTCCGGTGTCGTTGACTCGGATGTAGAAGAGATTGCCATTGTGGTCAGGGTAATACTCGATGCCCTGCTTGCGAGGTTCCATCACTTTCCATTCAGCCATGCTTTGGTCGGCCGGAATGTATCGGATCTCGCTAGTAGTGAGGCTAGCAGCAACCAGGAAGATAAAAGCCTTGCTTCGTGCTTTCTCGACCGATACGTCGAATCTCTCGTCTTTCTCTTCATAGATCAATTCATCCGGCCCCGTAGTTCCGACCGCGTGTCGGTACAAGCGGTATTGCCGCTTGGTTGTAGCGTCCTCGACCGTATAGAAGAGCGTCTCGTTGTCGTTCGCCCAAACCACGGATCCGACGCGCTCGGCGTGGTCGGGGAGGAATTTCCCGGTACGCAAGTCTTTCACCGTCAGCGCGTATTGACGGAAGCCCGTATTGTCGGTGGTGTAAGCCACTAAATTTCCATCATCGCTGACGTTGTAGGCGGCCACTTCCATGAAAGTCTGGCCTTTCGCCAATTCGTTAATGTCGAGCACAACCTCTTCGGGAGCGTCCATGCTGCCTTTTCTTCGGCAGCGAATCTCGTACTGCTTGCCGGCCTCCGTCCGCATGTAATAGAGGTACAAACCGTTCTTGTAGGGGACCTCCACGTCGGTTTCCTTCACGCGGCTTAGCATCTCGTCATAAAGCTTCTTCTGAAACGGCTCGGTCGGTTTCATTACTGCGTTGGTGTATGCGTTCTCGGCTTCCAGGTACTCCCTTACCTCGGGATTTGATTTGTCGCGTAGCCAGAAATAACTGTCGACCAGTCTGACCCCGTGGATCTCGGTAATCTTGGGGACTTTTGTTGCCACCGGCGGCGTGGGTAGAGAGGATGTGTCGGCTGCCACCAGCACGAAAACACATGCGAGCAGAGGGATGACGAACAGAGCGCGGCGAACGAGAAGCCTATTCATGTGATGCTCCGTGAATTGAAAATAGGGACGGGTGAAAGTATAAGCGCATCGTCATTTCAGGGTCGAAAGGAATCTTGATTGCCCGTTTCCGCTCTTAGAACGGATGGTCGCAACATCCCTCAGGGGTCACCCAAAACCGGCCAATGAGGGTCACCTGAAAACCGGCCAACGAGAATGAGGCCCGGGACGTTGATTTCGGCGTGAGGCATGTAGCCTTCGTCGATATGAGCAACGTCAGTTTGAGCGAAGCGAAAAAACAACAAGTGATTGCCCTGGGACGACTCGGATGGCCACTGCGGCAAGAGACCGGGGTGCGCCGCGAGACCGCCGGAGCCTATCTGAAAGCGGCCCGGATCGGGGTGCGGCCGCCGGGCGCATGGGGACGGCGACCGCCGGCAAAACCGGCCAACGAGAACGCGGTGACCACCGGGTCGGACGCGGCAAAACCGACCCACACGATCAACCCCAACCCGAACCCCGAAAACCTTTCTAATAAGGAAAAAGCAAAAGCAACTTCAAAACCGGCCAATGCGGTGACCACCGGGTTGGGCGTTGAGTCTACAGGCCTGGAAGTAAGATTTATCGCCAGTTGACCGCCCCGCTACACATTGCTTGCCGAACGGAAAGACATCGCCTTGTTGCGGCAGAACCTTTCGCCTGGTTCTGGCCTTTACAGCACCCCCGCGGGCAATTAGACTCTCGGGCATCAATTTCAAGGAGGTAAATGGTGCCATGAAGCTAAGTGTTCGGTTTGCAGTTGCGGTACTCTGTCTCTCCTTGTGGTCGGTCGCCACGGCAGTCGCACAGGACCAGTACACCGAGGGGGGAGTCACACGGGTCACGTTGGTCCAAATATTGCCGGGACATTTCAACGCGTTCATGGAAGACCTGAAAACGAACGTCAAACCAATCTGGGACGCGGAAAAAAAGGCGGGGCTGATTGAAAATTACAGCATCTTTTTCAACGTTTCGAGAGCCAATCCAGATGACTGGGACATTGGTTTCACCCTCAGTTACAAGAACTTCGCCGCCCTCGACGGGCTGTCACAAAAAGTTCTTGATCTCCGCATGAAACAGTATGGCGACAAGAGTAAGGAGCAGCAGGTGATCGACAAGCGTGTGCAAAACGGACGACTGATCACTAGTATCCTGACACACGAAATTACGTTGAAGTAGCTGGACAGGGATCTGGGCGGCGTTTCCGTTCCAAGGATGCGCTGCCCTTTTCCAAGATTGCGCTAGCTGTCGCAAACAGGCGTTTACACTCAAAACCCCTTCCGGCGGGGTCAATGTAAAGACTTACCGGAAGTTTTTCAACAGCATGATACTGGATTCTTCGAACTCGGTCTGAACGTAGAGCAGCGATCTGCCATCGGGAGCGACGGCTAATCCCTGTCCGGTTGGCTTGTCCAAAGTGGAGATGTGACTAGTCTTGTGGGTCGCAAATTCGAAAAAGTCTACCGTCGTCTTGGGCAGTTCCGTGTTTTTCAAGATCCTGTCTGCTTTACGGTCTAGACTCAGACCATCTCCCGGGTTGAGGAAGTAAATACCGTTCCGGGCCAGCCCCCAGTTGTACCAAGCGCGGCCAGAGGGTTGATCTAAAACGCGGATTTCCTGGCCGCCGTTCAATGGCATCCTCCATACTCCTTCAGTTTCATACTTGGAGTAATACAGGAAGCGCCCATCGGCGGACTCAACTGCAGCGAGTCCTCCGGTTTTTGTTATCTGAATAGGCGATCCACCTTTCCATGGAACCTTCCACAACTGAAAGGGCCCGTTACCGTGCTGGGAAGTGAAGTAAATCCATTTTCCGTCCCGCGACCAAGAGGGTACCAGGTTATCCGCGCCAGGGATGGTGGAGACCAACTGAGGGGTCCCACTTGGCACCTCCACAACGTAAATATCCCACGTTCTTTGGGGTGGAAGGGCGAAAGCGATATAGCGGCCGTCCGGCGACCAGCCGGCGGTTCCGACCGTACCATGCAGGGAGGTCAACTGCGCACAATTTTCACCATCACTGTCACAAGCCCAGATTTCCAAATTCCCCATGCTGTTGGACTCGAATTCGATCCTCCTGCCATCGGGAGAAAAGTGTGGCCGCAGCTTGCTCCCCTTAGCTGAGACCACAACGGTGGGAGGACTATCGGAATGTTTCTCGTCGATGAGGCTAATGCGACAGATATTGTCTTTGCCGATCGCCTGCTTGTAGGCAAGCAGATTACCATGGGGAGCGACCGACGGAGAGAAGGCCTGCGAACCGGCACCTACGACAGGGCGCGGGGTTCCTCCAGAAGCGGATACCCGCCACAAACTGGTCTGACCTCCACGTGCGGAAGAGAACACGATTTCTTGACCATCCGCAGTCCAACTGAGTCCGAAAATCGGGCGATTATCGAAGGTCACACGCTTGGCCTCACCGCCGGCGGCAGGTACAACAAACAAATCGTTCACCACACCTGCGAGAGTCCCTCGGATGAAAGCCACTTTTGAACCGTCTGGGGAAAACGCGGCGTCGGCGTCCCGAGCGTCGTCAGGAGGGGACGTAAGCTGTCGTGTTGTGGAATCGGTCAGCGACAGAAATGTAATCCATGAATGGGCACCGTGTGGACTGCTCTCCGGGAAAGCCAAAACCTTGCCGTCGGGGGACCAAGCCAAGCTCTGCCATGTAGGGCGTGGCCCGGTGTACAACCTGCGCTCAGTTCCGCCGAGAGCAGGAATTACATAGATGCCGACATCGTTCTCGAAAAGACGAACAAAGGCGACCTGCCGGCCATCGGGTGACCACGTCGCACAGCAGTCATTCGAATTTCTGGTCAAGCGCAGTGATTTTTCGCCGCCCACTATTGCTGTATAGATTCCCGAATTCTGCCCATCGAGCTCGAAGAATACGACCTGATTGCCGTTGGGCGAGAAAGCCGGCCCGACCTCGTAACCGGGCATACTGATCAACGGCACTACTTCAACCGAGGGTAGCTGCAGGTCGGAGCGCTTTTCAACAAACCACCAGATTCCAATCCCAGAGAGCACAATCAGAAGAGCAGCAGCAAGTGCTGTCCAGTGTTTTCTGGGGGTACGTTTCGCAAAGCTCCCCCTCGGAACGTCAGGCGAGGGGTTCGGCGAAGCTGCCAGATCCGCATGAGCGATAAACCGGTAGCCCTGCCTGGGAACAGTTTCAATGAAACGCGGCTTCTCCGCCGAATCATTGAGAGCCTCACGCAGTCTGGCAACGGCACTGTTGAGGCCATGATCAAAGTCTACGAAGGTGTCAGCCGGCCAAAGTTTCTGGCGCATCTCCCCGCGTGTAACCATCTCACCGGGACGCTCCAGCAGCATAGCCAGGACTCGGAAGGGCTGTTCCTGCAACTTGACCCTTCGACCGCGCTTGCGTAATTCTGCAGCCTGAAGGCTGACCTCGAAGACGTCGAAGCGGATCACTGCCGTGGATAGAGCGGGTGGTGTCATCCAAACCCTACCATTGGACAAAGATTTTATCACCATCGTGAACCATCACCCACGCCGATAACCACTCCTGCTTGAGCCGGCGACACAACAAGTAAGTGCCACCCCTTTAATAGGTTGCCTCGTGATCAACGCGTGTGCAACAGGTGTGCACCGTTGCATTGCTTTGCCTGCCCAATTGCTCCACTGTCGCTGCGAGACGGCGGGAAAACCACAGACCGATTGACCTTATCCGACGGTATCGCAATGGGAGGAACATTACATGTCGCAACGAACTTGTCTGACAATGGCGTTTTTAGCCCTGGTGTCGTTAATTCCTTTTCGAGTTCTTGCGCAGGGCAATCTGTCCGCCACTCGAGAACAGACCTCGACCGAGCTTTCTAAAGTGAGGCAGCAAGCCGTGAACGGCGATGCCATCGCACAATTCACCCTCGGGTACCTGTATGAAAAAGGCAAAGGGGTACGCCAGGACTACCGCCAAGCTGTCGAGTTCTATCGTGCAGCTGCTGAGCAGGGACTTGCAGTCGCCGAGAACAATCTCGCGTCAATGTACGATCATGGCTGGGGTGTTCCAAAAAGTTTACGGGAGGCTGTCAATTGGTATCGCGCCTCCGCCGAACATGGCGACCCCATAGGACAATGTAATCTGGCGTCCGTATACTTTTCCGGCAGAGGTGTTCTCCGAGATTACTCGCTAGCGGCAAGGTGGTTTCGAGCTGCGGCAGAACAGGGCCTCCCCGCAGCTCAGAACAACCTCGCCTTCATGTATTACAGCGGCACAGGAGTCTCTCAGGATTATTCTGAAGCAGCAAAGTGGACTCGCCGGGCGGCAGAGCAGGGATACGCTCTAGCAGAAACAGACCTCGGCTACCTCTACGAACAAGGTAAGGGCGTTCCGCTTGATTACACCACGGCCTACATGTGGTACAGCATTGGCGCGCGAGGAGGAGATTCCCGCAGCCTTGAAAGGATGAAAAGCCTTTCACGTTTGATGGTGCGCAGGCAACTGACTGAAGCCAAGATCCGAGCTAATGCTTGGACGACGCAGGGAAAACCGTCAATCTTGAGGGGCGATGAATGAGAGGCGATCACTGTCAGCGTGCTTGCAAATGTATTTGTCTTACTTGGTATGGCAGGATAACTGTTGTTATCAGGCAATTGCGCTCAGCATGCAGGTTAGGCCGCGTCCTCCGATAAGAATTTGGCGAAAGAACGAATCGGCTTCAGCTTGTCCTCCCGTAAGCCGCGCAGCTCTTCCTCACGGAGTCGCTTTTCGTACAAAAGTCTCCCCAACACGTGCGTGAGTTGCGAATAGCGATAGTCGTACTTGCGGTCGATCTCCTTACGACGTTGTGTCAGGTAATGTTCCAAGTCCCACAGATCCGACGACTGCTGGATCTGTTTGGCCATCTTCTTTGCTTCCTGAATCACCTCGTGAAGCTCTCGCCCCAGGGCAGCGTCGAAAGCTGTGCGGGCGATGGCTTTTTCCGATTTCGACCACGTCGGTCCGTTCTGGTAGGGATACGTGTTTTGGGTCGCAGATGGGCTGCTCATGTTCCGATCCTCCGTGGCCGCATTCTATGCCTTGCCCGAATGCCTTTTCTACAGCTTCGCTGGCCCCGTCCGCCGGGACAGATTCCACATGTTTCGCCTGCTGCTGCGCGTCCGTTCTGAGGTCGAAGAGGTCGTTTACTGGATGCCCGAGATTCTGTTTGCAGCCGAGATACCGCAAATGTGCTGCAGCACATCTACGCTATTATCCGCAGAAAGGAGATATGTGCAGTGAGTGCCCTAGGAGTCCGTCCGAGAATTGCTTTTTGAAAGCTGCTCACCAAGCGAGAACCAAATTGTAAAGAAGGCAGTCGGAGTCGCCCCATGAAGCTCCGGGAGATGCTTGTAGAGGGGCTTCCCGAGAACAGCCCTCGCCTTTATAAGCGGCCTTTCTTGCGCTTTTCTATCTCGATCCATAGCAGAGCCGGTGTAACTTCAGAATGTTGTGCGTGAGACAGATCACGGCCCACTCTCCTTGCACCTTCTCCAGACCGCGCAAGAGAAATTGTCGGAAGCCGCGCGCTTGTTTAATTTGTCCAAACACCGGCTCCACGATCGTTTTGCGCCTGGAGTAGGCGGCCGCTCCCACCTTGGTCTGCAGTTTCCGGCGCATACGGTCCACCCGCGTCGCTCCCTGGGGAAGCCTCCCCCGCGGGCCCGGTTGCTGGCGGTCACGATAAGACTCCCGGTCGGTTGCGATGAAGCCTTCGATCTTTCTCTTCTCCAGATACTGCAGATTCGCCTCCGAGCAATACCCACTGTCGGTCATGACTTCCTGCGGCTTCTGCCCCGCTTGCTCCTCGATCGCTTGCACGGTGGGCGCCAGCTGTTGCTTATCATTGGTGGCCTGGGTCACCCGCTGCCCCACAATCCACTGCAAATCCGGTTCCACCGCAATCTGCGTGTTGTAGGCCTGCACAAATCCGTCTGCCCCCGGCATGATGCGCGACTCCGGATCGGTAAAGTTATATTGCATCTTGGCTTTGGGCTCGGCCTTCTCCTCCGGCTTGTCCTTACTCTTGGCTTCCTCTCGTGCGCGCTCTTCCAGAGCCCGCTTGGCTTCCTGGATCCGCTTCAGTCGCGTTTCCCGTCGTGCCAACTCCGCCGGCAGCTCATCACCTGTCTTATCCCGTCCGTAGCGCGCATCCTCTTCTGCATCCGTGGCTTCCGCCTGCTGCAATAACCGCTTCACCTCTTCTTTTAAGCCCTTCTCTTCTTCCTGCATCCGCCCATAACTCGTCGCCTTGTGCTTGCTGGCGTTGGCTTTCACTTTGCTCCCATCCAACACCACCCGCCCCAGCTTCATCGTCCCGGCCTGCAACGCGATCTGCAACACTTGATCAAATAACCCTTGCAGCGCCTTCAAATGCAACTTGCGAAAATCCGAGATCGTTCGGAAATCCGGTTGGTTCCCCGCCGCCAACACCCGAAAACCCACATCCTCGCTCAACTTCTTCTGCATTCGCCGCGAGGAAAACACTCCCACACAGTAGCCATAAATCAGAATCTTGGTCATCATCCGCGGATGGTACGGCGGCTGACCCCGCTCTTCCTCCTCGTATACCGACTCCATGGCGCTCAGATCCAGTTGCTCCACCACATCGGAGACGAAATATGCCAGGTGATCTTCCGGCAACCAGTCCCGCAGGCTCGGCGGTAACAGAAAATCTTGCTCAGGCAGGTAGGCACGGTAGGTTTTTCCCATGCTTCGAAACTTGGCATATCTACTGTGGTTACCGAAAACTCCGTCCAATCTGAAAATGCAGAGGTTCCGAGCATTCATGAGATCCTGGTGATATCTCGATGAGCTCTCTTTTCGTCGCCCTTTTCGCTGTGGTAGCCTCCAGTTTTCGAACCCGTGCCGCCCTGCAGGCGGAGATCCTCGCGCTTCGCCACCAACTCACCGTTCTCCAAAAGAACGCGCCGCCTCGTTTGCGCCTCCAGTGCTCCGACCGGCTCTTGTGGGTCGTGCTCTCGCGATGGTGGCCCGGTTGGCGCCGTAGTTTGCACATCGTTCGCCCCGATACAGTTCTGGCTTGGCATCGCCGAGCGTTCGCTTGGTACTGGACGCGGAAATCCCGGCGGCGTCCGGGAAGACCGAACGTAGCCGCCGACATTCGAGACTTGATCGGGACATGAGTCAAGCGAACCCGTTGTGGGGAGCACCCCGCATTCACGGGGAACTGCTCAAGTTAGGGATCGAAGTAGCGCAATCGACGGTGGCCAAATATCTTCGCCGACCGCGGAAGCCGCCTTCCCAGACCTGGCGAACCTTCTTGACCAATCACATGGAACAGATAGCCTCGATCGACTTCTTCGTAGTGCCGACAGCAACCTTTCGGATTCTGTTTGTGTTCGTGGTGTTGTCGCATGCTCGGCGTCGTGTGCTGCACTTTCAGGTGACCGAACACCCCAGCCGGGAGTGGACGATGCAGCAGATCCGGGAAGCGTTTCCCTGGGAGCACGGGTGCCGATATCTTCTGCGCGACCGCGATGCGATCTATGGCGGCGATTTGGTAGCCATGACGAAAGGCCTGGGGATGGAAGCAGTGATTACCGCACCGCGATCCCCATGGCAAAATCCGTACGTGGAGCGGCTGATCGGCTCCGTACGGCGCGAATGTTTAGACCACATCATCGTGTGGAATGAAAGATCGTTGCGCCTGATTCTGCGAACTTATTTTGCCTACCACAACTATGCTTCATACTGCCCACCTCGCTATGTAGTTGAAAATTCGAAACCGTCCTGTAGCGATGTTGGTATTGCGGGGTCTCGGTTGCTGCGACGGACTCGCTCAACGAACCTGGCTGCAGCGTCTGTTTCCAGTGCACGCTGGTTGATGACCCAGGGACCGTCGGCCAGAGGGTGCTCAGCCTCAATCTCGCCGCGTTCGACAGCAAGACGCGAGGTTCTACCACTCACAGATAATGAAGTGGCTGCTTCGGTCAGATTCATCCAGCCTTCCGCCCTGCGCCGTTCGACAGAGTAACAAGGAATTTCATGATAACTTCGTAGCGCGATCACTCGTTCCCGCGTCCAGCGATTGCCACGTCCCCTCTGCAGACCATTGCGATTCAGCACTCCGGCAATCAGGTCGTCCGAACAGATTCGCGCCAGCACTCTCACAGCCTCGACGGCCTCCTTGCTTGTCTGGCTGCTATTCTGACCGCGACGACGCCGTGGTAAACGCAACTCCGTGTGCACGCCTCCCTTCCAATGAAGAGTGAGAATGATCTCGCCTGCTTCGGCATCCACATCCACAACAATCTCGTGGAGCAGCGTTCGGAGGATGCGTTTCTTCAAACGAATATCCGTCTCCGAACAGCTCCACACTGTCTCCAGTTCGCTGGCCAAATCCTCAAACTGTTCCCGTGTGGGCGCGGCGGTAACATTCCCGTGACGATGGACATGTTGCTCGATTCGAAGTTCGACCTCTCGCACTCGCTGCAAGGCCTGGTTCCAACGACGTTCCAGTTCGTCCGCCACCAGGCGGTTTTCCGGATCCGCCGCATCGTATTGTTTCTGCGCCCGACCCGCGGAATAGCGGGCTGCTTCCAGATCTCGTCGTAGGGCTTGTAAGACGTCATCTTGCTTGCGGGTTTCTTGTTCGCTCGCCAAGACCGCCGCTTCCACCGCCCGGAAATTCCTGGTCTACGGTTCCGGTGATGTAAGCAAGCATGCGAGCCCAAATCATTCCAGAGCCTGCCTAAACTTGATCGTCGAACCCGGATTGTACATGCTCTTGAAGTTTCAGAAAGCAGCTTGTGCGAGGAAATTACGAGACCGGAAACCGAGCCTTTTCAATGCGTTTGAGATTTTTGACGATACGGGAATGCGCTGATCCCCTAGGAGATCATTTTGTGACATAGTCAGGATCCATTTTTGGGCGCCGCAAGCCTGCCTGTTCCAGGGCTTGAAGGATGAATGAATTCCAGGCAAAGACGCGATGGTAGCCAAAGAACGGGTGGGCCGCGTCGGTGGCAAGGTACTCCTGGCTGGTCGGAAAGTCAGAGGTAATATTGAGTTCCGCCCATAGCCGGTTGGCGATGGCCGTGGTGGCGCCGCTCCATCCGTGAAGCTTTCCGGTAACATACCCGCAGACTTCAATCCGCATCCAACTGCCACCGTTGTAATAGATTCCGTCCATGCCGTGCTTGCCATAGCTGGCCGCAAAGGAATCACTGACCATCGGGTGCCAGCTCTTAGTGAAGTAGCTCCACCCCTTACCTCCTTCCGGCAGTCCAATGAAAATCGGACGCACCGCACCGCCAGTTTCAGGATGCGGGCAATCTTTTCGCGGCATTATCGCGGGTATGCGATCGAGATGGTTCACGACCATCTCGTCCGAGAGGATTTTTCGGCCAAACAGCCAAAGAGAAAGATATTCCGGGAAGATTTCTGCAAACCCGATGGCATCCGCTATGTCGCGCGCTGGGCGCAAGAACTTTCTCGAGGGATCGTAATAGCTGCGATACAGTTCTTCTGCCCTGCCCACATATTCCTGGGAGATCGTCTCACTCACGCCAGGAATTTGCAGTTCCTTGATCACGCGCGCGGTGACGGCCAACATTCCCTGGTTTTCACATATGGTTGAAGTGCCCTCGGGGTATCGGATGACGTCGAGCTGGCCCATGACGAACTGAGCCCAGCAAAGGCCTTCGCGACGGGGATCGTAGGTTCGAAGACAATATTCCGCGGCTTTCCGTACTTTTTCCATGGGCAACCTAGTGCCGAACCGGCGACGATTCAGCAATGCCCACATCAGCCAAAGAGGGGTAGAGTCATTGGACTTGCGCTCCACATTGGCGAGATTGGGCTCCACTAACGTGTTGATTGCCCCATCTGTTCCCTGATTTTCAGCCCACAGATTGAAGACATTCTCATTCAATTCGCGATTGTGAATGCCATTGAGCGCGAAGAAGCTGTCGCGAAGATACATCTCACCGGCAGCGGAATACCAAATGCTCGGTGCGCAGATCGGTCGAAAGCTTTCTGGTCCCGCGATCCAACAAAGCATCATCAAGTCGGCGTAAACCACCTTTTCGGTCTCGCCACCTTGGAGACCTAGCCCGTCCGCCAGATAGAGCTGACTGGCTAGCCGGTGACCTCGAACCGTGTCTGGTACCTTTTCATCCGCAAATATGAAAACTGTTTTCTCCGCGGGATGCCCCATTTCCAGCCGATGGTACGGTTCGCTGCGAGTGGTGATGCGGCGAATTTGCAGGCAGCGCACCTCGACTTTCGCCAAACCTGCCGACGCGTCCACTCTTGTCGCTTGTTCCGATGGCGCAACGGAGATGAAGACCGCGCAACCCTGTCCTTCCAACCCCGGGACAAACACTGTGGTTCGGAAATCGAACCATGTTCCGGGCGATTCCGACACACCATCGTTGTACAGAGTTATGTCGCCCACCTTGCGCAGTTGCTCATCGACATCCCAAATCGCAATGGCCACCGGAAAAATCGAACGATACTCCACCCGCACCGAGTAAACCTCGTTGCCTGCCGCCGCAAAGGGAATGATCACCCCATCGTCGGAATTCTTGGTGGAGACGGTGGCCACACCTTCTCGCTCCTCCAGAGTCACGCTGCCTTGTTTTTTCCACGACGAAATGTCCGGCAGAACAACAATGGTTTGAGCACTCTGCTCTTCGGCTGCGTGCTCCAAGACTTCGCCAAATGTCTGCTGCACGAAGAAATTGCCCTGGCTCTGTTCCTCCGCGCGCGAACCGGAATACAGGTTGGCATCCGGAATTCGGCGCGGCGCGGGTTTCACAGGTCTGCCGTCCCTGCGAATGATTCGCGTCCACTGGTTACGATAGCCGGAGTCTGTCAGGAGGCCAACGCACAGACCATCCTTCGTGCGGAACCCGGCGGCGGGAAAATATTCGCGCATAGCTCCGCCTTTCCAGTCCAACTGATCAAAACTCCAAAGCTTCGCTGGACTCTCCCGCGGCTTCAAACGATTGCTCAACTGGTAGAACAGCATGAACATATCGGCTTGGTGCAGCCGGATCTTCTTTCGCACCACGTGAGGAGTAACCAGTTCATAGTCCACGCGCGCGAACACGGTTGTGTTCATGTTTTTGAGCCGGCACTCACCCTCGAGCACCACGTGTGTGGAATTGCCCGCCCACGACGTCGCCTTCCAATCGTGCACACGATCTTCCACGCTGCGTTCTTCGTTCATGAAGGATGCCGAAAATTCGCCGCCCCGATTGTGCTGCGCAAAGGGTTGGCCATTGAAAAGAAGAGAGACACCATAGCCCCGTTTGAGGTCGCCAGTAGCCTTTAACGACATCCCATCGGTGCCAGATGTCATTGCCGATGTGGCGCCTTGCAAGGCTCCGAACCTCGACCCTAGACCGGCGGCTAGGCCAGCTCTGATTGACCCCTCGATGAAACGACGGCGCGAAATAGTTCTGTAGGCCATACTTTCTTGGTTTTCCACGCAATCCAGAGTCATATCCAAACTGCTCATCTCAACTTAATTAAGGAACCCCAAAGCGGGGAAATGTATCGTCGTTTTTTCTCGTCTTTTTTGATTCGCGATTGACAGGGGAAAGACTGTCGCCAATAGGTCACCACTCAAGAATACGCGCAATATCCGGGTCCGATCCGGCTTTGACACGCTGGCGGAATCTTTCCGAGCGACGTATTCGCCGTGACCGATGACGCGCAGAAGACTGGCAGAAGTAGGCCTTCAGCGTCGCCCGCCCATCGCGTTCAAGCTCGACCAACCGAATCGAGGCGCGCTTACTGAAAGGATGAGAAAAGTGTACAATTGCCGCGTTCTCGAAGGCAGATGAAGAGGAAAACCCTGCGGCCAATGTCGATGCTACTTGGGTTACAGCCATGAATAAGAGGACCTTTATCAGGCTCTTCGCTGCGGTGATTGCAAGCCCTGTTCTCTCGCCCCTGCTGACCTGGGCATTCAATGACAAACTGAAGAACTGGGCGGGCAATCTCGAATACAGCACTGACCGCTTGTACTCCGCCAACTCGCTTGAGGAGGTACGGAGTTACGTCAGGGAAGCAAAGCAAACTAAAAGTGCTGGGCACACGCCACTGCTTCAATAACATAGCAGATAGCACGGATAACCTCCTGTCCTTGAAGTCGATGGACGAGGTGGTTGCATTGGATGCGGACGCGCACACCGTAACCGTCAATGCAGGCATGACCTATGGGCAACTCTGTCCGTACCTGGATGGCAAGGGCTTTGCGTTGCACAACCTGGCCTCGTTGCCCCATATTTCTGTGGCTGGGGCGTGCAGCACCGCAACGCATGGTTCGGGCGAAAAGAACGGTAATCTCGCAACCGCGGTCTCAGCACTTGAAATCGTCACGGCGGCCGGCGACGTGGTTAAGCTGTCGCGCCAGCAAGACGGCGAAACGTTTCGCGGAGCCGTTGTTGGGCTTGGTGCGCTTGGCGTAATCACCAAGGTCACACTCGATATTCAGCCAACCTACATGATGCGGCAGTACGTGTATGAAAACCTGCCGCTCTCTGCAGTGAAAGATCACTTTGACGCGATCGAATCCAGTGCCTACAGCGTCAGCCTTTTTACCGACTGGCAAAACCAGCGTATCAACGAAGTTTGGATCAAAAGCCGCGAGGAGGGAGGGCAAGCGTTTGACGCAACCCCGGAATTCTTCGGAGCGAAACGGGCTACCAGGAATCTGCACCCCATTGCTGAGCTTTCCGCCGAGAACTGTACCGAGCAGATGGGCGTGCCTGGCCCTTGGTATGAACGATTGCCGCACTTTCGCATGGGCTTCACGCCGAGCGCGGGCAAAGAGTTGCAATCGGAGTACTTCGTGCCCCGTCAGCATGCGGTCGAAGCAATTCTGGCGGTGGAACGATTGCGCGACCAGGTCAGTCCGCACTTAATGATCTCCGAAATCCGCGCGATTGCAGCCGACAATTTATGGATGAGTCCATGTTACGAACAACCCTGCGTAACCATTCACTTTACCTGGAAACAGGACTGGCCAGCGGTCAGCAAGCTGTTGCCCGTGATTGAAAAAGAATTAGCTCCATTTAATGCCCGGCCGCACTGGGGAAAATTGTTTACCACTTCGCCGACGGCGCTGAAATCTATCTATAAGAAGCTGCCCGATTTTATTCAACTCAGCAAGAAGTACGACCCGCAGAGCAAATTCCGCAATCAATTCCTGAACACGAACATCTTCAGCAGTTAGTGCTCGGTTCGCATTGGGATATAAACAAGTGCGGCGAAACCATGACTCCCTTATACTCCCTTAGTCACCAGTTCATACGATCCCCAGCTTTCTTTGCATCTGTTCGAGAGAAACGCCTTTGGTTTCGGGATAGATGAATAAGACCACGAAGAACTGAAGTACCATCATGAGAGAGAAAAAAACAAATGGGTATCCGCCGGAGGAGGCGGCCAGAAGAGGAAAAAGTCCGGAAATGAGCGCATTCATGAACCAGTGAGAAAAGCTACCCAAACTTTGACCTTTCGCTCTGACTCGATTGGGAAAGACCTCACTGATAAAAACCCAGATGACGGCGCCCTGAGAAAATGCAAAGAAGGCGATGTAGCCGATCAGCAGCCATACCAGGAGATTCTGGTGGCTCCGAGTAATAAAGACAGCGGCGACGCCTCCGAGACACGCCGCTGTACCTACCGAACCGATCAGCAGCAATGTCTTGCGGCCGATGCGATCAATGACGGACATCGCGAGCATCGTAAACACCAAGTTCGTCCCACCGATGGCCACGGCCTGCAGGTCAGAAGACACTTTGTTGAAGCCGGCATAGGCGAAAATATCGTTCAAGTAATAGAGGATGGCGTTAATTCCGGAAAGCTGGTTAAACATGCCGATCGACACGGCCAGAAAGATCGGGAAGCGGTACTTCCACGAGAACAAGGAATCATTGGTGACATGTTCTGCATCAATCGAAACGATAATTTCCTGGAGCTCCTGTTCGTAGTCTTGCTCTCCTGTCATCCGCAGGACATCTCTGGCTTCCGCGATCCTTTGTTTCTTGACCAACCAGCGGGGGCTGCGCGGGATTCCAAATAGCATGAGGAGGAAGAATAGGGCCGGCACCGCGGGGATACCAAGCTTCCATCGCCACTCGGCAAAGCCAAATTGCAATGTTCCGACGATGTAGTTCGACAGATAGGCGAGCAGGATTCCAAAGACGATGTTGAATTGAAACAAACCCACCAGCCGGCCCCGCCATTGGGCGGGCGCAACCTCCGCGATGTACATGGGGCCGAGCACCGATGAACCACCAATACCGAGGCCCCCGATGAAGCGGAAAAGAACGAGCGCATACCAGTTCCCAGCAAAAGCGCATCCCAGGGCCGAGACGAGGTAGAGCACGGCCATAACCCGTAAACTGTCACGGCGGCCAAATTTATCGCCGGGAATGCCCGCCAGCATGGACCCCAGGATTGTTCCCCAGAGCGCGGCGGAGACAGTCATCCCCAACGCCCATGGTGATAGATGAAATCTTTCCGTCAAGGCATGGGTGGTACCAGCGATCACGGCTGTGTCGAAGCCGAAGAGAAGTCCACCGAGTGCCGCCACAACCGTGCTTTTTAGAAGATATGAGTTGAGTTTCATAGCCCCTTTCGAAGATTAAGTACAATCTCACGCCGTCGGCCCGGCAAGTAAAAGTCCTGCAGATGCCTTTCCTGGCTGCGTTCCTTCTCATTCACAGAGTGCGCCGGCGCCGGCAATTCCGGCGTCTTCGCCATAGTGAGCAAGCACCAGGGGGATAGCCAGCGGGTTTGGATTAATGCATGCGCCTCGCCAGCATTCGCGAATCTCATCTAGAAAGGGTGCGAGGAGCGAACAAACCCCTCCGCCAATCACGATGGCGTCAGGCTCCAGGAGATCGATGATGCTTCCGAGCCAATAAGCCAACAGGTCCAGAGTCTCGCGCATCACTTCTTTGGCGACAGGATCATTCATGGCATGAGCTCTTCCCACCATTTCGCTGCTCACGGTCTGAATATCGCCGCCCGCCATTTCCCAAAGGACGGAATTCGGATTCTGTTCAAGCTTCTGACGTGCTCGTCGGGCGATCGCGGGACCCGCTGCCAGCGTTTCAATGCAGCCCCGTCTCCCGCAATTGCAGACCGGTCCGTTGCGGTCGATCCCTAGGTGCCCGCCTTCCCCCGCAGCGCCTGTCTTTCCATGAAAGATGCGGCCATCAAGAATAATTCCTGTGCCGATTCCGGTGCCCACGGTGGCGTAAAAGAAGTTTCGATAGCCACGACCCGCGCCCCACTTCGCTTCCGCTAGCGCCGCGGCATTGGCGTCGTTATCGATTCGTATGGGCACTTTATACACTCGGCGCATTTCCTCGGCCAGCGGGTAGTTATGCCAGATCGTGAGATTGGGAGGATTGATGATGACACCAGTTTTCGGATTCAGCGGTCCCGGCGCGCAGATGCCGATGGCTGCGATCTGATTCTGCGAGGTCGCGTCATTAAAAAGCCCCCGAATCGCCGTAGAAACCGCGGCCAACCCATTTGACGGTGCGCCCATGGTCAGCATCGGGGTCCGGTTTCGCGCGAGAATTTCGCCTTCGGCATTCACCAGACCGGCCGCGACCTTGGTTCCACCGATGTCCACTCCAACGACGACACGTGGTTCGTTTTTCATGTGTTATCGGGGCCTGAATTTTGATGTGGGATGGGACTGCATTGTAAGGACCGATTGTTCCATACGATATGCTCGTGGGTCTCACCCTTTGTCAGTTCTATCTCGTCGATGACTAGTTTGCGAAGAGAGTTCCACGAGTCGGCCCGCCCGTCCAGATGGTTTCTAGAGCACTGGCGCGGTTGCGACGCCGATGTTCTTGTCAGCACCACCGTAGTAAAAGAGCCAGCGGTCGCCGTCCCGAACCATGCCCTCAACAAATACGACATTCGGAACTTGCCCCACCTTTTCCCATTCTTTATCGGGCGCGAATACTGGCTCATCCGACCGCGCCAGGACTTTGGTGGGATCTTTCTTGTCGAAGAGAACCCAGCCTGTTGAATAAACCAGTTTGTCATCGGCGCCGTTGTAAATCAGAAGGATGCCCTGCGGGGTTATGATCGGCGCGGGGCCCGGCTCTACAACTTGCGAGTCGAATGCGCCTGGGCGGCTCGCTAGAACTGGGTGGTCCAGGGCCTCTGTCCAGTGGAGCAAATCGTCGGAGTAAGCAACGCCCATTTGGGTGTCCTTGCCCTTTGCGTCGGCGAGGTAGTACATCCAATACTTGCCATTGATTTTTTCGGGAACAATGGCCCCAGACTTCGTCCATTTCACATTCCATTTGCCCTTGAAGCTCGGGAGGATGACGCCCTGCCGCTGCCAATGAACCAGGTCCGCGGACGTAGCCAGGCATAGTTGAGCGTCTTTCTTGTCGGCCGCCGCTCCATCCACATTGTTGTATCCGGTGTAAGTCAGGTAATAGGTATCGCCAATCTGTTGTAGCCTCGGGTCTTCCACACCACCGCCTTTTTCATAGGGAGTCTCGGAAACCATGACCGGTTCGGGCCGGCGAGTGAAATGAATACCGTCGTCGCTGGTGGCATAGCCGAGCGAGGAAGTGCCGTTACGATCCTGTGCACGGTAAAGCATCACAAACTTGCCATCCTTCTTGACAACCGAGGGATTAAAAGTTCCCGCGGACTCGAACGTATTCCCCTTTGGAGATACGATGGGGTCGACGGAGAGCCGGGTCCACTTTCCAAAAGGAGGAGTAAAAGAAATGGCAGCAATAGCGGCAAAAGCGATGAGGACCAACGCGGATACCCTGGCTGTTTGTGCCGCGCGGGTTGCAGAAAAAGGAACTTTTGTCATTGCAGAACTTCCTTCCTTCACGAATTCATTGGACATAAGAAACAACCACCATAAGGCGCATTTGAGGCAATTAGGAGCGAACTACTGACCGGTCAAAACTCAGCCATAAGCTGGATGAAAGACTGTCTTGGGACCTGCAATGTCGCCTCGCTGGCCTTGCCATTCACACTCAAGCGAGCGGTGCGCTCTTTCGCCGCCAGAATTTTAATGTCTGCAGACCGGCCAATGGCAGTGGGGTTATATAAAATGAAGTTCAACTTTCTGGACGGAAACTCTTTTATGTGGGCCGCGTCGAGAAGGTCAAGGTTCACCAGCATTAACTCCCGGTCACTAACCCGCCCCAGCCCTTCAAACATCAAATACATCCAAATCGATTCGCCGGCGCCGTAGATTTCTTTGCCCACATTCCCGGTCATGCCCGCAAGTTCCAGGGTGCCTAGATTTTCATATGGAATAAAGGCGGAGGGCCCCCGCTTGCGGTTGACCGAGCAGTTCTCAAAGAAGTAGAAGTTGTTGCGCCGCTGCTGGTCCATGAAACGCAGGAGGCCTTCAAGAACGATCCCGCGCTTCATGACTCCGGTCCAGGGGAGAATGGCCTCCACGTTTTCTTTGAAAGCGGGATAAAGGATGGAGGCGGCAGCCTGAACCATTCCGCGAATGTCGTGAGACCTCTGGCTGGGATCGGAGTACCAGTAAAACATCCGGAGCTGTTCGTACAGCAGGTACTTCGCTTCTTCCGCCAGGCCGAGTTCTGCCGCCGCCAGCGCACCGTAGGCAAGTTCTTGGGGCTCGTGGAATAGGCGGTCTGCAGGAACGGTGTACAAAACATGGATCGCGCGCCGCGCTTCTTCGAGATACTGATCCTCGCCCGTCAATTTGTTCGCCAAGATCGCGGCCCAGGCATACAACCCACCCACGGCATAATTTGTACCGGCACCTTCCGCTCGAAGGGTAGCCACCTGATAATAAATTGGAAAAAGATAGTTGTACTGCTGGGCTATCTTTTGGGCAGTCCGGAAGGCGTCGAGGAACTGATCGGTGATTTCCTTTAATCCCGCCAGGGAGCCAATCATGGGATATTTGATAAGAGAATTCTCGAAGGGATACCACGAATCGGTCCGCTCATCCGGCCGGCGTGTGAAATCGTTACTGATGCTGTGGGTGTCCGAGTGGTAGAAAGCAGGAAGATCCGAGAGAAGATCGTTGCATTCGTGTTCGAAACTCGGCGAAGGATGTAGCTGGAGGTAAAGAAGCGAGGGCCAGAGGACATCCGCGACGGTCATCAGTTCGAAATTATCGGCGGAGTCGTTCCAAAGTTGGGAACTGGCCTTAACGTAAGCACGCAACCCCGTATGCCCCTTAGTCTCGATTTGCGTCGTGCTCTTGTCCTGCAAGTCTTCCGCCGTACCCGTGGCAAATTCTTTCCAGGAAGTAGCGCAAGCCGGCCAGGTAAGTCTCTCCTCGAACAGGGGAAGGAGAGCTTGCATCCAGCGCGCCACGGACTCCTGCACCGTCAACAAACGAGTCATGGGCCTTTGAAGTAGCCAGTAAGTGAAGTTGACATCCCCCTGCGGCAGCACATTGCCCGTGGCCTGATCTGCCAACAACCCCACGCCGAGGCGCTGAGTGCCGTCGCGTTCGATGCGTGAAAGGCTGGAGCAGCGATAAACGAGAAAGCGTGGAAGATTTTCAGTAGACATCCAACTCATATCGCTCAAATCGAAGTACATCAAAGTTTCGACGGCAACCGTCTGGTCCAGAAGATAAACTGCGGGAAGATCGTTGCCGTAGGTACCCAGGGAGTTCCGCGTAGGCTGTTCTAGCAGCACGCGCCTCCAGCTTCCTGACTGGCCTTCCATCAGAGTGGAAGAGGTAGTCAACCAGGTGATGATCTGGGGCTCGATGCGGCTGTCCTCGCGAAGCCTGACCGGTGCAGGTAGATGGAGTGTTGTGCGAAAGCGGAACCAGGGCGCATCTGCAACGTAGCTCAAAGCGCTGATTTCTGCGTCCCAGTCATAGGACACAGCTTTGCCGTCCACGCCTTCCGCTTTGCCCCCTCCCGCGCAGCGAATGCGGGAATCCTCACGCCGTACACGCGAGGTAACCAGCGGAAAGGAATCGCCGACAATGAACGGGTTGTTGGCCAGGGTTGCGGGTTTCCACTCATCGCCGATTCGCAGGAAGTTTTGAAAGGCTAGTGGTGATCCCTCGGGGGAGATGCGGAGTTGCTGGGATCCGTGCTCAAGGTTGGTGCCGGGCAACGACAGGGTCGGACTCGGAGAATGGCCAGGCGATTTTTGGGGAAATGCACGGATAAGCTGGGCCTGCACCCGCTGCGGTCACCAGCAGCGTTCTCAGGAAGCCACGCCGATTAAACTGACTCATCTGACTGCAACCCATTATTCGAGGAGTGGAGAGAGCCGTGCCCAGCCTGGTCTTTGAGCAGGACTCTCCCATACTAGTAGGAGATGTTTAGACCAAATTGAATGGTCCGCGGTCCACTCGAACCGGTGACGGCGCCGAAGCCACAGGCGAGCGGTCCCGGGCAGCTGGGACTGCTGCCGGGTAGAGCGAACGGCGTCTGATAGCTGGGACCGAAAACGTTGCTGCCCACGGAGTAAATGTGCCGGTTGAACAGATTGAAGAAGGAGGCCCGGAAATCGATCGTAGCCCTTTCGCCAATGAAGTGCGTTTTCTTGCCTATTGTGAAGTCTTCATCCCGACCGCCGAACGCGCGCGCGGAAGAAAGTGAGCGACCCTCATCGCCGAACGTGAAGGGAGCCGCGGGCGTGAAGGCGGCAGGGTTCCAGAACGGCTCGCTCAGTGGATTGAAATTCGACTTGTTCGTTTGCGGGACGCCCGGAACGATGTTAACACGGGCACCGGCTCCGGTTACGTTGCATCCGCCAAACAAGACATCGCCTGCCGTGCCTGCGCAGTTGCCGTAAACCTCCGTGGGAGTTCCGGATTGGTAGGTCAGAATGGCTGAAGTGTACCAGCCGCCCACTACTCGGTCGATCGTGCCACCCGAATTCAAGTAACGCTTTCCATGTCCGATCGGCAGTTCATAGAAGAAACTGGCCACCAAAGATTGTGGAGTATCGAGTTCGCTGACCGCCTTCTCCGCCTTCTGATCGTAGGAATTCTGACCAATGTAGCTATTCGTGCCGATGAAGCCTGAAACGCCAGGCCCAGCTGAATCGGCATCGGTTATGTTCTTCGAAACCGTATAAGACACCAGGAAGCTCAGCCCCTGGGCAAAGCGCTTATCCACCCCCAATTGCATCGCGTTGTAGGTGGAGTTGCCCGTGCGATCGGGGCTAAAAGAATTGTCTTCCTGGTTGAAGTTGCCGTACTGAGGAAATGGCCGAATAGCTTGGTTGATATTTCCAGTGAATCCGGCGTAAGGCAATTTAACACCGGCGGCAATCGAAAGCGGACAGGTATCGGCCGCGAGGCATGACGAATTCATTGTCAATTCGCTACCCAGCGGGAGATAGATAGGATTCACCTGGTTAGGGATGATGTTTAAGGAGGGCAAATGGGTTCCCTTGGAACCAACGTAGGCCACGCTCACCATCAGGTTGTTCACAATCTGCCGTTGTATGTCCAGGTTCCAGGTCTGGAGGTCCGCGGGGCGTCCACTGTTTGCCGGAACCATGATGACGCCGTTCTGGTTGTTTTGAGCCTGCGGGGTAAAAGGCCCGGAATTTGGGAAGAGATGCGTCACACCGTCATCGATCTGGGTCGGGCCGCCATTGGTGACGTTCACCGTCTGCTTGTTGAAGAATCCCAGTCCATCCTGGTCTGCGTAGGATCCTTCCCTTAACGGTTCGTAGTAGATACCGTAGCCGCCCCGCAACACGGTCTTGTCGTTGAAGCTGTAAGCAAAGCCAACGCGTGGACCGAACGCCTTATGGTAGGTGTTCTGTGGGCGAGTCAGTCCGTTTCGACCCGTCCCCGATCCGTAATAGGTGTAAGCCCCGAGGATATTTCCAGCACCCGGGTTGGGAAGAGTAGGGTCAACCATGGAGAACCGATCAAACGCCTCGGTAGCCGGCAAATCGGTATCATAACGGAGGCCGTAGTTCAGAACGAGGCGGGAGTTGTATCTGTACGAGTCCTGCGCGTATAACGCGAAGTCCTTGTATCGAACGCCGCTGAAACTACCATAGTTCAGCGTGGTTGTATCCGACAGGCCGAAGTCCGAGCTGGCCACTGGATCACCGCCAACTCCAGACGCGGTACCCGTACTGCTGGTCTCAGTGGGATAAAAATCGAACTCTCCAGATGACTGCGTCAGCCGGCGCACGTTGAATTGCAGCAAGCTGATCTCGACGCCGAACTTGGCGCTGTGCTTGCCTTTGACCCAGCTCACGCCATCACTGATTTGATATACGTTGTCCGCGAATTGGGAATCACCGCAATTGTTCAGTTCATTGTAGGAAGTGTTGGCGAATGTCATGCAAGGAAAAGTAGTGTTCTGTACTCCCGTTAGTCCGATCTTTACCGGATACCCCAGGCCGAGGCTGTTCGAGACTTCACCGCGGAAACGGCGGCTAAACCCGAAGAGGAACTGATTAACGAGCGTCGGCGTAAAGACGTAATTGTCGCTGACACGCGCGTAGCGAGTATCCTGCGGAATGCTCTGCCCGTAGATGGGTCCGAGGGCGGAATACCCGCCGGTATTCGTGTTGTCGAAATCGAATCCGCCGGAGATGCGGTGTTTCTGCGACAGGATTTCATCGATCTTCAGATCGAACAGGTTCGCCGTGGTTCTCGAAACGGTGTGGTCAACTACGTTGTTGTCGATGCCGCCGTTTGTGGCAGGAAGCAGCGCCCAAACATTGGCCATCACTGTGCTCAGCGTGAAGTCAGGATCGTTTGTCAACACGTCGCCGGGGATGGGCGCGTGTGTCGTGGGATCGTAAAGCTGGTGAGTAGGGTCGTTACAGAGGCCGGCTGTAAACCCTGTCGGGCAAATGCCGGCGAAGTTGCCTTGGCGGAAAGCTTCGTTTGGGAAGCTATCAATTCCAGTGCCTCCGTTGCTGAACCTGAATCCCTCATAATCGAAGAAAAAGAAGGTCTTGTTCCTTCCATTATAGAGTTTGGGAATATAGACAGGACCGCCCGCGGTAGCGCCGAAGTCATTCTGTGTATCCACGCTCCTCGGTGAACCCGTTAGGTTGTTTACCCAGCTGTTCGCGTCCAGCGCGCGATTACGAAAATAATCGTAAACGGAACCGTGTAAGGCATTGGTTCCGGATTTCATCGTGAGGCTCACGATGCCGTCACCGGATTCCCCGTATTCTGGAGAAAAGTTGCTCTGCAGCACCTTGAATTCCTGTACTCCGTCGGTTGAAACTCCCTTATTCCACTGCGTGTTCGGCGATACCAGCGAGATCGATACGCCGTCGACCAGTACGTCGGTTCCACCCTCCTGACCGCCGTTTACTTTGAAGTCGTCACTTGAATTGCTTCCGGGATTATTGCCAACCTGGCCCACAAATCCGGGGACCAGTTCGATGAACTGTACGGGGTTACGAATTGTACCGGAGACCTCCAAGGGCAAATTTTGGATCAGCGACGGCTGTACAGTTGCACCTATGTCGGAGGTTTCCGTTTGAAGCTGAGTGGCGTCGGCGGTGACCGTAATGTTTTCAGAGGCGGCACCAAGCTGCAAGGATAAGTCCAGCGGAATCGTGGCACCCGTCGTGACCGTAATGCCTTCGCGGGAGTATTTCTTCATATTCGGCGCTTCGACCGTAACCGAGTAGCGACCTGGCGGAAGGTCGGGCAGAGCATAGAGGCCGACGTCAGTCGTTGTGGTCTTGAGGGTGAGGCCAGTATCCTGGTTTCGCCCGGTAACCGTGGCTCCGCCGATTGCTGCACCGCTCGGGTCGGTCACCGTCCCCTGAATGCTGCCGTTCGTAGTCTGGGCGTGAAGACATACCGTGGATGCTAAGAAAATAAACGCAAAAGTGTAAATGAATCCTTTCATGGACTTCCCCCAGTTGCACATCAGAAACTGGCTAAGGCTCAGGACCCGATTTCCCGAAGTTGAGCTCTCAGGCTCAGAACTGATCACCACAAATAGGCCAAGATTGCAACTCATCCCCACACTAGTGCTTTTGTACTATGCGGACAGTGGACGGATACTCGGCCCATTTGCCGTCTGAAGAAAAGGGTGTAACACGTGAATTCATTGTGATTCACCTGAAGGGGGATCCTCGACGTCAAAAGCACTATGAAAAGGAGTAGGCCGGTTCTGTGAAAAGGCAAACTCTATGAAATATCGGATTTTATCGTGTGAATCCGCAAAATGGTCAGAGTCCGTTCCGGAATTCCGGCCCCAGCCCGTGGAGCGTAAACGAACTCCAAACAAAGATCGAGACAACCATGCTGAAACGGTGGGAATGGAATGAGCTGGGCATTTATCTTGGGAAGGGTGTGTGGTAGCATCGCTTCGTTGAATTTAGGGAAAATCGTTGGACTCGACCAGAATGACCGTCCCGCACGCGCCACCAGCGATGGATGATCTCCGGAGAGCTGAGCGTTGGCAGCTCGTTCAACGGATTCTATCCAGTGCACCGTTTCAGAAGAGCACGCGACTGCGCGAATTGTTGCAGTACGTCGCCGAGCAGACCATGCTCGGCAATGCGCACGAGTTGACTGAGCATCACATCGGCAGTGCGCTCTTCCACAAACCTTCCGATTACAGCCCCCTGGAAGATAGCTCCGTACGGGTTCACGTCCGGCAACTTCGCCTGAAACTTCATGAGTATTTCGATGAAGAAGGCCGCAATGAGCCGGTTATCCTGGAAATACCCAAAGGCTCCTACGCCCCGGTCTTCCGAACGGTTCACAAAGCTGACCCCGGCCCCGCAGCAATTGAATCGAAGGTGATTCCAGTTTTGGCTTGGCGCTACCGAACGATGTTACCTTGGGTCCTATGCGCAATCCTGACCATGGTGTGCGCTGTGTTGGCGTATCGGGTCGTTACGCACCAAACCGCCAGTGCGGCGCAGGTGCCTGCTGCTCTTCCCTGGCCTTTCTCCCAGATCTTCGATGCCAGACACCAGACCATCATTGTGGTGGCAGATAGCAACTATGGAATGGCGCGTATCCTCGCCAGTCAGACTGGATCTCTCGACCAGTATCTTCGCCGGGAATTTCTGCGGAGCCTCGAAGTCGCCAAGGTCGGTGCGGCCGATGCTCGTTTGAGTGAGTATATTTCCAATTCGACGCTCACTTCGTTTGCGGATGTGGCCGATGTCGTCTCCTTGTACAAAAATGCCGGCTCCCTGCAATCGCAGCTGCTAGTGCGCTACCCCCGGGACTTGAGGATGCGCGACCTGGACCACAACAACTGCGTTTTTATTGGAAGCCCCGGGTCCAATCCCTGGGTAACGCTTCTCCAGGACAAGCTCAACTTCCATGAGAGTGAAAGCGTTGTCGGAAAAAGCGCGAAAGTATTTGTGAACAAGAGCCCACTACCTGGCGAACAGCCGCAATATGAAGGTCTACGGTGGACAGGAACGATGGGAGAAGATTACGCGACTATTTCTCTTCTTCCCAATGGGACCCACGACGGTAGCGTGTTGGCGCTGCAGGGTTTACAACAAGAAGGAACGGAGGCAGCCGGTCAGTTCCTTGCGGATGAAGAGAATCGGCGTCAACTCATGAGCGCGCTCGGGATTTCTGCCACGGAAAACCTCTCTCAAGATATCTGGTTTGAGGCTTTGATTCGGTCCCGGACAGTTTCCGGGGCGCCGAATTCCACGACTCTCGTCGCCGTCCGTCGCATACGTTAGCAAGTGGAACATCGGGCTTGAATCGTAGCCACTCCTTACATTTTCCGGAAGGCAGCGCTCGGTAGGACCCCGTGCCGACGACTCCATCAACTCCATCCAGCTAAAGGGCATCGCCGAAACTCCTGCGACGTAAGGCTACTCAAGCCGTTTGCAAATCGAAGCGGGTGGCGGAGTCCGCATCGTCCGTCTTTCCAAACCGGGCATGGAGCGGCTTGCTATACTCTTGCAGAAGATTCGTTAGTTTCTTGAGATTTCGCGCAACTCGGAAAACAATAACTTGACCCGCCGACCTTCAGCTGTATTGACGAACACGATGCCGGGCCCTGCCTTCGCTCAGCATGTTGCATGCCACAGGGTTGCGTCCTACCTGTTGTTCGCAGCTTTCGGAGCAATCACCACGACGATGGCCTGGGCAGCACAAACGCAGAGTAACGCGGAGGTCCTGCTCGAACAAGCACGCGGAAAAGAAAATACCGGGGACTACGCCGCTGCGGAGCAGATCTACAAGCAAGCGCTGGCGCTGGCTCCTGAAAATCTAGAGACCTTGAAGCGCTTGGGAATTCTGGAGCAGACCGAACTTGAATTCGACGATTCCATTCAGCGATTCAAGCAAGTACTGGCCAGAGACCCGCAATATCCGGGGGTCAATTTTTTCCTCGGGGTTTCTTACTTTGGAAAAAACGACCTCAACCAGTCGATCGATAGTTTTGAGCGGGAGCTGAAAACACTCCACCCGCATCCGCGTTCTCATTATTATTTGGGAATAGCATTGCAATCTTCCGGTCGCATCGAAGAGGCGATTTCGCAGCTGAACCAGTCGTTGACTCAGAACCCCAAAGATGCGGACGCCCTCTATGAATTGGCGCGCATTTACAAAAATGCATCTCTGCGTTCGATCGAGGTGCTCAAGGCGCTGGACCCGGATTCTTTTCAACTCCATGCCTTGCTGGGGGAGATCTACGCGGAACAAGAGCATTATTCCGAAGCCATCACGGAATACCAAGCGGCTCTTGCCAAACGTCCGGACGCTCCGGGCATGCACTTTGCCATCGGATTGGCCTATTGGGCCCAGCGGCAGACGGAGCCTGCCGAGAAAGCCTTTAAGGACGCCTGGAAGGAAAATCCGAACGATGCCATGACGAATTTGTACCTGGGCGACATTGCCGTGCATGATCAGCGCTTTTCCGACGCTTTACCATTTCTGCTGGTGGCGGAGCAAGGGCAACCTAAGATGACGCAAGTGCACATCCTTCTTGGCCAGTGTTATCAGGGCCAGGAGGAACTCGAGAAGGCAAAAACCGAATTCCTGGCGGCAATCAGCGCTGACCCAGCGGCCGCCCAACCACACTTCCTGCTGTCAAAGGTCTATCGTGATTTGCACGATACGCGAGCAAGCTCAGCCGAACTTGCCCAATTTGAACGGCTTTCAAAGCTGGAAAAAGAGAAATCTGTGCAGCGCAATCCTCAGAACTAGAATGAAAAACCGCAACTTTCGTAAGTGGAGTCCAGTCCTGAGCGTGCCATCGATGGCGGCGGGCAACGTTATACCTCGATTCCGGATTTCTCTCTATCTGCTCGTTCTTCTGACCATCCATGCCGCTAAGTTGGCAGGACAGACCGTGCCACCACCCACCGAAAAGGATTCGACGATCCAGTCCCATTTTGCCGCCGCCCAACAGGCCCAACATGACACGGATTACGCCACAGCGGAGCGCGAATACCAGGCCGTGATCGCTCTCGCCCCGGATTTCGCGGAAGTCCATATGAACCTCGGCTTGGTTTATCAGCTGGAAGATCGTTCTCCCGAGGCGATGACAGAATTCCGCCGCGCGCTCAAAATGAAACCGGCGCTGGTCGGGGCCAATTTTTTCCTTGGAGTCGACTATTGCAAGTTGGGCGAAGGTGCGAAGGCCATCCCCTATCTTAAGGCAGCGCTTCAAGCGGAACCTGGTCAGCCGGATATCCGGCTCTGGCTGGCCACTGCGCAAGAGATCTCCGGCCAACTACAAGCCGAAGTTGCCACCCTCCACCGGGCGCTGGAGCTGCAACCCAAGGACGTCGATCTTCTCTATCTTCTGGGAAGCGCATACGAACGGCTGGGGAAACAACAGGTGGCGCACCTCGAGAAAGTTGCTCCAGGTTCTGCTCGCAGCGAACAGCTATCTGCGGAGGCTTATGCCTCGAGCAATGAGTGGCCTTCCGCCGTGGTTCATTTTCAGAATGCACTCGCGGCTTCGCCGAACCGTGCCGGATTGCATGCTGAGCTGGGTCAAGTTCTCCTTCGTGCGGGTAAAGTAAACCCGGCAATTCAGCAATTTGATGAGGAGTTGCGACGCGATCCCGACAATCTGCGTGCCCTGGTGCGTCGCGGCGAAGCCAGGTTGATCCAGGACAATGTGGATGCCGCTCTGCAGGATTGGGAGAAAGCGGTGGTCATCGACGTGGAGCAATCGGAGAGGATCCTGGGCCTCCGCGAAGCTGGATTCGGCGATTCCGCTCTCGAACAACTCCCCGATTCCACCCGTGAAAAAATCCAGAAGCTCACGGAAGATCTGCAAAAACGGAATTCCCCGGCTGCGCACTTGGCGCTTGCATTTCTCGCCGAACAAAACGGAAACGTCTCTCAAGCCGAGGTGGAGTCTAACCTTGCAGCTTCCACCGCCAAGAAGAAGGATGTTGCTGCCAGGGGCTGTACTGAAGCAGACGTCAACCGCGCGCTCCAGCACGAGGAGTTTTCCAAGATCGCGCCCTGCGCAGGGAAGGTTTTCACTTCACGGTCCTCAGCTGAACTTCGTTTTCAGGTGGCGGGTGCATTGCTGGAAGCGGGGCAGTCTGAGGCTGCCCTCAAGACCCTGGACGGATTACCGGCAGCAGAAAGCATTTCGGCCGAGGCGCCCTACTGGCGTGCGCGTTGCTACGAAAAACTGGCTACAGCCGCTTATCTCCAGCTTTACGAGGCAGAACCCAATTCGTATCGCTTGCATCAGCTCATGGGCGACCTTGGGGCGGCGAAAGGAGATGATGGAAAAGCCATTGAAGAGTACCGCGCTGCCGTTGCATTGAAGCCATCCGTCCCCAATCTGCATTACAGTTTGGGCCACGTGTTATGGAAGGATCTCAAAGTTCCTGAAGCACGCGTTGAACTCGAGGCCGAACTCGCGCTGAATCCGCGGCACCCGGGTGCGTTGCATGACCTGGGGGACACCTATCTGCTTGAACATCAACCCAATAAGGCGTTGCCGTATCTGGTGAGGGCGCTGGCAGCTGATTCCGAAAATCCCGATATACACCGTGATTTGGGCACTGCATACTCGGAGCTGGGCGACTACCTGAAGGCGGAAGACCACTTCAAGATTGCCGTATCCACCGATCACGATGGTTCGGTTCACTACAAGCTGGCGAGGGTTTACCAAGCGTTGGGCGAGAAAGAAAAGGCTATGCGCGAATTTGCTCTATCCACCGCCTTGAATCGTGAGTCGCACGATAAGCTCGAAAAGCAAACGGAGCGTTTGGGGCAAGTAACAAAATCCGCCCAAGACCCATAGCATGCGATACTTCCTGATTCTCCTTTTCGTTCTCTGTTGCCATTTGGACGTGTGCGCAGATTTTCTCGACGGAGCCGCCGATCAAGTATCCCAGCCGGGAGATGCATTTCAGAGGGGTCTGACGGCCCTGAAAGAAAATCGGCTTGAGGATGCTTTTCAACAGCTCAGCGCTGCGGAACGCGAACACCCGGATGACGCACGTGTACGTAATTTTCGCGGGATCTTGCTCGTCCGGATGGGCAAGAATGCCGAGGCTGCCGCCGAGTATCAAGAATCGATTCGCCTCGATCCACTTCTGGAAGATGCCTATCGCAATCTGGGATTTCTCAGATGGACCGAACACCAGCTTGGGTCGGCCAGCGAGGCCTTGGAACGCGCGGTAAAACTTTCTCCCGACGACTTTTTTGCCCACTACTATCTCGGTCGAGTGGAACTGGACGCGAAGCAGTACGAACATGCCTTCCATGAATTGGAACTGTCCCGTCAGCCGTTGCCTGCTGATGCAGCGTTCTTGATCCAAGTCACGACCGGATACATTGCGCTAGGGCGCCAAGGAAATGCCCGCAGATCCCTCGAGCAATTCAAGAAAGTGCCTTTGAGCGAAGCCCAATCAGTCCAAGTGGCTTCCTTGCTGCTGTCCATCCACGAGAACGACTCGGCGATCAGTCTCATTCAGAAATTAAGCGGGGGGCACTCGCCAGCTCAAGCAAGGTGGGCTCAATTTGATCTGGCTCTCGTCTACTTGCTGGCCGGAAACGATGAAAAGGCGCTGGTACAGGCACACGTCTATTGGGACTCTCTGCCCCCTGGAGCCTCAAAGTCGACTGAAACTGCCGAGGGTTGGTCTTTGATCGGCATCGCCTGCGCCCACCTGGCTCAGGGAGAGCGGTCAATCAATGCTTTTCGCCAGGCTGCTACCCTTGCTCCCGGCGAGGAAGAGCACTGGCTTAACTTGACCCGCGAGTTGATGGAACTGAGCCGCTATACGGAGGCAATCACCGCGGTTCAAAGTGGACTTGGTGCCAACCCGAAGTCTTATGCTTTGCATTTACGGTTGGGTGCGGCATATCTGGCCGCTGGCCGCTATGCCGAGGCGGAAAGTGTGTTTCGCGATCTTGTGACGGCGGGCGATCCGCTTCCGACGGGATACATCGGATTGGCACAGGTCTTGCTTAGAACCGACCGCGCCGAGGAAGCAGCGACTGAGCTTGGCGATGCGGAGAAAAAGTTGGGGCCAAAGTTTTTGATCAGCTATTTTCGTGGGCTGGCCCTTGATCGCGAGGGTAAGCGGTCCGAAGCGTTGGCCGCTTTTCAAGCTGCCGTTCAATTGAATCCGAATAGCGCCGAAGCCCACTTGAATTTGGGCAAGACGGAATTCTCCTTGGGCCAAGTGCATGAGGCAATTGCTGAACTTCAGGAAGCTCTTCGCCTTGATCCTGACAGCAAACAGGCCAAGCGACTCCTAAGTCAAGCCTATCGCCGGGTCGGCGACGCGAAAAATGCGGCGAAGTTCGCAGATGCTTCCGCGCAAGCACCTGTCGTCCCTGCAGGTGATCTTATGGGTGATTTCTTTGTTCCGCAGTGGCAAGTTCCACCCGGTCCAGGAAAATAGCGCCTGGGAGTTACAATCTTGTCAAGACCTCCTCCACTAAGGACCCCGAGAATGCTCTTCCAGAAAATATTGCTTTGGCCTGCCGTGTTGATCCTGCTCTTCAGCGGCCCTTCGCGTTCTCAGACTGCAGCTCAGAAAGCTGACGACAATTCAGGCATTGCAAATTTCATCGACATCGCGGAAAAAGCAGGTCTGACAGCCATAAATGTATTTGGCGGGATCGATACCAAGAAATACATTATCGAGACTACCGGGACGGGCGTAGCCATCTTTGATTATGACAATGACGGCTGGCCCGATATTTTCATCGTGAACGGAACCACGCTGGAAGGATTCCCTGCCGCCCAGGCTCCCACTAACCATCTCTATCGCAACAATCATGACGGCACTTTCACCGATGTCACCGCCAAAGCCGGTCTCGTTGCCACGGGATGGGGCCAGGGGGTTTGCGTCGGGGATTACGATAACGATGGTTGGGAGGATTTATACGTTACCTATTACGGGAAGAATCGTCTCTATCACAATGACCATGGCGTTTTCACTGAAGTCGCCGAGAAGGCGGGCGTGGCAGGATCAGGGAAGGCTTGGGGAAGCGGATGTGCGTTCGTCGATTACAACCGCGACGGCCGGCTGGACCTGATTGTCGCCAATTATGTCGACCTCGACCTATCCACTACTCCCGTCCCTGGCGAGGGAAGTTCTTGCGTGTGGAAGGGCGTGCCGGTGATGTGTGGACCACGCGGTCTGCCCAAAGCGAGAAACATTTTGTATGAGAATCGTGGTGATGGCACCTTCGCGGATGTCACCACCAAGGCTCACATTGACCAGACCAATGGACATTACGGGATGAGCGTTTCCACCTTCGATTTTGACGATGATGGCTGGCCGGATATCTACATCGCCTGCGACAGCGCCCCCAGCATTCTCTATCACAACAATCGCGACGGTACCTTCACCGACGTTGCGGTAATGGCGGGGGTTGCGTTCAACGAAGATGGCCGCGAGCAGGCGGGAATGGGAACAACCATCGCCGATTACAACGGCGACGGCCGGCTGGATATTTTTAAGACTAACTTCTCCGATGACACCCCGGTCCTCTACCGCAATGATGGGGAAGGAGAGTTCTCGGACGTTACCTTCACGGCGGGACTCGGCCTGCATACGCAATACCTGGGTTGGGGCACTATGTTTTTCGACTTCGACAATGATGGCTGGCCCGATCTCATCCTCGCCAATGGGCATGTCTATCCGGAGGTCGACAAGTTTCACCTGGGCAGTGGTTATCTAGAACCGCGTCTTCTTTATCACAACAACGGAAACGCCACCTTCACCGACATCTCAGCAACGGCAGGACCCGGGATTAACACAGCTACCTCGGCGCGCGGCTTGGCAGTGGGCGATCTCTGGAACGATGGGCAACTTTCTGTTGTCATCAACAATGTTTACGCAAAACCAAGCCTTTTGATCAATACGGTGCGTTCCAGAAATCACTGGATCGCTTTCAAAGCTGTGGGAACCCGCTCCAATCGTGACGGGATCGGCGCCAAGATCACCGTCAAGGTTGGGAAGAGAATCCTGGTGGATGAAGTGCGCAGTGGTTCGAGCTACATTTCCCAAAACGATTTACGCGTGCACTTCGGTCTGGGCTCTGCCGTCATGCTCGATGCCGTCCAGGTGCGCTGGCCCAGCGGACTTATCGAACGTTTCGATAATTTTTCCATAGACGCGATCCACACACTGAAAGAGGGATCTGGTACTTCAGTCGCGGCGGCTCCCAAGAAACCCTGAGCCGACGGAGAGAGAATCATTTTTGAGGTTTACGTGACTCTGCGGGGAAAGGCGTTTTCCCCGCCGGTCCTGCAAATGGTTCCTGTATCTGGAGGATTTGATCTCCACGGATGTCTTTGAGCGTCTGGCGAATCCCACTCGGCCAATGAATTTCGATGGTTCTGGCCACCATTTCGGATCCCAGACCGAAGTGCACTCGCTTGTCACCCGAAGAAAGATAACTGCCCGCCGTCGTCACCGTGGCCCATTGCGAGCCTTTCGCGGTTACCACCTTTACTTCTGCCCCGATCGCATCCCGGTTGCTCTGATGCCCGATGAGTTCCAAAGTCAACCAATGGTTCTGGGTTTGCGACGCATTATGTAGAACGTGCAGAGCCCCATCATTGGTGGTCACCACAGCATCCAATCGTCCGTCATTATCAATATCACCGATCGCCAAGCCGCGTCCCACCCAGGCTTTTTGAAAAATGTCTCCGGCTTGCGCCGAAACATCCACGAAACCCTTGCCAGTATTTCTTGCCAGTAACATGGGTTCCTTGTAACGAAGGTCGGGAAAAGTCAGTTGGATCGTATCCAAATCGTGTCCCTGGGTGATGAAAAGATCCTTCCACCCGTCGTTGTCATAATCAAAGAAGCGCACACCCCAACCGGAGTGCTTCAGGGTCATGCGTCCGATTCCAGAAGGATAGGTATCGTAGGTGAAGGTGCCATCGCCATTGTTGCGATAAAGCGCATACATCTGACTGGCCAGGTCGGTGACGATCAAGTCCGGGAGACCATCGTTGTTGTAATCCGCAAAGTCCACGCCCATGCCTGCGTAGGAATGGCCGTCGCCATCCACGGCGACGCCGGAGTTCAGCCCAACTTCTTCGAATGTGCCATCTCCCTTGTTGTGGTAAAGAAATTCGGGCATGGAGTCATTGGAGACAAAGAGGTCGAGGTGGCCGTCGCGGTCATAGTCCGCCAAAGCGATGCCCAACCCCTTGCCTAGCAGCGCAAGGCCCACTTTTTGCGCGATTTCCGTGAAGTGTCCCTTCCCATCGTTGTGATACACCAATGGCGCAATCGCACGGAAATAATCCGGATGGCAGTACGCTCGGTAGCCTTCTCTGTGCTCGCCACACCAGATATCGTCAAAGTCCCATTGAAGGTATCGGAGCACGACTAAATCAAGCAATCCGTCTCCATCCAGATCGACCCACGCCGCGCTGGTGGACCACCCGCTGCCACCGACGCCGGCCTTTTCCGTCACATCGGTAAAGGTTCCGTCTCCATTGTTGTGGTAAAGCCTGTTTCCGCCATAGGCGGTTACATATAAATCTTCAAACCCATCATTGTCGTAATCTCCGACGGCAACTCCCATGCCGTAACCCACCCCCTGCAGCCCGGCCTTTTCCGTTACATCTTCAAACGTGCCATCGTTCCTTTGGTGGTAAAGGCGATTCCAATCCTTGGGTCCGTTCTTCTGCGGAATCGTCCCCTTCGGCGTGGGATCGCTGAGCGGAGCTCCATTCACCACGAAAATATCCAGGCGCCCATCGTTGTCATAATCAAACAGGGCCACGCCCGATCCCATCGTCTCAATGAGGTATTTCTTGGACGTGTGCGAGGCGACGTATTCAAAATTTAGACCGAGCGCGGAAGTCACATCGGTGAACTTTGCCACCTCGTGTGACGAAGCTGCAGGCTGATCCGGAGCTGCCTGAACAGCAACCGATGTCCCACTTTTCTGGGCTGCGGCACCGGGAACCAGCAATCCGAAAAGAGCCGCAAAGAGCACCAGCCGACTGGATGAACAATCCTTCATTTCAACTGCCTTCGTGAACCATCTAATTTTGCCAGTGACAACCTGAATCCAGCAAAACTCCCTGTCCCGCACTAGCCGGCGGAGATTGCAGAAGGTTAAAGGTTAACAGTCTGGAACTCGCTCACTCTGGTTTGCTCCCCGAGTATCAAATCCCATCGGCGCATTCGCAAAAGCGAGAAGTGATGTGACCAAAATGTTTTACAGTTTCAGTGAGAGAGTCTACAGCACATGATCCGGACTTGTGGCTGGCGAATTGTTACGGGGGGCCGATCTTACCGGTAATCGCCCTGCGAAAGTGAGCTGGGTCTCACTTTCGGAATGCATCCGGTGGCAGTGAAACGATCGGATCCGCGAACTACTCTGCGATGGGGAAACACCGAATGATTTCTTGGAAGTTTTGCCGAGGTCGACCGGACACCGCAGCCAGCGCGCGTCTTTGACAAATCAGGCAGCCACCGGTGTCTGATAGAGAGCGCGACAGTGTGGTTGCCATCGAAACGACCGGAGATTTGCGATTGGTCGTGACACGGGCGTATCCGGCATTTGCCCTTCCCGTGAGTTATGCGTGCGATGGTTGTTGAAGTAGGTCCTGAAATCGAGCAGCTTGTTTTCGAGATCTGCCGTCGTCCAGAAAGACGTGTGATCCAAATACTCGCGTCGAAGGGTGCCGATTAGCCTTTCCACGAACGGATGGGACCGGGGAACGTAGGGGATGGACTTGATTTCTGTCACCTCCAGTATCCGCAGATTGGCTTGCCATTGGTGGAACTTATAAAGTGGATCATGGTCGGAGCTGAGGTACTTCGGCATCCAGGGTTGGCCTCGAATGGCGCGGTTGAACATCCGACAGAGTGCGACCCCATCGACCGTGCCCGCATGAACCCCGAACCCAATGATCCGGCGCGTGTATTGATCCATCACGACCAGGACCCAGTGGGTCCGCAACGTTGCCGACTCACACCGGAACAGATCCATGTTCCAGAGGGTGTCTTTCATGTGGCCCAGGAAAGTCAGCCAAGAGGGACCACCGGAGTCCTGTCCCGGCAGGTAGTGCTGGGCGAGAATCCTTCGAACCACGTCTTTGTCGATTTGGAGGTTGAACGCCAAGGCGATCTGTTGTGCGATTCGCGGACAGCCCCAGTTGGGATTACGCTGCTTCATTTCGACGACCCCATGGATGAGTTCTGCGCTCGGTCCTTTCGGGCCGGGCTTCCGACGGTGTTTCGGGGAGAACAGCATCCGGTACTTTCGCTTGCTCATGGCTTTGTGCAGGCCTAGCAGTGTCGAAGGTTTCAGTACAATTGCGGACCGGAGCAGACGGGTTGGACGCACCAAGAGCGCCAGCAAGCCGGCGAGGATGCGGTCCGACGCGCGTAGATTGGGCGATCGTTTCCGGGGGCGATTCACGATCAGGAGTTGGTGTTTGAGGAGAAGCGACTCCGCAACTAGGGAGCGGACGCCGCCAGGTCCAAGCTACCGGGCCAGGGTGGCGACGAATTGGACGAAAAGAACGGCCAGATTACGCATCGAAGAATCGTAGCAGGACGGGGAATCCTGAGGAATCATGGGCGAAATAACAATTCGCCAGCCACAGGCAACGCGTGCGATGTCATCGGTGGTGAGAGGCTGATTGCGTGGGATGGTCATGGAAGTTAGCTCCTATGGTGGTGTTGAGAATTCGGGCCTGGGCAGGCCAGAAAAAAACATTCGTTTCATAAATGGCGAGGGTGGAGCGGAGAGAGGCGCTGTCAATTTCCGGAGCGAAGCGGAGCCCTGGAGCGGCTAAGCGGAAGGGGCGCGGAAGCGAGCACGGCGCGGGTTTGGGGCCAGCACCGCGCGGAGCTGCACAAGCGGGATTGACAGAAGGAGCCGAACGGAGCTCTAGAGTTCGCCATGAAACGAATGTGGAATGGTGGAAAGATCAGCCGAAGGCTGCACCGAGAATTTGTGGCTTGTGAGTTGAAATGCCTCGGATGAAACTAAGCGGGCCCACCAGCCTCATGACAGCACGAACATTAGGTTCAGCGGCATTCGTGTTGGGAGACGAGGCAGCCTTGCAACAGAGGTGGTACAACGATACTCGCCTTCAGCCTGTGATGCCGTATTTCGTCTCCAGGAATTGTCGTAAGGTCCGTGGTAGCGGAGCGGCCAGCTCCTGCCAAGTCAACAACTGCAGGCGGCAGCGAAGTACGCAGCTTCTGACCGCGCGCATGACCGAATACCAGTTCTCGATCAAGTCCGGACGCCGCGCATCGCAGAAAACACAGAATGATCCGCCGGTAGCGTGGGCAGCGAGTACGCCGCGAATCAGTTGATAACCGTGGAACGCATCGGCGGATCGCGTCAGTTGTCTGGGATCCAGGACTTCTTCAAGGTCGCGATAGCGCTCGATGATTGCCGCGGGGGCGGTTTGAAAATCCGTTTCCGTCAGCTTGGCTTCCACCATCAAGTCCCCAAGTTTCATGTCGATCTCGGTACGGTCAGTCCTGCCGTTGCAAAGCGGAATTCTCGGCCGGAAGCCAAACTCCGGCACCAGCTCCGGAGGGATCCCCAGCAAGGAACTGAGGGCGCGGTTTCCGACGGTCCGTCGATAGCAGAAGATATTCATAAGTAGCGCGTCGGAACTGTTCGCGCAGTCGAGCTCCATCCATCGCCAGCCCGCTGTCGTTTCTCCGTAATTCGTATAGTGGTGGCATTTCCACTCGGAATTTATCTTTGATTTGTATAGAGATTTTTCTCTAATTAATATAGTCCGCTGAAAATACAGTGTTTCTTTGGATTTGCGGCCATGCCGCGACGCGGCGTCGAAGGGCCCTTCGGTCAGAAGACCGAAGCCAACTTAAGGCCTGCGTCATGCCGGAGTGCCGCCGAGCACGGGCTAGGAGAAGCCGCTCGCGAATCGATCTGCCCCCGGCGAGAGCGGCAATGTGAGAAAGCAGCCCGAGCCTGTTTCGAGCATCAAAATCTCCCGGCCACGGGCGCGACTGAGGCAGGTAGTGGAGCCGCCGGGAAATGCGAAAGACAGTACGATGAAGGTGATGAACAAATAGCTGCCGTTTCCTTCCGTCCTCCTCGTGAGTAACCAAAACAAATCTTCGACCATCTGCAAGAAATACTTGGGGCCAATCAATGCGCCCGGGAACCGCAGATTCCTTTCGTTCTTGAGTGCATCCAGGAACGCTGCTTCGAACTCGAGTAAGACTATGTTCGCCTGGAGATGCCGTTGTCGTGCTGCCGATCTGCGGACTGGCGAGAGGACGTTTGCAGTCAGCACACACGAATCGAAATCCGCGGCTGGTCCGTACAGAGATAGGGAGCCCCCAGGCAGAGCAGGAATTGCAGCTATCTTCCATCGGTACACAATGCAAGGGACAGATCGTAGGTAAGGCTGCCATCCATTTGAGGCGCAGATACTCATTGCCGTCTGTGATGAAGTCGTTCCACAAGCAAAGCCTGCAGAATGTGATGGTGGGATGATACGTGTACTCCACGTTGGGGGCGAAGGAGTCGGGAGTGATCTGGCGGATGCTCCACCAGCGCTGCGGTAGATCGGTTCCAGCGATGGTCAGGTCTGCCAACGCGGTTTCTGGCGTACGTGTGAACTCGGCCAGTCTGCGAAGAGTTTCCGGGGCTGGGGCAGCCAAGAGGTCCCAAGGAGTAGTGGGAAAGCCAAGTAGACCAGAGTGGTCGACGCCATACACGGCCGTTGTTCGTGCCAGCCATGAGTAGAGGATTTCTCCGGAATAGGGTCGCAGTATGACTGGCACCATGCCCGCTGGTCCTCAGGAAATACCGGCGTGGGATCGATCCTCCATAGAAAGCAGCAGTGGCAGTGAGGGAACAACGCTGAAACTTTCCAGGTCGATTCGTTCGCGTCCGGATCGAATCGCGTCAATGGCCAGCGCTTCGATCAGCCGAACAATGCGTACGGTCACTCCCTCGCTTTGGTCGATCAGGGCCTTGCGAACGGCAGGTGCCAGCAGGTCCGACTGACGTCGCAAAGGCAGAAGTCCGAGGAAACTGGCCAGCAGCCGATTAAAAGCCTCATCATTACGCCAGCGCGACAACTCGATGATTTCGAAGCGGTCGGCCAGTTGCTCGTCGGTCATCAATGCCCGTTTTGCATTTCCTGTGCCGGCGCAGATCAATGGCAACTTGATGTCATTGGCGAGAAATCGGAGAGTATTGAGCAAGATTTGTTGCTGGCGCTGCGTGCCGGCCAGCATCGATGCAACTCGTCGATGATCAGAGTTCGCGCCTTGACGAATTGCAGAAGGTCCCTGGCGATGCGACGCAACTGGGCGACGTTGTGGTAGTGGTTCGTGGGAGAGCCCAGAGCATCCAGTAACCCCTCATAGAAGCCCTTCTCGTCAGGTTCCGGTGGCATTTGCATGTGGATGACCCGCATATGAGTGATACCGACCGCATCGTCGAAGGCAGCAGGGTAGTCGCGAATAAACTTGCGGAGGATTTTGGTTTTTCCCATGCCCGCACCACCGTAGATCAACAAGGCCGGCATGCGGTCGTGAGGAGGGTATGCCAGCAGTTCAGACATTCGTGCCAGGATGGCCTCAGCTTTTGGATAATTGATCCAGCGGTCCAGCTTGATACGGCGGATACGCTCCTCATTGGAGAGCGTGGCTTCGTGGCGCAGTTCCGGAAGCAGGTGTGCGAGTTCGCTTGTCATTCCCAAATCTCGACCTTGTACGGTTGGACGGAGCCAACAATTTCCGGCTCTTCCTCGGCGCTCTGCGTCGGAGATTCCGGCACGATGGACTGCAATGCGTATGCCGTCTTCTGATGGTTACGCCGTGTGCGCATTGTTTTCTTCTGAGCCTCCTCGACCATTTCGCGCCTTTTCTCGATTGCCCTGAACATAGCCTGTTCGTTCACCGCCACATTCTCGCTGCGGAGCTTGCGGGTTGCCCAGCGTTGCTCTTCGAGTGTGATCGGAATGAAGGATCGTGTGCGATAAGGAACGTCGATGAATTCGTTCTGACGATCCTTGACGTAAACGCGGGACAAATCCCGGGGATCGTAATGAACGGCAGAGATGTGGTGGGACCGGCGCAGCAGGGTCGTTAACGAATCCGTCCAGTAGAAAATGTTAAACATTCGAATTCCATCCCGGCGAATCCGGCGAATGGCGCGACGTTCGTAAGGAAGAAAATCGATATAGAATTGCTGCTCGCTGTGGGGCAAGCGAACTTGGGTCTGAGACTTCATGGCTTGATTCCACGCCTGCTGTGGTGATCGTCCCAATCCGCGATGTAGGCTGCGATGATAGATTCCGGTGATTTGCAGCGTGAGCCAGCGCTCCAACTCTCGCATGGTCATCACCGCCGTATCGGCCGGTTTATAGGCCCCGCGAGCCGCGATGGATGAGAAGGTGGTTCCAGGCAGCAGATGCACTTCTCCCATCATTGTGCCGATCAGACGCTCAATGTGTCCTCCAAAGTGTGGCCGCCCAGGGGGCCGAAAACTGATCTCGATCCCATGTTCCTCACAGCCGCGCTTCAAAGCGTTGGAGTGGAACTCACGCGCGTTGTCGAGGTGAATTACTTTCGGCAAGCCTTGACAAGGCCAATCGAAATCAATGTGCTGAGCGGCCAGGAACTTGTTCTTCGGCAGTACTGCCATGCTCAACGCAAGGGCGACCGATGTTGCGCTGGGGGCCTCCAAACTAAGGTGAAATCCCGGCACCATCCGAGTCGCAACGTCAATGGCCAGAGTTAACCAGGGTCTGCCGATCGGTTCGCGGTCAACCTCGTCGACTACCACGACATCAACCAACGTGTGATCCATTTGCAGGAGTTGCAGCGGTTCTTTCACATGCAATCCTGCCTTTACAGGGGAGAGCAGCTGAGCCGCTTGCTTTGGACCCATGCGTCGCGTAATTACCTCCCGTGGATCGAAGTCTCGTACGCGCGACTGAATTGCCTTGTATGAGGGAGGCGTCGCGCCGGCCTTGTGACACGTCTGCTGAACTTCTCGATGCAGGCTTGCCAGCGATGGTTTTTCTCGCCGTAAGTAGAAGTCTTTGATCGCCGTCTCAATGATTTTCTCGAGACTCGGGTCGAGGACACGGCTGCCGCATTTGCGCCCGCGCGGTTCGTGCGCAAGAACACTGGTACAACGTTTTCGACGGTAGCGGGCAAGCAGGCGGAAAACCATTGCGGGACGCAGTCGAAGTGCCACTCCTGCCTGTTCAATCTCCGACTGTGTGACGTGCTCTCGGTCGGCCAGAGGAGCAATGATGCGCTCCCGGCGCGCAGCGAGTTTCCAAGCAGCCTCGGGAATCTGGTCCAGTTCGTCTTTCCACGCCAAAGCAGTTTTTCTCCCACTATACGAATTAAAGAAAAAATTGGAAAAACTATACTGACTAAAGCAAAACACCGCCGACGCTGGTAGAAGGGAAGTCATGTAGAACCAAGAATGTAACGGTGTTTTTCGCAGACAGAATGCGGCACGCGCACTCTATTAATGAAGGAAAAACTATACGCAATGAAGCGAAAATTCAGCTGGTCTCGAGACCAATAAATCCTTTAGAGTCAGCAAACGCACTCTACCCAATAAGGAAAAACGACATCCGCCTGCGAACCGGGAACTTCGTTTGCATCTACCCTCGACTTCGCGGCGGCGAAGGCTGTTGCACCTGGCTAGATGCCGGAATCGAGTAGCCCCAGGCCCGCGGATCGGGTCGGCGAGAGCTAAAGTCGGAGAATTTGGGGGGTACTCAGGTATGGCGGAACTCGAGAACGTCGCCTATACGCCCTCCCAGCGCGTGTTTTTCGGAGGAAAAGTGCTACAGATTGAGAAATCCCGGCTTTTGGCCAGTCTGGTTTCCAGGGCGACACCCCACTTGGAGCCTGCAAAATTGAGAGATTCGCGATGAGTACGCCACTCGCACACCTCGCCTCCGGGCCTCGCGGCGAGAGAATTCAGGCGGTCTTCCTCTGTGCCTGCGGCTCGCTCGAGATCGTAGCTCGGGGGATGTGCCATCGATGCTTGACGCGCCAGCATTACGACCATGAGCATTTCGGTGGACATCGGGAGGCGGTCTTGAAGCGCGACCATTGGACTTGCCAGGGATGCTTCTATCGTCCCGCGCAAGAAGACCGCGACTGGATCGTAGTGCATCATCGCGTGCCCGGCGTCTCGAAGCCAGCACTGATGATTTCGCTTTGCGCCGCCTGTCACGCCATTGTCGAGCGGCTGGAGACACTGCGGATCTGGCTGCCTCCGCAACTTCTGATCTTGTGGCGCGAGCAGCATCCGGATCGAGCGTTTCAGTTGCCTTTGCCCATCGAGTCGTTGGAGCCATCGGCGGGCGAGACCGCTCGGGTCGCTGCTCGGGTCACGACTCGGTTTAACCCGCAGGTGGTGGAGCTGGACCGATGAGTCTGATTCCGGTTCCACTGCCGAATCTCCAGGAGGAAGAGGGTCGCAACCAGATCCTCGAACGCGTCTTGCTGAATGGTGTGAGCAATGAACACACCGAGCGGGCGTATCGTCGAGTGCTCGCGAAATTCCTGGCCTGGTACGATGCCCGAGGCTACACGGAACTCTCGCGCCAAGTGCTCTACGACTACCGGACGATGTCGGAGGACTCGGGCGCCGCGCCCTCGTCCACCAATGTTGAACTGGCGGCGCTGCGGCGCCTGTTCCGCAAAGCGGCCGAGGCGGGACTGGTCGATTGGGGAAAGGCGGAAGCCGCGGCCGGCGTCGACAACAGCCGTTCGGGCGGGGTGAGGGTAGGGAATTGGCTGACGCCCGAGCAGGCGAAGGACTTGCTCTTGGCGCCGGACGAAAACACCCTGAAGGGAAAACGGGACGGTGCCCTTCTCGGGCTGCTCGTCGGCTGCGGCCTGCGGCGGGCGGAGTTAGTTTCACTCATGGTCGACAAGATCCAAATGCGCGACGATCGCTGGGTGATTCCAGATCTCGTCGGCAAGCGCAAGAAGCTTCGCCTGGTGCCGGTTCCGGGCTGGGTAAAAGACCGACTCGATCTCTGGACGCAAGCGGCGAAGATCACGGAGGGGAAAATATTTCGGGCGGTCGGAAAGAATGACAAGGTGTCGGGCGCATCCCTCAGCACCACGGCGGTTTGGAAGATCGTGCTGCATTACGCGCGCGAAGTCGGCATCGAGCACCTGGCGCCCCACGATTTAAGAAGGACATGCGCGAAATTGTGCCGGAAGTCCGGAGGGGATCTTGAACAAATACAATTTCTGCTGGGGCACTCCTCGATCCAGACCACGGAAAAATACCTCGGTGGCGAGCAAGACATCGCGAACGCGGTGAACGATCGCATCTTTGCCCGAGTGAAGAAATTTCAAAGCAACAGCGACTAGCGCGCCTTTTTGTGTTCGTCTGGCTACCCGAGGCATTCTCCAGCGTCCTGCGAATGGGCTCTGGAAACGAGACTAAATTTACAAGTCGATGCAAAAATTCTCAGTGGAGTAACCAGTGGCGGAGAGGGAGGGATTCGATTACCGCCGTTACCGCAAGTCGTGGTGATTCCTATAGTTAGCGATTCTAGCCTGTGTTTTATGCTGGTGTCGAGCTCATTCGTAACTTAGGCCGCTGTTTCCACAGTTTCCCTTATTGCCCTTGATTCCACGAAAACCGTATCACTGGTATCAGTAGAAGTCAGAAGTGCACAGGATGCGTAGTGCCGGTGCGCTATCGGAGGAGTCGTCAGCTCATTCCCATCGAATCTGAGATCGTTGGTATAACCAGGCGATAGCACAAGCTTGCGCCGTCTCTTCGCCTTTTTGAAGGTCGGTGAGTGCTATCGAGATTTTCAACAATTGAGGAGACTCGCTCTTCTTTTAGTGGTGTTGTGTTTCTGGGGCGGTTCCCCGCCCTTCAAAAGTCGCCACGGATCCGCTTCCATCTTCGAGTCCCACCCCTTCATCTCATTGAGTTCCTCGGGTGTGATCTGAGGCAAGTGCCGGATGAACAAAACCAGGCGCCAGGTTTGCGGGACAGTGTGCGTCCCGTGGAAGGCGGGCATGCCGCTCAAACGAACTCCATTTTCAATTGTGTAGTAGAGTTCGCCATCGCTTTTGTGCTGCGTCCCGGCTGCGCGCATGTCGGGCGGTTTCGGATAGAGACCCCTGCCGTATACCGTCTGGCCCCCTCCGTCATTCGAATGGCACGGGGAGCAATGATAGGCGAAATGTTCCATGCCTCCCCGAATGCTCTCCGTTGAAGGCGTGATGGGATTGCGAAGTTGGCGATACGCGGATGGCAAGGCCAATTTGCGTGCCGTTGTGGCCGCGAGCTCTTCAATCGCTGATGGTGTCGCGAGTGCGCTGAAGCCGTGTTGCACGAGAATTAGCCCGTACACCGCGGCCGCAATCGCAAGAACAAACAGAATTAGCGAAACTACTTTCCACGGTTTCATGTCTGCCTCCCTTGTCCCGAGCCGGCCTTCGATGGGCTGCCTTCCGCGTCAGCCGCGAAGAACGGCAGCTCCGAAGGGAGCACCCGTCAGGCCGCCATCCACCACCAGCTCGACCGCGTTGATGTACGACGAATCGTCCGAGGCAAGAAAAAGCACAGCCTTGGCCAGATCTTCCGGCTCGCCCCAACGGGGAAGTGGAACCGTGGAAGAGAAGAAGTCGGAAACTTTTGCGGATTCCTCTGCCGTGGCATTGGCGCGTGGCCCGCGCTTCCAGATGGGAGTTTTCGTCGCTCCAGGGGCCACCACGTTCACGCGAATTTTGCGCGGTGCAAGGTCTGCGGCGATGGATCGCGCCATCGAGACGAGTCCGCCTTTCGTGGCAGCGTAGGCAGCCAAGCCTGGTTGACCGAGATAACTTTGCACCGATCCGTTGAAGATGATGCTGCCGTTGTCATTCATGAGAGGAGCGGCTGAATTGACGGTAAAGAAAGCACCGTTGAGGTTGGTGTGGACTACCTTCTCGAAGATGGCTTCGTCGGTCGTGCCAGTCGGCGTACTGCCAGAAATGCCTGCATTGGCGAAGACGATGTCAAGTTTGCCAAAGTCTTTGGCGAGTTCAGCGAAAAGCTTCTAACCCTTGCTACCGTAACGTCGGCGCGATAGCCGTGCGCCTTCGATCCCAGCTCGGCGACCGCTTCATCCAGTGTCTGTTGATCGCGACCCGTAATGGCGACTTCAGCACCTTCTGCAACGAAAGGCGGCAGTGGCGGCTGATGCCGCTGTTTCCGCCGGTGATGAGAGCCTTCTTGCCTGCGAGTTTCATGATTTCCTCCTGGACGGCTGGGCCGTTAACTACGACGACCGTCATAAATGGGATATGG
>CAVSTM010000009.1:0-147720 GCA_963730845.1 uncultured Acidobacteriaceae bacterium | reverse complement strand
ATGAACAAGAACCGGATAGGAGGCCTACGGTGGCGGGCGAGCGGGCAAAAGGATTGCGAAGCCCATATCCATCAAGCTTACTGGTGGTAAATCCGGCGGTTGCGCGTCGAAGGCGGTCGAACTTACCTCGGGAGATCTGCGGCATGTCACACAACGTGACTGAGGATGAAGAGATTCACCCTGACCGTGCCGCAGAAGTCAGCCGAGGGCAAAGTAGGTCATGCCGTCGGCGAGGATATTGAGGCACTCCAAAGGCCGAAAGGCGGAGCAACCGATAGGCCACGCCGGGAACGATGACCGAAGGCCCGAACGGTACCCCGCAAGGGGAATAAAGGGAACGGCAAGTAAGCAGTGCGATCTCGGGGACGACGCGCGGCAGAAACCAATATTGTTTGGCCTTCCGGAGGCAAGTAGGGGTGAAGCCCCCCGAGGGGCGTCCAGGCAGGGACCGGATCGTCTCCTGACGACGCACTATGCAGAACGCCCGGCTATTCACACATAGCTCAACCCGCCGAACCGCCGTATGCGGACCCGCATGTACGGTGGTGAGGGAGGGGAGGACAGGCGACTGTCCCCCCTATCCCGATTGCACTCAATACTCAACTGACAGGGGCCTGAGTGGCCGCGCGACCCTCAATCCGCTACCACCGCTTCCTTCCGCGCCCGGCTCAGCAAGGCCAAGCCCTTCTCCAGATCGGCGATCAGGTCCTCGACATGCTCAAGGCCCACGGACAGGCGGATCATTTGTTCAGTCACGCCCATCTTTTTTCGCAACTCCGGAGCGATCATGGCGTGCGAGGTCAGTACCGGGATGGTCACCAGCGAATCCACTCCACCGAGGCTCGGCGCCAGGGTAAATAAATTCAACGCCTCGGCCACGTGGCATGCATCGGCCCCGCTGCCTTCCACCTCGAAGCTCAGAACGCCGCCCGCGCCGGCCAGTTGCTTCTTTGCGATGGCGTAGTCCGGATTCTCCTTCAGCAGCGGATAGTACACTCGCGCCACCTTGGGATGCTGGCTCAGGAACTGGGCGACCCGCAGCGCGCTCTTGTTCTGGCGCTCGACGCGGACGGCCAGCGTCTTGATCCCACGCAGCAGCAGAAACGCCGCGTGCGGATCCATGCAGCAGCCGAGGGAGGTGCGCGTGTGATGGATCTGCTCGATCAAATCGCGTCGTCCGGTGGCGATGCCGCAGATCAGGTCGGAATGTCCGCCAAAATATTTTGTTCCCGAATGCAACACCAGATCGATACCCCACTCTGCCGGACGGCAATTGATGGGTGTGGCAAAGGTGGAATCAATGGTCGAGATCAGGCCATGCTTGCGAGCCAGTTCCGCAATCTTTTCCAGATCGACAACCCGCAGATTTGGATTCGTCGGCGACTCGATGTGCAGGATCTTTGTGTTGGGCCGGATGGCGCGCGCGTGCTGCTCGGTGTCATTGGTGTCGACAAATGTCGTTTCGATTCCCACCTTCGGTAGCCACTGCGAAAGAAACTTGATCACACCGCCATAAATATCGCGCTGCGCCACGATATGGTCGCCCGCCTTCACCAGCGAAAGAATCGACGTGGTGATCGCGGCCATGCCGGAAGAGAACAGCAGCGCCGCATCCGTGCCCTCCAGTTCGGCGATCGCATTCTCGGCGACCGTATGCGTGGGATTGCCGTAGCGGGTGTAGAAGCTGTCGGTAGGCGTGACGCGCACTTGCTCCTGCAGGTCGGTGACTTCGAACGTCGAAGTCTGATAGATCGGGGTGGAGAGCGGACCGTTCTTCTTGGCCAGGCTGGTGCCTCCGCGTACCGCTTCGGTTTCCTGGCGAAATTCGTGCTTTTTCATTTCCAATCTCCCTGTCGTGCCCAAAGCAGAGGGGGCAAGCCCCGTCTCTACACTAACTTCTTACCGTCGCCGCATTCAGTGCGGGCACGGGCGCCAGCCACTCGGACGATCTCGCGTGCCGGCCGCTTACCAGTTTGTCAAACTCCTGCTGCAAGGCGCGAGTGACGGGCCCAGCCTTGCCGTCGCCAATGACGCGGAAATCAATTTCGCGCAGCGCGACAACTTCAGCCGCTGTGCCACACACAAAAACTTCGTCCGCAATATAAAGTTGATCGCGTGAGATAGGCTCCTCGACCACGGAATAGCCTAAGTCTCGGGCCAGAGTGATTAGGCTGTCGCGAGTGATGCCTTCCAGAATTCCCGCTCGTGGCGTGGTGGAGATGGTCTTATTACGAACGTTGTTACGAACGATAAATAGATTTTCGCCAGTGCACTCGGCCACATATCCATCGGGTCCCAGCATGATCGCCTCATCGAAGCCGGCACGTTGCGATTCGGTCTTGGCCAGAATCGAGCTGACATAATTACCCGCGACCTTGGCCTTGGTCATCATGATATTCGGATGCAACCGCGTGAACGACGCAATATTGGCGCGGATGCCGCGATCCTTCGCCTCGGTCCCCAGAAACTCTTTCCATTCCCACACCGCGACCACGAAGCGCGGTTGGCCGGCCTCGACGGTCAGGCTCATCGCGCCGTCCAGGTAGATCATCGGGCGGATATAGCAGGAGGAAAATTCGTTCGCCGCAATCGTCTGGTTGATGGCCGTCTTCACCTGCTCGGCGGTAACGGGCAACTCGCGAAAGCCCACGATGTGAGCGGAGTCCATAAGGCGTTCCACGTGTTCGTCCATCCGGAACACGGCCGGTCCCTGCTCGGTCGAGTAACAGCGGATCCCTTCAAACACGCTGAAGCCGTATTGCACGGCGGCGCTCACAAACGGGACCACGCCTTCGCTGGCGGGTCTCAAAGAATCATCGATCCATATGTAACGAGCGGTGGCCATATTCTCCTTCAGCAGAGCTGGAATCTTTTAAGATTACCTGCGCTGCCCAGCCGCGGCAAGGCGCAAGACATGCTACACAGGGGTAAGCGTTTGTAATATCCTTCATTGATCTACACCCCATGATCTACGCCCATGATCTACTCCCATCGAGCTACTCTATGAAAAAAAAGAAACTAAAAACGATCGCTAGAAAAACCGCCGCCAGAAAAACAAAGAAAGCGGCACGCCCAGCGAGTAAAGTCGCGCTTAAGGGCACCGTACTGAAAGGCAAGCCGCGCGAGGCTGGGTTGCGCCACATCCCGTGGAGTTCGGTCGAAGTCGAAGCCCTGAACCCGTTGCTTGGGCGCCATTTTGTGGTTGGGCAGAACGTTATGCTCGCTCGCGTCCTGCTCAAAAAGGGATGCTTCGTTCCCGAACACAGCCATCACAACGAGCAGATCACGTACATTCTGGAGGGCGCGCTGAAGTTTGGGATCGACGGCAAAGAGATTGTGGTGAATGCGGGCGAGGTCCTGACCATTCCTCCCAACATGCCACATTGGGCCGAGGCGCTGGTGGACACCGTGGATCTCGACATTTTCAATCCGCCGCGCGCCGACTGGATGAATAAGACCGACGATTATTTGCGGTGAGCGAAGGCCTGACCGCAGAGCACGAAGAGATCGCAGAGAAATTCGAAGGGGAAAGAATCGACAAAATCTCTGCGCGCTCTGCGATCTCTGCGGTTAGCCCGTATGATGTACATGTCCTTTTGCTCGGGTGATAAAGCAAATTGTCGATCGCTCAAAATACGGAAACCACTGCGAAACTCCGCTGCATTTCCTGCGGCGCCACGCCTGATTCCGCGGGCCAGGATTTCCGCTGCACCGCCTGCGGAGACCTGCTGGAATTCTTTTTTCCCGGATGGACGCCCGCTGCGCTGGACGGGCCCCTTCGGCCCCGCTCAGGGCAGGCTCCGCCCCGTCACCACACGGACCCGGCGGCGTTGAAGGCTCTCTGGCTCCAACGCCGCACCTCTCGCGATGCGCTTGACCAGAGCGGAGTCTGGCGCTTTCGCGAACTTCTTCCCCACATTCCCAATCTCGAAGAGCACGCCATCACGCTGCGCGAGGGAAACACGCCGCTGTACCACTTGCCACGGTGCGCGCGCGCGACTGGCGTCGAGAATCTTCACGCCAAACACCAGGGGATGAACCCGACCGCATCGTTCAAAGACACGGGGATGACGTTCGCCGCGTCGTCCGCGCACCAAGGCAAGTTCCGCTGGGTGGCCTGCGCTTCCACCGGCAATACATCCGCCTCCATGGCCGCCTACGCCGCGCGCGGCAACATGCACAGCCTGGTGTTGATTCCGGATGGCAAGATTTCCTGGGGCAAGCTTTCGCAATCGCTCGACTACGGAGCCCTCACCTGCCAACTCCGCACCGATTTCGACGGATGCGTTCATATCCTCAATGAGCTCGTCCGCCGGAAGCCGGTCTATCTGCTGAATTCGGTGAATCCGTATCGCATCGAAGGCCAGAAGACGGCGGCCATCGAACTCATGGAGCAACTTGGGTGGGAGCCACCCGACCACATCATTGTTCCCGGGGGCAATCTCGGGAACAGTTCCGCAATCGGCAAGGCGCTTGTCGAAATGCGCGAACTCAAACTGATCTCGCGCCTGCCGAAGCTTTCCATCATCCAGGCGCAGGGCGCGAATCCCTTCTACCGCTGCGTGCATGAGTTTGGCGGGAAGAAACTCGAGCCGATAACTGCCGATACGCTCGCGACTGCTATCCGCATCGGCAATCCGGCGTCGTGGAAGAAGGCGTTGCGCGTTTTGCAGGCGACCGGCGGCGTGGTCGAACAGGTTACGGAAGCCGAAATTGCCGCTGCAAAGGCCGAAATCGGTGCCGATGGCACCGGTTGCGAACCGGCCTCTGCTGTTACGCTGGCTGGACTGAAGAAGTTGCGACGGAGCGGATTCGTCAAAGCGGGTGAGTCCGTCGTGCTGATCCTGACCGGGCATCTGCTCAAGGACCCAGACTTCACCATCAAGTTCCATCGCGGCGATTTGTTCGCCGGAACCATGGTCGGAACTACGGGCGCGACCGAGGCTGCCCAGGCAAAATATCTGCAACGGGCCCCGGTTGTGCTCGATGCCAACCTGGGGGCCGTGATTGCCGCCCTCGACGCGGCTGAGAGAAATTCATAGCAGTTCGCCTCGAATTCGTGTATAAAACACAGTTCATTGTGATTGCCGATTGTTGGGGATTCGGCTGAGTTCGCACCGGGCTAAAGCCTTCCATTTCTGTTGTTTCGGGTCAGGTTGGAGGGGAGGCTGAGAGATCCGATAACCATGCCCAGAAGGGGCATTGATTTCGAAAATCTCGCGGCATCGCTAAAGCGATGCCCTGATACGAAGCCCAGTTTTTTCCGCAGCCTAGTCAGGTCGCCGAGGAATTTGCTTTCTAACCTATGCCTTCACGTCCCACGTCTCTGGACCGCTCGCTGCGCTTAGCGCTGCCGGCATCCTCCGCCAACCTGGGCCCTGCGTTCGACGCGGCTGCCCTTGCCTTAGATTTCCATCTCCGTTTGCGGGCCGAACGCGCTCCTGACTTCTTCGTCACCGCCGAAGGCCGCGACGCGCTGACCTGTGCCCGCATGGAGAACCACCTTATCGTTACCACCTATTGCGAGGTACTCGAGTCGGAGAACCGCAAGATTGCGCCTTTGCGCATCCACATCGAAAACGAGATCCCGATCGGCCGAGGTTGCGGATCGTCCGCCGCCGCCCGTCTGGCTGGCATCGCACTGGCGGTTCATTTTGGACATCTGCGCTGGAAAAATGACCGCATCGTCGGCGAGGCTTCCATGCGCGAGCACCACCCCGATAACGCTTCCGCCTGCTGGATGGGCGCGCTCACCGTGGCACGCATGGCGAATCAGGTTCAGGCGCAGGTGGTTGAAGTGAAGCCGAAAGGGAAGTGGCCGCTGCTGCTGGCTGTTCCCGATGCTCTGCTCTCGACCGAGCAAGCGCGCCGCGTGCTGCCGTTCCAGTACTCGCGTGCCGACGCCGTTACCAACATTCAGAATTCGATGCTGCTGCTCGCGGCATTCACGCAAGATCGTCCTGATTTACTTTCATCGGCGCTCGAAGACCGCATCCACCAACCGTATCGCGCACCGCTCTCGCCGCTGCTTCCCGCGCTCAAGGAACTCACCGGAGAATCCGGCATCCTCGGCGCCGCGCTCAGCGGAGCGGGCCCATCTGTGCTGGTGTTTCTCGACCCGAAGGTTCCGGCGAAAAAGGTGAAGCAGAGAATCTCCGCCCACCTCACGAAACGCAGGCTGACCGCCGAACTCATTCTTACCCAAATCGCCCAACACGGCGGACGCGACGGAGCCGACTGGCGCAAGCATCATCCCTCGGGAAGAAGATAGAGCGTCTCTGGGGAGCCAATTCGGCTAGAACGGCAAGCTCAACACCACTGTCTGCCGGGCTCGATCCGCGGCGAACGCTCCCGTTTCAGCGTTGGCGAGCGTGATCTGGCTGTTGGCGACGTACAGAAAAGTGTTTCCTTCGACGGCACCTTGGATCGGGCCGTTGTAGTCGGGATGATTGCTCTCGAGCACCTCGACTGCTGCGATACGCTGTCCCTGCGGATCACGCCGCAGCCGAACCACGCGCTCAGGCTTCACGCCAATCTGCACCGCGATAAAACCGTCCGCCACGCGCGACAGGCCGTCCAGTCCTCCCAGCCAAGTGTCCGCGGGTGCCTCCGCCGTGTCCCCGTTGCCAAGTCGAGCGCCCACACTCCATCGGAGTAGTCAGCTACGTAGAGTGTCTTATCGATCCACCGCGACTCCGGTGGCGATCAATTCCTTGTCCAGCAACTCGAACGCCTGCGTGCTATGCACCAAAGGTGTCCTCAATTTGACCAGCTTCGATTGGAAGGCCGCCCATTCCGGAGTCTTTTTGATGCCCACGAAATCATTGTCAGTCTCAGCGCCCAAGTCGAGTTCGCGGGCTACGAGATCATCGAGTCGGCGGACAGCTTCGGCTGCGTTTCCCGTGAGCGCCTCTCCGCAGGCCACGTTGTAGATCAGCCGAGGATTTGCCGGATCAAGCGCTAGCGCTCGCTTTTCGTTGGCCAGGAAATCCGCATAGTTCCTGGTCTTGTAAGCCTGGATCGCCGCAGTGTTCAAGGCCTCCGACGTGACCGGTGTGTCCTGGGCGGGCGACGCTGTCAAGAAGCACAACGCATACGCAGAGGAAAGAACCGAAGCACAAAAAATCCGAACGAATCGAGCCACACCCAGGGTCCATTATGCCTCTTTCGATGGTTTATCCGATCTTAGGCTAGTCGCAAGATAGAAGCCTAATTGCGGCTGGCCGGAGGCACGATCCCGTTCATGCGCAGGTACTCCACCATCTGTCCGTAGTGATCGAAACCATGCCAGGAAAAGATCAAACCTAAGCTGAGTCGCGTGGTCTTTCCCTTGCCGTCGGAAGTGGGAATGGGTTCCAGGACATTCGCATCGGTAATGGTTGCGACTGCTTTATGGGCATAGGCGAAGGAATCTTTCAGGTACTTGAGGATGTCGGCCTTCGACTTCAAACTATCGGGGCCTTTGCCGTCGTTGGCGTCGGCGGGCGGCTTTTCGCCGAGAATGTGGACCGCAATCAGGTAGTTGCTGGCGGCCACATGCTTGATCTGTTCAGCAAATGTACGAACGCCTTTAAACTCGCCGTTCGTCGGCACGAAGCCGTACTTCTCTTCGGGCATCGCTTCGGCTGCGGGAACAAAATCGCCCTCCACGGTTTTGATCGAAGCGTCGAGCACCTGGCTGATGGTTTTCTTTTCGTCTTTGGTTTGCATTTGCGCTTGCGCCAGCGCAGAACCGCACACAATGAATATCGCTCCCAGGATCGCAGTGACAGTGATCGTTTTCATCTTTATCTCGCCTCCAGGCAAAGTTAAATGTCGCATCAATCTCTCACCACGGCGGGCGTCATGTCCAGTTCACTCGCGGTGATGCGATGTCCGCGCAGCGCGAATACTCCCAGCGCCAGCACGACCGCGGCCGAGCCCAGCGCGTCCGGAACGCCAATCGTTTTCGCCAGTGCGCCCCACAGCGTGGCGCCGATCGCCATGCCTCCCTGCAACACCAGCAGGTAACACGACAGCGCCCGAGCCCGCACATACGCCGGACACATCGTCTGTGCCGCCACATTCAAACAAGCCAGAATCCCGATCCAGGACGCGCCCGCCACCAGCATCACCGCACACAGGAGGGCAAAAGCTTCCACACGTCCCGCAGCAAAAGTCATCGCGGCAAAAATCACGATGGCGGCGACGACCAGGCCATCCACCGACAATTTTTCGCGCAATCGCGGAAGCGCCAACGCTCCCAGCAACGCGCCCAGTCCAAAGCAGCCGAGCAGCACGCCGTAGCCCCTGGCCCCATACGGACGCGCAATGAGCGGCAACAACGCCAGCATGGCAACCGCCGCCACGCTGAACGTTCCCGTGCGCAGGAGGACGGACTTCGCCAGTCCACTCTCGCGCACGTAGCGGAACCCATCGCCGATGGCGGACCACACGCGCTGAGTCTTGGGTGGAGCCTCAATCGGCCGCCTCCAGCGATAGAGAAATAGGATCACACCCAAAAACGAAAATGCGTTCAGCAAGAAGGTTGTGCCGCAGCCGACCGCCGCTACAATAACGCCTCCCAATGCCGGACCGACCGCCCGCGCCACGTTGAAGCCCGCCGAATTCAGGGCCACTGCCGAAGCATGTTGCTTGGCTGGAACCAACTCCGGCGTAATCGCCTGCCATGCCGGATCGTTCATCACCGCGCCGAGGCCCAGCAGAAAAGTAAACAGCAGCAGCACCCACGGTCCGACGCAACTGGTCAGCGTCATAATGCCAAGCGTCGCCGAAGCCAGCACCATCCATCCCTGCGTCAGCAACAGAAATCGCCGCCGGTCAACCATATCGGCGAGTGCGCCTGCGGGCAGGATCACCAGGAACACCGGCAGAGCCGCAGCCGCCTGTACCAGTCCAACCATGAACGGATTCAAGGTCATCTGTGTCATCAGCCAGCCGGCGCCTACGTTCTGCATCCATGTGCCGGTGTAGGAAATGACCGATGCAATCCAAAGCGAGCGAAACAGCGGTTCGCCTAACGGCGCCCAGGGGGAAATCGAATGCCTCCCTGCGCTCGGCGCCACCACCGGCATTTTGATCATTTCGGCCATGAGCTTGCTCGGGGAGAGCCGGGCGTCCTCGCTCGGCGACCTCACAGATGGACGGGCGAGGCGCCCGTCGCTCCATTAGCTAGTCGCGGGTTCTCCAAACGGCCACTCGCGCCGCCGCCACGACCGCACACAATAAATCACAACCCCGACTACCAGGATTACCGCCGCGTAACGAACCTCGCGGAGAAAATCTTTGCGCGAGATCAGAATAAAAACAAAGCTCGCCGAAGCCACCAGCGCCGGCACCGGATAAAGCCACATGCGAAACGGACGCGCCATATCCGGCCGCCGTATGCGCAGCACGATCACGCCAATGCTCTGCACGAGAAACTGCAACACAATGCGGATTACGATCAGCGCGGCAATCAAGTCGGCCAGCCTCAGGAAACAAAACACCGCCGCAACACCAGTCAGGGCCAGCAGCGAAACATAGGGAAACTTGTGAACCGGATGCACCTTCGCAAAAGCCCGAAAATAGTTGCCGTCGAGCGCCGCTGCGTACGGCACACGCGAATAACCCAAGGTCAGCGAAAATACCGATGCGAATGCCGTCCACATCACCAGCGCGGAAATAATCGAAGCCGCACCCTGCCCATACAGGCGCTGCATCAGAGTCGAGACGACATACAGCTTGCTGTTCGAAGCCCCCGACTGCGCCAGTTCGCGCCACGGAATGACACCGAGAACGCTGACGTTCATCACTACATATAGACACGCCACCGCCAGAATGGATAGCAACAACGCCCGCGGAATATTCTTCCCGGGTTCCTTGACCTCGTCTCCGAGGAAGCAGACGTTGTAGTACCCCCCGATGTCATAGGCGGCGATCAGCATCGCCCCGCCCAGTCCGTGGAAGAAGTCTCGCGAAAATGAAAACGCTCCCGGAGGTAAATCGAATGCCCGATGCGCGTTGAAGTGGGTCAGTCCGGCGAAAATGATCCACCCGATGGTGGCCATCACCCCCGCCCACAGCACCTTGGTAAGCCGCGCGATCGCGGTGATGCGCCGATACAGGAGAAACGCCGTCAACGCGCAGACGCCAATCGCCAGAAACGTAGCCGGCATCGCGACCAAGGTAAGTTGCAGAGTTCCGAAGAGAGGAAGATGCAGCGCCCAGGTGTGGTTCGACCACACCAGTTCCAGGCGCGGCCAGAAGAAAGCCGCATACTGGGAAAGCCCGATGGCGCCCGATGCAATCGAAAGCGGGGCACTGAAGGAGAGTTGCCAGATAAACAGAAATGAAACCAGCCGCCCGAGTTTCTGCGGACCGTAAATTTCTTTCAAATATCGATATGATCCGCCTGAACCCGGCATGGCCGCGCCCAGTTCCGCCCACACCAGCCCGTCACAGATCGCCAGCACCGCGCCCAGCACCCATCCCAGCATCGCCTGCGGACCGCCCATCGCCGAGATAATCAGCGGGATGGTGATGAACGGGCCCACGCCGATCATGTCAATCATGTTCAGCGCAGTGGCGGAGCCAAGGCCAATGCCCCGGACGAGTTGCGGTTTGGTGTTGGATTCGCCTTCGAGTGGAATTGTCATGAGATGGGTCGATGGTCGATGGTCGTTAGTCGTTGGCGAACCGATTTTTTCTGGTTATGCGCAATTCTTCGTTTGCAATTACGTCCCGAACGACCAACGACTAACGACTGACGACTAACGACTAACGACCGACGACTGTGCTCGACGATTCGCTACTTCGCGCCCAACAGATTTACAAATAGCCGCACAGCCCCCGGCACGCCCGCCGGCAGTTGCCGGAAGAACGCGTATCCCGTGTAGATATAGGTTCCCTTACCGTAGTGCGCGACCAGCAGTCCGCCCTTCTGCTCGCCTTCGCCCGGATCATGCGATTCGAGCAGTGGTGTAAAGTTCGAATCCCACTGCGACATAAAGTACAGCCCGCGCTCCTGCACCCAGCCCTCGAAATCTTTCTGCGTAATTTCGTTGGGAGAATGAAAGATCGGGTTGGCGGGATCGAGAATCGTGACCGGCGCCTCTTCCACCGAAACCCGCGCCCGGCTGAGCGTTGCCGGATAGGGCGTATATTTGCCCGAATTAAAATCGATCGGCACCCCAAACGATCCCAGCGTGTTGTATTGCACGACCAAGCGCCCACCATTTTCGACGAAATCGAGCAGCCGCTTGTTGTTGTCAATCACGCCTTTCTGGGCATCATAAGCGCGGATGCCTAGCACGATCGTCTGGTACTTGCTCAGGTCCTCGCTAGCCAACTTGTCAGCCGGAATCATTGTGACATTCATCCCGATCTGCTCGAGCACCGTGGGAATGTCATCGCCCGCGCCCATGACGTATCCAATTTTGAGGTCCCTGGGGACCTTCACGTCCACGATCGAAACGCTCTCCACCGCCGGCTGGTAGTAATAAAAGGTGCCGAGATCGTCACGCGTGACCACCGTATATCCCTCGCCGTAAGCCTTTCCCCGGCTGGTGAGCTCCGCTCGAATATGAGTTTGGCTTTCCTCTAACTCGGAAGGGAAGACCTGGAATGAGGCGTCCTTCGACTCCTCTTTGGGAATCTCAACGGATTCATGTGCCGGCTCCGCGCGCCATCCATTCGGCACATTCAAAGCAATCTTGGCCTCCGAGCCGCTGCTCTGATCGCGCGCCGTGGTCTTCACGCTCGTGCCGCCGCGCTTGTCTGAGGGGATGACTGAGTTCGACGGTGACAACGCAATTGAGAATTCTGGGCCAATCGCCAGGGGATGCTCGCCCTCGCTTCCGTCAGACTGTTTGAACCGCACCATGACGGGAACTTCGATCGATCCCGCGAGCCCTTGATATTGATATTCCATACGCACGTGAAATGGCGGTGGCGGGAAAGGAAGCGTCTGATAGGGTGGCTCGTCAATCGTATTCAGCGCGTCGCGCTCTGGATCGTGTCGATGCCAATACGGCCGTGTGGAGCCGGCGTTCGCGCACGGCGTTATCCGGAAATCGAACTCGGCTACTGAAGGTTTGTCGGCCGACTTTGCTCCTTGCGAGTCCTGTTGGCAACTCGGAGCGTCCAAGATCACCCTTGCCGAAACCACCGTTCCTCCAGGGGCGTTGCCCAACGACTTCACGCCGACACTTTCTCCCGGAACGGCCATCGCTGCCGATTCGGGAGAAGACGCGGGTGGGGCGACGTACGTTGCTGTCAACTTGACTCCCAGCGCAACATTCGCTGCCTGCTGGAACTGATTGCGCTTCGTCTCAAGTTCACTTGTAAGTAACTTTTTCGCGTCATCCGACAGCGATGATTGTCGAACGCGTTGTAAAAGATCATCCGCTGCCTTTCGTCCAATCAGGAGAGCCATCGCGCTCTTTGCTGGGTCACTATCAGGGTTGTGTTCAACTTCGGCAATCCGTTGCTGGATCCGAGATAGTTGCTCACGCAGCCACGGCACCTTTTTCTCTTCATTCCCGAGCCTCGACGCCAGCCCCGGCAGCGTGGTATCAATGCCGTCGAAGAAATCCTGCTCGTGGCCGTCACTGTCCTTTGGAGATTCAACGACCGAATCCACCAGCTTGTAATGGGCAAATCGATCGCCCTTGGGAACCGAGACGCCGCCCAGCGCTTGCGATTGCTGATGCCGCAATCCCTCGATCGCAAACTGCACGTATGACTCGCCCAGCACCGGATCGTCCTTTCCGGTGTTCAGCTTAACCGTGTAATTGGCCGCGTCGCAGGTCGAAGCGCCGAAGCCGCACACGTTTCCGATGTACAGCTTCTTCGGCTGCCAAGGCTGTAATCCTTCTCTGATCTGCTCCGGAAAGCGATTAGGGTCGGCCGCCGCGCGAAATGCTTCTTTCGTCAGGATCGCCGACGCCTGATGGTGCCCGTGCCCATCGCGCTCCGTTCCTGAGAAGCGCGCAATCAGCACGTCGGGGCGAAACGTGCGGACCACGCGCACGATGTCGGCGAGCGCGATGTCATGCCCTTGCCATTTCTGAAAAGTTTCCTCCGGAGTCTTCGAATACCCGAAATCCGCGACTCGCGAGAACCGTTGCTCCACGCCGTAGTAGCGATCGGCTGCCAACACCTCCAGAGTCCGCACCACGCCGAGCACGTCGAACAGATTGCTGCCCAACTTGTTCTGTCCGCCTTCGCCGCGGGTCAGCGTCATCAGCAACGTGGAGACGCCTTTTCCGCGGGCCTCCAGCGTCAGCATGCCGCCGTCTTCGTCGTCGGGATGCGCATCCACCTGCATCAATCGCGCCGTGGTCTGCAACCGCCGCAGCATCAGCTTCAGCCCCGCCGCGCCTGTTTCCTGCGGGAGTGGTTCATAATAGCGATCGACGGCCTGATCGACGTTATGATCGGCAGCGGCCTTTTCTGCCGTCTGTGCGGCCGCGAATAACGCGTTTGAAACGGCCAGCAGAACCAGCAGCATCGCGGCCGCCAGTCGCTTGCGTACCCATCCACACTCGAACTTCTTCAGCATCGCAAACATGAACATCTGATGGATTGTCCTCTATGAAAGGAGCAAATATATTCTCTGCTTGTGTCCCCTTATCTCAACCCCTGCGCCACCTCGAATTTCTGCTGGCATTCGCGCGCCGCTTGCACAATCTGATGGAACTCCGCATTTCCGCGCACCCCCGCCAGCAGCGGATCCGATTGCAGCGCCTGGTGCGCGCAATAATTCCCGGCCACCGATCGACGCAGAAACTCGAATGCAATCTCTTTTTCGCCGCAGAATGCCAGTATCGTGCCCTGGTGATACTTCATTTCGGGATTCTGTTTCGCTAATAATTCGTTTTCTGCCTGCTCTGCCAACCGGTGTATATCCGCTGCGGGCGCGTTGTTCAGGCACGCCTCTACCAGTCCGCGCATCCACATGGGATTGTCTGTCATCTGCGGCGCGGCTTGCCGCGCTTCGGAGAGTTTTCCCTGCCGCATCAGCACTGAAACTCGCACCCCATTTGACCACTCCGAGCCCGTATCCTGTTCAAGAAACTGCATGGCACGCAGGGCTTTCCCGGCCTCGGCAAAAGCCAGCGCGCAGGTTCGCCAGTTATAATTCGCATCGATTGCCAAAGCTTTGTCGCACTCGCTCTGCGCCTCATCCAGCCGTCCCGCATAGCGCAGTACGTACGCCAGCGAGAAATGCGCGTACGCGGCATCCGGACGCTTCTGCACCAGTGCCCGAGCGTCGACATAGGCCCGGTCGATGTTTCCGCCTTCAGCTTCCTGTGCCGCCAGTAACCCCGCGGCGCTGACCCGTCCCGGTTCCAGCAAAAGGGCACGATGATAGGCCTCATTCGATCGCTGATATCCCGCGTCGCCTCCGTCCGAGTAAATCGCATCGAAATAATAGCGCCGTCCCAGCACCTCCCACGCCGGCGCGTAATTGGGATCTAGGGTCACCACATGCTCCAGTATCGCGATCGCGTCCTTATTAGATTTGACCTCGCGCGGAATGGCCAGGGTTCGCAGATACGCCTCATACGCTTCGCGATTCGCCGGGACGCTGCTGGTTTCGACGGGCCCACCCGCGAGGCCCAGGGCCGGAACCAGTTCCTGTCGCACTTTTGCCGCCATCTGGTTCCGCAACGAAATCAAATTATCCATCGGCGAGCTAAACTGGCCCGTCCAGAGGACCCGATTGTCTTTTACGTCGACTGCTTCCAGCGTCACCTGAACCATCTTGTCGTGATGCACAAAGTGTCCCGCTACCACCGTACCCACGCCCAACTCGCGCCCGGCTTTTGACGGTTCCGGGTCCCTGGTGGCGTACTTCTGGGTTGCGGTCGAGGGGCGGACTTCGAGCATATGCGCATGGGTCAGCGCATTCTCAATCTCGTCGGCCAGCGCGAATCGCAGAAACTCGCTCTCCTTATCGTTACTAATATTCTGCAGTGGCAGCACCGCGATCGTCTGGGTGCTCGCCTTCACCGTTGGCGCCCGGTGTTTAAAGAACCAAGTTCCCGCGGCCACCACCGTCATCATCAGCAGCGCCGCCAATCCGGCGATGATCCAATACGGCTTCGAACTCGACTTCTGGAACGTGCGCGTTACTACATGCAGTCTGCTCGCCTGACGAAGCCCGCTCCACAGAGTCGGATCCGTTGCTCTCTGCAGCTTCACCAGGTCGCTCTTCATCTCCGTTGCGTTCCTGTACCGGAGGTTGCGGTCCTTTTCCATCGCTTTGCCGATGATGGCTTCGAGTTCCGTCGGCACGGCCGGATTAATCGACCGCGGCGGGACCGGCTTCTGATTGATCACCGCATGCAAGGTCATCACTACGTTGGTTCCGGTGAACGGCTTCTTGCCGGTCGCCATTTCGTACAGCACCACGCCAAAAGAAAATATGTCACTGCGCACGTCCAGGTCTTCCGAGCGCGCCTGTTCCGGCGACATGTACACCGCCGTCCCCGGGATCACTCCCACCTGGGTCAGCGATTCTTCGAGCGACGAGTCGGTGGTCGTGCCCACGCCCTGGTCGTTGGATTTGGCCAGCTTCGCCAGGCCAAAATCCAGAATCTTCACCTGCCCATCCGGAGTCAGAAAAATATTTGCCGGCTTGATGTCGCGGTGCACAATCCCCTTGGCATGCGATGCCGCCAGCGCGTCCGCCACCCGCACTGCAATGTCCAGCAGGTCGTCAAGCTCCAGAGGCTTGCCATGAATCCGTTGCTTGAGGCTCTCGCCTTCCAGCTTCTCCATGACGATGAACGGATGCCCGCTGTTGTCGTCAATGTCGTGAATGGTGCAGATGTTCGGGTGGTTGAGCTGCGATGCGGCGCGTGCCTCGCGCGTGAACCGCTCCAGCGAGCGCTGGTCTTTTGCCAGATGATCGGGAATGAATTTCAGAGCGACACGCCGGCCCAGGCGAATGTCCTCCGCCTCATAAACAATTCCCATCCCGCCGCCACCCAGCTTCGACAAGATGCGGTAGTGGGAGACCGTTTGGCCGATCATGTCCATAGGTCGTGTGGGTCAGACACTCTTGTCCGCCGCCGTTGACTATGATTCTAGTGCAGGGTGAAAGCCAGCCCTCGCCCGTGAAGGCGTAATGGTAGGCTGTCATCGCGGTCGGGTCAACCGAGTACCTTGGGCAGATTCCAGTGCTGCCAAACGCTGACGATGCGCAGCACAAAGCAGACCACGCCGCCCAATACCGCCGACCAAGTGGGGGACAGTTTCAACCTGCGACCCGCGATCATTACTATCGCCCCGGCCATGGCAGCTGTAGCGTAGATATCGGAGCGGAGGACCAAGGGAACACGCGCGAGAAAAATATCGCGGACGGTCCCTCCACCCACCGCGGTAACCGTGCCCAGCAAGACGGCAATGAAGGGGTGCATCTCATAGAGGAGTGCTTTTTCGGTTCCGGCGACAGCAAATAGCGCCAAGCCCGCAGCGTCCGAAACCAGGATGACTTCGCTGGGGATTCCTTGAACGAAGCGATACATGAAGAACACGATCGCTGCGCCTGTGAATGCCATGGCGGAGTATCGCCAATCGCGCAGCGAACTAGGTGGGACGGCGCCGATAAGGATGTCGCGGAAAATTCCTCCCGCCAACGCCGTGGAAAACGCCAGTACCATGAGGCCGAGCAGGTCAAGATCGCCAGTGATCGCCGCGAGCGCACCCTCTATGCCGAAGAGCAGCGTTCCAGCCATGTCGGCCGCGAACAGCAACGTGTTCGACGGGCGCGGTACAATCGGTGACTCCGTTTGCATTACCGGTCCCAGTTTCACTTTGGATTACCCGTGAGTTTGGCGTTGCCGGCTGAAAGCCAGCCCTCGACCGTGAAGGCGTAATCGTAGGCTGCCATCCCGGTCGGGTCAATCGAGTTTGGAAGCGCGGGGTTTGGAAGCTATTTTCGCGGCCTGGTCGGATAATACGGGGTGCCCCACTTAGTCGCGTCCTTTGCGAATGAGCGGGAAGCGGCGCGTTGACTCTTTACTCTTTGGACGGCAGCATGCGTCCCGTGCGCACGTAACGATCGTGCCAGCCCAGGCTCTCGTTGAGCAGGTGAGGAGTGTGTTTGCCGAAGGACAGGCGTTCCGCGCGCTCCTGGTAATCGCGCAGTAGAGGACGATAGTCAGGGTGCGCGCATTTTTCGATGACAATCTTGGCTCTTTGCCGCGGGGACAGGCCCCTCAGGTCGGCGAGGCCCTGTTCAGTTACGATCACACCGACGTCGTGTTCGGTATGATCCACGTGCGACACCATCGGCACGATGGTCGTGATGGATCCTTTCTGGGCCGTGGACGGAGCCATGAAGATGGCAAGGTATCCGTTGCGCGCGAAGTCGCCCGAGCCGCCAATCCCATTCTGAATGCGTGATCCCATGACGTGGGTGGAATTCACGTTGCCATAAATATCGGCTTCAATCATGCCATTCATGCCGATCACGCCCAGCCGGCGGATAATTTCCGAATGGTTGGAAATTTCCTGCGGCCGAAGAACAATGCGGTCGCGGAAGCTCGCCATCTCCGCGTTGACCTGCGCCAGCATTTGCGGGCTGAGAGAAAACGCCGTGGCCGAAGCGCAAATGAGCTTGCCACTTCGCAAGAGTTCGATCATGCCGTCCTGAATGACCTCGGTGTACGAGGTCAAATTTTCAAATTTCCCTTCCAGCAGGCCGAGCAGCACGGCGTTCGCGATGTTCCCCACCCCCGACTGCAGCGGCAGCAGCGAAGGGGGAACGCGTCCTGACTTTACTTCCCACTCGAGGAATTCCAGAATGTGGCCGGCAATGCGGCGCGAGCTTTCGTCGGGCGCTTTGAAGGCGCTATTGCGGTCGGGAGCATCGGTCAGCACGACCGCAGCGACTTTTTCCGGGTCGACGTCAAGATAAGGAGTGCCAATCCGTTGTCCCGGATGCACCAGCGGAATGGGTTGGCGGTACGGCGGCGGCTGCATTCCGTAATAGATGTCGTGCATGCCCTCCAGTTCAGCCGGTTGCCACGCGTTCACCTCGAGAATCACCTTCTCCGCCTGGTCGATCCAGGTCCGGTTGTTGCCCACCGAGGAACTGGGAACGAGTCGCCCATCTTCCAGAATCGCTGTGACTTCGACCAGAGCCCAGTCCATCTTGCCGAGGAACCCGTATTCCACGTATTGGGCGACGTGGCCGAGGTGGATGTCCATGTATTCCATCTCCCCGGCGTTAATCCTTTTGCGCGTTTCTGGATCCGACTGATAGGGCAGCCGCAGTTGGATGCCACCGGCCATGGCCAGAGCACCATCCAGCTCCGGCCCGGTGGAAGCGCCGGTGAAGATGCTGACCTGAGCCTTCTGACCGCGCAGGTTGGCGTCTGAGAGGCGCCGAGCCAACGCCAGCGGCACGGCCTTCGGATAGCCGGAGCCAGTGAATCCACTCATGCCGATGCGAGTGCCGAAGTCGATCAGAGCCGCCGCTTCGTCGGCGCTCATGATGCGGGATGCCAGGCTGGAATTCAAAACGCGAGAACTCACCGGGGTACAGGTGGCCATAAAATTCCTCATAATCGCCACGGGATGGCGATTCATCGCAATGATGCCACTGGCCAGGGGTCTGGCGTGTGATTCCGGTCACTGGAGGACGTGATGAACAAACTGAGGTAATTGACGCTCCAGGCCGGCAGCGCAGTCGAGTTATCCACTAGCCAATGCCGCTTACCAGTGCCGCAGACGACCCAACCCATTTCATATTCTTGTTCTGGTCAACGCCCATCATCAGCCCGCGGCCCATGCGGACGATCGTCAGCACCGGGAGCAGTTCGTTCAGCCAGACATACATGATCCGCAATTCGACCTTGGTTAGCCCGTAAGGAGTTTCCACCACCGGTGTGAAGTTCATCCGCTCCTGCAAAATGTATTCGCCGCGCTTTGCCGCAGGGATTGCCTCAACGTCCGCACGCGATGGCGCGATCACCACACCCAATCCGGCAAACGAATACAGCGGCTTGAGGACAAAATTCTCCAGATCCGACGGCACTTCCGTCAGTTGATCCAGAAACCACGTCCGCGGCACCGACGGATGCTTCAAATAAGGAATGGAATACTTGCTGATCCGGAAATACCAGTTCGGATGCCCCGCCCACTCCACATCGAGGTCATCCCGAAAATCAAACGGCAAAGCGACGCCCTTGCGTTCCAGTTCGTCCACGATGGTGCGGTTATATATCCGCTCGATCGGAATCCGCTTGCCGCCGTCTTCATAAAACAGTCGCCGCCCTTCTTTCTGAATCCTGGTGATGCAGACCGTGCGAATCCCAAGCAGTTTGTCGGTCAGCAGAAAATCCGGTCGCGTCTTCTGCTCCTCCGGATGCACCTCCATCAAAACCACATTCGCCGGATCGTGCCCCGCCACGATCACATCCCGCAGAAGGTGCTTGTAAGCAGCCGAGTCCAGCCCGCTCAAAAAGTAGAGAAGCTTAGGGTCAAGGCCAAACACATCGATGTAAGCTTGAGCCAGAACCGGCTGGTAAGCGTAGAGCGAAGGGAAGGCTTGCAACTCGACCAGTTTCGGCTGCAACTCGCCCGCCTGATCGTGCACCAGCCCGAAGTCCACCTGAATAAACATCGGGTGCGGCGCTTCATTCGGAACGCGAAACTTTGCGGGAATGGAGGCTTCGGAGCGCGCCCGATACTCCGGATTCTCCACCAGTTGCCGGATCAGCGCCTTGCCGCCCTCGCCCATGCGCTCGACCAGAGCATTTGGAAAGAAGCAAGGCGTCTCGCAAAGTGGGAATGGAACTTCCATTCCGCATCGAGAGGTCATCTCGCGCCGCAACCGGTCGTATTTTTCGGGGGTGAATCGCGAGTTGAAGTCTTGCCGGTAGGAGGGAATCATAGAAGCTGGTGTGGTGACGGGGCTGTGACCCGTCCCGGCGGGGCGAAGCCCCGCCACCACACACCCTACGCCTCAATCAAGAACTGCCCGCGCCGCATAATCTGCCGGCCGTCGACCCAGATATCGAAGTTTCGCCCCACCACATCAATGTGCGTCGATGAAAACCACTCCGCTCCGGTGTGCGCCCCATAGGGATTTCCGAAAGCAATGTGGACGCCCGGGTATTTCTCGTCCTGCAAGATTTCTCCGATTACATCTTTCAGTTCGATGTTTGTCCCAATCGCAAACTCGCCCACGCGATTGCTGTTCTCATCGGTATGGGTGTAGGCCCAGAAATCGTCTTTCAATTCCTTGTTCGCCGAGTGCGCCGCGATCAGGCGATTGGCCTTAATGTTGATGGTCAGCGGATGCGCCTTCAAGTCGCCAAACTTGCGGCACAAATAATCGCCCACCACTCCGTCAATCACAAACGTTCCATTCACCTCGCCCGGCGTCGTGAAAATCTCGCCCCCCGGCAGGTTTCCCCACTTCTCCGTGCTGATAATTCCGCTCGTCTTCACCCACCGGTAATTCGGACTAAAATCCGCCACCAGGTCCGTACCCGCGGGCGTCTTTGCCTTAACCTGCTTTGCCTTGCGCACCAGTTCCATTACCTTTACGCTCAGGCGGTCCACCTTTAGGAAATCCGCACGCATGCCTTCCAGCATGATCCGCTTATTGACGTTCACCATGTGAGCGTGCCGGATTTTTCGCCGGTTCACCACATCCGTCATCTGCATGCGCGACTTCAATTCGTTGGTTTGCCCCTGCACCGCAAAAACGCTGACCTGGCTCGACTCCAGATCCTCCACGATGGGCAGCGGCAAATCGGTCAGCGGACGAGTGGCCACATCCTCGAGCACCCACGTCTGGTAGCGGCAGCCTAGTTCTTCCAGTTCATGCACGATGGCCGCAGCAATCTCCAGGCTCACTTCATCGGTGATGACGGTGACCCTTTCCGAAGGCAGCACGCGCAGGCACACGCGCACAGCATTCCGCGCTCCCGGGGTCAATTCAGGATCAAAAGCCATCTGGTTCAGTTGTCGGTTGGATTGTTCTGCAGTATTCATCAAAGTCATTGTCATTCGTCAAGCTCATCAGCCGAACCGGGCCGTGGGCACGCGATCTGCCTCGTCCACGCCCACCTCAGTCTCCTCAATGATGTAGTCCATCACGGCTTTCATGTCTCCGGTCTTGCGATACACGTCCAACTGCCGGTCCGCGCCCGTGCCCATCTTCATAATCTCACGGATGTACTCCACTTCCGCCCGGCAATCCAGTTCGTCCAGCACGTCATCCACGAATTCCAGGTACTCTTCGATCAGATCACGCTCCGGAACTTCCATCTGCTTGCCGAAATCGATCAGTTTCCCGTTGATCCCATAGCGCGCGGCTCGCCATTTGTTCTCCATCAGCAGCGATTTCCGGTATAGCCGGAAGCCCTGGTTTTGTGAGTGCAACTTGTACAACTTGGCCACCGTCGCCTGGATCAGCGCCGCTAAGGCAATCGTCTCATCCAACCGCATCGGAAGATCGCACACGCGGAACTCCAGTGTGTTGAAGAACGGATGCGGCCGCATATCCCACCAGATTTTTTTAGCGTTGTCGATCGAATTCGTCTTTACCAGCAGCTTCACGTAATTCTCGTACTCGCCCCAGCTCGGAAAATAATCCGGCAGGTTCGTCCGCGGAAATTTGTCGAACACCTTGCAGCGGTACGATTTCAGCCCGGTATCCATCCCCAGCCAGAAAGGCGAATTCGCTGATAGCGCCAGCAGGTGCGGTATGAAATACCGCGCGTGATTCATCATCTGGATGAGTATCTCGCGATCTTCGATGCCCACGTGCACGTGCAGCCCGAAAATCAGATTGGCCCGCGCCACCAGTTGCATGTCCTGCACAATATTCTTGTAGCGCTCGCCCGGCGTAAGTTCCTGCACGCGCCAGTCGGCAAATGGATGCGTAGCCGCCGCAGCCAGCCGCAGCCCGTTCTCCCGCGAAAGTCGGATCATGTGCCAGCGCAGCTTCTTCAGTTCCTCCCGCGCCTCCTTAATGTTGGAGCAAACCGAAGTCCCAACCTCCACCACAGATTGGTGCATCTCGGTCTTGACCCGTTCCTGCAGGATCAATTTGCCCTTCTCGATGATCTCGGCGTCAATGTGCGACCGAAGATCCCGAGTCACGGGGTCGACAGTCTGATACTCCTCTTCGATTCCCAGTGTGAATGTAGGCTTCATCGCGGCATCCAGAGCTGCCAGGCGGAGAAGACACGCTGGCAGAAGTCCAACTAGTATACCAACGATGCCGGTCTGGGACGGGGTTCTGCTCTGTCCGGGCGGGGCAGAGCCCCGCCACCACACGACCTCAGACCTTCTTCCGAACCTTTGGAGTTCTGATATCCACCCAGCGCGGCCCGTTCAAGAACGCCGCCCAGCGCAGTTCTTCTACCGGATTCTCCCCGCTGAGCGCCTTCTTCGTCGCCATTTCTGCCACGGCGTCCACCACCCACTCAAAATTTTGCTGTCCCACCGACGTAACTTCCGCGTCCGGGGCCGGATTCATGAAGTCAATCGCATATGGGACCCCGTCCTCCACCGCAAACTCCACCGTGTTCAGGTCGTAGCCCAGCGCGCGGCACAATGCCAAAGCATCTCTCTCGATGCGTTGCTTCAGCAGAGCGCCGGGTTGCGGGTTCCCCTTCACATAGCGCTCATGAAACGGAGCCCTCGGATCGTACTTCATGATGTGCACTTTCTCCTGCCCCACCACGTAACAGCGGTAATAATCCTCAAACTCCACGCCGTGTTGCAGGGTCATGCAAAGGTCGCCCGTCTGGTTGTAGTTATGAAAGAACTCCTCCGGAGAATGCACCTTGTAAACGTGTTTCCAGCCGCCGCCCGAGTAAGGCTTTAAGAATGCTGGAAACCCAACATAGGCAAACACCTCTTCCCAATTCAGAGGATAGATCAAATTCCGCATGGATTGATCGGTCGTATCCGGCGGATGTTTATGATGCGGCAAAATCACCGTCGCCGGAATGGCCACGCCCATCTTGTGCGCCAGCGCGTAATTAAGAAATTTGTCATCTGCCGTCCACCAGAACGGATTGTTAATCACAATCGTTCCCTGCAGCATGGCATTCTTCAAATACGCCCGGTAAAAAGGAATGTCCTGCGAAATCCGGTCAATGATGACGTCGTACTTCTTCGGCTCATCCATGCGGATGCCGCCAATCTTGACGAACTCGGCGGTGACGCCCTCGGCCTTCATGCCGTTAATCTTCTCGACTAGCGCTGGCGGAAAAGTATTCTCCATGCCAAAAAGAATTCCGATTCTCTTGTTTGCCATAATTCAAATCCTCTTCTCAATCTAACCGGTGGAGCGCCGGGCGTCCCCGCCCGACGGGACCCTCAGACTCGGCCAAGGGTGGACGGGCGAGGCGCCCGTCTCTCCACTAGAAATACTTTGCCGCCATCCGCTGCCATAGCGGCCAATCATGCTTGCTGTTGTCTCCGTAGATATCCAGCCAATGCGGAATCCCCTTGCCGTCGAGAATTGCCGCCATCTTCACGTTCGCGTCCAGACACACATCCCAGTCCGACGATCCCAGCACGATCTTCATCTGCCGGATGCGGCTCAGGAACCAATCATCGCTCATGTTCGACAGGTAGTCCGGCGGATTGTTGAAGTAGACATTGTCGTCGTAATAGCCATCGAGGAAGCGCTTGATGTCGAACGATCCACTCATGGTCACGCAGGACGAAACCAGATCCGGATGCCGCATGGAAAAATTCAGCGCGTGATAGCCGCCAAAACTACACCCTGTCACCGCGATCTGCGGAGCCCAGTTCTTCCACTTCAAATACATCAGAAACTCGTTGATCAAGTATCGCTCGTACTGCACATGCCGCCAGATGCGCGCTCCCGGATGCACACTCTTGTTGTACCAACTCTCGCCGTCCACGCTGTCTACGCAGAACACCTGGATCGTGCCCGCTTCCAGTTTCCCGGCAAGCGCCCGGATCATCCCGGAATCCTCATACTCAAAAAAACGCCCCTGGGACGTCGGAAAAACTAGAATTGGATGACCGCCGTGCCCGAACACCAGCGACTCCATGTCGCGCCCCAACTCGTGGCTGTATTGTTTGCGATATTCGCGGTTCATGTGCGCGAGGATTGTAACCGATTGCCCGGCCTACGGCACGCGAGCGGAGAAACACTCTCTCGTCAGGACCGATCCAAGCTTGGCAGGAGTTTAAAACGGGCAGGTCCTAGATCCGAATACAACGATCCGAGTACAACCGCGTACAATGTACTCCCTCAGGGGGCTCGCCCGCGGAGGCTCGATTGCTTGAACGCTGACCGTCATCAATATGTCGTCATCTGGGAGTTCCAGGTCAACCCGGAAGCGAAACTTGCTTTTGAGCAAGCCTACGGGCCCGAAGGCGAGTGGGCGCGACTCTTCAGTCGGAGTTCCGACTATCGCGGCACTCAACTGCTTCGCGATACAAACCGCCCGGGACGCTTTCTAACCTTCGACCACTGGACATCACGCGAGGCGTTTCATCAATTCAAACAGACTCATCAAGCCGCCTACGACTCTCTTGACAAACAATTTGAAGCCATGACCCGCAACGAGTCTCTCCTCGGCGAATTTGAATCGTTATGCGCTTCGTCTGCGAGTCCAGCCTCGTCGTTGCCGGGATCGTAGTTCTAAACGTGCTTCGCTACTGACCGAGGATTAATTCCGAAACGCTTCAGCTTCGATTGCAGCGTCGTCCGCTTCAGCCCTAACCGCATGGCTGCCCCTCTGAGGCCGCCAATCTGTCCGTGGCTCTCCCGCAAAGCGCGCAGAATGTGCTCGCGTTCCGCTGCCTCCAGACTTTCATCCTTCTCGTTCTTGGCAATCGGGTTCAGCTCGCTCAATGGCGTCACCAGTGCCGAGCCCTGCGTCAGAATAACCGACCGCTCGATAAAATTTTCCAATTCCCGGACGTTTCCCGGCCACTCCCACCCCATCAGTGCATCCATGGTCGTCTTCGGAATGCTGGTGATCGACCGGTTCATCCGCCGGCCGCACTTCTGCACAAAATATTCCACCAGCAAGGCATCGTTCGATTGGTCGAGCAGCGTCCGAAACAGAGTCAATCCGTGGAGCGTCAGTTCCTGTTCGCGCGCCGTCCTCAGCAGCTTTTCGTGGATCTCCCGCGACGCTTTCTCCGCCAGCTTGCGCTCCGTGATGTCGTGCGACACGGCCACGACGTACTCGCGGTCCAATCGCACGAATCGCGTATTCACATCCACCGGAAACGTCGTTCCATCTTTTCGCCGGAGCATCGTTTCTATGATCGCGAAGCCCGAGTCCCGCCACTGCTGCCGCATCCGCGACAGCAAACTTTCGTTGGCGTTCGGGTCGACGTCATATACCGTCAACGATAAGAGTTCGTCCCGGCTGTACCCCAGGTCTTCGCACGACTTCTCATTCACGTCGATGAAACGCAGGGTTTCCGGATCGATGACCTTAATGGCATCGTTCGATTGGTCGAGCAGCGCCCGGAACAGCGTCAGCTCGTGAAGCGTCCGCTCCTGTTCGCTTGCCGTCTTCCGCAGTTGTTCGTTGTTCGCGCGCAGCGTCTTCTCCGCCCGCACCCGATCCGTGACGTCGTGCGCCATCCCGCGCACAATCGGCCTCGCAACCCCATCGGTGCGCAGCGTGTTGTGACATTCCAAATCCGCTGTTCTCCCGATCGCGTCACCACCGCCATCAGCCCGCGAGCTTCGCCCATGCGTTCGATCTCGCGCAGATAGGCATCGAACTGATCGCGGAATTGCGGATCAACAAGATCGCGCATCGGCTTCCGCAGCATTTCTTCTACGCTGTAACCCAGCAGACGTGCGGGAACGGGATTGACCGACAGGAATCGGCCTTCCAGGTCGTGGACGCACAGCAGGTCTTGGCTGTGCTCAACTAAATCGCGATACCAGTCCTCGTCTTCTTCCAGGGCCGCCGGATCGGGTCCAACGCGACTGGCAATTCTCCCGGAAAGTGGCGATTCCGTTCCCCAGGGCGTGATGCCATGATTCACCCAGCAGCGAGCGCTGGAACTTCTACCTCGATCGGCCAGATCAATTCCAGCGGCCGCTCCAAATTGTTGGTCCCAGAGGTTCTTCGAGGAACCCCTTCTACTAAAAGGGACCCATTTAAGTTGTCCAAGTCAAGGACCTGCCCTTGGACATCCCGAGCGAGTCTAACAGAATATCGTTCTTGCCAGTGCCCTCCCGATCGACCAGTCGGGCCCAGGCGGACCTGATCTTCCGTGATCTCGGAACCATGCTCGTCAATTGCTAAGCTTCAATTGGAGTTCCCTAGGAGGGCCCTTGCCCGCGACCGCTCACAAAGCATCCATCAAGATTCTCTATGGCGAGTCCAACGAACACACACTGTCCGCCCAAGCCGCCGAAATGGCCAAAGCCGGACATCATGTGACCACCGCCCTCAACCGCCAGGGCGTTCAGGAAGCTCTGCGCCGCGATGCCTTTGACCTCGTCATCCTCGGCGCCACCTTGTCCAAGGACGATCGCCATCACCTGCCCTACATGGTTAAGAAGTCCCATGAAGGAACGAAGGTTCTGGTTATGCACGCCGGTGCTCACCATCACGCAGTGGATGGCGCCGTCGACTCTAACCTCAGCATGCACCTGGTGCTGGAACGCATTGCCGGCCTGCTTCAGCCCGAGCGAGTCCGCTAACCACAAGATCAGGATAGAGACAAAGAGGGTCCGGCCGGTGCGGAGAGAGAGTCGCAACCGCCGGACCCGTCAGACTTCCAGGCTGACGCGATCATTCTCAACATCCCCACCCGACCGATTGTCACAGAACTGTCAACTTCTCGTCACGTTTTTTGCGTGGAGATTCCTGAGCCACAGACCATCCCAAATTTAAAAAGAAAATCCCAAATTTGAAAATGGGCCGCCAGCCAAGAAGCGGTGACGTTTCCTTGGCTATCGGCCCATTCGATCCGGACTGGGATCGGAGGTGATATCTACATCGTAAACCCTCCGCTTCGATTGTCAAGGATCAACTTCCGTAAACCCGGAATAGCCGCGTTCGGGAAAATTCCCGGCCAAACGCCTTCCAATCGTTGACATCGTTGACATCCAATCATTGACACCTCCCTCGCCACGGTGTTATTTTTATTGGTTTTAGAGACGACTCTTCTTCCAGCAGGATCATCAGAGAACGATCATCAGAAAATGGACCAAACTCTCCGACAACTAGGCGAATTACTGCTCGGAGCCGTGCCCACCGTGATCCTTCTCGCGACCCTTTACATCCTCTATACCTTCATCGTCCATCGCCCGCTGACCGCCGTACTCGCTGAGCGCCGTAGCCGTACCCAGGGTGCGATGGAGAAAGCGCGCGCCGACATCGCCTCTGCCGAAGCCCGCACCGCCGACTACGAGCAGCTCCTTCGCGAAGCCCGCCAAAAAGTCTTCAAGAACCAGGAGGCGCGCCGCCAGCAGGCAACCCAGTCGCGCACCCAGGCCGTCAATCAAGCCCGTACCCGAGCCCAGGAACAGGTCAAGCAGGCCCGCGCCGCCTTGGAACAGGATAAACAGCAAGCCATGTCGAAGCTGCAATCCGACGCGGCTCGATTGGCAACCGACATCGTGCGCTCCGTGTTGCGCCCTATGGCCTCGCCCGGCCAGGTCGGTGCCCAATGAAAATGCAGCAAGAACGGATACGGATAAAGATAAAGACGGTGCCACGAAGTGTCCGCTCGCTGCTGGCGCTCGTGCTCTTGGGATGTGTCGCGGCACTGGCCGCAAGAGCCCGCGCGCAGGAGCAGTCCGCGACGCCGCCTTCCCAACAAACATCCACGGAAAACAAGCAAGAAACCAGCCGGCCCGCTCGCGAGCACAAGTCCATCGGCGGAGAACTCGCCGAGGAAACCCGCGAGGCCACCGGAGCGGAGGAAGAAGAGAACGTTGCCCTCAAACATTCTTCCATGGTGCAGAAGTTGGCCAAACTGACCGGCCTGAGCGTGCATCAGGCGCATCTGCTGGCGCTCTCGCTGAACTTTGCCATCATTGCCGTTGTCGTGTTCTGGGCCGTGCGCAAGTTCGTGCCCGGCATGCTGCGCGACCGCAGTGCATCCATCCAGCGTGCGTTGGAAGAAGCGCGCGCTGCCAGCCAGGACGCTAATCGACGCTTGTCCGACATCGAGAATCGTCTGCGCCAGTTGGATGTCGAAATCGGACGGATGCAGGCCACCGCGGAACAGGAAGCCGACGCCGAGGAGGGCCGCATTGCGAAAGCCGCCGAAGAAGATATTCGTAAAGTGGTGCTGGCCGCCGAGCAGGAAATCGTCGCTGCGGCCAAGCAAGCCCGCCGCGAATTGACCACCCATACCGCCGACCTCGCCATCGCCTTGGCCCACCAGCAGATTAATGTCGACTCCAATACCGACCAGGTGCTGGTCCGTACCTTCGCCTCGAAGCTGGCAGCTCAGAATAATAATAATAATGACGACGGCGGAAAGGACGGCCGGTAGCCATGGCTTCTGTTGTCGGCACCTACGCCCGCGCCTTCGCTGATGTTGTCATGACGGCTAAGAACAAGCTTGATCCCGACCGAGCCCTCCAGGAATTGCGCCGCATAGAGGCCTTGCTCAGGGAAAGCGATCCATTGCGCCGCGTCCTGGAAAACCCGTCCATTCCCGGAGACCGGAAACGCGCCGTGCTCGATGCCATAACCGCCCGGCTAGGCACGACAAGACAGGTGCGGAATTTCGTTGCCATATTGACCGATAACCAACGACTGCCGCTGTTCAGCGAAATCCTGAGACAAACGGAACAGGAATTGAACAACCGCCAGGGCTTCGCGGAAGCGCAGGTAAGCAGCGCGCGCCAGCTAAGCGGCCCAGAAAAGCAAATGCTGGAGGCCGAGATCGCAAAAATGACCGGCAAGAAAGTCCGAGCAATATACGAACAAGATGCTTCGTTGCTGGGTGGAGCAGTAGTGCAGGTTGGCAGCACCATCTACGACGGTTCAGTAAAAGGCCAGTTAGAAAGAATTCACGAGCAACTGGTGGAAGGCTGACGGACGACTAACGACTAAGACCAACGACCAACGATTCAGACTTTTATGGCACAAATCAAAGCAGATGAAATTACGCAATTAATCCGCGAACAGATCGAGAACTACGAATCGAAAATCGCGGTCGACGAAGTCGGCACTATCATCACCCTCGGTGATGGCATCGCCCGTGTCTACGGCCTCGACAAGGTCATGGCCGGAGAACTGCTCAGCTTCCCGCACGGCATCGCCGGGATCGCCATGAACCTCGAGGAAGATCAGGTGGGCGTGGTCATTCTTGGCGAATACACCGAGATCAAGGAGGGCGACGAAGTCAAGCGCACCGGCCGCATCATGAGCGTGCCCGTCGGCGACGCCCTGATTGGCCGCGTTGTGAATTCGCTGGGCGTGCCGATTGATGACAAAGGTCCGATTGCCACCGATAAATTCATTCCCATCGAGCGCCTTGCTCCCGGCGTCATTGGCCGCCAGCCCGTGCGCGAACCCATGGCCACTGGATTGAAGGCCATCGACTCCATGATCCCCATCGGTCGTGGACAGCGCGAACTCATCATCGGAGATCGTCAGACCGGCAAGACCGCCGTTGCGCTCGACACCATCATCAATAGTAAGGGCAATAACCTGATCTGCATCTATAATGCCATCGGTCAGAAGCGCTCGTCGATCGCGCAGGTGGTAAAAATTCTCGAAGACGCTGGCGCTATGGAATACACCATCGTGGTCGCGGCGTCGGCTTCCGAACCCGCTCCCATGCAATACATCTCGCCTTACGCGGCCTGCGCCATGGGCGAATTTTTCCGCGATTCTGGGCGCCATGCCCTTTGCATCTACGACGATCTTTCGAAGCACGCCGCCTCCTATCGCGAGATTTCGCTTTTGCTCCGCCGTCCTCCCGGCCGCGAAGCTTATCCCGGAGACGTTTTCTATCTCCACTCGCGACTGTTAGAACGCGCCGCCAAACTCAGCGACAAAAATGGAGGAGGATCGCTAACCGCGCTCCCCGTGATCGAAACCCAGGCGGGCGACGTTTCGGCCTACATCCCGACCAACGTGATTTCGATTACCGACGGCCAGATTTATCTTGAGACCGACTTATTCAACCAGGGCGTCCGCCCGGCAGTGAACGTAGGACTCTCAGTAAGTCGAGTAGGAGGCAGCGCGCAGATCAAAGCCATGCGCCAGGTAGCTGGAACGCTAAAGCTCGAACTGGCCCAATATCGTGAACTAGCCGCCTTCGCCCAGTTCGGCAGCGATCTGGACAAAGCCACGCAACAACAGCTCAATCGCGGAAAGCGGCTGGTGGAACTGCTGAAGCAGGGCCAGTTCTCGCCGTTGCCGTTCTCGAAACAGATTCTGATCATCTTCGCCGGCACTAGCGGAGCGCTCGACGACATGCCGGTAGACCAGGTCCGCGACTTCGAACAGGATCTTTACAAGTACGTGGAAACCACAAATCCAGGCCTGCTCAACACCATCATGGAAAAGAAAGTCTTGGACGACAATCTGAAAGCAGAAATGTCCAGAGTAATAAAAGAGGCCAAGCAGCAGTTCGTGGATTCAAGACAAGCGGTAGCAAAGTAGGACTTGTACCGAAGAGCGAACGACGAATAGCGAACGACTAACGACCAACGACCAACCATGGCAAACATTCTCGACATCCGGCGTCGTATCCGCAGCGTGGTCAACACGCGGCAGATCACCAAGGCCATGAAGACCGTGTCCGCCGCCAAGTTGCGCCGAGCCCAGGAGAGCGCTCTGGCCGCGCGCCCCTATTCCCAGATGCTCACTAACGTTCTCAAATCGCTCGTGTCGAGAGCCGATATCTACGATCCCATCACCGGAGAGCCTCGCCATCCCTTGCTCGCCGAGCGCCCGGAAAAAACCATCCTGCTGATCGTGGTCACCGGAGATAAAGGCCTCGCTGGGGCGTTCAATACCAATATCTTGAAGATGGCTTCGAAGTTCATAGCGACGAACATCGAGTCGAAGCCAGACGCGAATATTGACGTCGAATGCATCGGACGCAAAGGCCGCGACTTCATGCGAAGACGCTACCTCATGGCCCCGGAGAAAACGTCAGCCGAGGGAGCGACCGCCGATGGAGCGACGGGCGCCTCGCCCGTCCATCCCGATTCTGAAGTTGCTTCACAGCGTGCAGGCAAAGTGCAGATCACAGGCGAATACGTGGGAGTCCTTGGCAAGGTCGATCATAACTTCGCGAATACTCTAGGCCAGGGCCTGATTGAGCGCTATTGCCGCGGCGATATTGATGGAGTCTACATACTCTTCAACGAATTCAAGTCGGTGATCGCGCAACGCCTCGTCGCTGAACGCCTCCTTCCCATCAAGGAAATCGGTGAAGTCGACGTCCAGATGGCGGAAGAGCCTTCCGAAGAAGAACGCAAGAAGCGAATCGAAGCGGCAAAGTCGGCCCACGTCGGTCTGCGTGTGGCCGATACCAGCGCCGTCGACGAGGCCGCCGCAAAATTCGCAACCTTGCCGGTGGATTACATCTACGAGCAGAAGCCAGAGCAATTGTTCGAAGGTATTCTGCCGAAGTACATCGGCATCCAGATTTTTCATGCGTTGCTCGAGTCCGTAGCCGCGGAGCACGCCGCCCGCATGACGGCAATGGATGCGGCCACCAGCAACGCCAGCGATATGATCGATTCGCTGACACTAATCATGAATCGCGCGCGTCAGGCCAAGATCACAAAAGAAATTATAGAAATAGTAAGTGGAGCAGCAGCACAGTGAATCGGCACTTAGCAGTTAGCACTTGGCACTTAGCAAAACCCTAGGGATCCAAGCTAATTGCTAAATGACGGATTTTGAGGTCTTATGTCAGAAAATATCGGAAACGTAATTCAAATCGCCGGCCCTGCCGTCGACGTGCAGTTCGCCGAAGCGGCCATGCCTCCCATCTATCAGGCCCTCCGCGTGGTCAGCGATGGCTTCACCGTCCCTTCTCCCATCAACGTCATTCTTGAAGTGCAACAGCATCTTGGCGAAGGCCGAGTTCGTTGCGTCGCCATGGAGGCGACGGATGGCATGGTGCGCGGCATGAAGGCCATTGATCAGGGTGGACCGATCTCCGCCCCCGTCGGCCGCGGAACGCTCGGTCGCGTCATGAACGTCATCGGTGAACCGGTTGACGATCTCGGTCCCATCGCCTTCGATAAGCGAATGCCCATTCACCGCCTCGCGCCCGCATTCGATGAACAGTCGACCACCGCTGAGATGTTCGAGACCGGCGTAAAAGTCGTTGACCTAATCCAGCCCTTCTTGAAAGGCGGAAAGATCGGCCTGTTCGGTGGCGCCGGCGTCGGCAAGACCGTAGTCATCATGGAACTCATCAACAACGTAGCCAAGCAGCACGGAGGATTTTCCGTGTTCGCCGGAGTGGGCGAGCGCACCCGTGAAGGCAACGATCTCTGGCTGGAAATGAGTGAGTCCGGAGTCATCAAGCCCGGCAAGCCGGCCGAATCAAAGGCCGCGTTGATCTATGGCCAGATGACTGAACCCCCCGGAGCGCGTCTAAGAGTGGCGCTAACCGCCCTTACTGTAGCCGAATATTTCCGCGACGAAGAGGGTTCTGACACACTCCTTTTCATCGACAACATTTTCCGTTTCACCCAGGCCGGATCCGAAGTATCAGCTCTCTTGGGCCGCATGCCCAGCGCTGTCGGCTATCAGCCTAACTTAGCTACTGAGATGGGAGAGTTACAGGAGCGGATTACATCCACGAAGAAGGGATCGGTAACGTCGGTGCAGGCAATTTATGTCCCGGCGGATGACTTGACCGATCCGGCGCCGGCGACGACGTTTGCTCACCTGGATGCGACGACCGTGCTTTCGCGTGCGCTGACCGAGATTGGAATTTATCCGGCGGTGGATCCGCTGGCTTCCACGTCGCGGATTCTTGACCCTAGAATTGTTGGGCAGGATCATTACGACGTGGCACAGATGGTGAAGAAGACGCTGCAGACTTACAAAGATCTGCAGGATATCATCGCCATTCTCGGTATCGACGAACTTAGCGAAGACCAGAAGGTGACGGTGGCGCGAGCGCGCAAGATTCAGAAGTTCCTTTCGCAACCGTTCTTTGTGGCTGAGCAGTTCACTGGTACTCCGGGACGCTATGTGAAGATCGCTGACACGGTGAAAGGTTTCCGTGGCATTGTGGAAGGGAAGTATGACGACATTCCCGAGCAGGCCTTCTATATGAAGGGAACGATCGACGAAGTGCTCGAGACGGCGGAGAAAATGAAGGGCGCAGCGGTGTAAGAGTGGTCGTTGGTCGCTAGTCGTTAGTCGTTGGCAAAAGCCGGCGGCTAACAGTTTAAGCTACCGACCAACGACTAACGACCAACGACGAGCCACCAATGGCCAATACTTTCCAACTCGAAATCGTCACGCCCTCCAGACTTCTGGTGAAGGACGCGGCCGAAGAAGCGCAGATCCCGGGCCTGAGCGGCTATCTGGGGATTCTTCCCGGACATGCTCCGCTGATTACAGAGCTCGCTGTCGGTGTACTTACGTACAAGGCGAGCGGCACAACGCACACGTTGTCAGTGGCGTGGGGATTTATGGAAGTGCTGCCGGACAAGGTGACGATCCTGGCGGAAGCGGCGGAGCGTCCGCCGGAAATTGACAGCGAGCGCGCGCAAAAAGCCAAAGACCGGGCCGAACAGCGCCTGAAGAGCAACGATCCGCAGGTCGACTACACGCGCGCGGAAGACGCATTGCAGCGCGCGGAAGCGCGCCTCAGCGTCGCGAAAGATGTTTCCAAAGAGAAGTAGCCTTCGGCCGCTATAGAGGGAGGAGGCCCCTGCCGAGCTTTGCTCGGCTCGACAGCCGAGGGCGGCTGTCGCTACGCGAACAAGAATTCTTTAGTCCGAAGCTCCTTGATCGTGTCCCGCAGCTTCGCCGCCTTCTCAAATTCGAAGCGCTTGGCGGCTTCTCGCATGTCGCTCTCTAACTTTCCTATGTAGGCGTCCAACTCTTCCTGCGATTTCAGGTCCGGAATTCCTTCGGCCTCGGGGCCGGTCAGGTCAGTGTAATCGGCTCCCACAATAGCAACCAGCGTCATATCCAGCGGGCGAATAATCGATTCCGGCGTAATTCCGTTTTCGTCGTTATAGGCCCGCTGGATGGCGCGCCGCCGATTGGTTTCGTCGAGCGCCTTTTTCATGGAGTCGGTCATGCGATCCGCATAAAGAATTGCCCGTCCGTTCAAATTGCGAGCGCAGCGTCCTATGGTCTGGATCAGCGAACCGGCAGAGCGCAGGAAGCCTTCTTTGTCGGCGTCGAGAATCGCCACCAGCGATACTTCCGGCAAGTCCAGGCCCTCGCGCAGCAGATTGATACCGATCAATACATCAAATTCGCCTTTGCGCAGATCGCGCAAAATCTTTACCCGCTCCAGCGTTTCGATTTCGGAGTGCATGTAACGGCACTTCACCCCGACTTCACTGTAATACTCGGCCAGATCTTCGGACATCCGCTTGGTCAGCGTGGTTACGAGCACGCGCTCGTTGCGGGCTACTCGGTCGCGAATCATATGCAGCAGGTCGTCGATCTGTCCTTTAACCGGACGGATCTCGACCGGCGGGTCGATCAAGCCGGTGGGGCGGATGATTTGTTCAACTACGACCCCAGCCGACTTAGTAAGTTCGTAAGGGCCGGGCGTGGCGGAAACATAGACGACTTGGTTGGTGCGATGCTCGAACTCCTCGAAAGTGAGCGGACGGTTGTCGAGCGCTGAGGGCATGCGGAATCCGTATTCGACCAGCGTCTGCTTGCGCGAGCGGTCGCCGTGATACATGCCGTGGAGTTGCGGCACGGTCTGGTGCGACTCGTCGATGAACATCAGATAGTCGCGCGGAAAATAGTCGAGCAGCGTCGGCGGTGGCTCGCCCGGAAGTCGTCCGGTGAAATGTCGCGAGTAGTTCTCGATGCCGTGGCAGTAGCCCATGGCCTTGATCATTTCCAGGTCGTACATTACGCGCTGATGGATGCGCTGCGACTCAACCAGCCGTCCTTGCTTCTCAAGCTCCGCCTCCCACCAGGCCAATTCGGTTTTAATCGAAGCCACGGCAGAGGCACGAGTTTCCTCTTTCATCACATAGTGCGTCTTCGGATAAATCGGCAGGCGCATGTAACGCTGCTTGACCGTGCCGAAGAGAGGGTCGATCTGGGAAAGCGATTCAATCTCGTCGCCAAACATCTCCACGCGATAAGCATTGTCGTCATAGGTGGGATAAATTTCGATGACATCGCCACGCACCCGAAAAGTCCCGCGCCGGAAATCCCCTTCCGTCCTCTCATAAAGAATATCGACCAGCTTGCGGGTGATGTCCGCACGCTTGATCTTCTGTCCCTTTTCCAGGAACAGCATCATCCCGTAATAAGCCTCAGGCGAACCCAGGCCGTAGATGCAACTGACCGAAGCCACAATCAAACAATCGCGCCGCTCAAAAAGCGATCGTGTCGCCGAGAGCCGCAGCTTGTCGAGTTCATCATTGATCGTAGATTCTTTCTCAATATAAAGATCCGCGGCCGGCACATAAGCTTCCGGCTGGTAGTAGTCGTAGTAGGAGACGAAATATTCCACGGCGTTGTTGGGGAAGAAGCTCTTGAACTCGTGGTAGAGCTGGGCGGCCAGCGTCTTGTTGTGGGCCATGACCAGCGCGGGTCGATTGGCGGCCTCGATCACCTTGGCGGCGGTGTAGGTCTTGCCCGATCCGGTGACGCCGAGCAGGACCTGATGCTGCTCGCGGTCAAAAACGCCGCGGGTCAGGGCGTCGATGGCTCGTCCCTGATCGCCTTGGGGCTTGTAATTGCTTACCAGCTTGAAGTCCACAGCCCATTATATGGGAGGTACAAACGGCCTGCCGCAAATGTACTTCTGTGTAAATATGTTCTTTGGAAGCCAGGTACCCCGGAAGTTTGTACTAAGTGATTCACCTTAGAGAATGAGTAAAACTGCTTAGTTTTCTCTGCCCGCAACTGCCTGCGATGACTATAGTAACCGTCGTTTTTCGAAGAAAAACGCGAGCCGCCGGAGTTTTGACATTTAGTTAACCTCAGAAGCTGGGTTTGGCCGCGTGAATGCAAAATGAGATGCAAATACCAGAATCCAGATGTGCCGAATGGCTTGGTTGCCCATGCCACTGGCGACCGGGACACATCGGTGAGGTGCAATATTTATGGAAGAGAATTTCAATCAGGTGGGGCCACGGGACCGGCAGATCATTGAGTTGCTACTCCAGGGATGTGACAACTCGGAAATCGCTCGCGATCTGAACATCGCCGAGCGCACGGTGAAAGCGCATTTCAACCGCTTGTTTCTGCGGTTCGGAATCAAGGGTGGCATCAAGCGGGTCAAGCTCGCGACTTTACTTTATCGGAGGCAATTATGGTTGGAGAGACAGCAAACCGCCGCGGGCCCCAGCCCAACGACCGCGAGCAAATCATCATTCAACGCGTAGCCGAAGGCTGCAAGAACCGGGAGATCGCCGACTCGCTCGGGACGACCGAGCACGTGGTGAAAAATTACCTGCGCTTGATCTACGACAAGCTGGGATTGTGGAACCGCGTCGAGCTGGCGCTGTGGTATGAAGCGCGTCAGCACGAGCAGATGTATCAGGCCTGAGTTTTGCGCGTGAAAACCTACTTCTTTTTCGCGGGCAGATATTTCTTCTCTATCGAGGCGACCACCACGTAGTTCGGATCCACCATCTCGTTCAGGTGGATCCGCGCGACTTTCGACAGCAGCTCATAGGCGTCGAGTTCCGATAAACCGTAGTCCTTGTGAATCCAGTGCACAAGCTCGGTGAAGGCGATGCGCAGCGCATCATCCAGGGGGCGGTAAGCGCCGACCGTCATAATGGCGTCGTCGTTCTCGAACTGCGGCCACGCGATGGTGCGGCCTTTGATCACGCTCAACTGCACCCGTGCCTTCAGCGGAACCTCGATGGCGGTGCCGGCGATTTCTCCGTCGCCCATGGCGGCATGGCCGTCGCCGATGTAGAACAGTCCTCCTTTAACATTCACCGGAAAATACACGGTGTTGCCCACGCTGGCTTCAGGCGAATCCATGTTGCCGCCAAATTCGGCGGGGACGACAGAACTGCGCGCCTCGCCATTGGCCGGCGCCACTCCGATGCAGCCGAAGAAAGGATGCATGGGAATCTTCACCGTGAAATCGGAATCGAGCGCCTTGAATAGTGCCGTATTCGCTGCGTGATCGATGTGATAAAACCAGACGCGCTCGGGCAGCGGCGGATGCAGCATGGGCGTGTAGTTGGTCTCGTTGATGGCGCCGAATCCGGGAGCGAACGCGCCCACGCCCGTGTCGCCGTCGACTTGGAGATCGAGAATCTTGACCGCGAGTGTGTCGCCGGGCTCGGCCCCCTCCACGAAAAATGGCCCGGCCAGCGGATTGTCGCCCTTCGATAGGCTGAGCGTGTCCCCCGGCTTTTTGAGCGCGTTCCCGAAGCAGTCGAGTGTGTTGGTGTCGAGGATGTCGCCTGACTTCAAGCGCGCCACCGGCTCGGCCGTGGCGAACAGATACTTCACGTTGTCGACGGTGGTGGTGTAGTGGACGACGTTGCCGGTCTGGGTATTCTGCCCGTCAAGGGCGGAAGCGGCCAGCACTACTCCCAGCAGCGGCAAAAGGCCGCTATTCAGCTGCATGCAGTTCGCCTCATTTCTCCGCCAGCGAATCCAGATTGGTTGTAACTCAGGCTTCGCCGAGCTGCGCTCGGCTGGGACGGCCGAGGCGGCCGTCCCTACGCGAGCACACTCACATCAGAACGAATACTTCAACGAAAACTGAACCAGGCGCGGAGTACCGTTGGTTTGGGTGATCTGGCCAACATGCGCTCCGTCGGCAATGTTCGCAGTTCCAGTTCCCAATGGGTTTTGGAATGACGGATGGTTGAACAGATTGAAGAACTCGGTGCGGAAATGCAGGTTCCCCCATTCGCCGATCTTGAAATTCTTGCCGAGCGCGAAGTCGGTGTTCACCTGCTTCGGGCCAATGATGCAATTGCGTGGCGAATCGCCATACCCGGTGGCGCTGGTCGGGGAATTCGCAACCACCGGTGCCGGTAGATAAGCACTGGGATTAACCCAGTTCGCGACCTTGGTGGCGGTGCTACCCGATTGTAAGGCGTTGCCGCAACCGAATCCGGGGGCGAAATCAGCTGTCGCGACAGGGGAACTGGCCAGTGTATAAGCCGACGCGCCATTCGAATCGAAAATCGTAATTGGTGAACCCGATTGCGCGACGATCACACTGTTGACTTCCCAGCTACCGAGTACATATCCCATGGCATCGTGGCGGTTGGCCAAGAAAGGCAGGGAATAGTTGGTGCTGGTGACAAAACGCTGAGCATGATTGAAGTCCGATAGACCCCGCGACGCGGCCCCGCTGTTCTGATCGTTGACGCGCGTGATGAAGGCTACGCTGGCGGTGGAGACGTCGTCGATCGACTTGGAATAGGTGTACGCGCTTTGAAAGTACAGCCCCTTCGAGAAGTGGTGCGAAACGGTCGCCTGCAAACCGTTGTAGTGGGAATCGGAGTTGGGATAGAAGGCCTCCAACAAGGCAGGATTTATGCCGGGATAGGGTGACCGCGCCAGGGCGTTGCTAGCCGTGTTCGTAGTGATCGTGTACGGGGTTCCGTTCGGCGCGGTCAACGTAATGGGGTTAGACGGACTGGCCAGAACCGGCTGGGCAGGATCAAAAGTAGAGCGCAGACGCGTGCCCTTGGTACCCACGTATCCGAGTTCAGCGACCCAATTTCCCCCCAACTGCCGTTGCACCGTCAAGTTCCATTGCTGCGTGGTGGGCACCTGCCAATGCAGAGGAACGGCAAGGCCGAATAAGCCGTCGATATTACCCGAATAAATTGGAGACTGGGTAGTGTTGCCTCCCACAAAACCCTGAAAAACGGAAGGCTGCGGCGCGTAGGCCCCGTTTAGGGTACCCAGGGAAGGGAGTGGGAACGATCCTGCCGTCGCGCACACCGATGTCGGCGCCGCATTGAACATGCAACCCATTCCCATACCGCCGCTGCTCACGGGTGTGCTCGGGCCACCTGACAGGGGGAAAAACGGAGCCGTAAACGACAGGTTATCCACCGCGCCGATATCTTCGCGGACGCTGTAGATGCCGTACCCGCCGCGGATCACCGTGTCATGCTTGCCGCCCAGGTCATAGGCAAAGCCGATGCGTGGCTCGGGCACCGTGGCGTACTCATTACTGAGCGCGGCACTGTTAAGCGTTGCGGCGGTGCTCACGGTGGGGAAGCCATACTGCTTCGCACAACTCGGAAATACGAATGGATTGCTGGTCGGGGGACTGGCGTCCTGAAGGACGGCGTTGCCCAAATGGCAGAGGCTGTCGTATGCCGCGCCCACCCACTCCACCCGCAGCCCCAGGTTCAGAGTCAAAGTTGGCGTGACCCGGTAATCGTCCTGCGCAAAAGCCGCATAGGCGGGAATGTGGTAATCGTGATTGGCGACTCCACCGCCCGCTTCACCAAGGTACGTATTCCCCTGCAGGAAGTTCTGGAAATCCGAAATCGCGGAATTGGTCGAGCTGCCGTTCGCGAAATACAGCAGCCCGTTGTCCAGCACCGGTAAATTCCGGCGAATCGAAGTGCGGTCGACTTCACCCCCGAAACGGAACGAGTGGTGCCCCTTCGACCAACTGACCGTATCGAGATAGGAGAAAGCGTCCGACAATGCCGATTGCAGTTGGTTGGGGAAAGGTCCAATCTGAAACGTGTTGAACTGGAATCTGTACATGTCCGGCGCGCCTACGGCGCTGATGCCCAAGTCAGCGGGCGAAGTCCCTGGTACAGCAACGTTCTGCAGGGAGTCGCTGATAATGTTCACACCGAAACGAAACTCGTTGATCAGCGTATTGCTGAAGGAGTGTGTCTCCGCGATGCTGCCGAACCGTCCCCGCAGCGGAATGTCGAGAGGGAAATTCAGGTTCGTGGCATAAGCGGGATAGCCCGTTTGCACCTGCAGGTTATCGGCGCCGAACGGTTCGTCGGTTTCCGAGTCCGACCAGAAGAACCGCCAGGAGAGACGATCCTTGCCATTGTTGAAATCACGATCCCAGTTGGCTGTGAACTGATTGTCCGTGTACTTGCCCGGGTCGGTAATCTTCAAGGGCCCGTAATTGACATTCGCACCAGTGAAACCAGGCGTGCCTGGAACAGTGGGTATAAGAAAGCCTCCCGGGCTTGAGCCAAATTGGCTGCCTTGCACATTCAGCAGGGCCAGCGCAACCGGGTCTAGGGACGTGGTCGTGGCGCCATTACACGTCGCACCGCAAAAGAAGGTATTCATCAAAGTGGTCGCATAGGCAGGAGTTCCGCGTCCAGCAGTCGGAAGCACTGGAATGCTCGTGTTAATGTACGTTCCCAGCGAATCACCGCTGCGCTGGCGCGTGCCTTGATAGTTCACGTAGAAGTACCCCAGCTTAGCCGTCTTTCCGACCGGGCCGCCGAAATCGCCGCCGAAGATGTTTTGCTGGAGCGTGAATGGACCGATGAAGTAGTCGTTGGCGTCCAGCACGGAGTTGCGGAAATACTCCCAGGCAGCTCCGTGGAAGCTGGAAGTGCCGCTCTTCAGGATGGCGTTGATGTTGCCGCCGCCGTTACGGCCCTGGGTAGCGTCATAGAGACTGGTGCCGACTTTGAATTCCTGGATCGAGTCGGGGTTCGGGACGGGGGTGTATGTGAGTTCCCCGAACGAGTAGTCGGAGGCCGAAACTCCCTCGATCAGATAGTTGTTGTTATCTTCTCGCCCACCGTTGACGTCGATTCGCACATCGCCACGGCCCAGCGCGGCAGCGTTGTTCAAGTTGGCAGAGGCGCCTGCCGACAGGTCGAGCAACTGTTGGAAATTGCGCGTGGCTAGCGGCAGGGTGTTAAGGGTTGCGGAACTGATGGAGTTTCCCGTGGTGGCATCCGACGTATTGACTTGCTGTGCCTCGGCCTGGACTTCCACAATTTCCTTCACCGCACCCAGCTTCAGAGCCGCAGTTATGCGCGTCGTTTCGGTGATTCGCACCGTCACACCGGGGAACTTGGTGGCAGGAAAGCCCACCGCGGTCACTTCCACCGCGTAGTTGCCCACCGGCAACAATGTGGCATTGAACAGCCCGGATGCGTTGGTCGTCAGTTGGCGTAGTACTTCACCCGTAGCTTCGCTGGTGATGCTCACCTTGGCGTTTGCGATGGTGGCTCCAGATTGGTCCTGGACTACGCCACCGATGGCACCCGTGGCTCCGCCTTGCGCGAACGCAAACGAAGCAAACAACAACGACAGCAGCAATAGCACAGCAAAGTTTCGAGTCGTCGACATAGCGCCTCTCAGTGGTCCGTATTCACCGACAGGGACACAGTACTGCGTTAGTGGGCCACAATTTAATACCTCATGGACAGCGACTGTCAAGAAAAGACGGGAGCGGGTGGTGTCCCTAATTTTGGATTTGAACGATAGGGATTTCAATTCGGGACAACCAACCTAGGGGCGGGTAGAGGACTAGTTTTGGATTCCCTCGCTGAATGCTAAGTAACACTTGTCCGTCGTAGCCTGCGCGCCATCAGAATTTCTTGAACGGCACTTGGCGGACAGCACGGTCCGTCTCGAACGACTTACTCGCAGGCGCTGCGGTTGGCGGGTTCGAATCGATCCAATTGCGCGTCGTGCTGGCTGGTGAGGCGTCCGTTGGGAGTTTTTCCGTACGGTTCTTCTCCGGGACAGTAGTAGAGGGCGGTATGGGGATCGACCCAGACCTCGACGCCCGGGTCTCCTTGAAGATGGACCACGGGTGCGGGAGCCTCTGCGATTCCGAGCGTGACCAGCGCCCTTTCCCAGGGGCCGAGCGCCGCCCGCTGCGGCGTGCCCGCCGCCGGCCACAACAGGGCCAGCGCAGCCACGAAGACGGCCGCTCCCAGATACAGATCCGCGCGGCGGAAGCGCAGCGTTACGCGCAAGTCCGCGAGTTGCTTAAGCAGGGATCTTGAGCTGGTGAAGGTGGAGTCGACGGTTGTCCCGGTCGAGGAAGAATCGTCCAACGACAAATCATCCAACGACAAATCGTCCGAGCCAGAATCGTCGCCCGTGGATAACCGGAGGGGCTGGGGGGTCAGGTTCGAGTCCTCGGGTGCGACGTCTTCTGTCAGAAAGCTTTCGGTTGCTTCGTTTTCGGCTGCCGCAGTGCCCCATTTCGTTTCCGAGGGTGCTTTTTCGAGCGCTGCTTTGCCCGGTACTGATTCGACGTGCGCTCGATCTTGCATGGTGTCAGTCTTCGGACTGATTGTTTCCTGATTCGCAACGGGCACAGCGAGATAGTCGGACGCAGCAAATTCGCGAGCCGTGTTCGCTGGTGGGTTGCGTTTGGCTTCCAGCGGCGGGACGTCCTCCGGCGCATCTTCGCGAATCTCGGGATCGCGTTCAGGCCACAGGTGCTGCTCCTTCATCAGCCACATCGAGGCCCAGTTGCGCTGCAAGCGTTCCCCGGGACGAAGCTCGTCCACTCCGCAGCTCTCGCACTGCGATCCTTCTGCGGGCTTCAGAGCGCCACATTGGGGGCAAACGATTTTGTCGTCGTGAGCTACGTTCGCCTTGCGATCGAGGTGAACTTCGGGTTCCACCGGTGCTTGTTGAGCGAGTTTCCGCCGGTCGTTATGTTGCTGAATGGTGAAGGCGGCGGAGAGCAGGCCCTGAAACGACTGCTCGTCCAGTGTCAAGTTAGGCCGGCTCGAGGGCATAGCATCGGGGGGGAGAAATGAAACGTCCAGACTGAGACTATTGTAGTGCAAGTAGGGTTGGTCGGAAACTGAGAAAAACGCAGGCTTTTTGGCAGGAATTCCCGTTTGGGGAGCCCGTTCCGGGACCGGCTCATGAAAACGATCTAAGAGGCCGCTAAGCAAAGCAGAAGCTAAGAGTGTAAGTACATGGTTCTAAACGGATTTGCTTGGCGGCGAAGATTTGGCGAACGGTTTAATGTTCACAGCGGGTCGCGACCCCAAGAATGAACCGAAGGAGCCGACAAAGAGCCGATGATTAACCTTAATGAAATCAAAATAACGCCCGCGACCAGCAGGACTAACAAAGAAATCGCGGGCCAATCGAACATTAGCCCGGGCACCGTCAAACAACACCTGCGCACGCTGTTTCTGCGGGCAGGCATCAAAGAAGGCCGCAAGCGAGTGAAACTGCCACCGCGATGTTCATCAAGGAGCAGGTGCAAACCATGCAACCCGGTGATCGGCTGACCGCCAAGGAAGTTCAGGTGGCGACTCTGGTTTGGCAAGGTCTTACCAACAAGGACATTGCTTTGGTCCTCAGAACCAGCGAACAGGTGCTGAAAAACTACTTACGCACCGCCTTTGACAAGCTGGGAGTCTGGACCCGGCTCGAACTCGCGCTCTATGTAGCCGGACACGGCGGAGCGAACTGGCATCTGCGATTGGGCAATGGGCTGTTATCTCCGTCGGCGCCAGGGCGAAGCCTAGCCGCCGGCGCTGGAGGCCCTGCCTATGCCGATGCAGAAACTAAGGCGCGTGCGGTGGCGTCAGCATCGTGAGGGTCTCGCTAGACATCCTCCGCAGCCGGTGCGGAATTGTTCCCGTTCGATGTCGTGGCAAGGGAAACAGATTTCACACTGGCCGCCGCACCGGGCAGTTCCCGCATACCCTTGATTATGCGGGACTGCTTGGTCTAAGTAACATGTTTTCAAAGAAATAACCCGCCAGCTTCTCTCAAAAGCACACGCCAGGAAAGACGAGGAACGCGCTGCAATCACGGTAATCAAATTGCTTGATTACTGCCGGACCCGTTCGATCTGCGTGTTCCGTTCGAGCCTTCATTCACCAACGCTTGATCGGTTCAGAGCTTTCATTCAGGACCCCAACTGAGGAAGGTATGGCTTACAAGGACATTTTCTGGATGGCCTGCGATTCGACCGAGCAACTGCGAGCCGAATACGGTCCCTTCCACACGCGCGAAGAAGCCGAAGTAGAAGCCCGCAAACTCGGCTTTGGATACCTGCTGCGCTACGAACACATTTTGGGTCCCGACGAAGAGATCGAAGAAGTGCGCTGCATCTTCCTCGAACTGCAAAACATCGGTCTGCAAAGCGAAGACGTGCAGACTCCTCCAAATTCAAAGCCGGGCGTCACCTTTCACACCCGCTGTGCCAGTTGCGGCGAGTCCGAGATCCACGAGAGAGCGTGGCAGGCGGAGGTCTGGGCTGACATCCACGAATTCGAACACAACCGCCACCGAGTCAGACTTTTCGAGCATGCTCGCGGAGAAGGCCTGAAAGAAATCGCCGACTGGCGCGGCTTCGCTGCCTGAGCGACGGCAAAAAACGGAAACAACTACCATCGATATTTCAACAACAAGAGTAGTAGCATTCGGGACAATCCCGCGCTGGGGTAACCTCTGCAGATGTAACCTCCGCATGGGTAGTTTTGGGCAATTAGGCCCTGCCATTGCCGACTGCGGACGCCGCTTACTACAACGGTGGTGGGGTCATCCCCTGGAATGTTGTCCCAAGAAATTTCCCTTGCGAATCGAAATTCCAACCGAATATGGCTAGTCCAGCCCGTGCGCAGGCGTGGCATCCATTAATCAACGGATAGCTGACCACGAACTGTGTTCCGCCATTTGGCCCCGCTTGTGCGTTGGGCCAGGTCTTGCCGTCACGATCCCCTGGCCACACATCGACCTTCGGAAATTGATTCTTGAGATCCTGAAACTGGAAACTGCTCTTCATAGTTTTTGTGTCGAGCAATTTCAGATCCTCGACGTTGACGATCGGCGGCCGTCCATTCACCAGCAAAAGACCATAGTTAGTGTTGGCGCGCAAGGGATAGGTGATCCATGCGAAGGCGACCGGGCCCTGGTCCTGGAAACCGGTCATGACGCCGAACTCGCCGTGGTTCTGCTTGTAAAGTTCACGCGTAAAGCTCACGGCCGCAGCGGGGGCGCCAGCTTTCGGCATCTGGTCCATAAAACACTCGCCTGCATGGGACGACTTGTCGCAGGCGGCGTGCGCAGCGCTGAGGAATTGCTGCGTTACCTGCCATACCGACGACGCATCAACCTTCGCCGGGCCGGGCCCATGCTGCGATTTTGCCGTCAGGCACCCAGCGAGGCAGACGACAGCGACAAGTAAACGGGGCTTACACATGTTCTCCTCTTGGAGCCAGCATCTGAACCAATACTGGCGTCGGGTCGATCATACGACCACTTGCACGGACTGCAAAAGAAATGTGGGCCAACAGGACGCCGCCGAACCAGACTTGAGGAGAGACCGAGACCCACGAAAGGGCGTGGCAAGCGGAGATCTGGGCCGACATCCACGAATTCGAGCATGCCCGCCACCGAGTCCGGCTCTTCGAGCATGCCCGCGGGAAGGTCTGAAAGAAATCGCCGACTGGCGCGGCTTCGCCGCGTAAGCGATGCGTGTAGAGCGCGCGCCCTCGCCCGCTGCTTCTGACCTTGGTGTTGTTCTTGAATGTTACCCGTGTACGTCCAAAGTGTTTCGCGTGGAGCATTTTGTGGTTGCGGTTATATATGTACATAAATATACATATGACACTTGCATCGTTCCCGCTCAGCAAGGACGCCTCAGAGAATTCTCCCCGTGCATCGGGGTTTCGTGGAAGGGCACGGCTTCAGCCGTGCCGTAAGCGACAAAGTAACGCTTCACCGACGCAGACTTCACCGGGTCAGTTTGGCGGCGGCAGCTTCGTCCAGCATCCACAGCAACTTTCCGTCCGAGGGCTGCACTCTTTGCGAGGGCAAGGGAGGCGTGCTCGTGCCCTCGAGAACCTGACGCAGCATGTCAGCTTTGTCCGGGCCGCTGGCCATGAACATCACTTCGGCGGCGCGATTGAGCACGGGAAAAGTGAACGTGATGCGGTGGGTATTGAACTTCGCGACCCAATTGGCGACCACCAGTCGCGACTGTTCGTCGAGCGCCGGAGAATCGGGAAACAGCGAAGCCGTGTGGCCGTCGGGACCCATGCCGAGCAAAATCAGGTCAAAGCGCGGGATTTCGCCGGGCCGATCGCCGGGCCGGATTTCCGGACGGAGCTCGAAGAATCGGCGGAGCCGAGACTCATAGTCCGAGGCAGCGGCGGCGGCATCGGGATTCTCGGCCGGTACGCGAAAGACGTTCTCGGAGGGCATCGCAATCTTCGTCAGCAACGCTTCATTCACCATCCGATAATTGCTGTCGGGATCGGTGGGCGGGACGTGGCGCTCGTCGCCGAAAAACAGAAAGACGCGGTTCCAGACGAAGTCGGCGTAATTGGCGGCGAGCAGAGAATAGAGAGCCTTTGGAGTCGATCCGCCAGAGAGCGCTACCGTGAATCGTCCCTGGGCGCCAATGGCGGTGCGGGCCACGCGGACGAATTCTTCAGCGGCAGCGTGAAAAAGATCAGCCGCGGTTGCGAGCACTTCGATGGATTGAGTCGAGGGCATAGGAATTTTGTAATTTCGTAAGTGATCGCCGCTAACAAAGTTCTTAACCACAGGGAGCACAGAGGAAGTCGATGTTCCCCATGCGTTCCTCTGTGCTCCCTGTGGTAATGGTTACACAATCCCCGGATTACTTTTCGAAGTCTCTCCAGCGCCGGCCATCACGTTCCATCAGTTCGTCCGACTCTTTCGGGCCCCAGGTTCCGGAAGGATAGTTGGGGAAATTACGCGGTGGCAGCGCCTTCCACACATCGAGCACGGGATTGACGATGCTCCAACCGGCCTCGACCATATCGGCGCGCTGGAACAGCGTCGCATCTCCGGTCATGCAGTCGTGCAGCAGGCGTTCATAGCCGGTCGCGGAACTGGTCCCAAAATAATCGGCGTAGTTGAAGTCCATATTCACTTCGCCCAGTTGCATGGCAGGCCCGGGAGTTTTGGCGGCAAAACGCAACGAAATGCCTTCTTCCGGCTGAATGTGCAGCACCAGTTGGTTGGGCATCATATCTTCGACTTGAGTCTCGCGGAAGAGCATGAAGGGGGCGCGCCGGAACTGAATTACGACATGAGTATTGCGTCCGGGCAGCCGCTTGCCGGTGCGCAGATAGAAGGGAACCCCGGCCCAGCGCCAGTTATCGATCAAGAGCCTCATGGCGACGAAGGTCTCTGTGCGCGAGTCCGGGGGCACGCCAACTTCGGACCGGTAGGCGGGCACGAGCTCATTGTCCATGGTGCCTTCGCCGTATTGCCCGCGAACGGTTTTGCTGAGCACGTCCTCGTTACTGAAGGGCTGGATGGCGTGGAGGATTTTAGCCTGCTCGTCGCGCACCGCGTTCGCCTCGAATGAAATCGGCGGTTCCATCGCGGTGAGAGTGATGAGCTGCATGATGTGGTTGGGCACCATGTCGCGCAGCGCCCCGGCCCCATCGTAGTAGTCGCCGCGTTGCTCGACGCCGACGGTTTCGGCCACCGAAATCTGCACGTGGTCAATGTAGCGGCGATTCCAGATGGGCTCGAATATTCCGTTCGCGAAGCGGAGCGCCAAAATGTTCTGTACCGTCTCTTTTCCCAGGTAGTGATCGATGCGGTAGATCTGGTTCTCTGACGCAACTTTCAAAAGATGCTGGTTCAACACTTTGGCGGAATCGAGATCGTGACCGAAGGGCTTTTCGATAATGACTCGCCGCCAATGGCCATTTTCTTCGGCCATGAGGCCGACTTGCCCAAGCCGCTCGACGACATCGCCGAAGAATTTGGGTGCGGTTGCCATGTAAAAGAAATAGTTGCCGTGGGAGTTATGTTCCTGGTCAACCTTGGCCAGCGTTTCTTTCAGCTTTTCGTAAGTCGCGGGATTGTCGAAATCTCCACTTATATAACTTATGCGCCGGACAAACCATTCCCACAAATCGGCGTCGACGGTACCGGTGGCAAACTGTTTGAAATCTTCGGTGACTTTCTTGCGTGCGTCGTCATCGCTCATAGGGCTGCGGCCTATGCCGATCACCGCGAACTCGCGCGACAGCAATTGCTGGCCGGCAAGGTTGTAGAGAGCCGGAATCAGCTTTCGGCGCGTGAGGTCGCCGGTAAAGCCGAAGATCACCATGACACACGGATCTGCTATGCGTCCCACTCGCGGTTTCGTTGGTGCTGGCCGAGCATCGATTAGAGCCATGGGTTCCTCGATTGCTGGCTTCGGGCTTCGAGCTTCGAGCTTCGAGCAATCCCTGGACCCGGTTGCTCGTAGCTCGAAGCTCGTGGCTCGAAGCCAAATTTTTACGGCTTTGCCGGCGGTTTGAGTTCAACGTGACCACCGAATTTCTGCCGCATGGCGGACAACATCTTCTCCGCGAAGGTATGGTCCTGGCGTGAGCGGAAGCGGGTATAAAGGGCCGCCGTCAGCACTTCGGCCGGAACCGCCTCCTCGAGCGCCGCCTGAATCGTCCAGCGGCCTTCGCCGGAATCCTGCACATAACCGCTGTACTCGGAGAGCGTGGGATTTTCGATCAACGCCATCGCGGTCAGGTCGAGCAACCATGAACTCACCACGCTGCCACGCCGCCAGACCTCGGCTATGTCGGGCAGGTTGAGATCGTAGCGGATGTCTTCCGGAAGTTCTTTGCTGTTTGCATTCTTGAAAATGTCGAAGCCTTCGGCATAGGCCTGCATCATTCCGTATTCGATGCCGTTGTGCACCATCTTCACAAAATGTCCGGAACCGGACGGGCCGCAGTGGATGTATCCGTCTTCGGCAGTAGAGGCGCTGGCACCAGTTGCCACCCTGGCGATTTTTTCGCGTCCCGGTGTGCGCGGGATGTCACCGCGTCCGGGCGCCAACATCTTGAAGATCGGGTCAAGGCGCTGGACGGCCTCTTTCGGGCCGCCAATCATCATGCAGTATCCGCGCTCGAGTCCCCAGACGCCGCCGCTGGTACCGACGTCGATATAGTGCACGCCCTTGGCAGCGCAGATCTTGGAGCGGCGGACATCGTCTTTGAAATAGGAGTTGCCGCCGTCGATGATGGTGTCACCCGCCTGCATGCGTCCGAGGAGAGCCTGCACCGTTTTTTCGGTGGGATCGCCTGACGGCACCATGATCCACGCGGCGCGCGGCGGGCTCAGCTTACTGACCAGATCGTCAAGCGAAGAGGAGGCGAGCGCACCTTCGCCGGCGAGACCCTTGACGGCATCGGCGCTGAGATCGGAAACCACCAGCGTGTGGCCGCCGCGCATCAGGCGCCGCGTCATGTTGGCACCCATGCGGCCTAGACCTACCATTCCGAGTTGCATTCGTGCTCCTTAATTTTCCTGAGTCCGCACGGGCCATAGGCCCGTCACCACACGACCCTCGACTACACAATCTGCTTTACCAGTTCTGCCAGCTTCGTGAGTCCTGCTTTTAGGTCGCTGCCGAGGTGCACTCGCAGCGCGCGACGCTTGCGGTCGGCGAGAACCTCGAAGTCGCCGCGAGCCTGTGCCGCCTTCACGACCCCGAACGTGTACTTCTGCCCGGGAACCGGCAAGTCTTGCGCGTCGTCGCAAGTGATCTGCAGGAACACGCCGCTGTTGGGGCCTCCTTTATATGCTTGTCCCGTGGAATGCAGGAAGCGCGGGCCGAAGCCGAGGCATGTCGCGACGCGTTTGCGATCGCGAACGGTCACGCGGAGGTCTTGCAGCAGAGATTCGTGCTCCGCATTCATTTCGACGTAGCCCAGTACGGCAAAATAGTCGCCGGGGCCAAGACGCGCCAGATGCGCGCGCAGGTAATTCTTCAGCTTGCCCTCCGATGAAGCGCCAGCCACGGCTTTCGCCAGTTCGGCTGCATTCTTCTCGTCGGTAAAAAGCTTGGAGCCGGCTTCTTCAACGATCGGCTTTTCCGGAGGAAGCGCGCCCGAGGCTTCGTATGCAGACGTCAGTTGCTTGGTTACGATTTTGCTCGCCTCGACGTCGGGCTGATTGAAAGCGTTGATGCCGATGATTGATCCGGCAACCGCAGTCGCAATTTCCCAGCGGAAAAATTCCTGGCCAAGGCTGTAGGTGTCGGCGACGGCGATGCGCACCAAGGGGTGCCCGGCTTTCTCTAGCGCGGCGACCTTGGCGTCCTGTGCCGCGTTGGGCGCGCCTTCTAAACGGAGATAAGCGAAGATGCGGTCATTGCCATACGCTTCCGGCGTGCCAAGGTGTTCGCGGTCGACCGGGATGATGCCCTTGCCGAGTTTGCCCGTGGATTCCGCGATCAACTGCTCGAGCCACGCGCCCAGGTCGGCAATTGCGGGCGAAGTGATGAGCGTAATTTTGTCGTGACCAAATTTCGCGGCTGTACCCATGATCAGGCCGAGCATCACACCCGGATTTTGTTCTACGGGAACGGACGGCTGGCAGGCTTCAACCATTTCTTTCGTGCGGGCGAGGAACTTGCCGGTGTCGAGACCCATGGCCGCGGCGGGAACCATGCCAAAGTTCGAGAGCGCGGAGTAGCGTCCGCCGATGGATGGCAGGCCATAGAAAATGTGGCGGAAGCGGTCGCGCTCGGCGACCAGTTGCATCTTGGAGCCGGGATCGGTGACGGCGATGAAGTGGCTGCCCGCCTTGTCGGCGCCAATCTTCTGCTGCACCCGCTCGAAGAAGTACTGCTTGTAGATGTTGGGCTCGAGGGTGCTGCCGGACTTGCTGGAGACAACGAAGAGGGTTTTGGCGAGGTCGACCTTTTTTTCTACGCTCCGGATTTGCGCCGGGTCGGTCGAGTCGAGTATGTGCAGGTGCGGAAAGCCGGAAGTTTGCGGGTAAGTCAGAGAGAGCACTTCCGGACACAGGCTTGATCCACCCATGCCGAGCAGCAGAATGTCGGAGAATCCTGCGCTCTTGACTTCGTTCGCGAGCGCTTTGAGCCCGGCGGCGTTGGCGAGTTGATCGTCGGTGATGCCGAGCCATCCTAACCAGTTAGCCTCGTCTTCGTTGGTCCAGAGGGAGGCGTCGCCTTGCCAGAGGCGTCTTACTTTTCCAGATGCCCGCCAGTCGTTAAGGTTTTTTTTTACCGCGGCGTCGAGATTCACCGGAAGCGATGCCGTCTGCTGATTGATCTGGGACGTGGGCGTGGTTATGTGCTTCGCATTTTCTTCAACCGCGGCCAGCAGCGTGTCGAAGGCGTCGGCAAATAGTTTTACGCCGTCGGTGGTCAGCTTGTCGGTCACATCTTTCATGACGATGCCGACGCCGGCGAGATCGGCCATCGTTTTCCGCGCGCCGTCGAGGTCTTCGGTCAGACTCTGGCGCGGCTTGCCATGATCGCGGAAGGCATCGAGCGTGGCCGGAGGAACGGTGTTGACGGTGTCGGGTCCGATCAATTCCTCGACGTAAAGCACGTCGCGATAATTCGGATTCTTCGTGCTGGTGCTCGCCCATAACACGCGCTGCGTCTGCGCGCCCTTGACGGCCAGCGCTTTCCAGCGCGGAGAAGAAAAGATGCGCTCATACGCTTCGTAGGTCAGCTTGCCGTTCGCGATCGCGACCTTACCGAGGATCGACTGCAACTTCGCCTTGCGGGCTGCGTCGGTTTGTTTCTTCAGTTGGTCGCCTATGAGCGAGTCGACCAGCGAATCGATACGGCTGATGAAAAAGCTGGCTACGCTCGCAACCTTACTCACATCGCCGCCGGTGGCAGCGAACGTTTCCACTCCGTCAATGAAAGCCGCGGCGACTTCTTCATACACTCCTTGCGCGAACAGCAGCGTCACGTTGACGTTGATGCCCTCGCTGATGAGCTGGCGAAACGCCGGTATGCCCTCGGCGGTGCCTGGAACCTTGATCATCAGGTTTTCGCGGGCGACGCTTTTCCACAGCCGGCGCGCCTCGACAAGGGTGCCATTGGTATCGTGCGCGAGGTAAGGAGATACTTCAAGGCTCACGTAGCCATCGCGTTTCTTTGTGCTGCGATAGACAGGGGCGAGCAAGTCGGCCGCGTCTTGTATGTCGCGAATTGCCAGCAGTTCGTAGCGGCCTTTGGCGTCGAGGTCGATTCGGCCGGCGAGGGAGTCGAGAAAATCCTGATACTGGGTCGAGCCGGCAATGGCCTTCTCGAAAATCGCGGGATTCGAAGTCATCCCGCGCAGGCCGTCTTCCGTGATCAGTCGTTGCAACTCGCCACCCTTCAGGAGGTCGCGGCGGATGTAGTCGAGCCAGATGGATTGGCCGAAGGTCTGAAGCTGGGTGAGAGGATTGGCGGCTTTTGCGGTTTCAAGCGTGCCCACTGGATTCATAACATCTCCTAAGCTTTTCCGTAGAGACCCGGCTTGCCGCGTCTCCTCCGCGAGTGCTTCGCGATGTCCAAGGAGACGGGGCAAGCCCCGTCTCTACACGACTAGTTCGCGCGCCGCTTGCAGGACGGCCTCTGCGGTGAAGCCGAATTTCTTCTGCAAATCCTTGAGCGGCGCGGACGCTCCAAAAGTGTGCATGCCCATGATGCGTCCTTTTGCTCCCGCGTATTGCGCCCATCCGAAGGTCGAAGCCATCTCGACCGCGACTCTTGCGGTGACGTCGGGCGGAAGCACCTCATCGCGGTAACTCTGGTCCTGATGCTCGAACAAATCCCACGAAGGCATGCTGACGACGCGCGCGCGGATGCCTTCCGCTTTTAGTTTCTCGTAGGCGTCGATGCAGAGGTAGACCTCGCTGCCGGTGGCCATCAAGAATGACCTGCGGCTTGCCGCCTTCGGCATCGGCCAGGATGTAGGCGCCGCGAGCCACGCCTGCGGCGGACGCGTATTTCGTGCGATCGAAAGTCGGCACGGCCTGTCGCGTCAGGATCAGCGCCACCGGTTCCTTCGTCTGCTTCATGATCACTTTCCACGCTTCGACGACTTCGTTGGCATCGGCGGGACGCAGCGTCATCAGTCCCGGAATCGCTCGCAGCGTGATCAGTTGCTCGATGGGCTGGTGAGTCGGGCCGTCTTCGCCCACGCCGATGGAATCGTGGGTGAAAATCCAGATTGACGGAACTTCCATGATGGCCGAGAGTCGGATCGGCATCTTCATGTAGTCGCTGAAGATGAGGAAGGTCGAACCGTAGGCGCGGATTTTCGATAGCGCCATGCCGTTGACGATTGCTCCCATCGCGTGCTCGCGAATGCCGAAGTGGAAGTTGCGCGCGTTGTAGTGATTTGCTTCGAAATCGCCCGCGCCGTCGAATGTGAGCCGCGTCTTCGTCGATGGATACAAATCGGCCGAGCCGCCCATAAGCCAGGGATGGTTCTTGGCAATGGCGTTGAGAACTTTGCCGGACGAATCGCGGGTTGCGAGTCCCTTCGGATCGGGCGCAAATGTGGGCAGTTCCTTGTCCCATCCGTCGGCAGGCTGCCGGCTTTGCATGCGTGCGAATTGGGCCGCTAAATCGGGATACTGCGCGCCGTACTTCGCGAACAGCGTGTTCCACTGGCCGCTCAATTGCCGGCCGCGCTTGCCCATGACGTCGTGGAAATTTTCGCGCACGCCGTCGGGGACGAGGAACTTGGCGTCTTCCGGCCAGCCGTAGAAGCGCTTCGTCAGTTTGACTTCTTCTTCGCCGAGCGCTTCGCCGTGCGCCTCTTTTGTGTCCTGGCGGTGGGGCGAGCCGTAACCAATGTGGCTGTTGACGATGATGAGCTTGGGGCGATCGTTTACGCTGAGCGCGTGGGTGTAGGCGTCGGCGAGCGCAACCAGATCGTTGGCATCGAGCACGTGCTGGACATCCCAGCCATAGGCCGCGAACCGGGCGGCCACATTTTCGTCGTAAGCGAGATCGGTGTTGCCCTCGATGGTGATGTGGTTGCTGTCGTAAATCCAGCACAGGTTCGAAAGTTTCAGATGGCCGGCGACCGACGCGGCTTCCGAGGAAATTCCTTCCATCATGTCGCCGTCGCCGCAAATCGTCCAGATGTTGTAGTTGAACAGCTCGAACCCCGGACGATTGAAATACTCCGCCAGCCAGCGCTCGGCGATCGCCATGCCTACGCTGTTAGCGACGCCCTGACCGAGTGGGCCGGTGGTCGTTTCCACCCCCGAGGTCAAGCCGTATTCGGGATGGCCGGGCGTTTTGCTCCCCAGTTGCCGGAAATTCTTGATCTCGTCGAGCGACAGGGCGGGCGTCGAAAGAATTTTGCCGTCGCGACTGACTTCGCGTATGCCTGCCAGATGGATCAGCGAATACAGCAGCATGGAGGCGTGACCGTTGGAGAGAACGAAGCGATCGCGGTTCGGCCAGATGGGATCTTCCGGGTCATAGCGCAGAAACTGCTGCCACAAGCAGTAGGCCACAGGAGCCAGAGCCATCGGCGCCCCGGGATGTCCCGAGTTCGCCTTCTGCACGGCATCCATCGAAAGCGTGCGAATCGTGTTGATACACAACTGATCGAGCTGGGTACCGGTGGCGACAGACTGGTCACTGACAGCCATCAATTCTCTCCTCTCTCTCCTCGCAAATTGGCTTGCACTGCCACCGCTGCCAAATTAGATGAAGTCAGCGCCAAATGGATACACCTGCGCCGACCGCCCCAAGTTTACATCGTGATTGAGAAACAAGACGCGGCACAAGAGGGACCGACTAACGACTAACAATTTTACACTGAGAAGAATTGGTCGGGGGATCGTCCGGGTCTGTCGGGATCAGGGAAGAGACACGGCTTGCCGCGTCTCTCCGCGGAGTTAGACGGGGCAAGCCCCGTCTCTACCAACGGACGAACTCAGGTAAGAAAGGTTCTATTCTGGCTGATCCTGTGTTGCAGGGTGGACGCCAACTGGTCCACATCTACGGCCGAAATGTGCATTACGTCAGGGTCGAGCAAGGAGATGCGGTTGCTTCCGACCGCGTCGCGACGTACCTGGATCAGCAAAGCTTGCAGTGCCTGAGGGTCGTATTTCTGCGGTGTCATACGGATTAGTTCCTGAAGCGCCGATCCGAGCGACAAGCGTTCGCGATAGGGACGCTCGCTGGTCATGGCGTCAAAGGATTCGGCCAGAGCGACGATCCGCACCGGTTGCGGTATCTCGTTTCCATGCAAACCATCCGGGTATCCCGACCCGTCTACGCGCTCATGGTGCCAGCGCACGATTTCCGGAATCTGGGGCCAGGGAAACTGTACCTGGCTGACGATCTGATGCCCAACGACCGTGTGGTCCCGCATTTCGCGGGATTCTTCCGGGTCGAGCTGCGCGGCTTTTCCCAACAGCCGCTTATCGACGGCAACCATGCCAATGTCGTGCAGATATGCGGCCGACCGCAGCGACGCGACTGCGGTCGGGTCCATACCGAGCGCCTCGCCGATCGCCTGCGAGTACCGACCCACGCGCAGCGAGTGTCCATGAATGTTGATGTGTTTGACGTCGATGGCGGTGGCGAAAGCTTCGAGCGCGTTGTCATAGAACCCGTGCAGCGAGGCCAGCAGCCGCAGGTTTTCCGAGACCCGCTGTGCCAGCGTCTGGCCGAGCGTGTGATTCTGAATGGCCAGCGCCACGTAATGGCTCAGCATTTCAAAAGCGTCGAGCGCATCTTCTTCGTACAGGGCTTCGCCGGGCCGGCGTCCCAGGGCGATGGCTCCGACCAGCTTTCCCCGGACTTTCAACGGGCAAATGCACTTGAATAGTTCGGGAGCGACATTGCCGTTCGAACTCAGAAAGACATCGTAGGTGGAACTGTTGAGCAGCACCGGGCCGGCGGTGGCGGTCAGGGTGTGCACGTGGCGGGGAAGCAGCGGAATCAGCGACGGCTCCGGCAGCAGCGCGAATCCTTGCGCGTCCACCGAAGTCAGCAGGGAAGGCCGTTCGCCGAACGAAAAAAGGACAGCCTCGCGCGCACCGGCCGCCTCCATTACAGCAGTCAGCATGGTCCGCGCCGTTTGGCGGAAGTCGCGGTCCGCCGTAAGTTCGGGCCCCAAATCCGCCAGCGCTTCGACCGTTCTTAAGAGCTTCTTGAGATTGGTTCCCTGCAATGCCTCATGCGGAGGTAAATGCGAGAAACCAGAGCCCCATCAGGTTAGCATCGCCCCGCGGCTCGTTTGTTGGTTAGTTTGGTGCAAGCAAAGCATCAGATGTTCTGGCGATCGGGCCACACAGGTGATCAGAAATTCGGGCATAGCGAAACATGCCACGATGATCCTTTCACCCGCTGATAACACGGAAGGACACACCGAGCGTCACTTTCCTGTTGGTAGCAAATTAAAATGTCCGGTTTTCGTAGCAAGTGAAATGTCCGGTTTTCGGTTTAATCTCCTCCCGCAGCCGGGGCTGTGGGAAAGTGGGAATCCCGCGCATTTTGCGGGATTTCCAAGCAAGACGGGAAAGTCGGTTTTTGGACTTTTCCGTCTTGCGTCTTTTCCATAGCCCTGCGCTCGCCGATTTTTTCCTTGGGCAGAGATTTTCCTTCCGCACTGTAGTGCCCCAGTCGCTGGGGGCCGTGGGTAATCGTGAAAGTTCCATCCAAATGCTGGTGCACGGTGACCGAACAGCCCGCCAAAGTAGCGCGCCAACGCACCGGCTCAATCTGCAGGCGCAGGTTCTGGATGCTGACCGTGTTGTCGCGGTTGACGGTACGTTCGAACTGCAGGGCGAAAATCAGATCCAGATCTCGACTGGAACGGCGCACAAAGGCACTGCCGCGCTCCGCCGCCGGTGCTTGAAAGCGAGTATTGAACTCAGCCATGTAGTGCTCGCGCAGAAACTGATTGGCTGTCTCCAGAGTGCGGGCTCCGCGTAGCCGCAGCTCCTGCGGCAAGCGCCCTTGCCAAGTGCCGAAGCTCCGTTCCGATCGACCACGGGCCTGAGGGGAATAAGCAGGAATCATCTGCACTCCCAACTCGCGTAGGGCGCGACCGACTTGCGTCAGCCGGTGCGGATCGATCTTGCCTCCCGCCTTCGGGGTGAGCCAGAAATGGCTGCCGCGATCGCTGTACAAGGCGCAAAAAACTCCTTTGCGCTCAATCACTTCCTTCAGTCCAGCCATCACCGTCAACGTGGATTCCTCTTCTGTCAGCTGCGCATAATAGATCTCGCTGGTGGCATCGTCCAGGATCACGATCAGGTCATACCAGCGTTCGTCCTGGAACCATTGATGCCGGCTCCCGTCGATGTGCAGCAGCATGCCCGGTAAAGGCCGCCGCGGCCGGCGCTTGCGATGCACTCCCCGCTTGCGCTCCCGCGCCACCAGCCCCGCCCCTTGTAACACCGTTTTCACCCAGGTGTAACTCAGATCGATCGCATGCTGCTCGCGCAGCTTCTCGTGAAAATGTCGCACATTGAAATCAAAGTACTGGTCCCGATACAGCGCCAGCACTTTCTCCACCGTGGCGAAGGGCACTCGCTTCGGGGAAGGCTGCCCGCGACGTTTATCGAACATACTTTCATAGCCAAACTGCTCATACCGTTCGCGAACCCGCCGCAGATGCCGGTCGCTGAAACCGAGAATCTCGGCCGCTTGCCACCACGTAATCTTCCGCGCCATCGCTCGCAACAGCACCTCTTGAATCTTCATCGCCCGCTCCATCGCGGCCTTCGAGTAAGAGAACATGCTTGCCATGTTCTCCTACTCTCACCGCCTGCAAAGCGGACATTTCACCTGCTAATTCCACCGGACATTTGATGTGCTAACGACACCGAGCGTCACTTTCCTTGACAGGCGCGTGGAGTTGGCTCATACTTCGGCCAAATTGCCCGCGCCGCTTGTGTTCTGCCGGTTTTTGCACGGCAATTTTTACCGACCGAGAGAGATCTGTGGTTGTGCCTCATTCCAAGCCGTTTGACCCCGGGAAAAAACTCAACGCTTTGGATCGCGATTCTTCGTCCCCGTCAACCTCCTCCAACCGGCCCGGCAACATGGCGGGCAATTTGGACGAGAGCACAGCCCTGTCGTCGCTGAAGGAGATGATCGCAGCCGGGGACCACCGACTGGACGCGATGCTCGGAACCATCACCGATGCCGCACAACAACTAACGGGCGCCTCCGGAGCCGCGCTCGCGATGTGGAAGGACGGCGCCATGGTGTGTCGCGCGCGCAGTGGCGACACGGCTCCCGTTCTCGGTGCGAGGTTAAGTGCGGAGACCGGAATCTCGGGGGAGTGTTTTCGCAGCGGCCAGATTCAGCATTGTACGGATACGGAGAACAACCCGCTGGTCGATGCGGAGGTCTGCCGCGGCCTCGGTTTGCGCTCGATGGCCGTTTTGCCGATTCAGGGCTGGCGCGGGGTCAACGGAATCCTCGAGGTTTTTTCCACCCAGCCCGCAGCCTTCAGCGAAGCGCATATTGTTCTTCTTCGGCAACTGGCCATGCTTGCGGAACGGGCACGCGCGTCACAACCGCATGGCGCATCGTCGGTCGCCCCGAAACCTTCGTCGGCGGTTGAGAAGCCGCAACCCTCAGGCCTGCTGCCAGCGTCGGATCGTGTCGGGGATGTGGTGCTCGCTTCCCTAGGCACTCGATCGCGACCGTTTGTCTTAGGCGTCGGCGGCCTGGTGGCGATCGCGCTCTTTGCCTTGGTGATCTGGCTTGGGTGGCGTGGTCCGAATGAGACGGATGGCAAGGCGCATGCGGCGACCGCGGCATCTGCGGATGCCGCAACCGTGACCACCGCAACGGCACATCCACCCGACAATGACCCGGTCTGGAAGGAGAATCCTGGCGGCGAGACCTTGATTCCGCTGAGTGCAAAGCCTTCAGCCGGGTCTCCGGTGAAGTTGGCCTCAAAGGCGGACGTGCTCGCGAGAAAGAAGACCCATGCGGATCGACCTCTCTTGCTCGCCGACGTTGCCGCCGATGCTGTCATCCGACATGACGGTCGAACTTCGCAGACAAGCTCGCAGGTAAGTTCGCAGACAAGTGCGCAGGCTGGATCGCATTCTGATGAAACCGCCGTGACCGGGCCGTCGTCGCCCAGGTCCCCTGCGCTAGTGTCGCGAGGGATTTCGGGCGGCCAACTCCTGCATCGCGTTGAGCCTGTTTATCCCGCGGAGGCTCTGCTGTCGCGCTTGGAGGGCCGGGTCATTCTGGCCGCGATGGTCATGGAAGATGGAACGGTGAGCGACGTCAAAGTTATCGAAGGCTCGCCTATCCTCGTCCCGTCTGCCGTGGATGCCGTTGAGCACTGGCAGTACACGCCCTTTGAACTCGACGGGAAACCGATGAAGAACGAGATCGGGATCAAAATTGACTTCAAGCTCCCCGAGTCAAATCATTGAGACATTGAGGCATTTAGTCATTTAGACATTGGTGGGAAGTCCGATCTTCAATGATTCAATGACTAAATGGGTCAATGGCTCAATATTTACACGCCGACGGGGAAGGGTTTGGTGTGGGTTTCTGAACCTATCGAGAGTCCGGCAAACCGTCCTTGCAGCAGCGACATCATCCCCGTGACCCAGTAACCGATCACGAACAGCAACAGGAAGGGAACGGTGAAGTAATTCTCATTGTCGATGGCGTAATACACCGCCAGCGCGAAATACGTTCCGATCAGAAGTTCAACCCAAGGGACCCATCCCAGGCGCTTGCGATATTTGTTGAGCCGACTTTGTCTCTCTTTGATTCGACGCGATACTTGGGAGTGCGGGCGAAGGCGGTCTGCTTGCCAACCAGCGCTTCGAGCACGGCAATCGTATTGGTGATCGTCAGCCCGATTCCCAGAGACATCAATAGTGGCAGATAGAGCAGCGATCGCACCCAGCTTTTCGGAAACAGTTCCTTCTGCGAGACCAGATAGAAGCTGGAAATGGAGAACGTCGAAGCCATGAACAGGGGCAGGTCGATGTAGAGCATCTGGAACCATCCCTGATAGAAGCGAATAATCATGGCGGGCATCAGCAAGACCGAGAGCACGATCATCAGTGGATAGCTGAGGTTGGCCGTCAGGTGATACACGGCTTCGATTTTCTGGTGTCGCGATACGTCGCTCTTTAACACCTGCGGAAGTATTTTCTTGGAGACCTGGATCAACCCCTTGGCCCAACGCGCTTGCTGCGTCTTGAATGCGGTCATCTCCACCGGCAACTCGGCTGGACACTCGACATCTTGCAGATAAACGAACTTCCATCCCTTGAGTTGTGCACGATAGGAGAGATCGGTGTCTTCGGTGAGCGTGTCATGCTCCCAGCCGCCGGCTTCGTCGATGGCGCGGCGCCGCCACATGCCGGCGGTGCCGTTGAAGTTAAAGAAAACGCCGCTGCGCGCCCGTCCTGAGTGTTCCAGCACGAAATGGCCGTCGAGCAGAATAGCTTCGACTTGGGTCAGCAGCGAGTAGTTGCGGTTGATGTGCGTCCAACGCGTCTGCACCATGCCGACCTTGGAATCGGTGAAATGATGGATGCACTTCAGCAGAAAGTCGGGTGGGGGAACAAAATCGGCGTCAAAGATCGCAACGAATTCACCCTTCGCCGTTTTCAATCCTTCCGCCAGAGCGCCCGCCTTGAAGCCCTCACGATTGTCGCGATGGATGTAGGTGACTGGATGCCCTAGCGCGGCGTAGCGATCAACCAGGATTCGGGCGACCTCGACGGTTTCGTCGGTCGAGTCGTCCAGCAGCTGAATGTCGAGCTTGTCTTTCGGATAGTCGAGGCGGCAGACGGCATCGAGCAGCCGGTCCACCACGTATTGCTCGTTGAAGATGGGCAACTGCACAGTGACGCGCGGGAGGTCGTCAAAATGAGCCGCGGGTTCCGTTGTCTTGTTCTTCTTGTGCTTGTAATAAAGGTAGACCAGCCAGTAGCGGTGGGCGCCATACGCCGCGAGAATGATCAGCACGATGAAATAGGGTATCAGCAGTGCCAGATCGAAGGCATTGACCTGGTAAAGCCCCTGGAAAGTCTTATCCAGAAAATGCTGGCGAAGGTAGGGCCCCCAACCCTTGGAGGCGAAAATAACGACCAAGGCCATCCGGGCCGGCGGGAAAAAAGTGAGCGTCAAAGCCATGAACTCAACAGGACCATTAAGGAAAGAGAGTAGCCCCAGCATTGTACAGGATCAGTCACGTCGCCCGAAGCTATGTGGGAAAGGGGCTTTACCCCGTTCCGGCGGGGCAAAGCCCTGCCACCACACGACCGCCTACCGCCACTCCTCGCCTGCTGGACTCGCCTTCAGCTCGACCTGCCGTCGAGAACCTTCTTCTACCTTCACTGCCATACCGTTCGCTTCCTGGGACTTCAGAAAGTCGGGATCGCGATAGACGCCCTCAGCCAGATCCTGCCAGGCATATAGCGTGTAGCTGCCCGGGGCTACGCCGCGGATGGTAAAGCGTCCGTGCTGATCGGTCGATCCGACCCCGAAATGATCGGGAAGCTTGCGGAATTTCTCTTCCGGCACGGCCACCACCGTGGCGTTGGCTACCGGATAGTCGTTGTCCACATCCTTTTCCTTTTCAACTACCACTCCCTCGATCATGCCTCCGCTGGTGCTCACCACCAGTTCAAGCGTCGCCGGCCCGCTTGGCGTGAATCCGGTTGCTATGTCTCGTCCGCCCAACGTTACGGATTTAAGAAAGGTGCCCTGCCCGTTACCTCCGTACACCTGAACGATGTAGTTGCCGGGGTTCACGTTTTTCCACTCGAAGTTACCGGAGCGGTCCACGGGCGCGTTCGCTCCAAAAAACTCTGGCGACATGAAGGAGCCGGGGTCTTCTGGTAATTCTGCCTGCCGCAGATTTGCCGCATATTGCGTGAGGTCGCCGGTGACGGGCTCGACATGGAGACGACCGCTGATCGTGAAAGAGGGCTGGACAATGAGCTTCACCCCTTCGACGTCGGCGGCAACGACGCTGATCTCCTGCCGCGCCGTGAGCGATTGCGAATCCGTGCCGGCCGATGCTCTTAGAACATACGATCCCGGACCGATTCCGCGCAGTTCGAACTGGCCGTCCGGCCCTATGTCATTGTCCGCATGGATGGAGTCACCCGCTTTCGCGACCAGCTCCACGGCAGGCTTCTGGCCGGATGTGACGCCAGCGACGATACCACGGACCCGATACGTTCTCGCCGGCACCAGCGCGAAGTTGATCGGCATTTCATCGCCTGCCTTGAGCGTCACCGCCGCCGCCTCTATGGCATCGTAGGTTCCCGGATAGTAGGTGGTGAGGTAGCGAGTATCGGGCTGGCCGTCGCCCTGGTTTTCTCCCCGCGGCGATTTCTCCTGCCGTTCGTAATCGCGGAAATCCGGAGGCGGCACGGCCACGATCCAATACTGGCCCGGAAACAAACCGGAGAGACGGTATTCGCCGAGATCGTTGGTTGACCCAGCCGCGGCGCCTTCCTTCCCTGTCTTCCCTGGTTTTTTCCTTTGCCCGACCACCCTCACCCCGGACATCGGGTCGCCATCTTCATCGGTGACGCGTCCGCTGATGGTGGCGGTGGGCAACATGCGCAAGAGCAGATCGTGCAGCGATTGCTCCGCTTGAACCGAAACAACGTTTATGTCAGATTGGAGCCCGCGTGCATTTACTCCGTCAAATCCGGCTTTTTCGAGAAAGATGCGGTAACGTCCAGGCACCACATTCTCGATGTGGAAATGGCCGTCGGCGTCGGTCGAAGCGGTGTAGTTTCCGCCCTGTTTCTGGTCTTCCGCGATCACCTGCACCAGTACTTTTTTGAGCGGCTGGCTGGCCGGTTCCTGAACTACTGTGCCTGCAATGGAGGATGCCTTTGGCGCAGGTGAGGAATCCTGCCCGCTCGCCGGCAGCAAGGCGCTGAGAATGCAAAAGGCGAGGGCGAGTGAGCGCATCATCAGGGATTGAATCATTGAATCATTGAGTCATTGAGACATTGAATCATTGAAATCAACGCCTCAATCAGTCAGTGTCTCAATGATTCAGTGGGTTCCGCTCAGTTGAGAAAATATTGCCGGTACAAGGTATCCCGCTGCACCGGGCGGAAGCCGGCATCGCGTATGATGCGCCGCAACTCTTCTTCGGTTGTGCAATTGGTCACGCCCGCGGCGCGGACGACGTTCTCCTCCAGCATCACCGAGCCCACGTCGTTGCCGCCGAAGCGCAAGCCCATCTGGCAGACTTTCAATCCTTGCGTCACCCAACTGGACTGCACGTTCACGAAATTCGAAAGATAGAGACGCGAAATTGCCAGCACTTTCAGATATTCAACAGCGGTTGCTTCATCCCAGTGGCGTCCGCCGAGCGCGGTGTTGGCGGGCTGAAAACTCCAGGGGATGAACGCGGTGAAGCCACCTGTCTCCTGCTGCAAATCGTAAAGACACTGAAAGTGATTGATGCGGTGTTCGATGGACTCGCCCACGCCGAACATCATGGTCGCGGTGGTATGCATGCCGAGCTGGTGTGCGGTGCGATGCACCAGCAGCCAATCCGCAGTCAGGCACTTCAGGCGCGCGATTTTGTAGCGGACTTCATCGTCAAGGATCTCAGCCCCGCCGCCTGGGATCGAATCCAGGCCCGAGTCGCGCAAGCGCGCAATGGTATCGCGCACGCTGAGATTGCTGTACTCGGCAATCGCCAAGATTTCCGAAGCGGAGTAGCAGTGCAGATGAATTTTGGGGAAGCGCTGCTTGATGCCGCTCAGCATGCTCTCATGCCAGTCGATCTTGAGATCGGGGTGCAGGCCCCCCTGCATCAGCACACCGGTGCCGCCGAGTTCCACGGTCTCGCGAATTTTTTCGTAGATGGTATCGAGGTCGAGGATGTACCCCTCATTGACCCTAGCCGCCGGCCCCTTCAACGGACGATAGAACGCGCAGAAGGTGCAATATTCGGTGCAGAAATTGGTGTAATTAATGTTGCGGTCGATGATGTACGTCACCGTTCCTTCGGGATGGAGCTTGCGGCGGATGGCGTCCGCCTCCATGCCAATCCCGATCAGATCATCGGACCGAAACATCTCTAAAGCTTGCTGTTTGGTCAGGGACATCCTCATTCACTCCACGGTAATAACCATTTTAGCTGGTTGCGGGCGCTGGAGGCGAGTTTCGTGAACGTAGGGACAGCCGCCGTCGGCCGTCCAGCGGGGCAAAGCCCCGATACGTATCTGAGCGCACGGGGAGGAGTGACGAAACCCCAGGCGAGCTGCGCTCGCCTGGACAGCCGAGGGCGGCTGTCCCTACGTTTACTTCGCTAAGCCATCCGACGACGAACTTGCGGTTTCGGCTGGGAGGTTTTGGGACGCTCGGTTTTCTGTCGGCGTTTGTACTCGTAGAGGCCATACAGTGCGCCCAGCACCGAGAACGCGATCAGGGCGATGAGTACGGGCCAGTAATACAGGGCAAAAAGCCGCACGATGTGCCGTCCGTAGTGGAACCCGAGAAAAGCCAGGATGGTGAACCGAATGCCGCGCCCCACGGCCAGAGCGGTCAGAAACTTCCTGGTGGGGTACTGCATGGCGCCGGCCGCCAGAAGCATGGGCACGATGGGAAACGGCGGTGGAAGTATCGCCGGGATCGCGACTGCCGCGAAGCCCCAGCGTTCAAAAATCGCATACACCTTTTTGGTCGTCTTTTTCGAGAATCTTTTTTCCAGCGTTTCTTTGCCACCTTTGCGAGCCATGCGATAGGTAAGATAGCCGCCGATGAGTGCTCCCATCGTTGCCATGATCGCGTAGTAGACCCACAGGCTGGGATGGTGGGCGGCGAGCAGAATGGTGACGACGTCTGTGCTGCCGGGCAGAGGGATGACGGAGTTGTCGACCAGGCCCAGCAAAATCAGGCTGGGGCCGCCGAGATGGATCAGCCATCGCAGGGTGCTCTTTTTCGACGCGAGCAGGACGATCGCAAGCAAGTGCATGTTCCTTATTGGAGCACGATTGGGGCTGCAAGACGCAGTTTAAAAGGTAGCTAAGTCTTGCCCTCATGCGGGCGTCCGCAAACTGCTTCGTAACCTGAGTAAAGTCGCTCCCAGTGCGGCCGTCGCGGCAAGCCAGATGGCAAGCGCCGAATTCACCACCCAGCCCGAGGCTACCCCGACGCGGAGCAGCAGAAACGGCAGAAAATTCCACGTCGTGATGTGAACATAATCCCAAGGGTCCCAGTGCATGGCCTCGGTGTTCAATCCCCAGGCATCCATTTTGCCCAAAGCGAAGGCGGCGATGTTCTTGAAACGCAGAGCAATCACGAATGTCGGATGTCCGAACGTTTCCATCTGGTAAATTTCCAATGGCAACCAGAAAGCCAACGATGCTAACTGAATCATCAAGCTGACTACGATCAGCGCGAATCCGGCACGCCAGATCGTTCTTCCCAGGCGTTCTCCATTTAAAGACGCTCGATAGCGCATGAGCAACGGCACGGCAATGAGCGCCACCAGTTCCGCCGAGGTCGAAACATAGCGGTCGCCCCAGGCGAAGTCGCCCGCCCAGAACGTGTATCTCGCGTAAAAGCAGATGTAGGCCAGCAGCAGGAGAAGCGTGGTGACTCCGTAGGCACGCACCTCGGGCGTCAGGCGCTTCCACAGCCATGCCAGGAGGAAAATTGCCAGCACGAGAAGGGGATCGAAGAGAAAAATAGACTTCTCAGGCTGGAATAGCGGCCCGAGAAAGCCAGCGTGAAAGGGCGAGCTCCAGGGAAAATTCGCTGGCAGCGTAGGATCCAACTGGCGGTATTCCCGGGCGAATACAGCCACGTATGTATTGGTAAAGGATCCGTAGCGGTAAAATTGGTAGGCGCGGTCAACCAGGAGAAAGAAGATGTAAACCGGCGCGGCGACTTTGCAGTAGTCAAGAAGACGCAGCCACAACCCGTGCCCGCGCGATCCTTCAAACCAAAGCACAAACAAGACAAAGATCCCTGCCGCCATCAGGTCTAACCCGGTGGTGAGACGCGTAAGCAGGTTCAGTCCCAGCGCGCAGGAGCCAGCGAAAAGCGCGCGCCAGTTGTCCGCGCGCAGCCACTCGTATTGAAATGAAAATCCAGTAAGCGTCAGCAACATGATGTAGTTGTTCTCCATCATGTTCTGCGTGTAATGCAGATGTGTGGTGCAGAACATCAACGCCAACACGCCGGCCACGGACTCTTTCACGCTAAAGCGCAACTGACCGAGCAACCGGAAGGCGACGAGCGCGGTAAGAATGTTGACCAAGATGTTAGTCGTGTAGCTGACCACGAGGCTGCGCACGGCAGGGTCGTCGCCGTAACCCGAGAAGATGGACCAGCGCGCAATCCACGTCCCCAGGAGATCGGCCGGCAACATGAGCAGCGACTGGCCGATGCCATACCAGCTATAGAGACGCCCGCCGCGGCCGTGCAGGCCAAACTCGGGATATTCGTTGGGGAAAACCTGCGGTTCTGAGGTCCAGAGCCAATGTGTGGTCTGCAGCCGATGCGTCGTGTCGGACGTCCCCAGTTCGCCGGATTGCACGACGAAAGCGAGCAGTCCCGCGGTCAGACACAAGAGAAAAATGGGATCACGCAGCCATCGTCCGAGGCGAGAAGTCATCGCCTGGATGGTAATGCGAAAGTCATAATTTAAGAAGCATTGGCGCGCGGCCTGAGGAGTTGGAGTGCGCCGATGGGGCCTCTTTTTTCATATCGGCGCAGCCGGATTATCCGCAATCCGACGATTAAACCAAAGATTGGCGGTGACAAACTTTGACATAGTGACCTGGAGATACTCTGACAAATGTCGTCAATCCGTCCACAGCCAACACAGAATACTCCTTCGATCACAGCCAGCCAAAAGGTTTCCTTTTGGAATCTATGGCTTGGAGTGATGGCTTACTTTGGTCACCTGGCGGGAAGGCCGGGCCCCCAAATGCAAACAGGGTCACCGTTATCGTAAGTTAAATCTGGTTCCCCCCTGGGGCGGAGTTACTCAATTGCAGAAACAAAGGGGCTTCTCACTGATCGAATTGTTGATTGTGGTGGCGATCATTTTGATCATCGCCGCAATTGCTATCCCGAACCTGTTGCGCGCACGTATCGCGGCGAATGAATCGTCCGCTGTGGCGTCGCTTCGCACCATCAACACGGCGCAGATTTCATACTATTCCAACTATCCGACGATCGGCTTTGCGTCCGCCCTGAGCCATCTGTCGGGCACTTGCACCGGTACTAACGTGCCCACTTCGGCGGGCTCCTGCATGATCGATACGACATTGGCGAGCGGCACCAAGAGCGGCTATTCGTTCAGCGTGGCGGGCTCGGTCAGCGGCTATGCAGCGTGGGCAAACCCGGTGAGCGCGAATCAAACAGGCGTCAACTCGTTCTGCTCGGTTCAGGACGCAGTCGTGCGCAAGACCGGCACCGCTTCGATCAGCACCTGCAACGGAACTGAGACCCCGCTGCAGTAAGATAAGTTCTAGACAAAACGAAGTTCTGGTGCGCGCGGAAGTGCTCCGACCTCCGCGCCCAGTTGGTAGTAAAGCTCGAGCCCCTCCAAGCAAGGGACGTCGAGATAATAGTGGATGTTGTGCGTCAGGTAGACGCGAACGAACTCGACAGTAAGGCCGAGGCGCGGCGCCCACTGCTGAGCGATGGCTTCAAGTTTTTCCGCCGACACCCCGTGATCCCGTGACTTCTTGAAGGCCTCCGCGATCGCCGCGCCGTTTCGTCCAGCAAGCGCCCGCTTGCGAATCGCCCAGAAGGCGAAGACGAATGACTTTCCCGTGCGCGTCACCCACTCCTCCGCCAGGTCGAGCGTGAAGTAGCGCGTGCGGTCGACCTGCAGCGCCGGGTCTCCGATGAGCAACGCCGCATCGCAAGCGTCGAGCATGGCGTCGAGATCCGGAGCCATCGCCTTGTAATTGCGCGCTCCGCCCAGCCATTTTGCGAACAGAATCTTAGCCAGCGCTACCGACGTCATTGAAGAAGTATCGAGCGCCACCGTGCGCACCTGCTTCGGCCATTTATCAACGGGAATTTTACTAATCAACAGGATGGACCGCACCGCCCGTCGTGCCGCAATTGCCACGTCGGGAATGATGACCAGATCGGAGACTGTCGTGTAAGCCGCAGCTGGGATAATGCCAATATCGGCCGTTCCCGCGCGCAAAGCCTCGGCGCAGGCCGAGGGGATGGTGTAGGAAATATCATAGTTGGCAACCAGGTCCGCGCCTGCCTCCCCATGCTCAAAGTCCCACATGAGAGGCGCCGTATTCAGGTAGGAAATGGCCGAGATCTTTAACCGGCTCATCACTTTACGAATTCTACCAAAAGTGATGTGCGCGCCATCCTTGACAGCGTTTTCCGCCGCGTGACCCCGGGATTGGGCCCCACGCGCATCAAGAAATTACTCGAGCATTATGGCGCCGCCGACCGCGTCTTCCAGGCGAGCCTGACCGAACTCGAAGCCACGGGGATGCGTGCCGTTTCCGCGCAATCGATCGCCGCGGGGAAGTCGCTCGAAATGGTGCGTCAGGAATGCGTGAAGGCAGTCGAGGCGGGCGCCAAAATTATTTCACTCAGCGATCCCGAATGCCCGTCACGGCTGAAAGAAATTTACGACCCGCCCGTAATTCTGTTCGTGAAAGGAAATGTCGAGGTGCTGGCCCAGCCCGGCGTCGCGATGGTGGGTACGCGTCATCCCACTCCCTACGGCAGCGGCATGGCCGAACGTCTATCCACCGACCAGGCCGCGCGCGGCCTGGTGATCATCAGCGGCCTGGCTCGCGGCATCGATACTAGCCGCATCGCGGAGCCATCGCAGCCAAGGGGAAGACGGTCGCCGTCCTCGGTACCGGAATTGACGTGATGTACCCGATGGAAAACACACGACTCGCGGAACAGATCGTGGCCCTCGGCGGCGCGCTGATCACTGAGTTCCCGGTCGGAACCACCCCGACGCCGCAAAATTTTCCTATCCGCAACCGGATCATCAGCGGCATGTCGGCCGACGTATTGGTTGTCGAAGCCGCGGAATACAGCGCCACCCGGATCACTTCCCGCCGTGCACTCGAACAAAACCGCGATGTCTACGGCGTCCCGGGCAACGTGACCAACAAGAATTCCTGCGGCCCGAACACGCTGATCAAGCAGGGCGCGAAGCTCGTCGCAACCTGGGAAGACGTGTGGGAAGAGCTTCCCGCCGACATTCAAGCTAGGCTCAGTTCCAGGCAGAATGAATCCCCCGAGCCGGAAACCGCATCTCTATTCCCGGACGAGGCTAACTCTCCCCACGAAAAAAAGATCATCAAATTGCTGAAGGCTGATGAATCCACGCATATTGATCAACTGGTCGAATTGCTGGAGAACGAAATGTCCTCGTCAGAGATCTTCGCTGCGCTCTTCGAGCCAGAACTGGGCGGCAAGATACGGCGATTGCCGGGGAAGAATTTTGCGAAGAGCTTTTAGTGGTCAGTTATCAGTTGTCAGTTTTCAGTTAAACCGGAGGGCTCGTGCAAAGCCTCCGTAGTCTTCTCGTCTGAGAAAAGGAGCACAAACTGACCCTGGAGGTGTATACATCCAGCAAAACCTTCTTCGGGAAGAGATCTATGGTTTGACGAGTCAGATGCGGCGAGCGTCCGGATCGATAGGAATGAATACCGCGGAGGGCTGCTGCAGAAAGGGTAGTGGCGAGATGGCTCGATTCCTACGGATAGCGATGGGGTCGGCCAACGAACTCGAGTATCAACTCCTGCTAGCCCACGACCTCAATTATTTGCTGAATCCGGAGTACGAGAGACTTGCAAGTCAAGAAGTTGAGGTAAAGCGAATGCTGTCGTCCCTAATGCAGAAAGTGAAGGCCGTTAACTGAAAACTGACAACTGACAACTGAAAACGTCCCGCTCGCGCAGTTGTTGCATCCCGCCAATTCGTGCTAGCTTCAATTCCATTACTGCGAAACTGAGGAACCATTGTCTAAAGGTCTAGTCATTGTCGAATCGCCGGCTAAGGCGAAAACCATCCAGAAGTATCTGGGCAAGGGATTCACGGTCGATGCTTCTTTCGGCCACGTGAAAGACCTGCCCAAGAGCAGCCTCGGTGTCGACGTCGAAAACGATTTCGAAACCGAATACGTCGTCATCCCCGGAAAAGAAAAAGTCCTGGCCAAGCTGAAGAAGTTGGCGCTCTCCGCCGACTACGTTTACCTGGCGCCCGACCCGGATCGCGAAGGCGAAGCCATCGCCGCTCATCTTGCGGACGAACTCGGCGAAGACCCGAGCAAGAAAAAGAAGGGAAAGAAAAAGAAAAAGAGCGCCAAGAAAAAGACCGACGACATTGGAGACGGCGCACGCATCCGCCGCGTCACCTTCAACGAAATCACGCAACGCGCAGTCAAGGCCGCGTTCGAACATCCCCGCGACATCGATCGCAACCTGGTCGATGCGCAGCAGACTAGACGTGTGCTCGATCGTCTTGTGGGCTACCAAGTCTCTCCTCTTTTGTGGGACAAAGTCCGCCGCGGCCTTTCCGCCGGACGGGTGCAGACGGTTGCACTGCGCCTGATCGTCGATCGCGAACGCGAAATCAAAGCCTTCGAGAAAAAAGAATATTGGACGATCGACGCCCATCTCGCCGCCGCTAAGCCTCCCGCATTCGACGCCCGCTTTCTGGGCAAGGGCGAAGAGAAAATCGAGATCACGAAGGGAGAGGAAGCGGAGAAAATCCGTCTCGCACTCGAGAAGGCTGACTGGGTGGTCCGCTCAGCGGAGAAGAAGGAGCGGCGGCGCAATGCCACTCCTCCGTTTACTACCAGCAAGCTGCAGCAGGATTCCTCTCGCAAACTGCGTTTTAGCGTGAAGCGCACCATGATGATCGCGCAGCGCCTCTATGAAGGCATCGAACTCGGCGACGAGGGACTGGTCGGCCTGATCACCTACATGCGAACCGATTCGACGCGTGTTTCGGCCGAGGCGATCACCGAAGTCCGCGAGTACATCGGCGGGCAGTACGGCGCCAACTATTTACCCGAATCTCCCAATACATATAAGGAGAAGAAAGAAGCGCAAGCTGCGCACGAGGCCATTCGTCCGACTTCCGCGGCGCGCCATCCCGACCAGGTCAAACAGTATCTGCAGGAAGATGAATTCAAGGTTTACAAACTGATCTGGCAGCGCTTTGTCGCTTCCCAGATGAACCCCGCCGTGTTCGACCAGACTTCGGTGGACATCGATGCCAAATCTGGAAGCGACGTGTTCTGGTTCCGCGTCACCGGATCGGTGATGAAGTTCGACGGCTTCCTCAAGGTCTATGAAGAGTCCAAAGACAGCAAGGACGAAGAAGACGAGGAACTGAAGCACAAACTGCCGCCGCTCGAAGCCGGGCAAAAGCTGACGCTGAAGTCGCTGCTGCCAGAGCAGCATTTCACCGAGCCGCCTCCGCGCTTCAACGAGGCTTCGCTGGTGAAAGAGCTCGAAGAGCGCGGCATCGGCCGGCCTTCGACCTACGCGACAATTCTCAGCACGATTCAGGAGCGTATGTACGCGCAGAAAATCGGCGGCAAGTTTGTGCCTACGGAAATCGGCTTGGTCGTCACCGATCTGCTGGTCGAGAACTTCAAAGATATTTTCGACTTCCAATACACCGCGCGCCTGGAAGAAGAACTCGACGAGATTGAAGAAGGCAAGCAGACGGGCAACGACGCACTCACCGAGTTCTACAAGAAATTTGCCAAGGATCTCCGATACGCCGAGAAGCACATGGAAAACATCAAGCGTATGGAGAAACCCACCGACGAAAAGTGTGAACTCTGCGGTGCGCCGCTGGTCATCAAGTGGGGCAAGCACGGTTCCTTCTACGCCTGCAGCACCTACGACAAGGAAAATCCTGACACCTGCAAGTTCACCAAAGAGAACCCGATCAATCTGCCCGACCTCGACTCGGCCGACCTGCAGGAGACCGCGCAGGAGGAATACTGCGAAAACTGTGGCCGCGTCATGGTCCTGAAGCGCGGGCGCTTCGGGCAGTTCATGGCTTGCACCGGTTATCCCGATTGCAAGACGACACGGCGGCTCGACCAGGGCAAGAGAGTGCCCGACATTCCGCTCGATGAAACCTGCCCGCTGTGCAAACGCAATCTGATCCTGCGGCATGGCCGTTACGGTGAGTTCACTTCCTGCAGCGGATATCCTGAATGCAAATATGTGAAGCAGAACTTCATTGGCGTGAAGTGCCCCTTATGCAAAGAAGGCGAACTAGTCGAAAAGCGCGCGCGCAAGGGCAACACGTTTTATGGATGCGGAAACTATCCGAAGTGCAAGTTCACTTCGGCGGCCAAGCCCATCCCTGAGAAGTGTCCGGATTGCGGACATGAGTACCTGGTGGAACGACTGCGCAAAGACGGAGCGGTAATTGCGTGTCCGAATAAAGAGTGTGATTATGAACGTCCCGTCGAAGGCGGAACTGCAGGTACGGCGACAGCCTGACTGAAACCAGCATTCAGAACGAAAAATTCAGGGCCCAACTTAACGAGGCGAAAAATATGGCAAAGAAAGCGACCGCGCACGATGCAGATCTGATTCTGAAACTCTACGACCTCCGCCGCGAAGCGGAGATGCGCAAGGCACGAAGCTGGTTCGGGATGGAGTTCTGGCCGCAGAACGCCAATGATTTCATGAAGGTTGTGACCACGTTTCCCAGCCAGGAGAACACCTGGTTTCGCCAGGTGGGCGGGTTTTGGGATATGGCTGCGTCCCTCGTGCTGCACGGTGCGCTCAACGAAGAACTCTTTCTCGAGCCTGGCTGCAGCGGCGAAATGTTTTTTATTTTCGGGAAGATCTATCCGTATCTGAAGGAATTTCGCGAGAAAACAAACAACCCCGAGGCCTTTCTCAACATCGAGAAAGTGACCACCGGATCGAAGACCGCCCGCAAACGGTTAGACCGTATGGTCGCGATGTTTGAGCAGCGCCGCAAAGCGCAGGCCAAGCCAGCGAAGAAGGGCTGAATTCTGACGAGCGTTCTTCCTCGTTTCGCATATTTTCGTCGCCGCCCATCTGCTATCCTTAATGCGTTGTGCGGATGCTCTGGTGGTTTCTCATACTAGGATTGAGTGCTGCGGTGGTCGTGTCGGTTGCGCTTTCGCTCTACATGCGGGTCCGGCGGCAAATGAAGCTCTCGGCGGCCCACCGGGCGGAGCACGACGGCCTCGACCACTCGTTGCCGCCTGAGGCCTGATCCGCCGTGTACCTCCGCCACCAGGAAAGGAACGCCATGTCAAAGGTAGCGCCCCATGTTTTCGGCCCGCAGACCCCGGCTATTACTCGACCGATGGATCGGGGAATGGAGTGGGTGAAGCAGGCGGCCATTGTGATCGCCGCCAGCCTTTTTGTCGCTTTGTGCGCACGCGTGACCGTGCCGCTACCCTTCACGCCGGTTCCGCTGACGCTGCAAAACTTCGGAGTTCTGGCCGTGGGCTTGCTTCTCGGTTCGCGGCGCGGTTTCGCCGCGCTCTCGCTCTACCTCGTCGAAGGCGCGTTTGGACTGCCCGTATTCAGCCCGGCAATTCTAGGCACCGGGGTTGCCCACCTGCTCGGCCCGACCGGCGGATTCCTCATGGTTTATCCGCTCGTGGCATTTGTCGCGGGCTGGATTTACGAGCGGAGGTCGGAACAAAGTTCGCGTCGTTTCGCCTGGGCCGCGCTGTCATCGGTGGCTGCGGAACTGGTGCTCTTCGCGGGCGGACTCAGTTGGCTCGCCGTGCTCATGCACTCGGTTTCTCTGGCGATCCGGTATGGTCTTTACTGGTTCGTTTTTGCCGAAGTCATAAAGGTGCTGATGGCCGCGGCAGTTGCCGCGCGCTGGCGCCAAGAGATTTCCTCAAGGCTTTGAAGGAACGCCGCTGAAGTGAACGAGATTTTTTTGGGTGGAGTATAGCCCCTCGGTTGTGATCACTGGAACCTGGCAGTGAAGCTTATAGAACAGGATTAAAGAATCTTATGAGTACAGTATCTTCTCCAGTGCGCGAGATCTCGGTTGCGCACAGTCCCGACTCCGACGACGCTTTCATGTTTTACGGCTTGGCCACGAACAAAGTTCGCGTGCCGGGTCTGAAATTCAGCCATACCCTTTGCGACATCGAGACGCTGAATCGTCAGGCGCAAGAAGGCGTCTACGACGTAACCGCGATTTCGTTCCACGCCTTCCCCTACATTCAGGAAAAATACTCGCTGATGTCATGTGGCGGCAGCGTGGGCGACGGTTATGGTCCCATGGTCGTTTCCACCCGGCCCTTTTCGCAGGACGAAATCAAGCAGAGGAAGATCGCGGTGCCGGGCAAGCTCACCACGGCTTATCTGGCGCTCGAACTGTTCGCGCCCGGCATTCAAGTGGAAGTCGTTCCCTTCGATCAAATCATCCCGCAGATCCTCGAGGGCAAACACGAAGCCGGCCTCATCATCCACGAAGGCCAGCTCACCTATGACAAATCCGGATTGCACCGCGTTGTGGATCTTGGCCGGTGGTGGCAGAAAGTCACCGGACTGCCGCTTCCGCTGGGAGGAAACGCCATCCGGCGCTCGCTCGGCCGAGAAACGATCGCGAGCGTTACCCACGCGCTGCGCGAGAGCATTCAGTACGCCATCGATCATCGCGAAGAAGCGCTCAGCTACGCTATGCAATTTGCCCGCGATCTTGATGCACAGCTCGCCGACAAATTTGTCGGCATGTACGTCAACGACCGTACCCTCGACTACGGCGACGACGGCCGGGAAGCCGTGCGCCGCCTGCTCGATATGGGACATAAGGCTGGGATTATTCCGCAGACGCCGCGGGTGGAGTGGGTGTAGGAGCCTTAACGCGTTCTTTGCGGGAAGATGCGCAACGCGTCATCCGGGTGATGCTCATGCCATTCCGGATCCGGTAATCTACCTAGTTTTAACAAATTTGAGACCGCCTCGAACTCGCTTGGCATAAGGTCCGGAGTTGCGTTCCAAGTAAGTACTCGTCCGGTTGTGAGATACATCTCCTGGTCGCCGGGTGCCAGTCGAAACGCGAAGATCGACCTGGCAACGTAGGGATCTTGATCCCGTCCAATACGTTTCGCATCGCAGCAAATTATGGCGCCGTTCAGGTTTATTGTCCTGCCATCGGAGAGGTGTAGAAGATCCGAGGCGGCTGCTCGGCTCGCTCCAGCAGCGATATCGACCTGGTATTGATGGGCCACGCTGGAATAGCTCGTAACGATGCTGATGGGTTCGCTCTCGCGGTACTCATGACGGTTGTCGGCAGTCTTTATTTCAATAGAAAACCAGGTGAGGATTCTTGGACTCTGCGATAGCGTATTTCTTTTCGAATGGAGTCTTCTTGCAGCCGCTCGCCGATGCAAGTAGATACCACAGCGCGTAAACGAGCGAAGTTAATCACAGTTGCTAAGCTCGATAAGCAGAAGCTACAGCTACCGCACCCTCTCCGGAAACGAAAACACCGGATCAATATCCACCGGAACATCCGAGGCTGCTTGCAGCGACGCCTTCAATTCTTCCGGCATCGTGCCGTATTTCTTGAACCAGTTTTCCGCTCGCGAGCGGTCTCCCGTCGCCTCGATCTCCAGTAGTTCTTTGGCTAGAGCGGCCATTGCGCCCGGCATTTTCTCGTAGTCAATAACGTACTTGGCGTTGGCGTTGCGACTGACCGCGCCGCGCTCCGAGAGATAGTTGAATTCCATCATCTCCGCTTGACCGTGCGCCTCGGCCGTTCCGAAGCGTACGGTGCGAAAGATACCACCCACATACGACGCGTAATACTCTTGCAGCTTTTCTTTCGGAAGCGCTTCATGATCGACCAGCCATTTCAGAGCGAACATTCCGGTCACGTCGGCCTTGGCTTCTTCGAGGCCGCTATAGCCCGGTCCGATCGCCTCCCGGATATCGACTTTGCCCGCCACCTTACCCGATGACGTGCGCGCGAACGCCGGACCGAGGCCGTGACAGATCTCGTGCATGATCGTGAACTGCAGATAACCTTCGCCGGACACTCTGGCGGCCTGGTCCGGGTCCATCAGTTTCCGTGCGACCGGTAATACGACATAGTTCACGCGCGCGTCCATGAAATTCTTGAAGAAAATCTTCTTGCTGCCCTTCTGTTCATGCACCCGCGGATCGTTCGGCAGATTGTCGGCTACCGCCTGGTATCCGTGCGTCAGATCTCCCGCGCGAAACGGAGCGTCCATCACTTCCATCGGCGTCTCCAGGCCATGTTTCGACGGCCGATCTTCCACTGCGAGGGGCAGCGCGTCCTGAATTTCCGGCACATATTTCTGGAACAGCTCCAGCTTCGTGCTCTCGCGCTCGTTGCGCACAAGTACCGCCGCGCCGTACGAACCCTTCACGCCCAGCAGTCCGTCCAAATAAGTTTCATAAGGCGCAAAAATGATGTCGAATTTCGGATTCTTCAACTCTAGCCACGCCAGGTCGCTTTGAAAGTAGTCGTCGCTGAGCAGCGCATCGGCCCGCAACCGAAGAAACTTCGCGAAAGCCGGGTCATCACTAAGCATAGCCGCTGCTCGCAGAGCCTTTGCCGCCGGTTCGAGAAATGCGCGAAATGCGATGTGGTAGGGAACGGTCTCCAGCTTTGCCTGATGCCACCGCACAATCGTGTATTGATCGTAGATCGCCGCTTTCTGATCGGGATGCTGATTGACGTATTGCTCCACCTGGTCGCGCGTCAGGTATGCAGGATAGAACCCTCGCCCGGGCGGCGCGGCTTCCGTCCCCACAAACGGTTTATTTTCGTCAATCAGATCGAAGCGCGAAGCATTAATCCACAAGTAGCGTCGCAGTTGCACGTCGCGTCGGTTCCGGCTGGTGGCCAGCGATTGATACAGCGTCAAGCCGTCGGGATCGCTCTGCCGCCAGTAGATACTCTCCAGGTAGACGCAGGCCTCCACCAGTTTGCGGACAAGTTGCTGCTCGCGAGCGCTCAGACCCGCCGTTCGAAAGGGCATCTGGACGCGCCGGAACTTAGCCAGGCGTTGCCCCAAGTCAGCGGCGACCTCCAAATCTGACGGGGCGCCCCCCTTGGCTGCCGAACCCGTCATCACCCGGGCACTCTTCTGTTGCGTAGCGCCGAAAGTTGATATCAGGAGGATGAAAACTAAAGCAAGCCTACAATCCATCGATAAATAGTTCTTAATACCCCAGTTCTTAAGCCGATCATTTTCCATACGAACACAAGTCTATCAAAGCGGCGAATCCGGGCCGGAGCCGTTATCATGAATGCATGCGTGGGGAGAATGGCGACCAGACTCTGCTCATCGATGCCGATGACACGCTCTGGGAAAACAACATCTATTTTGAACGGGCGATCGCCAAGTTCATTTCGTTCCTCGACCATCGCGAACATTCGCCCGACGCGGTTCGCCTGGTGCTGAACGACGTCGAGAAGGATTCCATCGTCAAACACGGCTACGGCCTGCACAGCTTCGCGCATTCTCTGGTTGAAACCTTCGAGAAACTTTCCGTCGACCCGGTCACGCCCGAGTTGCACGAACGCATTCGCAGTTTTGCCCACCAGATCGCCGATCATCCCATCGAAGTGCTGCCCGGCGTACCCGAGACCTTGCAGTATCTCGGCGAGCGTCACCACCTGATCCTGATGACCAAGGGACACCCCGCCGAGCAATCGGGAAAAGTCGAGCACTCAGGATTGAAAGAATACTTTTCCGCCGTCGAGATCGTCGCCGAGAAGGACGAATCCACCTACCGAACCGTCGTCGCCAAGTACGCTCTCCCGGCGGATACCACCTGGATGGTTGGCAACAGCCCCAAGTCCGATATCAACCCGGCCCTCGCCGCCGGGCTGCACGCGGTCTTCATACCCCACGACAACACCTGGATACTGGAGCACGAAGACCTGGCAACGGCTCCCCCAACCCAACGATTGCTGGTGGTGGCGCGGTTCGCCGATCTGAAGACGCACTTCTAGTACGAAGAGAGACCCCCCGGCTCTGCCGGGGAGGCAGTAAAAGTTTGACAGATACAGGAGTCCATCGCGGAAACTCCCTAACGTGAGCCGCCAAGCACACGAAAAGGAGTTTCACGATGGACGAAATGGAAAGCCTAAGCCATACGAAGTGGGAGTGCAAATCCCATGTGGTATTCATTCCGAAGTGCCGCAGAAAGACGCTCTACGGGGAACTGCGGCAGCACTTGGGAGAGGTGTTCCGCAAACTGGCCACGCAGAAGGAAAGTCGAATTGAAGAAGGGCACCTTTTGCCCGATCACGTGCACATGATGATCGCGATACCGCCGAAGTATGCGGTGTCGCAAGTGATCGGGTTTATCAAAGGGAAGAGCGCGATTCACCTGGCACGGGTGTATGGGGAGAGGAAGAGAAACTTCGTGGGCCAGCATTTCTGGGCGCGCGGGTACTACGTGTCCACGGTGGGGCGGGATGAGACGGTGATTCGCGACTACATCCGGAACCAGGAGCAAGAGGACAAGCGCTTGGACCAAATGAATCTGTGGCGCTAACCGGTCACCGTTCCGGTGGCCCCAGAACTTCGGGGCCGCGTTAGCGACCCCGCACAGCCGCTTTGAGCGGCTCACAAACTAAAGCCCCCGGCTCTGCCGGGGGATATTTACTTTCTGCCCTCGGGCCGCCACTCTTTACTGAATGGTAAAAGTCATGGCATTCGAGTTCGCGCCGCCCGAGTGCACGTAGACCTGCACCGAGCCCGGATTCATGACGTCCTCTTCCGTGACATCCGCCGTCACTTGAGAAGCGGAAACGTAGGTCGTCGTCCGAGTCGTTGTTCCCCAATACACCAAAGAGTCCGTGCCAAAGCCCGAACCATTGACCTTCAGAACAAACGCCCCACTGTTTGCCGTGGCGCTGCTCGGCATAAGTTGTGTGATCGTGGGCGCTCCGTTCCCGTTCATGTAGTTTTGGGAACTGTACCCGCATCCGGCACCCATCAATATAATCCCCAACAAAAGCCCCAAACTGATCCGCGACATAGTCCCCTCCGAAAACCATGCGTATTGGGGCAGCGTAGCAATGACGGAGAACGGCGTTGTCACAGGTTCGTCATTTTTGTGTATACAAAAAAACATACAGAGCAGTTCCGAGTTGCAGTTCGGGGTTCTGCCAACGGGTCTTAGTGGGAACTGGGAACCGAGGATTGCAGGCCGGGAGCCCGGAATTTCTTACGGTCCCGGCCCCGACTGCCGGTGGTAGATCGCTTCGGCGACCTCAGGGAACACTTCTAGAGCTGGTTTTATACGTCTGTCTTGGTTAGTAACGGCTTCAGCCGTTACTGAACCGTCACACTAACAGCATCGGAGGGAATGCCGTTCGCCACAACTTCCAGCGTACTCGCGCCCGTTTCCATCGACGCCGGAACATCGAAGTTTGTCGAAACCGGCTCCGTGCCGGTCGCCACGCCCATCGTGCTATGGTCATGGGTTCTGGCATAAAACACATGTTTTGTGCTGTTGTTTATAATGCGCACCAGAGGATAGTTCGTCGCCGTTTGCAACTCGTCCCCGAAGGCAGCCGCCTGCGACAACCCATTAAACTGTGTGCCAGAAATTGGGTAAGTCGATCCGCGAGCCACCGTAGACGGATAAGTTGAAATCGTCGGCGCCCACGAAGTCTGGTAGGTTCCAGGAGATGTGTAAGTTTGCGTTGTACCGCCGCCGACGAGAACTTCGCCGTTGGGCAATACCATTAGACTTCCCGGTGTAAATGGTCCGGGAGTAAGGGTCATCCCATTGAACGTGTAAGAGGTGCCCGAGTCTCCTTCCACCAATACGTCGCCATTGGTTAGCAGGACCGCAAAAGAATCCCCGGCATTGTCGTCATTTGGAAAAACCGGACCGACTGTCCATTTGCCCGTAAGGCTGTCGTAAATGGCCGTATTTCCGGGGCCGTTGTTCTTCGTATACGACCCGGTAACGAACACAGTGCCGTCAGGACGCAGGATTTGAGGCCCGATCTCCCCAGGCGGGTAGTAGCAAAGTGTTCCGCCGGGACCATAATGAATGCAGCCGTCGGGTGAGGGTGAATGCAAATCGACGATCGTGCTGCCGGCAGTCACCCACTCTTTCGCTGAGGGCGTATAGATCTCGGAGTTCGGAGCATCTTTCACATCCGCCGCCAGAATCGAGCCGTCCGCCAACAGGGTCCAGCCCTCCTCGGCGTCGAAGTCCTTCTTACCCTTTGAACTCACAAAAGTCCACTTCATGGTCTTTGGATTGAGTTCCCTCATTTCTTTGGTGAGTTTGTTTCCTATCAAGTAGTTCCCGTTCGGCAACACAACCGACGGCGAATCCCCGATATAGATCCAGCCTTTCGGCGGCGTCACCGAGGTCCAAGTATTGGCGACGGGATCATAGATCGCGCCCAGGTTGGTGAGGGTAAAGGTGCCGAAGTTGTATTCTCCGCCCTCAATGATCAGGCGTCCGTCGGCCAACACCGCAGAAGCATTGGCGTAGGGCGCGTACCCGGAGGGAAGGCTGGCGAGTTGCGTCCAGGTTCCAGCGACGTAGCTCCCGGTGTTGTCGGGCGTGAGCTTCCACCAATCGGAATAGTGGTTCCCTTGCACCATCACTGTGCCGTCGGTCAACTGGTAAGAGATAATGATGCCGTCCGGCGGTTGATTCTTGAGCGTTGTGAGCGTCTGCGCCAGCGCGGCGCCGGACACTGCAAGCAGAACCATCACTATTGAGGAAACGAGCTTCTTGGGCAAGATACACAACCTTTCTTGATAGCTGCCACGTGCAGCGAGCGCAGATCTATTCCGCAGATTTGCGCTACAGATCGTTTGCAACCCTCCTTGGAGTGGGACGAAGAGCGCGGGGGCATTTATAGTAGCAAAAGTGGCGAGATTGGGGGGGAATCAGAAAGCGCGTCTGCGGTGGTTTCTCAGCTCCTGTGGAGGTGTGGTCCCGAACCCCGGCGATGCCGGAAAATAGACACAGGCCGGGAGCCCGAAATTTCTTCCGGTCCCGGCCCGCGCTTCTATCAACTTGGTTACCGACTTAGTTGGCCGGCGTGGGGTTGGCGTTGGCGGCAGTTGCCGTCGTCGCTGGCGCTGCTGCCGTGGTAGCCGCAGGCGCGTTGGCGTTGCTGTACCGTGCAAGTCGCGGGTAGAACGGCGTCACCTCAAACGGCATCTTGTCGCGCGCTGAAGTGATTGCCACCGGCTGTGCCTTCACGATCTCAACTTTGTCGTCCCAGGGGTTCAGCTTGACGCGTCCGCCCAAAGGCAACGCGGCGATCTGGTCTAATTTGTTCCAGTCGAGCGCCGGAGCCGAGGTGGCGAGCGCCGCCATGCGCGTCACCGTCCCATTGTCAGTGATGCTGTTGCCGAGGTGCGCTTGCAGCAGAGCGCTCAATTGTGGAGCGCGCTGTTGCAGAGCCTTGATGAAGAGTCCGGCCGTATCCAGTTTTTGCGCGTACGGCGAAGCCTTTAGCATCTCGATCGCTTTCTTGTCGGCGGCCGTTTCTTCTTCGGGAATGTGTTTGAACCCGAAGTTCTGGTAAGTCGACTCGTCGGAGAAGAGCATACGGTCGTTGAACGCATACTGGCTGCCCAGGTTATGACCCAGAACGATGTGCGCCAACTCGTGCGAGAGCACCATGGCCAGGCTGCCCTCATCAGGAAGCACGTCGATCAGCCCGCGGCTCACGACAATCGTGTTACCGACGCTGAATGTCTCCAGCGGAGAAGTCGTCAGCACTCGCGTCCGGACCGGCCGCGGCAGTTCGATGTTATTGGTGATTTCCAGGTTATTCACCACGGTTTGAAGAATCTTATCCACGTCGCCTTCCGGCGCCAGCAGCCCGGCGCGTTCCAGCCGTTCGATGACGTTGTCTTCGGCCTGCTGTTGCCATTCGCGCTCGGCAGCCAGCGGGGTAGCATCCTGCGCGGTTGGTGTGTCGTCTTTCACGCTGTCGACCCGGATGTTGGTAAGTTCGTCGTTTGCTGTCCCCGTCTTCAGGTTATATCCCCACATGCGAGTCTGCGCTTTGAACGCGATCGTGTTATGAGCCCCCGCCGTGAAGTCGCCTTCTTCGCTATAGATGTAGGATGGCACCCAATAACCCGGGACCAAATTCAACCGCCAGCTATCCATGTGGAAGTAATAGCTGTTACGCGAAGGATGCGCATAGGTGCCGTTCAGCCGCACGATGCTGAAGTCCTGATCCTCAACCCAGATACGTCCGAGAAAGCGCCCGCGTCCCGCGTCTTTTTTCGGCGTCAGATCAAACACCAGGCAGCGCACGTCGCCCAGGAACTCGCGCCGCGCGTAATGAAAATCGTAGTGCTGCCGGTCAAAGTCGTTGCGATCGACGAAAATCATCCAAGAAAAACCCAGCGGCTGGTACTGGAACTTGAACTTCTTCGTGAGACCGCCGAGAAGGCGCTTCTCCATGCTTTCGTCTTTGCCTTTGTCTTTATCCTGAAGGAAGTCGCTGCGGTCGATCGATTCGCTCAAATCCATCCGTCCCAGAAAGTAATGATCGTCCTGCGGAATCGGCCCCAGCTGCTTGTCCTGCGTCAGGTTCTGCAGATAGGTCTCGACAATTGGCGTGCGCGGCGACAGGAACTTGATCAGGTCTTTCTCGCGCATGATCACACGGTCGACCACTTGATCCATGGTGGTCGGCGGCGCCAGATTGACCGGCGCCTGAGCTGACGGAGTCTGACTTGACGGAGCTGAGCTGGGCTGAACAGGCGTCGGATCGGTCTGCGCCGCCGATGCCGGCTGTGGGTTCTGCGGCGCGGACGCCGGTTGCTGGGCCGCTGCCGTCATCGTTAGCGCTAGCAGAGCCAAAATTATAAAGTTCATGGTGGGCACAACGTTCCGCATAACTCTCCGCGTCAATCTCCGCATAACTCTCATCTCCAAGGTTTCAATACGCCAGTTGAAATACCACGTGCACAATTGCTGTCGAATCCGTTGCCTGCCCGTTTTTCATGGCCGGCTTGAAACGCATTTTGTTGGCGGCAGCTATGGCAGCCTCATCAAGCCCATGGCCCAGACCCCGGACCACGCGGTTCACATGTAACTGCCCATTCGCCGCAAATTCCACTTCCAGCAAGACTTCGCCTTCCAGTTTCAGACTTCGTGCTTCATCCGTATAAACCGGGTTCGGTTTGTACGTGATCTCGACCGATGTCGCCGGTGGGCCGCTATCCACGCGCTGGATATGGGGCGTGTTTTGCGCGACCTCCTGCGAGCCAAAGCCTGAGGTCTGCACGCCACGGCCACTTCTGCGCCCGTCACCTTGGCCTCCAGTTGCAACCCCATTACCAAAATCGGCGCTGGCCACGGTTCCCTTGATACCTTTGGCGCCGCCCGAACCGTTCCCTTGTCCCTGTCCTACCGGCAGGTCGAAGCCACCCGCAGCCGTTGCGATCAGCTTGCCGTTGGGCTTGCTGTTGGCGCTCGGCTTCAGCCCATTCGGATCGCCGAACCCGCCCGTTTGCACCTTCTCAATTGGAGCATTCACCGTTGGCACCGCCGAACTCCCCCCGAAGTCCCCGGTATGGATCAGGACTGGACGCGCTCCGCTCGTTTGCTTCAATACCGCCGGAGCAAAGTTATTCATCGCTACCTTGGGCGGCTCAATCTCCTGGGGCTGCGGCTTGGGCGCGCGGATCTGTTTCGGCACGATCAATTTCGGCGCCTGGAACACCGGCTCCGGCGGCGGCAGCAGCTTGGCATGCACTGGCAGCGGCTTCGGCTGGGGCAGCGGCTCCGGCCTCAACTCCGGCCGCGGTACAACCTCCGTGACGTGATAATTCACGATCGGAATGATGGTGTCGGTCGCCATGATCCCGATGACGATAAGTAGCAGAATCATGGCGACGAGTATTCCGTAGCTCGCCGCGAAGGTTCGCCAGTTCCGTTTCGGTTCGGGCAATAGGCCGAGTTTAAAACCGCGATCGTACGTAGGCATCCAATGACTCCAAAAAGGGGGCCCGAAGCTGGGGAGAGCGCTCGGGGTTGGAGTCTTCACCTTATGAGAGATTAGGCAGGGGGTAAACGTGTCGCTTGCGCGTGTCCTTTGGTAACACCCCGGCGGATTCGGCCCAATAATCTGATCGATTACTTTGGGTCCCTTACTTCGGTGTCGCCGCCCGGCGCCGCGCAAAGAAGTAGAACACCGGAACCCCTGCCAGAATCGCCAGGCATCCGCCGGCCGAGCTTTTCAGATTGGCGGTGAACGTGTAGTAGAGAAGAGCGGTTGAAGCGAGCACAAACAACGCTGGAACCACCGGATATCCCCACACACGATACGGTCGGTCCGCGTTTGGTTCCCGGCGGCGGAAAACGAACACCGTGCTGGCGGCGATCATGTAGAACATCCACTCCGCGAAAATCGTCAGCGAAAAGAATTGCCGGAAGCTGCCGCCCAGCATTAGCAGGATGATCGCCAGCCCGCATTGCACAATAATCGCCACCGAAGGCGTGTGGAAACGGGGATGAACCTCCGCCATCGTCTGGAAAAAATATCCATCGCGTGCCATCGCAAAGGGCACGCGCGCTCCGCTCATGATGGTGCCGTTCAAAGTTACCAGCATCGAAACCGCCATGCCCGCCGACACCAGGCTGGCACCCGCGCCCCCGAGCACCAGCGCCACCGCGTCCGACGCAGGGCGCTGAGAGCCTGCGATCGCCGCCGCCGGCAACACATACTGCACCGCCGCGTTCACCAGAATGTAGAGCGCGCCCACCGTCGCCACGCCCCAAATCAGCGACAGCGGAATGTTGCGCTGCGGATTCCGTATCTCGCCCGCAACCATGTTCAGATCGTTCCAGCCGTCGTAAGCCCACAAGGCCGCCACCAACGCCGCGAAAAATCCAGTCAGGCCACCTTTCGCCCCGGTAAACTTAGTCGCGAAATTCGCCCAAGTGCCGCCACTATAGGAGAAGCCCACCACCACAATTCCGAGGATAATCGCGACTTTCAGCAGCGTGAACACAAACTGAAAATCGCCCGCCCGGCGTACGCCAATGTAGTTGAGCCACGACATCAGCAGGGTGGCTGCGATGGCCACCAGCTGCCCGTAGCTGATAGTGAATGGATGGGAAACACATGCAAGAGAGAAAAAAGAGAAGACCGAAAAGGTTTCCAGGATCCGCACCAGGCCAGTCGTCACGGTCGCAATCGAAGCTGGCTTGGCGATCAGAAACCAGGTCCATGAATAGAGGAATCCCGCCAGCGGCCCATAGGCATCGCGAACGTAGACATACTCGCCGCCGGCCTGCGGCTTCATCGCTCCCAATTCGGCATAAGTGAGCGCGCCAAAAAACGAAAGCAGCCCCCCGACCATCCAGGCGAGATAGACAAGTCGAGCCGACCCCACCGCTTGCATCATCTCGGCTGGAACCAGAAAAATTCCACTTCCGATGATGGTCCCAACCACGACCGCGCCCGCATGCGACAACCCAAGGTCGCGTGCCAGTTCGGGACGGGAATGATTGTCCTTTGCGAGCATGTCCATCAACAGCCTGATCGGAAGAAAGATTCTAACCGCAACTTCTCCGCGTCCTCTGCGATCTCCGCGGTTCAAGACTTTGGTTGAACCCTCCACATGGCGCTAGCCCCATAGCCCACCGCGAACGTTATGGCGGTCCCAATCGGGACCCACCAGGTGAAAGCCACATGCGACCAGATCCACAAATACAGTTCCATCGTCAAACCGCAAATCATGCCAACCATTGCCCCACGCTGATGCGCGCGCTTGGTCCACACTCCCAGCAGGAACACGCCGAGCAAACCTCCATAGGCAACGGACGCGATTTGCAAGCCAACTTCCACTACCCGTCCCACTCGATGCAGCGCCAGCACTGCGAGCGCGAACAGTACCAGCGCCCATCCGACGGTTGCCAGCCGCGCCAGGCGTAACCGTCCCGCTTCGCTCACCTCCGGACGTGAGTCCGATCCAGAGCCCGAACGAAGGCGAAGATAGAAATCCATCATCGAACTCGATGACAGCGAGTTCAACGCCGCGCTCAAGTTCGACATCGCTGCGGCCAGAATCGCCGCGATCAACAGCCCGGCAATCCCGTGCGGCATATGGCTCACGATGAACGTCGGATAGATCCTGTCCGCCCGCCCAAACACGGACGACGGAACCCGGTAGTAGGCAAACAGCATCACGCCCACAAGCAGAAACAACCCGAACTGAAAAAAGACCGCCAATCCACTCGACACCAACGCCAGCGCTGACTGCCTTTGATTCCGCGCCGCCAGCAATCGCTGCACGATGAGTTGGTCGGTGCCATGGCTGGCCGTGGTGAAGATCGCACCGCCGATGATTCCCGCCCACAGCGTATAAGGCTTTGCAAAATTAAGATGCGGCCAGTGTGACGAGGCCGCTGGATTGAGAATAGAAACATCGAAAACCTGGAACTTGTGCAACCCGCTCGCGATGGCCTGGACCGATCCCCATCCTCCTGGCACGAGATGGAGAATGGTCACGAGGCCGACCAGCGTCCCGCCCACGTAAATGAAGGTCTGCACGACGTCCGTCCAGATCACCGCCGCCAGTCCGCCCTCAAAGGTATAGATCAAAGTCAGCAGCGTGATGATCGCGATCGAAGCGACCTCGCCTGTACCGAGCGCAATCGACACCACGATCGATACGGCGTACACGCGCACTCCTTCGGCCGCCGCCCTCGTCAACAGAAACAGGCCTGCCGTCACCGTGCGCAGCTCCGGACCAAACCGCCGCTCAATCAGCTGATAAGCGGTATACAGTTCGCCACGAAAATATTGCGGTAGCAGCACAAAACTAATGAAGACGCGCCCGATCACATAGCCCATCACCACTTGCAGAAAAGTAAAATTCGAATCGTAGGCGAGGCCAGGAATGCTAATGATGGTCAGCGTGCTGGTCTCCGCCGCCACAATCGACAGCGAAATCGCCCACCAGGGAACATTGCGGTCGGCGAGAAAGTAGTCTCGCATCGTCCGCTGCCGCTTGCGAAAGCGCAGGCCGAACAGCGTGATCCCCGCCAAGTACAACGCAATAATCAGCAGGTCGATCCGATTCAATCCCAAATCGTTTCCTTCCAGCTTCGTGTGCGGCCGAGCTGCGCTCGGCTGGACAGCCGGGGGCGGCTGTCCCTACTTGTCCAAAAAGGGTTCGCTGCATTGTACAAGCATGTTCGCGACCCGCATCGGCGCTGAGCTGATTGTGTTAGAACTAGCCCGATGGCCTACTATCTGGGAATCGACGGTGGCGGCACCAAAACTCGCTGCGTTCTCGGCGACGCAACGAATGTGCTCGCCACCGCAATGACCGGCGGCTGCAGCGTGATCCGCCATGGCGAGCAGCACGCAAGAGAAGCACTTCATACTGGGATCCGCCAGGTCTGCGCCACCGCCGGGATTTCTCCCGATCGCATCAGCGCCATCTGTATCGGCGTCACCGGCGCTGCCCGGCCCGAGATCGCCGCCAAGATTCGCGGCATTCTCACTGAACTGATTCCCGAAATAGCTCCGACAAGAATCGAGGTCGTCGGCGACAACGTAATTGCCCTCGAATCCGCTTTTGGCGCGGGTCCCGGAGTGATCGCGATTGCCGGCACCGGCTCCATCATTTACGGCCGCGATGCTCGCGGTTACACCGCACGCGCCGGGGGTTGGGGCTTCGCGATTTCCGACGAAGGCTCCGGCCACTGGATCGGCCGCCGCGCTATCTCCGCCATCTTGAGTGCTCAGGATCGAGGCCTCGAAACCGTGCTCACCGCCATGGTCTTCCAGACCTGGAAACTCAACACCATCGACGAGCTTGTGCAGCAAGCGAACTCGACCCCAACACCCGACTTCCCGCGCCTGTTTCCCATCGTCCTCCGCGCCGCCGACGAAGCTGATGCTATCGCCTGCGAACTCCTCTCGGAGGCTGGCGCTAAGTTGGCTGAGCTCACCGCCATCGTCATCCGTCGTCTCGCTCTCCATGCTCCCGTAGCCATGCTCCCGATAGCAATGACGGGCAGCGTCTTTCGTCAGTCGCTGGTTGTGCGCCAGGTTTTCTACAATACGCTTCAGACAGGCTTTCCCGGCATCGACGTAGGTCAAGATATAGTCGATCCGGTCGAGGGCGCGCTGGCCAGAGCGCGCGCAACAAGAGGGTAGAGACGGGGCTTGCCCCGTCTGACGCAGGCAGACTCGCGATGGCCAAACCCGAAATGTCGGAAGACGAAAGTTTCGAGAGCGAAACCGTGCCGTCCTCGGAGCAATCGGCCACTCCGGCGACGCCCGCACCCGCCGATCTCCTTTGCTCTGCCGTCGATCCCGACCTCACCGAGGACTTGGCCCTGGCCCTCCTCAAGCGCGCCGACTTGCACCCCGAGGTTCTCGAGCAACTCGCCAAGAACGCAAACGCACTGAAGAGCCGAAAGGTAAAGATCGCGCTGGCCGGCCATCCGCACACACCGCGTCATGTGTCCGTGCCCATGGCGCGCCAGTTCTACACTTTCGATCTGATGGAGCTTGCGCTCTCGGCCGGCGTCCCCGCCGATGTGAAAGTTTCCGTCGACGACGTCCTAATTTCGCGCCTCAAGACTATCACCACCGGAGAACGTCTTACGCTGGCCCGCCGCGCCTCGGGCAGAGTAGCGGCTGCACTCCTGCTCGAAGTGGAAGTCATCGGTGTCAAAATGAGCGACGCCAAAACGGTGGCCCGCGAAACCCGCGTCGTGCAGACCGCGCTCGAAAATCCACGGCTCACTGAAGCCCTCGTCATCAACTCCGTGCTGCGCCCCGGCGCGAGCGCAGCTCTGGTGCATGCGGTCGCACAACACCCGAAGTGGTCGTGCCGCAGAGAAATTCGTGCCGCCCTCTTGCGAACCGAGCATCTTTCTCTGGCTCGGGCCCTGGAATTCAGCCAGGAAATCCTCGCCCCGTTGCTGCACGAACTACTCGCCAGTTCGCGTCTACCGCCCCAAATCAAAGACCAACTCCTCCGCGAGAATTCCGCGAAATCGTAGGCTTTGTGTGATGCGGGCAGCATCAGGCGGCAGCCCTTACGCGAATCTCCGCCATCAGCTCCGACGTAGTCGACACATCGATCCCATATCGTTCCCCACCGCGCACAATGGGACCGCCAATGTCATCCATCTCAAGCTGCCGCCCAGCCGCAAGGTCTTTCTGCATCGAGCTGCGCATACTTGGAGGCGCGCTGTCAAAACCCGCCCGGACCCGCGCGGCGTCTAGTTCCGCGCCGCTGGCGTTCGCCACGGCGCATGTCTCGGTAATCGCGGAATGTAGTTTCGGTTTCCAAACAGCGCTCGCCAGAATCTCGCCAATACTCATTCCCGATGCCGACGTGACCAGCGCAAACGGTGCCAGAAAGCTAAGCTTCCCCCACAGCAAAGTCTGCTCATTCGGAACGAACTGGCAGGTGAATCCAAGACTGCGCAACTGTTCAATGATGGCCCCCAGGAGTGGTTCTCCGCTGGAGGCGAGGTTGAAGAGAACGAACGGCGACCGCGGGATGAATCGTCCCGGAGAAATCCTCTCCGCTTCCACCGCAATCGTTCCCGGGACCACGTGCTCCGGTCCAAATCGGGCTCGGAGCACCGCGACATGGTTCACGCCGTTCAGCAAGGGAACCACGCACCGGGGCGATACGTGCACCGCTTCGAGCGCAGCTTGCAGTTGATAAGTCTTGGTTGCGATCCAAAGTACGTCAACCGCATCCGTGAGCGAGGCAACGGCCTTGGCGGGCGCCGTAAGTGAGCCCGACGGACGCTCCAGCACCAAGTTCGCGGGATAGCTCGCTAACTTCTCCGGTCGAACCACAACGGTGACGTCTTCGCCGAGCGATGACAGCGCGGTGCCGACCAGCCCTCCGATGGCTCCTGCTCCTAAGATTGCATGCTTCATGTGACTGGCTCCCGGGAAAACTATACGATACGGTGGTTTTCGATGCAGCAACTGCCAGCTCCGACCCGCCTTTACGCTGCGCCTAAGATTCTGTCACACTGACCACTGGCCACTTACCACTGACCACTGATTTTATGGGCAAGATTCACGTCCTTCCCGAGAGAGTAGCCAACCAGATCGCTGCCGGCGAGGTGGTCGAGCGTCCCGCGTCGGTGGTGAAGGAGTTGCTGGAGAACGCGCTGGACGCCGGTTCCACGCGCATCCGCATTCAGGTTGAGGCGGGCGGGAAGAAGCTGATCCAGATCACCGACAATGGTTGCGGCATGGTGCGTGACGACGCCATGCTGGCTTTCGAGCGCCACGCCACCTCAAAAATCAAAGATACCGACGACCTGTTGACGATCTCGACTCTCGGATTTCGCGGCGAGGCGCTGCCCTCCGTTGCTTCCGTTGCCCGGCTGCATCTGGAAACCCGCGCCGCCGAAGAAGCCGCCGGAACCGTCCTCGAGATTAACGGCGGCAAGATCATCCGCGTGGAAGAGGCGGGGCTGCCGATCGGAACTTCCATCACGATTCGCGATCTCTTCTTTAATACGCCGGCGCGCAAGAAATTTCTAAGGTCGGAATCGACCGAACTCTCCCACATTGCATCGCTTGTAACCCACTATGCGCTGGCGCATCCGGAGAAGCATTTCGAGTTGCACTCGGCGACCAACGCGTTGCTGGTGGCGCCGCCCGTGGCCGGTCATCGCGAGCGCGTATACCAGGTGTTTGGACGCGAAACCCTCGACCAGTTGATTCCGCTAGCGGCGGTGCAACCTTTGGAGCGTGTCGGCCTGCCGCAGCCTCCACCGTGGCGACGCAGCGCGGACACCCGCGAGGTAACCGATGTGGAGGATGACGCTTCGCGGACAGCAGTGTCCGCGCCACCAGATTTCGGCGAGGTGCGTCTGCACGGTTTTGTCTCGAAGCCGGAAATTCAGAAGCTCAATCGCAATTCGATTTTCATTTTCGTGAACGGACGTCTCATCCGCGACCGTCTCATTCAGCACGCCATCACCGAGGCCTATCGCAACATCTTGCCGCCGAGGGTGTTTCCGGTCGTTCTGCTTTTTATCGAGATGCCCACCGCCGAAGTGGATGTGAATGTGCATCCGTCGAAGACCGAGGTGCGCTTCCGCCAGCAAACCGTAATCCACGATTTCGTGCGCGAGTCGGCGCGTTCGGCGCTGATGAAGGCACGGCCAGTGCCGCAGTTTTTGAGGGAAATTGGCGCGCAGCCCACCGCGAGTCTTGGTCTCACCAGCCCTCGGCTTAACCAGGGCGAAGGCGACGGTTTGCAGCGCGCACCGTGGCGCGACTTGTACGAACCGGCAGCGCCGGGCGGATTCGCGTTGCAGGCTCCGTCAGTTCCCGCGGCGACGGCGCGCCTGGAGTTTGAAGGGGGAATCGCGATCGAAGCCAACGCGGCGGTATCACTCGAACGCGACCCGGAGGCAGAGATCCTCTATTCCGCGATCGATCATCAGCCGATTCCCGATCACGGCTGCGCGCCACCAATCGCGCAAGAGCCGCAAGCCGCGCCGACTCTCGAGTCGTTGCGAACCCTGCGACCGTTAGGCCAGATTCGGAATTCGTTCATACTCGCGGTCAACGAAGACGGACTCTGGATTATCGATCAACATGTGGCCCACGAGCGCGTGCTGTTCGAGCGCATCCTGCGGCAACGTTCGGCGCAGCAGGTGGAGAGCCAGCGTTTGCTCATGCCCCTGGTCATCGAACTGACTCCGGCGCAGCAAGCTACCTTCAGCGACATTGCCGACGAACTGGCGCTCAATGGCTTCGAGGCAGAACCGTTCGGCGCGAGAAACGTGGCGGTAAACATGGCTCCGGCCGGCGTGGACGCGGCACAGATCGAGCATATGCTGAACGAAATCTTCGAGCAGCTCACGCGCGAAGACCAGGCCATCAATCTGGAAGCGGTGCGAACGCGCATCGCGGCCTCGATCGCGTGCCACGCCGCCATCAAGGTCAATATGCCGCTAGAGCAGAACAAAATGGAGTGGCTGCTAGCCGAACTGGCAAAGACCGAGCATCCGATGTCCTGCCCGCACGGTCGGCCGGTGGTGCTGCGCTACTCCATGCAGGATATTCAGAAGGCCTTCAAGAGGATCTGAAGGCAGCATTTAGCATTTAGCACTTAGCCTCAACACCCGGCCGAGTGACGTCTGGTTCCCGTCGCCAGGGAGGCCTCGATGTAACCCAATGCCAACCGGCTGGTTTTGCTAATGCTAACTGCTAGGTGCTAAATGCTGCGATCAACTGTGTTCTAATCAGAAGCAATGACCGACCTGGAACTCTTGCAGGCTCGTATGCAAAAGTGGCGCCTTGACGGCCAGGCCGTGCGCACTCTCGATGATGCGCGTGCCTTCCTCGAGTCGGTTGGATTTTGCGTGATGTATCCGACTCGGCCCGCGATTCTGGTGCCGACTTTCATTGGCGCCTGGGTCGGAGCCGATGACAGGCTGCCGCCGCGCCAGCACGCATATAACGATCCACGAGCGAAAGAGGCGACTGAATTGATGGTCCGCGCCCTGCGGGATCAGGCAGCCTACGAGGCTCCGCTGATTGATGAGAACAATGCATTCCTGCTCGCGGCTTCAGTGTTTCCGTATTTTTATTCGCTGGTCGGCGAGCGCAATCCCAAGCAGCCTCCGTCAACTGGACCGCGGTCTCCTTATTCTCCATTGGCTTGTGATGCTTTTGAAATCATTCGGCGGCGTGGGCCGATTTCGAAAACGAAACTGGGCGAGACGCTGGGCGGTGCGGTTTCGAACGCCGGCCTTGATCGTGCACTGAGCGAACTCTGGGCCAAGCTGCGCATCACGCGCGTCGATTACACCGTGGAGGAAGGCTTGGTGTGGGACGAGTTGTCGCGCTGGGCACCGGACGCAGTGCGCGAAGGCGCCGGAATCTCGGTGCCCGAAGCGCTCTCCGCGCTGGTCTCGAAATATCTCGACTGCGTGGTGGCGGTCGATGAGGGAGAGGTCGAGAACTTCCTCGCGAACTTCGTTCCGCGGACGCGGGTGAAAGAAGCCATCCATGCCTTGCTATCGGCGCGCGAATTGAGTTTTGTGCACATAGGGAGCAAGTCGCTGCTGCAAGTAACTCCGCCCAAACAAGCCTACGTTCCCAAACCGCGGCCCGAGCGCGTGAGCTGAGCAGTCTGCACGAGCTGTCATGAAGGTCTCATGCGCTCCGTGTACAATGCTCACTTCGTCCAATGATCTTCGCCCTATGACTTTCGCCCACTGACTTTCGCCCAATGACCGATACCTCTCAACGCAAACTGATCATCGCCATTGACGGTCCAGCTGGAGCAGGCAAGAGCACTATCGCGTCCCGCCTGGCGCGCAAGCTCGGCTACGTGAACCTGGAGAGCGGAGCCATGTACCGCGCGCTGGCTCTCAGGGCGATCGAGTGGGACGCGTCGTTCGACGACGAAGCCGCTTTGTTGAAGATGGCTCAGGATTCGCGCATTACTCTCGATCGCTCGATCGGCGGCAATCGCGTCCTGCTCAACGGAAAAGATGTTTCCGCGCGCATCCGGGAGCGCGATGTGACCGAAGCGGCTTCGCGTATCTCGGTGCATCCCAAGGTACGCGAGTGGATGGTCGAGCGGCAGCGTGAGATGGGCATTGGCCGTGGCGTGGTGATGGAGGGGCGCGACATTGGGACAAAAGTTTTTCCTGACGCCGATTTAAAAATCTTTCTTGACGCCGACCCTGTGATTCGCGAGCAGCGACGACTGGATCAGCAACAGGTAAAGGGTCCATCGGCCGAGACGATGGCTGCGGATCTTCGTGAGCGTGACCGGCGGGACCGTACCCGGGCGGCTTCTCCGCTGGTGGCGGCCGATGATGCCATCGTGATCGACTCGACGAACTTAAGCGAGGATGATGTCGTCAACCGAATCGAAAAACTGGTGGAGCAGCGACTGGCGGCGAAGCGCTAGCGAATATCCCAACCTTATTCCGGCCAATTCTTGCTCACCCTGCCGCTCGTCTCGCGTCGAATGCATGAGGATTCTCTTGACTCTTATCTGCAGGGCAGTATGGATCACCGCAATTGTGGCTTCTTCGGTGGTTGCAAACTCCCAAATTCAGACCTCATCACAAGCAACGGCGCCGGTCTGGCGCGTTGCTTCCGCCGCTGAGAGTGGGTTTTCCGAAGTCCGATTGCGCGCGCTTGATGCCGCCGTCCGCTCCGGAGAATTTAAGAAGATCGGGAGCGTGGTGGTTGCCCGCCACGGCAAGCTGGCTTATGAAAACTACTTTGACGGCGACGCCACAACGCTGCGGGACACCCGCTCGGCGACCAAGAGCATCACCGATGTGCTGATCGGAATTGCGATCGACGAGCACAAACTCAGTGGAGTCGGCGCGAAGGTTCTGGCTTTGCTGCCGGAGCGGGCTTCAAGGATTCAGAATCCCGATCCGCGAAAGTCGGCGATCACGCTGGAAGATTTTCTGACCATGAGTTCTCCGCTGGAGTGCGACGACTGGAACGATGCCTCGCGCGGCAACGAGGAGCGCATGTATCTGGTGGAAGATTGGGCGCAGTTCATTCTTGACTTGCCGGTTCGCGGACGCATGCGCGTGGGCGAGCAGGTGGAAGCGCCTCCCTACGGGCGCTATTTCAGCTATTGCACCGGAGGAGTCTTTACCCTGAGCGAAGTGCTGGAGAAAGCAACCGGCACGCGCACCGATCGCTATGCGCGCGAAAAGCTGTTTCAGCCGCTGGGCATCACGAATGTGGAGTGGGTCTATTCTCCGATGAACGTTCCGCAGACGGGCGGCGGGTTGCGACTGACCAGCCGCGACCTGCTCAAGATTGCGCAACTGTATCTCGACGGCGGTGGCTGGCAGGGGAAACGCGTCGTGAGTGAATCGTGGGTACATAACTCGACCGAGCCGCATGCGCGCATCGATGAGTCGACCGAATACGGCTATCTATGGTGGCTGAAATCCTTCAAGTCGGGCGAGAAGAGTTATCCGGCGTTTTTTATGTCGGGCAACGGAGGAAATAAGGTGATCGCGATTCCCGCTCTCGATATGGCCGTCGTCATCACCAGCACGAATTACGGCACGCGCGGAATGCACGAGCAGACGGAGAAGATACTGACAGATTATGTGTTGGCGGCGGTGGAGTGAGGGGCATGGGTCTGGAGGCGCGCTTTCCAGTATCCGGGCTTCCGCTTGCTATGGGCCACGGCCACGATGCTCAGCACGTCGTCATCGAGATAAATGATGGAAAACGGAAAGCGGTGAAGCACGAACCGACGTGTTCCGCACAAATATTTGGGCCAGCGTCTCGGTGCCAGGGAAATGGTGTCAAAAGCGTCGGAGACGACGGCAATGAATCCAGCAGCTGGCATCAACACTGCGTTCGAGATACCAGTCGTCCCCAGCCTCAATTTCCAGCCACACTTCCGGGTGGACACGATAAGGCTTACTTTCCGTCATGCTTCCCGACATTGAGGAGCCGGACGGCGAGACGGCGGCGAACCTCCTCGCCGGGTATCATTTCAACCTTGCCCGATCGAATATCGTCGACCCGGCGCTTGATCTCTTCGTCCCAGGCCTGCTCAACTCCTTCTTCTGGGGGCCCTTCATCGAGGCTCTCGATCAAGTGATCGATTAACAAGCCGCGCTCTTGGGTGGAAAGCGCCAGCGCTTTCTCCAGTACCTCGGAAACTTGCGGTGTCATCTCGGCCATGGCCACCTCACGTGCTTCATTCTAGCGCAGGTCGCGGGTGCCATTCTCAATCTGTTCCGTCTGTTGAGCCGTTTGCATCCTCGGTGGAGAATAGGTCCCACCCATCGCAGAGAACGCGATGAGTGGGCGCCCGGCGGTGGAGTAAGAGGCGCCTATTTATTTTGCTTCGGCTTGTCCACCCAGTTCGTCCAAGATGACGCGCTCCTCGGAGACGAAGTAGGCAACTTTGTTGTGGTCGATAAGTTCTCTTCGTCCTGGGTGGAGGCTTTCCATTCGGGTGATTGACGAGCCGCCAGCAAAGCCTCCGTGTCGTCGAACCAGAGTTCCGCCATGCCATCGAAATCTTGTTGGGACTTGTCTCCGCCTATTGTCAAGCGGTGACTCTGTACCAATCTCCGGAGCCGAGGAATTCGGGCGCCGACGGGGCCGTGGATATTTTCCCAGTAGTGAAAGAACTCATCGTCCGTCAGGCCCGCCTTTTTGGCGATGCAATAAACAAGCTTAATCATAAGTACGGTGCGATGTACCGAGCGACGAGTGCGCCGCTGCGCTTACGGCTTCACTACTCCAATCCCCAACTCCCGCAATTGCGCGTCCGCTACCGGCGTGGGCGCTTCCATCATCAGGTCTTTGGCGGCGGCGGTTTTGGGGAAGGGAATTACTTCGCGCAGGCTGTCCGCTCCGGCCAGAATCATCACGATGCGATCGAGGCCGAGGGCGATTCCGCCGTGGGGCGGCGTTCCGTATTCCAGGGCCTCGAGGAAGAAGCCGAAGCGCGCGCGCGCTTCTTCTTCCGTCATGCCGAGCGCGTGGAAGATTCTGCTTTGCACGTCCTGGCGGTGAATACGGATCGAGCCCGATCCTAGCTCCGTCCCATTCAGCACCACGTCGTAGGCGAGAGCGCGCACCATGGCCGGATCGTTTTCGAGCTTATCCATGTCTTCGTTGTGCGGCGAGGTGAAGGGATGGTGCGCCGCGTTCCAACGCTTTTCGCCTTCATCCCACTCGAACATGGGAAAGTTCGTCACCCACAGAAAACGGTAATCGCCTTTCTGGAAAAGCTTGTGGCGATCGGAATATTTCTGCGCCAGCGCTACGCGCAACAGTCCCGCCGAGGCATAGATGGCCATCTCGGCGGGCGTTACTTTACGCTTGCTGGCGGGATGCGCTTCGGCGGTTGCGCTCGACGCCGAGCCCACAACGAGCACGATGAGATCGTCCTGGTCACCGGCGGTTTTCTGGTGAATCTCGGCCGCCGCCTTGGGGAATTTGTTCTCGATGCGCTTGAAGTCTTCGAAGACGCGCGCTCCGCCCTTGGACACAAACAGGGGCTTGATGTCGTCGCGCTCCTTGCGCGAAAATTCGCCTACGTGCGGGATGCGGATGGCAATTACGGGTAGATCTTTATTGATGGCCAGCGTTTCCAGATCAGCCGTTGTAAAACAATCGCGCACGTCGGTGAACGCGGGCAGGCGCATGTCGGGCTTGTCGATGCCGTACTGGCGCATGGCATCGTCGAAGTCCATGCGCGGGAAGGGCGTCTTGATCTCGTGCCCGGCGGCTTTGAACGCCGCGGTCAGGAAACCTTCGACCACTTCCCACACCAGCTCCGGTTGCGGGTATGACATTTCGAGATCGATCTGGGTGAATTCGGGCTGGCGGTCGGCGCGCAAGTCTTCGTCGCGGAAGCAGCGCACGATCTGGAAGTATTTGTCGAAGCCAGAGATCATCAATATCTGCTTGAACAGTTGCGGCGATTGCGGGAGCGCGTAGAACGATCCGGGCTGCACGCGGCTGGGGACGAGGTAATCGCGCGCGCCCTCGGGCGTGGAGCGGGTCATGAATGGAGTTTCGATTTCGAAGAAGCCCTGCGAAGCCAGATTGTCGCGGATGGCGAGCGCCACCTTGTGCCGCAGTTCGATGTTGAACTGCATGGCGTCGCGGCGCAGATCGATGTAGCGATATTTCAAGCGCATCTCTTCGTTCGCCAGCACCGTGTCGGAGGGCAGAAAGGGGAGCGGCTTCGACACGTTCAAAATGCGCAGCTCTTCGACCACCAGTTCCACTTCGCCGGTGGGGATATTGGGGTTGATGGTGTCGGCATCACGGCGCTTGACGGTTCCGATGGCGGCGATTACGAACTCGTTGCGCAGCGCTTCCGCTTTTTTGTGCACGGCGGCGTTCCGTTCGTGGTTGAACACGACCTGGGTCACGCCGGTGCGGTCGCGCAGGTCGACGAAGATGATCTGGCCGAGGTCGCGGCGGCGGTTGACCCATCCCATGAGCACAACTTTCTTGCCGGAGTCGGAGAGCCGAAGCGCTCCGCACATATGAGTTCGTCTGAGGTCGCCTAAGAAATCGAGCACGTTTTTGCCTTGTGTAACCGAATTTTGTCTGGTCGAGATTCGTTCTGCTGAAATTGCGGTGGTGAGCCGAACTTCAAATTATAAATGGGCGGCGGTTCCGAGCGACGCTGGGCGATACGTTGCCATTGTCGTTGTCATCGTCATCGTCACGCTGCGGGGCAGTTGGTTCGGTGCTGCGATTCCCCCGCGGCTGAATTGGATGGTCACGATCGAGAATTCTGGTGACCTGATTCCAGGTCACTCTCGAAGCGAGAAGTCACGTGGTGTCCATTACCTTTGACACTTTTCACTGGCAGCACGTGCCGATACAGTGAATGAGAAACGATGATTCTCCCAATGCGTCTAGTAGGAAGTTTGATGGTTGCGGCGATTGTGACCGCCGGTTTGATTACGTGGACCGGCCGGCTTCAGGCGGAAGGCGCGGGACGAAAAGCGGTCGAGAAAGTTCAAGCTGTTTATCCTCAGATTGCGAAGGCGAATCGCATTCGGGGTGTGGTGAAGCTCGAAGTGGTCGTTCGGGGGAATGGGAGCGTTAAGTCCACGAAGGTGCTGGGGGGAAGCCCCTTGCTGCTCGACTCGGCGACCGATGCTGTGCTCAAGTGGAAGTTTGAACCTGCGCCGCAAGAAACCACTGAGGTTGTTCAAGTCCAATTCGGGGACTAACGGCAGATCGTAAGGCTGCAACGGAAGGTCCCCGTCGTCCCATCCTCATGCCCGACTCGCCCCTCCAACCGGGCGGGACGTTTGCGTTCCTAAGCGGGCAGTACCCCTCACCCTTGAAAATTTGTGGGGACGCAACTCATGCGTTCTCGGGTCACGGCGTATCCGAAACCAATGTGACTGCTGTTCCGAGCCGCCGGCTTATGAGAAACTAAATGCATCACGGGTTGTGCAATCCGCATTTCCGGAATTGAAAGACATGAAGAGGTCGAGGGAAAAGCCGACTCAACTGTTGCGGGTGGAGCACACGGTTGTGACCCGGGCGGATCGGGCATTGGCCTGGAAGGTCTTTTGTAATGTGGGGCTGTGGCCGCGTTTTTCCGATCTCTACGGCGATATCCGTTGGCTGGGCGAGCCCTGGATGTCGGGAAGCCACATGAACATCGAGTTGAAGAGCCCGGTGGGAGCGGTGGTGGACCACGTTATCACCGTCTGCACTCCTCCCCGTTTGGTGGCCTGGATCGACCATGCGCGCGGCGACACGATGGAGCAGTGGGTGCACTTTAAGTCTGTTCCGACCGGCGGCACCGAGATCCATACCTGGGCTGATCTGGTGGGCACAACTACGACCATTGAAGGCCGCGACGTGCGCGAGGTAGCTACTGACTTCATTCGTACCTGGTACAACCGTTTCTCCGCGGAGTGCGATCAACTTGCTTCCGGGGATGCCCCTTGATTGGCGACAAATTACCAGGTAGATCGTCCCGGCCATTCCGCGTTGGTGACTCTCGTCACCATGACGGCAATTTACATTACCCGCCCCGGGTGACGGTCTGCGAGACTTGAGCGAGCATTGTTTCGGGTTTACCCCGAAGCACAACAAACCGCATAATCGAGTTTCCTCGTAAAGACGGAGCCACCTTTGAGTACTGAGACGATGCCGACCGCAGTGAAAGTATTTACCCCGAAGCCCCGGGTGGAACGACCGGGAGAAACATCACTAGCGACCAGCGACCGGGGCTGGTATTTCGCCTTCTTCTTTACTTCGGGGTTTTGCAGCATTCTCTACGAACTGGTCTGGCTGCGTCTCGCCATGGCGCAATTTGGCGTCACCACGGCAATGATTTCGATTGTGCTCTCGACCTTCATGGCAGGATTGGGCGTCGGCTCCTGGGTCTCTGGGCACTTGCTGCGCAAGTACGGACCGCGTCTCACCTCCCGCCCGTTGCGCCTTTACGCCGTCGCCGAATTATTGATTGGGGCTTCCGCGGCAATCGTGCCTTGGGAGTTGCGGACCGGGCGCTTCGTGCTGGAGCACATGGGGGGCAGCCTGTCGCTATCGTCATCCGGCTACTACGTTGCGGCTGGTTTATGGCTGGCCTGCAGTCTGATTCCGTGGTGCGCGTGCATGGGCGCTACCATTCCGATGGGCATGTTTGCCATCCGCAGTGACAAACGAATCGAATCGCGGCGCTCGTTCAGTTTCTTTTATCTCGCGAATGTGTTCGGGGCCGTGGTGGGGGCGCTGATTCCGCTGCTGCTGGTCGAGGCTTTGGGTTTCAAGGGCACGCTGCAGTGTGGGATGGTGCTCAATCTTGCGATCTGCGCCGCTGCCATCGTCCTCGCGGGCAAGCAAAAGCCGCAAACAGGCGGCACTGACACTGACACTGAAACTGATGAAGAGAAACGGGATGCCGCTGCCAAAGCCTCCCCCGGACTGCGTCAGATGTTTGGCAACAGCACGCTCTGGCTGTTATTTGCTACCGGGCTCACCAGTATGGGTATGGAGGTAGTCTGGACGAGGCAGTACACGCCCTTTGTCGGCACATTCGTGTATTCCTTCGCATCCATCCTGGCCGTTTACCTGGCCGCGACTTTCATCGGATCCACCGTCTACCGGCTCTGGAGCCAATGGCAGGGTAACCGGCAAAGCGGCGAAGGGTCCCTGATCTGGCTGTTCGTCTGGCTGGCTGCCTTAATTCCTCTGCTCTCCGCCGACCTGCGAATGGGGATTCGTGCGGGACTGCGCGTGCCGCTGGGGGTCGCGGCGTTCAGCGGTATTCTGGGATTTCTGACTCCGAAACTGGTCGACCGTTTCTCCGAAGGCGACCCTAACCGTGCCGGAGTCGGCTACGCAGTGAACGTCGCCGGCTGCATCCTGGGTCCGTTGTTTGCCGGGTTTGCCTTGTTGCCCTACCTCGATGAGCGCTATGCCCTGGCGATACTCGCTCTTCCCTGGTTGCTGGTCGGCTTGTGGTTCGCATTGTTCCGGACGTCCGGGCCGGCAAAGGGCGTCAGCCCTGCGCGTGCCATCACCTGCAGCGCGATTTTGCTGGCGTCGTTCGCTTTGATCTTTTTGACCGAAAGCTATGTGCAACGGTTTCCGGGAGCACAGGTGCGGCGGGACAGCACAGCCACCGTGATTGCGACTGGCCAGGGAATGCGAAAGCGGCTTATCGTTAACGGTATGGGCATGACCGCCCTGACGCCTATCACCAAACTAATGTCTTCCATGCCTCTGGCGTTCTTGAATCACTCTCCGCAGAATGCCTTGGTCATTTGTTTTGGCATGGGGACAACTCATCGTTCGATGCTGTCCTGGGGAATCGATTCCACGGCGGTGGACCTTGTCCCCAGTGTTCCGGCACTTTTCTCGTATTACCACGCGGACGCCGCACAGCTGCTGAGGTCGCCACGCTCCCACGTCGTAGTTGACGATGGGCGCCGTTTTCTTGAGCGCACCACTGGACAATACGATGTAATCGTCATCGATCCGCCGCCGCCGATTGAGGCAGCCGGCTCCAGCATGCTGTACTCGCGTGAGTTCTATGCCGCCGCTCAGAAGCGCTTGCGGCCGGACGGCATCCTGCAGCAATGGTTTCCCGGTGGAGATGCGGTGACGAGCGTTGCCATTGCGCGCGCCTTGCAAGAATCGTTCCCCTACGTTCGCTCATTTATTGGAATCGAGGGTTGGGGAGTCCATTTTCTTGCCAGCCGCCAGCCCATCCCTGATCGCTCCGCGGCTGAACTGGCAAAGCGTATGCCGGCGAGTGCAGCCGCTGACCTGGTGGAGTGGGGACCATCCCCGACCGCCGAACTGCAGTTTGCGGAAATCCTGAAGAGAGAAGTTCCAATTGACCGGCTGATCTCTGTGGATCCAGAGATACCTGCCATGCAGGACGATCGTCCACTCAACGAATACTACCTGCTGCGCAACGGCGGGTGGCCCACCGTTCCGGTGGCCAAATAGCAGCTCGGTACGGGCTGTTAGTCCAGATCGTTTGCGCTCCAGAGGTTGGGCGTGATCTGGCGGAATTTCAGTCTCCAGCGGCCCTCGATTTTCGCCCAGGTGTCGGCCATGTGCCGATAGCGCGGATGTTCTCCGGGGACGATCAGATTGTAAGCCACGACGGCGGAGTCATCATTGAGCTTAACCACGCGGAAATCGTAGGCGCGTGTGTCGCTGGACATTCCCTTCTGCGCGGAGTCGACTACGTCGCCTTTGCCGTAGAAGTCGCCATTGGTTTCGATGCCCTGGAAATCATCCGCTACGACGCGCTCGACCACGGCCGGGTTCTTGCTCTGGGTCGCCTGCAGGAGCTTTTTTTGCTGGTCGATGAGTTGCTGGTCGAAGGTGGAGACTGGTTTGGAAGAGGGAGCTTGGGTAAGAGCCAGGGTCGCACTCACGAGAACCGTGCCCAGTAGTGGAAGAATGCCTCGCATGGTTGCCTCCTAAGGAATAGAGTTACGCCGTGTTCCTCTGTGAACTTTGTGGTGACAGAAAAGCTTAACCACAGGGGACACAGAGGACGTCAAGAGCCAAGAGCTACTTTTGCAATATCCGCTGCGCCAACTGCGCGCGTGGAACTGCGACTTGTTCGCCGGAGGCCAGATGTTTGAGCGCGAAGGCATCGGCGGCCACTTCGTTTTCGCGGACGATGAGAATATAACGCGACCCCTTTTTGTCGGCAGCCTCGAACGACTTTTTCAAGCGAAACGATTCGTCTCCAAGTTCGACTACCAGATCGTGGCGGCGCAGTTCGCGAGCCAGCCGCGCGGCTTCGCGATTCATCCCTGGTCCCTCCGGAGCTACGTATACGTCGGGCTTGCTGACGACCGACTCCGCCGACGCGGTTAGCGAAAGCACCAGCCGGTCCTCTCCGATGGCAAAACCGATTCCCGGAGCCGGCGGTCCGCCGAGCGCCTCTGATAAACCGTCGTACCGCCCGCCGCCGAGGATCGCATTCTGCGCTCCCAGCGCCCCGTGGGTAAATTCAAACGCCGTGCGGGTGTAGTAATCCAGACCCCGCACCAGGCGCGGGTTTTCGACGTAGGGGATGCGGACGGCGTTGAGGATGTTTTTTACTTCTTCGTAGTGGGTGCGACAGGCTTCGTCGAGAAACTGGTTGATGGTGGGGAGAGTTGCGATGATGGGCTGGTCTTCAGGAACTTTGCAGTCGAAGACGCGCAGCGGATTGGTGACAACGCGGCGCTGGCAGTCAGCGCACATTTGGTCCACTACGGGAGCGAGAGCCTGGCGGAGAGCTTCGTTGAATTTTGCGCGGTCGGCGGGGCAGCCTACGGAATTCAATTCGAGCGTCCAGTTGGCGATGCCTACGCGGTCGAGCAGCGTGGCGAGGAGTTCGAGGATTTCCGCGTCTCTGGCAGGAGACTGGCTGCCGGACGAGGCGGGGCCGATGACTTCGGCGTCAATCTGGTAGAACTGGCGATAGCGTCCTTTTTGCGGGCGCTCGCGGCGAAACATGGGGCCGATCGAAAAGAATTTGTTCAGGCCGCGCTCCCAGAGTTTGTGCTCGATGTAAGCGCGGACGATGCCGGCGGTGTTCTCGGGACGCAGGGTTAACGATTGACCTTTATCGCTCTCGGCACGGCCGCGATCTTCCCAGGTAAACATTTCTTTGCTGACAATGTCGGTCTCCTCGCCTACGCCTCGGGCGAACAGTTCAGTGGACTCGAAGATAGGGGTGCGGATTTCGTGGAAATTGTAGGCGCGAAAAACGTCGCGGACGGCGGCTTCGACGAAGTTCCAGAGAGCGGTGTCGGGCGGGAGAAGGTCGCGGGTTCCTCGGGGAGATTTGATCATAGTGCGCTGTGAGCTACGAGCTGCGGGCTTCGAGCTTGAATCATTAGTTTAACGTCGAATTGTACTTTGTGAGTCGCTTGCCGCAATAGATTTCGCCAAATGGACGGGAACGCGCGCGGCGTTGATACTACTCACCAGGCTCTTTTGCCATGCGTCGCGTACAGTTTATCGAACTCCATGATCAAGCGTGGTGCCCGTCATCTCTTCGAGATTACGTTACGGATGCGCTTCAGTTCGGGTTCAACCTCTTAAAGTCTTACGCGCCCATCGCCCCGCTGCTGCAAAGCGCACTGGACTCTACGGGGAGCATATCGATTGTCGATATGTGTTCTGGCGGCGGCGGACCATGGTTCGACCTTTCTCGTAGGCTGCAATGCGGGACGCGTGGTGGCGGGGCTCTGCCCGGCCGGGACGGGGCGGAGCCCCGTCACCACACCAGCGGCTCGGGGGGCCTTCAGGTTTGGCTCACGGATAAATACCCGAATCTCAAGGCATTCCAAAATGCGCGAGCGGCTTCCGAGAATCGTATTGCTTTCTATCCGGAGTCGGTTGATGCGACGAAAGTTCCTCGTGAACTGAAGGGGCTTCGCACGATGTTCACGTCGTTTCATCATTTTTCGCCGGAGGATGCTCGCGCCATACTCCAGGATGCCGTCGACGCCGGCGAAAGCATCGCCATATTTGAAGTACCGAGGCGCGCCTGGTCAACTATCAGCCTTACGTTCGCGTTTGTCTTCATGCTATTCATCGGCACACCGTGGGTCCGTCCGTTCCGCTGGTCGCGGCTGCTCTGGACGTATTTGGTTCCGATCCTCCCGTTGGTCCTGCTATTCGATGGAGTGGTGTCTTGCCTGCGGACATATCGGCCGCGGGAACTGCGAGAAATGGTCGAAACACTGACGGCTAACGAATACCAGTGGGAGATGGGAGAGCATGCAAGTGGGAAGGTGCCAATTACTTATCTGATTGGTTATCCCGGCGCGTCGTCGCGGGAGTTCGTTCGATAATATTTTCTAGTTGGACGCGAGCACATCGTCGTTGTAGTTCACGAGCGCCCGTTTGGGGACATCTTTCCATCCTTTCATCGGGACTTTCTGATCGATCGAGCTATTCCCGATCAGGCGGGCGCGCCCCAAGTTTACGGTGCGGCCGTCCGCCAGTTCCAGGTAGATGGGAACGATCATGCGGAACTTGTCATCGACTCCGGACTGCGTGATCTTGAAGCTGAACATTATGTCGCCGTTTGCGTCTTTGTCGAACTTGGAGTCGATCTTGTAGGTGGGCAGCGCGGTGCCGTAAACATATTCGTTGAAGAACCAGTCCAGACGATGATTGCCCTCGAAATCCATCTCCGGGGTCATGTGTTTTTCCACCATCGCCTTGAAATCTTCGGTGGTGGCGGCTTTGCCGGAATAGGTCTTCACAAAATCCTGCATGGTGGCCTTGAAATTCTCGTCGCCGGTTTTGTGGTCCCACATCATCATGCGGATCATGTGCAGAATGTATGCGCCCTTGGGATAGATGAGGCGCCGGGTCACGCCGAATCCGGTGCGCGAGTTATCGGCACGGTATCCCATGGTTACGGGGCCGACGTCAATGGCGCGAAAGCCTTGGGCATCCCGTTCCAGCAGCAACTCGCGCTCGTCGTTCCAGAACTCGATAAACTTTTTCGGATTCTTTTCGATCATGCTGATGTAGAGGGACGCGGATAGTTCGGCGAAGCCTTCGCTCATCCACTGATCGCGGCCGGAAGCGAAGCCGACGGTGTGCCCCCACCATTGGTGGGCGACTTCGTGCGCTGTGACCACCTTCCAGTATCCGCGATCGGCGTGGTCGAGGCCCAGAGAATGGCGCACGGTGGTGTCAAAGTAGTAGCAGATCGGGATCCATACAAGTTCCGGCCAGGATTGTCCGAAATTGCACGCGGTCTGCTGCGTGAGCTGCATGTGCTTGAACAGCGAAGGGCCGAAATAATCGCTGTAGAGTTGCACCGCCAGCTCGCCTTCCGCCAATGCTTTCTTATTGAGCAGGGTGGTGTTCATCGAGCCCAGCGGGGCGCCCGAGCGCTTCAGCATTTGAATCGAGTCCGGAGGATCTTCGTTGGCATAGGACTGGATGAAATATTCGGGCTTGGTGAGCTTGACTTCCTCTTCCTTGAAGCGGCCAAAGCTGAAGCCGGCCACGGTCTGAGGGTTTTCGCTCTTCCACACGGTTACATTCTGACCGCCGTCATTATTCTCAGAGACTAACACTCCGGTGGCCGCCATCTTCATTCCTTTGGGAATACGAAGCGTCATGTCATACAGCACATACTCTCCAAACATGCCACGCGGATCATTCGGATACCAGTTTTCACGGGCGATTGGAAAATAGTTTCCACCGCCCTCGTTGCTTACAGCCTCTTTTCCGGCATAAGTCGTGGTGATCGTCAATTTCTCGCCGGGGCTGAGAGCTTTGGGCAAAATGACGGCGAAGTCGCCATCATCGTTCTTGTCCTCCTGAATGAAGGAAAGGGCCTGGCCGTTCGCGGTTACACTTTGCACGCGCAGCGGCCGGAACAGATTGAAGGGTACGACTCGCACGCCGTTGCGCCGAGCAACCATGTCGGTCATGGCCTTCCCCGAGAGCGCGCCGTTCTTTTCGAAGGTCACATCCAGTTGTTGATGCTCAATCCGCATCAGCCTTCCAACGCTGCCACGGGTGTGTTTTCCGCTAACGCTGAACGACGCCCATTCGCCCCATTTGTTCTCATCGTAGGTTCGGAAACTAACCGATCCCCGCTCCGGATCAATCTCATAGATTTCCTTGTCGTTGTAGCGTTTGCCGTGGATGAAGGCGACGAACAGCCCCCCTGGCTCGTCGCTGAGCACATCCTGCAGAATGCGCGCTTCCATATTGTCCTTGAACTTGTGGCGAGTCGTGTTCTGGGTGTCTTTCAGCAGGCCCGCGTCGCAGCCGCCAGACGATGGGCTGCCGCCTTTCTTGATGTCGTCATAGGTCGAATCCGTAAAGCGCAGGACCGCCTGAGTAAACTTCTCGCTGAACTGGTCCTCTTTGGTGAGGAGCTTCAAACTCTGGCGCTCAGATTCCGATGGCGCGTCGAGCACAAAGCTACCTTCACCCACGAAAACCGCCCCTGTGACCTTGGCCTGCACCGGGGCCACAAAGCACACCATTCCTGAATGCAAATGGAAAGTGCCGGCGTCGCGCTTCAACTCAAAGTTGGTGACGCTTACTGCCTCGCCTCCGAGGGTCAGGTTGCGAAGCTTCTGGTAAGTAGGATCAGAGTTAGGGCCAGAGGGCGGATTATCGGCAGCGCAAAGGGGAGGAGAAAGAAACGAGGCAATTAGAATGGTCGCGGCAAACCAGATGCGAGAAGGCATGGCCAGGAGAGCCCCCTGTATGTAAGAGCGAGGCAAGTATGCACGATTTCTCCGTTTGTGCAAAGGATATAGATCACCAAATCAGGGAAGTAACGCTTGGACGAGATTCGTGGAGACGCTTCGGCCCCCGAGGATGAAGGGGGAGTTACTCCTCTGACAGACCGTCGCAACATAGACCGTCGCAACCGGGAGGCTACGCGAAAAATGCGGCGTTCTTTTCCACCAACTCTGTCTTGTCTTCCGGCAACTCTTCGGCCACGAAGATCGAATCCGAGGTGCAGGCCGGAACGCAGGCACCGCAATCGATGCAACCAGCGGGGTCGATATAAAGTTGCGTTGCCGCCTCAAACTGCGGCTCGTCTTTCTTCGGATGGATGCAGTCGGTCGGGCAGACATCGACGCAGAGCTCGTCCTTGATGCAGGTGTCAGTAATTACGTAGGCCATGAGTGCTTCTCCTGAGTTATTTGGTGGATCAGTTTCGCTCTTAACCTTAGCTGGTGATGTCCGTCTTGGCGGTGACCTCGATCACAGTCCGGCGTGGCCTGATCACGCAGAATGGTGATCGTCGTCACAGGAAAGAAAAGGGCTGGTGCGGTATAAAGTGAGCAATTGCAATCCTGAGTAGTAACGGAATTGCCCGGCCTCACCCCACGACCCCACACAGCCGCCACCCAGCGGCGGGCCGGGCAATCTCACTGAGCTAAGGGTTCTTCCTCTCCAGCAGGTACGACTTCTTGTAACCCAGGTAATTGTCGGCGTAGCGGAGGATCGTCTCCTGGTCCTTCTCGTCCAGATGGCGGCGGAATTTTCCGGGAGAGCCCATCCAGAGAGAATTCGGCTCTACGATGGTTTTCTCGGGGATCAGAGTGCCAGCGGCGATGATGGAACCGGATCCGATGACGGCGCCGTTGAGGATGATGGAGCCCATGCCGATGAGGCAACGCGCTTCGACGGTGCATCCGTGGAGGATGGCGTTGTGACCCACGGTGACATAGTCGCCAACGGAGACGCCGTATTGTTCTTTCATGCCGTGGAGAACGGAGTTGTCCTGAATATTGGAATAGTGGCCGACGCGGATTTCGCGGACATCACCGCGGAGGACGGCGTTCATCCAGACGCTGGAATGTTCGCCGACGATCACGTCGCCGATGAGCTGGGCGGAGTCGTCGATGTAGGCGGTTTCGGGGAATTGGGGGGTGACGCCTTTGTAGGAGCGGATCATGGGAATTCCATAGTACAGGTGTCAGGTCTTAGGTGTCAGGTCTCAGGAACCCCTGGAACGCTTGGCCTGAAACCTACGACCTGGCTCCTGACACCTTCTTTTTGTCGTGTAAGATTCGGGTTTCGGTGGTGCTTGCCTGGCTATGAACGCAGCAGACTTCCGGCGGATTGCTTTGAGTCTTGAAGGTGCGGAGGAGGGCTCACACATGGGAGCGGCCGACTTCCGTGTGGGAGGCAGGATCTTCGCTACGCTTGCCTCGGAGAAACAGGGCTACGGCAACTTGATGCTCACGCCGGAGCAGCAGGCGGAATTTCTGCGGGAATTGCCTGAGGTTTTCCTGCCCGTTCATGGGGGATGGGGAAGGATGGGAGCGACCCACATTCGGCTGGCGCAAGCGAATGAGGATGTGCTGGCGGGCGCGCTTCGCGCGGCATGGATGCTCCGGGTGGAAAGCAATACGAAGACGAAGAAGAAGCGCGCTCCGAAGCGGTAGGTGCCTAGATCTTCTCACCTGGTACGGAGCGGACGGTGCGCGCCAAAGTTTCCAGGCCACGGGACTGCTCGGTACGCTTACCGTGTCCAGCGGTTTTTCGAAACGCAGGCGCAGCTTTGGATTTTCGTTTTTCCGGGCTAGCCTCTTCGGCAGCGTCATCTCTTTCGCGGTTAGCTCTCCTGTACAATTCCCCCGAATGAAAAAGATGGCCAGAGTTGGGGCGATCCTCTGGATCGTGCTGGGGGCGGTGGTGTGGGCTTCTGCCGAGCCCATCGCCTCACTGCGCCCGAGCAACTATGTCAACGATTTTGCCGGAGTGCTGGATGCGCCCACGCAGGCGCGGTTGAACGATTTGTGTCATCAGGTCGAGCAGAAGTCGAACGCGCAGATTGCAGTGGTTACTGTGAAGTCGGTGGATGGGCAGGACGTGGTGAGTTACGCGGTGGCGCTGTATCAGAAATGGGGGATTGGGGCGAAAGGGAAAGATCGGGGAGTGCTGATTCTGCTGGCTACGCAGGATCGCAAGTATTGGACCACGGTGGGGTACGGGCTGGAGGGAATTCTTCCGGACGGCAAGGTTGGCGGGTTCGGCCGGGAAATGGTGCCCTTGCTGCGCAGCGGAGATTATGCGGGTGCGGTCACTTTGCTGACCACGCGCGTGGCTTCAGTAATTGCACAGGATGCGGGTGTGACACTCGACAATCAGCCTCGTCTGGCGGCGCCGGTGCGGGAACACGCCGCGCCTGATGTCGGGGTCGGCACGGTCGTGGTTCTGCTCCTCGTTCTCTTTTTTATAGTGATTCCAGTCCTGAGGTCGATCTTCCGTGGCGGCGGTGGTGGCCGGGGTGGCGGCGGGGGCGGCCTAGGATTCTTGCTTGGGATGTTGCTCGGATCTGGCGGCGGAGGGTATCGCGGCGGTGGCGGGTTTGGTGGAGGTGGATTTGGTGGTGGAGGTGGATTTGGCGGGGGTGGCTTTGGTGGTTTTGGCGGCGGGAGTACTGGCGGCGGCGGTGCCGGCGGCAGCTGGTAGGGGGGAAGTTTCTGGAGCGAGAGGCGCGTGATGGGTCCGGAAAAACTGATTGACGAGTTTGTCGAACGGATGCGGGCGGCGGCGGGAACCAATCTGCTGGCGGCGGTCCTCTATGGGTCGGCGGCGGCGGGCGATTATGTTGCCGACCACTCGGACGTGAATTTGCTGTGTGTGCTGCGGGATACTTCTTTTGCTGCGATTGAGGCTTTGGCTCCGGTGGTCACGTGGTGGGGGAAGCAGAAGCATCGGGTGCCGCTGCTGATGAGCGCGGAGGAGATGCGGCGGTCGGCGGACGTTTTCTCCATCGAGTTCCTGGATATGCGGCGGCACTATCGCGTGCTCTGGGGAGAAGATGTTCTGAAGACACTGGAGATTCCGCTGCGCCTGCATCGGGCGCAGGTGAGGTATGAACTGCGGGAGAAGACCATCCTGCTGCGGCAGCACTTGGTGGTGGTCGCGGGGAAAGACGACGCAAAGTGGGAACTGCTGCTGCGATCGTTGCCGGCGTTTGGGACTTTATTCCGTCATGCGCTGATTGCGATGGGCGAAACGGGCGCTGGATCGAAGCGGGAAGCGGCAGCTGCGTTGGCGGGCAAACTGGGGATTGATGCTGGCGTGTTTGGGGAGTTGCTGGATATTCGGGAGCGGAAGAAAGATCGGAAAGCGGCCAAGGTCGATGACGTGTTTGCGCGCTATTTGAAGTTGGTGGGAGAGGTGACGGCGGCGGTCGATAAGATGCTGGATCCGACGACATAGAGTTTTGTGGTGGCCGGGCGGGGACAGCCGGCGCTCCACCGGCAATACAAATTTTTGTATTCAGGAGAACGATATGGGCAAGGGCTTGATTGTACTGGTGGTCCTGGTGGTGATCGTGCTGGCGGTTTTTGGACAGTACGTGGGAGTGAAAAATAACCTGGTGGCCAAGGATCAGGCGGTGAAGTCGGCGTGGTCGCAGGTGGACATTGTGCTGCAGCGGCGCGCCGATCTGATTCCGAACCTGGTGGAGACGGTGAAGGGATATGCGCAGCAGGAAGTGACTGTGTTCGGGGACATAGCCAAGGCGCGGTCGGCCTTGCTTTCGGCGCAGACTCCTTCCGATAAGATTGCCGCGAACGGACAGTTGGATGGGGCGATTGGTCGGCTGTTGCTGGTGGTGGAGAATTATCCGCAGCTGAAGTCGAATGAAAATTTTCTGCGCTTGCAGGATGAGCTCGCGGGAACGGAGAACCGGATCGCCGTCGAGCGCAAGCGCTATAACGACACGCTGCAGGACTACAACACTTACGTGCTGCAGTTTCCAAACAGTTTGTATGCGGGATACGCAGGCTTCAAGCAGAATCCGGCATACTTCCAGGCGACAGAAGCTTCGCGGGTGGCGCCGAAGGTCGACTTTGGCGCCAAGCCGGCAGCTCCGGCGACGGCACCGGCGACCGCGCCAGCGCATTGAAGACGCGGCTGGGAGTGGGCGAAGATCCGGAGCGAAAAAAGTAAGGATGTGGTGGCTGCGGAAACTCTGCCACCACATCCAATAGCGGGGCTCGACAAGCGGTCTTACTGGAGCGGCTGCAGGGCGACGCAGGTTGGTTCGTCAGGGATGGCGGAGCCCGTCGGATCGACGTGGATGGTGGCGTCTTCGGTGGAGCAGAAGCTACGGTTGCCGCTGCCAGGGACGGGCATTCCGACGGCCAGGTATCCACCGGTGGGTGCGGAACCAACGCCGGTGACGGTGAAGCTGTATCCGTTCTTGTTACCGGCGGCGAGCACGGTGTCGATGAGGCAGGCGCCGGTCGAATCGGGCGGAGCACAATTGGTGCCGCCGAGGGCGGCCAGCGTGGAGGAGAAGCCAGCGTCAGAATAGTTGCTGTAGTAGCTGATCTCCGCGGTGTTGATGGTACGCAGCGAGGCGACGGCGGAGGCTTCGTTGGCGGCAACACGCGCCTGCAGCAGGTTGGGGATCGCGATGGCGGCGATGATCAGAATGATCGCGACTACGATCAACAACTCGATTAGCGAAAAGCCTTTCTGATTCCTGTTGAATTTCTTCATGGTGCGAGCTCCTCTGGTTACTGAAGTTACTATCTGCTTTCCTCTGTTCGGTTCACTTTTCGGTGAGGGGATCGCCCGATGCCTTCCTAAAATGCAACCCCATGACCAGATTGGTTGCACATAAGTATCAATCGTTTGCAGTGGTGAGGACGTTGCCCATGTGAAAAGAGTTGCACATGGGGTGGGAATGCAGCGGAAATGTTTGGGAACACTGTCCGCGGCGGGTTTGGAACGGGTGGTTACTAGTGGTGCCGAGAGGGTCGTTGGTCGATCGTCGCTGGTCGTTGGCAACCCGGCTCGCGAACGACTAACGACTAACGACCGATAACTGAACATATTGCATGTGCCTGCGTCACATTTCTGCACGGTGGACGCCTGCGGGAAGGATGCCGTTGAAAGGGACGAATTTTGCGCCACGGGTAGGAATTGGTTATGCCTTTCTTTCGCTGGACAACGCGAATTTCTACCAGTCGCAGGCGTTCCGCTTTATCCGAATGCTGCGGTGAACTGTCCGCGAGGTCCAGTCTCACGCACTCTACCCGCTTCGTGGCAGCAGTATGCGACCAGCGAGATTTCGGCGTTCGCGCCGGACATCAAGACGCCCCGGGTGCAGCAGGCAAGTCTCAGTCTGGAACGGGAACTGCCGAGCGGGTTCACGGGAACGCTCTCTTACCTGCTGGTGCATGGGGTCGGCATGATTCGTGCTCGAGATGTGAATCTGCCGCCACCAACTTATTACAGTTATCCGATCTTGAACTCGGCCGGCAATAGCGTTTCCGAATCAGTTTTATAACGTGTGGTCGTTTGCAACGTGGCAGACAAGTTACAGCATCAGTTGTCCGTATCCGCCGTGATCAACACCTTGGATCGTCCGATATCGCAACTGGGGGCAATCGACCAGTTTGAGAGTGCGGCCTCGAGCGTTTATAACGGCATGACCTCTGCGCTGCACAAGCGGATGTCGGGTGGGACGTATTTCCGCCTGGCATACACCTATGCGCACGCGATCGACAACGGGCGGGATGGGTTGGTGGCGGGAGCGCCGTCAACGGTGCAGAATTCTTACAACACGAAGAGCGAGCGGGCGTCGAGTGTGACGGACCAACGGCAACGGCTCACCGTTTCAGCGATTGAGGAGCCGAATCCGTTTGCGGCTGGACAGAAATTTCTGGCGACGATGTTCGATCACTGACCGTCTCAAGGAATTATGACGTTCGGCAGCGGACGCCCGGCGAACCCGATGGTGTCGGGTGATCCGAATCAGGACGGAAACACGAGCAATGACCGTTTGTCGGGGTATGGACACAATGCATTTATCGGTCCCGAACTACGCCATCATGGATCTAAAGGTGGGAAGGAAGATGAATCTGGGCGTACGTTATCATCTGGAGTTGACCGCCGATTCGTTCAATCTGTTCAATCGCGACAATCAGAGGTTCCAGATAGACGACGAAGGCTTCTATAATTCGGCGGGACAGTTCATAAAGTACGCACAATTCGTGGGAGGGTTTTACTATCCCGCTTATTATCAGCAACCTGCAAGCTTAATGAAGCCGACGAACTCGTTTGCTCCGCGACAGATGCAATTGTCGATGCGGTTGAATTTCTGAGGCAGGATAAAGATTTTCACACATTCCACTTGACTTAGGGGTACATTGCTTGCCATAACTAACGAGTCCGGTTAGGACGAGTGGGGGGGTGTTGTCCGTTGGCGGAAGTTCGACTTCAAGAGGGTGAATCCCTCGAAAACGCTCTGCGGCGGTTCAAACGGAAGGTACAAACCGAGGACATTATCAAGGAAGTAAAGCGTCACTCGTTTTACCTGAAGCCCGGCGAGAGGAAGCGCGTAAAAGAAGCGCTGGCTCGCAAGCGCAGCCGCAAGAAAGCACGCAAGGAGCAGGACTAGGAAAAGACGGGCCGTTCGCGGCAGACGGGCGGTCCGTTCCTCGCACTCGAAAGTTGGAGCGAGACGCGGCAAGCCGCGTCTCCACGGGCGGTTTGAATCTAAGTTGTTTGAGTTTTCCCGGGCAGTTGCTTTAATCAGTAAATCAGTAACCATGCGGTGCACACCGTATGGCGGGCCGAATCCAAGGGTCAGCAGGAGGGGGATGTAAATCCCCTGCCCACGATGTGAACCGGATCCTTCCCTATTCGGGTCTCCCGTGCAGAGCAGGGAAGCGCTGGGAGCGCCTCTTCAATGGAATACCACGACAAGATTTTAAAGTGCATCGATTGTGGCACGGATTTCGTGTTCACGGCGGGTGAACAGTTGTTCTTCCACGACAAACAGTTCAAGAACGAACCCAAACGCTGCAAGAACTGCAAGGGCAAGCGAGTGGCAGTTCTTGGAGCAGCGTCGCAGGGACACGGGCCGTCGCGCGGGCACTCATACGCGAAGACCGAGACCCGAACGAACTGTTCGCAGTGTGGGAAAGAGACCACGGTGCCGTTCCGGCCGACGCAAGGACGACCGGTACTGTGCCGCGAGTGCTTTCAGCACGGACGGCAGGTCGCGAGCGCCTGATTATTCTCTGAACACTGATGGAAACGGGGCCACCGGGATGCTCATCCTGCGCGGCGCCGGGCGTCTTGCGCCTTAGAGACGGAGTTGCACTGCCGGAGTTGCTTATCGGCGTGACGGATGAGCAGGGCTTCCACCTGGCGCAGAAGATCACTGGTGCCGAGGGGTTTGATGAGCAGCGAGTCGGAATTCGCTCCACCCCAATCCTCTCCTCCCCAATGCTCTCCGGATGGTGGATAGGCGGTGAGCAGGGCAGTCGCGGGGTTGTAAGCCTGACGGCGCGCGGTCCGGATGACTTCCAGTCCGGCTTCTTCAGTTTCCATGCGCAGGTCGCTGATCACCATCTGGTATACGCCGGACTCCAGGCGAGCAAAGGCCTCGACAGAACTGCCAGCGGTGTCGACTTCGAATCCGTGAAGCTCCAGGATCGCTTTGAGGGTCAGCAGAACGGCGACATCGTCGTCGACAAGGAGAATGCGACGTTTCATGGTACACCTCGTACGGGGGAACTGGAGATGCAGTGTACTGCGGAATCAGGCCGCGGCGGTCTTTCGCGTAGCGATCGAATATAGAGACTGCGGCGAGCTTCAGCCGCAGCATCGACTCGTTTAGTATAGGAGCGTGGCTCGCTTCTACATAGAGAATTTTGGCTGCCGCGCTACGCAAGCGGACGGGGCGGCACTGGAACGGCAATTTCTGGATCGTGGACTGGAGCGCGCCGGCGCGGCTCGCGACGCGGAAATTGTTGTGCTGAATACCTGCACGGTAACCGATCGCGCGGATAAAGATGCGCGCGCCTCGATACGGCGATTGCAACGGGTGAATCCGGGTTGCCGCATTCTGGTGACCGGCTGCTACGCGCAGCGCGCGCCGGAAGAGTTGGCATCCCTGCCGGGAGTGACCTGGGTCGTGGGTAATTCGCACAAGCACCAGGCGGCGGAGATCGCGACCTCTCCCTCGGTGGGGTTTGTTTCGCTAGCACAGCTTTCTGGAGAACAGCGAAACCCACTCTTTCGCACAGAACGCGAAAGAGTGGGACACCCGGTTCTGAGGCAATTTTCTGAGAATCAACTTTCCCCAGATCAATCCGCTGATGTGATTGTGGGGGACATTTTTGCGCATACGGAACTTCTGGCGGCTCCGGTATTTGAAGCGGCTAACGAGCGGACGCGTCCGAACCTGAAGGTGCAGGACGGATGCGACAACCGCTGCTCGTTCTGCGTGATTCCATATGTCCGGGGACAGAGCCGTTCTCTCCCGGGAGAGCGCGCCATCGCGGAAGTGCGGACGCTGGTGGAAGCGGGCTATCGTGAAGTTGTGATTTCGGGGATCAATTTGGGGCGGTGGGGAAGGGATCTCGAGCAAGTCGATGGTCGATGGTCGTTAGTCGTCGGCGAACAAACGCCTTTTACCGCTGTGATCTCCCTCCAGCAGCCCAAGTCGAACCGCGAACGACCAGCGACCAACGACCAGCGACTCGTCTCTTTGCTCCGAGCCATTCTCGATCAAACATCTCTCGAGAAATTGCGCATCAGCTCGGTCGAGCCCATGGATTGGAGTGATGAACTGATCGAGTTGGTGGCGGCATCTGGGCGGATCGCCAAGCATGCGCACGTGCCGATGCAGTCTGGCAGCGATGCCGTGTTGCGACGGATGCATCGCAAATACCGGCCGTGGCATTACCGGGAAAGGATTCTGAAGATTCGATCGGCCATGCCGACCGCGGCAATCGGCGCCGATGTGATGGTGGGATTTCCGGGCGAGACGGAAGCGGAGTTTAACGAGACGCGGAGCATGATCGAAGAGCTGCCGTTTACCTACCTGCACGTGTTCACATATTCGGCGCGGCCCGGAACCCCGGCAGCGGAGCATCCCGGGCAGGTTCCGATTGCGGCGGCGCGGGAAAGAAATCGTGTGTTGCGGGAGATTGCATCCAAGAAGAAAGCGGCGTTTATGCGGTCGCTGGTGGGGACTGTGGTCGAAGCGATCACATTGCAATCGGGCGGCGCGGACTTTACCGAGGCGCTGACGGACAATTACCTGAAGATGAAAATTCCCGGGCATCATGCGGCGAACCGCTGGATGGAGGTGCAAGTTGAAGGGATGAATGGCGAGATGCTGCTGGGGAAGCCGTCGGACGACGGGAGCCTGCATGGGTCGATCCGCGGGGGAACGTCCGGCATGCCACCTCGCCGCACGGTAGTGACTCAGGAGTGCACAAAAACGAACAAAACGCATTGACCTGTAACCCTTTACAGCTTACGATAACGAAAAATAAAGAAATACCGGAGTGATCCGTTTACTGGCGGTCGTGTTTCCGGCCCAGATGATGCTGGCCGGAGAGACCGCGTCAGCCATGCTGTACACGAACGGTGCGGCCTGGTTGAACGGGAGCGAGGTGCCGAAATCGGCAGCCGTGTTCTCGGGAGACGTGTTGCAGACGCGGCCGGATTCGACGGCGAGCATTCAATCGAATGGATCAAGCGTAATGGTATCGGCTGATTCCCTGGTTAAATTTTAAGGGCCGGCAGTGGAACTGGAACATGGCGCGGTACGGGTGACGACTTCGCGCGCACTAGCGGCGCGCGCCGGCGATGTGACGGTGAAGCCGGTGAGCGATTCGTGGACCGAGTTTCAGGTGACTGACGTGGATGGACGTGTACAGATCGCGGCCAACAAGGGCGACGTAACGGTCCAGGACGCGCAGGGAACGACGACAACCGTAACGCAGGGAGGGCAGGCCACGAAAGACGACACCGCCGAGACAGAGAAAAAGAAGAAAAGCATCGAAAATCAGCCGGGGCCGCTCCGGCGGCAGGCGGAGGAATTATGAGTTCGCCAGCGGTGGTCTACGGCGGATTGGCTGGCGTGGGCGCGGGTGTGATCTGGATATGGACCCGTAATGAAAATCCAGTGAGTCCGTCATGTCCGTCGATTCCCTGCCAGTGATTTTATGCGAGTGAGTTCCTGCCTATGAGTTTCTGCCGTAAGTTCTCTCCCATGAGTTCTGGGGTGGATCGTTGAATCTGGATCACTGAATTCATGTCGCGCTACGTTTCCTACCGAGATTTCGACTGGGTGCTGATGGGCTTCGTGCTGGTGATCTGCGCGCTGGGCGTGGTGCAGATTCACAGTGCGACCGAGCACACGAAATTTGCGGGATCCCACATCAGGCAAATCTACTGGATTCTGGCGGGCGTGGGCGCGATGTTTCTGGTCAGCCTGCTCAATTATCAAGCCTTGCTCGAACAAATCCACTGGATGTACGTTGCGGCGCTGGCGTCGCTGATCGCGGTGATTTTATTCGGGCAGAAATATCTGGGCGCGCGGCGCTGGATCAAGATGCCGGGGGGCGGGCACTTTCAGCCGTCGGAGTGGGTGAAGTTGATCCTGATTTTGGCCGTGGCGAAGTACTTTGCGGATTTGCATGACCGGGAACTGTCGTGGTCGGACTTTCTCAAAGCGGGAGCCATCGTCGGTATTCCCATGCTGATGGTGTTGGCCCAACCTGATCTGGGGACGGCGCTGACCTACCTGCCAGTGGCGATCATGGGTCTATTTTTGGGCGGGCTGCGCTGGAAGCAGGCGCTGATCGTGCTGATGATCATGGGGTTGCTGATCCCGGTGGCCTGGATGAAGGTGTTGAAGTCATATCAGAAGGAGCGGTTGACGAGTTTCATGAATCCAGATGCGGATCGGCAGGGCTCCGGATATCAAGTGAATCAATCGCTGATTGCGGTGGGATCGGGCGGGATCTTCGGCAGCAGCCAGGGATCGCAGACGCATCTGGCGTTTCTGCCGGTGCCGCAGACCGACTTCATCTTTGCCGCATTTGCCGAAGAACACGGGTTTGTAGGAGCTCTGGCGGTTCTGCTGTTATACTTTATAGTGCTGATGCGGTTGACCCAGAATGCACAAACGGCGCCCGACCGCGCCGGGGCATTTCTGGTGATGGGTGTGGTGGCTGTGCTTAGTTTTCACATTCTGGTCAACGTCGGCATGGTGGTTGGCTTTATGCCCGTCACCGGAATACCTCTGCCGCTTATGAGTTACGGTGGGTCTTCCGTTCTTTTCATGTTTTTGGCGCTGGGGATGGTAATGAACGTCAGGATGCGCCGCTTCGTGAACTGAGACGGTCGGTAGAAGTCAGGGCGCTCTTCTCAACTGCTGGTCTAGACAACGAGAACGGCGCCAACGAAACAAGATTCAGAAGGAAACAAGATTACGAAGGCCCTCGCGAAAAAGGAGGGCAGAATGCCGGCGAAGTGAAGGCCGGACAGGATTGAAGCCGGTCAGGCGGGGAACGGCCCCCTCAGCGGAATACGAGAGAGTGGTCACAGACCTGACAGAAGGCTTAACGCGATCAGTGCAGACGAGTACGAACAATTCACTGCAGTGCAGGCTTCCGGAAGAACTCCGGGACCGCGCCCGCTCCTACCCGGAGCGGCGCTGAACGCTATCGATCCCTTGGTCCGCCTTGCGCTTCTGGTCCGGTAAAGAAAAACCGGAGTGGAAATGAACAAGGAACTGTATGTGTCCACCACGCCCCACGAAACCAAAGTGGGGATCACGGAAGACGATCAGCTAGCAGAAATTTACCTGGAACGAGAAAACGAATACACCTTAGCGGGCTCGATTTATAAGGGCCGAGTGACGCGCGTGCTGCCAGGCATGCAATCGGCTTTTGTGGACATTGGGTTGGAACGCGACGCGTTTCTGTACGTCTCCGATTTCATGGATCTGGAACAACAGGACGAGGATCTGGATGAAGCCATCCCGGCGAATCGTCCGTTGACGGAGGCGCGACCGCGCAACGGTTTGGAAGCGGCTGGAGGTGGTGCAGCAAACGATAGTGATGGTCAACTTGCTGAGGACGACAACGTAGCGGACGAAGGGGAAGAGCCGGCAGCGGCTTCTTCGGAAGCGCCCGGTAAAGCCACCGGCGTTTCGCGCGACTTTCGCGGACGCCGCCGTCGTCGCGGACGTCGTGGAGAAACCGGAGAGCGGAGCGGGCGCGGACCGAGTGCGGACCGCGGTGAAATGAAGAGCGAACCACGCAACGAAGAACGCAGTGGGAGCAGCAGCAGCGAATCACGGAACGAACGCTTTAACCGTGGCGACCGTCTGGGACGCAGCGGATCGGACTCGCGATTCCAGCGGACGCCGCCGCCGCCGACCGCTCGTACCGGTCGCGACTACGATTACGGACCGCCCCCGGGGTATCAACCGATCGTCCTTCCCGGCGAATCGATCTCCAAATACCAGCGCCAAGGCCAGAGTCAATACCCGCCTTTGCCGGCGGAGAATACGGTGGAGCCTGCGGCCGCGGAACGGCCCGTATCAGCACCGGCCTCGATCGTTGCGAACTTTCCTGAAGACGAGCCGATCTTTGCGGCGGAGGTTGCCGAGCCACTTCACGAACAGCATGAGCATGTAACGGCAGAGGAAGTCGAAGAAGAGATGCACAGCCCAGCGCCAGCAGTGGAAGATTGGAAAGTGCGCGACCAAGTGCAATCCGCGCTCGGAACTTACTCGGCGCCGGAGACTACGGTACACGAGGCGGCGCGCGAAGCAGACTTCGCGGCGGCTCCGCAGGTTACACATGATGTTAAGGACGATGTTAAGCGTGAGCTTACGCAAGGCACCGTAGAGGAACAGGAGATCGAGGAAGAAGAAGCCGACCTCAGAGCCTACGGAGAGGAACCCGGAGACGACGCGGGCTTTGAAGAACTGGAAGAAGAGACGCGGGCAGCTGGCGGAGAATTGTCTGAATCCGGAGTGGGAGAGGTTGCTGCGGAGTTGGCAGCCGGTGGTGAGCCGGCTGTGAACGGCGAAGCAGTTCCCGAAGCCGTGCTGGAAGCCGAAGAGCGAGAAGCGGAGGAACTGGAACTCGAAGAGGCACAGGCGGAAGCAGAAGCGCTGCTCGAGGCCGAGGCGATTGGCGACGGTACCGTGGATGCGAGCGCCGAAGTTCGCGGTCCGGCACCCGAGGCGAGGTTATTGCAGCGGACGCAACGTCGCGGGCCGGAGCGCGGGTCCGACCGGGGACGCGGGCGGCGCGGTGGACGGCGTTTCCGCAGTCGCGAAAATACAGTGGTGCCGCAGATCAGCGAACTGCTCAAAGAGGGGCAGGAAGTGCTGATTCAGATTGCCAAAGAGCCGATTGCGAAGAAGGGCGCGCGCATCACCAGTCACATTGCGCTGCCAGGACGGTTCCTGGTCTTCATGCCGACCGTGAACCACACGGGTGTGTCGCGCAAGATCTCATCGGAAGAAGAGCGCCAGCGGCTCAAACGAATCATCCAGAGCGAGCGCGAAAACGGCGGCGGTGGGTTCATTGTGCGAACCGCGGCGGCGGGCGCTTCGGACGAAGAGCTGCGAGCGGATATCCGCTTTCTGAAAAATCTGTGGAGCGAGATTAAGACGCGTTCCGAGAGCAGCAAGGCTCCGGCGCTGATCTATCACGATCTGAACGTGGTGGAGCGGGTTCTGCGCGATCAGGTGAGCTCGGATTTTTCCGTCATCTGGGTCGACACCGAGCAGGAGTACGAGCGCATTGTGCGATTTGCGAATCGCTTCCAGCCGGCTCTGGTCAAGCGCGTCAAGCTCTACACGAAGGAGACTCCGCTCTACGATCAGTTTGGGCTGAACGAGGAAATCAACAAGGCTCTGAAGTCGAAAGTCTGGCTGAAGAGTGGTGGCTACATCGTGATCAATCAGACGGAAGCGCTCGTCGCCATCGACGTGAATACCGGCAAGTACGTCGGCAAAACGGCTCGCCTCGAAGACACGATTGTGAAAACGAACGTGGATGCGATCAAGGAAATTGTTCGGCAGGTGCGGCTGCGCGATCTGGGCGGCATCATCATCATTGACTTCATCGATATGGACGAGCGGCGCAACCGGCAGAAAGTGATGCAGGCGCTGGAAGAGGCGTTACGCCTGGATCGGGCGCCATCAAAGGTGCTGCAGTTCAATGATTTCGGTCTAGTGGCGATCACCCGTAAGCGCGTGAAGCAATCGCTGGAACGGACGATCGGATCGCCGTGTCCGTATTGCCAGGCCACGGGCTTCGTGAAGGCGGTGAATACCATCTGCAACGAGGTGTATGTCGAGATGCGCAAGATCTCGAAGCATCTGGAACACAGCGACGTGATGTTGCGAGTGAACCCCGAGGTTGCGAAAGCGCTGAAGGCGGACAACGCGCGTCTGCTGAATGAGATGGAAGAGCTCACCAAGAAGACGATCATCGTGAAGTCGGATCCGGCGCTGCACCAGGAGCAGTTTGATATTCACTGAGTTGCGGGCTGGTTGCTTCCAGACGAGCAGACGTTGTTGATCGGTTTTGGCCTTTTGGGGACGGGCAGTTCGCCCGTCCCCATCGTGTGTGCGTGATCTTCGAACGACTCCATTTCCAGGGACTCCCCGGGTTCTAGCTGCAGTTGCTGGTAAGGTGCGCAAGGAACGAGAGCGGCAAATATTGGGAACGAATCGGTGAAATCGTTTTTTCGACACGTCAGTTCTGGTCGCATCGTTTCTAGACGGCCATGAGCACTATGAGCGCAGCTTTGCCATTCTTGCCCATGCCGACCGCAAAAATGCATGCTGTGCAGCGCATAGTCTGGCGGAGCTTTATGCGACTCTGACGCGGTTACCGGGAAAACTAGGCTTAAGTGTGGACCAGGCGTTGTCGTGTCTAGATTCAGTGGCGGAGCGGCTGGAATTGATATCGTTGGCTGTGCCTGAATATCAGCACGCGATCCGGGAAGCTACAAGTGAGGGTGTCGTGGGCGGGACGATTTACGACGCTTTGTTGGGTCAGTGCGCTTTAAAGGCGCGCGCTACGAAGATCTATACCTGGAATGTTGGTCACTTTCAGATGCTCGGGGCTGAAATCGCGGCAAAGGTCAGAACCCCGTAAGAGTCGCGGTTCTGTTGTTTTTCTTGTTGATCTTCCCGTCTTTCTTTTCCATTTTAGCGGCCTGGTTTCTACGCGGCGGCGATGAGCTTGGCGGCTTCATCGGTGCGCTCGCGCAGCTTTTCGAGCGAGTTCCGGAGAGGCTCACCGCTGGCCTGCGCTTCCGCCTGCTGGCCTACGGTCAAAGCGAGCCGGTCCACGGCTTGGGCGAGGTGTTTGGCGAGGTCGACGAGGACTACCAAAGAATCGGCGTGCAGCTTCCAGACGGAGCGGGAATTCTGCGAGCGCTTGAGTTCCTCCACCTCAGTGGTGATGCGCGCGGTTACGGCGACGAGGCGGAGCAGCATTCGGGCAGCATCCGCGCGCGGACCCGTTTGTTCGAGATAGTCGGCAGTGTACGCTTCAATCTCGGCGGAACTGAGCATCAGGTTGAAATAACGCATGGGCACGATCTGGCGGAATTTTGGATCGGCAACGCGCACGAAGACGCGGATCGATTCTTCCACTCGGCGCAATTTTGCTTCTTCGGCCGAGAGCGCCTGCGGTGTGATGGCGGCGGGCGCATACTTGGGAACGAGCGCGGGAGCAGGAGCAGCCGCTGCACCAGCAGCAGCCGCGCGGGCGGCGGGCGGCTGGTTGGCGGCGCGCCGGATCGGCGGCCTACGCTCCAATTCTTTTTTCAGCCGCGAGACGCGACGGAATTTGTCCAGGGCTGAGCTGTAATCAATCTTCAGTAAAGCTTCCTGGTTCAGGGCGGCGACGTCCTCGACCGTGACTTCAACGCCGTCGACGGTACTGAGGATGCTGCCCCCGAGTTCTTCGAGCCGGTTGGCGAAATCCTTGATTTCTTTCGTGGCGGCGTCGAACAGCGCATGGAAACGATCGCCGAATGCGGCATTGTAGGGCGCGAGCGTGGCCAGCACTCCGGGGTGATAAATCGATTCGCCGAGCGAGGCTTTCAATTCCCGAACCCGCGGGATAATTCCGGAGTCCATGAGCGTGCTGAAATCCTGGAAGCGATTCGCCTGGTCGAGCAAGGGGCCGAATTCGCGCAGCAGCTGCACGTGACTTTCCGGGAGCGTGGGCACATCCGACTCAGACAGAATTTCAAGCAGCGCAATTTCAAACGGAGACAGAGGAATTGATCCATCGAGGCCGTAGCCGCGTTGCTCCCACTGTCCAGGAACGCGCGGATGACGAAACAGAAAAGTCGCGACCAGATCGGTTTTGTCACGATTGGCGCCGGAATCGTCGCGGTGGCGCGCAAAGTACCGTAACAGCGCCTCGGCGACTTCGGGATCAAGGTCGGATTGCACTCCCAGCCGCAGCATGGCGGGAGTGATCGCCATGTCGAGAAGCTGGATCCAGAGCTGCATTTGGTCGAGGGTGGAGCGCACGTCGTTGGCATGGCTGATGACGTCAGGAGCGAGTTCGCCTGGCGCGGGCAACTTTCCGCCGAGTTGGTCACTTAGCAGTCGCTGGTAGAAGCTCTGCACGGTGGCCAGCAGCGCGAGTTCCCATTTGGGATCCTCAACCAAAGTCGGCTCCTTCGAGATCGCGGGGTAGTGTTTTCAAATGGGTACCGTCCTTTAGTTAAACCGAAAGGGAACGGCAACGCAATGGTTACCCGGTTACGGAAGTGACTGCACTATTACCCCGTGCATTGCCCGGACTACTGAAAGACCACGGCTTTATTCCCATACAGAAGGATGCGGTTCTCGACGTGCCAGCGGACGGCGCGTGACAGGACGACTTTTTCGATATCGCGGCCTTTCTGCACCAGATCGTCGATGGTGTCGCGGTGGTAGATGCGGACGGTGTCCTGCTCGATGATGGGGCCATCGTCGAGAACTTTGGTAACGTAGTGTGCAGTGGCACCGATCAGCTTGACGCCCCGCTGAAACGCCTGGTGGTAGGGCTTGGAGCCGACGAACGCCGGCAAGAAAGAGTGGTGAATGTTGATGAGGTTCTGCGAGCCGAACGTGGCGATGAACTCGTTCGAGAGCACCTGCATGTAGCGCGCGAGGACGACGAGACTGCATTTGTGTTCGCGGACGAGAGCGATTTGCTTCTGTTCCGCGTCCTGCTTGTTTTCTTTCGTGACCGGCGCGACGAAGTAAGGGACGCGGTAGAAGTCGGCGATACGCTGGTTGTCGGGATGGTTGGAAATAATCAGCGGGATCTCACAGTGGAGTTCGCCGCTCTGGTGGCGATAGAGCAGATCCTGCAAGCAATGGTCATACTTCGAAACGAAAATAGCGATGCGGGGGCGGTCGGAAGAGTGGGCGAGACGCCAGTCCATCTGGAAGTCGCGGGCGACGGGCGCGAAGCGCTCGGAAAACTCAGCAAGGTCAAAATCAAAATCCGCCGGGTCGAACTCGACCCGCGTCAGAAAAAGATTGGATTCCTCGTCTCCATGCTCATCGGCGAACAGGATGTTGCCGTTGTGGCGAAAGATGAATTCGGCAATCGAGGCGACGACGCCCTTGCGGTCGGGGCAGGAGACGAGAAGGATGGCGGAGGTGGGCATAAATAAGTGTAGCGCCGGCGTCCTCGCTAGCTACCTCGGCCGCCGACTGGATTCGTAGGCGCGGGTTGGTTTCCACCAGCTTGCTGATTCTGCGCCCTTCAATGAGGCTTATGACAATCATTGTACGAGGGTTCTGGCGGCGGTCTTACTCCCATTCTCTTTAGCGCCGGTCTTATGGAGGCGGCTGAAGTCAAATCTCCCTCAAGGCAATCTACTTCGGTGAGCGGAGCCAAGAGCTTCGGAACCGCCGCTTTGGCTCTCCGCCCAAGCTCTCCCAACGCTGCTGCTGTCCAACCACGGACAGAATCATCGGGAATATCTAGGAGGGAGATCATGTCAGCGACGCTCTTATCATCGACGAAATCAGGGTTGACTCGATGTCTTAATTCCGCAAGACGTTCCGCTGCTTCGGCTCGCGTCGCGGGTGACTTATCTGCTCGCACCTTTGCGATAGCCTCCTCCAGCTTTGCATTGAGCACCGGATCAGTTGAAGCATGTACCACATTGGCCATCCGCGGCAGCAGCGCACAAACGGTGAAGTATCGAAGTCAATACCTATATCTTGGCATATAAGGTCCCTCACTTTCCTTCATGGAGGCGTCCATGTTCTGTCGACCGGCGCGGTTGCATTTACTCGTTGGAAGATTCGGGTCAATTGCAGTTGCTGGCAAAACACCCTGCAATAGTTCCGGCACTCTGCGGCCAGAATGAGCCCGGCAACTGCAATCCTGCATAAAATCGCGCGCAGTCGCCGGGACGGCGGCGTTACTTCTTCAGCGCCTTCGCTATCTCGCGAGCGGCGTTGGCGCCGGAGCCGCCGGTGAGTCCGGTCCCGGGATGCGTTCCACTGCCGCACAGATACAGGCGCTCAATCGGTGTCTGATAGCGGGCCCAGTCGAGCAGCGGGCGCATGGTGAAGAATTGATCGAGCGCAAGCTCACCGTGGAAGATGTGGCCTCCGGTGAGGCCGTAAGTTTCTTCAAGATCCTTGGGCGTGATGATCTGGTGGCGCAGGATGGTCTGCGGCAGATTCGGCGCGTACTGCGCGATCGTCTTCACCACGGTTTCGCCGAGTGCGATGCGCTGACTCTCCCAATCACTGTTTTTCAGCTTGTACGGCGCGTACTGCATGTAGATGGACATCACGTGCTCGCTGGCCGGAGCGAGCGACGGATCCGAAAGCGACGGAAACGTAATTTCAATGTACGGGTGATGTGAGAAGTTGCCATATTTCGATTCGTCGAAGGCGCGCTCGAGATAATCGATCTCAGGACTGATCTGGATGCGGCTTTGGAGCAGATTGCCGTTGCCCTTTGATTTGAGCGCGGTAAATTCCGGCAGCGCGGAGAGCGCGAGATTGATTTTTGCGACTGTCCCCATGGAGCGGTAATTCTTGATTTTCTGAACGAAGTCGGGGCTGAGGTGCGTGGAATCGACCAGGCGCATGAGAGTGCGCTTGGGGTCGGCGTTCGAAACGACGGCGCGCGCGGAAATTTCTTCGCCGGATGTGAGCACGACCCCGGTGGCGACGCCGTCTGTGACCCGAATCTCGGCGATGTCAGCGCTGGTGCGAATTTCGGCGCCCGCCTGTTTCGCCGCCGCCGCCATGGCCAGAGTGATGGCACCGGCGCCACCGGTAGGGAACTGAACCCCTCCGGCGGGAGACGGACTTGGAGATGCATCGGCAGCGGCGCGCAGCATCAATACCAGGGCGCTGCCCGCCGACCAGGGGCCCAGGAATGTTCCGAAGATGCCGCGGGCGGCGATGGTGGCGCGCAGCGGCTCGGTGTCGAAGAACTCAGCGACCAGATCGGCCACGGCCATCGGTCCCCAGCGCAACACACGATACAGATCTTTCTTGCCGAGATTTCGAATAGACCGGCCCGTCTTCAGCATGCCCCAAAGATCGCCACTGTTGGGGCTGTCAATGTTTGGCGGAGTTAGTAAGAGCGCTTCGCCTATGACCTTGCCAATCTTGCCGAGCGTGGCGCCGAAGTCCACGTAGGAGGCAGCGTCTTTCTGCGACCACGGTGCGATCTCCTGCGCCGCTTTTTTTTCGTCGGAGTAGAGAACAAGGGCGCGCCCGTCGGGCAGCAGCGAGACAGTGCTCACATCGGGAGTCGTCAGCTTGAGGCCGTGCTTCTCCAGTTGCATGTCGCGAACGATATCGGCGCGGAGCGGGCCGGTGTTGTGCGCGAGCGTGGAGCAACGGAAGCCGGGATGAAATTCTTCGGTAATGGCTGTGCCGCCCACCTGGGCGCGGCGTTCGAGCACCAGCGGCTTGAAGCCGGCTTTGGCGAGATAGAAGGCAGTGACCAGACCGTTGTGTCCGCCACCGACGATGACGACATCGCGCGTTTCGGCCATCGTTCTATGCTCCCTTCCCGTCTTTCAGAATTTCGAGCGCTGCCAGACGTCCGGGCGCGCCCATGATGCCGCCGCCGGGATGCGTGGCCGATCCGCACATGTATAGATTCTTGATCGGCGAGCGGAATTGCGCCCATCCGGCAACCGGACGCAGGAAAAATAACTGTTCGAGCGAAAGTTCGCCCTGGAAGATGTTGCCTTCAGTCAATCCCCACTCGCGCTCCAGGTCGAGCGGGGTGACGACCTGGCGGTGCAGGATGATGTTCTTGATGTTCGGCGCGTATTCGGCGATGGTGTTGACCACGTTGTCGCCGAATTTTTCTTTTTCCGTATCCCAGTCGAGACCGGGTGCCAGCTTGTAGGGCGCATACTGCACGAAGCAGGAGAGGATGTGTTTGCCCGGCGGCGCGAGCGACGTGTCGGTGAGCGTCGGAATCACCATGTCAATGTACGGGTGCGAAGACCAGTGCCCGTACTTCGCTTCGTCGTATGCCTTCTCCATGTACTCGACGCTCGGCGAGATCGACATCGCGCCGCGCAAATGTGCGCCCACTCCTGGCATGCACTTGAAATCGGGCAAGCCGTCGAGCGCCATGTTCACCTTGCCTGAGGACCCGCGGAATTTATAGCGATTCACGCCTTCCATGAATTCATCGGGCAGATTGCCTGGTTCGATCATTTTGGTAAACGTAAGTCGCGGATCGACGCTGGAGGAAACCACGTCGGCGCAAATCTCGTCGCCGTTGCCGAGCACAACCCCGGTAGCGCGTCCGTTCTGGACCATAATCTTCGCAATCGGAGCTTCGGTGCGAATTTCAACTCCGGCTTCGCGGGCCGCGTCGGCAATCGCATTCGAGATGGCGCCGGTGCCGCCGCGCGCGAATCCCCAGGCACGGAACGCGCCATCAATTTCGCCCATGTAGTGGTGCAGCAGAACATAGGCGGTACCGGGCGAGCGCACGCCGAGAAAAGTTCCGATAATGCCCGACGCTGACATCGTCGCCTTGAGCACATCCGTCTCGAACCACTGATCGAGAAAATCGATGGCGCTCATGGTCATGAGCTGGACCTGGTTGTACTTGTCCTCGCTCGACATGCCCTGGAAGCGGCGTCCGATGAAGAGCAGCTTCATTAATTCTTTCGGATTCAGCGTCGCCGGATCGGGTGGGATCATGCTCAGGATCGGTTTCACGAAGCGGCACATCGCCTGCATCGCTTTGCCGAACTCGTCGTAGGCCTCGGCGTCAACGCGCGAGTGGCGGGCAATTTCGCGATGCGTCTTGCCGTGATCGTTCACGCGCCACAGATGGTCGCCGTTCGGCATGGGAGTGAAAGTGCCGTCGAGCGGCAGGATCTCAAGTCCGTGGCGGGGAAGATCGAGGTCGCGAATAATCTCGGGCCGCAGCAGCGAGACGACATAAGAGCAAACCGAAAACTTGAATCCAGGAAAGACTTCTTCCGTGCAAGCCGCGCCGCCGAGGACGGGGCGGCGCTCGAGCACCAGCACTTTCTTTCCTGCTTTCGCCAGATAGGCGGCGTTGGTGAGGCCGTTGTGGCCGCCGCCAACCACGATCACGTCGTACTTCGTACCGCGCGTAACAGAAGGCATAGATTGACCGGTCACGTCTGAAAATGTGACTCGCCATTCTATCGAGAAAGTAGCTGTTTGTCGCTGTTTACGCGTGATTAATGACCGACGGTCAGTCAATTAAGGTGCTTGCAGCAGGCGCGTCGGGGTGCATATAATCCGGCGTTGGAGTTTCTTCTAGATTTCCCCTGCCCTGTCCCCTGTGGTAAAGATTTTTCTCAACCACAGAGGACACAGGGTTCACCGGGAGGAATACACCGGAAATCTCACGAGGTCGACTTTGCCGATTGGAACTGCATTTCACGAGAGAACTTTCGCCCTCTGCCACAGTCTGAATTACCGCGAGTGGTCGGGATACTACACGGTCAGCGTGTATGAAGTGCACCACGAGCACGAGTACAACGCGATCCGCAACGCGTGCGCGCTGATTGATATTTCTCCACTCTACAAGTATCTGGTCACGGGCAAAGATGCGACCAGACTGGTGAACCGCGTGATCACGCGCGACGTCAACAAAGTCGCCGTGGGGCAGGTGATTTATGCCTGCTGGTGTGATGAAGACGGCAAGGTCATCGACGACGGTACGATCACGCGCCTCGAAGAAAACAAGTATCGCTGGACGGCCGCCGATCCGAGCCTGCGCTGGTTCCGGCAGAACGGCCTGAACATGGACGTTCAGATCGAGGACATCTCCGAGCAAACGGCGGCTCTGGCGCTGCAGGGGCCGGCCTCCGCGAAACTTTTGAAGACGGTTGCGGAAGCCGACATCACGAATCTGAAGTATTTCCGAAAAACGAGCGGCAAGATTGCCGGCGTGCCGGTAGATATCTCGCGCACCGGATACACGGGCGACCTCGGCTACGAAATCTGGATGCCGTGGAACGAAGCCGTCAAAGTTTGGGACGCGCTGATGGACAAAGGCAAGCAGTTCGATATTCACGCCGCCGGAATGCTGGCGCTCGATGTGGCGCGCGTCGAGGCGGGACTGCTGCTGATCGAAGTTGACTACACCAGCTCAAAGAAGGCGCTGATTCCGTCACAGAAATTCTCGCCGTATGAGTTGGGCTTCGGGAAGATGGTGCATCTCGATAAAGAGAACTTCATCGGCAAGCGCGCGCTGGCGCGAGATAACAAGCAGGGCGTGGCGCGGCAGTTAGTTGGACTCGAAATCGATTGGGTGGAAGTGGAGGAACAGTTCGACAAGTTCGGACTCTCTCCGGCAGCGCCCAGCCAGGCGTCGCGCGTGGCGGTGCCCGTTTATTCCGGCGAAAAGCACGTGGGCAAGGCCACGACTACGGCGTTCTCTCCGCTGCTGAAGAAGCTGATTGCGCTGGCCAGCGTGGGCACCGAGTATTCCAAGTCCGGCACCAAGCTGCAAATGGAGTTGACCATCGAAGCGCAGCGGATGAAGACGACGGCTACGGTCGTGTCGCTACCGTTCTTCAATCCGAAGCGGAAGACGGCCGTGCCGGTGTAACGATTGTTCACCACAGAAACAAACGGCACGGAGGGAATGAGAAACTCCGTGCCGTTTTATTGTTTTGGCCCTGTGCTGCGGTTCTCCTCGACCTTCTACGGCGTAAACGTGTCATAAACCCTAAGGAACGGGTGGGGTTCAAACTTCAGAAAAGCCGGCGGCGTGGGCACCAAAGAAATCCCATTGATGTAGACGTTGTACCCGGAGCCGAGGAGATCCGCGTCGTTGTTCAGGTCGTGAACCGTGAGGTCTGTCCATTTCCCTGTCGTCAGACGCAGGTCGAGTGTTTCGAGCGCGGTAATTGTTTCCGCTGGGGTAAATGCGCAGTGACCGGCGCGGTGCACGAATATTTGTCGCAGCGTGGCGCCGTCATGCGCCTGGTCGACCACCTCGCGATAGGCGCGCTCGTTTTCCACCGGCACGAGTCCGTCGCCCGTCGTGTGCATCGTCAGCACCGGAAACGGGAGCTGGCCGTTGTAGATGATGTAATCGCTCAAGTAAGCCACGGCGCCCGGGTCGGCCTTAATGCGCTTGGCGTTCTTGAGCGTCGCAAGATCGGCCTCCAGGCTCAACCCAGCCGCGGCGTACAGCGCTCGCACCTCCGCATAATTGACCGAGTGCTTCAGGTGCTCTTCGTAATCCACCCCCGTGTTCCACGAAGGGTTGCCTCCGGCGCGGGCCTCCAGTTCAGCACGCAGAGCAAAGATGAACGGGAAATCCACTTCAGACAACCACAAAAACTGGTTGGCGATCTGGGCCGCGTAGTCGGTGCGCGCTGGTTCCGGAGATACCGGATTGAACCAGCCGGGCAAGTCTCCCAGGGCTGCAGCCATTGCCACCCGCGCTTGCCCTTGCGCAGTGGTCGAAGCCGCGGCGAGTATTCCTTCGGCGTTGGTCAAATTCCCGTCCGGGTCCGTGATGTCGACGACTTGTAAAGACCCGCCTGCCACCAGCGTGTTGAAGGCGAATGCAACATCGAGCGACCCATTCCAAGTGCCCACACCACCGCTCAGGACTCCGCACATGGGAAGAGCGGCGTTGAAGCGACTCGGGTATTCCTGCACCAGTCCGGCGGTAATCATGCCACCGAGAGAGTGTCCCCAGGCGATGGTTTGGATTGGATTTCCGACCGCGGTTTCAAAGGCATCGAGGGTTGCAATCTGATCCGGGATCGCCTGCTGAACGGCCCAGCCGCTGGTCGCGTACGATGAACCGGCCAGCGCATAACCCGCCGCCAGCATATAACCGCCCGTGAGCGGATCGCCCACGTCGAGCGCAGGGTTGGGCATTCCGGGCACGACGTAGCCATGACTGTAAAGAAGCAGAGTGCCGTTCCAGATGGGTGGAACGTCGATCACATAGGTCGCGCCATCCGGCAAGGTGCCGGTGGTGTGCTGCTGCGCGGCTGCGCTTGCGCAAAGCACGGCAATCAGAATGGCTGTTAGGGCAGACAAGAGAACGCGGCTGGTGAGATTCGACATGGAATCCTCCTCAATAGTGTGAAAACCCTGTCCCCAAGCTCAGTTCAGCGGGTGGAAGCAAAAGCGTCTGAAAGTTTGTGCCCGTTCCGCGAAGTTGTCAACGCGAAAAAGCGGGCGTGTCGTTAGCACATCAAATGTCCGGTGGAATTAGCAGGTGAAATGTCCGCTTTGCAGGCGGTGAGAGTAGGAGAACATGGCAAGCATGTTCTCTTACTCGAAGGCCGCGATGGAGCGGGCGATGAAGATTCAAGAGGTGCTGTTGCGAGCGATGGCGCGGAAGATTACGTGGTGGCAAGCGGCCGAGATTCTCGGTTTCAGCGACCGGCATCTGCGGCGGGTTCGCGAACGGTATGAGCAGTTTGGCTATGAAAGTATGTTCGATAAACGTCGCGGGCAGCCTTCCCCGAAGCGAGTGCCCTTCGCCACGGTGGAGAAAGTGCTGGCGCTGTATCGGGACCAGTACTTTGATTTCAATGTGCGACATTTTCACGAGAAGCTGCGCGAGCAGCATGCGATCGATCTGAGTTACACCTGGGTGAAAACGGTGTTACAAGGGGCGGGGCTGGTGGCGCGGGAGCGCAAGCGGGGAGTGCATCGCAAGCGCCGGCCGCGGCGTCCTTTACCGGGCATGCTGCTGCACATCGACGGGAGCCGGCATCAATGGTTCCAGGACGAACGCTGGTATGACCTGATCGTGATCCTGGACGATGCCACCAGCGAGATCTATTATGCGCAGCTGACAGAAGAGGAATCCACGTTGACGGTGATGGCTGGACTGAAGGAAGTGATTGAGCGCAAAGGAGTTTTTTGCGCCTTGTACAGCGATCGCGGCAGCCATTTCTGGCTCACCCCGAAGGCGGGAGGCAAGATCGATCCGCACCGGCTGACGCAAGTCGGTCGGGCCCTACGCGAGTTGGGAGTGCAGATGATTCCTGCTTATTCCCCTCAGGCCCGTGGTCGATCGGAACGGAGCTTCGGCACTTGGCAAGGGCGCTTGCCGCAGGAGCTGCGGCTACGCGGAGTCCGCACTCTGGAGACAGCCAATCAGTTTCTGCGCGAGCACTACATGGCTGAGTTCAATACTCGCTTTCAAGCACCGGCGGCGGAGCGCGGCAGTGCCTTTGTGCGCCGTTCCAGTCGAGATCTGGATCTGATTTTCGCCCTGCAGTTCGAACGTACCGTCAACCGCGACAACACGGTCAGCATCCAGAACCTGCGCCTGCAGATTGAGCCGGTGCGTTGGCGCGCTACTTTGGCGGGCTGTTCGGTCACCGTGCACCAGCATTTGGATGGAACTTTCACGATTACCCACGGCCCCCAGCGACTGGGGCACTACAGTGCGGAAGGAAAATCTCTGCCCAAGGAAAAAATCGGCGAGCGCAGGGCTATGGAAAAGACGCAAGACGGAAAAGTCCAAAAACCGACTTTCCCGTCTTGCTTGGAAATCCCGCAAAATGCGCGGGATTCCCACTTTCCCACAGCCCCGGCTGCGGGAGGAGATTAAACCGAAAACCGGACATTTCACTTGCTACGAAAACCGGACATTTTAATTTGCTACCAACACGCGAAAAAGCGGGCGAATTTCAGGCGGCGAGTTTGGTGCGGCTTCTGCGCTTCCAAAACAAGTATCCGGGAACTCCGATCAGCACAATCGCGGCGCCCCAGAAGGCTTCGTTTGGCCTCTGGATGATGGTGTTGAGCGTCCACGCAACCCCGACCAGTATGTAGATCGCGGGCAGCCATGGGTATCCGGTGCAGCGATAGGGGCGGGGAATCTCGGGCTTTTTCCAGCGCAGGACGAACAGGCCGATCACGGTCAGCGTGTAGGAGAGCACCATGCCAAAGATGACGTAGGTGTAAAGCTGGTCGTAGCGTCCGCTCATGGTGAGCACCGCGGCCCAAATGCCCTGGCCGATCAGGCTAAAGGCGGGCGTGCGCCACTTGGGATGGATGACGGCCATGCGCCGGAAGAACACGCCGTCCTGTGCCATGGCTAGGTAGACGCGCGCGCCAGATAGGGTGCATGTCGCGGCCGCGCTGAAACACGAAATCGCGATCATCGCCGACAGCCAGACTGCGGCTGCGGGCGAGAAAAGTTTTGCCGCGGCGGCGTGGGCAATGGTTTCGTACTTTGCCACCTCATTCAGTGGCATGGCGTATACGTATGTCATGTTCATGGCAAGATAGATCGCGCCCACCGCGAGTACGCCCAGAACCATGGCCAGCGGCACGTTTCGCCGCGGTTCTTTGACTTCGCCGGCGACCCACGTGATGTAGACCCAGCCGTCGTACGCCCAGAACACGGCGATCAAGCCGACGCCGAGAGCGGAGATCAGTTGCCCGGGAGTCAATCCCATGGTTATTCCCTGGTTTAGACCGCCGGACGCGTGTGCGCTGAAATTCGACCAATGTCCTTTGCCGATGGCGAATCCGAGCACCACGAAGGCTGCCATGGCGGTGAACTTCGTCCAGGTGGAGACATTCTGCAGAAGCGCGCCCCAGCGCAATCCGACAACGTTGACATAAGTAAGGATGGCGATGAGCAGCAACCCGACGGCATGCGCGCGTGTAAACGGCATGCCTAGCGGCGAGAAAATCACGTGCTCCTGTGAAATAGCGGGAATGATGTTTCCCATGTATGCCGCCGAAGCGACGGAGAGTGCGGCGATGGTGCCGCCGTTGGCGACGGCGAACAACATCCAACCGTAAAGAAAGGCAACCAGGTCGCCGTAGGCTTCGCGGAGGTAAATGTACTGTCCGCCGGAGTCGGGAAACATGGAGCCGAGTTCGGCGAACGCGACGCAGGCACACAACGAGATCACTCCACCGAGGACCCACACCAGAAAAAATAACGTCGGATTCGGCAACGGTCCGGCAATATCTTTGGCGGTAAGAAAAATGGAAGAGCCAATGATGCCGCTAACCAGCAGTAATACTGAGTCGAGCAAACTGAGTCCACGGACGAGACTCGGCTCCTGACTGGGCGTTTCAGTTTCGGGAGCCAGGGATGCGGGAGTGGGGTTCATTGAGTCGTCGAGTTCTTCATCGGCAGATCAAGTCGTTGGTCGGTGGTCGTTGGTCGTTCGCGATCCGCCGTCCGCCAAAGGAGATGCCTCTGGTTGTTGCCAACGACTAACGACCATCGCCTTCGACCAAAGACCGCTTCATCCCATGCCCAATTCGTCAGAAGATTCCAACGGCGTTCCGCAGCGACGGCAGATGACGGCCGAGCAATCGCCGCAGGTCAATGGATCACTGACCTCCACGGCGCAGACCGGACAATAGAACACCACTCCGGGTTGCTTGTCTGGCGCTGTTTTCGGGGCGGCTTCCATAAGGACGAAACTTTAACACAATTCCAACGCAACCTCTCGCCAGGACACGTTCGAGCCGCGCTCGGCTGGACAGCCGAGGAGGCGGCTGTCCCTGCGTGGGCTTACTCGGGCGGTTTCCGCAGGATCAGGTCGCCTTCCTCCGGGGGCAGCGAAAAGGGAAACTGCCAGACTTTGTCGTTCATCCCGACGCTGAGAATAAAATCCTCGCGCTTCTTCCACGGGCCGATCCACTTGTTGCTGGTCGCGAAGAAGACCCAGCCGTGGGTTTCGGGATTGCCCGGGGTCAGCATTCCTGTCTCGAGGGTTTGTGTGCTGAGAAACTCGATGAACTCGGCAGCTTGCTTTTGGTACTCTCGCAGGCGAGCCGTTTTCTCCTCGGCGGTTTTGGGATTCTTTTTGATCTTGCGTTCGGTCTGGAAGACCATCGTATCCACGTCGTTTTGCAACTTGGTGGAAAGTTCCGCGGGATCCGCGTGGCCCTCGAGAAGGTCGTGATGACGAACAAAGTCCAGCCTCACGATCGCCGGGAACTCAAATTTGTCCTTACCGGTGTAGGTCACGGTTAGATATGTGGCGAGAAGGTGATAAAAGCGCTGCCGGCTCTTGATGAGTTCCTGCGAATCCACGAGGAGCGTGACGGTGAGGTCATTCCCGGTCATCGTCCAGCGGTAGCGTCCGTCATCTCCTCGCTCGAATGTGCAACCGGGCGCGCCGGCGGTCCAGCGCACCGCGGGCAACTGCTTCTCGCGCGCCCGACTGGAGCGCGCAGCCAGAAACACGCAAAACACCACAACCAGTTTTGCCTGCCAGAAATAAGATCGCCGCATGGCTGGTGAAACCAAGCCAGAGTATCGAACGGGCGCAGATTGGGCAAGTTTGCGCGAGGCTTAGCCCGACGCGACGCCATCCATTTATGAATCAGCTATTTATCGATCAGAATGTCGGAGTAGCTAACCATCCAGCGCGAGAGTGGTGTGTTCATCTTCGCCCATTGTTTGAATTCGTAGAAGTGGGCGTAGGTTCAGCGCATTCTGCGGACTGCGAAATCGTGCTCGGCGCCGTCCAGCGGGTGCGCCAACGGATAAGCCAACTCCTGCAGGTAGTCGCCGACCAGCCGCTCGAACCACAGCAATTGGTCTTCGGGAAACTTGTCCTTCCACCGGCGGACCGGAGTAAAACGGCCTTCCTGCAAATCCTCGTTGAACGAGGTCCGCGGCTTCTTGACCGAGCCCACGCTTCTCTCACGAATTTTGTAGTCCGGATCGTGCCCAAGAAACTCGCCAATCCTCTTTAAGGTCGGCTCCGGCTGTTCCACGAGTGCTTCGTAGTGTACTTCCATGTATTTCGGACCGAGCACAGTGGCATAAGCGCGGCCCTTGCGCACGATCCACTCCCAGTAGATGCCGGCCTGCGAGCAAGCTGCGCTCCTTGTCCCATGGAAGGGGCGGCTCCACTGGCGCTTATCCAGCGACAGGGCTACGTCGCGCGCATCGCGGATGATGTGGACGAAATGCGCCTCAGGGAAATCGCGATGGATACGGAGCATATGGGGGACGTTTCGTAGGGGTCGAGTCAATCGAGCGATCCACGCCCTACTGGTGCGCAACTTCCTCCATCACGATCCGCAGGAAGTCGCTACCATCGTACATTCGGCCATCACCTTGGCTTCAATTTCCGCCGCGTCCAGACCCGAAACTTGGAATGCTTTGCTCCCCAGCCACTCCCGCATCATCGCCTGCTTGTTCTTGCGAACGCTTAGGTCGCCATAGATGGGTTCGAGCACATCGAAGACATTCATCTGGGTATGGAAGGTGGCAAAGCCTCCCGCCGAAAGCAGGAGGTGGCAAAGAAAGCTGGTTCCTGATCGCGGACAGCCAACAATGAATACGGGAGGTTTCATGGAAACGGGGTCAGTATGGCCGCCTTACCGACGGAGCGGAGTAGAGTACGCCGACGCAAATCAAGAAGGGATAGTGTACTTTTGCTTCCTAGCGTCACGTGTGTCAGTGCGGCCTCGCCTACAGGGCGCCCTGCACCGATCGCGAGACTGGGGCACCTGTGCGGCGTCAGACCGTCGGTACAAGAATGGTACAAAATGATTTGGTCCCCTCGCGGAGGTCCGTCTTACGCGGGTTCGTTATTATTATTATTATTATTATTTGTTATGGTGAGCGCGGCAGGATTCGAACCTGCGACCCACGCCTTAAAAGGGCGTTGCTCTACCACCTGAGCTACGCGCCCTCACCTTTTTTGTTATCAGCTATTTACAAACATCCTACCACTTGCCGCGCTGCACGCCGGTGAGTACCGGTAACATCTGCCAATTCGCAACGCTGTCGGGCGGATTGCTTTCGCCCCATTCATGGTAGCAAACATTAGGTCGGTCGTGGGATTTCCGCAGCGCTTTTATGAGCATCGGGCATCAGTTGCGGGCTGGGAAAATTCAGAAGAACGAACTGCGCAAGAATGACCTGTGCAAAGTTGACCATTCTTAAGACCGGCTCCGAGACTAAAGTGGAATCCAATCTTAACCAGCAACCGGAGGGGCCCATGTCAAGCCAACATTCTGTCACCAAACGCCACCGACGCCCGAAGTCGGAGAAGCGCGCAGACTACACTGCACGAACCATGGCGGCGGTGAAGCAACTCGAACAAGCAGCGAAGCTAAAAGCTAAGTGAACCTCAACGGCTAAGTGATCCAGCCGATAATAGAATCGCAGCCCCAGCGTGGTACGACGATCCGCGCTCGAATCCCCATCCTGAACCAAGCCAAGGCGGAGTACGCGAGGCTGCAGTAACTGAAAAAACCTCCCGCGTCGCTCACTTTTTACGCTAGTTGCTGAACGCATTTTCCGCGTGAATTTGCCGGGCTGGCACCTCTGCATCTTTAAGAGCAGAATCGAGAGCAAAGTCGAGAGCAGAGTTGAGAACATCGTGAGAGACGTGCCGCACTCTGCTGCCGTAATGACCTGGATTAGGATATCCCCATGGCCGTCCGCCGCATCGCCGAGCCCATCCTCGACGCCGAAGAGCGCTTCGAAGGCTTCGAAAACCTGATGCCGTTCAAGGTGCAGAACATTCTTCTCGTCTCCAGTCTCTACGATTCCTTCATTCTTCGTGAAGATGGCCGGCTCAACGAGTTGCTGATCGACGAATCGCTCGAACTCAACCTCCGCCAGATCCCAGGGATTACGCATGTCTCGAGCTGCGCGGAAGCGGTTGAGCTGGTCAGCTCTCACCCGCAATTCAATCTCATCGTCACCAATCTTGCAGTCGGCGACATGGACGCGGCGCAGTTGGCGCGCGCGGTGAAGCAGGCCGGCCTGGATGTTCCCGTCGTGGTGCTGGCCTATGACTATCGCGAGATCAAGAATTTCGTGGCGCGGAATCCGGTCACCGAGATCGAACGCATTTTTCTTTGGCAGGGCAATGCCCGCATCCTGATCGCGATCGTCAAGTACATCGAGGATAAGCGTAACGTGTCGCACGACACGCGGGCCATCGGCGTGCCGGTGCTGCTGGTGGTGGAGGACAACATCCGCTATTACTCGTCGTTCCTGCCCGTGATCTATACCGAGCTGATCAAGCAATCGCGGCGGGTGATCCAGGAAGGCATCAACGTGGCGCACAAACTGGTGCGCATGCAGGCGCGGCCAAGAATTCTGCTGAGCTCGAACTTCGAAGACGCGGCCAGCCTGGTGCAGGAATATCGCAATTATCTGTTCGGCGTTGTATCGGACGTGGAGTTCCCCTGGGAGGGCAAGCTGAGTCCGGAGGCGGGCTTTGAACTGGCGCGCATGGTGAAGAGCCTGGTGCCGGACGTGCCCGTAGTTTTGCAGACCAGCCGCACCGAGTTCCGCCCGCGGGCCCATGCCGAGGGCTATTCCTTTCTGCGCAAACGTTCGCCCACGTTGCTGAAGGACTTGGGCGAAATCCTGATCGAGCAATTCGGGTTTGGCGACTTCGTGTTCCGTCTGCCGGATGCGACGGAAGTAGGACGCGCGAAAGACATGAACGAACTGGAAGAACAGCTGCAATCGGTCCCCGAGGAAAGTATCGTCTTTCACTCGCAGAGCAATCATTTCTCCCATTGGCTGATGGCACGCACCGAGTTTGCGTTGGCGGCCAAGCTTCGCCCCCGAAAAGTTTCGGATTTTTCCAGCCCCGAACATCTGCGCCGCGATCTGATCGAATCCATCAACGAATACCGCCTCGAACAAAACGAAGTCCTCATCGGCGATTTCAAAGCAGATACGTTCAAGCATTCGGAATCAAGTTTTCTGCGGATCGGCTCCGGATCACTCGGAGGGAAAGCTCGCGGCCTCGCCTTTGTGCGTCACCTTCTGCGCAAGAGCCGTATCACCCGCCGCTTTCCCGGCGTTCGCATCTCGGTACCTCCCGCAGTGGTCCTGGCGACGGGTGTGTTCGATCAATTCGTGGCCGAGAACGACCTCCTGGACTTTGCTTTGCATTGCGAAGATGACGCTGAAATTCAGCGGACGTTGCTGGCCACACCGCTATCCAAATCCCTCAACGAGGACCTGAGATCGTTTCTGACCGAGGTGACCCATCCGCTGGCGGTGCGCTCGTCCAGTTTGCTTGAGGATTCGCAATACCAGCCTTTCACCGGCGTGTATGAGACCTTCATGCTGGGCAACCAGCAAGCAAACCTGGAAGACCGGCTGACGGCCCTGAGCGAGGCCATCCGGCGCGTCTATGCCTCCACCTTCAGCCGCCATGCCAAGGCCTACGTGCGGGCCACGCCCTATCGCCTGGAAGAGGAAAAAATGGCGGTGATTCTGCAGCAGGTTGTGGGCACGCAACACGGCGACCGCTTTTATCCGGATTTCTCCGGCGTCGTGCGCTCGCACAATTTTTACCCTGTCCCTCCGATGACCTTCGAAGACGGCGTCGCTGCCGTCGCTCTGGGTCTGGGCCGCGCCGTGGTGGATGGCGGGAAATGTCTGACTTTCTGCCCGCGCTATCCCCGGAACCTGGTACAGTTTTCTTCGGTGGAAGACATATTGGCCAACTCGCAGTCGGAATTCTGGGCCTTGGAGCTGGATGGCGCTTCCGACGGCCGTCCGGGGCATTGGCACGAGAGACGGTTCAGCCTCGCCGCCGCTGAGAGCGACGGCACACTGCAGGCAGTGGCGTCGACTTACTCCAAGGACAACCACGCCGTCTACGATGGGGTAAGCCGGCCGGGCGCGCGCATCGTGACTTTTGCTCCCATGCTCAAACACGGCACCTTCCCGCTGGCTGACATTCTTGATGCCCTGATTCGGGCAGGTGAGGATGCGCTGGGCCATCCCGTGGAGATCGAATTTGCCGTACGTCTGCCGCAGCAGGCTGACCAGGTGGATGGCCAAGCGTCCGGCCAAGCGGCGGAGTTTGGTTTCCTGCAGATTCGGCCATTGACGCTGGCGCGCTACAGCGAAGACTTGGCTCTGGACGACGTGCAACCGGAGCAGTTGATCTGCCAAAGCAACAAGGTTTTGGGCAATGGTCGCATTGAGGGTCTGCACGATGTCATCGTGGTCGATTCACAGCGCTTCGAGCGTGGCCACAGCCAGGAGGTAGCCGAGGCGGTCGCTCACTTCAATTACCGGCTCAGTGCGGAGCACCGTCCCTATCTGTTGATCGGGGTTGGACGCTGGGGATCGAACGAACCATGGCTGGGCATTCCGGTCGAATGGGATGAGATCTCCGGCGCCCGCGCAATTGTGGAGGCGGGATTTCGCGATTTTCGCGTCACCCCATCGCAGGGCAGCCATTTCTTCCAGAATCTTACTGCCTTTCAGGTCGGTTACTTCACTGTGAATCCAGACGCTGGCGAAGGCGCAGTCGATTGGCAGTGGCTGATGGAACAACCAGCCAAGGAAGAGCAAGGCTGTGTCCGCCACTTGCAGTTTGCGGGACCGATCCGCGTCGTGATGAACAGCCGCACCAGTCAAGGCGTAATCTTCAAGCCCGAAGCGCAGCAGAACCAAATCGCGAGCTGAGGGGCGACTTTCACAGCGAGTAGCAACCCCTGATGTGATTCTGGTCACCTACCTCCGGGACGCCTGTCACTGCCAGCTCCAACCCGCCTCGACTGTAATGAGGCAGAGGGAGCGCGCGCAGATCGGCCCGACTGGCTCCGGCGATCCTTCCCAGGGAGCGTCAATGGTGAATAATGGTTTAGTGAAGTGCCCACTGTGCGGTGTTCTTACGTGCATCGACAAACCTGAGCTGCTGGCGGCGTTAACCGATCCGAAGATCCGCCAACAAATTGAAAATTACGTTGCGGAACTGTTGCGGCCTCCATCAGCCGAACTCCGGGCCATCGCCACCGGCCAGTTGCAGCGCCGGGACTTCAACAAAGACGTCCACAACTGGAACCCGACTCTGCCTATATGGCAGCGGAGCCCGAAGGAATAAAGCAGCTCGAATGATCTCCCGTAGAGACGCGGCTTGCCGCGTCTCCCCCCGTCCGAACCTGCATTTCTCCTGAGCAATGTAAATTAGATGCCATGGTTACGACCCGCTGCAGGGCCCTGCTATTTGACTTGGACGGCGTGCTCATTGATTCAACCCCGGCGGTTGCGCGAGTGTGGCATCGGTGGGCGGTTGAACATGGATTTGATCCGGAGACGGTGGTCCACCTGGCGCATGGCCGCCCGAGTCGAATTACGATCCGCGAACTTCTGCCCAACTCCGATATTAACCGGGAAGACCGCGAAGTCGAACGTCGCGAAATGGAGGACCTTGAGGGCGTGGTCCTGCTGCCGGGTGCCGGGCAACTTCTGAAAAGCCTGCCTCCGGAACGCTGGACCATTGCGACCTCTTGTACGCGCGCGCTGGCCGAGGTGCGCCTGCGGGCCGCGGGCCTGCCCATTCCCAAAGCGATGATCACAGCGAGCGACGTGAAGATCGGCAAGCCGGATCCCGAGCCTTACCTGGAGGCGGCGGCAGGGCTCGGGTTTGCCGCCTCCGATTGCATCGTAGTAGAAGATGCGCCGGCTGGAGTTCGCGCGGGAAAGGCTGCTGGCGCCAGAGTGATCGCCTTTCTCACGACCATGATCCGCCGCAGCCTTGAAGACGCCGGCGCCGATTGGATCGTTAGGGATTGCGCTGACATTGCGGCATCCAATGACGGCGACGGTTTACGCTTGAGCCTCGCGCAACCGTCGTCTCTGGGGAACAAATTCCTGACGCCTTAGATCTGACGCTCTCCATCATTTGCGGTATGTCCATTCGCTCAACTAGAATCTTCGGTTCTCGTTTCCTTGGAAGTAGCCCGCGAGAGTAGGATTGATGCGAGTCGGGGCGACTCCGACCTTCTCATCAAGACATAGAATCGCCAGACAGGCAGGGCCTTGTGATCATTGGTGTAGTGAAAGAAAGTTATCCGGGCGAACGTCGGGTTGCGCTCGTGCCGTCAGTTATCCCGACGCTGACCAAAGCGGGTTTCGAAGTTCACATACAGTCCGGCGCTGGAATCGAGGCCGGCTATCCCGATTCCCAGTATGCCGACAAGGGCGCGAAAATCGTCGCCGACCGTGCCGCGGTGTTTGCTGTCGCTGACATTGTCGTGCAGATTCTTTGCTACGGTTCCAACGACTTGACCGGGAAACAGGATGTGCCGTTTTTTCGCCGCGATCAGATTCTCATCGGATTTCTGCGTCCGTTCGGTTCGTCCGACATCGTCCAGGAGATCGCGCACGCCGGCGTCACCGCGTTTTCCGTGGAATTGATGCCCCGTTCCACGCGCGCCCAAAGCATGGACGCGCTTTCTTCTATGGGAACAGTCTGCGGATACAAGGCGGTGCTGGTAGCAGCCGACTCGCATCCGCGCTTCTTCCCCATGCTCACTACCGCGGCGGGAACCATCACTCCGGCCCGCGTGTTCGTGATCGGCTGCGGCGTCGCCGGACTGCAGGCGATTGCGACCGCACGTCGCCTGGGTGCGGTGATTTCCGCTTACGATTTAAGGCCCGCGGCGAAAGAACAGGTGCAGAGTCTTGGCGGACGTTTTGTTGAGATTCCCATCGAAGCCAAAGACGCGCAGGACGCCCGCGGGTATGCCCGTGCGCAGGATGAAGACTTCTACCGCCGTCAGCGTGAGTTGCTCGGAAAAGCAGTGCAGGAAAGCGATGTGGTAATCACCGCGGCTGTGATCCCCGGAAAAAAATCGCCAGTCCTGGTGACCGAAGACATGGTGAAGGGAATGGCGCCAGGTTCAGTGATCCTCGATCTGGCCTCGGAGCGTGGCGGCAACTGCGAGATCACGGAAACGGGCAAGACCGTGGTCAAGCATGGCGTCACCATTATCGGAGCGATTAACCTGGCCACCGGCGTGCCTTATCACGCGAGCATGATGTATGCCCGCAACATCACTGCCTTTTTGACTCATCTGATAAAAGATCAAAAGTTGAACCTGAACCTCGAGGATGAAATTGTGCGCGAGACTCTGCTCACCCACGGCGGCGAGATTGTACAAGCCCGGGTCCGCGAGTCTTTTGAGTTGCCTGCGCTGGCGCCCGTTGCCGGTTGATGGTTCATACGGTGGAGGGACGGGCGCCTCGCCGGTCCGGCTTGTGATGGGCCGGGCGGGGCGCCCGGCGCGCCACGTACTAATACGGAGGAAAGATGAACAGCAGTTCGAACCTGATCAACGCACTCTTCATTTTTGTGCTCGCCGGCTTCATCGGATTTGAGGTGATCCGGCGGGTCTCGCCCCTGCTGCACACTCCGTTGATGTCGCTGACCAACGCCCTGGATGCGATTGCGGTGGTGGGTGCAATCGTCCTGGTGGGCGAGCACAAGAGCACGCTCGCCACCGTCTTCGGATTCATCGCCGTGGTCGCCGCCACCAGTAACATCGTCGGCGGCTTCCTGATCACGGACCGCATGTTGAAGATGTTCAAATCCAGCCGTCCCGCGGACAAATCGGTGGCCAAATAATGACCGGTGAATTCGCGGGTGGCCAAGTCCTCATCGAGCTTCTGTATCTCATCGCGAGCGTGCTCTTCATTCTCTCGCTGAAGTGGATGAGCTCGCCAACCACGGCCCGTCACGGCATCTGGGCGGGCGAAATCGGCATGGTGCTGGCGATCGGCGGCACGCTGCTCAACCACGGCATGAGCTACCACCTGATCGCCATCGCGCTGGTGCTCGGTACCATTATCGGCGTTCCACTCGGAGAAGTGGCGATGACGGCGGTTCCGCAGCGAACCGCGCTCAGTCATGCCTTTGGCGCGCTCTGCGTCACTCTGGTCGGCTCGGCCGAGTTTTATTTGCGCACACCCGATATCTCGCGCTTCATGATGGCGGTGCTGTCCCTCGAAGTCATTCTCGGAGGGTTGACCGTCACCGGCAGCTTGATGGCTGCCGGCAAGCTGCAGGAAATCCTGCCGCAGCGCCCGCTGACTTACAAAGGTCAGAACCTCGTCAACTTTCTGCTACTCGCCGCCGCCCTGGTAATCGCCGTAACTCTGGTCCTGCATCCGGAATCCAAGTCGTTGTTTCCGTTCATGGTGCTGATCGCGCTGGCGTTTGGCGTGCTGTTGATCATCCCCATCGGGGGCGCGGACATGCCCACCGTCATCTCGTTGTTAAACGGCTATGCCGGTTTGTCGGCGGCGGCCATGGGCTTTGTCCTCAATAGCAAGCTGCTGATCATCGCCGGCGCGCTCGATGGATCGTCGGGCCTCATCCTCTCCATCATCATGTCGAAGGCCATGAACCGTTCCTTCACCAACGTTTTGTTCGGGGCCTTTGGTCAGGTACAAGCTTCGGCGGCTGCGGGAGAAGAAGCCCGGCCAGTTCGCAGTGCGACTCCGGAAGAAGCCGCGGCGATTTTATCGGCCGCGAACCGCGTCATCGTGGTTCCCGGATACGGCATGGCTGTAGCCCAGGCGCAGCACAAAGTGCGCGAACTTTACGATGCTCTGACCAAGCGCGGCGTGGACGTGCGCTTCGCCATTCACCCCGTTGCCGGACGGATGCCCGGCCACATGAATGTGTTACTTGCGGAAGCCGATATTCCCTATGATCGCCTGATTGAGATGGATGAGATCAACGGCGATTTTCCGCAGACCGATGTCGCCCTGGTGATTGGTGCCAATGACGTCACCAACCCTGCCGCCCGCTCCGATGCTTCCAGCCCCATTTACGGGATGCCTATCCTCGACGTCGACAAGGCCCATACCGTGATGGTCATCAAACGCAGCATGAACCCCGGCTTTGCGGGCATCGATAACCCGCTCTATTATCTCGATAACACGCTGATGCTGTTTGGCGACGCCAAGGCATTTGTCGGCAGCATCGTGCGCGAACTCGGCGGAGGGCACGGCTAGCAGTCTGAGCGTCCTTGCACCCCAGGCTGCCAGGCAGAAACATAGCGGACCGCAGCCTATGCGAAACTAACTTCGCGCAGCCTGCGGTCCGCCTGTTGTTTAGGCTGCTTTTTTCAGCTGTCTGATTTTGGCCCAACGTGCTTTCTGAGCCAGAGAAATTCTCCGGCGCCCTGCCGCGGAGAGAACGCGCTTGCCGCGGCGTGGCGCCCCGGCGTGCACGGTTGCGCCCGAGCCTCGGGTAAGCTTTTCGAGAACCGAAATAGCTTCCCCAAGTTTCTGGACTTGGTTCTGAGCGTCCCGGCGTTCCTCGCGGAGCCGGTCGATTGCCTTAGCAATGTTTGTCATCAAATACCCCCTCGGGTAACTACCGTCGGACATTGTATTACTAAGTCAACGCCTGTGTCAGAATTTATTGCTGGCCGAAAGCGGATTACACGTAGCTCGGCGGCACGAGGATGACGAAAAAAAGGCGATGACGCGAGAAAGGTGACCCGGAGATAACTATTTTCAGCATCGAGACAGCCTGCCCACAGTCTCATCCCAGGGGTGGTAATAGTCCCGACGACCCGAACAAGAAGAGGGCGCCAACCGCAAGCCTATAGATCGCCGTCTGCGCGGTAACCACAAACTGAAAGCGCGGCAATCGCGAGCCGAAACAAAAAGTCCTACCGCCGATGCTGTCATCACGGTGTTCATCACCAGCAATCCCACAATAAACATCGCCAGTCCGACGCGGAACGGAGAGCCCATATGCTCGGCAGCGTCGATCCGTCTAAAATCAGTTCTTCTTGGAGAACGAAGAACAGTACAATGGCGGCAATCCAATCGTATTCGGGGGTAGTCGTGAAGCCAATCAGTCCTTATAGTGCGGCTGCAGCGTTGGTTGTGATCTTCTTATAATAGCCATCGTGCCGAGTATGTGCGCTCAGGAAGTGATTCCTCTCAGGCACACGGGAGTCCCGCAAGGTTGGTCACAGCACCATATCGTCTTCAGCCGCGACGCGCTCGCCCGGCACCCCGATCTGATTAACCGGGAGCCGCGCATTCGTTATCAGGCGATGCAGCGTTGGCAGGTTCCGAATTTTGCCGGCTTCGGAGGTGCCGATTCTTTGCCAGTGCCGGCTTCCGCCACTAAATCCAGCCTCCATCGCGATTGGGACGAGGTTTTGGCGGGCCGCGTTCCCGCAGATACGTTTCCGGCCAAGTGTTCTTTCGACCCTGACGCTCCGCCCGACTGCACCAATGACTACGTTGTGTTCGGACTGGCAGTCCCTGAAACCGCCAACACCGGCGGCACTAAAGCCAATCTTGTCGGCTTCAACAGTCTCTATTCGACGCAACCTACCCCCGGTGGCCGGTGCGATACTGACGGGCCGTCAGTGCTGTTTGCCTATAACATCACACTGTCACGGGGGCAGGATCGTAACCTCGCCGGTTCTTTCCGAGGACGGATCGCAGATCGCCTTCATTGAAAGCGTTCCTGCAAACTTCGGTGGCTCCGGCAACCCGGCTTCCTCCATTTTCCATGTCTTGACTTGGGCGCTGGGGGCTCACTCACCGCCGCCGCCACACCCACTATCGGTGGTGAGGGGCCAGGCTGCATGACTTCAGTTCCCCTCTCTTCAACCGCCAATGACACCACGTCATCGCCATGGATAGATTACGGCGCGGATACGGCCTACGTGGCTACGGACGACGGAATCTTGGCTTGCTAATGGTCGGCGGCCATGACAACGGGACCCTCTACCAGATCAACATCAACTCCCCGTCGACCGCGCCCATGACGCTTCAGGTTGGATACAACCTCACCGGCAAAGTAACTCCCCGGTATCGTGGCTCCGCCGGTTGTCGATATCACCAACGGTACAACCTTCGTCGTCAGCGCCTAAGGCGACTTCGTCTTCTTCCCTTCGATGAACTTTGCCGCCGTGCTTGTCCAAGCCGACACCGCCACTCTGGGGTAAGAAGGTGCTACAGGTGGCCAACATAGGCGAAGGCTCCACCACCGGAACTCATCCCAGCCTCTACGAGCCCGCCTTTAGCAAAGGTTACTACAGCGCTCCCTCGAGTGGAGTAATCAGTCTTCGCGGCGCCGGCGCCTCCGATACCACACCCTACCAATACGCCTTTGGGGGGCACTTCGACTACTGGTTGCGTAGTGGCATTGAGCAGCGATCCGACGATCCGCATGGCGACGGCACCTGTGCGCAGCGGTCCCAGTGGGATCGTTGTCGATAACTACAGTACGGCTTCGCAGGCATCCAGCATCTATTTCACCGCCGTAGGCCGGCAGACCGCGCATAAGTATACTCAGAACGACCTGCACTAGTACTTTGAC
>CAVSTM010000008.1:0-182468 GCA_963730845.1 uncultured Acidobacteriaceae bacterium | reverse complement strand
TCGAAGCCGACGTGAGCGTCGCGGATCGCGTGTTTGTCGCGATCGAGGCTGGCGCGCTCGTGCGCACGTTCGACGGCGGGCGGATATGGCGTGATCGCGTTCGCGGCGGTCCGTACGACACGCACACAGCGATGACGCATCCGTTTGCGCCCGGGCGGATCTACTCGGCCGCCGGCGACGGGTACTTTGAAAGCACCGATGCTGGGGACTCGTGGAGATCGTCCGAGGATGGATTGAAGCACCTCTACCTCGTGGGTGTTGCCGTGGATCCTGCTGATCCAGATACCGTGATCGTGTCCGCAACAGACGGACCCGGCTCCGCCTATTCGCCGCGAGGGGCCGAGGCGTATGTGTATAGGAAGACTGGGGTTCAGAGATGGGAACAGTCAATGAGCGGCCTACCCGGGGCGAAGGCCACGACGGTGAGCCGTTTTGCCACTCGTGCTGGCGAACCAGGCGTCATCTACGCCGCCAACAACCGCGGCCTCTTCAGATCAGGTGATGCAGGACGGAGCTGGAAGGCTATGGACCTCCCTTGGCCAGGCCCCGGCCTTGCAGATGGCGTGGCGGCGGTTGCCTGCCTGCCGGAGTGATATGGAAAGACGTTCTGCTGTCGTGTCCCTGATCGTTGTGCTGCCGGTTCGTCGAGCGAATGAATCTCCGAATTGCCTCTGTTGGCAGCGGAGTTCGAGCATGTCAATCGGATTTTGTGAAACCGAATGAATAGGAGGAAACCGTGACAATGATGGAGAGGATCGAGAAAATGAGAGTGAGTGATGACGCGCCCTTGACCTGGTGTTCCGGAAAGCCCGTACCTACAACACATGGCTTCCCAAGCCAGGGCCAGAGGAGCTGCTGCGGCAGCTCTACGACACACTGAAGTGGGGGCCCACGAGCGCAAACATCAGTCCTGCGAGGTTCTTATTCATTCGTTCCACGGCTGCAAAGGAGCGCCTCCGTCCATCACTCGCGCCTGGCAACCTAGAGAAGACGATGGCCGCTCCGGTCACGGTCATCATCGCCTATGATCTAAAGTTCTACGACAAGGTGCCCAGGCTGTTTCCACACTACCCCGCCATGCGCGATATGTTTGTGAAGAACCCCCAGCTGATCCAGGAGACTGCGCTACGAAACTCTACCTTGCAAGGAGCCTACATGATACTTGCGGCGCGGGCTCTGGGACTGGACTGCGGGCCGATGTCAGGCTTTGATAACGCAAAACTCGATGAGGAGTTCTTTGCGGCGGGCAAATGTGAGTCTTGCGAGCAGGAGTTTTTCCCTGAAGGGCACGTGAAATCGAATTTTCTCTGCAACATCGGCTACGGCGACCCTGCGACGCTCATGCCGCGGGGCCCTCGGCTCGACTTTAGCGAGGCATGCACCCTGTTGTGATTGCCGTTTACTTGCGCTCGAACACGCAGCAGCATAGCAACAGTAGCACTGGTGGTTCGCCCCATGAGTGTGATTGAGCGCTTTTCGATCATGCCTTCTTGGAAGGATGACGGGCAAGCGGGAAGTAATCCCAAGGTAAGGTTAGCCGACCATACACGGGCTTCTGGACAGAAGTCGGCTTCGTGGAAGTGAAAAGCCTGTTTACTTTCTATCCGCGCGAGCACCGATCTCCCGTGCGAAGTTACGGCTTATGATTGGAGCTGCAATCAAACGCACGATGGTGCTCGCTTTTTTGGAGAAGTGGCGTCACTTATGTTCCCGTTCCCGCGTGGCTGAGCTCAGGACGTTCTGCATCATGTTGCGCAATGGCATCGCACAGTTCGTTGGCTCCTGGGTATCCGAGTCAGGGTATCACTTGCGCATCAAGAAAGTGCGCAAGGGCCGGGCCTCAGTGGACTTCCTTGATCCGCGCGGCGCTCCAGTTCAGCGTCCCTACATGGGGGGTGCGCCCTCACTGAAGATGGTCGCGCACTACGACGACTACAACGGGATGTTCGAAGTGGATTTGTGGGAGGAAGGCAAGGGGTTCATTTTGGATTTGACTCACGAGTACAATTGCGAGCTGGATCCGGAGCACCGCGAAGCGCTCGTGCCATCCATCAGCCGAAATGAGCGAGATCATTTTCTGGATGCGTGTTACTCATTATTCGGCCCGCTGGATCACTTTGTGCGAAAAAAGGCGCAGAACAAGAGGCTATAGCCAAACAGCCGCCTCACCGAGCAGTTGACCGATTGCGGACCCCTGAACATCCCGAATGGGGGCACGTCCCGTTCCGGCTGTTGTGCCTGAGCTTGGTCGTTAGGCTAAGCTAAATCCCCGCTTGCGAAACGCCTTTGTTGCGGTGCGATCCTCTGACTCCCCCGAAGTCGTCTTCGAGGAAATCGCCGTTGATCTCCTCCAAGCCCGTTTCTGGCCCGCGTTAAGTGTGTCTGATTTACTGACCACCACGAAAGAGGTATTCCACCGTTCCACTACACCTCCAAGGCAGGAGCATTAGAAAACCTACCCAGAATGCTCTCGTGCAAACCCAATGGACATTGGCATTACTGGATTCCACACATGTCGTTAGGAATGAGTAAGGGTGTTGGCTATTGTCCACAAGAATCTTGAAGTGGGAGTTACCGCTATTCAAGTGTGGCAGGTTCCATTACCCAAATATGTTTTCCCCGTTTGCATTTAGATCGGCAAAGCAGTATCGAAACCATAAAACTACGATCAAAGACCGAGGTGTAGAATACGTGTCGCCACGAATGGGCCACCTTGTTAGGGTTTTGTGTAATAAGGATGGTGGGCGCTTATGACCGACGGGGAAACATCTCTTCCGCGTGCCCTTGAGATTCACGGCACTCTGCATCTGGAGTCTGCGGCGGTCGATGGGCGTCTAAAAAAGATCGAGGCAAAGCTCGAGGAGAGAAACAGCAAGGGGGTGTTGACATGGATCTTGGATGTACTTAAAACTCTGCTCCCGAGCATCGTGCTCGCCATACTCGGCTTTGCCCTGAAGGATACTGTCGATCAGGCTCTTCGCGAGCGCGAAATTCAGCTCGCCGCGGTCAAAGAGATGGAGACGCTGGTCCCCGATCTCCAGAAAACCGACCTCGTCCGGGCTGACGCGCAGGCCAAAGCGGCCCAACTCGCCGCCTATGGCCGTTACTCTGTTCCATTCTTCGTGAACATTCTTGAGGTCGGCAATCAGAATGCCGCAGTTGGCGCGGAAGACGGTCTCCGCATGGTTGCCCGCTCCGAACCCGAGGTGGTCTGTGCTGCGCTCCAGACCGTAATCCAGAACCGCACCGGCTTATACCGCTGGCAAACTCACCTGTCGGCATTGGAGGTTCTGGGACAGGCCAGCTGTACCAAAGCATGCCGCGAGGTCGCCAGCTTCCGTCAACAAATGTCGTCGGTGGACAACTACCAGAAGTGGGTATCTTCGCCTCCGATGCCAACCGAATACGACAAGGTATCCAAACAAGCCTCCGACACGTTTGCGCAACTGAATCGCGTTATACCGGCCGACTGCAAGTAACAGCAGATCGGGAATCCTTTTCTTGGAGGTCAGACCAATGCTCCACAACAAACAGCAAGCCGAGAGCTGGATTCGTATCGCCATCACCCTGGCCGCTCTCGCGTGTGGCACGGTCCACGCGCAACTGACCAACTGTAATGATCCCGGCCCTCCTGACGCCTTCAAGATTTTTGTCGATGAGGTGCGGGCGACCGGCACCTCTAGATCGAACGCCAAGGTGCAGGAAAAACTGCGGAGCATCCACAAATTTCTTACGGAAAATCTAAAGGCCTCCTCGGAGGACAAGGCCTCAGTACGCGACTGTGGCAAGCGGTTTCCCACTGACCCCACTGACTTCGACAGTACCGAGTTTGATGGACTCGACAACCTGCGCGTCGTGCTCGAAGTCTGGGGCGTACTGGATGATCCCACCAGAGGATCGGGCAGCCTTGGATTCGCGCTTGTACCCGCCCGTCCCATCGCTCCTCCCGCGGTCTATGTTGTCCCCATCACCGATCTTCTGAGTTCCTTCCGGCAGGGAAGACAGATGAGCGCCTTTGCTCCCCTCGTCCTCGGAATCCGGCAGTACCAAAACAAAAATTATGCGGATGCCGTCCCTCTACTTTGCTCCGGCGCTCAGCAACTGAGTTCGATATCGACGGGCCAGAGTGCCGTTTCTGATGCCGCCTTCCGCACTCACCAGCAGGAGCTCATGAAAAAGGTCAAGGAGATCACCGACAGCAGCATTCGTGAAGCCAGAAAAACTCCAGGCAGTCCGTTCGTTCTTTTGACTCCCAGCAGCGACGGAACCTTCGTCTGCCCGCGATAAGGAAGAATTATGCCGCTCCAACGATCAGCTCGAACCGTCTCGGTGACAGTGCTCACGATCTTGCTGTTCGCCCACTTGGCGGCGGCCGCCAGGGCTCACCTCGATTGCCGCTTCCCCATGGTCTTCGAAGGCGCCGCTGTCAATGTCGTTGTGCTCCCTTATCGCTACGCCGGAAGCAACGATTCGCTCACCGACCTGGGCAACCGCCTTTCCTTGCTCGTCAAACTAGATGTCCTCTCTCACATCTTGGAGTATGGCAGCGTCGGTGCCGTGCAGATGGAAATGCGCGAAGGCACTGCAAAAGATGATCCTTCATGCCTGCCTGAGGCCGTCTTGCCCGTCCTGCTTGGCACCCGTCGTCCCGACATGACGTTGGCCGGAATGTATGCCGCCAAGCAGGGATCCTCAAGTGCCTTGGGTCCCGGCCACGCACTCGTGCTGGTCTGGGGCCTGCTCTATGAGGATGGGGATGACGTTTTTGTCCAGACTTACGCGCGTTTTCTTCGGCGTAAGATCGATGAAACCATCACCTTTGAGGCCGGGGGATCGTCCTTTTACGCCAAGCCCAGTTCCCAACTTCTCGCCTTCACGCCGCAGAAGTTCACTCAGAGCGAACTGAAGCAAATAGAAGATAGCTACAGAAGAGCGGATTACGTTCGCGACCAGCCCTACGACAGCTCTCCTGGCGATCAACTGCCCGAACTGGTCGCCAAGTGCGCCGGCCCCGGCTGCGATGATTCCCCCGTTCACGCCGGATTCTATGTAGAGGAACAAAGGGGCGAGTGGATTCGCATCCAGTACATGGATCCTACTCAAGGCCGCCGGAAGGATGGATGGATCCATTCGGCGGGTGGCCTTGGGGGATCGCCCCTCGATAAGATTCTTCCCGAACTCAAATTCATCGAAGGATGCGCCGGATATCTTCGTCAGCGGGTTGCAGACGCGGACCACACCCCGCAGCCCGCGGGTTCTCCTGCACTCGCGGTAAATCAACTCAACGCCTTCGTGCAGTCCAACGAGAGCCAGCCGGCCGACCTCACCAACGCCGTCGCTCTTCAGCTCGCCGGAATGGTCGAATACCTTTCCGGACGCGATCAGGTTGAGGCGCTAACCAAGGCAGCGGACGATTTCGAGCGAGCCCGCAAGATTATTTCATATGATCCCAATGCGATCACCCTCACGGTCGGAGCCCAAGTGGCCGAGGAGTGGCGCCAGAAAAGACGGCTCGAGCAAACAGCACTAAAGGCGCAGCGATTATCGGCGGCCAGTGCGCTCAGTTCTGATAAAGCCTCCCTCGCCAACCTGAACAGTCTCTACACGCTCTTGATGAAGAGTCCGAAGTCAGTCCCGGCCTCGGATGACCTTACCAGAGAAGCAGTAAGAGAAAAGATTGAGGCATTGAAGCGTCTGGCTGTTCCCAAGTAGCTTGTTGGAATTAATGAACTGACGCCTGTGCTTTGGACCGAGAGAGAAGAGGTTAAGAGCGCCCTCTGACTTCCTAGAAGCGTTTCTGGCTAACTTCCGTGTAGCTAGAATTAACCGGCCAAATCTGTTTGCTCCTTGCTTTTCAGCGAAGCGCCCTAAAATCAAACAGTTTGGCCGGTTAATTTCGGCATAACTGGGCCAATCTGTGCACGCGCTCATAAGTCTCTCCATCTGCCTCAGTTACGCCCGCGCGGGCATCATGATTGGCCAGTTATGCCGACCATCCAGGAGTCATCGGTTGGTGGTTCGAGCCGAAATGCCGATGCGATCACTTCTACGGGTGTCTTCGACTGCATGTGGGAGAATGCGACATGCCGCTACGGACATACCTAGTCAGCGTGGGTCTTAGTGCTGGCCTTACGCTGTTGTGCACCTTGCCGTTTGTATTGGTCGCGCTCTGGCACTCCCCCACACGGCGGTGGGGACTGGTTTTGTTTGTCGGGTCGTTGGTCTTCCTTGAGAATGCGGTCGCAGAACTTCCCCGGGTGAATGGGTTCCAGCACCTGCATTGGAGTTGGCAAAGTGCGCTCCTAACAACGGCTTGGACATTGCTCGTGGTGTCGTTGACTCCTGGGCTCTCCTTTGCATCAATCGGTATTACGTCGAGCCTGAGGCGGGGCTGGTTGAAGCCGGCAATCCCCGCCCTCTTAATCGCTGCAGCGGTTCCTGCTGTTTTCTTCATCCTTGGCGCTCGCGTCAGACTGACTGGTGAGGGGTGGGCTTACCTGCTGGTGATGCCAGGTCTTGCTGAAGAACTTCTCTTCCGCGGGCTGTATCAGTCCTTGTTGAACAACGCTCTAGGCCGATGCTGGCGGCTCGGCGGGGCCGAGTTCGGCTGGGGGCTGCTGATCACGTCCGTTCTGTTCGCCGGGGCCAATGGCCTCGTTGCCGTCGACAGTCAACTGCATGCGCGGATTGTTCTTCCGGCTGCCATTGCTCCGTTCATGCTCAGTCTGGTTTCTGGATGGGTTCGCGAACGCACGAACAGCGTCTGGCCGTCGGTATTTGGTCACAACCTAAGCAACATCGTGATTCCTGTTGCGACTCTCATCTCACGGTCCGTCCACTAATTTGCCAACGAGCCTGTCTTTGCACCGACCGCGCGTCCCTTCTGGGAAGCGTGAGGTCACAATCCACTTGGCCGAAAGTCGGCCAACCGCAGATGTGGTCCGCTTTGGTGAATTGTGCCTGGATCACGGGCAAGCCTGAAGCAATTCCATAGGGAAGGTTTGGCCGACCAGCCGGATGTTGGGCGGCGATGTGCTCTACGCTGCGGTGTTTATCGGGAGTAAGGCGAAGAATAGCGCCTTACGGCCTGGCTATCCGACCGATGCGGCGGTACGCAGCATGCCGGTCTTGGGATGACAGTTGTAGTATTCGAAGTATTGCTCGTCGGCGGCCGCAACCGTCACCTCGTGGTACAACTTGAGGTTGGCGGCGGGGCCCATCGTGCCGAGATATTTCATGGCCGCTCCGAAGATCGCAAGATGCTTGGGATGCGACTCCGCCCAGCGTTCCAGCGCTGCCAAGCTCTTCCACCAACTCATGCCAAAAGTTTTCTCCGCTGGGCGATAGCTGCCGTCGACCACCGTCATGTAGCGGTTGACGAAGCAGCCGATCTGCAAACCATCATCCCGCAGAAAATTCATACCCGCAGTGTTGGTCCAACCGGCACCGTAGTTCCCGAACCACGCATCGAACTCGGCCGGAATGTCCCAGTAGCCGATGGAGATGATGTTGGTGAAGCCGGCTTCGTCAACGTACAGCGCCCGATCCCAATGGCCCGGGCCCTTGTCATTCCCAAACGCACCGGCAATACTCATCAACGCCTTGTCCGCCCGGTTGGGGAGCGGCTCACCGAGGTATTGCGCGCCGAAGTATGCCATCACCACCTGTTTGACATCTGGTTTGTAACGGGCAACAGCGGCTGGATAAGGCGGAGCGTAATCATCTGGAATCCGCCTGTGACGCGTGCGTGGACATTGCAGATGATCAGGAATGGCCGATTCCATGTTTGAACTCCTTGGCTCTTATGCTGAAGTCAGTCGGATGCCGAAGTAGTGAACGACCCGGCGATAAAGCGTGCTCTGTCTATGTTAATTTAGAACGAAACTCAACCCGGGTTGGCGCTCTACGTTACCACAGAATTCGGCGCTGGCCTTGCGCTGACGAACGGCGCAATCGCTGTTTTCCTTTGGCTTCGGAGAGGAGAATTGAAAGGCGTTCCCCAATTCGAGGCCAGTGCTGCCGGGAGCGGGGCGTGAACGCCGGAATAGATTGTGGATGAAAGGTCGGCCCGCGGCATGAACTACAAGGTGACGGTTATCGGCGCCGGACGCATGGGATCCGCTCTTGCGACGGTGCTGTTCCATAAGGGATTTGCCACGACGGTGTGGAACCGGACTGGCGCGAAAACGGAGGTCTTGTCAAGGCTCGGTCTCAGCGTAGCCCAGAGCGTCGAGGAATCGGTTCGAGAAGCGGATATCGTTGTTGTTAGCGTCAGCGATTACAGTTCAACGCGACAGTTGTTGCGACAACCTGACATTGAAACCGCCCTCCGCGGCAAGATCGTCGTGCAACTGAGCAGCGGCACGCCCAAAGAAGCCAGGGAAATGGACTCCTGGGCCCGCCGATGCGGAATATCGTATCTTGACGGCGCCATTCTGGGCAGTCCGGAATGGATCGGAACACCAGCCTGCACGATCTTCTATTCCGGGCCGGCGGAAGTCTTCAACCGCGCGAAGCCGGTCCTGATGGTCTTTGGCGATAGGACGCTGTTCGTAGGGCATGAGATCGGTCATGCCTCGGCATTCGATGTTGCTGTCCTAACCTTCGGCGTAAGTGCGATGTTGGGCTTTCTCCAAGGGCAGGTTGTTTGGGAGAGTGAAAACCTGCCCGCGGGAGGATTTCTGGAGACGATCAAGGGGATGATGCCAACCATGGAATCAGTCTTCACCGACATGTCGCGGAGAGTTTCGTCAAAAAATTACAGCGGCGATCAAGCTTCGCTCGAAGCGTATTCTGTGGTCACCAAGCAGCTTGTAAGCTGGTGCCAAGATCGAGGTTCGGACCACACTATTCCTGATGCGTACGTTAACCTCATGGAGCGAGCGATCCAGGCGGGCAAAAGTCAGGCCGATTTCGCATGCCTGTTCGAGATTCTGTCCGACGCCACGAGCAAGCCAATCTGATATTTTGGTGTTAAACGACCAGACCCGCTTACGTGCAGGATTAGCTGATCAGGATGTAACTCTCGGATGACGGGCAAATCGGAAGTTATGCCGGGGAGAGACTCTCCCAACGACACTGGCCAGAAGTCGGCTTGGGGGAAGCGTGATTCAACTGAATGCGGACTGAGTTCAAAGGTCCTCGAAGCCCGTTTCTGGATAACTTCCGGTTGGCCGACCATCCGGGCGTTATTGCTTTTCGACAGAATGGAATGGGCTTGACCCAGTGCCCGGGATTTGGAGATCATCCTTTCGGCAAATACAGAGCAGGAGATCGGCGATATGTTGAAGCGCACGCTCGATGGTTTTGCAAGAAAGCCTTTTCTCCTGCTCTTCCTTGGGTGTGTGGTGTTAGTCCAGCAGGCAGTGCCGCAAGCTAGTAGGATCGCTGCAACACCGTCGGCCTCGGCCCAGGTTCTCAAGGAGCCCGGAAGCAAATACACCGGCCCGATCATCGATGTGCATCTGCATACCGATCCTCCTCGGTCTGCCATTGGCGTCCCGAGTCCAGTAACTGGCGCCAAGCCCGCTGCGACGGCCGCAGAACTCCGAGATGCCGTGATTGAACAGTGCAAGCGATACAACATCGTCCGCGCCGTGCTCAATGGTTGGCCCGGCACTTTGCAATCCTGGGTCGACAAAGACCCGACAAGGTTCATCGCCGCACCCATGATTCTCGATAAGGGCAAGCGTCCCGTTCTCGATGTGGCAACTCTGCGCCGTGACTTACAAGCAGGGCGCGCTGGCGCAGTTGGCGAGATTCTCTCTCAATATGTTGGACTTGATCCAAACGATCCTGAGCTTGAACCGTACTGGGCGTTGGCGGAGGAACTCGATTTTCCTGCGATGATCCATACAGGAACCAGTTTTCCGGGGACTGTATATTCTGGCTATCCGGCGTTCCGGCTCCGTCTGGGGAACCCTCTTCTGCTCGAGGACGTTCTGGCAAAGCATCCTAAGCTGCGCTTATGGATAGCGCATGGAGGAGAACCGTGGAGGGAAGAGACGTTTGCCCTGATGGCGCAGTACCCACAAGTTTACATGGACATCGCCACCATAAATTGGATCGGAGGTCCTGCAGGACTTCCGGGGTTTCATGCCTTTCTGAAACAAGCGATCGACCGCGGCCTCGAAAAGCGAATCATGTTTGGGTCTGACGAGATGGCCTGGCCCGATGCAATTTCTCTGGCCATCCAAGGCGTCGATTCCGCTGCATTTCTTACGCCTGAGGAGAAGCGCGATATCTTTTACAACAATGCTTCAACCTTTCTCAGGCTGCGCGATCTGCATTAAATCTTTACAACAGCCTTTCGAGCCGAACGAGACGGGGGGAACACCGTTATTCTGGATGTGTAACGGACAAGCGGGAAGTAATCCCAAGGTAAGGTTGGCCGACCATCCGTCCGGAACTTGTCTTCAGCTTCCGCAACCTCGTTTTCTGGCCAGCCACGGGCACTTGTCCGGTAACGCGACTATACGGCCGAGTGAAACACAGTCGGTAAACATTACGGCATTTTTGCGGACAATTTGTAAGACGACTCTACGATTTTGGGAGCGTGGTGAATCAGAGCTCAATGACGTGCATACTTGTGGGGCCTTTGCCATTCACTCCATGACAGCAATCCCAACTCAGGCCGTGGCAGATCGGGAAGCATTGCGATGTACTCCAAGAGGTTCTCATCCGGGTCATTGAAGAATACGGATGCGGCGGGCATCCATGCAAAAACAACTGGCTCGTCAATTGGCTCTCTTTGGCCTCCCAAAGGAGTGAGGCCTGCGAATCGAAGTTCTTGGGGAGCTGCTAAAACGTCGTCCAGCTTTACTCGAAAGGCGACATGATGTTGCATGATTGTGAGAGGCCAGCTTGCGCCTAAAGAGAAAACTCCCATCATTGACCGGCCACGCCCGCCTACCCAAAACAGCGCCCCGCCCATACCGATCTCTGATTTTGATTGGATGAGCCCCACCTCCAGCCTTACCACATCGCGGTAGAAGGCGAGCGAGCGCTCCAGATTACGAATGCTGATGTGCGCCTCAAAGAGGCGAATGGGAGTCACTCCGCTCAGGCCGGAGATGCAGAGCCGATTCTCCTGAATCTCTTTCCATTCACTCCACGATACGACTCCCAAGTCAGGCCGTGGGCGATCGGGAAGCATCGCGATGTACTCCAAGAGGTTCCCATCCGGGTCATCGAAGAATACGGATGCGGCGGGCATCCAAGCAAAGACAATTGGCTCGTCAATCGGCTCTACACGGCCCCCCAGAGGGGAACGCCCTCGGGGAGTGATGCCCGCAGATCGAAGCCTCTGGGGAGCCGCTAAGACGTCTTCCAGCGCGACTTGAAAGGCCACGTGATGTTGCATCATCGTGAGAGGCCAGCTTCCCAAAGTGAAAATGCCCATCATGGATTTGCCGCGCCCGCCGACCCAAAAAAAGGCCGCAGGGCGTTCCGATTGCGAGATCCCTAACTCCAACCCAACGACATCGCGGTAGAAGGTGATCGACCGCTCGAGGTTACGAGCGGTAAGGTGCGCCTCAAAGAGGCCCTCAACTGGAATCATTTGCGGTCACCTCTCCGACCTCGGCCTGCCGAGACTCTGTGCGCGCTGCGCTTAGCGGCGGGGAGAATAATCGAGAACCCAGTCAAAGGGTAGGCCACTAACGAAGTTCTTAAGCAGCGAATTGAAGCGTTCCGGATCATCGACGATAAGCGCGTGGCCGACGTTTTCCATTCTAATGGAGTTCAGTGCCTGATAAACGCATTAACCCGACATGCGCCCCCTGGCCTCCCCCGAAGGTGGTTTGCGAAGTTGGAAGCTCCGTGTGGAGGTCGCCGATTGTGGTCGGATAACGGGCAACCCTTCCGTAATCCGGTAAGGTAAGGTTAGTCGACGATACTTCCATAGCTCTGGCCAAGACCCGTTCAGGTCGTCTCGGGTTGCCAGTTTGTTCACCTGCGGTTACTTGAGCATCTGCTCATTTCTGCGCCAGGAGCGTGCGTCTTGAAGTTCGGGCCGGTCTCCGTCCGCATGCGCGCAGATGGACAGGAGCTGGGCATAGTATGTTTTCGCTTTTTCCTTATCGCCCGAAAGCTTGGCCGCGCGCGCGGCGCCGGATAGCGCGTTGAAACGATTTGGCGCCGTGCGCAGTGTGGCTTCGAACTCGACCATCGCTTGTGCGGGCTGCTTCAGTTCCAACAACATCTCGCCAAGCAGTTCGCGAGCCGGCACGATGACCCCTGGGGTGACGTTGTTCTTGTCAGTCTTGTCTTCGTGCTCGGCGGCAGAACGCATCTGCCGGAGGGCCTCTTCGCCCTTGCCCTCAGCCAGCGTAATCCAGGCAGTTGCGCTCTCGCGCTGGATGTCTAGTTGGTCGGCCCAGTATTTGTCGTTGCCCAGGGTAAGCGTGTCACGAAGCGATGTGAGCTGCTCTACGTCTTTGCGGGCTGCTTCCGTTTTGCCCGTACGTGACGCGCCGAGGGCCCGTGCGAAGTGCAGATTCGCTTCGGTCCAGGCCCACCGCCCGCCGGGAAAGGTGTTTGGCGGCACGGTTAACGCAGCGGCTTCGTCCCAGCGATGTCGTTCTACAGCATAGCGCGCGGGCGAAGTACCCATGGCGTAGAGCCAGTTCATATATTGCGGATCGTCAGGACGGCCCGGTGGTGGCGCATCCAGTGCTCTTTTCGCCTCGCGATCCTGGCCCCCTTGTAGGTACGCGTAGATCAGGTAATCCTTCGCGTGCAGCTCGTTGCCGGGCGCATTGTTTTTCTGGGCCGAGGCTGCCGACACGAGGTTGGACGCAATGGATTCCTGCCACAAGCCGAGCCGGGTGAAAATGTGCGACGGCATGTGCAGCGCGTGTAGCGAGTCCGGCGCGATCTCGGCATAACGTCGCGCCGCGTCCAGGGCCCTCTGCGCCAGCGGTGGGTAGTCGTAGGCGTGGATGATGTAGTGGGCTATGCCGGGATGCTCTGGTTGTTCGACAAATAGCGGCTCAAGGATGGCACCGGCCTTTTTCTGATTCACGTACGTCTTGTCCGTGGGAGGCGCAGTGGCGAGCAGTGCGAGCGCATGAAAAATGGCCGCTTCATGGTCGTCAGAGTAGCGCGCTTGCAGCTGGTCCATGGCTTTTTCATAAGCCAGTGCGCGAGTGCGGTGGTCGAGGTTGTCGGCGTCGGTGTAAAACGTCTGGATAGCGGCAATATAGTCCCGTTCTCGCTGCGTCTTGGCGCCGGCTAACTTTGCTTTTTCCGCAGCCGCCGCGCCCGCTTTCAGGTCAGCCGGTCCAGGCGCTTGCCAGATCGGATGGTAGTACGTCATGGCAATTCCCCAGTACGCCATGCCGCACGTGGGATCTTTTTGCGCTACAGCAGCGAAGGTATCCCTGGCTTTCTCGTACCAAAAGGAATGGAGCATCGCCGCCGCGCTGCTGAATTGCGGCTGAACCGATGGTTCGCAGGAAACGGGGAAACTCACCTGGCCGAGTTTGCTCGGATCGCCTGCGGGATGCTCATGTTGGGCAACCGCTGGTGGCACGAATGCGGCGCACACGCCCAAAAGCAGCACCATGCAAATGAATGTGATTCGCTTCATGCTGGTCTCATTGGTTGTTAAATAGGCCCTCTGGAATGAATACGCCGAATAGTTAAAAATCCGTGCGACCTATTTTGGGTCGCGACCCCAATGAAGTCAAGTAAGGCATCAAAACAGTTGCGCACCTGGCGTTCGCATCGTGTATCGGATGGTCATTCGCCTATCCGTAGAAGTGACCTAGTTCGCAACGGATCATAGCGTGTTCTCGGGATTCCGCCCGAGTCACGGGCAAACCTGAAGTTATCCGAAGGCGGACATTGGATCGCATCGGTGGTTTTCGGCGAACGAGACGTGAAGTTGTCCCGAAGTCCGCTTCGAGGAGATCTCCGCGAAGCCCGTTTCGGGTCAGCGTCTAGTCACTGAGTGGGCGGCTTTAAGGCGGGATTCTTCGAGGCGGAGGAAGTGGAGGTGAGCACGGGCGTTCCTTGCGCTACGAGGGCATCGGAGCAGTGCTCAAAAACCCATTGCGCGAATCGCGGCGTTCTAGCAAAACGGGGTTAGAATTGATTTCGAGCTGATAGACATCTCGCACCGAATAGCAGTGCTGGAGCTCTGGAGAAAGTTATGTCTAACGGCACAGAAGGAACGCGCGCTCGCGAGCCGAATCCGCGAGCGGGAAGAACATATCCCTCGCTTTTGGATGCGTTGTTCGTCCTCTCGGTGTCCGCCATGGTGGTGCTATTCCTGCTGTATGTGGCGACCACTGTGCTGGGACAATCGCAGTTCGGGAAAGACCTGGCGAAGATAATCTCTGAGGTTTGGAAGAAGGTCTTGATCGGGGGCAGCGGTGCGGGTGCCGCCAGCGTGGCCATTCGCAGATATGTCTTTCAATCACGCCCGACCCTTAATTACGTAATCTGGGTCCCGGCAACCACGGCCGCTCTAATTGTGGGGCTCTTTGTTGTGGAAAGAGCCATTCCCAAACCGCCGCTCAAGAAAACTGCGATATTCGTGCATGTTCCCATCCGGTTCGGAGCCGAACTCTCCGATAAGGAAGCGGTGGCCTCCAGCGGCGGTTTGCCTCCGATAGCATGTGCAGAGGTTTCTCCGGTAACCAAGGCCACAATTGACGTCTTCAAACCCTCGCCCACAGATACCGAGTTTCCTTACCATGGCGAGATTGACGTGCCCACCTCGCCAGAAATCAACTTTCTCGCTGAGTTGAATCCTATCCTTGGTGGTCATTGGGAATCAAACCCTGTGCCGGCATGGAAGATTTGCCTAAAGGCTAATCCTCAAACGGCATTTCCCATCCCTGATACCCAAGAAGCCCGATCCATGCTTATCAAGCTGAAGTGTGGGTCGCATGGAGACTGCCCCCGAGCGACTACCGACCGAACTCCTGTGGTTGCCTGTGAAGAACTGGGGACCCGCAATACTGACTTGGTTCCCGTCGTGTACGCAGCAGGAGGCGGACAGCCATCCCCAGCTGCCGGCTGGGTTGTCCCATCGCTCGAGAGCCTCAGCAAAGTACCCGAGCTTGCACAGCCGGGGTACACGCGGTTCGACTTAATGTTCACCCCAACGGGCAAGACCCGCGAAGCCGATCATTACTATTACGCTGTGAAGGTAAACGATCAGCCTGTGTATTTTGACGGCTTCCTTCCTGGTCGAATCATTATTCCGCTGCAGAAGGGGCCAAATTGGATTTCGTTTCCTCTGGAAAACCTCAACTTTACTGGGGAGAATGACGGTATCGAAAACTTGCATCTGACCGTAACCTTTCTAAAGGGCCGTGAAGTCGTTTATCCTCCTGTGGAACTAGATAGGAATTACGTTGCGCTGTGTAGCACGGACAAAATTCCGTCCGTCGTAACTGACGCGGGCAAGTCCGAGTGGACGGGGAAATACGTCACCGAAGCAGGTAGTTTTGAGTGGATGGGAAAGTACATTGTTCCCATGAACGAAGATAAATATGAGATTCTCGTCGGCTCGTCGGTCTGCGTCAGTCTTACTGATCCAACGTGCCTCAAACGCGCGTTGGATGGTAAGAAGCAGTTCGATGCCGGACAGCTGACGTTTGAGGGAAAACACGTGGTGGCGCAAGTGCGTCCCCCGCTGCGTACCGATCCAGTGGCCTACGGGTTTGCTCTGGGCCTGGTCCTGCCCACCAAGCAAGTCAAGTTCACGTTCAGCCCGACTGAGACCGATCGACTCTGCAAGTGGACCACGGGGTACGTCGGAGAGGGAGCGGCAGGAAAAGTAATTCAAAAACAGAGGTCTCGCTACAACGTTGCGACTAAGGGCTACGGATCCTGTGAGTGAGAGTACGAGTTCCTCGCCCTCGGTGTTTGTAATCATGGGCGCAGCGGTATGGGCAGGTGGGTGCGCCAGCAACGCGATGCGCCGCCGCGTGGAGGGTGCGTTGCTGAGCGCTCGCGGCGCGACCAACCCAGTTTTTCTGCCCAGTGGCGGCATAGGCAAACATCCGCCGTCCGAAGCGGAAGTCATGTCCCGCCTCCTGCGGAGCGCCGGAGTTCCCGAACACAATATTGTTCGCGACGAGGACTCCCGTGACACTTTGCAGTCGGTACGGAATTGTGTACGGATTCTGCACTCGCTGCCCGATTTCGCACAAGTGGTTGTCTGTTCCGATGTGTACCACGTCCCCCGCTGCCGCTGGCTGTTTAAGCTTTACGGAATCAAAACGCGGGCCGGCGCGGTGGTCAGCGGAAGAACGCAAACTAAGGCCTGGCGTTGGTGGTACTACAAGTTACGCGAGTTTCCAGCTTTGATCCGGGACACGCTGATCGTACTCATCTCAGAGAGAGGAGTCCGGATCACGACGTAATGCAGCTAGCTTCTACATCCCGCGTTGCGGCATGGTCGTGCTCACTCCGGAAAAGCAACATCGTGCGGGATCATCTCCAGTTGCCGAATGGGCAAGCAGAACGACACCATGTAATCTGCTTATTTGTTATTAGTCTCTTTATGACGGCACTTGCACTGCAAGTGCGTCTGGCGGCGCAGTCCGCGTCCGTCAGAGATCAGCAAAACACCCACCGCATAGTTATGCGACCAATTCCGTTCGGTCGAATGCGCCAGGAGCTGACGTTATCTTACATACGATCCCATTATGACGCGCAAGCAACTGGTATTTGTATCGAGCCACTGATGATTATTATTCACTGGACCGCGTCGCGGTCCGTAGAATCAGCCCTGCAAGAGTTCTACCCCGCAACGGTATCACCTTCACGCCAGCAACTAAGGAGTGCGGGAAAAGTCAATGTGTCTGCACACTTCCTGGTCGACAAGGATGGAAGTATCTACCAGCTCATGCCAGTCACTTGGATGGCAAGGCATACGATTGGGTTGAACCCGCTGTCAATTGGAATCGAGAACGTCGGTGGTGGAAAACAATCTCTCACCAAGCAGCAACTAGGCTCGGACGCATGGCTAATCGCTCACCTAAAGTCGGAATTTGAGAGCATTCACTACTTAATCGGCCACAATGAATATCTTCGATTTCGCGGAACCCCACTTTGGCGTGAGCGCGATAACAGCTACTTCGATTCTAAGCCGGATCCAGGGGAGCAGTTCATGCAAGCTCTGAGATCTAAAGTGGCAGATCTCCGTCTCGCGGAGCGCTTCGATGGTTATGGGTTCTCGGGGTCGCAAAAAATACAGTTCTCATGCAAGTAAGTTAACTTAGACAAGGTTCCCTGAACTGCCTTGCGGATCCCTGTGATGTGTTCAAGCTTCGTGGCTACAATTCCCCCCAGCTTCGGTCGTTTATGTTTCCTTGCCGGCGTTTCGACCTGATCTTTGATCGCGATCAGAAGTTCGGGTTCGAGGTGATCGCCGCGGTGAAAGCCACAAGGATCATTCCCAAGCGAACTTCATTCCGGAGTCCATGGCAGAATGGCACCGCGGAGCGGTCGGTGGGTAGCTGTCGGCATGATTTACTCGACCATGTGATCGTGCTCAACGAACGGCACCTAAACAAATTGTTGTCGGAATACGTCCGCTATTACCATGAAGACCGAACTCACCTGGGGTTGCACAAAGAAACTCCGCTCGGTCGAGCCGTCACAATGGCTAATGCTCAACCCAGAATTGTTTCTCGACTCCGGCTGGGCGGCTTGCATCATCGCTACGATCTCGCTGCGTAAGACAACGCGGAGCTTTTCGATTAGCGAGTGCCCACGACGGAGATTCTAGTCCTATGGCACACTTGTGATCGCGATCTTGCTACTCCGGCGAACCAAGCCTCAGAACCTGATTCGCGCTGAACAAAACAACACTCTTTTGTTCGAAATCGTGTGTTCTCTTCGCTCGTTTCAAGTTTTGGCGAAGCACAGAGTTTTCTTTACATAGGATCAGGAACGACTTAACAAATCAATCGGTTACGGCCTTTGCGTTTCTAGTGATTCGTTGACCACCCTGACGAGATTGTCGTTTTCTTGCCTCGGAATTCGTCGTACCATCATGACAACTTCTCCTTCTTCCCCAAGATCTTGGGTCCTACAAAGCCGATAGTTTCCCCCAGGAGGTTCGGATGACAGCCTTCTCAGAGCCGATCATGATGCTCGTATTCATTGTCGCTGCACCTCTGACCTTTTTCGTCGCTGCGGGGTTGATCTGGTTGTATGGACGTTCGGTTCGGCGCTCGATGATCTCTCGATTCGGTTTGCGCGAAGCGGACCAGAACGTCCTGCGAATCACCAGCGCACGTCCAACGAACCGCAGGCATCCGTCCCTGGAACTGAGAACGCTAGAGGTTCGAGGCGACCCTAATCCGAACCGGCAAGAGTCAGGTCCGTTGCGGGCGGCGCGCCAATCGTTCTGGAGCACCGCAGCTGTCTATGCAGCGTCGGGCGCGGTTCACGCGGTTCTGTCGACCATTCTGCTTTTCTCTTTTTCCAGGATCGAGTTTCTTCCGCTCCGGACCGTTAGTGTTTTTTGGGCAAATCTATGGCCCGCTGTGCTTGTCTTCGGATTGTTCTGGCTCTCCGGCTGGAGGACCCGCGTGCTCCTCGGTGCGGGATACCTTGCCGTATTCGTAATGCTCGCCCTGCTTGTGCACGCTCCGCCTCTGACCCAGCTCGGCTTCACCATGGGACCGGTGCAACAGATGTTCTTCATGTGGGCGCTGGAATCGCTGATTCCAACGATCTTGCTGTTCCTTTTTCTGACCCGGCGGATTCGGGCTGTCGGCCCGCTCGTGTATGTCGTTATGCTAGTGGCGGTTTTTGGCGCCGCGCTGGCGAATGGATTGATCTTCACCAGTATCGGGCAAAACCTCGTTGTCGCGATTGCCGTCAAACTGAAGCTGGACGTGGGAACGGTCATCTGGTCGTTTGTCGCCATCGGTTTTGTCCTATTTCTGATCCCGGGTTGGCTGGGCGTTGCCTGGATACGACGGCGCTACGAGGCCAAGCAGATGAGTGATCAGTCGGTCATGATCGATTCCATTTGGATGGTCTTCACTCTCTCTCAAATGCTGATGAACCTTGCGGAGGAGCGAGGGGCGTGGGCGATCTTGGGGCTGACTTCGTTTCTGGGCTACAGGGCAGCGAGGGCGATCGGCTTTCGGCTCCTCAAGAAGCGGATTCCTCAGCCGGAGGGCGTCAGTCTGCTGTTGCTGCGCGTATTTGGGTCGAGGCGCCGCAGTGAAAAATTGTTCGATGTTCTCACGGCGCGCTGGCGCTGCTATGGCAGCATTCAAATGATCGCGGGCACCGATCTAGCGAGCAGCAAACTGGAACCTCACGAGTTTCTTGATTTCCTCCGTGGCAGACTCACGCGTTATTTCATCTCTGACGGGGATCAACTTGAACGCCGGTTGGAACAAGTCGACCTGCTGCCCGATTTTGACCGGCGATTTCGGGTCACCGAGTTTTTCTGCTTCGACGACACCTGGAGGCTTGCGCTCCGCCGCCTGGTTCAGCGGTGCGACCGGGTGTTGATGGACCTGCGCGGGTTTTCCAAAGAGCACAGCGGGTGTGTCTTCGAATTGCAGACGCTCCTCGACGACGTTCCTCCGGATCGCGTCCTGTTGTTGGTGGACGGGAGCACAGACATGCCATATCTGCGACAAGTGCTGTCAGATGCATGCACTCACATCGTGTCCGGTTCCGCCAACGCAGATCGCGACACTATCGCGCTAAGAGTGCTCCGGATGCAGGGACGGATTTCGCAAGGCGTCCGGCGACTCCTGGAGGTGTTCGACGATCCTGGGGCTCCGGCTCGCGTTCGCTTTATGGACTGTCGCCCCAGTTGAGCTTTTGGGCGGCCACGGGGAAGTTACCCAACTGCAGGAATAAACCGGGATATCGCAGAGAGAGATTCCCGTTTGCAGAATCTGATCTCTAATTCACCGTCTGGGTCAGCGAAGCCGAACTGCTGTCATAACTGGTGCTGCCGTTGTACGTCGCCGTGACGCTGTGCGTGCCCGCCGCGACCATCGAGGTTGTGAATTGCGCCTTCCCTCCGCTCAGGGACTCAGTCTTCAGCGCCGTCGTGCCATAGTAGAAGGTCACCGTCCCGGTGGGCTTGAGCTTGGACACAAAAGCGTCAATCCGGCCCTGATTGGTTGCTTGCAGGGGACCCATCGTTGGGAAGTTGGTTGAGCCTGGTCACGCCGGTGACGTAAGCATTTCCCATGCTGTCCACGGCGATGCCGTAACCAGATTCACCCGAGCTGCCACCCAGGTAGGTGGAGTAAACCAAGGCCGAGCCGCTGGAATTTATCTCGGTGACGAAGGCCTTACCATAGCTGCCGTAGTTTGGTTGCAAATGGCGCGCTAGGGTTTCTTGGGATTACTTCCGCATATGCCTCGGGGACAGTCGTGCGGTGTGAGTCTGGTAAACTGAGCTCCGTCATGCCAGACATGATCGAAAAGCAGTGGAATTGGGCTGTGTGGTTGGGGTTTCTGCTCGCCTTAGGTGCGATGTTGTGCAATGTGGTTCTCCTCGTCAACCTTCCCGGACAGCAGGCTATACCATGGCTGAGCGTGCTGCTGGCCGTGGTCGCGCTGATTCTCGTGGCTGGGGGATTGCAGCGCGCTTTCGGACAACCAAGGGTGTATCGTGACAAGATTCTACCCTCGATCCTGTCTCTGGTTTCGCTCCTGCTGGCCGGCATGGCGATCTTCACCTTCTTCCACGCTCGGGCACTCCCGCCCTCAGGGGCGGCACCGCAGGTGGGGCAAAAGGCGCCTGACTTCACGCTGGCCGACACGAATGGTCAGCCGGTATCGTTAGACCAGTTGTTCGTAACAACAGCCGACGACTCGCAGGGAGTCCCGCCCAGAGCGGTGCTACTAATTTTCTACCGCGGATATTGGTGACCGTTCTGTAACCTCGAGTTACGAGGAATTGAGAAACGGCTAAGCGAATTCAAGTCCGCAGGCGTTCAGCCGGTGGCGATCAGTGTGGACCCACCCGAGGTTTCGCGTGATCTGAGCAAGAAAGCGGGTTATACCTTCAGCATTCTTTCCGACCCCAACGCTGAGGTGATCCGTCGCTACAATCTGCTGCATGTGGGTGGGGGACCTGACCGGCATGACATTGCCCGGCCCGCAGAGTTCCTGGTGGACTCGTCGAGAGTGGTGCGTTGGGTCAACCTCACCGAGGACGTTCGCGTGCGGGCGCGAGCGGACGAAATGCTCGCCGCAGCAAAGGGTCTGCGATAGCGAAGCATCCAGTTTTGCTGCGGCAGTCGTCACGCCCGCCGATACGTTCTGTGCCGATCAAGACCGATTTAGTTCTTAGTTAGGACACGTGGGCGCATGATCCACATACCGACTTCCGGGGAGCGGTCAGGAATCTCGAGGAGTTATTTATGACGGTTAGCCATATTGAAACGGCGGGTGTGCATCAGCGTGATGGGCTGAAAGCGTTTCTGGCTGCGCGCGAGTTCCTCTTGACGCATCGCGAAGACTACGAAACCGCCTACCGCGATTTCCGCTGGCCTCAGCTCAATAAGTTCAACTGGGCGCTCGATTACTTCGACACTTTGGCGCGTGACAACAATAAGTCGGCGCTTTGGATCGTGGACGAACAACGGCCCCGAGGTGAAGCTGAGCTTCGCCGAGATATCACGGCGCTCCAACCAGGTTGCGAACTTCTTGCGCCAGCAGGGAGTTCGCCGCGGTGACCGCCTTATCGTTCAACTTCCCAACCTGGTCGCGATTTGGGAAATCATGCTTGCGGCTCTCAAACTGGGCGCCATCGTTGATCCCCGCTGCCACACTGCTTACCGTCAGCGATTTGCGCGACCGCCTCGATCGCGGCAAAGCCCGGCACGTGATCACCATGCCTGGCCTGACCGAAAAATTTGCCGCCTCGCTGGCGATTACACTCGCATAGTCGTCGGCGGAGAGGAAGCAAGGCTGGATACCCTACGCGCGAGCCTACGACCAGAGCCCCGACTTCACTCCAGACGGCGACACCAATGCTACCGATCCGTTCATGCTGTATTTCACTTCGGGCACCACCGCCCTGCCCAAGCTGGTGCTGCACACTCACCAAAGCTATCCTGTCGGCCACCTCGCCACCATGTACTGGATTGGCATTCGGCCCGACGACATCCACTTGAACATCAGCACTCCGGGATGGGCCAAGCACGCCTGGAGCAGCTTCTTCGCGCCGTGGAACGCTGGCGCCACCATCTTCGTGCACAACTATGATCGCTTCAACGCCAAGCGCACCCTCGAGGTAGTCGCCCGCTGCGGCGTCACCACGATGTGTGCGCCACCGACCGTTTGGCGTCTGTTCATCCTCGAGGATTTGAAGTCATTCCCGGTGAAGCTTAAAGAGCTGGCAAGCGCCGGCGAACCGCTTAATCCGGAAGTCATCGAGCGGGTGCGAGCGGCCTGGAATATCACCATCCGCGACGGTTTTGGCCAGACCGAAAACGTCCTGCTGCTGGGCAATTTTCCCGGACAGACCGTAAAACCCGGCGCCGTGGGCAAGCCCTCACCCGGGCACCATGTCGTCCTGCTCGATGCCGAGGGCAACGAGTCCGATGACGGCGAGATCGCTGTGAAGTCCGATCCCAAGCCCATCAGCCTGATGACCGGCTACATAGACGATGAAGAGCGCACCGCAAAATGCTTTGCCGGAGGCTACTACCGCACCGGCGACGTGGCTCGCCGCGATGCCGATGGTTACTTCACCTACATCGGGCGCGCAGACGACGTCTTCAAGAGCTCCGATTATCGCCTCAGCCCGTTCGAACTGGAGAGCGCGCTGATCGAGTATCACTGCGTCGCCGAAGCCGCGGTTGTGCCCAGTCCGGACGCCATCCGCTGGCACGTGCCCAAGGCATTCATCACCTTGAAACCCGGCTTTGAGCCGTCGGCTGATCTGGCACGAGAGATTTTTCAAATTCATCCGCGGCCGTCTTGGTCCCTACAAGCGCATCCGCCGCATCGAATTTTCCGAATTGCCCAAGACCATTTCCGGCAAGATTCGGCGCGTGCAGTTGCGCGGTATCGAATTGGAATCACGCGAAGGCCGTCGTCCCGGCGAGTATTGGGAAGATGATTTCCCCGACATAAAGAACGCGACAAACTAAGCGGGGTATCTTGAGAGTGGCCGGAGGCTGGTTACAGAGTCAAGCCGATTGCTCCTGAATAGTCGGCTACCTGGAAGCTATCCACAAACGGGCTTCGCGGAGATCAACCGGTAAATCGAAACAGAGCGGCACCTCACTTCTAAGAAGCCGACTTCTGACTCGAATGATTCCCCGTTAGCCCGAGATCCGCTCGAAACAGGACACTCCTTGCTGCAGTCGTACGGCCAACAGATGCAACGAACCCTCATACTCGAATCCTAGAGTGCCTGCCACGCATCTCTTGCCGGTAGCATGCGAACTTCAGGGATGATCGGCGGCCTTGGGCCTGAATCTACCGTTGACTATTATCGCTCCATCATTGCGCGCTTCCGCGCCCTCAAGCCGGATCGGGGATATCCGCACGTGATCATCAACAGCCTCGATGTTGGTAAGGGAATCGCGCTGCTTGACGAGCGGCGGTTCGGCGAGTTAGCCGACTATCTTACCACCGGTGTGGAGTTGCTGGTGCGTGCAGGCGCGGACTTTGGTTTCATCGCAGCGAACACGCCGCATCTCGTTTTCGACGAGGTCCAGCGCCGTTCGGCGATCCCTCTTCTCAGCATTGTGCGCGTCACATGTGATTACACCAAGGCGCTCGGTCTGAAGAAGGTGGGGCTGTTTGGAACGGGGTTTACTATGCGAGCGAGCTTCTACCCGGAGGAATTCCAGCGGGCCGGGATTGCCCTGGTTCGACCCAAGGAAGCAGAGCTGGAATTCATTCATGGGAAGTACATCGGTGAGCTGCTGAATAACCAATTTCTGCCGGAAACCAGGATGGAGATTCTGAACATTGCGCAAAGGATGAGGAGCGAAGATGGCATTGAAGCGTTAGTCCTCGCCGGCACGGAGCTTCCATTACTATTGCGCGACACCGCCAGTCCGGGCATCGAGTTTCTCGATACAACTATCATCCACGTCGAAGCCATCGTCGACGAGTTGCTGAGGTGAACGGCTCAGTTGCGACGATTGTTTCCGGTTATGCCCGTGATCCAGACAGGATCATCTACAGACCGAAGAGCTGTTCATAAAGACCGCTGTCGGCAGTTTCTTAGACTGATTCACCCACGGTAGAAGACATTATCATCCGTGAAAAGAGGGGCATCATCTTAAACTACGTCGTCACGGGATTAATCCGGGCCGCAACGCCCCATGTCTATCTGTCGACAGTGATCGACGAGACCCCGTGCGATATTGCCTGCGCGTTCACTTGTCCACTGCATATGGCCAAGAGGGGGTTGTTGTAGTGGAAGCATTTCGGATTCACGTCGCGGATGAGGTGCTCAATGATTTGCTGGCACGGTTGTGCCATACAAGATGGCCCGACCAGATACCCGGTATAGGCTGGGAACAGGGCACCGAGTTGGACTGGTTACGACGCCTCGTGTCCTACTGGGCCCACGAGTTCGACTGGCGTGTATGGGAGCGAAGGCTCAACGCGTTCAACCACTTCACCTGGGAGGGCATCCACTTTGTGTACCATCGTGCGGCATCAGGTAGTGGTGTGCCGCTCATTCTCACGCACGGCTGGCCCAGCAGTTTCCTCGATTACGTGGACATGCTGCCGATGCTCGAGCACTTTGACGTGGTCGTACCCTCTCTGCCCGGGTATGGTTTCTCGCCGCGTCCGCCGAAGGTCGGCATCAACTACCGGTACGTCTCGGAGCGCTGGCACCGGCTCATGTCTGACCTTGGGTATTCTCGCTATGGTGCGAGCGGTTATGACTTTGGGGCCGGGGTGACGACGATCCTTGCGCTAGACCATCCTGAGTCGGTGATCGGGATCCATCTCACCACACTGGAGTCGGATCTCGCCCCCGTGGTGGACGATACGGAGCTGTCCGATGTCGAGCGTTCGTACCTTGCGGTGAGCCGGCGCTGGGATAGGACCGAGCGGGGCTACAGCGCGATCCAGTCCACCAAGCCGCAGACTGTCGGCTATGGACTCAACGACTCCCCGGCAGGGCTCGCGGCATACGTGGGTGAGAAGTGGCACTCGTGGAGCGACGTTACGCCGACCGATGACTTCCTCTGCGCCACGCTCACCCTGTACTGGGTCACGCAGAGCATCACCTCGTCGATGCGCGACTATTGGGACAATCGCTGGCACCCGGTCGATCCCACCTACGTCAGCACACCCACGGCGTTTGGTGTTTTCGCGCACCAGACCGTTCCCGAGGGCGAACTGCCGCGCTCGTATTTGGAGCGCTTATACAACATCCAGCGCTGGACAGTCTTTCCGCGCGGCGGGCACTTCGCACCGGCTGAGGAACCAGCGGTGGTCGCAGGGGACCTGACGGCCTTCTTCCGTGGCCTAAGCTGAGGCCATGCTGACGATCCGCACTTCCAAATACAACACGATAATAAGAAGCCGTCCTCAGCTCTTTTTCTTTGGCTTCGTAACCCGAAAGGCTGGATGGTCAGCAATGTGGAAATAATCCGGGAATCCTTCAGTGCTTTGTCTCCCGGTCCAGAAACGGGCTTGGCGGAGATCAATCTCCCCCAGTCGGACTTCTGGCCGGCTTGGTGTCCATCCTAGCCGGACGCAAGCGGTAACGCGGTAGAGACCTGTTCGATTTTGACCAGCAAGTGCACTGATTGAGCGGGAGTGGCCTCGGATTGTGTCCAGTTCGCGGCCACTCTTCAAATCCACGCGGCACTTGAGCGGGAAATCCGCCAGCAGCTGGGAGCGACAGCGGAATCAATAGCGTTCACGAGGCAAGGCAGTTTCTACTGGGGCGACCGCGCAAGCCTGCGGCGCGCAGTGAAGTGGTTCTACATAGTGCTCGTCGGATGCCTACTCTTCGCTTTTCTCGGTGGGCGAATCTGGGAAGATTTTAGAACCCGCAAAATCGCTCTAGCAGCGGTTGACCAGAACAACTTAAGTTCTTCTTCAGGCGTCAGAGTCATGCTGCCTACTTTCTCGCTTTGGGGAGTGGCGCGGACGGCGTGGCGCCCACGGCGTTCTATCGACGCAGGCTCTTGAGTGACATGTGCATGTCGCGCTTTACGGTTGGAAGCTACCCGAACTGCCTGCGGCATAACGAAACACGCTGAGGCCCTACGGAAGACTCTCATCGACGTAGTCTCCGAATCGGTGAAGAAAGCATTGATTCCCTGAGTTCGCGCTGGCCCCCGATTGTCTCCGTTACGGTTTTTCCTCAATAAAGAATAACGACACTTATTCTTGGCTCGAATGCGCGCCACCCGCCGCCGCAATGAAGGCAAGGAGCGGGTCGTTGAATTGCTTCTCGGCGAGTTCGTCTGGCGCAGGCGCAAGCTCTGGTGTGTCAAGCGGAATGGGATCAATAAAATCTTGACCTTTCGCCGCTAACGCCCAATGCCATTCTTTGTCGACCCAAACCGATTTCATGGCATGTCGACACCAGAAGAGGTAAAACACGTCTGACTTCCAAATACGCTGTACCAGCTCGTGTTCCCAATTCTGTCCTGATCGCAGGTCGATGACATCCACAAAGACATCTAGGCCTTTGTAAGCAGCCTCCATTCCCTGGACTCGGCTGAGCACTTCCGCCCGATCCTCGCTCGCATAGGATGCAAAGGCGCGCCGGTAGGGTGTCGTTTGCGAGGGGATTTCAGAAATGCTAAGACTCGGTGACCCAACGTGCACGACAAAAGACATTTTGGCGATTTCGCAGCCGTTAAGCCGAATTGAGGCCTTGCCTGGATAGGCCCCCTCCGGTGCATGTGGCGGAACCACGACTACGAAGGCGGTGTTGCCGATTTCTCCAGTCCACGTTATCCACTTGTGGCTATCAAGGCATTTCAGCCGGTCGATCTTCAGGCGGACGCTTATGCGGGACCAGCGTTGCAATGGATAAGGGCCTTCGGACTTTACGGCCATGTCCGAATAGTTTAGTCGGTGGGCCTTACTCGCGGCGACCAGCAGGTCTGACCTCTGCTGTTCGAGGTGCACCCAGAATTGAAGCTCATGTGCTGTGCCCGGAACAAGGACGCTGGGGCCGGTGACCGTGAAATGAACGTTGTCAATGAGTAGGGTACGAGGAGCTTCAGTTCGGGTCGATACTGCAACCGGCGCCGGACTCGTTACCGGAACAGTGCGCGGAGCCTCCATCCGGGACTGCTCTGCAGCCTGCGTGTTCTCCACCTCCATTCTGGCCTGCTCCGCAGTCTGCCTGCACTCCCCCCCAGATTTTTTCGTAGGTTTCTGTTGAGAGTGACGGAATTGCACTGGTGACGATCCCGATGGTGGCAGGGACTCGAGCTTGCCCCCACAGGATGGGCACCTTTCCTTGACCATTCGCTTGCATTCCTTGTGAACGACGTGAGCCGCATTTGCTATACACTTCGCAACGGCCTCCCCTTCGCGCAAAGGAAGACCGCATGCCGGACAGGGGTGGTCGCCCCGGGAAAGAATGATGACGGTCTCCTTCGGCAAAATCCTGATTCGCTTTCTGTGCCCCTGCAGTCTCCCGGTCTTGGCGAGAAAGATGAGGACGGTAACCAGCCCCAACAAAATCAGTACTGTCACCGTGAAAACAGACACTACGTCCGCCTTTCATGCCAGCTTTCCCGCAGCCAAGATGTCGACCGGTTCTGTTTGCAAAGCAAATGGAAAGGCTTCAAGATCACCGGTCAATTCATACCACAACGCCGACTCCGGATCTTGAACCTCTAGTAATCCATCCAGAAACCACGGTTTCTGTGCAGGGGAAGTTCGCGCAGGTTGATTGTTTGTCGTGCGTCTGGCACTTTTCGCTATGCCCAAGCTGGGTGCTCCCAGCCGAAGAATCCGGGCGCGTCGTCGACAGTATCCCACGACCAAGCTCAGGTTCGCCACCAGCGCCGCCATCACAACTTGAAAGCGAGTTTTCTTTCTCTCGAACTTACGACTTCTACGAATGCCAGTCCCGTGCTGGCGAGTCACCGCTCCCGGTCACACCGTACAAATTGCCCGCGGAGTCCGCCGCGACGCCGCGATTCGGTCTGCCACCGCCGACGCGTCCGGTTCCATTCCTCGGTGTGAACAGTCGTGTGGGCGGACCGCCGTCATCCTAGGTATTTTCATCCGAATCCCCAGAATCGGATGCCTTCAGGTCGCGAAGCAGATGCTGAAATGCCCCTTGAAAAGAGTCGTGGTTTTTCCAATCGCTGAAGTCCGGGACGAAGTACTCCCGAATCTCGCGAGCAGAGTCTTTCCCGGTGTCCGAGTCGAAGTACTCCCAATCCCGAAGGGTGTCGAAGGGTACAAGCCGAATGGGGAAAAGAACGCGCCGCTTGTCGCGAACCTCTCGGTTTCGGGCTTTTGCAATCTCAGTTCTCACCCACTCGCTCTCCATGCTGTGCTTCGACAAGATTAGTAGCAGCCTGTCGTGCAGGCGTATGGCGTCATCAATCTGTTCATGCACTTTCTTGCCACCTCGTATGTCATGAGGTGCAAACCAGCAGCGCACACCTTTGCTTTGTAGATCGGCATGTAAACGGTCGGCGAATTCCTGGTCTTTAGTGGAATAGCTGATGAAGCAGGAATAGTACTCGATGGCTTGCGTACCGACGATCGACTTCATGTAGGCAATAAAGCCTTCAGGGACGCCAGCGCCACGAAGGAACGATTCTGGAATATTACCTTCGGAACGGAAAACCGTATCGATCCCGATCGTGGACGGGTAATAGTGCTGCACGGCATCAAGACCCTTCACAGTACTGAGATCAGTGTTTGCGAAGATAGTGTATCCGACTGACGCCTGTGCCAAGTCCGCGCCGGCAAGTTCGGCCCCACTCAAATCCGCCGAATAGAGGCCTACTCGGACCAGACTTGCTCCTCTGAGATTCGCCTGCTCGAGGTTAGCCCTTGCAAGGTCTGCGCCTTCGAGATTTGCAGCCCGCAGCTTCGCTCCGGTGAGGATCGCTCCCTTAAGGCTTGCCCTGCCAAGGTCCACGCCTTCAAGTTCCGCCCAGGCAATCCATGCTCTGCCGAGGTCCGCTTCGTTGAGCTGGGCACCGTTGAGGAGCGCCTTGTCCAGGGTCGCCCCCCGGAGGTTGGATTTCCTCAAATCCGCACCGGTCAGGTCCCATCCGGCCAGGTTGGCCTCAGTAAGGTCCACTTTGCTGTCGGGGTGCTCCGAACGCCATGCATTCCAGGACGCCACTCCTTCGTTCAGTTTCGCCACTTGTTCTTGGGCTGCCATAACTACGCCCTCTCTGACCGCATAATACGCGTGAATACGCGCGCGAACGAGTGCGTCAAGAAGTAGGGGGGCAGGGGGGCGAGTAGTCTGGAACGATGATTGAACCGACCTCCTTCAAGCGCTTAATTCTACGAGCATACCTGTCCAAATTAGGTTTCTGAATTGAGTGCAGGGCTGAGTGTTAAAAGGCCAAACCTCTGATAAGTTGTCATTGGGTTCACAAGCCGAAAGCAACGAAGGAGGATCAGCCTTGACGCGAGTCTGCAGCACTTTCTCATAATTCTTGCAGTTGATTCCGCGAGTGGAATTTGAAGCGACGGTGCGCCGAAATGTTACTCGTGCGATATGTAGTCGCGTGTGGGCGGCAGAGCCCGTGCGCGATCGTGTTCCAACTACTGACCGAGCGCAAGGAATCCTTTCTCGTTGTCGTTATTCCCCTATTGAGGTTCTTCCTCACATTTGCAAGCTGGCAGGAGGCGGGAGAGGTAAGACGCGTGCGCGAAGCAGTTCGAACCCTGCTCGGCCACACATCTGCCGCTTGAGGTCACTCTTTCTGGTCGGGAATTAGTTTTGCCGCGGGCCCGCTCGGGACTCATGAAGTTTCTTCGCACCGCGCCTAAGCTCGCAGTCGAGCGGGGTGTTGAAAGGACACTTTCTGAAAACGGGAAACGCTTAGCGCAAGGCTACCGCCTCAAGCTATTACTCTTTGGGTTTGTATCCGAGCCGGATGGCCTCGGCATAATCTTCCAGCGCCCTCTCCACGTCGCCTTTCTCAAGGCGTGCATTGCCCCTTCTGTTGTATGCGAGCACAAAGCCGGGCTTGAGTCGGGCGGCCTCGGTGTAATCTTGCAGCGCTCCTTCCACGTCGCCTTTCTCGAGGCGCGCTTTGCCTCGGCTGTAGTAGGCATCGGCATCGTCGGGATTGAGCCGGATGGCCTCGGCATAATCTTCCAGCGCGTCCTCCACGTCGCCTTTCTCGAGGCGCGCGTCGCCCCGGTTGTTGTAGGCGATGGCATAGTCGGGTTTGAGCCGGATGGCCTCGAGGGGCGCTACTATTGGACCAGACGGTAAAGATCCACGCCGCCGTTATAGTTGGGCACATAGATTTGGCCTCCATCAATCACCGGAGGATCAAACTTGTTGAACAGAAACTGGACGGCAAAGCGTTGCGAGTCCCATAAAACCTTTAGTGATCCATCGGCAGCGAGGTGTACGGCGTCATAGACGAGCAGACGGCCGTTTACTACGTTTGCGTTGGCATCACCGTAAGGGATGGTGCAGACCAGAATCGCTGATTCAGGGTCCGGCCCATTGCTAGATCCCGAGCAGAATCCTCCGGGCATTCCTCCCGTGGGAGTGTCCCGAACGTTCGCGCTGGCGTATTCATGGCCCTGTGCGACGTAGGTTAAACTTCCGGTCGAACTCGCCACCCATTTGTGAAGTTGCGAATTCTCACCCCACGCGAAAATCGTCCACGACTTGAGCACGGGATCGAAAAACTGGACCGGCGTCATGTGAAGATGTGCGGTGTCGCCCCAGGGAAAGAAGTTCAATGTCGTGGGATTGGTTGGACAGGGATCGACAGGCCCCGGGCTCATTGTTAGCCAGACCGGAGGCCCAGCGAGCTTAGCGCAGTTCGCTTTCGGGTTGCCCAAGTCCGCGGGCGTAGTACCGCCAAGGTTCGCCGTCTTGACGGGATAAGCAATCCCGTCTTTTCCAGTTGCGATGCAAACGCCAAGCGAGAAGATGCAGGCCGGACCAGCTGATCCCCAATCTTCATCTGACCAATTCCCGCTGGCCATCTTGGGGAAGACTAGAAGGACTGGCTTGCCACGCTCGTTGATATTCGCCACGAGTCTCGCGTCTTTAAGAGAGAGGTTCATCCTGCCACCCACCGGCTTGGCAGCTTCAGTGGGCGCGCTCTGCCCCGCCAGTTTCGTGGCCGGCAGTCGCGCTTGTCCGGATCGTACTAGGTCCGCCCACGGTGTCCAGTGGTCGACCACTTTCAGGCTGGCCTCCGTCCCTCCGGAAGCAGATGTGTACTGCACCTTGACGAATGATTCACCGAACTGGGTCTTGCCATCAAAGTCCCCGTTGCCGGTGATCGCGTAGAGGAAGCCCTTGTCATCCGCCGCCAGCCCTTGCCCGCCCATCCATATGCCCGCGCCTTCTCCCTGTGACATGGCCAAAGCGGCAGCGATCGAATTCGTGGCGCAGTCGAAGGCGAAGATCCATCCCGCGGCTCGATTTCCGGTCTCCCGTACCGTCCCGGACGCCCAAAAGACTGTCTTGCGGCCATTTATGTTGGTCAGCACCAGCGAACTCCTCTGTTTGCGCATGGTGCTCGCGTAGGACTGAGTTCCGCTGGTACCGTTTACCAGAACAGGTGGCACCACCTGGGTTCCATCTGCCGCGTTTAATACAAACACAAAATGTTTCCCGTTTTGCGGCGTGCCGTCGGGCGAAATCCAAGCGACCAAGTACACCCGTTGGGTGTCCGGATCAATGACGCCTGTGCTTAACACACCCCATTTGTCATTGATCGCGTGGCAATCAATCGTCGGGAAGTCGCCAACGCAGCCGTCAGGCGCAGTCTTCTTGGGACCAATGGGGGTGTCTCCATTAATCGGTGTACCCAAGGTAACGCTCCACAAACCTGTACCATCGTGAGTATCCACACCTCGCACGATATTCGCCATGGATGGCAGCAGCATGACATCGTGGGTGCTGCCGTCGGGAAGCTTCACGTTGGGTAGGATGAGCGGCTGTGCTTCCATGCCTCGCGCATCACCGAACACTGGAATAGTCCTGGCTCGGACAATCCCCTTGGATTCCACTGAAGCCTGTGTGAGTATCGTCTCGTGCTGATTCCAACCGCTTCTTGAGTTATCTGCAGAGCGAGTGAGCCACGGCACCATGGTCGATTGGGACACGCAGTTCTCAGTAACCGCGAAAAGAAATGTACAGATGAGCAGGCATAAGGGACAGAGTTTCATAAGTCCTCCTATCAGACGGTCATGACGCGAATCGGACAATCGATTGAGCTGAAGAAACGCTTCATACTGCGGCAGCTGCCTCACCGGTAACAACCGCTCCGTCCACAAAACTCTCCCAATCGGCAATATGTTCACCAGCGAAAAACACCGTCTGAAGAGCTTCCTCAATTCAGGTCGCAAAGTGAACCACTGACCAGGTCGATAGAAGGCCTTCATTGGAGAAGCCTATGCGTTACTTTCCATTATCTTGCGTCAGGCGATACGACGCTGCCAGCCCGGCAACGCTTGTGCCTATATCACGAGACCTTCTTTTCGTTTCATGCGCGATCCCTTTCTGCTTATGCGCACGCTGCGACTGATACCGTGGTGGCGACAGTGAATCTACTCCGCTCTTCCGCGCCCTCATCTCGACCAATACTTATGGGCCCAAAATGGGCCGGCGGCCGCAGCAAACGACAACCGCCGGCCAAAGAGCCGGTCAGCTCACTTCCATGCGGAGGGAGGAACGATAATGTCGTCCTCCGGCACAAGGGTATTTACCGAGATATGCGGCCAAGTCAGTTTGGCAAAATTCAGCAGGACGGTCTGGCTGTACTGAATTTGCGTGAAGGTGACTGTAAGCTCGCGCGGCTTGTCCAAGTCATACGGTGGAGTGACGGAAAATGTTGGCACGCGCTGACTCTGAACGCTGCGTTTTGCTCTTAGGGCAAAGGGCGGTTCGCCTACATGGTAGGACGGCACCAAAATCACCTCTTCGACGGTTTCGATCCAGAAGACGGCAACCATCTGCACGGCCTGGGCGTTGGGTGCGGTGGCCGCGGCCTGGCCCAGCAGGAAGGCAATGTTGTCGGTTCCGCCCCCGAAAAAGCCATCCGGAGGCGGCGGTGCGGTGGAAATGATGATGGTGGTCGTACTGGTGATCTTTTGTTTGCTGATGTGATCGCGCAGCAATTTGTTGGGATCGTCCAACAGGGCCTGCGTGATGGTTCCGGCGGCGATAAAGCGGCTGAGATCTTGTGGGATTCTCCGTGTATCCGGGTTCGTGGCGGTCTGGCTGGCGAACTGGACCTTCTTGATCGGGTTACTTCCTGTTACGAAAGGCGTGATGTCGACAGCGGCAATGTTCGGCGGCCCGGGCTTGGTCAGAAAAGTACCCTGAGCCTCGATCGTCGTACCGTGCGGAATCGATGCCATGCGGGTGACCGATTCGCCCAGGGGTGGGACGTTGGTGGCGGGTACATGAATCCACATTCCCGGCTCGAAATGGATCCCGACTTTCTCGCCGTGGATCGTAATGTCCTGGATGGTCTGGAGATAGGGCACTCCGTTGAGGAAAATGTCCCCCTGTGGCGTCGTCCCGCGGTTCGGAACCGAGCCTAAGCTTCTAGAAAACGTGAGGTGTTCGGAGGTGAGGTTCAGTTCGAGGATGTTGTCGCGGGGAGGCGGCGGTGGAGGAACTGGATTGGGCAGCGGCGTTGGCGTCACGTCGTTATCGGGCCGGAAGATCGTGTTGAAGCCGTTCCCGACCCAGTCTCCAACGAATGCGGAGAGTGGACCAAGGGGAGGCGGCGGTGCGGGTGCGACTGGCACGAGGTGATCCGGTCGAAGGTGCCCGAATATGAAGTCACTGGGCAGCTTGATCGATGGTCTGGGATCTTCGTCACTCATTTGTAATCCTCCTTCTCGGTGCAAGGTTGTTTCCGAGTAGATCGGTGCGCGATACAAAAATGTTGTTTTTCAGTATGTTCACCGCCGTCGAATTCGTGACACTCTTGCGGGACGATGTTCGGGGTACCGGGCGTAAATTGGCTGCGAGTGAGACATGCTACGGAAAGGAATGCGAATAGATCGTACCGCCGGGAGATTCGATGGATGTCTTGCCGAATAACACTTGCGGCGATCCATTTTGGGCTTCCTCCTGACGAATCGAACACACTGCGGCAGGCTCGTGCCGGGCGTGGTGCGACTTATTGTTCGCACTTCAAGGGAAGCAGCAAGAGAGGATCGCCAGAACAGAAGAAAAGTCACCCGTCCCAGGAAAGACCGACTCGCTGATTGCGAGAAAACTTACAGGGACGTCCGGTGCATGTCAAGTCAAAAAATTGGGCGAATGGATAATCGGAGCTTCTGCACGGTTTTCATCTACAGACGTATGTTCTTTGAAGGTGGAGTACCGACCCGACTCGGCCATTGGAGGAAGAAGGCGTCGCCAACTTTACTCCCGTCCAGTTGCCGGCGGACTGGCTACGGGAGGAAGTAGATTTCGCTGGCAACTTAGAAGATACCGTCGCGACAACTCCGTAATCAGTGCTTATTATAGTGGTTGTAGTTTGTTGTCAATGTGAAACCTCCCATTCCTGCAACTCGTTCCGTTCACTGGCCCGAAGAGCCTTTCCCGCTGTCCGAAGCAAGTCAGCGTATGCCGGTAATGACGCTCCCGAGCGGCGCCTTTCAGAACTTTGTCAACGATAGGGCCTGAGATTCTCCCGCCAACGATCGTACGACACGGGCCATTTTTGTCCTTCTTTGCCCGAGAGAACTACTTCCCTGCGACAAAAACACGTGAATGAAACATCACCGTTTCACCGAAGTGTGCCAGAAAATACGTGGCGTCGTGGTTTCCGGGATAGAGGTGAAATTCGTGTGGGATACCTTCCGCCTGGAGTTGCCGGTCGAGTTCTGCGGCTCCTTTCTCAAATCCGAATTCATCCTCGCGACCGCAGTTGAAATAGATCGACAACCCTGTAGTCCGTATCCGAGCCCGGTTCTGCTTTGCGAGAACAAAGGGACTGTTCTGGCTCCAGTGATGGAGATCAACGGGATTGCCGAACACCGCTCCAAGCATCCGACCCAGCGGTACCGTCGAATCCATGTCCATTGTTCGCGACGGTTTTGGGATAAGAGCGGCACTCTGCGCGCTGACCGACGAAAATAGCTCCGGATAGGCAAAAGCAAACCTAAGCGCACCGTATCCGCCCATCGAGACACCGCTGATGGCTCGGGCAGAGCGCTCTCGGCGAATAGAGTAATGTGACTCGATGTAAGGAATGAACTCGCGAATGAAGAAATCGCTGTAGCGCACGCGGCCGTCGGCGGCGTTGATGTAAAAGCTGCGCGTCCCGTCGGGAGTAACTACCAGAAAATCGGAAATCTCTCCCTGCTCGCGGAGGTCTCCGATCAAGTCCCAACCACCGCCTTTGAATAAAGTCTGTTCGTTATCGCCGAGTCCGTGCAGAAAATAGAGTACTGGAAAACGCCGCGGAGAACGGCCGGCAGTCGTGGTGTCGTAAGCTGCCGGCATCATGACGCAGTAGTGGATCTTCTGACCGAGGATACGGCTTTCCAGAGCGTTGCAATCGATGCGGCCCTGAGCGTGAACTTCGGCGAACAGGAACGGGACACAAAAAAGCGTGAGCCATCGCCAACAACGGCACATGGGAATCAGTTTACTCGTAGCCGGTTTACTCGTAGCGCAGTGCCTGCACGGGATCGAGACGGGCGGCTCGGGCCGCCGGGTAGAGTCCCGACAGCAGACTGACAACGATGGAAAAAGCGATCGCGCTGAGAACGAGCCACAGCGGAACTGACCAGATCTGTGCTGGAGGAAAATGCTGGCGTTCGAGATAAATGTTTGTTCCGAAATTGATAAGGCGTCCGATCGCCCAACCGAGCGTGACTCCGACGGCACCGCCGACCAGACCCATGGCGCCGGCTTCGGCGAAGAAGAGGCCGCGCACGTCAGCATCACTGGCACCAAGGGCTTTCATGATTCCGATTTCGCGGCGGCGTTCGAGGATGGCCATCACCAGCGTGTTCACGATGCCGATGGAAGCCACGGCCAAGGCCAGACTTCCGAAGATCGCAAGGAACCCGTCGAGTACCGCAAAGAACTGACGCACACTGCGGGTCGCATCGACCAGGGAAAACGCGCTGAATCCCATCTTCTTGATGGCATCTTCGACGAACGGGACCTGATTGGGGTTTCCCACCCGCACGCTAAGCGAGGTATAGGTTGGCGCGTCGCTGGGAGACGTATCGCGCAGGCCGGACTGCACCACGTGGAGATCTTGCGCAAGCTTGAGCGGCAGAAAGACACGCGCGCGGGCAGTCCCGCGCATGCTGTCCGGATCGAGGTCCGTCACGCCCACAATTTTCAGTGCTTGCCGGTGTGAGACGACCGAGTACGCAGCACCATCGCTAGGCCCCCCGTCACCAGACACGGTCGTTGTGGGAGATGCTGACGGAGATGCGGTGCGCTCGGCATAGCGCATCGTCAACTCCTTCCCGAGTAGAGGTTTGGCCAACTCGGCGATATTTGTGTTGTCCGTGCCGGGCTTTGGAGTCATGCCTAGCAACTCTTCGGCAAACGACTTCTGCAGGATGACTTCCGGACTCGCTTCCGACGAGAAGAAACTGCCCTGCATTCCATCGAAAGCATCATTGTTATTCTTGGCAGAGAAGGGGACGCCAGCCACCATGGTTAGGTGGGGTTTGCCGTCGAAGCGCATCTCCGTAACGAACCGAATATCGGGAGAGGCCTCGACAACGCCGGGGAGTTGCTCGATCTTCTTTCGCGCCGGTTCATCCAGCGCCGGGCTCTCGGCCGGTGGTGGGCCGTCCTCTCTTTGTGCGCGGACGTTGCGAAGGTCACGTCTGGAAGTGGCCACGACGGTGTCAAACAGGCCGGACTTCTGCAGCCGGCGTGAGGCAAGTTGCTGCAGACCAATGCCGAGCGAAAGCATAGCGACCAGCGAGGCCACTCCGACGGAAATTCCGATCGTCGTCAGCGAATTGCGGAAGACGGACTGACGCAGGTTGCGCACAGCGAGGTCGGTGACGTCGTAAAACTTCACTGGGTTCCTTTCTCCGACCCGCTCGCCGGTAGGGACGAGACGTTGCGCGCGTCGTCGTTGCGTCTATCATCGACAAGCCTGCCATCCGCCAGATGCACCATCCGCCCGGCATATTTCTCCGCTAGGGCCTGCTCGTGCGTCACCATCAACACGGTCATGCCCAGCGAATGATTGAAGCTACGAACGAGATCCATGATTTCGGTGCCGGTGCGGCTGTCCAGATTGCCCGTCGGCTCGTCTGCCAAAAGAAGCTTGGGCCGGTTAATGAGTGCGCGCGCCAACGAAGCGCGCTGCTGTTCACCACCCGAGAGCTCCGTGGGCCGATGCGCAAGCCGAGCGCTCAACCCCACGCGTTCGAGCGACTGCCGCGCCAGTGTGGAACGCTCGCGGCGATCGACCTCCGCAAAGCGCATGGGGAGCTCCACATTTTCCAACAAAGACATGCTGGGTATCAGATTGAATGACTGAAAGACCATTCCGACGGTATGCAGGCGATACTTGGCCAGCGCCTCGCGTGAGAGTGCGGCCAAGTTGTTTCCCTGGACAATCACCGTACCCGACGTCGGCCGGTCGAGCCCTGCAACCAGGTTAAGCAGTGATGACTTGCCGGACCCAGACGCACCCAGCAGAGCCACAAATTCCCCGGCACGAATGTCGATGGAAATCCCGTCCACCGCGCGCACCAACGCTTCACCCATCTGGTAATGGCGGGAGACGTTCTCGGTGCGGACAGCTAAAGAGTTCGGGCTGGAACTTTCCATGCTAACGGATGTCTCCCCACACGAAGTGCGACGCGTCGCGTAAGCCGAACGCGTGGGAGCCTTCTGCGAGGCCACGGCAAACGTCGAATGCGCCCCCTGTGATTAGGATTGTGTTGCCGATAGGTTTCATCGTGATCGCGTATTCCTATTTCCATTGTAGGATGCAATGCCTGACGTGCGAAGCAATTCGAAAGTCGGATTGGCAGAATCAGGCGATATTCTAGAGTAGACCTAAATGAAATACGTGCTCTGCGCAGTTTTCTTGCTGCTCACTATTAGCGAGATGGATGCGCAGAGCGCCACAACCCCCGCCATGTTTGACATCAACGCTGCCGATCGGTTCGCAAATCTTGCACTCGCGTGCATCCATCAGGAACATCCCAACAAGATCAGCCACTCCCTGAACAGCGATGCGGATGTGGGTCCGCCACGAAAACTGACGCCTGCGTTCTACGGCTGCTACGACTGGCATTCTTCGGTGCACGGGCGTTGGCTGTTGGCACGGCTGGTCAGGACGTTCCCCAATGCTGCCTTCGCGCCGTCTGCACGTGAGGCACTGCGGCAAAACCTGACCGCAGACAACATCGCACAAGAAGCGGCGTACCTGCGGGCTGAGGGACGCGTCAGCTTCGAACGTCCCTATGGACTGGCATGGCTGCTTCAACTCGTGGCGGAACTGCGCGAGTGGGACGACCCTGAGGCACGCGATCTCGCGGCGAACTTGCGTTCTCTGGAAGAGGCTGCGCTCGGACGACTGAATGACTGCCTTCCCAAGCTCTCCTATCCGGTGCGAATCGGGGAGCATGCGCAGACCGCCTTTGCTCTCGGCTTAATGCTCGACTATGCACGCGCAACGGAGGATACGAAATTTGCGGACCTGCTGGCATCGAAAACTCGGCAGTTCTACCTCGACGACAAAGATTGTCCACTCGGGTATGAGCCTTCCGGCGATGACTTCTTTCACCATGTCTCGGCGAAGCAGACGTAATAAGGTCCAGTATCTGGGTGACCCCATCACCGTTGGCGGGGTGGCGAATGTCAATAGCCTGAACGTCTTCGATGCCGTCTACACCACTGTGCGTTGCAAGCCATTTGCCGCGAGGTTGGCCGTTCGCAAGGGCTCTGATTGCTGCCAATGAGTTGCCAATCTGGAGATGTCCGCCTGCTTACCTAGCGACGGACTATGCGGAAGTTATCCGAAGGCGGGCACTGGATCGATCGGTGGTTTTCGGCCAGCGAGACATGAAGTTGTCCCGAAGTCCTCTTCGGGGAAGTGTGGAACATCCTCGCCTCCCTGGTGGTAAGGCGGCGGCGATTAAGGCAAGCGAGCGGCTGCCGCAGCTTCTTTCGCTCGCCGTCGATTTTAGGGAATGACAACGTCCTTTATCATTCGCTATTTGAGTCGGCAAGCCCACAATGGGTTTTGAGTGCTTTGGTCCGATAGGCGGGTTTTAACCCACGTGAAGCGGTCGGCTTAGTAAACACTTGCCAACTTCTCGTTACTAATCGTTTACAAGCCATCAGCGGATCAACTTCGTATGGCCGACTATTCGCTCAGAGTCCAGTTCTTCGTTTCCGGCACGCTGATCTCTGGATCGCATAGTGCTCAGGGCAGCCGCTCCCGTTACTTAGTGCCGCTTTTCTCGCCTCTTTTGTGGAGTAAGATCAATCGAATATGTTTGTGCGCAGGCGACAGGTTGGACTAGAAAAGGAGGTCCGCATGGTGTACTCCGACACAACATTCCGTGGGTCGTCCGCTGTCCTCATTCTGATCGCATGCCTCGCGTGGTCAAGCACATCTTCCCGCGCCCAGGAAACCGGTCAAAAAGCTGCCTCGCCAACACATGAAGCGGGTCTCGCCGCCTGGCAACAGGTCTATTCCGTGCTGACAACTCCTCGCTGTATCAATTGCCACACCGCCACGAACTATCCGGAGCAAGGCGACGACCGCCACCGTCATCTGTTCAATGTCGTGCGCGGGCCGGGAGGCAAGGGCGTGCCGGGCCTGAACTGCGCTACCTGTCATCAGTCCGCCAACGCGGATAGCACCGGTGTTCCCGGGGCTTACAACTGGCACTTGGCGCCTCTTTCCATGAAGTGGCAGGACACCAATGACAACATCCTGTCGAGCACAGCGGTTTGCCGGTCTATTACCGATCGCTCCAAGAATGGCAGCCTGGACGGCCCCGGCATCGTGCGGCACCATGAGCAGGAGCCTTTGGTGCTCTGGGCGTTCCAACCGGGACGCCGCCGGGACGGCACGCCGCGATCTCTGCCGCCACTGACCCATGAACAATTCATTGCCGCCACGCGGACGTGGGTCGATGCTGGAATGCCTTGTCCACAGAATCCTTGACTTCGGAGGCTCTTATGCAAACTTACAAGCTGACGGTAAACGGTCAAACGAGAGAAATCACCGCTGACCCGGGTACCCCGCTGCTTTGGGTGCTGCGTGAAGATCTGAAGATGACCGGCACGAAATACGGTTGCGGCATCTCCGCATGCGGAGCGTGCACCGTACACCTGTCGGGTGTCGCGACTCGCTCGTGCGTGGTTCCCGTTTCGCTGGTCGTGGGCCGGCCGATCGTGACCATCGAGGGCGTCGGAGAAGATCGCGTGGGCCGCGCGGTTCAAGACGCGTGGGTGGCCGAGGACGTCGTGCAGTGCGGCTACTGCCAAAGCGGCCAGATCATGAGTGCTGTGGCGTTGCTCAAGAGCCGCGGGAAACCCACGGACGAGGACATCGAGCAATCGATGGGGGGAAACATTTGCCGCTGCGGCACGTATGTTCGCATCCGCAAAGCGATCAAGACGGCTGCACAGCAGCTGGGGTAAAGGAGAACACCATGTCCGCGACCACCATGTTGAGTTCGGAATCAGCTCTCAGCCGCCGCGGTTTCCTGCGCATCTCGGCGACGGCCGCCGGCGGGTTGATTGTCGCTCTCTATCTCGATTTGCCAGTACACGCGCAGGCCCCGCCAGCGAAGACGTATCCTCCGGATGCCTTCGTTCACATTCAGCAAGACGGCAAGATTGTGATTCAGGTGAATCGCCTCGAGTTCGGCCAGGGAGTTCAGACCTCGCTACCGATGCTGTTGGCCGATGAGATGGACGCCGACTGGGCGCATGTCGTGGCGGAACTCGCCCCGGCGGCCGATGTTTATAAGGATCCTGTTTTTGGGATACAGATGGTTGGCGGCTCGGGCTCGATTGCGCATTCTTTTCAGCAGTACCGCGAATTGGGAGCAAAAATCCGCGCCATGCTGGTTGCCGCCGCCGCGCAGCAATGGAAGGTATCGGCGCCGCAATGTCGAACGGAGGCCAGTGTTGTGTACGGTCCCGGCGGCCGATCTGCCACCTATGGCGAACTCGCCGATGCCGCTGCCCACGTGCCTGTGCCGGAGAATGTGCCGCTCAAAAAAGCATCCGAGTTCAAGTTCATTGGCAAGGACACGCGACGGCTCGACGGCCGTCCGAAGTGCGATGGCTCCTTGAAGTTCGGTCTCGACCTCGACCTACCCGGAATGAAGGTTGCCGTTGTGGCGCACCCTCCTATCTTCGGTGGAACACCTAAATCAATCGATGACAAGGCGGCGCGGGCCATACCCGGTGTGTTGGATGTGTTCGAAATCCCTACCATCAGCCGGGGAACTGCAGTAGTCGTTGTAGCGGACAAGTTCTGGACCGCGAAACAGGCGCGCGATCACCTTTCCATCGATTGGGATTTCTCTCGAGTCGAAACGGCCGACACTGAGAAACTGCGGGCACAGTATAAAGAGCTAGCGGCCACCCCAGGCAATGTTGCGGTAACTCGCGGCGACCTCGGCGTGCTGGACGGCATCAGTGCCGCCAACCGCTTTGAAGCGGAATACGAATTTCCCTATCTCGCTCACGCTCCGATGGAGCCATTGAACACCACCATCAGGTTTGATGGTGATCGTGCTGAAGTTTGGGCCGGTTCTCAATTTCAAACCGTCGATCAAATGGCTATCGCCGAAATCCTCAGCCTGAAGCCGGAACAGGTTACCTTTCACACTGAGATGGCCGGCGGCGGATTCGGGAGAAGAGCGACGCCTGATTCTCATGTGCAGCGCGAGGCGGCTACCATTGCCAAACGTTGCAAGGGCATTCCAGTAAAACTCATCTGGACCCGCGAAGATGACGTGCAGGGTGGCTACTATCGTCCCATGTTCGCGCACCGGGTGGAGATTGGGGTCGGCGCGGACGGCATGCCTTTGGCATGGAAACATGTGGTCGTCGGACAATCTATCGTGGCGGGCACGCCGTTCGCTTCCTTGCTCATTAAGAATGGAGTCGATGAAACTGCGGTCGAGGGCGCCGCCGACAATCCTTACGAAATCCCGAACTTCACGGTCACAGCGCATCACCCCACGCCGAACGTGCCGGTACTGTGGTGGCGTTCCGTCGGGCACACCCATACTGCCTTTGTGATGGAAACGCTGGTCGATGAGCTCGCGAGTCGTGTGAAAGCGGACCCGATCGCCTATCGCCGGAAGCTGCTGAAAACAGATGAAACGAGGCTTCGCGGAGTGCTCGATCTGATGGACGAAAAGAGCGCTTCGTGGCGGAATCATCTGCCGGAAGGCCACGCCGCCGGCGTTGCATGTCATGAGTCGTTCGGGACAAATGTTGCGTGTGCCGTGGATGTCTCAATCGAGAATCAGCGGCCAAAAATCCATCGTGTAACGGTCGCGCTCGACTGCGGTACGGCCGTGAATCCGTTGACGATCGAGAGCCAGTTTCAGGCTGGGATGAGCTTCGGCGTATCGCAGTTGATGGCGAAAGGGGCGATAACTTTCAAGAGTGGCCATGCGGAGCAGAACAACTTCGACGGCTACACTCCACCGTACATAGTCGACGCACCAGTTGCCGTCGACGTTCACATCGTTCCGAGCACGGAAAAGCCCTCGGGATGCGGCGAACCATCGGTTCCGGTCATTTCTCCCGCCGTGGTGAATGCATTGTTTCGCTTGACTGGGAAGCGGTACCGTACCCTGCCGTTGCTGAGTCTCTAATCTGAGCAAGCAGGTTTGCATGTATCGTCACCGAGTTGGTCGTGATCGCATGACGCTAGTGCTGACGGACAATTCGGAAACTATCAGGGTTGGAGATCGGTACCGATAAACGCGCCAGGGTACGATAGACCGAGATTGCGATCAGGATCATGCTTTTTGCCACGGCGAATGGAGGCCGCACCGATGGCAAAGAGCAAGACAATGCGTAGACGGACACCCAAGCACGTTTTGAAGTTACCCGACCTTGAGCAATCGAAGTCAGCCGTACTGAACAGCTTGACCTCCCGAAGCTCTCAACGAACTTACGATCATGCAATCAGAGAATTCATCGAATGGTACTGTTCAGAACCTAGGCTCGCCTTCAATAAGACTGTGGTCACTCGGTATCGGATATTCCTCGAACAGCGGCACTACGCTTCAACCACCATCAACCTGCGCCTGGCTGCAGTCCGGAGGTTGGCCTACGAGGCTGCTGACAGCGGGTTGCTCAGTGCAGACTTAACTGCCGGTATTCGCCGGGTGAAAGGCGCCAAGCGATTAGGGATCCCGGTTGGCAATTGGCTCACTGCCGAACAAGGAAAGCGCTTGTTGCTGACGGCAGACGGCACAAATCTTCGTGGCAAACGTGACTATACCACTTTGGCAATTCTGCTGGGTTGCGGACTACGCCGGGCAGAATTGAATGCATTGCGCGTTGAAGACATACAACAGAGGGAGGAGCACTGGGTCGTAGCCGATCTTGTCGGCAAGGGCGGCCACATACGAACATGGAAGGCGAACTCATGGGTAAATTCGATCTGTCGCAGGTTCGATTCCGGCCTTTGCGCGACCGCGGACAACCTGTCATGACGGGAGATTCGAAAGGACTTCTTTTCCACGCAAGCGAAGAAGAGGAAGCAGTCCGGCGCTGGGCGGTACGCGACTTCCTCGATCTCGAGCGCCAAATAGCCAAACAATGGCGTCGGATGATCAACAGCATTGACCTGAACGCCATGTCTGCGAACATGCTGGAGAATATAGGCAGAAATTACCGCAAGAAGAACTTGATAAAGGCTTAATCGGCTTCGCGGATCGTCCACCCGAGGAGACGTCATTTCTGACGACTCGGCTGTGGGACAAATACCTGCCAAAGTGGCGCGAACCTCATACGCCCTACACCAACCTGCCGCAGGATATCCTCGACGCCATAGATCAAATGGGAAAAAAAGTAATGGGCGCTACCCCTCCGGAAGCGCATGGTGAATATGATGTCGACAAACTAGATTTCGTGACTATCTCTAAGAAGGTTTCGCCGAAGAAGGGCAGCTACCTGCGATTCTCCAAAGAAACAATACTCAAGATCCACGAACAAGAGGAACGCAAGGCGCGCGAAGACGAACTTAAAGAGGAAGCCATTGTTCACGCACCTGGAACCGCGTTTGCCGCGCTCTCGGAAAAGCTTTCCCGATTGAGCGAAGACCCGAAGTGCAGCAATCTTGTAGTCTACTTCCTCATAAACAAGCTGGATCAAGGTGGCAAGAAAGTCGTTCGTAATGGAGTGGGGGTTGGGGAGATATGGCCCATCGAGATTCACTCCTTCAATGAAGAAACCGGGGCCTTTCTCAAGCAGGCATACAATAAATCTCCCGTCATGTCGATACTGGTTCTTTGGACTCGATACGGTGCTGGCAAATTAGGGATACTCAGGCTTGAACCCGTACGAGCGGATGATACTTCGATGGATGACAAGTATGAGGAATGGGAACGAAAGGCGATTTCAGCCTATCTTCGTCGTCACAATCTCTAATCGGATACTGATAAATGCCCATGGCAACGCCGATTCTTCAGGACTGCTGGTTCACGAAATTGCAGTCGCCATGCCGACTTCTGGGGAGTCAGGGAGATTTCACTTGTCCGGTCCGCAGCGTTTATCAGGCACTAGCTCGATGTAGATTGTGAAAATGCTGCTCAAACCACAGAAGCTATTGGTTCAGAAGAGGAAGGGTTTTTGACGACGGAGGCTTCGGGACAGACTGCAAGAACGAATAGATGTGCGCGAGGTCTTGGTTCGATACCACCTTCAACGTGTAGGGCGGCATTTGACCGCTGGGTTGACGCACATAGCTGATGAACGCAGAGAGTGGAATCTGCGGAGGACCGAGTCTTGTTCCACCCGTTGAGGTGGATCCCTGCCCCAGATAACCGTGGCATTCGTAGCAGCCGTCGCTTGTGTAGATGCGTTCACCTACCTTGGGATCCCCCGTGGTGGTGGCTTCTTGTTTGACCGGAGGTGCAAGCGACTTCAAGAACGCGTATACATCGGCGAGATCCGAATCCGATACTCTCTGCCTGTCAAAAGCTGGCATCTGCCCCTTAGGATTGCGGACCAACTGCACGAAATTGGATAGCGTAAGAGGAGTAGACGCGATACGCGGCACCCCCCCTTTTTGCCCGGTTGTCGATACACCTTCGCCCAGGGAACCGTGGCATTTGTCACAGCCCTGGCTTTCAAAGATGAGCTTCCCTTTTTGCCCGTTACCCGAAGGAGCATTGTTCGATTGCTTCTGACCAATTGCACAAGTTTCGACGGAGCCTGCCAGTAATAAGCCAGCAGTAATCGCCGCCGTGACGACGGAGGCTGCAGTTCGCCGCAGGCGTAAAGGAGACGAAAATGATGACTGTCGCGGGTGGCGCGCCGTCGTTTTCCGAAAAGAGCTGCGTGAAATAGCAGTGTCCATCTTTGTCTTTCTAGCGCGGCTGCGTGTGAACGTCAATCAGTGCGGGCTCGCCGCGTTTGACGACTTCAAGGGCACGGTGAATCGCCGGACCAAGTTCCTTGGGATCCGAGATCGGCCCCTCCGCGTGCAAGCCCATCCCCTGTGCAACTTTTGTGTAGTCGATGCCAGGATCGTCTATCGCAGTTCCTATCTGGGCGCGATCGACCCCACGGCTGTGCCGGTCGGCCATGATCTGCACCTGCATAACTTCCTGATGATATGCACGATTGTTGTGCATGATCGTCAGCAGAGGAACGCGATGGTGCGCGGCGGTCCACAAGACTCCAGGACCGTACATCAAATCACCGTCGCACTGGATGTTTACCGACAACCGACCGTGCTTGCGGTTTGCTAGAGCGCCCCCAACAGCGGCTGGTGCACCATAACCGATGCCGTAACCACCGGAGCCGCCAATGTATTGGTAATGCTTGTCGAATGTCCATAATTTCATGGGCCAGCGGCTGACAAAACCCGTGGTGGAAAGCAGGGACCAATCCTCGTTTCTGATTTGCGCCCAAAGCTCGGCGCAAAAGCGAGCCGTGCTGATCGGGTTCGCGTCCCACGCGTAGGTAGCTGAGTCGATGGCACTTTGCAGTGCCTGTTGGTGCGCGGCCGCAAGTTTGGCCCCGCGATCCTGCAACGCGCTTTTGCGGCCAGCAGCCAGCTGTTGTTTCACGGATTCGATCAGCGACGGCAGCGTGGCTTCGGCATCTGCAGCCAGGTCCAGGTCAACTTCGGGGTAGCGTTGAAAGTTCTGGTAATTGCTCTTGTAAAACAGGTTTGCAGCGCTGACGCTTATCAGCTTTACGCCCGGCTTCGTGATCGGCCGAGAAGTCCGCTCCACTTGATCGCGGAAAGAATGAATCGTGCCCCAGAAGTCGTTCAACTCCAGACCCAGGATCACGTCCGCATTGGCGATGACCTGGCGCCCCCGCTCAGATTGGTTGAGCGGGTGCTGTGTTGGGAAATTCAAGCGACCGACCTGGTCGATGACCGCTGCTTGAAGCGTTTCGGCGAGTTCGACGAGAAGTGCCATGCCTGCCGGAGTGCGAGCCGTCCGGTCGGCGATCAATACCGGACTCTCTGCGGCGACGAGCAGGCGGGCTGCTTCCGAAACTGCACCCGAATCTCCTTGGGGCGGCGCCGCTAAATTGAGACGGGGTATGTTGAACTTGGCGTCGTTTGGAATCGGGTTTTCTTGCAACTCGCCGTCCGCGATCAGGAGTACCGGCATCATCGGCGGAGTCATCGCGATTTTGTAGGCCCGCACGGCAGACTCGGCAAAGTGTGGCAAAGAGACAGGAAGATCGTCCCACTTCACATAGTCACGGAGCATCGCCGCGGCATCTTGCACGCTGTGCGACCACTCGACAGGCGGGATTCGCTTCGTCGCATCAATGATATTTCCGGCGATGATGTAGACAGGAACACGGTCACAATACGCGTTGTAAATAGCCATCGCGGCATGCTGCAAGCCAACCGTTCCATGCGCAAGCACTCCGATCGGCTTGCCTTCAATTTTCGCGTAGCCATGACCCATCGCGACCGAGGACTCTTCGTGCAGGCAGGTGATGAACTCCGGGCTTTTGTTGCCGCCATAATTGATGATCGATTCATGAATTCCGCGGAAACTTGAGCCGGGGTTCGCGCAAACGTACTCGATTCCGAGTGACTTAATCACATCGACCATGAAGTCGGATCCAGTTCGATCAGCCGTGAGTACCTCGGCACTGGAGGGCATTTCGACTTCAGCTGCGGGCGACATCGCCGGCGGTGGTCCCGTTCGGCGGTCGGTCGCCAGCGGTTTTGCTGGGGCATCCGGCGTTGCAACCAGCACTGCCGCACCCGCTGCCGCATTCTTCAAAAAATCTCGGCGGTTGATCGAATTGTTCTTGACCTTTGCCATGGTTTGTAAACGGTTCGTTTGTTCACCTCTTGTATCACAGAGCCCACATAGCGCCTAGCCCGTAAATTTCCGTTGCAGCGGAAGGCCAACTCCTGATTAGGCGCACTATGGGACAAATGCCAATTGCGGGCGACAAACGGGCTTCGAGGAGATGAGTAATTACGGCATCCAACCGCCGCAACACTTCCTCGAAGCGGACTTCGGTCCCGGCATTGCTTTCGGTTAGCCCGTGATCCAGGCTCGATGCATCAGCCGGCACTCACTTTGAGTGCTCTATGCGATTCTTGCGTCCTCTTCGAAAATGACCGTCTTGCCGAGAACACTACCCTCGCGGGATTTGGATAACTCAGCAGCTCTGTACAAGCGCGTTGTCCCCAGTCTCGCATTCCGTTCTATAATCTCCGGACACCATGCCTCTGGCTCCAGGCACAAAGCTCGGTCCGTACGAAATACTGTCTCCCCTAGGCGCGGGTGGTATGGGCGAAGTCTACCGCGCTCGCGACACGCGTCTCGACCGCTCGGTTGCCATCAAGATTCTCCCGGCGCATCTTTCCGCCGATCCCGCGCGCAAGCTTCGCTTCGAACGGGAAGCCAAGGCCGTCTCCGCGCTGAATCATCCGAATATCTGTTCTCTCTTTGACGTCGGTTCGCAGAACGGCACTGATTTCCTGGTCATGGAATGTATCGAGGGCGAGAGCCTGGCTGACCGTCTCGCCAAAGGCCCGCTTCCCACGGAGCAGGTTCTAAAAATTGGCACGGAAATCGCCGACGCGCTCGACAAAGCTCACCGCAGCGGCGTGGTCCATCGCGATTTGAAACCCGGCAACATCATGCTCACCAAAACCGGCGCCAAGCTCCTCGATTTCGGCCTCGCCAAGCCCACCATCGCGCCAGCCGGCACCGTCACGCTGACCAACGTTGCGGCCAACTCTCCGGTTACCGAGCAAGGTACAATCGTCGGCACATTCCAATACATGTCGCCCGAGCAAGTCGAAGGCAAAGAGCTCGATGGCCGTAGCGACGTCTTTTCTTTCGGCACCGTTCTCTACGAAATGCTCACCGGCCAACGGGCCTTCGAGGGCAAGAGCCAGTTCAGCGTGGCCTCCGCCATTCTCGAAAAAGAGCCTGCGCCCATCTCCAGCATCAAGCCGCTCACGCCTCGCTCGCTCGATCACATCGTCCGCCGGTGCCTCGCCAAAGATCCGGACGACCGCTGGCAATCCGCACGCGACCTGGCCCTGGAGCTAAAATCCACCTCCAGCGGCGATCCCTCGGCCCAATCGTCCGCCGCTGCGCTTCCGCTAACGCGCAAAAAGAATCGCCGCGAACTTCTTGCCTGGTCCTTCGCTGTTCTCGCTTCGATCGCCGCACTGGCTGTTTTCTCTTTCCGCCGTCCCGAATCCGCCGCTCCCGCGTTTCCAGTTTTCTCGTCCATCATCCCGCCTGCCGGAACTTCCTTCGAGATCGAAGGCGACATGGGCACACAGCCCGCTCTTTCCCCCGACGGCAGCTCTCTCGTTTTCGGCGCCGGCGGCGAACTCTGGCTTCGCTCTCTGCGCACAGGTTCGGAACGCACTCTTCCCGGGGTTCATGGGGCCATGAATCCTTTCTGGTCTCCCGACAGCTTGAGTGTTGGCTTCTTCACCGACGGCAAACTGAAAACCCTCGAGGTCAACAGCGGTGTGGTTCGCAGTTTGTGTAACGCGCCGGCGGCCCGCGGCGGCGCTTGGGGCTCCACCGGCGTCATTCTCTTCACGCCTGGCCCTCGCGACGTTATCCATCAGGTTCCTGTCACCGGTGGCGCTTCCACTCCCGTCACCAAGCTCGATACCAAACTCCACTCGACACATCGCTGGCCCTTCTTTCTCCCGGACGGTCAGCATTTCCTCTACGTTGCTTCCAATCACTCTTCTCCGCAAGGTGAGCAAAACGGCATTTATGTCGCCTCGCTCGATGGCAAACTCAATCGCTTCCTCGTAGCTTCTCTTGCTGGCGCGGCTTACGCGCAGGGCAATCTCCTCTACGTCAGGGACTCCACTCTTCTTGCGCAACCTTTCGACCTCAACTCGCTTTCGCTATCCGGCTCTCCCCACCCGGTCGTTTACAGCGTGGTATTGGACCTCGGGATCTGGCACTCCACCTTTACCGCGTCCCAACTCTCGAACACGCTGATTTTTCAAACTGGCGCCGCCATGGCCCAGTCCCGCCTCGAATGGGTCGATCGCAGCGGCAAACATCTGAGCTTTGTCGGCGATCAAGGCGTTTTTCTGGGCCCCCGGCTTTCCAAAGACGGTCAGCGCTTTCTGGTCACTGCTGGCGATCCGACCCACGACGTGTGGCTCTTCAATTCGTCCGGGCCCCAAAAGACCCGTCTGACGTTTGACGGCCTCATCGCGGGGGAGCCAACGTGGTCTCCCGACGGTTCTCGGTTTACCGTCACTCTTGGAATGCCCAACAGCATGTTCCGCATCGTTGCTCGTTCCTCTTCCGGCGCAGGGGAATCTATTACACTTCAGGAACTCGCCTCGTCTGATAGCGCCACGGACTGGTCTCCCGACGGCCGTTATCTGCTTACGGAAAGCTCCAATCTGACGAGCGGAGATTCGGAAATCAGCGTTGTTCCGCTCGATCCCAGAGAAAAACCGCGCGTGCTGCCCGTCGCGAACACCGGCACTCAGACGAGCGGACAATTCTCGCCAGACGGCAGGTTTATTGCCTTCACCATGCTGGCGAACGGCACTCCTCAGATTTTTGTCGTTCCATTCTCGGCCGGAAATGGCATGTGGCAGGCTTCCAGCGATGGCGGACGCTGGCCCCGTTGGAGCCGTGATGGCAAGCAGCTCTATTTCACTTCCATGCGCAACGAAATGATGACCGTCGACATCCACGAGAAGGGTGACAGTGTCGAGGTCGGCCATCCTGTCCGACTCTTCTCTTTCCGCCCGTCGGTTCGCATCTATCGTTTGGGCATGATCGGCTACGATGTCAGTCCCGACGGCAAGCGCTTCCTCCTCGACGTCGCCGCCGACGAAAACAATCGTCCCCTTACCGTCCTCCAAAACTGGACCAGTCTCCTTCCCGCCCGTCCCTAACCTCGCAGGTAACGCCAACCGCCTTCCTCTAACGCCGACCATGGGGGCGTCAGGCGCTATCCAGAAACGGGCTTCGAGGAGATCGGAGTGCGAGCGGCGCTCCGTAGCTCCACGCTTCCCCGAAGCCGACTTCTGGACAACGTCAAGTGTCGCACCCGCTCCGCCGTGACTCAGGCAGAAGCAGCAATCGCAATCGCCACCTCTCTCCATCGGTAAACACTAGCCGACATAATCGGTACTAACCCGGTGTCGCTGAGTGCATTGGCGACGTTCAAGGAGGAGACGCACATCAGTTCCAGACTCTGCTGGAGGCTGCGCAGCCATGAAGTTCCGCGTCCTCTGCCAGAAGACTTCATCGGGCGCACATAGTCCGATTCAGGTGGTCGAGCAATCCACCGGTAACGGCGTTGCGTGGATCAATCGGTACCTCGATCGCGAGTATGTCCGCCGGCTTGCCAACAAGAGTCTGCTTACATACGCACATAGCCTGTTGCACTTCGTGCGCTGGTGGGAGAGTGTTCATCTTACTGGCGAAATCTCCGCTGCCGACCTCACCGAATCAACCCTGTTCGATTACCTGCGCTTCCAGTCGAGTCGGCAACCTCCGCCATCTGCCACCACCATCAACGATCGCGTCGCCTGTGCCGATCGTGCTATCCGCAATCTATTCCCCGATGCTCCCTGTCAGGTGGCGCACGGCTTCCATAAGATTTACCTGCACCGCAGGCCGATGGGCCTGGGACGCTCCAGGTTCGAACTCAGCAGGTTGCGCATCAAGGAACCACGGCTCAACATCGTCCCGCTCTCGGTCGATGAAGTGGCGCGCTTCTGGTCCAGTTTTCGAAATGCACGCGACCTGGCCATCGTCGGCCTGATGCGAAAAAGGAGTTGGGATCATGTCCCTCAGGCAGCAGAACGCGACGTGCGGAGATACCGTGCGTGACAAGACGACGGGCCAGTTGCTCTGCAGCTTGCTGGCCGCTCTGGTTCTGATCAACATCGAAGGTGAGATAGACGGTGCGCTCGCCTTCACACAGCTGCCGGAACTGGTCTGCGTTAAGGTGCGTACCCAGCGAGCAGGTCACGTTGTGGAACCCCGCCTGACGCAGGGCAGCATGGCGCCCCGATCCCTGCTCGACGGCACTGTTCGTGGTATTGAAAGGGCCCGCACGCGGCCAACGCATAACGCCCGCGGGATTACGCTCCCTGTTCCGTCATCATCGCCACACCACCGGCGTCCAGCTGGCCAATCCCCACCGGTTTCGACACACTTTTGCTTCCGATATGGTGCGCGCCGGCATCAGCCTGCCCGCACTGATGCAGTTGATGGGGCATGCTGACATCGAGACCACCATGCATTACGTGAAGGTCTCGCCGCAGGATGTCTACCTCGAGTACGCCCGCGCGGCGACAAAGTGCATCCATCCTCAACCGAGGATCCCGTGAAGCGCTGGCGCCGTCCTCCGCTCCAGCATCCCCTCGCGCCAGCCTTTGCGCATGCTGTCGAGTCTCTGTGCACCGCACTCACCGCCGGCAGCACGCGTAGTTACAACATGGTGGTACACAACTTCCTCGTCTATCTCGGCGCCACATATCCGGAGGTTACTGGTCTCGACCAACTGCGCCGCGATCCTCATATCCTCGGATGGATGTCCCATTTGCGTGCGCAGACTCCGCCTCTGGCCACGGCAACCTGCATCGGACGCCTCTTTGCTCTGCGCACCATCTTCCATGAGCTGGCTCGTACTGGCCATCTCGCGGAACTAGCCGACTTGCTGTTGCGCGAGGATATTCCACGCTCGCCCCACACTCTGCCACGACCACTTACCGCCGAACAGGATCAACTCTTGCAGCAGGAGTTCATGCTCCGCAACGATCTCGGCGGAAATGTCTTCCTGTTACTCCGCTACACCGGCATGCGTATCGGCGAATGCGCCGATCTCTCCGATGACTGTCTGCACTCCACGGCGCCAAACCAATGGGCGATTCATGTCCCCCTCGGCAAACTCAAGACCGAACGCATGGTCCCCGTCGATGCCTTCGTCCGTGATCTTGTACATCGCCTGCGCTTCTTCCGCTCTCTGGATCCTCTGCCCGCCGATGGACGGTTTCTGGCGCGTACCGGAAGCAAAGTAGCTATCCTGGTTCAACTCCGCGATTACCTGCATCAGGTCTGTCACTCGCTCGGACTCTCCACAGATATCGTCCCTCATCAGTTCAGGCATACCTACGCCACAGAGATGCTTCGCTCCGGCGTCAGCTTCCCCGTCCTGATGAAGTTGCTCGGTCACGTCGATCCGGCCATGACTATGCGCTACGTCGATGTCGCCCTCACCGATCTCGAGCGCGAGTTCCAACTGGCTCGCTCCAAACCCAGGCATCTGGCTCCCCAACCCAAAACATCTACCGCACCCGTACGTGCAGGTCTCGACGGCCTCATCGAGTCCTTAATCGCCGCCCAACACGTCATGGAAATGTTCCGCCGTTCTCTCCCTGACGGCAATGCTCGCAAGCGTCTCCTCAGGCTCTCCATCCGCCTCATCAAGATCCTTGCCGAGATAAGAAAACTCCAGACCACCTGAGTGAAAATGGGAAGCGATTGGCCACTTATGGCGATTTTGCACTCATTGAAGAACGCCGATTCAGATGACCGAGAGGCCGCCGTCGACGGACAACTCCACCCCATTCACGTGGCTCAGAATCGTCTGAAGCAAGAAACAGCACGACCGTCGCAATTTCCTCAGGACGACCCATCATTCCCCGTGGGATCAGAGATTCGAACATCTCCCTTGTCTCCTTGTCGAGTCGCTGGGAGTCCGGTGTCTCGACCTGACCCGGGCTCAGCACGTTCACCCGGATATTCCTGCCCTTCAGTTCGTTGGAGCCATGTGCGCGCGAATCAGCGCCAGAATCTGAGAGCGCTTGGGAAGGCGTGGCTTTTGAGATGCCCCAGCCGGGAGATCCAAGTTGATCCCCGTATCGACGAACACTGACTCCTCAGGCGAAGTAGGTCACGCGCTGATTTCGGTGGGGTCTTCGACTGCCAAATGAAGGTCGCCATGCGCCTGCTGGATGGGTCCACTTCCGATGCCTGAACACGTGCGGCAACGCTGTTTACGGTTCAGAAGCGTTGCCGCTGTTCAACGTATTCGCTGACCTTACAAATCGTATCGTGTGGTGTCGGTGTCCCTGCGTCAGAGCCTGGGGCTCGCGGCCGTCTCGGAGGCCCGCGCCAGTGCTTGCGTGTCGACATACTCCCGGACGTTCGTCAATTTGCCATTTCGAACGGTAATGGCGAAGACCCAATGGTCCTCAAACGTCTTATTCGTGGCTATGATTCTCCCCGTAGCGACGCCGACGACCAGAACCCTGTCTCCCTGCGCTATGAACTCGGGGGGCTCTGGGTACGAAGTTTCCACCGTTTCGTTAGCCTTCTGAAGTAAATTCTCCAATCCCGCGTGCCCGCGGTGCGTGCCGGCCAGCGGCCAGTCCTCGCCCGGAATGATCCACTCAATATCTTCGGCAGACAACGCCAGCAAACCTTGCTTATCGCGGCGGCCGAGTGCCGCAAGAAAATTCTTCACAATCTGGACATTCCTTTCGATGCTCATTGAAATCTCTCCTTTTCCCTTACATCAAGTGTGTCCGATCTAATCGGACGTTTCGGAACCATCTTTCTCGGGCCAAATCACACCGTCGTAGATCGATTACTGCTCCTTCTTGAACAAATCCTGGAAGATGAGCCGACCCCAAGTGCGGCCGCGTGCGTGCACCAGCGCGCCACCCTCGTTTAGCTTTCCCAGCTTGACGGGTGCGAACCCGAGTTGTTTGGCCAAATTCGCCACGGGACCGATCGCGTCCTCGTCGTCGCTCGACAGAAAGACGACCCGATGGCCCCCCTCGACGACCGGATCGGTCGCCAGGGTGGCCGCAACCAGGTGATTGAAACCTTTCACGAACTTAGCGCCGGTGAAGGACTTCGCAGCGAAGGCGGAGGACGGGAGACCGCCCAGCTCTTCAGGGAGAACTCCAAACGCGTTCGTCGCGTCGATGACCGTCTTGCCTTCCCAGCTCGGCAGGGCCTTCGCAACCTCGCGATGCTCCTCGAACGGGACCGCCAAGATGATTGTGTCGGCCTCGAGTGCATCCCGCAGCGACTTGGCGACGACCGTGGGTCCAATCGCCCGAGCCTGCGGCGCCAACGCTTCGGGCGGCCGGCGGCTCGCGACGGTCACGTCGATGTTTTTACGGGCGAAGGCGTGGGCGAGGGCCTGGCCTATCTTACCGAATCCTACAATTGCGTAGCTCATATATTCTCCTTCGGTTTACCACGCCCTACGGGCTCCGAATATCGAATGGAGTGACCCGCCGGGCGTAGCGCGTCAGATTTGCGCTAGGCCGCCGTCGACGGCGACCTCGCTGGCGGTCATGAAGCTGCTGTCCTGCGACGCGAGAAAGGCGGCCACCGCTCCGATCTCCGCCGGATCGGCCATGCGCTTGAGCGGATTCAGCGAGGCGAAGACCTTCATGCCCTCCTCGCCTAGCGCTTTCATCGCGAGTTCGGTCGCCGTCGGCCCGGGCGACAGCACGTTTACCCGGATGCCGGTGCCCTTCAGGTCCTCCGCCCAGGTCCGCGCGAGGTTGCGCACTGCCGCCTTGCTCGCGCTGTAGGCGCTGAATGCCGGGGCGCCCGTGGTGCCGGCGCTCGATCCGGTCAGGATGATCGAACCGCCCTCGCCCATCAGCGGCAGCGCCTTCTGGACCGTGAAGATCGTACCCTTCACATTGGTGTCGAAGATTTCGTCAATGTGCTCGGCGGTGATCTTGCCGAGCGGAAGCTGGCTTCCCGCCCCGGCATTGGCGAAGACGATGTCGAGGGTTCCGCGCTCGGCCTTCACCGCCGCGTAGAGTCGGTCGAGGTCGGCCAGATCGGAGACCGAGCCCTTCACCGCGCGGGCATTGGGCCCGAGGTCGGCCACAGCGGCGTCGAGCGCTTCCTGCCGGCGGCCGAAGATGAAGACGAAGGCGCCCTCCTCGATGAAGCGCTTTGCTGCGGCGCGGCCGATGCCGGTAGCGCCACCCGTGATGACTGCAACTTTTCCTTCAAGCTTTCCCATAATTACTCCCTTCGGTAGATCTATAGCATTCAGTACAGTAGAGTAGAGTTCTTTGGCGGTGGACGAGAACTGCTCGGGAGTCCCAATCTTTTGTCTATTCGTCCAAGAATAGGGCTGAACCGAGCTGTGTTGCACCTTTTGATTGAGCTGGGACGCGCGGCTCGAGGAAAAGGAGTGTAGGAGTTGTGACGCTGGAAGGAAGGAGAATAGCTCACAGTGCTTCTCCGATACATGTTGATGTTGATATTGATTCCACGGCCTTCAACGGCGCACGATTATCCGTTCCGCTGTGTGGCGACCTCCGCGTAGACGTCCTGCCGTGAACGACTTCCTCGCGGCCGACCGTTCTGCGCGGAAGTCGTTCCACCATGGACACGCTAGTCCCGCGGATCAGCTACTTCCGGCGATCCGGCGCGAATTCAGATGGCCGAGAAGCCGCCGTCGACAGCCAAATCCACCCCATTTACGTAGCTCGATTCGTCTGAAGCAAGAAACAGCGCGACCGCTGCAATTTCCTCTGGACGACCCATCTTTCCCCGCGGGATCAGGGATTCGAACATCTCCCTCGTCTCCTTGTCGAGTCGCCGGGAATCCGGTGTGTCGACCTGCCCGGGGCTCAGCACGTTCACCCGGATATGCCTGCCCTTCAGTTCGTTGAGCCACGTGCGTGCGAAGGAGCGCAATGCCGCCTTGCTCGCCGCATACACGCCGAAACCAGGAAAACCTTTCACCGAAGCAACTGACCCGGTCATGATGATCGATGCGCCATCGTTGAACAGCGGCAACGCCTTCTGAACCGTAAACAGCGTTCCGCGCACAATCAGGCCGAAGCCCGCATCGAAGTGCTGCTCGGTAATCTCGCCCAGTTTGGCGGCTTCGCCCTTGCCGGCGCTCGCAAACAGGACGTCGATCTTGCCCTTTTCCCGCTTGACTGTATCGAACAGGCGGTCGAGGTCGTCGAGATTGGACACGTCGCCGCGCACGCCGGTCACGTTCCGGCCAATCAGCTTGACGGCCTCATCGAGCGCCTCCTGCCTCCTGCCCGCGATGAAAACGTAGGCGCCTTCTTCGACGAATCGCTTGGCGCTCTCCAGCGCCAGGCCGCTCGATCCACCCGTGATGACTGCAACCTTACCCTCAAGCTTTCCCATAATTACTCCTATCGGTAGATGTGTAGCATTCAGTACAGTAGAGTAGATTCTTTGGCTGTGGACGAGAACTGCTCGGGAGTCCTAATCTTCTGTCTATTCGTCCAAAAGAGGGAGGCTAAGTTGGACCCGATAACAGACATCTTCGGAACGATGCACGTAACCGCTTTCGGTCTGCACAGGCTCGAAGCTACAGCCCCGTGGGGCGTAAAACAGGAAAAGCAGACCGAAGAAAAAGTCACGCCTTCCGACAAAAAGATGTCACCCACAGATTTGGCGCACTTCGCCATGCTTTCGCGAGGCAACTGCTGGCTGAGTGTGGAAGGGAATCCGGAGCCGATTCCCCTCACCGGTGGTGATTGCTTTTTGCTGGCCCGGGGGACTTCGATTGTTTTGCGCGACAGCCCGCGAACACGTCCGAGGTGGAGTTTCCGCGAGATCGGGGCCAAAGCCAACAGCAATGTCGCTCATTATGGAGGTGGTGGCGCACCGACGACAATCGTCTGTGGGTCCCTGAGTTTCGATCGCGCCAGCCTCAAGCCGATCACTCAGTTATTGCCGAGCTTCATTCTGATTAAGGCCGAGCAGGCACGCACGCTTGCTCTTCACAACACAATGCAAGCGCTGGCGTCAGAAATGGCAGAACAGACGCCGGGATCTGAAGTAGTCGCGACTCGGCTAGCCGAGGTCCTATTTATCCAGGTACTCCGGGCGCATATCGCGTCGGGACCGGAACGCAACAAAGGATGGCTTCGTGCGATTTTCGATCCTCAAATGGGAACTGCCCTGAGTGCCATTCACGACAGAGTGAATACACCCTGGACGGTCGAATCCCTGGCCGAAGCGGCGGGCATGTCTCGCTCCGCATTCGCAGCGCGTTTTAAAGAGCTACTCGGACAAACACCGCTGGAATATGTAACCGAGTGGCGGATGCAGAAGGCGATGCAGTTACTACAACAGCGTGACAAAAAGCTGATAGACGTTGCTCGTTCGGTCGGTTACGAGTCCGACGCTGCGTTCAGTAAGGCGTTCAAGCGAGTTGTCGGGGCCAACCCTGGTGAATACCTCAAACGCGGTATTTGAAGACCAGGGTCATGCCGGAATGGCGGAAGATTTTTGAAGCGGAGGATTCTGATTTAAGCCTACTATGGCGTCTGTCGCATATCGTGGGAAGGTCGAAGAGCGATATCAGGCCAATGCACTTATCGAGCACGGATTTGAGCCGACATCGGACATTAGTCCCGAGAAACGCGCTTGTAGGAGATCGAGGGATCATTTCCCCGAAGCCGACTTCGGGCTCGTGATCGTTGGTTGAGTGATCAATTCGGTGTATCCTCGGCTCTCACAGCTTGCACCCTCATAATGGTCTGTCACCGTCATGCCACCGCCTGAAGCCTCCCACGTCTTCCTCTCCTATGCCCGCAAAGACGGAGCCGCGCTCGCCCAGCGGCTGCAAAAAGACCTCAACGACCAAGGCTTCGACGCCTGGCTCGACAAGCAGCGCATCGCCGGTGGAGCCGTCTGGACCGACGAGATCGAATCCGCGCTCGATCAAGCTGAGTATGTCGTCGCGCTGCTCACGCGAGGCTCCTACGTCTCGGAAATATGCCGTGCCGAGCAACTGCGCGCGCTGCGCAAGAACAAGTGCGTCATTCCGCTCATGGCGCAAAGCGCCGCCGACGTTCCGCTGCACCTCGAAGCCAAGAACTATCGCGACTTCACGGTTGACAGCCGCTACCCGCAGGCCTTCACCGAATTGCTCGCCGACCTGCATGCGCGCATTGGCATTTCGCTCAGGCCCGAATTCCACGAAACCAGCTACGTCACCGTTCCTCCTCTGCCGGTCAATTTCGTCGAGCGGCCCGAGGCGCTGGCCGCCCTGCGCGACGCCCTCATCACCGATGACGGCGGCCGCCACATCGCCCTCACCGCCTTCGAGGGCATGGGCGGCATCGGCAAGACCGTGCTGGCCCAGGCCCTCTGCCACGACGAGGTCGTGCAGCAGGCGTTTCCCGATGGCATCGTCTGGATCACGATTGGCAAGGAATCTGCCGTCGATGCTATTACTCGCATGCGCGAGGTCGGCAAGGCCCTGGGCGACGACCTCTCCCGCTACGAAAACGGGTTGGCGGCGAAAAACCAGTACCGTTCCACCATCCGCAAGAAGGCGGCCTTGATCGTGGTCGATGACGTGTGGCGCTCGAGCGACCTGGAGCCCCTGCGGGCCGAGGACTCGCCCCGTTCGCGGCTGTTGTTCACCACCCGCGACGCCAGTATCGCGGCGGCGATGGGCGCCCGCGAGCACGTTGCCGACCTCCTCACCGAGGCGCAGTCGCGCGAGGTTCTCGCCCGCTGGTCGCGCACGGAGATTACAAGTCTGCCGCCCATCGCCGCCCAACTCATCCACGAGTGCGGACGCCTTCCGCTGGCGCTTTCCATGGTGGGCGCCATGCTGCGCGGCAAGCCGGCAACTTACTGGAAGACGGTCCTCGAACATCTGCGTCACGCCGACCTCGACAAGATCAAGGCCCAGTTTCCCGACTATCCCTACACCGATGTGTTGCGCGCCATTCAGGTGAGTGTGGATTCGCTGGACGAGACGTCGCGCGCTCGTTACATCGCACTGGCGGTTTTGCTGGAGGAAATGGCGGCTGCTCCGATGGTGCAACAGTGTCTTTGGGGAGTGGATGAGAACCAGGCAGCCGAAACTGCGGAACAGTTTGTCACTCTGTCGTTAGCACAGCGCGACCGGCCCGAAGGCAGCATCCGCCTCCACGACCTGCAACTCGATTACGTGCGCGCGCAGTATCCGAAAGAAGACAATGAAGCTTTGGAGCTGATTCACGGTGCCATCCGCCTCTCGGCACATGTAATTGGCAGGGATCCCGGGCAATTTTCTTCGCAGATGGTGGGACGGCTGCTGCCGCACCTTGACCAGCCCGCCATCGAAAGTTTCACGGCCCGGCTTGTCGAGGGGACGCGCACACCCTGGCTGCGGCTTTTGCACGCGACGCTGCATCCTCCGGGAACTTCGCTCATCCGCACCCTGCGCGGCCACAGTGGTTTTGTCCATGGCGTGGCGATGAGTGCGGACGGGCGGCGTGTAGTCTCGGCTTCTTCTGACAAAACGCTGAGGGTATGGGATATGGACAGCGGGCGCGAACTTCGCACGTTGCAAGGCCACTCTAGTGCCATTTATGGCGTGGCATTGAGTACCGACGGGCGCGTTGCGGTTTCTGCTTCTGATGACAACACGCTGAAGGTGTGGGACGTGGATAGCGGGCGCGAACTGCGAACTTTGGCGGGCCACTCTGATTGGGTCCGTGGCGTGGCCGTAAGTGGGGACGGTCAGCGTGCGATTTCCGCATCCTTGGACGACACACTCAAGGTGTGGGATGTAGAAAGCGGGCGCGAGCTTGGCACGCTGCGAGGCCACTCTGCTTGGGTCCATAGCGTGGCGATCAGTGCGGACGGGCAGCGCGCGGTCTCCGCGTCGGATGACAAAACGCTGAAGGTGTGGGAGGTGGAGAGCGGGCGCGAGCTGCGCACCCTAACCGGTCACTCGGATGTTGTCAGGGCGGTGGCGGTGACGCCGGACGGGCGGCTTGCCGTATCCGCTTCCTGGGACAAGACGCTCAAGATATGGGATGTGGAAGGTGGGCGCGAACTCCGCACCCTGCAAGGCCACTCTAAAGCTGTTTTTGGCGTCGCATTGAGTGGGAACGGAAGGCGTGCAATCTCCGCCTCTGAGGACCGTACACTAAAAGTGTGGGATGTGGAGAGCGGGCGCGAGCTCCGCACACTGCAAGGCCATTCCGATGCCGTCTGGGCTGTGGCGGTCAGTGGTAACGGGTGGCCGACGGTCTCCGCTTCCGGGGACCAAACACTCAAGGTTTGGGACGCAGACAGTGCGCGCGAAATTCGCACTCTAGAAGGCCACTCTGGCTCCGTCTACAGCGTGGCCGTGAGCAAAGACGGACGAGTTGCGGTCTCTGCTTCTCATGATAGGACGCTGAAGCTGTGGGATGTGGAAAGCGGGTGCGAGTTGCGTACACTGCAAGGTCACTCTGCGGCTGTGCATGGCGTGGCAGTGAGGGGGGACGGGCGGCTTGCCATATCTGCTTCCTGGGACAAGACATTGAAAGTGTGGGATGTGGAGAGCGGGCACGAGGTGCGGACATTGAAGGGCCACTCCGATTACATCTTTGGCGTGGCGGTAAGTGGGGACGCGCGACGTGCGGTATCGGCTTCACGGGACCAGACGCTGAGAGTGTGGGATGTGAAAGGTGGGCGTCAGGTGCTCGCACTGGAAGGGCACTCTTGGATCAATGGCGTTGCGATGAGTGACGACGGGCGGCTTGCCGTATCCGCTTCCTGGGACAAGACATTGAAGGTGTGGGATGTGGAAGGTGGGCGCGAACTCCACACCCTGCAAGGCCACTCTGATTGTGTCAATGGCGTGGCCATGACCAGGAACGGGCGGCTGGCAGCCTCAGCTTCCGCGGATAAGACGCTGAAGATATGGGATGTGGAAGGTGGGCGCGAACTCCGCACTCTGCAAGGCCACTCTCATGGGGTCCTTGGTGTGGCGCTAAGTGGGGACGGGCGAAGGGCGGTCTCCGCCTCTTATGACAACATGCTGAAGGTATGGGAGCTGGAAACCGGAGAGGTCCTGGCCACCTTCACCTGCGACAGCGCGGTGCATTGCTGCTCGTTTTCCGATGCTCTCAAGCTAATCGTCGCCGGTGACCAGCTGGGGCGCGTTCACTTCCTCCGCCTCGAAGAACCGAAACCGAGGAGCTGACCGATCCCCGACTGAACCTTGGCCCGAAACGGGCTTCGGGGAGATCTCCTCGAACCGGACTTCTCGCCCGAAACCAATTTCCAGTTTGTCAGTCACCGTCCGCGATTCGGGCCCAATCGCACAAGTGAGCGGGCGAATCACGTTTCAGGTGTTAACGATGCGCTCACGCCCAGAGATTAAATTACTTCCTGGCCGAGTATCTTGGCGCCGAGCTCGTTCAAGTCTGTCACTGTGAGCTCGACCCAAACCGAAAGAACCGGGAAGTCGATCGCAAAGAACTCATAGCGAAGTTTCCAGACTCCCGGCGTGATCGGCAGACGCTGCGCACCGACAACGTCTAGGGCCGTATTTAGGAACACACCTGGTTCTTCACGCACCACTGGCGGTGCCAGTGCTAGGACGGGCCCAGTGGCGAGGAAGGGATCGATAGAGCTTAACTCCGGCTTGATGTATGTCCCGACGCAAAGGAGGTCGAATGCCTCGTGAGATTCCGGAAAGATCGTGTGCGAGAAACCGGGGAATGCGGTTGCTTTCAGCGGACTCCGTATTGGGGATGGCTGCGGAGCCCGTCCGTCCAGTGCAAATTCCGAGCATCTCGCAGTTGCTACTAAAGCGGCGGTGTCTGGGCGATCGTTTCGTATGTCAACATACAGGAAATGACCGACGAGATTGCCGTACCGAATCCAGTCCGGAGAGAAGCGAAGATTGTTTGCTCTCAACAGCCTGGAGTAGCCAGGTTTCCATTCGGCACGGATGATCGCCCTCTCGACCACGTCGCAACAATCATCGAAGCCTACGAATTCCTCTGTATTAACCCCTATAAGGTGAAGCATCCCCTCCGGCAGAATACCCTGTTGGTTGATTATAAGTATCCGCTTGAATTCGAGAGCGTAAGCTATCGCTAGCTCCTGATTTGAAAACAATGACCCCCGACACTTGCCATCGGACTCGCAACCGATCTTTTCGCGACGAAAATTGACGAACAGGTAACAATCGCTGTTCTTCAGCTCTCGGATGATTTCGGTGTTGATTTCGAGAATCGTCTGAACATCAGGCGACGTATACGTTGAAGCCACGTTCCCCAAGCAGTTTCCCTATCTTGCTGGCAACCTCTTTCTCGCCGGGACGCTGGCCGCAACTGACGAACACTTTGCTTTTCATGTATCGCTATTATGCACCCAGTCAGAAATGCGTCTTGACAAGGCCCGATCCGCTTGTTTCATGCATGCGAGGGATAGGATTGTTTACGCTCAAAGAGCTCCGGGGGTATCGTCGCCAAGCGGGAAGTAACCGCCGAGTCCAGCTTCCTGGACCGCAAATCATCTTCCGTCGTGTTTCGTCTCTTCACTAATAGCCCCAGAAACGGGCTTGGTGGTTAACGCGCGAACGGCATTCAGCAGCGCCACATTTCTGGCAGAAATCACACTATAATGGTTTCCCATTTTCGACTCCGCTCAGTCACCCAGAGGCGCCACAATGCCGAAAACCGTCGAGTTCATTAATTTCCGCGCGGCTTCATCAGCAAAGAACGAGACGGCGATTGTGTTCGTGCATGGATTTACCGGGGACGTCGCGAAGACCTGGAGGCGCATCCCTGAGTTCCTTGAGGACGACGCTCGCTTGAACGAGTGGGACTTGCTTGGTTTTGGCTATCAGAGTCATCTGCGCTTCGATCTGCCTGGGCTCTGGAGTTCAGACGCGCGACTGGAAGAAATCGCTACCATGCTTCATTCGCGGCCTGAGCTCTCTCGAGAAAATTACAAAAGGCTGGCCTTTGTCGCGCACAGCATGGGGGGATTAGTCGTGCAGCAAGCACTCGTCTCCTACGAAGACCTACGCAACCGCACCTCCCATGTCGTGATGTTTGGAACACCGAGCGACGGACTCACAAAGGCGCGCTTCGCCTCATTCTGGAAACGGCAGATCCAGAACATGGAGGCTGGTGGACGGTTCGTAACGGATCTCCGCGAGAAATGGAAGTCGCTGAAGTTAGACTCTGCTCCACCATTCACCTTTGTTGCGGTGGCCGGCGAGACGGACCAGTTTGTGCCGCCCGAATCCTCGCTAAAACCGTTTCCTCAGATAAAAGGTGATGTCATTCCCGGCAACCATCTGACCATGCTCGATGCTGAGTCCGCCGGAGATCCCTGCGTCCAAATCATTATCCAGACTCTGTGCAAAGGTGCCTTAGCGCAAGGTGCACGCAGCGCTGCGAAGGTGTCCATCGAGACCGGCGAGTTCGGCGACATCATCCGCCGCCTGTGGCCAAATCGGGCGTCTAATCCTGACCAAGTACCTGCCAATCTCGATGACTATGGTGCGGTGCAGCTTGCAATTGCGTTGGAGAAGACGGGCGACGGTGCCGCTGCGCTCGGCGTCTTGAAGACTCACAAGCCGAAAGGCACCGATGTTGTAGGGGTACTGGCCGGCAGGCTGAAGCGAAGATGGTGGCTCACCAGCAATGCCGACGACCTTGAAGACGCTCGCAAGCGGTATCAGGAAGCTTACGATCAGTCCGTCGCGAAGAATCCTCCTGATCACGATCAAGCTTATTATCACGGAATCAACCTTGCGTACCTTGCGATCGCGGCGCAGCGTGATTTCAGCATCGCCCGGGCGATGGCGACGAAAGTATTGGAACATGTGGCCCAGGCGATTGATCCCGGATTGAAGCACTGGCGGCCCGCCACCGAAGGCGACGCGCTGATGATCTTGGGGCGCACCGACGAGGCCATCGCCAAACATCGAGAAGCAGCGACCCAGGAATTGAGGCCTTGGGAGGCCAGTTCGATGGAGGAACAGGCGTTGCGTGTCGCCGATCTGTGCCGCCCTGGCGACACATATCTTGACCAGTTGGCCAATGCTTACGAGGGCGAGCCATGACGAAAGCACCGCTTTGCTTCATCCTGATGCCCTTCGGCAACTATCAAGATCTGGTCGTAGGATCGGCTGCAAAGTCTTCTCAAGGACTGGTCTGTGTGCGGTTGTTTCCTTACCAACATTTAGTAGAAGAAACGGGGTGAATAGTGGGAACGTCAGGAAAACTCTTCCATAGTAGCCAAAGTATGTCTCCTGCACTGGAAGAAGATGGGGAGTCCAGTCTGAATCAAAAAGTAACACTCCGCGAATGGTAGTCGCGGGCATTCTTCGCCCCGTGTATTCTGGCAGTCGACAGAGGAGATAGTTCTCGGCTTTCCGGCGAAAGTCATCGTACTCCCGCTGTTTCAGCGGGACTGCTTTGGGGACCAGACGGAGTTTTCGGTAGGCACAGTCGATTCTTTGCCCAAGTTTTGCCCAAGTTTTTCGCCTTGTTCTTTCAGCCCCTTTCCATTCGCCATCTTTAATCTGCTGCAATCTGCTGCGCGGGCGGTGTCGCAAGGGCGGGTTGCGCACCTCGCTCAAGCGTGAGCATTCGGGCAACGGTTTCAGCGTAGGCGGTGTGAGGTGAGCCTCCGGCCCAGAAGAGACACACCATGCCCCACGGCTCGTCGAAGCGGATCGTGCTCGCCTTCACTATGGCCGCCATCTTGTTCTGCAGCGCATTAGATTTCTTCTTAAATTCGTTGTTCTGGAAAAGGGTCGTAACATCGGAACTACCGACAAATGCTTTCACGTCCTGGACAAGCGCACCCGCCGCGACCATCGCCTTCGCCCATTCCGTGATTACAAACACATCTCCCCTAAGGATACCGACCCGGGGATCGTCCGCACTAAGGCCAACCAGCGGACCAAGGCTGGGGCCAGCGCCAATCTCATTAACCACCTTCGACCAAAGTTTGTCGTCAAGGATCTGATAACGGAGTTGGTCGATCGCTTGATGCTGCGGGTCGAGGAGCGCGCGCAACGCCTGCCGTCCAATTTCGAGGTAATACGGCTCCAGACGAAGATTGCCGTGCTCGTCGAAGAACATCGAACAGCAGTCGGCATCCCCAAACGATGTTCGCAGCACGCAGATCGACGGACCCCCATCGGCAAACTGGCTGAGGATGGTCGCCCCGTCTGGCCCCGTAAGAAGGTTCAGTGCGATGAACCACCTCAGGTAGTCGCCCATGATCTGCTGGTTCGTGTTCTGGTTGAGCGCGAAATGCATCTGCTCGCAGCTCAAGTTCGGCAATGCAACGGCCTTCCCAGCCCGATAGCTGGTGGTCACCAACACCGAATCAAACATGGCTTTGCGCACTGCCTCACCGCGCATCGGCTCGACCAGCGCCGCAATGCTGTTTCCTGTGACCGTCTCCTTGATCGTCACGTCCCCAGTAACGTTGTCTTTAAGGGTCTCGCTGTTGCGAATCAACTCCGAGACTGTTAGATAGTTCAGAATCCCGATCAGATTGATTTTCAGGGTGACCCCGCGTTTGCGCGTTTCCGAGAGAACACTATTCAGCATCTTTACTCCCGGAGCCAGGACGTCGCTGTTTGGCATGTCATCTTCCATAACGGTGAGCAGGCTGAGGTCGCCATCAAGGGCCTTGTGAACGGCGACGCCCGCCCCCGGGCTCAATCGCGCAGGCTGGATCTCATATTGAAACGCAGCCTGATCTTCCGTCATTGCGGAGAGAACCGCGTCGACGGAAGCCTGAAGACTGTGATCCAATCCGCCCTTGATTGCGTCGCAGAGCGTCTTGATCTCCGCTGGCCGCAAATCGCTAAGGAGCTTCTTGTCGCCGGTAGGATCCGTGCTGATGGCGCCGAGGACCGCCGCAATGAGGTCCGTGTCCCCCAGTTTCGCGGTAATCCCGGCGGAGGCGGAAAAGTCGGTTTTCAAAGTTGTTCCGCTCTCCCGGAAGAAGCTCAGTTCGATCGTATCTGCATCTTTCCGGCGCGCTCGCAGTTGGTACGACCCAGAGATAGTGAAACTTGCGGAAAGCCCTGCGGTCGCGCCCGCCTTCACAGCAATCGTGCCGGCGCCTAAGGGCAGACCGACCGACGCCAGCGGGTTCGGCGACGCCGTGACTTTCACTCCGCCGGAAACCTTCATGCTGCCCTGTCCTGAGACGGTGGCGATATCGTTGATGCTGAACGCATCGAGGTCGGAGAGGTCCGCCGGGATGGTATAGGACGACAGCGTTTGGCCGAGGGCATTCCCCAACGTGGGCTCACCCGCACCCAATGGAAACGCCTTCAGGTACTCCAGATTCACGGTGGTGGTCTTGTCGAATCCGAAGGTTAGGTCCCCGTCGGAGCCGCTGACGCCAAGGTCGAGCGATCCCTGGAAACCGACCGACACGTAACCGGTGTGATCCGGGACCTTAGCAGCGGCCCGGAACGGGTCGACGTCAAAGAGATTGGTGCCGGGGCTGGCATTGACGCGAATCGTAGCCTGGGCACTTGGAGTGATGTCGATTTCCGGTTTCGCATTGCCGAGCTGAAATTTGTGCTGTGCCTTGGCCTGGAACTGGATTGGCTTTGGGGCGGCCTGACTGAGAATACTATTTTTTTTCGTCAGGAAATCGGGAACCACCGCCAAGTGCAGTAGTTCGGTCTTGAGGTATTTGACTAAGGAAGAGGGGTGGGTCAGATCGATCTTTATGGTTTCGACCGGTTTGTCGAGTTGATCGGTAACTTGTATGTCGGGCATAATCGCTACTCCTTTTTGGCTTTCACAGATTCAGTAAAGAAGGGACGTTTGCCAATCCGGTACCGCCCCCCAGTTTCCGGCTAGTTCTTCCTGCCGGTGTGTGGCTCATTTCTTAACTCGCAAAGTGGAAGTGTCTCGAACTTCTCATCTACATCTACATCCAGAAAATTGCCTACATGCCTGAGCACCTGTCTGCCTCTCACTCTTGGGAACACCAGCGATTCGATCAAATCCATCTGGAATGTCGATGAGGCACATCTGTGTCTTACCTCTTCTACTACCTCCGTGCTAGCTCTTTGTCTTTCGTTTCCGCAGAGCAATTACCCGCCCGCTGAGCTGAGCGATCAGCTCAGCTTGTCTTAGCTGTTTTCACACTGTTGCTTTTCTCTTCTCCTTGTTCTGATTCCCCGACCTTCCCGGCGATCGCGGGTTTCAAGTTCGAGAGCTGGCGCAGCGTATTGAACCAGAACGGAGCGCCCAGACTAAGAAACATGATGCTGACCAGCGTGCCAAGCAGGTGGCGCCACACCCTGTAAGCCGCCCACCAGTGCGCGGAGCTATCGAAAACTGGCTGCCCGCCGACTTCCTCCGGAATGATTTTGAGGTCCGCTTTTTGCAGGTCGGACTGAAGCCCTCGTATCTGGTCGTAGGAGTTGCCCATGGCCCGCTGCGTTTCCTCCTGGCATGCCTTGTCGAACTCCTGCTCAAGGTTCTCTGCGTTGGGAAGGGTCTTGATGCTCTCAATCAGCCAGTTTTTCCCATCCACGCAGCGGGTAAGATGGGGTGTCTCTTTAGTCTAACGCGGCCACGAGCTGCGCATCCTTTTCGTTTTGCTTTTTGACGTCTGCCAGAGCCGCCGTCGCCCGCTCACCGTTGTCGAAAATCTTGTTCGCCTGCGAGAGCGCCGTGTCGGACATGGCCGCCAGCTTGGCACGCAGCCCTGGGTTATTCGTGATTTGCCGCAGGATCTCGCCGGAGTCGATCTGCAACACGAACACCAGCAACAGGGAAATCACCACCGTGATCACCCTTGTCCTGCGCGTGAAAATGTCCGACAAGCGATTCATGATCGTGTCGAACCACTGGCCGATTTGCTGCTCCAGTTTGGAAACTGTCGCGTAAGCCGCGTCGACGGCCACTTTTATTTCATCCTTGAGAGCGGGGAACTTCGCGCCTAGTTGATCGGTCACCGTTTTTGCCGCGTCCAAGGTCCCAGCCCCGCCGGGCACGCGCGCACCGAGCAAGTCCTTGAGTTTCGTTTTGACGGTTGCATCGATAGTGGCCGCAGGGTTGTCCGAGCAAAGGTCCCGCAGCACGCACACCAGTTCTTCGTGACTGATGGCCTTGGCACGCGTACCTGCATGTGCGACGGCTGGGTGCTTTACGACGATCTCAGCGAGGTACTCTGCGATCGTGGACCCGCCAGTCAGCTTCTCGCGAAACTCCGGCTCGATCTGGTGGAAAAGATTACCCAGACCCGACGCAAGGTTTCGGCCGCGAAGATCCGTCAAGGCGGAGATGACCTGCACCACCGCAGTGACGATCAAGCTGAGCATTAACATCACCACTGAGAAGGCAATGGCGGTATCAATCTGTTCCAGCATAAGAATTCCTCGTCTGGCACTTAACGTTGCGCCCCAGTTCAAAGTTCGTGGCCTTTTATGCGTGCAAGGACAGGTAATCCTCCAGCACCATCAGGCGCGACCTCTCAATGGTTGATCGATCAATGTCCACGCAGGACGATCACCCGTCTTCGCGCAAGCGCCCGCCGTGCGCCCCAGTTCCGCTACGTGGTCTAGGATTTGGGCTCTTGCTGTGGCACCGACGCCCATTTCGCGTTCCGGCCCCTTCTAAGAGTTCGGCTTTGCTGCCGAGACCTTTCCCAATTGAGCAACAATGTCTAGAAGTTCCGTGCGGCGAGGCTCCTCGCATAGTTGAGCGGCGGCTCGGCAATCATCGAGCGTGGTATCGAGTTTCCAGGCTGCGGGTCCGTCTTCACTGACCTGATCGGCGAGTTCCTGGGCTTTTTCGATGTCTCCGGCGTCAAACGCAGCGCCGAGGAGCGTGGGATTCAGCCATTCATCATTTGAGTTCCGTGCGCGCGCGCGCTCGCAGGCGACGAGTGTAATAGACGCAGAGATGCGCGCCTTATCCTCATCGCCCTTGCGATTACGCGTGCGATACAAACGAGCCAGGTTCGACGACGGATAGTAATCGTTGAGATCCAGTCTCATTCCGTTCTCATACTCAGTTATTGCACGGCTAAGGTCTGCAGGATCTTTGGTGATATTCCACTTCTTCTTGTAGCGTCCACCAAGCAGACCGCGACGTTCGGATGTGTCACCGCTGGTCAGGATGAGCTCTTTGAGGGCGCCGATCGCGTCATCATGATTACCGGATTTGGAAAGCGCGAGCGCACGCTGTTCTTTGACGAGGGGCGAGTTTCTAAGGTCCGCGGGCAGTTTGTCAACGAACTCCAGGGTAGTGTTCCAATCGGTGCAGTCACGTATCGTGTAAAGCAATTCGATGGCTACAGCTTTCTGGATCGGGCCTCCAGTGTAGTAGCGATCGCGAAGCTCAAAGGCGCGTGTGCGGCGTCGATCGCCAGTCGCAGAACGCGCTGCGATGATTTCCGCCTGAAATTTGGAAAGTTCCTCAAGGCTCTTCTTGAAGGCTGTGGCGCGGGCCGGATCGAATTCGGGAAATTTGGGGAACACCTGGTAAAAGGGCGAGTCGCCCGCTGCCATGACGGGAATGGCAGCTTGAACGATCTTGATGATCTCGGCGGCGGTTTCGTCGGAAATCGATTCGGACGGCAATGGGTAGCGAATCTGCCGCATCTGGTCGATATCAAAAGCGCCTTCGACCATGTAGCCGCGGTCATGATGCAGCCTTGCTTTTGTGCCGCATGACGGATGCCCACTTCGTAGTAGACATTGCCGTTGGGGATGGAAACGTCGGCGAGCGCGAGATCGGAGATCGCAAGGCGCTCGATCATCTCGTTGACGATAAGTGCGCCGATATCTTCATTGGCACGGACGGCCTCGTAGCCGGCATTCTGGATGGCGGGACGAAGCGCTGCTTCCCAGAGACGATCGAAGTTGACCTTGTCGGGCGCTCCACTTCCCGCTGGAGCACCCGTGGGTTTGGTACTGTACGGCATAACCATGAAGCAGATGGGTGGCATGATGACCTCGGCAAAAGATTCTACTCTTCCGACCTTACGGCCGTGTTCACATAGTGGAGATTCGCAACACCGTCATCTTGCGTGACTTGGCCTCATGCAGGAAGTGAGCCGTAACGTCGTCGGGGCCGCGCGAGATTCCGTTCCATATCACCAGGGCTTCGGCAGTCACGCCGTTCTCTCGCGCCAGTTGCTGACCGCGATCGAGTAGCTTGAGATTGGTTTCCAGGTACCCTTCCTGACCTTCGGGAAGTTTCAGGATCTCGACTCGGGCCGTCGTCAATACCTGGTCATAGAGTTCGCCCCAGTTTCCTGGACGGTCCGTCGCGGAGGACTTTCGGAAGGCTTCCGGTTCCGAGGGCAAGAGCACGACCTGCTCGACGTGCATCTCGCCCGCAACTTGCAGCAGAAGAAGATCGGCTCCGCAAGCAGCGGAACAAACGACCGCCTGCGGGTTCTGCTTACCTAGCAATCTTCTTATGCGCTGGCTTACCCCGGAGACGTTGGACGACGGAAAGCGCGGAACCTGCGCGTCCGGTGCGTCGACACGCCGTCCGGCTTCGATGATGATGGGGCGTCCAGCAGATTTCTCTGAGGCTTGCAAGACTGACGTTTCGCTGGTCACTGCTAGTACCCCCAATCCGACGAAGAACTCTCTGCGATTCACGGACACATTATCTCCTGATTCGAGGCCCCCCTTGAAGTGCCGTGCTACCCAAAGGCGCGGCTGCTCCCGCAACGCATCAATGGCATCGACTGCGCGGCGGAGGAGAGTTATGATCCTGTGGCCTCCTCAACCCGAGTCTCACACCGAACCGTATTATGCACTGTCTTAAATGAAAAGGAGATTCCATGCTTCTGCGTCCCAACGAATGGAAATCGCTGCGTAGCCGTTATGAAGAAGACAGGCCTCACCGAATGCTGGCGCTTGACGGGGGCGGGATACGCGGTCTGATCACGCTCGGCATCTTGAGCCAGATCGAGGAATTGATACACCAAGAGACCGGGCAGAAGCTCTGCGAGTATTTCGACTACATCGCCGGGACCAGTACGGGAGCGATCATCGCCGCAGGCCTGTCACTGGGGAAGACCACGGCGGAGCTGGTCGATTTCTATAAGTCTTGCGGAGAAGAGATGTTTGAGCCGTCGAGCCTGGTGCAGAGACTCAAGTGTCTCTACACCGCGGATCCGCTGCGGGCAAGACTGAAGGATGTGTTTGGCGAGAACACATCCCTAGCCGCGCCGCAGAGTGCCGCCTGAAGTGCCTGCTTCTGGTGGTCACCAAGAACGTTACGACGGATTCCCCGTGGCCAATCAGCAGCAACCCGGACGCCAAATACAATGATCCGACCAAAGCCAACAACAACCTGAAGATTCCCCTCTGGCAGTTGATTCGGGCCAGCACTGCCGCCCCGGTTTATTTCCCTCCCGAGATTCTGCAGTGTGGGGGCGTGACCCCCTACAACAACCCCGCATTCCTGTTCTACCGAATGGCGACCGAGCCGGCATACCAGTTGAACTGGAAGATGGGGGAGAAGAACCTGCTGCTAATATCCATAGGCACGGGAGCTGCCGAGTCGAAGGGAGCCACGGCTGCCGCGCCCAACAAGAACATCGTGTCGACCGTCGCCGGCCTTCCCGGTGAACTCATGTACGGAATGTTGATCGACCAGGACATCAACTGCCGTACCGTGGGACGCTGCACGTATGGGGCTCCGCTCGACAGCGAAATCCTCGATCTGGTGCCGCGACAGGTGCACGAAGGGATGACCACGGCCGAGCAATACCAGGCTCCGATGATTCCACTTTCAACAGACTTGGGACGCCGTTTTCTGTACGCGCGTTATAACGCCGATCTCAGCAAGACGGGTCTGCGCGATTTGGGATTCCCGGACGTGGAGCCGAGCAACATCCAGAAGATGGATGCCGTCGAAAACATACCGACCTTGTTCAAGATCGGCAAGGCCGCCGGGGGCGCAGTGCAGGCAGCGCACTTCGGGCCTTTCCTGAGTTAGTGGGCACCCGGAGCGTTGGTTCTCGACGTTCGGAGCGGTGTCGTGTGAGGGCCTCGACCCTGGACGTTGGCAAGAAACGGGCTTCCGGGAGATCTCCTCGAAGCCGACTTCGGGCTCGTGATATCTGGTTGATTAATCCTTACAGGTTATCCTTTGCTCTCGTACCTTGCGCCCTCATCCGCTGGCATCGCCGGAATTGCCCGACAGGGTGCTGTTGCTTACCGTCAGCGTGCCAAAGTTGTAGAAGCCCACTCTCTAAAGTAGAACGATGAACAACGAGGGGAGCACGCGTCACATGCTGGGAAGAAACGATACCGACGGTCTTGGCGAGTCCTACAACCGGACTTCTCGGGAACTTCCAACTCGCAGCGGGCCATGCGTTAGTTGGGAATGGCTCGTTATCCGTCTACGGTCCTGTTCGGGACCAAGATTGAGGTTGCGCAGGCGACTTCGCGTTTGTAACATTCCAACGCGAGGATCACTGTGGACCCCGTTTCTCCATTGTCAAATGTCCCGAGTTGTTATCCTCACATTCCCACACAGGCGAGGCTTGCTCGAAAAGCTGGCCAGCCATCTTTGCATGCGAACTTTATGGCGCGTCCGGCCTTGATTGAATCGGTGTCGTCGGAATGTAGCTCAGGATTCGACAACCGCAGAATGGAAAACGATCGTGAGGATGATATGGCGCAAAAGCAGATCTGTTTTGTGGTGATGGGGTTCGGTAAAAAGACAGACTACCCAACCGGACGCGTCATCGACTTAGACAAGTCGTATCAGTACATCATCAAGCCCGCGGCCGAGGAAGCGGGGCTAAACTGCGTTCGAGCGGATGAAATCATCCATTCGGGAACGATAGATGTACCGATGTATGAACAACTACTCACAGCGGACGTGGTCGTGGCCGATGTATCGACGTCGAACTGCAACGCTTTTTACGAATTGGGGGTCAGACACGCGTTGCGCCCCTACACAACAATCACCATCGCCGAAGAGAAGATGGTGTTTCCCTTCGATGTGAACCACATCGCAATCCGCAAGTACCAGCACCTCGGCGAAGGTATCGATTTCGGTGAGGTGATGCGTATGAAGGCGGCGTTAAAGGAGGCCATTCAAACGATTGCCAGCAAGCCTACGGATGACAGCCCGGTATATACGTTTCTGAAGGACTTGCACCCTCCAGTACGAGGGATGATGAAAGAAGCCGTGCCGAAATCCGCCGCGGCAGGAATCGTGAAAGAATCACCTACCGTCCAGCCAGCCGACCAAGACTCCACAAAGACCACAACGGTTAGTACGTTGATGACACAGGCCCAAACGGCAATGGACAAGAGCGACTTCTTGACCGCGAAATCATTATTGGCGGTGGTGAAGGGCATGTTGCCAAACGATCCTTATGTGTCTCAGAAGTTAGCGTTGGCTACGTACAAGAGCAAGCTCCCAAGCCCCACGCAAGCGCTGAAGGACGCTCACGCGATTTTGACCGAACTCAACCCTGAAATCTCGACCGATACTGAAACGCTCGGACTATGGGGTGCTGTGCACAAAAGACTATGGGAAATAGCTGGCGATCGATCCTACTTGGACATTTCAATATTTGCCTACGAGAAGGGGTTTTATCTCAAGAACGATTACTACAATGGCATCAATCTGGCCTATCTGTTCAACGTGCGTGCTGCTGTGTCGGATGTGCCTGACTCGATCGCCGATTTCGTGCTTGCACAACGGACACGCAAGAGGGTGCTTACAATATGTGACTCTCTGTTGCACTCAGGACACGAGCTCCCAGGTCAAGAGGAGTATTGGGTTCGGGCCTCAATGGCGGAAGCTTGGCTGGGTTTGGGAGATGCAGCAAAATCGCAGGAGAGCTTAAACGCTGCGTTCGCTTTGGAACCAAAACCCAGTCAATGGATGCAAGACAGTGCGACGGAACAACTGCACAAGCTTAGCAACCTTCTCGCGTCCTCGCCTTTGAAAAAGGTCAGCTGAATCTCGCGTAGTGTCAAGAAACTCGACTGGGTTGAAAGAACAGCGCGCGCAAGCGCTTCTTCTCCCGACACCGTTTGAGGCTGATCTCCTCGAAGCGGACTTCGGGCCCGCGACTCTTCAGGCACCGCATTCTCAATGAATCATCGCTTGGAGGCGCAGTCTCCTTGTCCCCCGAAAATCCGCCAGCCCACACTCGCATTTAAGTCTCATTTCTGGCCAAATCGGCTAGTATAGCTGTGCTTCATAAGTGCGCCCGGAGACTAGTTGTGCCACCAGACGCGCCAACCGCTTTTTTCAGCTATAGTCGCGACGATTCCGAATAATGCGATGCTTTCACCGACATCAGCGTAGTCCTTACCTGAATAGCACTATCGTATGGAAGTACCGCCCACCACATTGTCACCAGCGCGAGACCTGCTTGCAATCGGAGGCGGGCCAGAAACGGGCTTCGCGGAAAGCAGCGGATGATCTCCGCGAAGCGGATTTCTGGCCAACCGAACATCCTCAAACGCTAGCGAGGAAGGGAACATAGCGAGTCTCTTGGCGCGCATGGTCGGAGCGTTTGCTTCGAACGTGACAGGCAGAGTGTTCCAAACGTTGTCCAGTCCGCTTCGACCGGCGCGTTGCGTGAGCCTTAGTTTTCCTACATACTCCCCGAAGAAAGTAAAAGGCAGACCGCAGCCATAACCATTCGCAAAGCTAAGTAGCGAAGATAATCCGGTTCAGATACTCGTTGCGAAACTTGCCCTGGGGATCGTAGCGCGTGCTCAGTTCAATGAATTCGGGCATCTTCTTATAAATGCTCTTGAGTTCCGTTGACGAAGTTGTGAATAACTTTCCCCAGTGTGGGCGCGCGTTGAATGGAGCGAGTTCCTTCTCGATGATCGGCAACAGTTTGCTGACGGCAGGCCAATCTGGTTTCCATGTGAAGTGGATGGTCACGCAGTCTTGCTCGTAGCAAGGACTCATCCATAAATGGTCGGCGGCGATGGTGCGGATTTCGGAAATTAGGAGAGACGGGCTCACCTGATCGTGCAGCCTCTCTACTGCCAAGATTGCTTCCACGGCATGCCGCCGAGGCACGAAGTATTCCGATTGCAATTCTTTTCCGGCGCTGGGCGTGAAACCCATGCGAAAGTGGGGCAGGCGCTCATACCACGGTCCGGGCACGCCCATCTGCTCGGTGCAGTTTTCCGCTGACAGCGCCGCAATCGGGTGCAGGTTGCGACTAGCAAGCTTCGCCCCGTAAAACTGGGGGCTCGCGTGAAATTCCTGCCCTTCTTCGATGCGGCTCTTGATCCACAGTTCGTTGATGCGCTTCTTTTGCCAGTCGGTGAACAGGCTCACGCTGTAGCCGCTGGATTCGATGGCGTCAAAGTGTTCTTTCAACTCGCCGAGGGGAAGGTCTTCATACACATATTGGCGCATCATGAAACTGGGCTGAATGTCGAGAGTGACTTTTGTGATCACGCCGAGTGCGCCGAGTCCTACCACTGCCCCGTTAAACGTTTCGCCGTCTCGTTCGCGCGACAGGTTTACGACTGTACCGTCCGCGGTCACTATTTCCAGTCCAGAGGCTGCTGTAGCCAGGTTACCGTTTTTCTGACCGGATCCGTGGGTTGCTGTGCTGCACGCGCCCGCCACGGAGATATGAGGTAGCGAGGCGAGGTTGTGAAGGGCAAAGCCCTTGCCGTCGAGATAGGGGCACAACTGTCCATACGTGATGCCCGCGCCGACAGTGACGGTGCGCTTCGCGGGATTGAGAGAAATCACTTCGTCCATCGGCTTCAGCGACAGGAATCCATCCTTACTGTCGGCAATGTTGTTGAAGCAATGCCGCGTGCCGAGCACTTTCAGCTTGGGTTGCGTCTTGACGTAGTCCTGCACCTGCGCGAGCGAAGTGAAAGTCTGAACCCGGTTAGTGCTGTACTCGATATTGCCGGCCCAGTTCCTGAGTTTCTCCTGTCCCGCCCAAACCAGAAGGCGCATGACCGGAGCAGATGCTAGCGCAGCGGCGAAGAGTTTGATAAAGGTCCTCTTGTTCATAAGGCGAAGCTCCAGAATAATTTCGGGTGGGGTGTTCTCGCACACTCACCGCGCGGAAATATCGACGATTTTCCTTGGGTTCATCCGGATATCACCGATAGCGAATGATAACGTCCTTTATCGTTCACTACCCGGGTTGGCAAGCCCGCAACAGGTTTCTGGGTCACTTGCCGGAGATGGTGACCATTCCCTCAAGTGGATGGCCGCTGCGAAATGCGCCCAATGGCATTCCTAGACCCTTGGGCGTTTACGAGGACAAATCTGCGTACCAACATGAACGACTTTCGATTTTTCAAGTCCGCCCCGCGCCACGCAACCCGACGTTAGTGGACCTAATTTTCGAATGCCCTGAGAGTCATAAACGAGGTCGACGCGAATGAATGCTAACCTAATTGCCAAGGAATATGCGCGCTGTCTTCGTAAGTTCGACGTCGAAGGGAATGGACGCGATTCGCAAGGCGGTTTGCGACGCCGTTTTGCTAAAAGACGGCTTCGCTCCGTCGGCAATGGAGAATTTCGGGATGCGGCCCGCAGTCCCGCTGGACATTTGCCTCCGCAAGGTGCGGGAGTCGCAAGTTTTCCTGGGAATCATCGGCGTTGATTACGGGAGCTGCCCCCCAGGTAGCACCATTTCCTACACCCAGCATGAATATGAGGAGGCGGTCCATCTAGGCCTGCCGCGCCTCATGTTTGTCACGCCCGACGCAGTGGACATTGACCCACGCCAGGTCGCATTCCGCGCAACGGTGCTTCGCGACAACACCGCAAAGTTCCTGGAGATCGCGAATCCCGACCGATTCGCAACATTCGCCGTCGCTGGTCTTGCCAATTTACCGCCAGAAGCCCTTGGGGATCCCCCGCCTTCGATGGCCCAACCAGACCTGCCGCCCCTGCCACCAATGGTCGGACGCGGCTCGGAATTATCCTCAGTCGTCATCGCGCTGACATCGGCAGATGAGCCCACTTCGGTCGCCGTGATCGGGCATGCCGGCATTGGCAAGACGACATTGACGGTGGCCGTACTTCACAACCCCGAGATCGTGAAGCGCTATGGAAGGCGTCGCTTTTTTGTCCGATTGGAGACGGCGGAGACGGCGGAGGATATGCGAGCCTCCATTGTCGCGGGAATTGGCCTAAATCCTGCGCAGGCGAAGTTCGCCGCCGCACTCGCTTTCTTGACCGAGCATGGCCCCGCACTGGTTGTTCTCGATAACCTAGAGACACCGTGGACAGCTGAGCCACAGGCAGTGGAGGAGGATCTGCTGCGCCTGTCACAAGTGGATGGTCTCACCCTGCTCGCATCACTGCGCGGCACCGATCGGCCGGAGGGTGTCGAATGGCTCGGGATGGAGCCGCTCGCGCCCCTCGCACGAGCGGACGCACGGCGTCTGTTCCTTCGTATTGCACACCGTATCAAACCGGACGATCCACATCTTGAGCAACTCCTCGACGCGCTCGGGGGATTGCCGCTCGCAATCACCTTGGTGGCACGGCAGGCGGCCCCTGGGACGCTGCTCACCCTTGTTTGGAAGGAATACCAACGCATTGGCGCGGATCTTGCCCAAGACCCTCGGACGCAATGGAAGCCCGCAGGGCGGCTTGAGGCGCTAGCGGTTTCAATTGAATTGTCTTTAGCACGTTCAGGAATGCCAGGTCGCCGCTTATTTGCTCTGCTCGGCCAGGCACCCGCGGGGATCAGCAACGAAGACGTCCCCGCATTGCTCGACGAGGAGGCGCTCGCAGCGGTGCGCCAGCTCCAGGCTGTCGGATTGGCAGAGGAACGACCTGCGCGACTCGATCTACTACCGCCCGTGCGCGAGCATGCAAGGCGTCGCCACCTCCCAATTGATAGTGACGAACGATGGTACCGGCATTACCTCAGCCTCGCTGAAGATCGCGGACCACAGTTCACTTCTGGCCGTGGAGCAGAGGCCCTGGCACGACTCGCCCCGGAACTGCCCAACGTCGAAGCATCTATCCGAAGTGCCATCGCAAATGAAGACAGATCAAGTGCTCTCAAAGCATTGCTTGGTTTTTGGGAGGGCGATCACCACCGGGCAAGGTTCAGCCGTCGTCCTCGAGGACCTCGCAGAGGCATGTGCCGCTGCGGGTGATGTATCGGGCGAGGCACGGTGCGTGACATGGCAAGGCCACATCGCATACTTCAGATCGGTTTTCGATGTAGCGAAGGCAAGATTCCTTCACGCCCGAGATCTCTATAAACAAATCAATGATCGTCTTGGCGAAGCGCAATGCGTCCAGCGTCTTGGCGACATCGCGAACACCTGCATGGACTATAAAACTGCAGGTACTTACCTTGAGGAGGCTCTGGCCCTTTTTCGATCGGAGGGTAGAAGCAGGGGGAAGCGTGGTGCCTTTATCAGCTTGGCAGCGCTGCCTACTATTCGTCAGAATACGACAGATCTCGTTCGCACACCGAGGCTGCGTTGCTCCTCTACCGCCAAATCGATGACGTCGAAGGCGATGCGAATTGTACCTTGCAACTCGGTAAGATCGATGCCCGTACATCGAATTCGACCGGCGCGTGTGCCTTGTACGACAGGGCGCTGTCACTATATGAGCAGCTTGGAGATCCGCTCGGCGAGGCGAACTGCTACTGCTGCCTTGGAGACGTTGCACGTGAGACTGCTGACGAAGAACGAGCAATAAGGTGCTTCAATCGTGCCCTCGCCATCTATGAGCGCATTATGGATAATTTTAGCTCTGGATGGATTCACCTTCGACTCGCACGGCGCGCTGAAGGAAACGACCGGGAGGACCATCTCGCCGCGACCAGAAAGGCATGGCTCGCGGCCGGCCAAAGCAAACTTGTGGACCGCCTGCGCGCCCCGGACAGCATCGATGACAAGGAGTTTTAGCCAAGCCGATCGCCCATTCTTTTGAACACCGTCATTGTCGTGAAGCCGTAAGACTTGCGATTAGTCCTTCCCAACCACTGGGACTAGGCGTGGGGTGAACACTCGGCTGGAGGGGCTGGGAGTCTGACGCATAAACGATGCCGAGAGAACACCGCTTCCGTGACCCCCGCCATACGGCGCTTCTGTCGCGAGAATGAGACCGAAGAGTCGGATCTTTCAAGGCGACCAAGAATGCAAGTGCATTCACCTTGAATAAAGAAACAAGGCTATTAATATCAATGATCTGTGGCAGGAGTAATGTGAAGAGTCTCGAAATGCCGGCTATTGTTTACTGATGCGATTTGCGGGGCGGGATTTCGACTGTCGCCCACGTGCTCACCCATCCGACCTGCATTCTCGGCAGCGGCCCGGTCAGCGTCCGCTCACTTCAAACCGCACAGGCTTCGCTGTCGCATTGACGTTCGGATCGTAGTATTCGTATACGCGCGATGCGAATCCCTGCGCATGGATCGGGTATTTTGCCCGCAGTCGGTACCGCACTTCGAACGAATCGCGCGGCGCGATCGAGTCGAAATATAAGATCGCTTGCGTTGCCGTCATATTGAATTTTTCCAGCCGCCCGCTTTTTGCGCTGGCCGTTTTCTCCACCATCTTCTGCAAGTCTTCGCTCAGCAATTCGAATCCCGGCGGAATCCCCAAATCCACCATCACCATTTTGGCGGTTTTATCCAGGTTGTTGCGGATTTTCGCAGTTCCCGTCACTATCTCGTCCTGGGCCAGACGCGTGCGATCGTACTTCACTTCGATTGCCAGCGGCTCATGCGTCGTCGCTTGCTGCCAGGGAACAAAGTAGCGCCCGGCGATTTGATAGGCCAGTCCACCTTTTCCGGAAAAACGAATCTCAATCTCGTTGTCGCGATCCGCGCTGGCTTGAGGCAGGACGAACTGGTGGAACAGATCGTTGTTCTCCTTGCCGATTTCCAGAGTTACGACTTTCTTTCCGTCGAGCAGAACCTCGGCCGTTCCGCGGGCATCGCTTCCGCTTTGTTCAGAGGCTTTCAAGAGCGCGCGCAAGGCCATGATCGTCCCTTGCGTCGTCCCCCAATTACCTTCCCCATTCTTTTTTGAGGCAATCCACGCGAGCGACTTGCGAACGAGATCGTTGTATCCGCCGGCCTTGAGAAACGCCTGCAAGGCAAGTCCTGTCGTCTCCACTGCCGCGCTGTCGCCGGTCGCATAGACGCCCGTTTCGTCCGCCGACCACCACGCGAAGTCGCCCTTCTCCGTTGCCACGTCCCTCAGCAGTTCAAGCGCCCGGTGAGCCAGTTCCGAGTCCTTGCCGTTCTCTACGGCGAAATTCGCGGCCACCGCGAGCGTGTACGCGTCCATCTTGCCGTCGAGATGTTTCTCGACAAAGCGCGTGGCTCTGTCGATCGCCTCGCCTTTGTAATCGGCCGACTCGAGCGCCCACGCGATGTACGCGGTGATGCGCACCAGATCGGCGTTGAAGCGGTTCGTCGCTCCTTCGTTGATGAATTGCGTATCGGGGTTCCAGCTTCCGTCCGGCTGCTGCTGCCGCACCAGCCAGTCGCTCGTGCGGGCAATCACCTGTGGGTCCACGTCGTAAACCCTCGCCATGTCGTGGAATTCCATCAGCCCGTATGCGGTCAGAATTTTATTGGCCGGAGCATTGCCGAACCAGGAGAATCCGCCTCCCGCGACCTCGAAGGTCAGGAGCCGCTGGTAGCCGGTTGCGACGAAGCCTTCGGCCTTTGCATGAATCTCCGGCGTCAGCTTCTTTGTCCGTTTCATGTAATCGAGCGCCAGCACGTTGGGATAAGTAGCCGACGAAGTCTGCTCGAAGCAGCCGAAGGGCATGCGCAGAATGCCGTCCATCCCCTCGATCACCTGGCTCAATGGTCCGGGATAGAGGCGGACGAAAATTTTGTTCGCATCGGGAATTGAAGCTTCCGGAAAGCGCACGATTTTATTCACGGTCGAATCCAGCCGGCCGCTGAAGGCGATCTCCCTGGCCTCTCCGTTGGGCACAACTTCGATCTCTCGCACCACCGTGTCTTCGCGGTTCGACGCCCCGTTCATGCGGCCGCTTAGCGTGAGTTTAAATTGGCCGACCTTCTTCGCCACGATGGTGAATTGCGTGGCGCCCACCTGGCCTGCGCCGACGGAGACGCTCCGCTCATCTTCGCCTTCCAGCGAGAACCAATCCTCATGTTCCAGTTTCAAATCCACATCGCCGCCTTGGCCTGCGTAGTTGTACACAGCCACAGGGATCGAAACCATGTCTCCCTGCGTCAGGGTCACGGGAAGATCGAGGTCCACAAAGAAATCCTCGAAGACCTTCAGTTCCGAAGATCCGGTTCCGAGAGCGCCCGTCTGTGTTGAGGCGAGGATCGCCATGCGCCACGTCGTAATCGAATCGGCCAGCGGGATCGTGATACTCGCCTTGCCATCGCCGTTGGTAAGTATCTCGGGATTGATGTAGAGCGCCTCAGGGAAGTAACTCCGGACATGACCGCCTGGCGCAGCCGCGGCGCCCGACTCGTCTTTCGCCCTCACGTCTTCCTTGGTTTTCTTGGCGCTTTGGAGCTGCGCCAGTTCCATAACATTGCGGCCGTTCAACGGCAATGCTCGAGGTGCAGCCCCGGCGATTACCGCGTCCGTTGTCGCCACTTGTGCCATCCCGGCTTCAACTTCCACCATTTCATTGACGGCGCCGACCTGCAACGTCGCGGAAAGAACTCCGCGGTCGCGGGCCGAGAGGGAGATCACCCGAACGCTGGTTTTGAATCCAGCCGCCTCGACTTGCACTCCGTATCGCCCCGGAGGCAATGCCGCGAAGGAAAATTTGCCTGCCGCGTCAGCAACAGTATTCCGGCTGCTCCTATCCTCGATGCGTTGAATTTGAACCCGCGCGCCCGAAACCACTGCGCCGGTCGCATCCGTGACCGTACCGTCGATTTCGGCAAGACCATTCTCGGGGCCGACTCCGTGCTCCATCCGCATCGTGATCGTATATTCCGACGATCTCCAGGCGTTCCATTGCGGCTGATTCGACACCCATGCGATTTTGGGCTGCAGCCACACTGTAAGGTCGTCGGCCGTACCAAATATGCGGTCGGGTCCTGCGCTCATCACCCGATACATACGGTAACTTCGGTTCCACCATCCGGCAGGATCGATACGCAGCTCGGTGCCCCATGCGTCGCGTGGCGGGCGTCCGTCTGCATCTTTCAATTCTTTGAATGCCCGGAACATACTCTGCTCGTCGCGCAGGTTCGTCATCTTCGCGGCAAGGTCGCGCACGTAGTCGAGAAGCGCATTCTGGTAGCGCGCCATGGCATCGGCCTTTTCCGTCTCTGGCAGCGCGCGGCCAGCCTCGCTCTCGAGCGTGTGCGCCGCGACCGTTTCCGCCGCCGCAAAGAGCGCTCGGGCGGCCCGATCGTGCGATTCGTAGGACTCGTCTCCCGGCACATCGGTGATCTGAGTTGAAGACAGCGAATGAATTTCGTAGCGCGGCTTCATCAGTTCCTGTTCCAGATAAAAGAAGACTTTTGCGAATCCCGGCTGTTTTTCGGCCAGCGCGAACACCGCCTGATCCACAACCTCCAGTCCCAGCGCGGCGCTGACGCCTTCGCCTTTTTGATTGGTCACACGGAAATGCACTTTCGCTTCGCCGCCAGGCAGATAACGCGCGGCGTCGGCCACAGTATCGATATGCAATTCCTCGGCAGGCTCGACAAAGACCAGTCTCTGGTCCTCGGCTTCGCGGCCGTTGCGGCCAATCACATAGGCATCAATCGTCAGTGTCCCGCTCATCTGCGGACTGGCGACTAGGCTCACTTCCGCGCGCCCGTTCTCTAGATCGACGTCGCGTGTGAGAATGGTCTGCCCACCCCGCACCAGGTCGATATAGGCTGCTCCGCGTTGCCGCGTCGACAGCACCTCGATCTCCATGCGATCGCCCGGCTTGACCACGGCGTGGGATGTGCGCAGCAGCACCTGATCTTCTCCCGCGCGCGTTTCGAGAGTTACGGTCTCCGAGGTGCGATTGCCCTTCCGGTCATCAGCGTCGATGCGCAGCGCGCTGTTCGCGTCGTTGCCGGGAATCCGAATGGTGGCGATTCCGGCCTCGTCAGTCTCCACTCGTTGCAGGGCAGCGGCAGAGCGCACTACGAGGTCGGCTTTGGCCGGCGTGCCGTCCGGATAGGACGCGAGAACAAAGACCTCATTCTCGAGGCCGCGCACCAGCATGCCGCCTTCAGGAACAGCCGTAGTCAGCAGCGATGTCTGGCTTACCGTAATCGGCTCGCCGCGCGTCTCCGAGTGGTCCGCGGCGTCTTTCACCGTGGCTTCCACTACGACCGGCGCCGCACCGCGGCGCTTTCCATTGCCGGCAAAGAATTGCGGCAACACGAAATCGAAGCGATACGCGCCGTCGCGATCTGTATGCCCCTTCGCCGATGCCGCTTCGAAAAGCTCCGCATCCATTGCCGAAGCCTTGATCGTGACCGATGCATTGTCTACAGGCTTGCCGAAGAAGTAGTTCGCTTTCACGGCGCCGGTAACGTGATCGCCAGGCCGGTAATCGCGTTTCGGTTTGCCGTTTTTCGAATCAAACTCGATCGCCACGCGGAACTTCGGCAACACGTACCGCTCCACGTTGACCGTCAATTCGGCGGCGCTCACCTCGCCCATCTTTGCGCGGATGTGATACGCACCCAGATTCACTTCGTCCGCCAGCGTAAACTCCGCCGACGCCACGCCAAAATTGTCCGTCGCGGTGCCTTTGCGGAATACCTTGTTGCCGCGTGGATCTTCCACTTCGAAGGTCAGTGCGCGCCCGCCCGCGGCATGTCGATCAGCGCGGTTCAATGCCAGCGCGCGTAAATGAATGGTCTGCGAGGGCTGATAGATCGGCTTCTCGCTCGTCAGCAGCACCGAGATCTTGTCTTCCAGTTGCACCGTCTCCGTGCTTTCCACGTGGCCCAGAGGCGTATCGGCCGAAAAGCGCACAGGAAAGCTGCCCGTCAATCCTTCTGGAAAATGAAAATCCGCCGCGGCAGATCCCCGGTGATCGAGTTCTCCAGCAAAAAGCAGCTTGGGATCGTGATCGGGCTCGATCAGCTCGATCTTCACCGTCCCCCGTTTCATCATGGCCGCCGTCTCACCGGTGCCGGAGCCGGTGACGATTATCCGCATGGCCGCCGCCGCTCCAGCGACATACGATCGCTGCCCCAGAACGCGCAGCACGGGCCGTTCCAGAATCTCCGACAACGAGCGGATCTCCTCGATATCCGGAGCCGGCTGGTCGTTGTAGCGCAGCGTAAAACGCACGCGTTGCCACACCAGTTCGTCCAACGTCATCGGCTCGCGGAGCGCCATCCTTGCGTTCCACATCGCGCTTCCTTCGGCTACGCGCTTCCGGTGCCGCACTTCGCCGAGCACGCGATCCTCGGGGCTCAGCAACTCTAGTTTCAGCTCCGTCTCGCCGCTGTGCGCGGCTTCGTAGGGCACAGAAATAGAAAGAGCATCGCGAAAATAGACAGCGGAGATCGTTTTCGCCTCTGCGTTGCCGAAGGTCGCTGCAAACAGCAGTGCCAATCCTGCCAGAGCTTGAAAAATACGAGACATCGCGCCTCCCCCTCGCGGCAAGCGGCCGGCGGCCGCGCCGCGCTTCTTTGCTCAATCGGAGTTCGCGCCCGCTCGGGAGTTTTGCAGACTATTTTTTGAGGAATTCTTGGGGAGTTACTATCAGAAGTTACTGTCGGAAGCTACTATCGGCAGCGACTATCTTGCAGAAGTTACCGCTGATGCCAGTGCGCCCCGTCCTTACTGCTCCAAACCGTGCCACCGTCAGTGGTTAGCAAAAAGGCCGCCTCCTCGTTTGCCACAGCCGCCTGGTCCTTGGCCTTCGCCGAAGCTTCACCGCTGGGTGGTGGCATCAACTCGATACGCACCGCCTTGCCCGCCCATTGCGGTTTGACCTTCTTCCATTTCTTACCCTCATTGCGGCTCAGGAAGAGATTGCCCGCATCGTCAAGAGAGAGAACCCGCTTGCCGTGCGACACTGTCGCCTGAACCGGCAGGGCGGACGGTAGCGCGACGGCCCGGTGCACGCCGGTCATTTCCGTCACCACTTGGCTCACGTTGGCCGATTCAGTTTCAACCGACGCTGCGCCGGTCGCCGCCTCCACCTCAACCACTTCTGACATCTTTCCCACATCCAGCACCGGCTGTAGCATGGCCATCTCGCTCGGTTTCAACTCGATCGACTGTTGGCTTGTCTTGAAGCCAGCCGCCGCCGCTGTCAATTCATACTGTCCAGCCGGTAGTTGTGCCAGACGGAAGCTGCCATCCGCTCCGGTCGTCGTCTGTCGCGTCTTGCCGGACACGTCGCGCAGAGTTACCGTCACTCCTCCGATCATGGCCCCGCTTCGATCCGTGATGCGGCCTGAGATTCCGGAAAGCGTTTGGGCTTGGACGCTTGCGTCCTGAATCTGCAACGCAGGCAGTTCTTTTTTTCTTGCTAAGTTATTTTGCGCCGCCGCGCCCTTGTCTGCGGGCTGAAGCCGCTGTAGATCCGTAACATTACGCCCATTCAACGGCAATTCGGATATCGCCGTAGTACTGATGGTGTTCTGCGCCAGCGACGAGTCCGCAGTCGGAGCCGAATCAGCCGGAGCCGAGGCAGAGGGAGCGGCTACCGGTTTCTGCGGCGCGGCCCCTGCGGTCATTTGCCCGCTCTTTGATGTGGGCGGACGCAAGCCACCTGCGATCTGGTTCTCTTGTCGGGGGACGTTCGACGCCGCGTTCGGCGTCAAGCTGTTCTGCGGTCTACCGAATTGCGCAACCTGCGTCGAGTTGGCGGCTGGCGCCCGCTCCGATTTCGCGGTTGGCGCCCCTTGCTCCAAGTTGCCGCTTGGCGCAATCCGGTCGGCCTCTGCGTTGGTGGCTGGCGCAACTGTCGTTGCAGGACGCTCAGTCTCCGGCTGCCTCGCGCTTGCCATCTGTTGCGGAGTCTCAGGCGCGCCCCCACGTGGCCGAATGTAGATCACCGCCGCGATCAGTCCGCACGCAAGCGCAGCCGCGGGCAGCCCCACCGGCACGAGCCATCGCCACATCCATCCTTTCTCAGGCGTTGCCGCAGCTCGTTGCGTCTCCTCGTTCGGCTGCATCAGGAACACAGCTTTCCGGCACTCCGCGCATTCGCCCAGGTGCGCCAGCATGCGCTCCTGTTCCCGCGCGGTGGCGGCGCCCTCCACGAACACACTGAGCTGGTCAGCATCGGGATGTATCCCGGGTTGGAGATTCCGGCTCAATCTTTTCCTTCCTGATCGGAGATCGGGTCGCCCTCCGATTTTTGCAGCAACTTGCGCAGATTGATGTCCACATCCCTGGGATCGGTTCCCAGCGCTTCCTCGGCCGCACGCCGGCTCAGGCCCCGTGCCTTGAGAGTCCGCAGCAGCTGTTTGCGTAAACGCTCGGTTGCGCGCTTCAGCTTGCGGCTAATGGTTGCTTCATGAACTCGCAGGACGCGGCTCATTTCATGCAGAGTATGCTGGTCCAGGTAGTAGGACGAGAGCAGGAAGCGTTCTTCCGCCGAAGCCTCGCTCAGTGTCATTTTGAGCGCCAGCCGCAAACCCTCTAATTGTTCTGGCTCGATCTGCTCGGAAACGGTCGCTGCTGGTTCCATCTCGCCCAACTCCGTTTCCCGACCGATTTTCCGGTACTGGTTGACGCGGCGTTGCGCCAGGATCGCGCGCAGCCACCCCATCAGGGATCCTCGCCCCGAATATCGAAGCAGCGGAGACCAGCGCCTGCCTTCTCGCTCGGTCAGCCCGAACAGTTCGGAATAAAGCGCGCTCGCCAACTCTTCCCCCAGCGCCGCCGATCCCGTCATCTCCACTGCAGCTCTGATCAGCTGTTCCTGATATTGCGCAAGAAAGCGCCGCCATGCGGATTCGCGACCCAAGGCGCACCCGCGCGCGATGGCGAGTTCCTCCAGATGTAGAGCCCGCCAGAATGTTTCCCGCTGCCGCTCATTGGCCCGCTTTTCTGGGTCGAGGCCGAAGTTGTCCCGGGCTCCTATCGTTTCCAGGGCCTCGGCAAATTCCGCCCTGCTTACCTCAACCAGCTCCGCTCCTGCCACTCGCCAAAGCTCTTCGCCCAGTTTTTCGGGCAAACGCCGGTTCTCCGGCGCGAGTTCCATTCCGAGAGCAATTCCCTCCGCGACCGATGCGGTGCGCTCTTCTGCCCCCGAAGATTCCGTTTGGTTAATGTTGGCAGGCGGTATATCCACGCTGGCCCATTAGATCACATCGCAGCGTCGCGGCCCATTCCTCGCCTCTTCCAACTGTCCCAGGATTTCTCGCTCGCCTCGACAAATTGGCTTTCGGTATTCCGGACAGTGCGGTGAAGAGCTTGAAAGATCTGTCCGGTTGGCCAGTTGTCACCGTGAAAGACACAAAGAGGGAGTTTTCCTGGACCTTATGAGATCCTGCAACTATGACCTGGAAGTTAAACCACCGGAGACTTGGGGGACAAAAGTCGGCTTGGGGGAGTTTAGCCGATCAGGAACGATAAACGCGCTTGTGTCCACGAACGAGGTAGGTCCCGATCCCTGGGAACAGTATTCGGGCCCATCAAAGTGTTAGCCTTATGGCTCGATGGACCACCATATCGTCGCAGCCGTCAGCATTACGGGTACATGCCTCGATGTGTTAGGCAGCCTCTACCTCGCCTACGATTTGTTGGGGGGACAGCACGGTCCGTTGAGACTGCTTACCCGCGCTGTCACGTACTCTATTGTTTTTGGAATCGGCTACGGCCTCGGCCTTGGTGTCTTCTTTGGTCTGGCCGCCGGAATTGCGACCGGTATCACATTGTCAGTCGAATTCAATCGGGCAGCTCGTGGGCTCGATCACTATTCGTCGCCTTGGGAAGGAGTGTTTTCTGCGGTCCGGGGACTTGGCTTCGGAGCTGGATTGTATAGGATTCTAGGCTTGCGATTCGCAATCGCATTTGCCATTCTCATCACCGTCGGCCAAATCCTGGCTTACTCTCGCGGGATGCGTCCTGCCATGGATTACGTCGCAGCTCGCCGTCCTCGCCTTACACGTCGTCAGTTCTGGGGAACGGTGGTCCGCACCTTCGGCTACATCGCCAGTGCCCTTATCTGTAGCGCCTTCATCCATCACGTGGATCACGCCTGGTCATTTGCGATTCGGGTGGGCTTGGTGACAGGCATCGTCACCGGTATTGGTGCGACGGTCAATCCTTACATCGAATACTATGCTGACAATCTTCCCGAGCGACGCCTGGGCGCGTTCGGCATCGGGCTCATCTTCTGCGGTTTCGCCTTGCAGTCCCTTCAGTATTGGCTGGCGCTATTTGATGTACACCTGACCTAGGCAGGCGATGAACGCATGAGCGATCGAGGATTCCCAAAGCACTTTGACGGACGGCGTTTCTACAACCCGGGTGCGCCTCAAGCCCGCGGGATTCTTGATGTTCTTCGTTGGAAGTTGCGTAGTCGTCCAGAGCCATCGCCAGCATTCATCTCGGACGTTCAGCAGTCCACTCCGCCGCGGTGCACGGAGGGTGGCGAATTACGAATCACACTGGTGAACCACTCGACCGTCCTCATTCAGCAACGCAAATCTAACATTTTGACGGACCCAATTTGGTCGGAACGAGCCAGTCCTGTGTCCTGGTTAGGTCCGAGGCGCCGACGAAAACCTGGAGTGCGGATCGATGATTTGCCAGACATCGACGCCGTGCTCATCAGCCACAATCATTATGACCACCTGGATTTACGGACTTTGCGTCAGATTGCTGCACGTGGACGTTCTACATTCATCGTTGCTGCTAGCGGCGCTCGCCTGCTTCGTTCGGAAAAAATCGAACCCGTTTACGAACTGGATTGGGGAGAATCACTGACCCTTTCGGGCTTCACCGTCCACTGCGTCCCGGCTCTGCACTTCTCAGCTCGTGGGATCTTGGACCGCAACCAGACCCTTTGGTGCGGTTATGCAATCGAATTCCCGGAGCGACTCGTGTATTTCGCGGGCGACACTGGTTTCGGAAGTCATTTTGCGCAGATTCGGGAAAAGTTCGGCTCTCCACAGCTCGCATTGTTGCCCATTGGAGCGTATGAACCGCGCTGGTTTATGTCGCCCGTGCATATGAGTCCCGAAGAAGCCGTGCGAGCCCACGAAATTCTCGGCGCCAAGACCAGCATCGCAATCCACCACGGAACCTTCCAGCTGGCAGATGACGCGATCGATACTCCACAGAAACAGCTTATGGCTTGTGCGCGAGACGATTCGTTTCTAATTCTCAAGAACGGTGAATTCGCCGAAATGGCATGATGAATCTCCAAGCGGGAGTCGCTGGACGTGACGCTCGCCTAAAGGACAAAGGGGCGAAGGGCCACCGACGAGCGAGTTCAGTGCAGGGGCGATGGAATGGGAAGATGGGCACCTTGGACAGAACGACTCCTCTTGCTTGCGAGAAGCCGCTGCCCAGAGACTGACGCTGGTTATGTATGACCGGAGGACGATTCCTCCGCTGCTCAAGATCTGGGCGGAAGAAGAACGAACGCACGGCCGTGTGATTTTTGTGGACGAAAAGACAATTTCGTCCGCGGATATCGGCAGTTTGGTCTGGGCCTTGACCAGACTGGCAAGAGAAACCGGCAATCGGGACTGGACTGACAGAATCTATTTCCTGCGGCGCTGAGTCCAATCGCCTCGATCCGGTCGTCCGCTACAACATATAGCCTCCTGTTCTGGCGTGACCGCGCGCGTGAGGTCCCTTCCGGAAACCGGTCGATTGGCTCCCAACGAACTGCATCCCGTAGCAGTCGGCTCGGTGTTTGGGGAAGGACGACAAAGCCAGTTCCCGCGGCTCGGGAAGAGGAGGGCGAGGACGTCAAATTGAGGCTGACGCAAGCTCCCGTTGCGGTCTGGCCGGAAACGGTTTGATTTTAGGCTGCCTGGTTTTCTGAGCCTTGCAAAAATCGTAATTGAGCTGCATCCGCAGCCAAAACTCGGGAGACGTGTACGGCATCGCCTGGGCAAGCCGCACGCTCATCACCGCTGAAATGCCGGCGCGGCCGTTGAGTATCCGGGAGAGATTCGGCCGCGTCACCCCGAGACGTCTGGCCGCTTCCTTCACAGTCATGTCGCCTAGGTAATCCTTCAGCACCTCGCCGGGATGGGATGGATTGAAGCATACTTAGCTCCTAGTGGTAACCCTGGTAATCGACGAGAATCGCGTCCTCGCCCTCGAACGCAAATGTGAGCCGCCAGTTCCCGCTCACTCGCTCGGACCAGTGCCCCTCCAAGTCGCCCTTGAGCTTCCCGCTCCGAGTCTATCCCAGCGAAGGCGCGCCCTTGCCGTTTCCAATGCAACGGTGGGAGCAGTAATCGTCGGCGGCAGACGCTAAGAGTATCTTGCTATTTGGTGCGACCGAGCTCCTGGATGAATCGTTCAGCGTCAAGAGCGTCAACGCCCCGAGCGATTGCTGCTGTCGCCAATTGTGAGCGGGATTTGCGGTGGACGACGATCAATCGCACGGAACGTTTGGCCAAGGCTCGACGCAGTGAGAGTAGAGGAGAGGCCATGGACGGCCGAACCGTCTTCCCAGCTTTGGCTTCAATCAACCACAGGTTTGAGTTGCGCCGTGGCACGAGGAAGTCTACCTCCAAGCCCTGCTGATCGCGGAAATAGTAGAGTTCCTTCCGCATTCCTCGATTGGCCTCACTCTTGAGTATCTCCGCCGCCACGAAGCCCTCGAACAGGGCTCCCAGAAATGGGGATCGCTCAAGCTCAGCCGCGGACGTCACGCCCAGCAGATAACAGGCCAGCCCGGAGTCCGCCCAGTAGATTTTCGGGGACTTGATGAGCCGTTTACCGAAGTTTTCGAAGTACGGGGGAACGAGCATGATCTGGCCCGTCACTTCCAGAATGGACAGCCACTCGCCGATCGTCGGAACCGTGACTCCGAGGGGGGCCGCAAGGTCGGTTTTGTTGAGAACTTGACCATGGCGACTCGCCAGCAGGGAAAGAAACCGACGAAAGGTCGCAAGATCACGCACATTTGTGATCGCTCTTACATCCCGCTCCAGATACGTTTGCAGGTAGGAGGCGAACCAAAGGCTGCGAGCCTGAGGCCGCGTCAGCACTTCAGGGAAGCCTCCGTGTAGCAAATCCACGTTGGCGGTCTCTTCGAGGCTAAGAGGCAGCAACTGGAGAATAGCGGCGCGTCCCGCCATCGATTCGGTGATGCCGCGCATGAGAGGAGCTTCCTGGGATCCACTGAACAGCCACTGACCCATGCGGCGCGGCTTAGTGTCGATGAGCGTACGGACGTAGTCCAGCAACTCGGGGGCATTTTGAATCTCGTCAAATACAACCGGAGGTTGCAGTTCTTCGAGAAAGGCACGGGGATCACTGCGCACTCGCGCTTGAATATCAGGGTCTTCGAGCAATACGTAACGGGCCTTCGGAAACAGCTTGCGCAAAAGGGTCGTTTTGCCCCCACGACGCGGCCCCGTCACGACAACCGCCGGAAAGTGCCGAGATGCATCCAGGAGCACGGCCGTGAGTTGTCTTGGAATATAGCGCATATGAGAAATATAAACTACTACTATAGATTACTCAACAGTGCCATTTTTTTGCCATGTCGTGCGATTCTGCATCGTTGCAGGCGAGTGGATGTGATCACGAAGCAGCCCCGTCGGATTCGTCACCGCATCGCAATCGGTCACTGTGCCAATAGTCGGCGCCCTCCGTGACGACCCATTGCACGACCGCCTCGTCGGTCGAGGCAGAGTACGCCGCAACTTTCCCAGGCGCGGTGCCGGTGGTAGAATGCCGCGCCTGATGACCTGTCTCCTCACGGTGCAGATGAATTTCGACCGACGGATCGCTTTGGGTGGTCTGGTCGGTCGCTGGGATGACTACCTAGAGTGGAGGAACAAAAAACCCCACCTTGCGGCGGGGCATGAGTTGAGTGTCTGGGCGACAACAATTTAAGTTACGAACCTTAAGTTACGAACCGAAAAGCTTGCGACGGAACATTCCAGCGATACCCACCAGCCCTATCCCCAACAGACCTAGACTTCCGGGTTCCGGCACGATGAGGTTCGTAGTCCCCGCAGTCACGTGCCCGATACCTTGAACCAGCAGCCCATTGTAGGTGGTTATGTTCTGGACGGTCGTTCCAGTCACGTCACGGCCATTCCAGAGCATGCCTGCTATTTCGCCGCTGAGCGTATAGGTCAGCTTCGGGCCAACATGGCTCGTCAGAGTCCAATCGGTCGGGCCAACGAAGCTACCGCTGAAGAGCGTAACCTTGCCTTTCTCAGGGGGCGTCAAGCCTTCCATCCATTTACCCTGACCAACTACGGTAAATGACGAGCCCGTCCCGGAAAACACCCCGCCACCGGAGACCGAGCCGCTAGTCAGAGTGCCAGTCGAGTAGCTAACAGAACCTAGGAAACCCGTAAATCCGTTGAAACCCCTTAGCTGTGATCCCATGGAAGTGATTGTTGACGCACCGATCGTCCCCAATCCGCCCGTTCCCGCCATGTCTGAAATCGCAATCGTGCCGGCTTCGTTGACTAGTGTAATGCTGCCCGCCCAAGCTGCCATGGGCAACGCCAGCGTTAATAATGCTAGAATCGGAACCACGCGCCTCATGTCAATCCCTCCCAATTTTATTACCTGGAGCTCACTAAGGCCATTGACTCGCCCCGAGCACTTACCATTCCAAACACTGAGGATTGTCTGACATTGTTTATCAATAACTTACAGCCGTTTATCGTGATTTTCACAATCTCGGGATGCAATTTGGTTGCACATTAGCAACATTCGCTTCCCCTAGGATCGTCCAGAAGCTCAATCCGAAGTCGCTTCTCGCGCAATAAAACAACCAAGCGGGATCTCCTTATAATAATATTTGACCCCAAAAGCTGCCATTGTCCCCCCTCATCCCTGTTCGAATCAATGTGGAACTGAGGTGCCGCCGTTTGCTGTCTGGCCCGAATGGGAGTTTCCAGTCAAATATTGTCGTGCGTTTTCAGCGGTGATGAGGTCTGGAGCAGGGGACGGGATAGTGTAACGCCTCTTTTGACCTTTGTCCGTCGTCGTCGAGGGTGTGGGGATGTGGGAAACGCGAAGCGTTTTCCACATCTCCGTGCCCTCTTGCTTCGGCAAGATGGCTTGCGGTGCTGGCGGGCCTGTAGCCCAGCGCCGAGTGCGGTCGGTCGAGGCAAGTTTGATGTTGGCAGCTCGCTGCTTCCGAGTGAAGAGGGTCATTTCGATCGCAATGGAACACTCGCAGTCTTCGTGCGACTTGTGGATGGGAATATCGACCGTGAGTTCTGCTGTTGGCATTCTCGGCGAACACATTGCACACTTCATTTTCGCCAAAAGGATTTGGGGTTCGGGAATCCCGAGTCTCCGTTCGAGATCCACGTTCTCCTCGGCAGTCCCCACGTTTTTCGCGCTACTTGTGGACATGGATGTCGGCATATGAGAAATATGAACTAGAAGTCTAGGTTACTCAACGCCGCCGCCTCTTAGGCTGGGCACTGTGTCAGCCTAGAATGGTCGGTTGAGGGGCGAAAGGAGATTTTTCCCTATGTCCAGCCGAGCCTTCGGCCAAGATTCACTCGTTGCCCGCCGGCTGGGCCACTACCTCATAGCCGAGAGGATCGGCGCCGGCGGCATGGGGGAAGTCTATCGCGCCCGCGATGAGCATCTCGACCGCAACGTAGCCATCAAGGTACTGCCGCCTACGACGTTCTCTGACGAGTCCGCGCGCAAATCTTTCCGCAAGGAAGCTCTGGCGCTGTCGAAGCTGAACCATCCCAACGTTGCCACCATCCACGATTTTGATACGCAGCAGGGAATCGACTTTCTGGTGATGGAGTACGTGCAGGGGGTCACGCTGAGCGAGAGAATCGCGAATCATGCTCTGCCGGAGAAAGAGTTCACGCGGCTGGGGTTGCAACTAGTCGAGGGACTAGCCGCAGCACACGAGCAAGGTGTTATCCACCGCGACCTGAAGCCAAATAACCTGCGTCTGACCCCTGACGGCCGGCTGAAGATACTGGACTTCGGGCTGGCGAAACTGGCCCAACCCGCGACGCCGGAGGCAGAGACAGAGAGCGAAACCCGGACCGGAGCGGGGACGTTGCCCTACATGTCGCCGGAGCAGTTGCGGGGGGAGACGGTGGATGCGCGCTCCGATATCTGGGCTGTGGGGACGGTGCTTTACGAGATGGCGACTGGACATACCGCCTTTCATGAGAAGAGCGCCACGGCCACAGCAGACGCCATCCTGCACAAGCCGGTGGCTTCGCCGGGCCGCCTAGCGCATGAACTGTCACCACAACTGGAAGACATCATCCTCAAGTGCCTGGAGAAAGAGGCGGAGAACCGCTACCAGTCGGCGAAGGAACTGGCGGTGGACGTGCGGCGGCTGAGCGCGCCAAACGCTGGCGCTTCGGTTCGAGCCGCTGAACCAAAGTCATGGCGAAGGCTTGTGAGAACGGGCATAGCGGTCGTAGCCCCGCTGTTCACTGTGGCTGCGTTGTTGTTTGCCTTCAACACCGGGGGCTGGCGTGATCGCTTGTTGGGACGTGGTGGCCAGCCGAAGATCAGCTCGCTGGCAGTGCTGCCATTGGCCAATCTCTCCCGCGATCCCGAGCAAGACTATTTCGCCGACGGTATGACCGAGGCGCTGATTACCGATCTGGCCAAGACCGCTGACCTCCGAGTGATTTCGCGGACGTCCGTGATGCACTACAAGGGAACCGAGAAGCCGCTACCGGAGATTGCGCGCGAATTGCACGTGGACGCAGTGGTGGAAGGGTCTGTACAACGAGCAGAGAACCGGGTAAGAATTAGCGCGCAACTGATCCGGGCAGCCACCGACCAACACCTGTGGGCGGACAGTTACGAGCGTGACCTCCAGGATATCCTGGGCCTGCAGGATGAAGTGGCTCGCGCCATCACGCAGCAGATCGAAGGCAGGCTGAGTCAAAAGGACGAAGCACGCCGCGGGAGTTTCCGCCCGGTCAATCCCGAAGCCTACGAAGCTTATCTCAAAGGACGTTATTTCTGGAACAAGCGGGACCGTAACTCTCTGGAAAAAAGCCTCGGCTATTTCCACGAAGCCATAGCAAAGGATCCGAATTATGCGCTGGCCTATGCGGGATTGGCCGATGTCTATGTTGTTCTTGATCCTGATTGGGCCATCGCGTCAAGGGAGGTCAATGAGAAGGCAAAGGCAGCCGCACAGAAAGCATTGACACTCGACGATAGCCTTGTGGAAGCGCACACGTCTCTGGCGAGCATTTATCACAACGAGTGGAATTGGCAAGGGGCTGAGCGCGAGTACAAGCGGGCGATCGAGTTGAATCCGAGTTACGCCACCGCGCACCACTGGTATTCCATCTACCTGGCCACCGTCGGAAGATTCGATGAAAGCGTGAGGGAGGCAACGAAAGCGGTTGAGTTGGACCCGCTGTCGCTGATCATCAGTGCCAGTTTGGGAAATCGTCTCAATGACGCACGACGCTATGAAGACGCGGCCAACCAATGCCGCAAAACCCTCGACATGGACCCAAACTTTGGGCTTGCCTATCTCTGTATAGGTATCTCGTACGTAAATGTAGGCCGGTTCAAAGAAGGCATTTCAGCATTGCAAAAGGGAACGGACCTGCTTCCGGGAGATCCATATTCTATGGAGCAACTGGGCATCGCCTATGCTCGGTCAGGAGACCGTGCACGTGCGCGTGAGGTCCTGAGCAAGTTGCAAGATCCTTCCCAACCCTACCTCCCGGCCTACAGTATCGCTATGGTGTATGCCGGATTGGCCGACAAGGAGCAGACCATTTCCTGGCTTACCAAAGGCTACGAAGAAAGGAATGACGACATGATCTATATGAAGATCGAGCCAGCGTTAGATCCTTTTCGCTCCGATCCTCGCATTCAGGATTTGATCCGACGTGTAGGCTTCCCACCCTGACACAAGCTGAAATTCTATGGCGAATCCTGTTGACAATAAAGACTGATGCCCTTATCGTTCACGACACTGCGGGTTCTTGCCTCGAGTCTCAGCGTAGGAGTCAGTCCATGTCTGTTCGACAAAAGCCGGTTAAGAAGTCCGTTGAACGCGTTGAAGCTAAAGATAAAGCTAAAGTGAAGGAAAAACTACGGCTCGTCGCCAAAGAGATGAAGACGCTTGACGTCCACATTCAGGATCTGACCAAGCTAATCTCCCGAAGCCATTTTCGTTTGCTGTGAAGCGTCGGACCCTTGACGCATGAGGTCCGTCATGGTGGCATCTCCTGGGCGACTACGCCGCGCAGCCAGCATCGTCTGCTACTGGCGTGGCGGCAAGCTGATCTTCGAGAACTATCGCACCCACATCCTGATCTCTGCCGATCCCATCGTGGTCTCGCTTCTAGATTGCTTCAACGAGTGGCGGACTGCCGCTCAGGCTTGCTCTCTCGCGTCTGAGTTCACGCCTTCGAGCGTAGAGTCTGTCTTGCGACAACTCACCCGGCGAGGTTTCTTGGTCCCGGAAGGCTCGGCCGCGGCGGGTGCAGACATGAAGTTTCTGGAATCGTGGTCGCCGTGGCTTCCGGCTGGCGGCCTTCTTCATTTCTCTACCAAGGACCTGCCGTTTGTATCCGACCTGCGGGAGTCCCGGCACGCGCTTTTAGATCGTGCCCGTTGCGAACCTGCACCGCCTGCAGTGAAACAGTATCGTCGCGCCGCTCGCGTGCGACTCCCAAATCCGAATACGAAGGGCGAGTTCCCTCAAGTCTTGCTCGCACGGCGCACCTGGCGCAGGTTCTCCGGGCGCCGCATGGATCTTGAAGAGTTGAGCACATTGCTTTGGCTCACCTCGGGCGTGCAATATTGGGTAAAGCTGCCGGGCTCGATCGGCCGCGTGGCGCTGAAGACCTCTCCGTCGGCGGGCGCGCGACATCCGCTGGAAGCATATGTGGCGGTCCTCCGAGTGCGTGGTCTGCCGCGTGGCTTGTATCACTATTCGCCCGACACGCATTCGTTAGAGTTACTAAGAACAGGCTGCAGCTCACGACAGTTCGGGAGTTATCTGGCGGGACAGTTCTGGTATGGCGCAGCGAGCGTCCTGATGTTCATGAGCGCCGTATTTGAGCGCAACCGCTGGAAGTATCCCGATCCAGCCGCGTATCGCACTGTGATTCTGGACGCCGGGCACCTCTGCCAGACGTTCTGCCTGACCGCCACCTGGCTCGGCCTCGCTCCATTCTGCACCATGGCGCTCGCCGAATCCAAGGTAGAGAAAGCCCTCGGCCTGGACGGAATCTCCGAGTCGGTAATCTACGCTGCGGGCGTGGGCACGCGGCCGTCAAAAGATTGGGCCCCCTGGCCCGGGCCTGGCATTTACCTATCGAAGACGAGGAACTTTCCGGTTGGCAAGTCGCGGGTGGTCTAAGATTCGGCCACTCTGAGTGGGGGTTCACGAAATAACAACCAGAAGCCGTACTCTGGAGGCGTCCAGAAATTGCAGCTTCAAGGCCTACTTTCGGATTCCAAAGCTTTCGCCGCCGATTGTGGGCGGATGACGGGAAAAGGCCGGACATTTCTCCTCAGCCACGGTCGCACCCATCCCAAAGCCAGACGAGGGCTCGTCAAGGGCTGCAGGGGCCTGGTTTGAGCCCACCGGGCCGTAAGACTCCGCTTCCGCTTATACCAGAGAGCCATCCCAAGACCGCGCGCGGGCCTTGGTTGTGACCTCAACTGCGCTGGGCACGGCAAAGTACTGAATCCGGGCCCGACCACCAGCCTTGTTCTCGATTCGGCGTGAGTCGCCACTGCCGTCTTTGGGCAGCGCTTCCTTGAGTGCATCTATTCGTGCGGTTCGGTGTAACGCCGAGGAGACTGAAGAATCACCAATCCGCTGACGTTGATCGAAAATGCCTTCTCCGCAGCCTTGCCATCGACGCCCTCAGCCACGAACCGCACTGTGTAATTGCCGGCGGCTGTATACGTATGTGTGAGGATTGCGCCATCGGCGGCCACTCCATCGCCGAAATCCCAATGATGGGCGAGCGCGGGGACTCCGTCTTTAGACACTGTGCTGGAGAACTCAATCTCTTCGCCAATCTTTGCCTGAGACGGTACCCGGAAGGCAATCGAAGGCGCGGCCGGCGGGATCGAAGTATCAATAATTTTGATCAACTTGACCGTGTGCGCGGGTTGATTGTCAAGGCGGAGCGTTTCGTGGTCCATCGCCAACGGTTGATCTTGCGCGAGCGTGTCGGAGAATTTGTACGAATGTCCTGCGAGAAGGTTTAAATCGGAGAGACTAAAAGTGTGCGAACTGGACTGCTCCGTCCAGTTAAAGACTGCGAGCATGGACTGACGCTGGTCTTCGCGCAGCAGAAAGACGCTGGGTTGCTCATCCTTATCTGCGTAAGTCAGGAGATCTAGAGGCAAAGCAGCGCGTCCAAGCTTAGCCATGGCCAGCAAATCAGGATTCTTGACCAACGCCACGCGGTCCGGATCACTCCCTAGTGTTGGAAGGTCGTCGCCAATTTCGAACATTCCTCCGGAAACCGCCGACAGCGCGATCGAGACCTGAGCGTCACTCAGTGTTAGTGGAGCTTGAATGGTCCGCTCTTCAATGAGCTGCCGAGAAACCGTGAACGCATCCGGATCGGCGATGAAAAAGTTGCGATGCATGTAGTAACGTGCCGCGATGCCCGGCTCAGCCTCCTTGCTGCGGAGAAAGGCGTGGCCGGTGTCCTGGGATGTGCGGCCTTCATCCACCAGGCCAACCGGATTCAACATTGGACTCCCATCTTTATCGAGGAGCACGTCTTCGCCGACTGCCTTACGGATAATCTCGAGTCCGATGCGCTGGGCTTCGAGGGCGGTTGTGTTCGGGCGATGGTAGTAAGCCTCGATTGCTGTATTGTCCATGAAATCGAGCTTGATGTAGCGCACGCCCCATTCCCGGACCAGCGTGCGATAGGTCTCGCGAAGATATTCCTGGGCATCAGGATGAGTGGCGTCCAAGACGAACAGGCGTTCGCCCTCCACCTCCTCGGCTTTGCCAATGGAAATCGGATCGCCGTGTGCGTTGTGCACCAGCCAATCTTTGTGGTGCTCGTAAATCCAGGCCCGCTCGGCCACTTCAAAAGGAGCCGTCCAAATTCCCACCTTCAATCCCAATCGGCAAATGTGGTGAGTAAGATCCCACATGCCACGCGGAAACTGAGAGGCGTTGGGCGTCGCATATTCACCGCGAGCGTATCCGTAGCCCAAGTCGAAATGAAAATAGTCGTAGCCCAGCCCCTTCAGGTTCGCGGCCAGCCATTGCGCGTTGCTGAGCGTCGCGCCTTCGGTGATCTTGAAGTAAAAGGCCGTCCAACTCCACCATCCCAGCATGTTGTCTGGGCTGATGCGACTGTGATGCAGCTCTCGAATCGCGGCGCCGTAGTTATCAAGTTCTGAATGATAGTCTTTTCCGGCAGCAAACATCACGCGTTCTGAAGTTATTAACTCGCCTGCGGCAAGAGGAACATTTAATTCAATCAGGTTTTCCGCCGGCCCTTCTCGCATACCGGATTCAGGCTCGGTTGCTTGTATCTCGGTAGTTCCGGTTGAATCGACCGTGTAGGAAGTGATGCCGGGGCCATCCGGTGATGAAGATTGCGTCTGCAGATGAACAATGGTGAGAAAGCGGTTGGAAGTCAGCGCACCCACAAACAGGCTGTCCTTGCTATCCCGGTTGTAAGTAAGTTGGCTGCCCACGGCGCGGTGCATTCCTTTTGGAGCTTTCCCTAAATCGAAGATCTGCAATGGCGGCCAATCCTCGCTGTAGCTATCCGATAGAATTCGGTCGCTTTTCTGCGCCCCACCGAGATCGACAATTTTGGTCCCGATGGCCTCGACGCTTCGGATACTTTGGATGGTCGTCGGATTGGTTGTGTGATTTTGCACCTCAACCTCGATAACACCAAAATCTCTCCCTTCGTAGAGTTGCAATGTATAGGCGAGGTCAGGGGAATGCGGAAGTCCAGACGAAGTTATGGTTATTTTGTTGCCGTGTCCGAGCGCATCCTCAAAACTCGACTGCGATATCTCATGGTGCGGATAATCGGTTGATTTGAACCACTTGTGATCGATCTCCGCCGCTACTCTGGCGTGAATGACGCTGTGTCCGCTGTTTCCTGTTTGAATCTCGTATGTCCCGTCGCTCGGCTGAACCGCCACGGATAAGCCCTCGATTTGGATAGCTACCGGAGAAGCCTTAGCCGGGTCAGAAGATCCCAGACAAGCTCCGACCAAGATCAGCACACAGGCCAAAAAAAGACTTGCCGTCTGAACCGGACGGGCCTGTCCGACCAATTTGTCAGCGAACCGAAGGCCGCGAAAAGCACTTCCAATCATGAATTGCTCCTGTGATGCTTGGGGTCTTGATGTCAGGCGGAATCCTGGCCCGGGTGGAAGGGCCATGTAGCTTTCCACTTCGCCCAGATGAAGAAAACCAGAACGCCGGTTAGCAACGTCAATGATCCGATCTTGATGTAGAGCCAGCCGGAGGTTAGAAAAACGTACACCCATCCGAAGAAAGCAATGACAATGGGTGCGGGATAAAACCACATCTTGTAGGGCCGCGCGCTGTCAGGAAATTTTCGCCGCAAGAGTGGAATGGCAAACAGCTGTCCGAGAAACTGTACCAGAATTCTGGTAGTGATCAAGGCGCTGACCAATTGATCAAGCTTAAGGAACGCGAGGGCAATCGAAAAACCGCCCAGAACCAGAAGTGAAACTTGCGGGTAGTTTTTCGTCGGATGCAGTTGTGCAAAGGGACGGAAGAAATAGCCATCGATGGCAGCCGCATAAGGAATTCGCGAATAGCCCAGAAGAAGGGCGAACACGGCGCCAAAGGCCGACCAGAGGACGAAAATTGTGACCACGATCGCAGCGCCCCTGCCATAGAGGCGTTCCATGAAGTCAGAAACGATGAAGTTCGAATGAATTCCTTCGCGCCACGGCACCACTCCGATCAAGGCGAGATGCAACGCGAGATATCCTATGCAGCAGACGGCGAGCGAATACAGAATCGAGCGCGGCACCACGTAACCAGGATTCTGCACTTCGTCGCCGATGTAGCACACATCGTAATATCCGAGGTAGTTATACACGGCGATCAGAGTAGCACTGCCCAGACCGAGCACGAAGCCACGATTGAAGGCCAGCGCTCCGGGAGGAAAATCGAACGCCAGGTGAGCATGGAAGTGGGAAAAACCGGCGACGATGACGGTTGCCATCGCCAGCACCGTGCCCACCCAAAGAGTGACGGTCGCCTTCCTCAGGAATGTCATCTGCCGGCATAAGAGGAACAAAGCGGCGAGGCCTACGGCTACCCCGACGTATTGTTGGCCTCGAGCGGTCAATCCCGGCCAGAGATAGGAAGAATAGTTACCGAATCCAACCATCCCCGATGCGATTTCCAGAGGCCCACTCGCCACGAATTGCCAGATGAAAAGAAAAGCCATCAGGCGGCCCCAGGTCTGATGGCCGTACGCCTCGCGAAGAAAATGGTAGCTGCCACCGGAGCCGGGCAACGCTGCCCCCAGTTCGCTCCATATCAGACCGTCGGAAATCACGATAAGCGCACCGGTCAGCCAGCCCAGCATGGATTGCGGGCCGCCCATCGAAGCCATCAACAGTGGGATGGTGATGAAAGGCCCGATCCCAACCATGTTGGAGATGTTCAGGGCCGTGGCGTGAAGCAAACCGAAGGCGCGCGTCAGGTGGGGTTGCGATTCCGTCTTCATTGCCATGGGCGATCAACATAGTAGAACAAGTAGATGACAATCGCTCACTTGCGAGATAATTTGAGTCCACCTTAGAATTCAGCGGCGATGTGAGGGAACTGTGAGCGATTGCGGCAAGAAGATTCGTTTGAATCGTGTACTGGGAGGTTCCGAACACCGAGCTTTGGTCGTGGCTTTCGATCATGCCTTGGTACTGGGACCGATTCCTGGAACTGAGGACCCACTAGGAAAGATTCGACAATTTGCGCAAGCCAACGTCGATGCCTTGCTGCTGAATCTTGGACTCATGCGCCAATTCGCGAGCTCGACGATCGCCGGCCCAATACCGGCTCTGATCGCGCGTCTGGATTGGACAACGGTCTGGTCCGCGATGGGGCAAAACGGAAGCGGTACGCTGCACAGTGCGCTTCTCGCGCGCCCCGAGGAGGCGCTACGACTGGGCGCCGATGCCGTTCTCACCTATCTGGTCGTAGGTACGGGCGATGCCGAGTTCGAGATGAAGGAGATCGCGCGCAACGCCGAAGTTGCCCGCGAATGCGAACGAGTTGGAATCCCGCTCATTGTTGAATCTCTCGCACGGGGGAAGGATGTGCAGAATCCAGGTGACCCGAAGTGGCTGAACCTCCACACGCGTATGGCAGCCGAGCTTGGTGCGGATATGGTCAAGACGGATTACAGCGGGAATACAGCTTCAATGCGTGCAGTTGTGGAAAAATGTACGATACCGATTCTGGTGCTCGGTGGAAGCCGTCATGCTTCGGACAAGCATGCTCTTGATGTGGTCCGCGAAGTTGCGGCCGCCGGAGCGGCTGGCGTCTTCTTTGGCCGCAATGTTTTCCAAGCCGACAACATCAGCGCATTTCTTGAACAGGCACGCGCTGCGCTTGACGGAGAGGCGACGGCAGAATATCAAGCGATCACAAGATGACGACGACGACATCGGGTTCCCAGCAGGCGGTTTTACACAATAAGAATGTGATGGATGGTCGTCCCGGATTCCGCCTGCGAGCAGATTGGGGATATGTCTCCGTTCTTGAAGGCGGCGGGCATATCTGCGAGTTGAATCTGGACGCGTGTGCCGGAGTGAACCCGCTCTGGCGGCCGCCATGGGCGACGATCGATCCGTCTGAGTACAAGATTTCGAAACATGCTCGCAAGTACGGACCTCCGCCGGATGGCAGGTTACTCGCTGGCATTGCGGGACACAGCCTCAGCTTTGATCACTTCGGGCCGCCTTCGCTGGAAGAAACGGCAGCGGGTCTCACTACCCACGGCGAGGCACCCGCGCTGAAATGGGGAGTTCAGAAGCAAGCACAGTCGCCGAAGCCACGATTGCAATATGGTCTGACGCTTCCCGAAGCTCGGATCAGATTCAGCCGGAACCTGACACTTGACCGCGTGAATCCCGTGATTTATTGCGAAGAAGAGGCGGTCAACCTCGGCAGTTACGACCGGCCCATTTCGTGGAACGAGCACGTAACCTTCGGGCCGCCATTTCTGGAAGCGGGGACTACATGGTTCGACATGCCGGCAACGCGGGCGAAGGTTTGTCCGGCTAGCTACAGTCCTCGATTTTCACTTCGGCCGGAAGCCGAGTTTACCTGGCCCAACGCTCCGACAAAAGGTCGCAAGCGGACGAATTTGTGCACGAACTTGCGCACTATGCCGGCGCAGCGCTTCGGACACTACACGGCGCAATTGCTGAATCCGGAACTTGAGATTGGTTTCATCGCCGCATGTAACCCGCGCCTGAAGCTTCTCATCGTCTATGCATTTCGGCGGGCGGACTTCCCTTGGGTTGGCAATTGGGAAGAACGATACAACCGGGCGCAAGCACCGTGGCGCGCGAAGACCTTCTGCCGGGGGATGGAGTTCAGCACAACGCCGTTCTCCATTCCGCGACGCGAAACCATGGAGCAAGGTCCGCTGTTCGGAGAATCAACCTATCGCTGGCTTCCGGCCAAATCCAAGGCTCAAGTTCGATTTTTGATTTTATTGTTTGAGGTGCCGGAGACATTTTCCGGCGTGGCGAGTGTTTCCCTTGCCCAGAGCAAAAGCAAAAACAAAAGCAACATCGATATTGTCGGGTCCGGAGCTCGTGGCCGAAAGCTTTCCGTTGCGACCGATAAATTCCTGTGAATGGCCGCGATAGTTGAGGAAGTCCGCAGCAGGCAGGAATCGAAAACCATCATGAGTTTGCTTGCCATTGATATCGGTTCGAGCAGATGCAAAGCAGTGGTATTTGCGGTGACGGGCGAGATACTTGCCCAGCGCGCCAGCGCTTACACACCTGAGTTTCCCGCTCCTTCGCACGCAGAGCTGAATCCGGAACGCTTTTGGCAGGCGGTGTGCCATTGTTCGCAAGCGGTATCCAAGAATCTTGCCGATCCCGTCCGAGCCTTGTGCCTGAGTTCGCACGGCGAAACTTTTATTCCCGTAAACGGACGCAACGAGGCAATCGCTCCCGCCATTCTCAACCAAGACAATCGCGCCACGGACGAGACGGTCTGGCTCGAAGGAACATTCGGAAAAAAGCGACTTTTCGAAATTACCGGCCTGGTTCCTCATCCCATGTATCCGGTTCCGAAAATTCTTTGGCTGCGTAAGCACCGGCCGGACATTTTTGCTTCCGCGGTGCATTTCCTGAGTGTGATTGGTTATGTTCTTTCGCGATTAGGACTACCCGCTTATATCGATTATTCGCTGGCCTCCCGCTATCTGGCATTTGATATACGCCAGCGGCGCTGGTCTGACGAGATTCTCGCTGCCACAGAAATAAGTGCCGAATGCCTGCCCGTTCCGGTGCCTGCTGGAACGATTGCAGGAACATTAGAAGGAGCGGCCGGTCAACTCGGCCTCTCACCGGGTGCGAAGGTTGTGATGGGAGGGCACGATCAACCCTGCGGCGCATTGGGAGTTGGCGCTATCGGTGCGGGCCGCGTGGCCGACTCGATGGGCACTTACGAATGTCTGCTGGCGGCTTCCGATCAGCCCAGCTTGACGGCTGCGGCGCTGGCGGCTTCTCTGAACTCTTATTGTCACGTGATTCCAGACAAGTTCGTTACGCTGGCGTACTTTCCATCGGGAATCATGATCAAGTGGTTCCATGATCTGCTATACGACGGGGATTCAGGTGAGGCCGAGTCTATCCACTACGCGACGCTGGAACGGGAAGCACCAGCGGGTCCAACAGGTCTTTGCATTACTCCCAATCTGATCGGTACCTGCAATCCCGATTTCAACCCGCATGCCCGCGGAATCATCTCCGGCTTGAGCCCGAACACAACCCGCAGCCAGATCTACAAGGGCATCCTCGAAGGGCTTGCCTGTGAACTGTCGGAGATGACCAACATTCTGGCAAGCGCGGTGGGAGAGTTTCGGGAGGTCTACGTCACCGGCGGAGGCTCGCGGTCGGCTCTGGGACTGCAGTTGCGAGCTGCTTTATCAGGCCGGCAGCTGCATGTCATGGAGTCTCCGGAGGCAGTCTGTCTCGGCGGAGCCATACTGGCCGGAGTCGCATCCGGAGAGTACGGGAGCTTGCGGGAAGCTGCGGAACTCGTAGTCCGGGACGTTTCCGTGGTATCGCCCGACCGCGCGATTGCGGCAGCCTACGCGCAACAAGCCAAACAATACCGCCATTTGCGTTCAGCGCTGACGGGAATCAATTCAAGAGGGCTATAGGAGAAACATGATACAAGCCACAATCGGATTCATAGTGTTCGGAGTTCACAAAGATGGTCTGAAAGACCCAATGGGTGCGCCGTTCATCGATGACGCCGTGGTGCAGCGCGCCAAGACTGCACTGGTTGTCGCGGGTCTGAAGGTGATTGAGCATGGAATTGTTGTCGCCAGCAAAGAAGAAGCTCGGGCCGCATTCAAGAAAATGAAAAGCGACAATGCCATCGATGCGGTCGTCCTATTTTCCGGGACCTGGGTTTGGGCGGCGCACCTGGTCGGCGCGATTCGCGATTACTGCGCCAGCGGCAAAGGCTTGCTTCTGTGGACGCACCCCGGCTCGCAAGGCTGGCGGCCGGTGGGCGGATTGGTGCTGCACGGAGGCTTGCTCGAGATCGGCGTCCGGCACAAATTTGTATACGGAAGCTTGGATGAAGAGGAGCAAGACACCGTCAGCAAAATTGTCAGCTATGCTCGCGCTTCACATCTGAAAAACTTCTTAAACATGTCCACCATTGGCACATTTGGCGGACGCGGGATGGGGCAAACCTGCGGCGCGGCCGATCCTTCGCAATGGATGAGAATGTTTGGCATCGATATCGATTCGCGCGACACGACGGAATTGAAGCAAACCGCCGAAGGGATTTTGCCGAACGAACTGGATGACCTGCAGCCACGGCTGAAGCAACTGTTCGGCAAGGAACCGGAACGAAACGCAGTGACCGAGCGCTCGATGCGGCTCTATCTCGCGCTGAAAAAAGTCGTAGCGAAGGAAAAGTTCGATTTCTACACGATTCAATCCTTTCCCGGTCTTGCCGGCGATTACTCTGCCACTTGCTTTGCGCAGAGCATGATGCTTGAGGATGGAGTCGGCACTTCTACGCTGGGCGATTTCAACACTGCGTTGACCGTTCTCTTGCTCACCAAGTTGAGCAAGGAGAGGGTGTATTACGGCGACCTTCAGCACATTGACCGGAAAACAAAAGAAATCAAGATCATCGGTGATGGCGCTTGTCCCCCTTCATTAGCAAGCAAACTGGGTCCGGCTGGTTTCTCTGAACACGGTATCCCAACCGAAGGCGAAGCGGGGGGCCTCTCTGTAAAGTTGATCTGCAAAGTGGGAGAAGGAGTCTTGGCCCGGCTCGGCAGAGTGAACGGCGAGTTTCAAATGGTCATTACTCGAGCCAGCATTTTCGAGCCGCCACCAAATCAGATAAAAAGCCGGCTCAACGAGTGTGGCATTCCATTCTGGCCGCACGGTTTCGTGACCGCGCATTGTGACATCGAAGTTTTGCTCCAGCATTGGACCAATGAATATGCCTGCCTGGGCTACGGCGAAGAGCTATATCCGGCCTTAGTCGATTTTTGTGAGATCACGGGAATCAGGGCGATCCTTCCGTGACTCCATACGCGCCCTGATGGAGGGAGTTCTCGATGATGATTTCGGCACGGACTATCGCTCAGGTCATATTAAGTCTCTCGATCGCTCTGTCTTGCGCGGCTCAGGCGCCAACTTCCACGTCTGCTCCGGCAAAACCACCCGATGACGAAGGGGCTCTCCACGCATTCGCAGCCATCCATCCCATTGATGTTCACGTCCATGTCTTCAGGACCGATCCCGCATTTCAGAAGATGCTCGAACGGTTGAACCTGAAACTTCTGAATATCCTGGTGATGGACGACACGCTCCCCTATCGCAAGCAGTTGCAGCCGCAGATTGAGGACGCACTGGCACTGATGCGGTCGAGCCGTGGACACATTGCCCTGTGTACGACGTTCGATCCCTACAAGTTTGATAGCGCCTCATTCCACGCCGATGCCATCAAGCAGATCGACCGCGACTTCGCGCAGGGAGCGGTCGCGGTCAAGATCTGGAAAAACATTGGAATGGAAATTAAAAACAATGGCGGCCAGTACATCATGGCCGATGATCCGAAGTTCGAGCCGATCTACAAAGACATCGCCAGCCATGGCAGAACGCTGATGACACACCAAGCCGAACCCGATGTGGCTTGGGGGCCACCGGATGCGGCCGATCCATCATGGTCCTACTACCAGGAAAATCCGCAATGGTACGTCGCTAACCGGCCCGGCTTCCCGTCCAAGCAGAGGATCCTAGAAGCGCGCGATCATGTGCTTGCGAACAATCCCCAACTACGCATGGTGGGAGTCCATCTGGGCAGCATGGAGCGAGATCTCGACAACATCGCCAGGCACTTGGACAAGTATCCGAATTTTGCGATCGACACAGCGGCGAGAATGGAATACCTCATGCTGATGCCTCCGGAAAAAGTGCGCGCATTTCTCATCAAGTATCAGGACCGCGTCCTCTACGGCACCGACCTTGATTTGCTCCCCGATGCCGACCTCCCGGACGCGCTGAAAGAGTGGCAGTCCACCTACGCGCGTGACTGGAAATTCCTGGCAACCGGCGAGACTCTTAACCTGGAAGGCAAGCAGGTGCATGGCTTGAATCTGCCCCAGTCTGTGCTCCAGAAGATATTTCGCAGCAATGCCACCCGTTGGATACCAGGATTGTGACGTACCGTGATGCCTCGCGGGTCGACACCGGACCCATCAGTTTTGCAGCCACTCCAGCGACGATTCGGAGTAAAAAGCTTGGTTGACAGGAGCGCCATTTGTCGCTATCATGGGCGACATAATGGTAAACGAACTCCGAGCAGTCGTGCAGGAATTAGGGGGCGAGCAAACCCTGGGTCGCGCTCTTTCTAGTGATGGTGATATGCGCGAGGCGATCCGGGACGGTTTTCCTCCTGCGGTCGTGAAGGAGTTGATGCGAACCTCGGGTTTGACTCTGAAAGAGCTTGCCAGCGCACTTGACCTTTCGCCTCGAAGCTTGCAGCGCCGTCGTCGCAGTGGAAGGCTGGCACGTTATGAATCTGACCGGCTTTACCGATTGGCTCGCATTGTAGCCATTGCTCATGAATACCTGGGTGAGCATGAGCGTGCCATGCGCTGGCTCAAGCATCCCAACCGTGCCCTCGGCGGTCTCGCTCCCGTCGCTGCCATTGACACAGAGCTGGGAGCGCGCCAAGTGGAGAACATCTTGGGCCGCATCGGCTACGGCGGAATTAGTTGAGTCGAGTTTATCGAGTCTTGCGCAAGATGTATGCCCGTACTCCGTTTGACGGCGAAGGAGCATACCGCTACGGCGGGCGTTGGTCCAGCCCCGGAACCCGCCTCAGCTATACCTCGGAACATCAATCTCTCGCCATGCTGGAGTATTTCGTCCATCTTGACGTGGGAGATCCTCCCGGCGATCTAGTCTTAGCGGTTGCGGAAGTCCCGGACGATCTAGCCCGGGAGCAAGTTGAAACCAGCAATCTGCCGGCGAACTGGCGCGAATCTGCCGCTCCTCCCGAACTCGCTCGACTGGGTGATGAATTCGCGCAACGTGGAGAGAATTGTTTACTAGGGGTACCCTCCGTTCTTGCGCCCAACGAAAATAACTGGCTGATCAATCCCGCGCACCCAGACGACAAGAGGATCGTCGTGCGGGAACTGGAACCGCTCAGCTATGATCCGCGAATGTTCCGGAAACAACGCAGCCACAGCCGACACTAATATCCCATGGCGTGGCTACGAGATTCCGATTTATGATATCGAGGTTCTAACTTAAGGACTTCGTCAAGAATCAGATCGGAGCGCTGGGAGAATCCACACCTGGCGCTACCTTAGAGAGCTGTAGATCAGCACTACATCGCTGGTCTGGGAGCCACGCGCAAGCGCGAGTTGGTGGCCATCTTTCGACCAGGCAAAGTTGAAGATCTGGCCGGCGGTAAAATCCGTGAACGGTTTGGGCGGGCCGCCGTCGAGGGACTGCGCCCAGATATTCGAGACACCTTGCTGGTCTCGAATGTAGGTCAGGTCGCGCCCGTCCTCGGTCCAGTGGAGTATGGGATAACCCGCAAAGCTGGAGGCCGAATAGTCAAACGTCCACGCAGGTTGGCCGCCAGCGAAGGGAATCACGCCGATTTTGGTCGCCCTCGGCAAGGCATAGTCATTGAAGGCAATCCACTTCCCATCCGGCGAAACAGCCGGATAGGATGAAGCATAATTGGTGAGCTGCTCCGGAGTGCCGCCCTGGATAGGAACCCTCCACAGCGCATAGTCTCCCCCGTGCGAAGCATTGAAAACTGCCCACTTTCCGTCAGACGAGCAGGATGGAGCGCCGTTGGTACCATCGTGCGTTAACTGCTTCCGGTTACTGCCGTCTGCGTCGATACTCCAGATGTTCGCCGAACCGTAGACACCAGACGCGAACAGGATAGTCCCGTCGGGGCACGACGACGGTGAAGAGAAGAACTGCAAGTCGGCACCCGACGTCAGTTGCCGCGGGTGAGCGCCGTCCGCCTCCATTACCCAGAGTTCGCGCCGACCGCTAGCCAACGAGGCATACGCGATGCGTCCCTCCGCTGTCCAAGCAAGGCCGAACAGGCCCTCTTGTGTTGCTGCCGCGAAACCGATCTGCTTAGCCTGGCTTGCCGTACCTCGGGAATCAACCCAGAGGTTCGAGTGGAGCTCTCGCAGCACGGTTACCAGGGCGCTCGAATCCGCGGTTACATCCAGGTCCACGTAATCATTTAAATCATTGGTGATTCTTCGCGCCGGACCGTCCGGATAGGAAAGCTCCCAGATCTGAACCGGCGCGTTCGGCGCTTCGACAGCCGCCAGGACCAGCCCGCTCGAATCCGCCAGCCAAGCCACCCTCAAGATGTGACGCCATCCTTTGGCGCCCACCCGCTTTACCGAACCGTCTGAGATCTGAACCGTCATGACATAACACTCGCCACCAGAATAAGCGCCAATGGCGATGCTCCTGCCGTCTGGCGACCAGGCCATGCCTGACTCGACGAAGGGGTCGGGGATCTTGCGCGCGGAGAGCTGCCGTTCTCCCGTGCCATCGGCCGCCGCCATCATCAAGGCCGTCTCCGACCCGGGGTTTTCCCTGATGAAGGCCGCCCGCTTGCCTTCGGGAGAAAAAGCAACGGGAGAATCGACCCGCTCCACCACCTTTCGCGACTCACCCCCTAAAGCGGGGATCTGAAAAAGCGCTCCCGCCACGTAGGGATTCGCGCTGCGGACGTAGTAGACATAGTTTCCATCCGGCGAAAAGGTAAGCCCAACGTAATATTCTGCGGTCGGCGGGATTATCCGGATATCGCTGCGGGTGGCCGTCTGTCGCACCCAAAGGCTCTGCTCTCCCGCTTCTCCAGTGACGTAAGCGACGTACTTGCCATCCGGCGAGATGGTGACTTTGCGCGCAGTCCCGGTGGTGGTGAGCCGTTCGATGGTCATGGTTTGAAAAGGGGCGACGGTCTTCTTCCGGCCCATGAATCTGTAAACGCCGACCCCGACCAAGACCAGCGCGAGACTCGAAAGGACCAGCACGATAGCTGTGCGCCGCCATCGTAGCCCTGCCAGAGCTCCGCTCGCTCTGGGGAGGCCGTAGGTTTCTGCAGGCGCGGATTTTCCGGATTCCGTGTCGCGCTTCAGCCGCTTCAGGTCGGCCCGCATTTCCGAGGCAACCTGATAGCGCACGTCACGATCTTTCTCCAGTGCCTTGTTGATGATGTCTTCGAGCTTCGGCGGCAGATCTGGGTTCAGACGGATCGGCGATGCTGGCGCTCGATCGAGGATCGCCTGAAAAACCAGCGCCGAAGTGTCTCCGCGAAACGGCATCATGCCGGTGGCCATTTCATAGAGCACCGCTCCGAACGAAAACAGGTCGGTGCGCGCGTCCAATTCCTTTCCCTTCGCCTGCTCCGGAGACATGTACGCCACCGTTCCCATCGTGGAACCGGCGCTGGTCAGTTGCTCCTCCGCGATCGTCGCCCCCACCGTCACACCGGACGAATCCGATTGCCGCGTGGCAGGCGGTGTGACTTTGGCCAGGCCAAAATCCAGGATCTTCGCGTGCCCGCGCTTGGTCACAAAAACATTCGCCGGCTTGACGTCGCGATGTACGATGCCCTGCGCGTGGGCCGCGTCGAGTGCATCGGCAATCTCAATGCCCAGCGAAAGCAGCGTGTCCATCTCCATCGGACGGTAGTTAATGACATGTTTCAGCGTCGTCCCGTCGAGGTATTCCATGACGATGAACGCCTTGCCGTCCTGCTCACCAACGTCGTAGATGGTGCAGATATTCGGATGGTTGAGCGCCGAGGCAGCTCTCGCCTCCCGGCGGAATCGCTCCAGCGCTTGCCGGTCCTGCGCCACATTTTCAGGAAGGAACTTGAGTGCAACAAAACGCTCAAGCCGAGTGTCCTCGGCCTTGTACACGACTCCCATCCCGCCGCCGCCGAGCTTCTCAATGATGCGGTAGTGCGAGATTGTCTGGCCGACGAGTTGGGAAGGGGGGTCCATCTCTTGGCGAACATGTTAGAAGCGCCCAGAACCCGAAGTCAACGAGAGCAATAGGTGAAACTCGCCCGAGCACCAGGCCCACCGTATGAAGATCGCTCGGTGGGTAGTGGCCGGGCCCGCTTCTGCGTTGTGACTGCGATCGATTCAAGTCGACCGCGAGAGCAGGTTCTCCGCCGAAGCACAGGCGGCGATTCCCTTAGCGCGGTTCCCTTAGTTGGCTCGGCGCGGCGTTTGCGGTCAAAAGCTGGGGGCCACAAGTTAGTCGTCGACGCCCGAGCGCGACGCTACGGAGTCGGAATGACGGCCGTGGCCTGGTTCGAGTATCCGCTCTCCTCCGACTGGCTGTTCACGGCCGTCGCAACGTAGTAGTAAGTCTGGCCAGAGACGACGGTGCTATCGGTGTATGCCGTGGTGCTGTCAGGTGATGTATTGATCATGGTGTAGGGACCACCCGACACCGTGCTGCGGTATAGGTTGTAGCTCACGGCGTCAGCCGAGGCGGCCCAGGAGAGATCCGCGGTGTGCTGAACCGCCGCCGTGCCCGTCCCGGTCATGGTTTGCACGGTGGGCGAGTTCGAGGCGTTGCTGGAGAACGACAGGGACGCCGAAGTCGCTCCGGTCGCCTGCGGCGTGAAGGTGACGGTGAAAGGAGTAGATTGACCGGCCGTGAGCGTTACTGGCAGCGAGATGCCGGAGAGCACGAACTCACTATTGTTAAGGCTGGCCGATGAAACCGTGACCGACGCGCCGCTGGCGGTCAGGCTGCCGTTGAGCGCCGAACTCGACCCGTCGGTTACGTTGCCGAAGCTGAGACTGGTGGGAGACACGGCCAAGGTGCCAGCAGCGGTTCCGGTTCCAGAGAGTGGAATGCTCAGGTTGGGATTCGTGCCGTTGGACGTGATGCTGACGCTGCCGCTGGCGGCGCCGCTCGCGGTCGGAGAGAAAAGCACTGTGAACGTCGTGCTCTGGCCAGCGGTTAAGGTCACCGGCAAGGACAGTCCACTCACACTGAATCCGGTGCCACTGGCGGCGGCAGCGGAGATGGTGAGGCTCGATCCGCCGGTGTTGGTCAGCGTTTCCGACAAGCTCGTGCTGCTGCCGACCTGAACGCTCCCGAACGCCAGGCTCGAGGGATTTGCCGTCAGCGTTCCCTGGGTCACGCCGGTTCCAGAAAGTGGAATGCTCAGGCTGGGATTCGAGCCGGTGGAAGTCATGCTGACGCTGCCGCTGGCGGCGCCGCTCGCGGTCGAAGAGAAAAGCACTGTGAACGTCGTGCTCTGGCCAGCGGTTAAGGTCACCGGCAAGGACAGTCCGCTCACACTGAATCCGGTGCCACTGGCGGCGGCAGCGGAGATGGTGAGGCTCGATCCGCCGGTGTTGGTTAGCGTCTCCGACAAGCTCGTGCTGCTGCCGACCTGAACGCTCCCGAACGCCAGGCTGGTGGGATTCGCCGTCAGCGTTCCCTGGGTCACGCCCGTTCCAGAGAGTGGAATGCTCAGGTTGGGATTCGTACCGTTAGACGTGATGCTGACGCTGCCGCTGGCAGCGCCGCTCGCGGTCGGAGAGAAAAGCACGGTGAATGACGTGCTCTGGCCAGCGGTGAGTGTCACAGGCAAAGACAGTCCGCTCAAACTGAACCCGGTGCCACTCGCAGTGGCGGCCGAGATCGTGAGGCTCGATCCGCCGGTGTTGGTCAGCGTCTCCGACAAGCTTTTGCTGCTGCCGACCTGGACGCTGCCGAACGCCAGGCTCGAGGGATTCGCAGTCAGCGCCCCTTGCGTCACGCCGGTTCCAGAAAGTGGAATGCTCAGGCTGGGGTTCGAGCCGGTGGAAGTAATGCTCAGGCTGCCGCTGGCAGCGCCGCTCGCGGTCGGAGAGAAAAGCACTGTGAACGTCGTGCTCTTGCCAGCGGTTAAGGTCACCGGCAAGGACAGTCCGCTCACACTGAATCCGGTGCCACTGGCGGCGGCAGCGGAGATGGTGAGGCTCGATCCGCCGGTGTTGGTCAGCGTTTCGGACAAGCTCGTATTGCTGCCGACCTGAACGCTCCCGAAACTAAGGCTCGTCGGGCTCGCGGTCAGCGCCGCCTGCGCCACGCCAGTTCCAGAGAGAGGAAGATTCACGGCGGGGTTGGAGGCATTCGAGGAGAAAGCTATGTTGCCGCTTGAACTGCCCGCCGACTGAGGGGCAAAGACTACCGAGAAAGTGGCGCTTTGGCCCGCTGCCATCGTCAGGGGTAAGGATAAACCGGCCAGCGTGAAACTGGCGCCGGGGAGAGTGGCCTGAGAGACCGTTACACTGGAGCCCCCTGAGTTGGTCAGGGTTGCAGATTGCGTTTGACTGCTTCCCACTTGAACGTTTGCAAAAGTCAGGCTGCCGGGATTGGCGGCAAGTTGACCAGGTGCTGTGCCCGTAGCGGTGAGAGGTATGGCCAGCCCGGGACCAGAAACCAACAGGCTACCTCCGGTCGTGCCGGCCGATTGTGGGGCGAAGGCAACATTCAATGTAACGCTTTGCCCCGCGCCTAGAGTCAAAGGGAATGCAGGCCCGCTCATCGAGAATCCAGTGCCCGTTATCTGGAGTGCCGACAGGGTCACGTTCCAGGAACGAGCGTTCGTCAGCACAACAGGCACGGTGGAGCTGGTTCCTATCGCCACTTGGCCAAACGACGCAATCGTTGGGCTGGCGGTCACGGCCTCGCTACTTACGCCCGTACCCTCAACTTCCAGCTTAAGAGTAGCGTTCGATGCATTGCTGAAGAATTTGATCGAGCCGTTCGTCCATCCCAGCGCCGTGGGAGTGAAGCTCACGCTCACATTGGCACTCTGTCCCGCAAGCAAGACCATCGGCAGGCCCAATGAGGACATGGCGAATTCGGCTTTGCTTACAGTGATGGCGGAGATCGTCGCACTCGACTGTCCATTATTCGTCACAGGGACTTGCAAGGTTTCGGTCTGACCGACCACGGTAGCCCCAAATCGAAGGGTGGCGGGTGTGCACGCGAGTTGTGAGGTAGCTGCGGCGGCGCCCACGGGCGCCATTCCGAAGAGCAAGATCGCCATGCCGATTGTTAGAAAGTGGATTGTGCGAATGGAGAAAGACTGGTTGATGGACTGGGGGAGTCGCATGTCATCCAGTTTGGAAGATGGACAGCCGGATGAATAGATTCCGGCAGTACATCAACCTGCGGGCCACTAGGCCAATACAACCCTGTCCGGTGATGCGCCCATCAGGCCATCGTCGAGGACGCCAATTTCGCGGAAAACATCAAACGCAGATTCTCTTCGACATTGAAAATGGGGTTCTTTCGAAAAGTGGGAGGCTGAGAATCTGCAGCACGCTGAGCGTTAAGTTATTTTTTTGCCGCACCCGGTTGGGAGCCGATGTTATGAACTCTTATACCACCACGTTAGGGTTAGAACCCGAAACTTGTCAGCAAGTGTTAGTTTAGGTCCAGAACGCAAATCATGAACCCGACGACACGAACTCAAGTTCCGGCCTTCGCCTTTTTGTGCGCGGTGTCGATCTTGTTCTGGGGGCGTCCTCTTGTCACGACGCTGGGGTTGGCGCTGGCGAACGAGGCTTACACACACATCGTTCTGATTTTGCCCCTTAGTGGTGCGCTCATCTACCTCGATTCGAAATACGTGAACTCGAAAACGCTCCGCATCGACCCGGCGCCGAGGCCTTACCTCGGTTCGGTTCTGCTGGCTCTGGCGCTATTGATGGGTTGTTATACGCGTTGGGGGATGCTTGACGCACCCAATGATGTGCGCTTGGCGCTCGGTATGTTTGCCCTGGTGACTTGGTGGATTGCCAGCGTCCTATTATGTTTTGGAACAAAAACCTTCCAGTCATTCCTGTTTCCTCTTTGCTTTCTGTTCTTGATGGTTCCCATCCCGGACTTTGCTTTGGGCTGGATTGTCGAATTCTTGCAACATCAATCTGCGTTGGCAGCGCGAATCATGTTTCGCGCGGCCGGGGTTCCGGTGACGCAGGATGGAATTATGTTGTCGATCCCGGGACTGGACATCGAAGTTGCGCGCGAGTGCAGCAGCATCCGGTCTAGTCTGATGCTCGTTGTCACGACCCTGGTCTTGGCTCATCTGTTCCTGCGCTCGTGGTGGCGAAAAGCTCTGCTTGTTGCGGCGGCAATTCCGCTGTCTGTGGCGAAGAACGGGCTGCGCATCGTCACGATCGGCGAACTCGGAACTCGGGTCGACCCGGGGTTTCTCCACGGAAGACTCCATCGCAATGGAGGAATCATCTTCCTCGGTATCGCGGTAATCGCGGTGGTGGTGCTGCTGTGGATCCTGCGGCGCACCGAGTTCCAAATGCCGTTGAGCCATCCTGCGCCATCGCCCGAATAGGTTGCGATGTTTTTTCCTCTTACCGGAGATTGGGTGAACATATTTCAAGGGCTCGTCCCAACTTGATGAAGGTCGCTCCCGTCCTAAATGCCCTGAAGGCACGGGAAAATGTGGTGCAGACCCTTATTCATACCGGCCAGCAATACGACGTCAACATGTCCGATGTCCTCTTCCAGCAACTGGGCATACCGGCCCCCGATGTCAACCTGGCGGTCGGTTCGGGCACGCATGCCAAGCAGACGGCCGAGATCATGATCCGGCTGGAACCGGTCGTGCTCGAACGGAAACCCGACACCGTACTCGTGTACGGGGACGTGAACTCGACCGTTGCTACCGCGCTGGTTTGCGCTAAGCTGGGTGTGCAGATCGGCCACGTCGAAGCCGGTGTTGCGCTCGTTCGATCGCACGATGCCCGAGGAGATCAACCGCCTGGTGACCGATCAGCTCGCCGACCCGCTGCTTACACGTCGGAAGATGGGGACGAGAATCTCCGGTGAGAGGGAATTCCCGCGGAGAAGATCTTCCGCGTCGGCAACGTTATGATTGACTCGCTGGTGCGCCTGTTGCCCGCGGCGCAGAGCGCCAAAGTGGAAAGTCTGCCTGAGCGCTACGCCCTGTTTACACTGCATCGTCCGGCAAACGTTGATGACAGCGCCACGCTAAAGGGAATTCTGGAGTCGCTGCTCGAAGCCAACCGGGATCTGGCTGTGCTGTTTCCCGCCCATCCCCGAACGCGGCAACGAATCGCCGATTTTGGATTGAGTGCCGGGCAACTGCGCGTGCTCGATCCTCTCCCCTATGTTGATTTTCTGGGATTGCAATCACGCGCGAACCGTGGTGATCACCGATTCAGACGGCATTCAGGAAGAGACGACGTATCTTGGCGTCCCTTGTCTTACGGTACGCGAGAACACCGAATGACCAATTACGGTTCTTATGGGACGAATGTTTTGGTCGGCCGCGATCCGGAGAAGCTGCGCAGGGAATTGTCGCGAGTGCTTAGCGGGAAAGCGAAGAAGGGAACTGTGCCGCCCCTTTGGGATGGACACGCGGGGGAGCGTATCGCAGATATTCTCAGTGGACAGCCAGTCACGGGTTTGAGCGGGAACTGAATTCTTCAACCTCCAAGCCAATATTGCGCTTGGGTTACCTTTGCTAAATGCTGATTGAGACCCTGGCGAAGTAACTATTACCACGAGGCTACCGACCTTCAAACTAACTCACAAGGGCCATGTTCTAAATACTAGTGGGAAGCGACCAAGGTAAGCTGAAACCAAACAAAAGCAGATGTAGACTTTTGACTGAGATACGGTTTCATATCAGCGCTACCACCACTGTAGGGGGCAGGCCACTCAGGCGCTCTGTTGCGCTGAACGTGAGGGTCGAATAGAAGCCGGAATGAGAATTACGCGAAGAGTTTTCGCTTGCGTCTTATTGCTCGCTGCGCCACTTCTGGCGCAAGCTCAATCCGCGACCGCCGAACCGGCAGCCGGGGCTAGAGGCCCGGCTTTTGAGGCGAGTCTCGGCTTCGTCTACCTCAGCATGGCCATGCCATCACAACGTGTAGGTCTCACCGGTCTGGATGCTAACGGTCTTGTCAGGTTCGACTCGCGTTGGGGGGCGACAGTGGACTCCAGTTATGCCGGCACCGGCAACGTGCTCGGCACCGGGCACAGCGGCAGTGTCGTGAGCTGTCTGGCCGGTCCCGTATTCTATCCGGTTGGGCACGGGCAGGCCGGGATCTTCGTCCACGCCCTGGCCGGCGTCAGCTTGGTCGACGGCGCCGTCCCCGTTAGTGGACCTTACTATCTAGGTGGGTGGGTAACCCGTCCCTCGTACGCAGCCGGCGGAGGATTCGAGCACTACCTCTTCCGACCGCTTGCCGTCCGCGTTCAGGCTGACTATCAGCGCACGACGTTTGCCAACCCGTCCGGCGCGTTGCAGGGCCAAAACAATCTACGTTTAGCCACGAGTATCGTCTATCGCTTTGGAAACCGCTGAATCGTGGTCTTCGAAAGAAATGACGCGTTGCTGAGAACCATGCCCGTCTAAAGAAATCATTGATATTGACTGCTCCGCCGATAGATCAGAGAGACGGGTCAACGAAGTCGAGTCTAACCAAGTCAAGTTTTGTGTCGCCTTGATGTACTGGGAGTAAACGCGGGTGAAGTAGGCGATGGGACCGACCAGGGTCACAGCGGCGGTGACGACTCCGTCCCACCCGCTCCAGATTCTCTACCTTGGCGATCGGTAGCCAACCGATCGATTCGCCATGAAGCAGGGCCAAAGCAGAGACAAAAAAATAGGCCTGCTTTGCGAACGAACATATTCGCAATGTTGGCCTATTCTTTTATCGCCGGCTAAAATTACGATTGCGTTGGCTTTGGTAGTTTGGAGCGGAGGAACATGGCTCCGATACACGTAAGTCCGGCCCCGAGAAGATAGATTGCAGCCGAGCCACCCTCCGGAACCGCAGTCGACCTACAATCACGGTCGTGGCATCGCGGTGGCGGTGGTGGATCATGGTGGCGTGCAAACGCCGCAGGAGACAGACAACAAAGTGCAACAACGGCCAGCCAGAATTTCCCCTTCTTGTTGCTCATACGAACTCCCTTTTTGATTCACCAAACTCAACCTGCTTAGAAGGGGAGTACCGGGGGAAAAGACTTTCCAAGCGACCTCTGTGAACCTGTCGTATTTAAACGCCCCCACGACCCGGTGTCAAGATGATAGTTTTTGCGACAGTTGCACGAAAATGCAACATCAGTATTTCGCATCGCGGTAGCCCCGGAAAACGGGTTCGGCCTGCCCCGGTTCTACCGGAGGACCGTCCCGAGCGCGACGCTACGGAGTCGGAATGACGGCCGTGGCCTGGTTCGAGTATCCGCTCTCCTCCGACTGGCTGTTCACGGCCGTCGCAACGTAGTAGTAAGTCTGGCCAGAGACGACGGTGCTATCGGTGTATGCGGTGGTGCTGTCGGGTGATGTATTGATCATGGTGTACGGACCACCGGACACGGTACCGCGGTAGATGTTGTAGCTCACGGCGTCAGCCGAGGCGGTCCAGGAGAGATCCACGGTGTGCTGAACCGCCGCCGTGCCCGTGCCGGTCATGGTCTGCACGGTGGGTGAGTTCGAGGCGTTGCTGGAGAACGACAGAGACGCCGAAGTGGCCCCGCTGGCCTGGGGCGTGAAGGTGACGGTGAAAGGAGTAGATTGACCGGCCGTGAGCGTTACTGGCAGCGAGATGCCGGAGAGCACGAACTCACTATTGTTAAGGCTGGCCGATGAAACCGTGACCGACGCGCCGCTGGCGGTCAGGCTGCCGTTGAGCGCCGAACTCGACCCGTCGGTTACGTTGCCGAAGCTGAGACTGGTGGGAGAGACGGCCAACGTCCCCGCGGCGGTTCCGGTTCCCGAGAGTGCGATGGTAAGCGGAGAGTTGGAAGCGTTCGACACCACGGACAAGCTTCCGCTGGCGGCACCAGCGCTGGTCGGCTTAAAGGTGGCGGTAAAGGTCACGCTTTGGTTTGTTGTGAGCGTGACCGGCAAGGTCAATCCACTGATGGAGAAGACCGCCCCGGTCACGTTCGCTTGCGTGACGGTGACCGACGATCCGCCGGTGTTGGTCAGCGTTTCGGACAAGCTCGTATTGCCGCCGACCTGGACGCTCCCGAAGCTAAGGCTCGTCGGGTTCGCGGTCAGCGCTCCCTGGGTCACGCCGGTTCCAGAAAGTGGAATGCTCAAGCTGGGATTCGAACCGTTGGAAGTGATGCTCAGGTTGCCGCTGGCAGCGCCGCTCGAAGTCGGAGAAAAAAGTAGTGTGAACGAAGTGCTCTGACCAGCGGTCAATGTCAAAGGCAAGGACAGTCCACTCAAACTGAATCCGGCGCCACTCGCAGTGGCAGCCGAGATCGTGAGGCTCGATCCGCCGGTATTGGTCAGCGTTTCGGACAAACTCGTACTGCTGCCGACCTGGACGCTGCCGAACGCCAGGCTGGTGGGATTCGCCGTCAGCGCTCCCTGGGTCACGCCCGTTCCAGAGAGTGGAATGCTCAGGTTGGGATTCGTACCGTTAGACGTGATGCTGACGCTGCCGCTGGCAGCGCCGCTCGAAGTCGGAGAGAAAAGCACGGTGAATGACGTGCTCTGGCCAGCGGTGAGTGTCACAGGCAAAGACAGTCCGCTCAAGCTGAACCCGGTGCCACTCGCAGTGGCGGCCGAGATCGTGAGGCTCGATCCGCCGGTATTCGTCAGCGTCTCCGACAAGCTTTTGCTGCTGCCGACCTGGACGCTGCCGAACGCCAGGCTGGTGGGATTCGCCGTCAGCGCTCCCTGGGTCACGCCGGTTCCAGAAAGTGGAATGCTCAAGCTGGGATTCGAACCGTTGGAAGTGATGCTCAGGTTGCCGCTGGCAGCGCCGCTCGAAGTCGGAGAGAAAAGCACGGTGAATGACGTGCTCTGCCCGGCAGTCAGCGTCACCGGCAAGGACAGTCCGCTCAAACTGAACCCGGTGCCACTGGCAGTTGCGGCTGAGATCGTAAGGCTTGTTCCGCTGGAATTGGTCAGAGTTCCGGCCAGGGATTTCGAAGTGCCAACTTGGATGCTTCCGAAGCTGAAAGTGGTCGGATTCGATACCAATTGACCTTGCGCAACGCCGGTTCCGGAAAGTGGTACGGAGAGTGTCGGGTTGCTCGCATTGGAATTGACGGTCAGCGCGCCACTGGTCGCTCCCGTAACCGAGGGCGTGAAGATCACCTTGAATGTAGTACTCTGTCCGGCAGTGAGTGTGATTGGCGGGGTCGTACCCGTGACGCTAAATCCGCTGCCGCTTGCCGCCGCGGTCGACACTGTAACCGTTTCGCCGCCGGCATTCGTAACTGTCACGGGCACGCTCTGATTACTTCCCACCGTCACACTTCCGAAATTCACGCTGGTTGGATTTGCGGTCAGCGTGCCCGCCGCCAGACCAGTACCCGAGAGTGGAATGCTGAGCGGCGAGTTGGATGCATTGGAGACCACGCTCAACGATCCACTCGCAGCGCCCGCACTGGCTGGGGCAAAGATCGCGTTGAAAGTGACGCTCTGATTCGCGGCTAGGGCGAGCGGGAGAGCCAGTCCGCTGACGGAGAAACCACTTCCGCTCGGCGTTACCTGCGAGATCGTAAGGGTGGATCCTCCCGTGTTGGTCAAGGTTTCAGACTGACTGCTGTTGCTGCCCACCTGGACATTTCCAAATGCCAGGCTGGCTGGATTGGGACTCAGCGTCCCGGGAGCAACTCCCGTGCCCGAGAGACTGAGCACAACCGTGCTGTTTGTCTGGTTTGCGGTGGTAGCAAAGGTGACGCTGCCGCTGAAGTTTGCGGCTCCGGTGGGCGCGAACGTAATCGTCGCCGAAGTCGAACTGCCGGCGTTAATCGTGAGTGGCAGGGCGAGGTTGCTCATCGAAAATCCCGCACCGCTCAACGTCGCCGATGTGATGCTGAGGCTGGTCCCACCGCTGTTCTGAAGAGTTACGGTGCTGGTCTGGTTGGCTCCAACTCGCGACGTTTCCAAAGGCCACCGACGAGGGACTCGGGGAAAGCGTTCCCAGCGTTTCGGCAGTGGCAGTGGCGGACAGGGAAGCATAGAGCTGCGCATTCGGCCCGCCAAAGGAGATCGTGATGGTCGGATCGCCGGCACTTGTAGATTGGAATTGGACGTTGAAGGAAGCGCTCTGTCCCGCGGCCAAAGTCAGTGGCGTCGCGAGGCCGGTGATCGCGAAGCCGGAGCTCAATCCTTGGATCGAGCTGATGGTAACCGAGGACGAAGTGCTGTTCGTAATCGTGTCAGGCAGCGTCTTGCTGCTGCCGATCGGGACCGACCCGAAGTTCAGGCTACTGCTCCCGAGCCCGATACCGCCGGCGCCGGTCGAACCTCCGACCAGGCCCTGGCATCCTGTGAGCAGCAACAGGCCGCAAGCAACAACCAGGAAAATGACCAAGCCACGAAGCAACCGATGACCGTTCAATGCGACCTCTGTGTGCCGTCTCCGCGAACCACGGCGGGGGATTTCGGGCCACCGGACCCCTTAAATCCAGGCTCCGGCAAGCCTAGTGTCACTCCTCGTGGCGGCGAGTCACAGATTGCGAAAGGCCCGTCTGGGCGCGGCATCTGGCCACTTTCCGCCATGAACTGCGGTGCATGAGCGGAGAAGGGCCGCTATTGCCTCTAAACCACTGCAAATAAAAGGGAAAACATCGCGTTCGAACTCAGATTTGTGGTTTCCGGGTCGCATTCACTGGAGTTTCCTCTGCCGGATGCTACGGAACTCGGCTGCAATGTGCAGAAAATTGCATATCGCCCACACCTGCTCAGCGCCGCCGGTGTCGCAGCGAACTTGCTAAGCTGATTAACCCGTTAGTATTCTTTCTGTTCTCGGGAGTGCCTTTCCAGACGCCGGGTTTAAACATGGAAGAGATATCAACGCTGTATGGCAGGGTGCGTGCATCAAAACAATGGTGAATCGAAATTCAGGAGTAAGTTTCCCAGTAGAAGATTAAGGCAGGTGATTAAATAAAGATGAGACTTTCCTTGGCGGTTGCAATCGTAGTGGCAGGCATCAGCGTGAGCGGCGTGGCGCAGCAGAATAGCACATTCAAGGTGAAGCATTCAGCCCCAGAAAAGGCGTCGAAAAGTAGCGCGCCCATCGCCAAGACATCGACTCCGGCAACGGCTTCCCCCACTGAATCCAAGGATTTGAAAAACCTGGAGCATCAGACCGCCAGGACCACCGCGTCGCATCCATCTGGCGGAAAGGCGCCCGCGCTGAAGCTCACAAAGGACAAGCCCAATCCGCCGATCAACTTTGGTGGTGCGGGGAAGTCTTCAACAACTACCAACCAAAGTGCAAACCCCCTCGCCGGGCGACTGAAGCAGAAGCCCACTCACTGATAGTGCGCTCCTCCAAACTGGCCGATTCGCACGAAATTCATCGCGATACAGTGGAGCGACTCCGGGACGGAACTGACTGCGCGACAACCTTCGTCCGCGTTTCTTTAAGGGAATACTTCAACAGGCAATAGAAGGCTCGCACGCCGTCTTTCCATCCGATCTTCTTGCCCTCCTCGTACGTCCGTCCCCAGTAACTGATTCCCACCTCATAGATGCGCAGGTTTCGTCGCGCAACTTTCACTGTAATCTCGGGCTCGAATCCGAAACGATTTTCCTCGATCGGAATCGATTGGATTACTTCGCGTCGGAAAGCCTTGTAGCAGGTTTCCATATCGGAGAGATTGACGTTGGTGAGGCAATTGGAAAGCAGCGTGAGAGCCCGGTTGCCAACCGAATGCCAGAAGTACAACACGCGATGCCGCGCGCTCCCCATGAAGCGCGAGCCAAAAACGACGTCCGCTTTTCCCTGGATCAAAGGCTCGATCATCAGTGGAAAATCCATCGGATCGTATTCCAGGTCGGCGTCCTGAATAATGACGAAGTCGCCCGTGGCTCGCTGAATGCCGAGGCGGAGCGCTGCTCCTTTACCCATGTTGTGTGGCTGAAACGCAACCCGAATCTGGGGATACTCTGCCTGCAGCGCCGCCAGAATTTCTCGCGATCCATCCTCCGACCCGTCGTCGACGGAAATCAACTCGATCTCCAGTGGAATCGAGAGAACCTTCAGCACCACCTCCCTAAGCGTGTCGCGTTCGTTATAGATCGGCATGACAACGGAAAGTTTCATGGCGTGCCGCAGCGACGGCGAGACTCCTCGCAAAAACCATCACGATTGTAAACCGCGTGTTTGCGCCTGGGAATTACAAGCTTGTGCTGTTTATTTGCTTGTCCATGTTGGATCGATCGGGGAAGGGGATTAGATGCTGGCGTAATCAGGGCAGTAGGCGCGCTCGGCTGGCAGCCCAGTCGCTCAGCGGCCACAGGGGACTGAGTGAGTCTTCGTTAGCAGAATTATCGGTGCCTGCCGATCTTCTCGGCTGCGGTGCCAGCAGGAGTCGCAGAAGCACCAGATCGCGTTCAACATCAGAGCGAGCGGTCTTTCGAACGGATGCGGGTTTCAATTCCTCGCGTAAGCGCGCCTCCACGAGGCCTGCGGTAAACTCGAAACCCCTCGGGTCGCTCAGAATATTGGCTCGCGTAATACCCAGGGGCGTGACCTCGCTACCCTCGCGCACCCGCAGAGTGGGTGCCCCCGAAGCGTCGAGGATGGGCTCGGCCGCAGCCAGCCGAGACTCCCAGCGGCGCTCGTCGGCGGCAATAGACGAAGGCTTGGTTCGAGGCAATTCGCTTTGAGCCGGTTCGCTTTGAATCAGTTCCTGCAATCGGTCCTGAAATTTACGTCGATCCTCGCGCGTCGGGGCCGCATCCAGATGATCACTCGCGTCGAGGATGAAGGCGTTCTTCGACGGATCGAAGCGCCCGTGTCCCCAATAACCGGCGATCAGGCTGCCGGCGAGGTACGGATGCAACGCGAATAGCGGCAGCATGTATTTTTTCGCCGTGATCGCGCACTCCAAAACACCGTGCACCGGTTTGGAGCGCGGCAACGTGCCTGGCACCTGCGGAATCATGAAGTTCGAGCTCTGCAATTCCGGATGACGCCGGCTGTACTTGGAAAGCGTTCTTGCCAACTGTTTCGGTGTGGTGACGCCCAGGTCGCCGATGAGGCTGCGATGCACGGCGTGCGGGTGATAAAAATCGATAATCCCGCGCGCAAAGTCCGCACAGTTCGCCGTAACCAAGTCAAATCGATCGCGGTTCGGTCGACTGTTGAGCTTGCCGATCAGCGCGGCATCCAACTCCGGATTGGTCTCAATCTCATACGCGTAGATAGTGCGGATGTACGACGCACCGACCAACTCATACCAGTCTCCCTCCGGTGTTCCGCCGTCGGGAAGATCGGGAACCAGCGCTTCCAGATGATCGCGCCGGTAGCGGTCGCGCAGCAACGCGATCATTTTTTTATCCGCGAACAGCGGTATGTCTTCCTGTTTTTCCACGGCGTACAGGTAAGGGATAAGAGGAATTGCGATCCAGTCGTATCCCGCGACCCGGTGATAACGGCTGAGGACAACCCCGGTTTCGCCGGGCGCGCAGAGACGCAGCTTGACGGGGGATGCGGCGCAGACGCCGCTGAGGTAGACCGCGGCATGACCAGTCCCGGCGAGCGCGCCATCGTAACTGTATGGCTCTGCCAGGAACAGCGTTGCCTGAGCCCGCGCCCTGGGAATCGAGCACAGACAGAAAAGCAGAATCGCACTCAGTTTCCCCCGTCTCAACCCAGCCTCCAAAGTTGGTCCCACCCGCATCTTTATAGAAAAATGCATTCCCCTTTTAGATGCCATTTTGCAGGATTGCGTTTTTCCGCGGTACTAACTTTGGTACTAGCTGGAGAGGTGAGCTTTAGGGTCGCGATGCACCGAGTCAGGCGAGAAGGCGGGCATACAGAGAGCGATGTACTCTGCGCCGCCAGAGAACGGAGTCGAATATCGCACCCATTCGCCGCGGTGTGCGATGACAGCTTGCCCGGCAGCCACGTCCATTTCGCCGGACTTATGATGCACCCGCAACGTGCCCCGCAGCACCACCGTATACTCGTCAAATTCCGGAGTCTGGCCCGGTTCCTCCCAGCCCTGCGGGCTGCGCATACGGGCAATGCTGACGCCGGCGGTCGTAGTGTTGACGCGCCCGACATACTCTTCAGTGATCTTCGGTTTGTTTCCCGCCGATTCGATACGCGCAGGATGCAAAATCAGAGTTGGCATGATGGTCCGCCATCGTAGCAACCGGAGAGCGCCCCGCACAAGCCGTCCTGGAAAAACTCACGCTTGGTCGGTTCAAGCGGACGTCACGGCATGCCAACGCCGCACGGTCTATACTCGGATCTCGGACGAGAATAAGACGTCGTTCGAGACATGATCCCATGAAAATCGTGAGCGCGGCGGAAATGCGCGAAATCGATCGTGCCACCTCGGAGCGCTTCGGAGTTCCTTCGCTCACCCTGATGGAGAACGCCGGCGCGGCCGTAGCCCGTTTCATCCTCGCCGATTACCCGCAAGCGGAGCGCGTCGGCATTCTCTGCGGCAAGGGCAACAACGGCGGCGATGGATTCGTCGTGGCCCGCAAACTCATCGAAGCGGGCCGCGCCCTCCGCGTTCTGCTGTTGTCCGATCCCGCGGACCTTCGCGGAGATGCAGCCATCATGTTTCACAACATGCTGCAGAGGCTCCAGCCGCTGAACGTTGCGCCGCTGATCGTGCGCGAGCAGAGTGGCCTTAGTTCGGCGGAGGCGGCGGAGATCTTCGCTGCCGACGTGATCGTGGACGCAATTCTCGGCACCGGTTTTCGTCCGCCGGTCAGCCCGTTGTATGCCGCCGCGATCGCCAAGATGAATGCGGCTTCAGCGCCGATCGTTGCCGTCGATGTTCCCTCCGGAGCCGATGCCGATGCCATGCGGCCACGAACCGCGACTGGCTCCAATGACAGAATTCACAAAGAAGCTCGCGCCGATGCCGTTGTGACCTTCACCGCTCCGCGTCCGGCGCACATTTTCGCAGACTTCACCAGCGGCCCAACCGTGATTGCGCCCATCGGCTCGCCACCAGAAGCGATAGCCTCCGAGCTCGGGCTTCATCTGAGTACGCCTTCCGATTTTGCTCCGCTGCTCGTGCCGCGAGCGCGTGACGCCAACAAAGGCGGCTACGGACACGTGCTCGTGATCGGCGGATCGCTCGGCAAAGCGGGCGCGGCGGCGATGGCGGGATTCTCCGCTCTTCGAGCAGGTGCCGGCCTTGCGACAGTGGCCACGCCAAAATCGGTGCTCGCAACCGTGGCGGCCTTTCATCCCGAACCGATGACCGAGCCGCTGCCAGAAACCGACCAGGGCACGATCTCATTACGAGCGCTCGAATCGAGTTCGGGCCTCTATGCGCTCCTAGAACGGAAGACGCTCGCCATCGGTCCCGGCATCTCGCGTAATTCGGAGACCGCCGAATTCGTGCGCGAACTCGTCAAGCGCTGCGACCCGTCGTTGTCCGTCCTTTCGGTCACGAATATGGTCGTGGACGCCGACGCCCTGAACGCCTTCGAAGGACGGGCCGATTTGCTGAATGGCCGTGGACGAACCGTAGTCATCACCCCGCACCCCGGAGAAATGGCGCGCCTAACCGGCTTGAGCATTCCGGAAATTCAAGCCAACCGCTTGGAAGTCGCGCGAAAGTTCGCTCGCGAGCATGAGCTGATCGTCGTGCTCAAAGGACATCGCACCCTCATAGCAGCGCCGGCCGCGGCGTCCGACGGCGCAGTCTGGGTGAATCCCACCGGCAATCCGGGGATGGCCACCGGAGGTACGGGAGACATCCTCACCGGAATGGTCGCCAGCCTGATCGCGCAGCATCCGCAGCATGTGCTCGAAGCGACCGCTCTCGCCGTCTACCTTCATGGACTGGCTGGGGACCTGGCCAGCGAGTCCGTCGGCGAGAGTTGTTTGGTGGCCACGGACCTGGTGCGCTTTCTGCCCCAGGCGCTCGCAGAAATGCGGAATCAGAAATCTGACGAGATTCGTCTTCACGCCTGATTAACGCAGAATGCAATTGTCAATCAAAGGAAGAAGCTGTGATCCAAGCGTCATCATGCGCGCCTGAGCAGCGTCGGCAGCCCCGCCATTCAGCATCGGCGTCATCAAACGCACCATCCCGCCGTCGCTGCGATTCATACGAATTGAATCGGAGATCAGATAATACTTGGCCGACCACTCGCATCGCCGCCCCGCGGACATGAGCCTGAAACCAGTAGAGCACCAGTCGCAGCTCTCCCATATTTGAAACCACGTAGCGATTGACGGAGATTGAAGCTCCATCCGGACGCGTAAGATGGATCCTCTCCCGCGAAGTCGGAATCCATCCAGAACACGGCAGGCAGTGGTACGGCGAATGGATGGTATCGCCAGCCTGCAGGGTAGGAAAGAATGGGATGTAAAGATTGATCCCGGGTTGGGGTTGGCTCCCGTTCTCGTAATCGCGCAGCAGATACTCGCCCGGTCCGAGGATGTCGAGCGTCGCCTTGTCGAGGGGAATGTCGGTTCCCATCCAACCACCAATCTGTGAGAGAGGGAACCCACATGCTTAATCATCTCGTTGCTCGAATGGGCCTGCAGGCCGATCGCCGTGGCCAACATAGGCATCCACAATCCCAAAGCGTAAAGACCCCGCTATCCTGCGGATTTCCCCAGCGGGCTGTTCTTCCAGATGAGCGAGATCACGCGGTGCACAGCGAACAGCAGCATCAATGCCACCGCGAAGATCAACAATCCCGCGAGGGCATGGGGAACCCCCTCCGCTTCATCCCCATACCCGAACTGCACCAGTAGCCCTGTGCCAAAAACTCGGAAGCTGTTAGCCGCCACTGCGATTGGAACCGCCGCGCACGCGAGCACCACCCGCACCCATTTCCGAGAGTCCAGGAGATACCCGTAGATGATGGCCAGCGTGACCAGGCTTAGAAGCGATCGGATTCCGCTGCATGCTTCCACAACGTCCAGCGGCCCGGAAACAAGCCAGATCACATTCCCTTCCCGGTGCACGACGACCACCAGTTCCAGCAGGGCAGTTGCCAGTTTTGCGGCCAGCAACTGCAGGGGAAAGGTCACTCGGCTAATGATCAAGCTCGGAATCGGAATCATCAGAATCAGAAACGCCCAAGGGAAAAGGACGGCGCGAAAGAACCTCCAGCCCAGAAACAGAATGATCAGGCCAGCCAGCAGGATCAGCAGCGACACCCGCGGCAAAAAAATATCCGCGCCCAGGACTCCCAGAACCAGCACAAGCAGGCTCAGCACCACCAGCGGAAGACCAGCCCATGAGGGAACCGGGGCAATGCCCGTCAGTTTCTTGCGGTCCTGCCAGAGAACAAACAAAGCAAAAAGGGGGACAAATATCCCGTGTGAGAAATTCGGATCATTGATCCACTGTAGAAACAAGCGTGCGAGGATCAAGGCGTAGAGCCAGGCGATCAGCAACAGCAGCGCTACGCCCTGCCAACCGGGCAAGACGGACGATACGCGATCCTCCGTTTGGGGGGGACGCGGAGCTACCTCTACTGAGTTGCCCATATGGCGCGCTTGCCTCTGAGAATATGCGAAAGAGGGTCCCCGTGCAAAGTGAAAGCGACAAGCAAAACCGGCACTAGAACTTCGAGTGACCCTCAGGCTGATTCCTTCGGGCATCTGGCCAGGCTCGCGCTAGGCGCCGTCGCAAGATGAAGAGAATGGAAAACTATTTCCCATTCCACTCCGACCCATCGCGGAGGCCTTCGCCGCCCTGATTTGCTAGTCGTTGCAAGGAGTTAGGATTTTATCCCCAAGAAAGGTGGAAAGTGACCCCACTTATTACCGAGAAAGGTGGGCATTAGATTTCCCATTTGTCCGCAATATGGTACCGTGTGAGCCGTGTAGCCAAGATCCGGCCCTCTTTCGCAAGTCATTGAAAGATAGGCATGTATCGATTTTGGCGACTGGCAAACATCTCGACCCGATGGGCAGCGCGTGTGCTATCGAATGTGTAAGGTCTTTGTCCAGGACCTCTCCCCACGTTTTGGGCCGCCTAATGGAGAAGCTGAATAGAATGGGTTTCGAGCGAACGGAAATCCCGGCAAAGCTTGACTCTCTACATGGAAGTGGACAGCCTGGAATCCAGATACGGCTATCTGTGGTGGCTGAAGTCGTTCAAGTCGGGCGAGAAAAGATGCTCACAGACTATGTGCTGGCGGCGGTTAGAGTGAAAAGAAGCAGAAGAGAATCGCGGATAACCTAGCATGGCCCCGTCAGCAAAAAAGCCCCGCTCGTGAGAGCGGGGCCTTTGATTCAAGCCAGCAGCTAAATGCCAATGGCCGGTCTTAGTACATTCCGTCCATGCCGCCGCCGTGGCCGCCCGGAGCTGGAGCGTTCTTCTTCTCTTCCGGGATATCCGCCACCAGCGCTTCGGTCGTCAACATCAAAGCAGCGATCGAGCCGGCGTTGGTCAGTGCGGTGCGCACCACCTTGGTCGGATCGAGCACGCCTGCCTTGACCAGATCTTCGTACTCTCCGGTCAATGCGTTGTAGCCGAAGTTATTGTCTTTGGAGTCGTGGATCTTACCGATCACGATGGCACCTTCTTCGCCGGCGTTCTCGGCGATCTGGCGCAAGGGCTCGGTGATGGCGCGCTTCACGATGTTGACACCGATCTGCTCGTCACCTTCCAGCTTCAGCTTGTCGAGAGCCGCAACGCAACGCGCCAGCGCTACGCCGCCGCCCGGGACAATGCCTTCTTCAACGGCTGCGCGGGTGGCGTGCATGGCATCTTCCACACGGGCTTTCGTTTCCTTCATTTCGGTTTCGGTCGCGGCTCCTACTTTGATCACGGCCACGCCGCCTACCAGCTTCGCCAACCGCTCCTGCAATTTCTCACGGTCGTAGTCACTGGTGGTCTTGTCGATCTGGCTGCGAATTTCTTTCACGCGGCCCTGGACATCTCCGGGCTTGCCTTTGCCTTCGACAATCGTGGTGTTGTCTTTGTCGATGGTAACTTTCTTGGCTTGTCCGAGATCGGCCAGAGTAACGTTCTCCAGCTTGATGCCGAGGTCTTCTGTGATGGCCTTGCCGCCGGTCAGGGTTGCGATGTCCTGCAGCATGGCCTTGCGACGATCGCCGAAGCCGGGAGCCTTGACGGCCGAGACTTGCAGCGTGCCACGAAGTTTGTTGACAACCAGAGTCGCCAGCGCTTCGCCTTCCACGTCCTCAGCGATGATGAGGAGCGGCTTGCCGCCCTTGGCGATCTGCTCGAGCAACGGGAGCAGGTCTTTCATCGAGCTGATTTTCTTTTCGTGGATCAGGATGTAGGCGTTCTCCTGGACTGATTCCATGCGCTCCGGGTCAGTGACGAAGTAGGGGGAGAGATAGCCGCGATCGAACTGCATGCCTTCGACCACGTCGAGCTGGGTGTCCAGCGTCTTCGACTCTTCTACGGTGATGACGCCATCCTTGCCGACTTTCTTCATGGCTTCGGCAATGATCTTGCCAATGGTCTCGTCGTTGTTCGCCGAGATCGTGCCGACCTGGGCAATCATGTCGCCGGTGACGGGCTTGCTGAATTTGTCGAGTTCGCCCTTCTCGCGGTTGCCTTCCTTGTCGACTCTGCCGGTGATGAGCAAGACCGATTTTTCGATGCCGCGCTTGATGGCCATAGGATTGGCGCCAGCAGCAACGGTTTTCACGCCTTCGCGATAAATTGCCTGGGCAAGAACGGTCGCAGTGGTGGTGCCGTCGCCGGCAACATCGGAGGTCTTGGAAGCAACTTCGCGGACCATCTGCGCGCCCATGTTCTCGATGCCGTTGGGCAATTCAATTTCTTTGGCTACGGTGACGCCGTCTTTGGTGATGGTCGGCGAACCGAATTTCTTTTCAATAACCACGTTGCGGCCCTTGGGGCCAAGAGTGACCTTCACAGCGTCAGCGAGTAAGTTGACGCCGCGGAGAATGGCCTGTCTAGACTCTTCTCCGTGAACAATTTGCTTTGCCATAATCGTTTGCTCCTTAATGAAATTTTGGTGCAGGCAGCGCCTGCGGGAACTGATGGCTGCGAGCTACGCGCTTCGAGCCATCCAGAAATTGCTAATCCTGCGGCGACTGCCGAGGGGTCGAAAGCAGGCCCTTCGCTTCGCTCAGGATGACAAGATGTTCTTGCTACTTACGCGATCCGGCGGTTTCTTTCTTGGTCGAGCCTACCAGGACGCCGAGCACTTCTTCTTCGCGCATGATGACGAAGTCCTCACCATCGATCTTGATTTCAGTTCCGGAATACTTGCCGAACAGAATGCGGTCGCCTTCCTTCACATCGAGGGGACGAACCTTGCCTTCTTCGCTGATCTTGCCCTTGCCGGCGGAGATGACTTCTCCCTCTTGCGGCTTGTCTTTGGCGGAGTCGGGGATAATGATGCCGCCGCGGGTGGTGTCGGCTTCTTCTACCCGACGGACCAGAATGCGGTCATGCAGCGGGGTAAATTTGGTTGCCATAGTTGCGTACTCCTTTCAAGAGTTGGTTGATTAGGGTTGAGTCGAATTCAACAATTTTGCTCTGAACTTAAGGAATGTTAGCACTCGAAGCTCACGAGTGCTAATTATAGGAATGTGAGCGACTGGTTGTCAAGCGGTTAAGCTACGTTGGATTTACGTCTTGTGTAATCATGGCAATAGATGGGTATATCGTTCCTGAGTGGTGGAAGGGAATCGACCTTTGCCAGGGCGCGACGCAATTCGCGGACGTCATTTCGTCGCGGTCACCCGGTCTACAATCTTGTCGTACTCGGCCTTCGGCATGATGCGTCGTGTCACAACTTCGTCCGGTTGGCTATAGGGACGCCCGGCAATCACCCGGTTTGCCTCCGTCGCCGTGACGCCTGGCAGGCTCAGCAACTCGTCTTTTGTGGCGGTGTTCAAATCTAGTGGTTTGTCGTGGTTCCAGCCCTCGCGTACGCCTGCCGCCATCGCCTCGGCATCGTGTTTGACCTCGGCCGTTGCTTGCGCGGTTTTCTGTTCCAGTTGCTGCGAGTTCGGGGTTTGATTGCAGGCCGTTAGCCCAGCCAGCAGCAAAACTGTGGAAATGTGGCGATATCTGAGGAAGTCCATTTTGATCGGCTTCTTTCCGCTGCCCGGGCTGATTTCTCGGCCCTGTCTTTTCTTGCAAAACCTGCGGTCGGCTGGATTGAGCCTAGGCGGCAATCCGCCGTCCTGACTGGGACCGCTCGGCATGCTGCGGACGAGCCGGCACCGGCACAACACGGTCACATACTGACGCCGGAAGCATTGTTGACAACGCACCGGCCGAAGCAAGAATAACGGCAGGATTGGCGTTCAAAAACGCCACGGCTTCGTGAACGGTGAACGTTGTCGCGGTGACAATCACGGCACTGTAAAGATCAGCATGCAGAACTCGCGATGAAAAAACCGTCAACCCACTCTCGGGACACTCCCCGCGAGGGTTTGGTGTAGCTTCCCGGGGTCGGATCTCCCGGGTGACTAGTGGGCACCCTAAGGGCGGTAACTGAGGCAGACATGGGAGTCCACCTTCGCCGACCCGGTCGGCACAACCGTGCCTGCCCACGGGGGCTGGGGCGGTCCCGCCTTTTCAGGGGCGCCGAAGCAAACTAACAGTTAGGTTAGTCCCCGGACCATACATGTGACTGGTCAAAATTGCACACTTCCTTTAATTGTTTTGGAGACGCCCGGCGGCCAAATGGAGACAGGTCTAGCTTAGAGAGCTAGGTTTATCTTCGCCGCCGCCAGTCCAGTCCCGCCCAACCGTCGGCGGCCTTGCCAGCGCTGCGGCTAGGTCCTGGCAGGTACGCCCATGAGGAATGCTGCAAGCACTCACCTTTAGACCCAAAATGAAACTCGCGAGCGTGGCCGTCGGCGTGCAATGTTGAGTTGTGACCTTCCGCAAGCGGCGATCTGGCCAGCCACGAGTTTCAAAACCATGCAGCCCTGTCAACTGAACTATGTGGCGCGCGAAGACGTTCTGCGCCTCCTGCAGGAGCATGCTGACCGCTCGTTCCGCGCACTCCAGCAACTGGCCCGGGACTGCTCCGATTCTTATGGCGTGGTGCGCGCCATCGGATTGTCACTTTCGGTCTCGGAAAGGTTTGCCAGGTTCCTGCTCGAAACCTCGGCCGATGGCGAGGTCCGCCACACAACTGATCGGTGCCAGCCGCGAGACCGTCACCCGCTTGCTCTCCGAGTTCAGGAGAAATGCCATGGCGGAACTGAAGGGCACGACTTTGATCATCCATAACCGCCCGGCGCTGAAGCACCTGGTGAGGGCTTAGAAATCGTTGGGCAGCCCACTGCCCGCCTGTAGATAGCTGAGGTGTCGGGACGGCCCCAGTCCGATATAATCCACAGCTTCAGATGGCACTCGCTTCCGGCACAAAACTAGGTCCCTACGACATCCAGTCCTTGCTTGGCTCGGGAGGAATGGGCGAGGTGTATCGGGCGCGCGATTCGCGACTCGATCGCGTGATTGCCATCAAGATTCTGCCTACATCTTACTCGGCGGACACGGAGCGGCTGCAGCGGTTCGTGCAGGAAGCGCGCTCGGCGGCGGCGCTGAATCATCCGAATATTCTTTCGATTTTCGACATTGGGGAAGATCGCGGTGCTCCTTATATTGTTTCCGAATTGCTTGAAGGACAAACCCTGCGGGAGCGGATCAGGAGTGGTCCGCTCTCCAGCCGCAAGGCGATTGACTACGCGCTGCAGGTAGCGCGCGGATTGGCGGCGGCGCACGAAAGGGGAATCGTGCATCGCGACCTTAAGCCGGAGAATTTGTTTCTTACCAGCGACGACCGCGTGAAGATTCTCGACTTCGGTCTGGCGAAACTGACGCGCCCGGAAACGAACGCGGGTGGGGAAGAGCCGACGTTGCAAGTAAACACCGAGCCGGGCCAGGTTATGGGAACGGTCGGCTACATGTCGCCGGAGCAGGTGAGGGGAAAAGCGGCGGACCATCGCTCGGACATTTTCGCCTTTGGGTCGATTCTTTACGAAATGCTTTCGGGGCAGCGCGCGTTTCAGGGAGAAACTGCGGCCGATACGATGAGCGCGATTTTGAAGGAAGAGCCCGCCGAGCTTTCAGAAACGGCTCGCAATGTTCCTCCAGCGCTGGAAAGAATGGTGCGCCACTGTCTGGAGAAAAATCCGGCGCAGCGGTTCCAGTCGGCGGGAGACCTGGCGTTCAATCTGGAAGCGCTGACGGATAGTTCCGTGGTCTCAAAGACAAGTGCGCAGGCGGCGATTGCACAGACTGGGATTACCGAGACGGGGATTCGAGAGAAGACGGCGGCGCAGAAGGAAGCTGCTCCGCGCAGCAAATTGCGGGAGATGGCGGGAGCGCTGGGGCTGGCGGCTTTGATGTTGGGCGTGGGCTGGTGGCTGGGCCTGGGCCGCGGGCGCGCGCCGCTGGCCGAGTATCAAGCCATCACGTTTCGGCCGGGCTCGATTGGAAATGCGCGATTTACCCCGGACGGAAGTATTGTCTATAGCGCTTCGTGGGACGGAGGCGCAAGCCAGCTGTATTTGGGGCGCACGGACGATCCCGGATCGCGCGAACTGGGGCTGAAGAACGCGGAGCTGTTGTCGATCTCGAAGAGCGGAGAGCTGGCAGTGCGGCTCAACTCGGTGAATCTTGGCGGGTGGATGCAAACGGGAACGCTGGCGCGGATTCCCATGAGCGGGGGAACGCCGCGAGAAGTGCTGGACAATGTGCAGGACGCGGACTGGGCGGCGGACGGGCAGACGATGGCGGTAGTGCGGTACGTGCCGGAGAATCAGCACTGGCGCCTGGAGTATCCGATTGGGAAGATTCTGGTCGATGGTGCGAACTGGATCAGCCATCCGAAGATCTCGCCGGATGGAAAGTGGATCGCGTTTGCCGATCATCAGAACGCGATTGGCGACGACGAGGGATCGGTTGCGGCAATTGAGTCGGATGGCAAAAACAAGGAGAAGATACTTTCTTCGGGATGGACCGCATTGCAGGGAATTCTCTGGTCCGCAAGCGGCGATGAGATCTGGTTCACGTCCACTAACGGCGGGAGCGGCGCTAACCCCCGCGCCGTGACGCTGTCGGGCAAAGTGCGAGCCATCACCAATGTGCCGGGTGGAATGTGGCTGGAAGACTTGCGGAACGGCGCGGTGCTGATAGTAACGCATCAACGGCGCATCGGGATTCGCGGAATGCCGCCGGAGGGAAAAGAAGAGCGTGAGCTGGGGTGGTTGGACTGGTCGGTTCTGGACGATCTGACTCGCGATGGCCACAAGGTCTTATTCGAAGAAGCAGGCAGCGGTGGGGGAGCGAATTACACCGTGTTTGTGCGCGACAGCGACGGATCTCCTCCGGTGCGGATTGGCGAAGGCTCGGGCCTGGCGATCTCTGCTGACGCCAAATGGGTGATCACGCAGGCTGCGAAGGGCGGGCCGCTCTGCCTGGTGCCGACAGGTGCGGGTGAGGCCAGGCAGTTGACTCACGACAAAGTGGACTACCAGAAAGTGCGATGGCTGGCTGGCGGCAAGGAGTTGCTGGCGAGCGGAGTTGAGTCGGGACACGGCGCGCGCGACTACGTGATCGCGGTGAGCAGTGGCGATTCGAAGCCCGTGAGTCCGGAGGGCGTGGTCGGCGTAATACCGGCTCCAGACGGCCGGAGCACGGCGGTGCAGGGGGCGGACGGGAAATGGGGAATTTGGCCGCTGGATGGCAGCGGCCTTCGTCCGATTCCGGGGCTGGATTCGAACTATCGCGTAAGCGGATGGTCGCCGGATGGGGCGTCGGTGTTTGCTGTCCCTACGCGGCAGCGCGACAAGACTGGGAATGTTTATCAGGTGAGTGTGGATACCGGGAAAACGAATTTAGTGAGAACCTTCGGCGGAGACTTGGCTGCGGGAACCGTGAGCATGGGCGGATCGTATATGTTGAGCGATGCGGGTGGGTATGCCTATCGCTACATGCAGGTGCTGTCGCAGGTATATGTGGTGAGGGGGATGAAGTAAGTCTTTGGGTGCTCACTGCCTTGAGCCCGGCACGTCTATGTACTCGTGACCCGCGTCGACAGAGCGCGAGCAGTGGGGAAAACAACGCTTTGTGCCGGTTTTCTTCTCCTTCTAGTCCACTTAACCCTCTCATCCTTGGTCGCCCAGAACCGCGAAGCGACACTCCACCTTCCGCCGCCGGATGGCTGTCATGCGGTCGGGACGAGAAGCGCGGTGCTCAGCGACGCGCCCCGCAACCGCGATCTGGTTGTCACCTTCTGGTATCCGGCGCTTCGTGGGGCGGTGGTGGCTCCGTATATGGATGGGAAGACCGCGGCTGCGTTCGCGGCAGACTGGAAGTTACAGCTCAACTTTGCGAGCCGTGTCCGCACCAATTCCAAGCTGGGAGCGGCGATCGAACATGGCGGGCGTTTTCCGCTGGTTCTTCTCGAGCATGGCTCCGGGGTCGTGCCGGCGATTTACACAATTCTTGCTGAGGGGTTGGCGAGCCACGGCTTTGTGGTGGTGGCCACCAATCATCCTCCGGATTCTCTGATTGCGGTGTACCCGGATGGGCGGGAAGCCAGGTCGAAGCCATATTGGCCGGAAAATGCGGATCGCCGAGCGCAGGGTGTGGCGATCGGAAAATTCGCAGACGATGTTCTGGTGGCCGACGTTCGATTCGTTCTCGACAAAATGCAGGAAATGAATTCGCGGGACACATTCTGGCGCGGTCACATTGACTTGGCGAAAGTTGGAATCGTTGGACATTCGATGGGCGGCACGGCCGCGGCGTTGGCGACGAAGGAGGAGCGGCGCATCCTGGCGGGCGCAAATCTAGACGGGTCCACTTATCCGGGGATGAACAACGATCTTCGCCCGGTTGAACTGCACAAGCCTCTGCTGTTTATCGCTACCGAGGAACACGCTTCGGATCCGGAAACCCGCGGCCGGGAGTACTACGGGAGCGAATCGAATACGTATTACGTGGTGGTTGCGGGCAGCGACCATATGAGTTTCACCGACGCGCGCCTGATTCAGAATCAGTTCTCCAGCGACGCTCTACCGAATCGCGGCTCGTTGGAGCGGGCGCTGCTTACCGTCGAAACAACCAGAACCCTGGTCGAGGAGTTCTTCGGCAAGTATTTGAAGGGCGACGCTGCGCCTGGTCTCGACCTGGTGGTCCACGTCGAGAAGAGATAGTCCGTTCTCTTCTCTGTCAACGGCAAAAGACATGCGCGTTATACTTACCCGCTGGAGATAAGGCTCGTGTGTCATCGCGAGAGCGGCTGTGACCCCTCCGTGGCTTGTTTGTTACGCCGGTTCTAGAATGGACGACATGAAGAAGAGTTTTTCGATCGTGGGTGCACTGATCGTTGTGCTTGGGTTTGGCATCGGGGTGGTGCGGGCTCAGGATGATCGGCCGGTTGAACCTCCGATGTCGGACTTGCGGTTTGTGGTGGTGAAAGACTACAACGGCAAGCCGGTGAGGAATGCGGCGGTGGTGCTGCACCCGGTGAATAAGAAGGGACAACAGTCGATGGGAGGGCTGGAGTTGAAGACGGACAACGAGGGGCAGACTAACATCGATGGAATCCCGTATGGTCCGCTGCGGGTGCAGGTGCTGGCGCCGGGGTTCCAGACTTTCGGGGAAGACTACCAGATCAACAAGCCGGCGATGCAGATTACGGTGAAGCTGAAGCCTCCGGGCCGACAGTACTCGTCGTACGGAAGCAGCGGAGACGCGAAGAAGGCTGATGACAACAAACAGCCGGAGCAGAAGCCGCAGTGATCAGTCTTTCCCGTAGAGACGCGGGTTGCGGCCTATCGGCGCGTCTTGACAGTGACGACACGGCAGACGGGGCAAGCCCCGTCTCTACCGAGGGATTCGTTAGAGGGAAATTTTCTATGACAAAAAATACTTTGATGGCGATGGGGTTGGTGATCGTGCTTGGGTTGGGCATGGTCGGATGGTTGGCGGCTCAGGATGATGACGGGCCGACGTCGAATTTACGGTTTGTGGTGGTGCGCGACTCCGACGGGAAGCCGGTGAAGAATGCGGAGGTGGTACTGCATCCTGTGAAACGCAAGGGAAAGCAGACGCAAGGAGAGATGGAGTTGAAGACGGACGCTGATGGCAAGACGAACGTTGACGGGATTCCGTATGGTCAACTGCGGGTGCAGGTTTTGATGCCGCATTTCCAGACTTATGGGGAAGACTACGAGATCAACAAGCCGGAAATGGAGATCACGGTGAAGCTGAAGCATCCGGGCGGGCAGTATTCGATCTATGACAATCACGGGGACGACAAGAAACCGCAGTAAGAGCGCTGGGCGCGGGGAGTGGAGAGGAAATCCGTCATTATTGGCAGGTGACAAGGGAAAGCTCGGTGCCCTACAATCGGCAGCCATGGGATTGCAGGAACTAACGGTCGAGCGCTATGAAGGGGTGGCGGATGATCAGCGGATTCTGTTGCTGCGCGGGCCGATCACGCTACAAACCGTTCCGCAATTTGAGCGGGCGGTGTGCCATGAGCAAGCGGAGACGATGATTCTGGACTTGTCGGACGTTCCGTATATCGACTCGGTGGGATTGGGGTCGCTGGTGAGGGTGTACGTATCGCATCAGAAAACGGGACGGTGTCTGGTGCTGACGGGGATGAAGCCGCGCGTGCGCAAGATCATGGAAATTACCAAGGTCAACGATTTGTTCGTGACCTTTGGCACCACGTGGGAAGCGGTGGAAGCGCTGGCTAACACCGGGACGGCTTGAGGGAGAGTTGAACTTCGATGGAGAGACGGGCGCCTGGCTCGTCCTGCCGCGTGCCTTCCTGAATCGAAAACGCTGGGGTACCATCTAAACCGCATCGTTTGCGTGTGCGTGTGCGCGCTGAGGCCTATGGATCTTCTTTACCAATATTCCAAGCAGTACTGGAAACTGTTTGTGGTCGCACTTTTGCTGGCCGCGACCAACCAGATTTTTTCGCTTCTCGACCCGCTGATTTTTCGTCATGTAATCGACAGTTACGCCACCAAGTATCACCAATACACGCTTGGGCAATTTGTGCGCGGGGCGGGCCTTTTGGTGCTGGCGGCGGTGGGCGTGGCGTTTGTGTCGCGGGTGGCCAAGAACTTCCAGGACTATTTCGTGAACGTGATCGTTCAGCGGCTGGGCGCGAAAATGTATTCGGACGGGGTGCGGCATTCGCTCGATTTGCCCTACCAGGTGTTCGAAGATCAGCGCAGCGGCGAGACCCTGGGAAAATTGCAAAAGGTCCGCAGCGACGTGGAGCGATTTATCACGGCGGCCGTCAACGTGCTTTTCATTTCCGTGGTGGGCATCGTCTTTGTGATGATTTACGCCTTCCGGGTGCACTGGTCGATTGCTCCGGTATTTCTGCTGACGGTTCCCCTGCTGGGAATTATCAGCTCGGTACTCAGCAAGCGGATCAAAAAGATGCAGAAGACCATTGTTGCCGAAACCACCGCGCTGGCGGGTTCGACAACGGAGTCGCTGCGTAATATTGAGTTGGTGAAGAGCCTCGGGCTGGCGCATCAGGAAGTGGCGCGGCTCAACGGGATCACGGACAAGATTCTGAAGCTTGAACTCAAGAAAGTGAAATACCTTCGCAGTTTGAGTTTTATTCAAGGGACGGCGGTCAACGCGCTGCGCAGCAGCATCTTGTTCCTGATGCTCTATCTGATTTTTCGGCAGGAAATCACGATTGGGCAATTTTTCTCGCTCTGGATTTATTCATTTTTCATTTTTGGGCCATTGCAGGAGTTGGGGAACGTCATCAATATTTATCGCGAAACGGAAGTTTCGCTGCACAACTTCCAGCAGATACTGGATACACCTCGCGATCCGAAGCCGGCCGATCCGGAGCCGATTGAGGAGCTGATGACGCTGCAATTTGAGCGCGTCAGTTTTCAGCATCAGAGTTCTTTGGCCCTGGCATTGGACGAGATCGGTTTCAGCGCGGCCCGGGGAGACACGATTGCGTTTGTGGGGCCGTCGGGGGCAGGGAAGTCAACGCTAGTAAAGCTTTTGGTGGGTTTGTATGCTCCGAAGGCAGGCGAGATTCTTTACAACGGGGTTCCAGCGCATCGCGTCGATCTGGATCTGCTGCGGGAAAAGATTGGATTTGTGACGCAGGACACGCAACTGTTCTCGGGTTCGATTCGCGAGAATTTGAAGTTCGTTAACCCTAAGGCGACGGACGAGGAATGCATGGAAGTTTTGCAGCAAGCCGCCGCGCACAGCTTGCTTTCGCGCGCCGATCGCGGCTTGGACACGCTGATTGGCGAAGGCGGCGTAAAGGTTTCGGGAGGCGAGAAGCAGCGGCTTTCGATCGCTCGCGCGCTGTTGCGGCATCCGCAGTTGCTGGTGTTCGATGAAGCCACCTCTTCGCTGGATTCGCTGACGGAAGAGGAAATCAGCCGCACCATCCGCGAAGTCGCAACGAATCAGGAGGCGATAACGATTCTGATTGCGCATCGGCTGTCGACGGTGATGCATGCCGACCGAATCTACGTGCTGGAGCGCGGCCGGATCGTCGAATTTGGACGGCACTCTGAACTGCTCGACCAGAAGGGACTGTACTACGCGATGTGGCGGCAGCAGGTCGGCGAACGCGAGGCAGTGGTGCAGACGAAGTAGCATCTGATGGATGGACGGGTGTCTCGCGAGCCTGCCCTGAGCGCAGTCGGAGGGTAGAGCCGGGCGGGGCGCCCGGCGCTCCACCCGCGTTAGCCGGCTAGAAACTCGATGGCTTGCACTGCTTCCGGCGGGAGGGTTAGGTCGCGATTGTCCAGATCCTGCTTCATGTGATCGGCGCTGGAGGTGCCCGTGAGCGGCAGAATCCCGATATCTCGGGCGAAGCTGAATACAATCTGGGCGGGAGTGATGTTGGCGCTCTCGGCCAGACTGACGATCAGAGGATTGCGTAGGACCTCTCGATTGGCGGTGAGCAGCGAGAATCCCTGATAGGTAATTTTGCGCTCGCGACAGAACTCTCGCACGGCGCGGTCCCAGCCGAGGCGGGCGTAGCAACGGTTCTGCACGAATGTGGGAAGTTCAGTGCACGCGGCCTCCATCTGTTGCAGTTGCCGCAGAGAAATGTTGCTTACGCCGAGAAGGCGGGTCCGCCCAGCATCGCGCTCTTTGCGCATAGCCTCCCAAACTTCTGTGTCAGGGTCGGTCCAGTCGTAGTCTGAGGAAGGCCCATGCAGCACGTAGCTGTCAATGTGGTCGGTCGCGAGATGGTCGAGTGAACTGGCCATCGACTGCGCGACTTGAACGGAAAGCGACGCCTCGGGGTCGTAGGGCAGGCGGTGGTCCTGGCCGTTCTGATAAGTAAATTTAGTTTGCAGAAACAGATCGTCGCGCGTGACCAAGCCGGTGCGATGGGCGGCGGCCAATCCCTGACCAACTCCTTCTTCGAAATAATGTCGTCGCTGGTTCGCGGTGTCGATGGCGCGAAAACCCATGCGCAGCGCCAGTTCGACCAAGTCTGCCGTGCGTTCTTCCTTCCAGGCGGTGCCGTAGAGAAAATCGTATTCTTCCATTTCTTCCATGATGTATGTCGTTGTATTGGACTGCTGCCGGGCTGGCGACCCACTCATTCGCACAGAACGCGAATGAGTGGGGCACCCGTCGTCGCTATTCAAGTGATCACGGGAATGTTGCTCAGCCCTTTGGTGCCGAACACGCGGCGGTAACGTTCGATCTCTTCCGGCGTGCCGAGCGCCTTGGCGTAGTTGTCGGAGAGCTTCACGGAGGGCTTGCCTTCGACCGTGGATACCTTGCAGATCAGGCTGATGGGGTCAAAGTCGGAGGCGCCGGCGGGATCACAGCCGCGGAAATCGTTGGTCAGCAGAGTTCCCCAACCTGCGCTGAAGCGAATGCGGCGGTCAGAGGTCCACTTTCTGGGATCGTGGAAATCGGCGGCGCTGCGAAAGTCACTTGCCGCACTGACGCCTCTCGTAATCGCCCCGCCAAAATAGGCATGCAGGCCGAGGATGTCGTCGACGTCGAGTGCGTCGGAGGCGATGATGAGCTTGTCATGCGGGTCTCGCCCGCGACTCTTGAGCCATTGAATATATTCGTCGCCGGCGACGTAGGGATTCTTGCTGTCGATGCGCTGGCCGGTCCAGTCGGCGGCCCAGTCGGGGGCATGGTCGAGAAATTGCGAAGTCCCGAAAGTATCGGGCAGCATGATGCGGAGCGCGCCTTCATAGGTGGCCTGCCACAACTCGAGGACGCGGTACTGAGAAGCTTTGAGGGCATCGTCGTCATCATTGGACGCGAGCGCGGCGAGCACCATGGGGATCTCATGTGCATTGGTCCCGATGGCCTCCAGGTCATGCTTATGTGCCAGGAAGGCATTCGACGTTCCGGTAAAGGCGCTGCCAAGATTCGCGGCCATGGCGTTGACCACGTATTCCTGCCAGAGGAAGCTGTGGCGGCGGCGGGTTCCGAAGTCGGCCACGGCCAGGCCGGGGACACCGCGCAGGCGCTCGATCTTGCCCCAGAGTTTTGTTTTTGCCCGGGCGTACAAGATGTCGAGACCGAACTCGCGCAACTTTTTCAGACCGGCCCGGGTCTTGAGCTCGTCAAGGATCGAGAGCGCATAGAGCTCCCACATCATGGTCTCGGTCCAAAGGCCATCGAAGTTGACGTCGAATTGTCCGTCCTTGACCGATAGCTCGTAGTCGGACAATCGGAAATCGCGTTCCAGCCACTCCAGGAAGGCGGGTTCAAAGATTCCACGGCGACCATAGAAAGTGTTGCCGGCGAGCCAGACCAACTCCGACCTGCGAAACCGCAGGCCGCGAACGTGCTCCATCTGGTGGACAAGCTCCTCGCGCGGGAACATGTCCGCCAGGCGCACGGAAGTGGAGCGGTTCAGCAGGGAGAACGACACACGGGTCTTCGGGTAATGCTTCCAGATGAACTGAAGCATCAGCAGTTTATAGAAATCGGTATCCAGCAATGACCTGGTAACCGGATCGAGTTCCCAGTTGTGGTTGTGCGCCCGCTCGGCGAAGTTGACGATCATTCTTTGCGGTCTCGGTCTTTACGGTCCCGTTTACGATCTCGCGTACTATCCTCTGTGACCGTTGCCAGAAAATCAACCGCAGTGACTTGACTTGCAGGGTGCCCTTTCGCGGACTGGCTGACTAGGAGAAGGCAAACACGGTACTATCAAACTTCGAACATGAGACTTCCTCGGCCCTTCACGGCTGCGCCCCGGAGTAGCTCGTCGTTGTTCCGGAACTGCTCATCATTATTATTTTTTGCGATGGGGCAGGTTCACGGCTGGGCAGAGTTCTCTGGCCGTGCGTCGCGCGCGCTCGCGGTGGGAGTTCTGCCCGCGATGTTTCTGCTGCGATCGACCCGCGATGAGGTCTACAACATTCTCTGGGCGCTGGTGTTTGGCTTTGCCACTATTAATATATTGAGCCTCGGGGCGCGGCGTTTCGAGGATCGGGATAAGGGCGGCCTGAGTTTTGGTGAGATTCTGGCGATACTGGTGGTGCTGTTCTCGATGGTCCTGCTGGGTTGGGAAATGCTGTATGTCTTCCACATTCTGCCCATTCGCCTGACGCCGCGTTGACGCGGATTGCGGTATGATCGCGTGTGGTGAAACGCCAATCCCAAGCAAGCGATTCTAATTTTGACGTGACCTGCCCATGCTGCGGCGCGGTCATGAAGATCGACCCGGCGACACGCAGCATCATCGCGCATACTGCGCCGGTGAAGCCGAAAACTTTCAACGATATGGAGGAAGCGGCTCGCGCCATGAAAGAGCAGGACAGCCGGCGCGATTCGATCTTCCGCCAATCGATGGAAGCGCAAAAGCATGCTTCGGAACTGCTGGAGAAAAAATTCCAGGAGGCGGTGAAGAAAGCCAAAGAAACGCCGGACACGGGCAGGCCGATCCGGGATTTCGATCTGGACTGATTTCGCTTTCTCACCGCCGAGACGCCGAGTGCGCCGAGAACAGCCAACACTTGCATGAGTCTTACTCTTCTTCTCGGGCATCGCGGGGCGCGGGCCTTCCGGGACATTCCTGAAAATACTTTGGCGTCGTTCGAGCTTTGTTTGCGGCATAGGTGCGACGGGTTTGAATTCGATGTTCGCCGTTCGGCCGACGGGCAGGCCGTGATTTGCCACGATGCGACTATCGGTGGGATGAAGATTGAGAAAACCGCGTCGAAACGCCTGGCATTGTTATTGCCCACGCTGGAAGATGTTTTGCGCCAATTTGCAAATCGCGCATTCCTCGACATCGAATTGAAGGTTGCTGGGCTGGAGACGCAGACGCTCGCGGAGTTGCGCAAGCATCGGCCGCAAAAGGAATATGTGGTTTCTTCGTTTCTTCCTGAAGTGCTCGCTGCAATCTACGATCTTGACCCGGCGATTCCGCTGGGGTTTCTTTGCGAGGCTGCGGCCCAGCTTCGAGGTTGGCGCGAAACAGCAGCGGAGTGGGTGATTCCGCGTTTTGATTTAGCTGATCGGGAATTGGTCGAACTGGTTCATACGGCCGGGAAGAGAATCATGGTCTGGACCGTGAATCGTGCCGAGCACATGCGTGAGTTTGCGGCGTGGGGCGTGGATGCGATTATTTCGGATGAGACAGAACTGCTGGTTCGCTCGCTGCGATAGGCCCTAGAGACGCCGCCGAGCTTCGCTCGGCCTGGACGCGGCAAAGCCCCGTCACCACAGGAGCATTCGCTGCCATTGCTCCCTTAATTCACCTCATTTACATTGAACAGGATGCCCACCACAGGCGAACGGTTCGAACGAGCGGTTCAGATCATGGCGCGGCTGCGGGCTCCGGGCGGATGTCCGTGGGATCGCGAACAGACTTTCGACACCATCAAGCCCTATACGCTGGAGGAGACTTACGAAGTGCTTGAGGCGATCGACAATCGCGACTGGCGGGAACTGACCGGCGAATTAGGCGACCTGCTGTTGCAGGTGCTGTTCTATTCGCAGATGGCAAACGAGGAAGGCCACTTTTCGGTGGATGATGTGCTGGAGCGGCTTTCCAACAAACTGGTGGACCGGCATCCGCATGTGTTTGGCGAGGTGAAAGCGGATACTCCTGCCGAGGTGCTGCGTAACTGGGAGGCATTGAAGGCGATCGAGCAGGAGGAAGAGAAAAAGAAACGGCTGGCCGCCGAGGGAGACAAGAAGGCGGAGCAGGATGACAACGCGAAATCCGTACTCGCAAACGTATCGTCGAAAATGCCCGCGCTGATGGAAGCCTATAAACTCAGCTCGCGCGCGGCACACGTGGGATTTGACTGGCCGGATATCGAAGGACTCTTCGCCAAGCTCGCAGAAGAGACATCGGAGTTGCGGGACCAGCTGAAGGCTGTGCCCATGCCCGCTCTCAACGCGCAGTCTCTGGGGAAAGGAATCGCCGGATCGGGAAAGCCGCAGATTCCGCCGGAGTTGCGCGAGCGTCTGGAAGATGAAGTGGGAGATCTGTTCTTTGTGCTGGTGAATATTGCGCGCTATTTGTCGCTCGATCCGGAGTCGGCGTTAAGGAAAGGGAATCGCAAATTCAAGCGCCGCTTTCAATGGATGGAGGAGCGGCTGCGCGCCGGCGGGCGAACGCCGCTGCAGGCGTCGATGGACGAACTGGAAACGCTGTGGCAGGCGGCGAAGCAGGAGGAAAAACAGGGGTGACCGCGACAACCCCTACCACCTTCGACGTGGCCATCCGCAAATGCGAAGCGCTGGCGGAGATGCAGGCCTGCTTCGGGTTGCAAAAAGAAGTATGGAAGTTTTCGGATGCGGACCTGATTCCCGTGCGCATGTTCGTGGTGGCAGCGAAGATCGGCGGGCACGTGATTGGCGCGTTCGTTCAGACAAACGACGGCAGAGAACTGATCGGCTTCGCGCTGGCGATTCCGGGAATGCGGAACGGGCACTGCTACCTGCACTCGCACATGCTGGCGGTTCGCCAGCAGTATCGCAATAGCGGACTGGGCCGGCGCATGAAGCTCTATCAGCGGGAAGATGCTTTGGCGCGAGGTTTTGAGCTGATGGAGTGGACGTTCGATCCACTCGAGATCAAGAACGCGTATTTGAATATCGAGAAGCTGGGTGCGATCGCGCGGCGCTACAACGTGAACCAGTATGGGATTACGTCGTCGCCGTTGCAGGGTGGTTTGCCCACCGACCGACTAGTGGCGGAGTGGTGGATGAAATCAAAGCGGGTCGAAGCCGTTCTGGCGGATGCTGCGCGCGCCAAGTTCGAATATCGAGCGCGCATCGACGTGCCGGCGGAGATCAACAAATGGAAGGCGGCGACGCCAACGCGCGCGCAGGCGCTGGCGGTGCAGGAACGCAATCGTGAACAGTTCACCCGCGCGTTTGCCGAAGGGCTGAGCGTGCTTGGCTTTGAACGCGACGAACGCGGGAATGGGCGTTTTTTGTTGGGCGAGTGGGGCGAAGGCTGGCGGTATTAGGGCCGCCCGGTCTCTACAGGCGAAAGGATTTGTGGCATCGCTAAAGCGATGATACTTACCACAACTTATGTTGAAAATCGAATCGGTAACGCTGCGTGAAATTCATATGCCGCTCGTGCATTTTTTTGAAACGAGCTTTGGCCGTACGTACAGCCGGCGCATCCTGCTGGTGAGTGTCGAGGCCGATGGAGTGCGCGGATGGGGTGAGTGCGTCGCTGGGGAACATCCGTATTACAGCCCGGAATGGATCGGAACCGCGTGGCCCACGATCAAGCATTACCTGGCGCCGCTGTTGCTGGAGGGCGAATTATCTGCCGGCCACGATTGCGCAGCGCGGTTTGCGCGAGTCCGCGGCCATCGCATGTCCAAGGCCGCCCTCGAAAATGCGGTGTGGGACGCGGAGGCGCGGCAGAAACAACAGCCGCTCTGGAAGTTGCTGGGAGGAACGCGGCGCGAGATCGCATGCGGTGTCTCGATCGGCATTCAGGACTCGACGGAACAACTTCTGCAGAAGATTGAAACTGAGTTGGCGGCGGGGTACCGGCGAATCAAAATCAAGGTGAAGCCGGGATGGGATCTGAATGTGCTGGAGAAGATCCGCGCCCGCTGGGCGGATATCGTGCTTAGCGTGGATGCGAATTCCGCCTACACGCTCGACGAGGTTGAGCACCTGCGCAAATTCGACGCCTTCAATTTGCTCATGATCGAGCAGCCGTTGTGGAACGACGAAATCTATCTGCATGCGCGGCTGCAGAAATCGATTCGCACAGCGATCTGTCTGGACGAATCGATTCTAAATGCGCGAGACGCCGATTTTGCGCTTGAGATCGGCGCCGGCCGGATCCTCAACATCAAGGTGGGCCGAGTCAGCGGCTTCAGCGAGGCGAAGAAAATCCATGATGTCGCGGTGCGGCACAACGTTCCAGTGTGGTGCGGCGGGATGCTGGAATCGGGGGTGGGACGGGCGCACAACATTGCTTTGTCGACGCTCGAAAATTTCCGTTTGCCGGGAGATGTGTCGGCATCGAAGCGTTATTGGAAAGAGGACATCATCGAACCGGAAGTGGAGGTCCGCACCGACGGAATGATCCTCATCAGTGACGCGCCGGGGACGGGCTACCTGGTGCGTGAAGACTTAGTAAAGAAGTTCACCGTGCGCGAAGAAACGTTTCGCGCTGGAAACAGTTAAGGATGGATATGCAGTCCTTCATTATTCACGGTGGGCGAGTTTGCTGGGGGCAGAATTTCCTGCCGCGTTCGCTTCTTCCTTCTTCAGCAGTTCCAGCGCCTGGGCGAACGTCAGATCCGAGGGAACCCGTTTAAAGCCGCTGAAAAGCTCGGTGGAGATGACGGAGAGGTTTTTGAATAGTAGGATCTTTCCGGTGAAATTCAAGGTCATGCCCGAGATTTCCCAGAGATCGTCGCCAACATTCTGATGCTGAAGGGTGAAGCGGCCGCCCCGATCGAGGTGGCCAAAAATTCCCCATCCGAAGCCGACTTCCCTGAAGAGCGTGCCGTCAATGCTGGCAATGCGGTACTGGACGGCGTCCAGCAGCACGTACCCCTGCATGCCGGCGAGAACTTCTTCCACGTGCGAAGGCGGTTGGTAGCGGGGATTGGGGCGGAATTTCAACTTGACCAGCGGGTCGCCGGCGCGGCCAATGCTTTCCGAGCCCGGTTCTTCTCCCGCGTACTCAAACAGAAAGGCATCGGGCATTGCGCGCACGATGCGCATGGTACGGTCGGCGTTCTCGTGCTCCTGGTCGCGCTTCTTTTTCATTTCTTCGGAATCTTGGATGAAACGTTCGACACGCACCTCTTCCGCCTGGCGCTGTTCGGGAGTGAGAGGGTTGCCGTCATAGGCGACCACCAACCCGGCAGTAACTTCCTTGGTTTCGACATAGAGTCTGGTGGTCGATCCCTTGGGGGTGGTCTTGATGCTGCGGAACAGAAAGCGGGCAGTGTCGTCATGGGACGCCTTAATTTCGTTCTGCACGACCTTGCGCACCAGTTCCGCAGGATCCGGATACGAAGAAACCGTTGCTGGCTGGGCGCCAACACTGGCGGCGGTGAGCAGCAGAAGGGAGGCAGCGGCGTGCGCGATGAAATTGCGCGAGATAGAGTTGATGACCACCATCATTGCACTGGGCGCGTCGAACTTGTTTCGAAGATGGTAACAAACCCGAGGCCGCATCGGGGTGAATCCGCGCTTCCGATCGCTGCGGTAAGGCCCCTGATGGAACGTCATTTCTGATTGCCGGGACGAACCGCATGGGGGCAGATGATTTACAATTCCTTCATTCGCGGCGAACAGAGCGCGAGGAGCAAGATGGAGGCCAAAGCATGAATGCGCCGCAGACTGGAGAATTTGCCCACATCGGCAAGTCGGTGGTAATCAAGGGAGACCTGTCAGGATCCGAAGACTTGTACGTGGATGGGAGCGTCGAAGGCAACATTGAGCTTCGCAACCACAGCCTCACGGTCGGGCCGAACGGAAAGGTCAAGGCCAACGTCAGCGCCAAGGCGGTAGTGGTTCAGGGTACATTGGATGGAAGTGTGAACGCCTCCGATCGTGTCGAGTTGCGAAAGTCGGCGGTTGTAACGGGCGATGTGACCACGCAGCGCATAGCCATTGAAGAGGGCGCGTTTCTGAAAGGGAAGGTTGATATTCAGAAGGAGGTTGGAAAAGCGGGAGCGGCATCTTCGTAAAATAGCGGGCATGGAGGGACCGGGCGCACGGATCGCTGTGCACGGTGCCTGTGCACGGATGACTGGACATGGCATCTGTCTCTGACAACGTAATGAGATTTTTCAGGAACTCCTCGAACCAGACGGCGGGTCCCGCAGTCCCGCAGAAGCTAACCCGCCGGTCGAGCGGCATGGGGGAGATTTCGCGGCTGCTGAATTCGAGTTCGGATTCCGGAGACGCGCTGTGCGTGCTGGACCTGGGCTCGACCTCCCCGCACAACATCCGATTTTTCACGGGCAAGGGCCACAAGAATTACAGCGAAGATCTGTTGCGCTCCTCGCTCGACCCGGCGCTGCGCATTCAGGACGGTTTGGGCAACTGGGTGGTGGACAGCAAAACGTTCATGGAAGAGAACCTGGTCTACGAGAATGCCCAATTCGACGTGGTGCTGTGCTGGAATCTGCCCGATTACATGGAAGAGAGCCTGGTGAAGCCGACCATTGACCGGCTGTGGTCGATCATGAAGCCGGGCGGATTACTGCTGGCCTTCTTTCACACCCGCGACGCGGGGCCGGACTCGATCTGCTATCGCTATCATGTGACTGGCACAGATGTGCTGGAGATGCAAGAGGTCAAGTTCGCGCCGCCCGGCCGTCCGGCGTCCGACAAACGATCTCCGCGCCTACAGCGCGTGTTCAACAATCGGCACATTGAAACCCTCTTCCGCGATTTCGCTTCGATCAAATTTTTCCTGGCGCGCGACGCTATCCGCGAGGTGCTGGTGGTTCGCTGAGGATGTCCAGCCCCTAAAGGGGCATCTGAATTCAGAGAGCCTACGGCATGGCTAAAGCGATACCCTGATACGGAACTTATGGCATGGCTAAGCGCTGCCCTGATACGAGACTTGAGTTCCTCAGCAATCTGTTTGGGCGGCGATCGTTAGGTGCCGATCGTGGCACGGCAGCGTTGTTGTTGGAAGGTCAGTGGATTTCGGCTACTCCAGGCACGGGATTGGGAAACTTGGCGAAAACGGCCGGATCGTGGCCGGGAATGATGAGGCCAGGGCGGGCGGCGATTTGTTTCATGCGATCTTGCGCCCGCAGATTCGAGGCGGCATCGAGTGTGGCCGAGATCGGCGCATGCCGTTCCAGATTCTCATACAGGTACATGTTGTCGCTCGCCAGCACCACGGTTCCGGCGGTCGTTTGCACGCCTACGTATTGTGATTGATAAGTATGTTTGCCGCCGACGTAGCAGGTTATTCCGGGAAGAATCTCCTGGGCGTCGCCATTCACCAGGCCCACCCGCCCCTGCGTGTTTAGTTTCACCAGAGTGAGCACGTCCTCTTCGTCAATGCCGCCGTGAGTGTTCTTCGACTGCCACGCTTCCCCTGCGTAGTACTGCAGCTCATCTTTCTGAATCCAGATGCGGGCGTTGGGAAACAGATCCATGCCGTCGGCGTGGTCCCAGTGCATGTGGGTAATGATGACGTCCGTGATGTCTTCGGGCTTCAGACCAACTCGCTTCAGCGTGTCGGAGGGCTTGGTGAAGTCAGTGACATGCCAGTCTTTGAAAAAGCGATCATGATAGAACCCGCTGTCGACAAGGATATTGCGGCCGTTACCACGGACCAGCCAGATCATCATGGCGATATCGAGCTTGCGCGCCGGCTCGGAGCCCGCTACCAGCTCTGCCACGGGGAAGTCGGGTATGGTCGCGTAACGGATCGCGTAGACCTCGTAGTTCGGTTTCGGTTGCGCCAGGGCGGTCAGTGCCGAGGCGAAAAGCAGCGCGAGGTGAATGATTTTCATAAGCTTCAGAAAAAGAGCTTGGGAAGAAGAGATTTAATCACGGCGGCGGCAGAAGTCACAGGAAAAGTTACGCAGGTAAATTTACAGGTTAGACATGCAGGTCGGACAGGTCTTCACGTGAGCCAGGCGGGCTTTGTGAGCTTGCTGATAGGCTTCCATTTCTTCTTTCTGATGCTTCCGTTTTGCCTTCTCCGAAAGCTTGGGCTTAACTTCGTTGCGGCAGAGAAAAGAAGTCCATGCCGCGTGGGCACGGGTCTCACGGTCTTTTAGTCGTTTGTAGGCGGTGCATTCTGACTCGGACATGGCGTGAGTTGATGATAGTCGAAAGGCCCGAGCGCGCTCCTCCTTTCTTTTTGTTTGCCCGGTGTGCGAGTCTGCCGCTGAAGCGACGGGTATCTCGTCCGTACAGCGCTATGGTGGCCGGGCGGGGACGGGCGGGGACGCCCGACGCTCCACAAGTTGTGATCTCTTGTTAAGATGTAGAGTCAGGCATCGGTTTCCGCGCGACGTTTTCCCGCCAACCCCGCCAGGTCCGGAAGGAAGCAACGGTAACGGGCTCTTTCGTGTGCAGTGGAGCGCCGGTGCCTGGCTATTTGTTTTTCGACGGGTGCCTTGCGTCCAGAGTTGTGGTGGCCGGGCGGGGCGCCCGGCTCGCCACCGACAAAGTTCATGACCAAGCGTCTTTACTACGACAGTTCTGAAATTCACGAATTCGATTCGGTGGTCGAAGAGATTGTGCCTCCTTCGCCTGAGCAACCGCGCCCAGCGGTAATTCTGAGTGAAACGGCGTTCTATCCCGCCAGCGGCGGGCAGGTGCATGACACGGGATGGCTCACACTTGAGGGGGCCGAGCGCCTGCGTGTCGCGGAAGTTGCGGATGCTGAGGACGGCAGGGTTCTGCACTACCTGCAAGCCCCTGCGACGTTACCGGCGGTCGGCATTCGTGTACGTGGCAGCATCGATCCGGAACGGCGCCGCGAGCATATGCAACAACACTCTGGGCAGCATGTTCTCTCGGCAGCTTTTGTCGAGCTTTACCAGATGGCGACGGTTTCGTTCCACATGGGTGAAGACTATTGCTCGATTGACCTGGCGACGCCTGCGATAAGCCCCGAGCAGATTGCTGGGGCGGAGAAGCGGGCCAATCAGATTGTGTTTGAGAATCGGCCGGTGCTGATACGCTACGTGTCGCGCGTGGAAGCGGAGAAGCTTGGGTTGCGCAAACCGCCGGCGACGGAACGGGACCAGCTGCGTATCGTCGAGTTCGCGGATTTTGATATTTCAGCGTGTGGCGGAACTCACGTCAGCGCCAGCGGACAGATCGGATCGATTCTGCTGCGAAAAAGCGAAAAGGTGCGGCAGGGGATAAGAGTCGAATTTGTCTGCGGAGATCGCGCTGTGCGCATGGCGCGACGTGACTACGGCGCACTCACCGAGGCGGCTGCGCTTTTCTCAGCGCAGCTGTGGGATGTGCCGGAGCAAATCCGCAAGAGTGTCGAAGAGAGCAAGCTGTTACGCAAGCAAAAGGAAGATGCGCTGGATGAACTCGCCGAGGTCACGGCTTTGGTCGCTCTGCATTCGCAGCCCGAGAGGAACGGGGGGAAGATCATCGTGCGCGTGTTTTCCGATCGCGACATTGCGTTCGCCAAACTGTTTGCGCAGAAAGTGACGCGAGCGGCGACGCCAGCGATTGCGCTGGTGGCGAGCACGGTGGATCCGCTGGGTCTGGTGTTTGCTCAGACCCCCGGTGGCCCGCCCGGATCGAAGGCCGATATGGGCGCGTTGCTGAAGCAAGTCTTGGCGTCGGTTGGCGGCCGCGGCGGTGGCAGCCCCGATTTTGCTCAGGGCGGGGTTCCGGCGGGCTCGAATGTCAATATTAATGTCGAGCAGCTTTTGCAGCAGGCAGCGGATACAATCAGAGCCTGATCCCGGGCGCAAATCAATTCTTGGGAAGAAAGCCGTCCGGTGGAGCGACGGGCGTCCTCGCCCCTCCGGCAGCGCGGCGGCCGGCGCGGACGCCCGGCTCTCCACCGACTAATTACTTCGATGCTGGAACCGCGGCTGATACTCGTCAATCTTCTGATCAAGCTGGGCGTGGCCGCAGCCTTGTCGAGCGCGCTGGTGCGCTCCAAGGAATTCAAGAACCTGATTTTCCGGGAGCAGCGCACTACCCGGCACAAGATTTATCTGGCGCTGTGGATGGCGATCCCCATCGCACTTGGCGTCTGGATACGATGCAGCGTCAAGAGCTTCCTCGCCGGCGACTTGTCGCTCGAAACATCTCTGCTGCTAGGCGTGATTGGGGGACGCTTGTCGGGAGGCATCGGCGGAGCATTGATGTCGCTGCCCGCCGCGTTTTACGGCGAGTGGGCCGCCATGCCGTTGAATGTTTTTGCTGGAATTGCCGCGGGGTGGTTGCGCCGGGCCGCGCCCGAACAGGAAGATATCTGGTCGTTTTCGCCGTTCATCGATCTCACACTCTATCGCATGATTCGCCGCAATCTGCCGCGGCCACGCGTGTTCGATTGGCAGGTTGCGTTTTTCGCGACTATTGTTGGCTTGCGTTTTCTGCAGACAGAAATCTGGCGCTTCTGGCCGAACTCCATCTTCAGCCTGGAAAGCCCGGGGCTCTGGGCCCGCGGCGCCGGCGAAACTCTTAACGGGTATTTAGTGGAGAGCCTGATCTACCTGGCTGTGGTCATGGTGGTGGGCACGGAATTGAAAATCTTCAACAGCGTCCGCATCCAGATCAAGCTCGAAGAGCAGGAACGATTGCTGCTGCAAGCGCGCATGGCAGCGTTGCAGAATCAGATCAATCCGCACTTCCTGTTTAATACGCTGAATTCCATTTCATCGCTGGTGCGCTTCGATCCCGATACGGCGCGGGAGATGATCCTGAAACTCGCGACCATTCTTCGCCGCTTGCTGCACAGCACGGATTCGTTCGTCGCCCTGCGCGAAGAAGTGGAATTCATCGACAATTATCTGGACATTGAAGTCGTACGCTTTGGACGGGACAAGCTCAAGGTGGTCAAGGATCTCGATCCGGTGTCTCTCGAAGCCATGGTCCCCAGCATGCTACTGCAGCCGCTGGTCGAAAACTGCATCAAGCACGGACTTTCTCCCAAGGTCGAAGGCGGCAGTATCACGCTGCGCAGTCGCGTCATCAAGTCGAGGCTGGTGGTCGAGGTCGAGGATGACGGCGTGGGCATGGAGTCGGCCCAAGAGTCGGTTCGAGATTTCGAGCATGCTGATGACTTGGCAAGCATGGGAATCGGCATGGCCAACGTCGCCGAGCGTTTGAAGGTGCTCTATGGCAATGCCGCGAAGATGATTATCGAAAGCCGCGAAGGTGGGGGCACGGTGATCCGGTTGCGGCTGCCAATTCTGCCCAATCCGGAGGAGCTTATGACGACTTCGACGACTGCTCCAGCACCCGTTGGTAAAAGCCTTCGTAAAGCGGAATAATCTTGCTCGAACAAAATCTCTCCATGGCGGCGGCGCGCGCCCGTTTGCCCATGGTGCGCAAAGCGGATTCATCACCCAGCAGTTCGACGGCGTAACGCGACATGGTCTCCACGTCGCCGACATCGGCCATAAATCCGGTCACACCGTGCTCGATCACTTCCGGCACTCCTCCGGTGCGGGTGGCAATCGGGACGACCTCACAGGCCATGCCTTCGAGAGCGGCGAGTCCAAACGATTCCAGTTCGCTCGGCATCAACATCACGTCCGACATGGCCAGTTTTTCCCGGATCTGATCCTGTTTTCCGAGAAACAGCACGTGCTCGTGAATGCCTTTTTGTACCGCCAGCCATTCCGCCTGGGAACGATCGGGGCCGTCGCCAATCAGCAGCAGCTTGGATGGAATTTTCTTGCGCACGCGGTCAAAAATCTCGATTACGTCGAGCACGCGCTTCACCGGCCGGAAGTTGGAAAGGTGCACCAGCAGCCGCTCGTCGTCGCGGACATACTCGCTGCGCTTTTCCATCCATTCCGGTTTGCGCAGATACTCGTCGCAGTTCACGAAGTTTGGGATGACCTCGATGTGGTTCTTGATGTCAAAAATGTTAAGGGTGCGGTTGCGCAAATATTGCGAAATTGCTGTTACGCCGTCACTTTGCTCGATGGAAAAACGCGTAATCGGAAGATACGAGCGGTCGAGCCCGACCAGAGTGATGTCGGTGCCGTGCAGGGTGGTCACAAACGGCAACTTGCGCCGCGGAGGAGTTGCCGCCAGCATCTGCTTCGCCAGCATCGCGCTCACCGAGTGCGGAATTGCGTAGTGCACGTGCAGCAGATCGAGTTCGTAGAGCTGTGACACCTCGGCCATGCGCGTCGCCAGCGCCAAGTCGTACGGAGGATATTCAAATAGCGGATAGCGTGTGACCTCGACCTCGTGATAATGAATGTTAGGTTCCGGCCCGGTCAGTCGAATGGGCTGCGAATACGAGATGAAATGAATCTCGTGCCCCCGCCGAGCCAGCTCCAGCCCCAATTCGGTCGCGACAACTCCGCTGCCGCCGTAGGTTGGATAACAGGTTATGCCAATCCTCATGCGCCTCCCGATGCGAATCCAAAGATATCATCATTGGATTCGCGGGAAGCACTGGGGATGCAGGAGCGGGCAGGTCGGGCGCCGGAACTACTCTCGGCCCAGCCGCACAACAATTCCGGCGCCAAGCCGCAAATTGCCCTGGCGGTTGTTGAGACCGTCGGGTAATTTCGTCATGAAGTATTCGGCCTGGACGGGGCGAAGGGAGACGTGTCCGAACACTTTGTAATCAATGCCGCCGCCCGCCGTCATCGCAAAATTATTTTCGGGCCCCAATGATTTGGCAATCTTGTTCTCGATGGCGCGCCGTAAACCAGAATGGTCCTCAAATGACAATGCAGCGTAAACTTGACCGTGCTATCGCCGTTTCGGAAGTCGAAGCCAAAATGCTGGAGGCACACGCCGAGAAACTTTCCGTCATGACTCGTCAACTGGCCGATCCCGAACACCAGCGAGAAATCATCGAATTGTCGCACGAAGAAACGGAGAAGGCTGAGGGTATAAGGCGGCAGATCCGTTTGCTGAAAGATCATCTGTAGTCATTTGTGCCTCGAGACGATGGTTCGTGCTGGAAGGTGACAACCTCTACCTCTACCTCTACCTCCTGCCGATGCAGGGCTCGGACACGCGGTGGTACAAGAACGTGCCTCAGAACCCTGTGGGGAGCGCGTGGTAGAAACAGTCTTTCGAAGCCACGCTGCGGAGCTTGAGGCGGCCATGGCTATTTTGAGCCAAACGGAAAAGCACGAGCTTTATGGCCTGCTCAAGAAATTGGGCCTCTTCGCGATCAGCGTGGCCGCCGAAGCCGGTAACGATTGTCGCACCAGGGATCCAGCTAACCCATTCATTCGACCTCGGCCGACCTTCGACCTGTTTTCTATTCCTGGAGTACCTGATGGATGAATGAAATTGCAATCGATCCTTCGCCAACCGCGGACGCAACACGCTTGATGCTGCCGCCACGCACGTCGCCTACTGCGAATACTCCAGGGAGGCTGGTTTCGAGCAAGTACGGCGGACGGGCCAGAGGCCAATGCGCAGAACTCAGATCTTCGGGCGACAGAACGGGACCGGTCTTGATGAAACCCTTGGCGTCCAGCGCAACGCAGCCATCGAGCCAACAGGTGTTGGGAGCGGCGCCGGTCATAACGAACACGTGCCGGATCTTGTGCTCCTCGGTTTGTCCCGCCTCGCTATTTCGCCAACGAATGAATTCGAGGTGATCGCCTCCTTCGAGGGCTACGATCTCGGTGTGCGGCTGTAATACGATCGTCGGAGTCTGTTCGATTCGCCGAATAAGATAGCGCGACATGGTGTCGGCCAAACCGGCCGACCTGACGAGAAGGTGCACGCGCTTTGTCGTCTCTGCCAGAAACACGGCCGCTTGCCCAGCTGAATTCCCGCCCCCGACCACAATCACTTCTTCTCCACTGCACAACTGTGCTTCCACAAAGGTGGCGCCGTAGTAGATACCTGCCCCCTCAAAGCGCGACAAGTTCTCTAATGGCGGCTTTCTGTACTCCGCCCCGGTAGCAATCACAATAGTGCGTGCTCGAATTCGAGCTCCGTTTTCCGCTTCGACGACGTACGGTTTGCGTCCGCAGGTGAGCCGCGTTCCCCTGACGATGAGCATCTGCGCGCCGAACTTCTCCGCCTGCGTGTCGCGCGGCCGGCGAGCTCCCGACCCGAGATACCGGTGGGAAATCCCAAGTAGTTCTCGATTCTTGAGCTTGAGCCCGCCTGCCCTCCCGGCGAGCTCGTTTCCAGCATCAATACATTGTTGCTAGGGGGCGCCGTGGCCGATCCCGGACGACGGTTGTGTGAACTGCCTTTACTCAGCGACGCAGAACAACATCAGCTGCTCGTCGAATGGAATGAGACGAAGCTGGATTACCCGGACGTGTGCTTACATCAAGTGATTGAGGCGCAAGTGGAGCGTACGCCGGATGCCGTGGCCGCTAGTTTTGAGAAAACTCCAGTGACATCGACCTCTACTATGAGGACCACGGCTCCGGTAAGCCCGTTGTCCTAATTCACGGATATCCGCTGAGCGGTGCTTCCTGGGAGAAGCAGCTGCCAGTTCTTTTGGGACGCAGGCCACCGCGTCATCACTTACGACCCCAGGGGGTTTGGCAAATCCAGCCAGCCAACAACGGGGTACAACTACGACACCTTCGCCGAGGACCTGCACAATCTCGTGACGCACCTCAAGCTACGTGACTTCGCGCTGGTCGGTTTCTCGATGGGTGGCGGCGAAGTGGCGCGCTATCTGGGAAAATAAGGATCGAAGGGAGTAAGCAAGACGGTAATCATCTCGGGGGTTCCACCGTTCCTGCTGAAGACGCCGGACAACCCGGAGGGCGTGGACGGCAGTGTCTTCGAGGGAATCCAGACAGCCGTCGCCGCGGACCGCTACACGTTCTTCACCGAATTTTTCAAGAATTTCTACAACACAGACCTTCTGCTGGGCAAGCGGGTCAGTGAACAAGTTGTTCAGGCGAGCTGGAACGTCGCAGCCGGAGCCTCAGCCACCGCCAGCCTCGCTTGCGTGCCGACGTGGCACGAGGACTTCCGCAAAGACCTGGCCCGCATCGATGTACCCACGCTGGTCTTTCACGGCGATGCGGACCGGATTCTGCCGATCAGTGCTTCGGGACAGAGGACTCAAGGGTGCCCGGCTCGTTGTGGTCAAGGATGGGCCGCACTGCATTACCTGGACCCACGCGGAGGAAGTGAATTCTGAATTAGGAAACTTCCTCGGGAAAGGGGCTGCGCAGCGAGCAGGCTCTGCGCCCCAGCGCAAAGCAGTTGCGTAGCCAAACCGTTCTTTGAGTGCTATTTCACAAAGGGTGCCGTCTCCGACCGGCACCCCGACCTTAACTTTGCGCCCGCAGGGGTCACGCCGCCTCGGGCATTTCAGAGGTGCAGCCTTTGAGCCCACTTCGGAGGCCGCGCATACGTAAATCTCCCACTTCAGCTTTTTCGGTTCAAACGGGGACAGCGGATACTCGCAGCATGCGCTCCCGGCGCTAAGCAGCCTTCTTTTGCTGCGCCTTCACCTTTGCCCATCTCGCCCGCTGTGCGGCCGCGATTTTCCTGCGGGCTGACGCTGACAGGGTGCGCCTGGGTTTCGTCTTAGCTGCTTGGCCTTTTCCTGCTCTCTTTGCCCAGCGCGCTTTCTGCGGCAGGCTGATCCGCTTACGAGCCGAGGCTGACAGGGCAAGCCTCGGTTTTGTGTAGGATTTCCCACCGTTCAACTTGCCAAGAACCGACAACGCCGCATCGACATGTTTAAGGCGATCTACCAGATTCGTTCAGGTCCCCGTTCTGGGCTCAATGCTGTTCTTTTCCGAGTCGTGATTGACATTTGGTGCTCGAACGATCTATCATGGACATGGTAAATATCACGCCCATGTTAACTGACATGGCCACGATATATCGTTATGCCCGCGCCTAATCACAATCGTTCGCTCGGCAGATCAGATGAGTTCGAACGGCTACTGGCCGAGAGCTTGAGCCAGGCCGGCTGGCGTGTGGACCGGCAACCGAAGCTCGCGGCCGGCCAGTCTGACTTAGTTGCACGACACGGACGCAAGAAATACGTATTCGAACTGAAGGTATCCTCCGAGGGAAGGAAAGACCGCGCAGTTCCCCTGATTTCCCAAGCCATCCTTGAAGTGCAGTTGGCTGCGCGCCGCTTTCCGGGAGCGGCGATTCCGGTGGCGGTAATTGCCGCAGATCATATTTCGAACTCGGTGGCAGAAGAGGTAAAACGGTTTGCGATACAAAATGCGCCGGACGTGGGCGTCGGAATCATCGATGCTGATGGGTTCCGCAGCTTTGCCGGCCACGGATTGGAGTCCCTGAATGCTGAGCGGTCTGAGTCTCCAGGCCTTGATTTGTTGGCAAAACGTCCGTCGGCAGCAAATCTCTTTTCTGACCTGAATCAGTGGATGCTGAAGATCCTCCTCTCCGAGGAGATCCCGGCATCCATGCTCTCCGCCCCGCGTGGCCGCTACGGAAATGCCACGCAATTAGCTGCGGCAGCGGACGTTTCGGTGATGAGCGCGTTCCGCTTTGTTCGACAGCTGTCCGAAGAGGGTTTCCTCGAAGACAAAGGCGTCTTAAGGCTCGTCCGAATCGAGGATCTGATACAAAGATGGTTGGCGGCGGACCAGAGGCGCGTTCGGGAGATTCCGGTTCGCTGGATCATTCGCGGCGATAAAAGCCAGCATCACGTTGCCGTTAGGTCATACCTGTCGAAGATGGAAGCGCGCTCTCCGCGGCAGAAGCGCTCGCACGGTGGCCGGTTGTTAAAAGCCTCTCCCCGCATTTGCCTGGGACTATTTGCCGCGGCCGATGTGTTTGGCTTGGGATTCGTTCACGGTGCGCCGCCTCACGTCTATTTGGAACGCCTCGATCCCGATGCCCTTGGTCAACTCGGACTGTCTGTAGAGAATGCCGATCGTCAGGCGGACGTGTATGTGAGGGTCCCTGAAAACCCTGAGTCGGTGTTTCGCGGCGCTGTCCAACGAGATGGGGTGCCGGTGTCGGACATTCTCCAGGTATGGCTTGACGTCTCAAGTCATCCGGCGCGTGGCAAGGCGCAAGCCGCTGAGATACGCAAGAAGGTCCTGTTCAGATTGTTCAAGAAGGAACGGGCTTGACCATTCCCAGTCCCGATCTCGAAAACCTCGGCCGCTTGGTCGATGCGTTGACTCCATGGTTGGATCAAGTTGTCATTATTGGCGGATGGGCGCACCGCCTATATCGTTTCCATCCGTTCGCGCAGCGGCTTGATTACCCTCCGTTAATGACGCTCGACGCTGATGTTGCGCTTCCAGGCGGACTTAAGGTGAAGGGACAAGACATCCACGAGCGTCTGATTGCAAACGGGTTTCGGGCGGGGCTTCTGGGGTACCACAAGCCGCCAGCGACACACTATCAACTGAGCGCCCAAAGCGGTGGTTTCTATGCAGAGTTTCTCACACCGTTGATTGGAGGCGCGTATGCCCGTGGTGGGAAGAAACGCGCAACGACCCGCATCGCTGGTGTAACTTCCCAGAGACTTCGGCACGTGGACCTTCTACTTTGTGCCCCCTGGACGGTCGTCCTTTCCGCTTCGGATGGCTTTCCTTTCGGAGAGGGGAAACAGGTGCTGGTTGCGAATCCCGTGAGCTTCCTGGCCCAGAAAGTGCTGGTACATGCAAAGCGGAATCGCTCGGACCGAGCCAAGGACATTCTCTACATCCATGACACTTTCGAAACGTTCGGAGCACGTATTGCCGATTTGCGCACAGATTGGATCAACAAAATCAGGTCCAGGCTCCATGCGAGAAGCGTAAGACTCGTTGAGCAGGCGGCAAACACTCTCTTTGGTGGGGTGAGTGATCCTGTTCGCGAGGCTTCTCGCATGGCTCAAGACAGGGCATTGTCGCCCGAAGCTATTCGCGAGGTTTGCAGTCTTGGATTCAAACAGGTCTTCCGCTCATCCGATTGACCGAACTGGAGCCGGATTCATACCGCGAACCATTCTCTGACTTATCCGTGATCCAAGATCAGCGCCCTTTTTACACCGATGCCGGCTGGCGGAATGGATCAGTTGGCAACTATTTATGCTAATGAAGCAGTTCTGGATTCGACCATGTGCGGATGCTCCTCGCACGTCTGCCCTACGAAGGAGTATCTCAGTGACGATATAATTCGCGCCATGGGGTCAAATGGGGGCGGTTCCAACCAGCCCGGGCAAGCCTCTCCGGAAGATCCGTTCCGACAGGACGAAGGTCATCTTCGTAGCGCCATCGACACAACTCCGGCGCTGATAAACACCGGTCTGCCGGACGGTTATCTCGATTTCTTCAATCAAACATGGTTGAAGTACGGCGGCGTCTCAATGGGGGAACTACAAGGCTGGGCGTGGACAGCAATGATTCATCCCCAGGATCTCGAAGGAACCCTGCATCCCCTGCACCTGTTGCAGCCACACCGGCGGAGCAGGCTAAGCACGACAGCTGGTTGACTTGTCGAACACAGCGAAAGAAGCGTTCACCCACTGCAGTGTCGTTTTCCGTCGGCCAAAGCGTACACTCGCCGAAGTCATTAAGGAAATGGCGAAGCCGAGAGTGGCTACGTCTGCAAGAGAGTAGAGTTCCGTTTCTTTCAGAACGAAGTTCTAGTCGTGGAGAACAATGTTGAGAAGTGAACTGTGAACTTGCAACCCACTCCCGCCGTCATACTCGACGAAGCCTAACTTTCTGAACCTATTCATGAAAAAACTGACCCGCGACCGGGTTGTGCCTATCATCTCGGCGAGGGTCTCCTGACTCATTTTGGGGATTACAGTCTCCGGCTTACCTTCCTTGCCGAAATGAGCCAGCAATAGCAATATCCGAGCCAGTCTTTTCTCACTGGAATTGAAAAGCTGGTCAACCAAATCCTCTTCGTATCGGATGTTCCGTGTCAGTAAATATGCCACGAACATATCGGAAAACGCGTGTTCCCGGTGAAGCACTTCCACCATGGACTTCTTGTCGATTCTCATCACGGAGCAATCGGTCATTGCGGTCGCGGAACACAGGCGGAGAGGCTGCCCCGTAAGGCAACCTTCCCCGAAGAAATCGCGCTCGTTCAGAATGCCTATTGTGGCTTCCTTCCCGATCTTCGACAAAACGGTGAGCTTTACCTTTCCTTTCTGGATATAAAAAACAGTATCGGACGAATCGCCCTGAGCAAAGATCTTCTGCTTTTTAGCAAAGGCTGCGATCTTTCTACCGCCGTCGATGGTCGAAAGGAATGTCTTGGAATCGAACTTGAGGAGTTTCTTGGCCGCTACCACGGCTGTCATGGTTCCGAATCCGCAGAAGGCAAATTTCTAGTACGAAGAGAGACCCCCCGGCTCTGCCGGGGAGGCAGTAAAAGTTTGACAGATACAGGAGTCCATCGCGGAAACTCCCTAACGTGAGCCGCCAAGCACACGAAAAGGAGTTTCACGATGGACGAAATGGAAAGCCTAAGCCATACGAAGTGGGAGTGCAAATACCATGTGGTATTCATTCCGAAGTGCCGCAGAAAGACGCTCTACGGGGAACTGCGGCAGCACTTGGGAGAGGTGTTCCGCAAACTGGCCACGCAGAAGGAAAGTCGAATTGAAGAAGGGCACCTTTTGCCCGATCACGTGCGCATGATGATCGCGATACCGCCGAAGTATGCGGTGTCGCAAGTGATCGGGTTTATCAAAGGGAAGAGCGCGATTCACCTGGCACGGGTGTATGGAGAGAGGAAGAGAAACTTCGTGGGCCAGCATTTCTGGGCGCGCGGGTACTACGTGTCCACGGTGGGGCGGGATGAGACGGTGATTCGCGACTACATCCGGAACCAGGAGCAAGAGGACAAGCGCTTGGACCAAATGAATCTGTGGCGCTAACCGGTCACCGTTCCGGTGGCCCCAGAACTTCGGGGCCGCGTTAGCGACCCCGCACAGCCGCTTTGAGCGGCTCACAAACTAAAGCCCCCGGCTCTGCCGGGGGATATTTACATGAATAAATGCGCAAGAAGGGCGAGAACCACATTAAGCTTGCGGGCAAACTGCGATCCGCCCGACTAAAATAATGGTTTCACCCTCGGTGTCGAAAGTCAACCGGTCCCATCTCGCTGACTTTGCTGCCCTTCGCCAGTGTTCGGTGGTGGAAGCCGTCCTGCTGCTCGAACAGTTCCTCCGGCTGGGGCATTGGGAGTGCCTACGTTTGCCAAGGCGCACGAGGCGTACCATTGGACATGAGCAGCATACATCCAGAATGCCCCGGCTCGGACCCTTCTGATCGGGTGCCTGCCGACGTCCTCCTTCGACAAGAGCCAGACGAGGAAGAAGACGAAGAGGAAGACGATGGCGACGGCAAGAAAGAAGATGACGATGATGCCGACAAAGACGACGGCTACTCGGAGTGAGCGTGCCCTTATTTATTTCAGTGGGTGAAGGGGTGAAGGATGAGTAACGCCTATGCCGCCGTGTCTCGCCCTGTCACAATGCCGTCCGTTGTCCAAACGCCTCCGAAGAGGGCCTGAGCGAACGGCGTAACTTTGCCGTGCCTGAAATTCACTCTGGGTCCGGCAAGATAGGTAAAAGCTCCTCCGACCAGTGCGCCGTTTGTGGTGGCCGTCGCCCCATAGCCGGCCATATCTCCCACCACGCCGAGCCAGCGGTTGGCGTTGTACTCGAGCTGGCCACCCCCGCCGTTTCCGTTGTATGTTGCCGAGGGTGCGATGCCCGGGACGTTGGCATTTACATTAAAGCGCGCGTAGTAGTACCCGCCATACGCCTCAAGTTTCGAGGTGCGGTCCTGGGCCTCTATCGACCGTACGGTCGCAAATAACGCAGGCAATAGGACAAGCGAAAGTGCAAATGCCTTATTCATCTTCGCTACGCCTCCTTGGCCTCCGGCGCTGCGAAGTCCGCGGACGATATCCCTAGTCGTAAGTCGTAGTCCCTGCCCAGTCCTCGTCCTTTTTCCTAGCCCTAAGCCCTTAGTCCTTGCTCGGCTTCTTCGGCGTCAGATCGCAGGCCTGTTTGACTCGATCCAGATTCAGCCCGGCGGGGGAAAACTCCGCGATCTGCCGGCCGCTCCGCGTGGGGAGTGCCACGTTGAAAATCTGGGCCCCGATCAATCCGCGTACGGTGCCTTTATCCATGGAGAGGAAATGGCCGCGCATCCAATTCCAACCCTTGAAGTAGTTGGCATCGTCAACCCGCACCTGCACTTCCAACTGGGGCTGTCCCCAAAAGCCGGGGCGGTTCGGGGGAGGCAACCTGACTCCGGGATTGAAGTCCCCGAGCTTGTACTTGCCGTTGCTGCAATACAGATTCACTCTGGGCTTGTAGTCGGGGTCCTCGCGGAAATAATTATTCGACTGAAGCTCAAAGCGCACTTTCTTCTCGCCCGTCATCTTGTCGACGGAGTGGAACTCCAGCCATTGTCCGCCGGCGCTGACGCCGTCCGATTCGCCCTGATAGGGGCTCATGGCACCACTCTGGGCGCAAGCCAAAGCGGCTGCGCTGACCACAAAGAACAAAAGAGCGGCGCTCGCCGCCAACGATGAACCGAATGTCTGACGAAACAGGCGCGATATTTTCAAGATCTCCTCCAGCAGAAAGTCACACCCCTACATACTATTGAACCCGGAAGCTTCCGAAAAGTTGTATGGAATGGTCCGGGGAATCGCCCGAAGGCAATCGCGGGTGTCTGAGAATCCAACCCCCCGGGGGCGTCCGAATTTAGCCCCCGTTCCGCTAGGGCCGAAGCGCGAAGTTCGAAGCGACGTCACGAAACGAAGCCAGTTGTTTCGCCTGGGTAGCCTCGTCCCAACCCAGTTCAGAAGCCATCAAGTCCGCGACTGCCGGCGCCATTTCGAGGGCGGCGCGCGCATTCAAAAACAGCGCCCGTGTACGCCTCGCGAGCGTGTCTTCCACGGTGCGAGCCATTTCGTATCGCGCCGCCCAAACTACCTCCGCCTTCAGGTAGGGCAGCGCCGCATGCAGCGGTTCGCCGAGCCGAGGGTCAGTATCGATGAGCTTGCGAATCTCGTACGCATCCGAACCATAGACAGCCAGCGACCCCAATTCTTTCGTCGCGTCTTCTTTCGCGGTGTCCCCCTTCTCGACCTCTTGGAAGCCGTGGATGCGCAGGTGGTGCGTCACGCACGGTTTTTCCGGCAACTGCGCGAGTGTTGCCGCCTGATCGACGCAGTCCTCGGCCATATGCCGGTACGTCGTCCACTTTCCTCCGCAGACGGTGACCAGGCCGGAGCGATCGATGTGGATGACGTGATCGCGCGACAGCGCCGCCGTGCTGACGTTGCTCGCTACGCCCGTGGCGCGCACCAGCGGCCGGATGCCGGCAAATACGCTCAGCACATCGTCGCGCGTAGGTGCTTTCGCCAGGTATTGCCCGGCGGTAGCGAGGATGAATTCGATCTCCTCGTACATGGCGACCGGCTCGAGCGTTGCGGCTGCAACGGGCGTGTCGGTGGTTCCGACGAGCGTGTGGCCGTGCCACGGAATCGCGAATAATACGCGGCCGTCGCTGGTATGCGGAACCATGACCGCGCTGTCGCCTTGCAGAAAACTCGATGCAAAGACCAGGTGAATACCCTGGCTGGGGACGAGCATTGGAGTCGCCGAAGGCTCCGCCTTCCGTCGAAGCAGGTCACTGAAAGCGCCGGTGGCGTTGATGACAACTTTCGCGAATGCTCGAAATTCGTTGCCGGTTTCGACATCCCGTGCGCTGACCCCATTGACAAAGCCCTGGGCGTCCTTCATCAGTCCCCTGACTTCCACATAATTCAGCAAGGTGGCGCCCCGCTCAAAAGCGGTGGCCATCATGTGGATGAGCAGCCGCGCGTCGTCGAATTGTCCATCGTAATAAACCGCGCCGCCGCGCAGCCCTTCGGTCTTCAGTGTGGGCAGACGTTTGAGCGTCTCTTCCCGGGAAAGAATGCGCGAGACGCCAAATCCGTACTTGCCGGCCAGCAACTGATAGAGCTTCAGGCCGAGACCGTAAAATGGAGCTTCCCACCAGTCGTAGTTCGGCACAACGAACGCCAGGTCGTGCACGATGTGAGGCGCGTTTTGCAGAAGGAGTCCGCGCTCCTTGAGCGCTTCCATGACCAGGCCAATATTGCCCTGCTCCAGATAACGCACGCCGCCGTGTGCCAGCTTGGTGCTGCGACTGGACGTTCCCTTACCGAAGTCGCTCTGCTCAAGCAGCAGCACATCGTATCCGCGTGACGCTGCATCGATGGCAACGCCGACACCGGTCGCGCCGCCGCCCACGACGATCATGTCCCAGGCTTTGGGATGCGCTTCGATGCGGCGCCACATGTCGGTTCGATTCATCGCGTCCACGCTTGACGATTTCTGTTGTGGATAAAAAAGTCAGAGTCTTCACCACAGGGGACACAGAGGCACACAGAGGAAACCAGGGTCTTTATTGCAAAGAACGCGGTCATGAGTTGCCCACCAGCCTGACAATTGCAGCGCCGACGCCAGCAGCGATCAACGGACCAATGATCGGCACCAGCGCATATCCCCAGTCCGAATTTCCCTTGTCGCTGATGGGCAGGATAGCGTGGGCCACGCGCGGACCAAAGTCACGAGCCGGGTTCATCGCATATCCCGTAGGCCCGCCGAGACTCAGGCCGATCGCCCACACCAGGACTCCCCACAACCATGGGCCAAATCCAGCCGGAAGACCGGTAGACGACACGGCCTTGCTCCCGAAGCTGAAGCCAACAACAATCAGGCAAGTAGTAGCAATAATCTCGGTCAGCAGGTTTGCGGGAAAGTTGCGGATCGCCGGTACGCTGCAGAAGATCGCCAGCTTCGCTCCCGCGTCGGGCGTCACTTTCCAGTGCGGCAGGTAGGTCATCCAGACCAGGCTGGCGCCGGCAAAAGCGCCCAGCAATTGCGCGGCCCAGAAGAGGACGACGTTCGACCAGTTTCCCGATATCAGGGCCACCGTCAAGGTGATCGCTGGATTGATGTGAGCTCCTGGGCTGCCGAAAGCGATGGCCGTGAAGATGCCCGCAACCACGGCCAGCCCCCATGCCGTTGCGATGACGATCCAGCCGGAGTTTTCGCCTTTCGATTTCTTCAGAAGAACGTTGGCGACGACGCCATCGCCCAGCAAAATTAGTATCAGCGTGCCCATGAATTCGCCTAGAAATGGTCCGTGCATTTACGCATCTCCTTGGTTACTGATCTGCACTAATCTGCGGCGATTCCACCCAGTCGAACGAGCGCGTCACCGCTTTCTTCCAGAAGTGATAGAGCCGTTCGCGAGATTCGTTCATCCATGGCCGGCTCCCATCGGTGATCGACTGCCCAGTTGGCGACAAGTTCGTCGGTATCCTGGAAGTAGCCGACCGCCAGTCCGGCGGCATAGGCAGCGCCCAGAGCAGTGGTCTCTTTCACCATCGGACGCACCACTGGCTTGGCCAGGATGTCGCACTGGAATTGCATCAGCAAATCGTTGACGACCATTCCACCGTCGGCACGCAGCACGTCAAGACGAATGCCAGAGTCTTCGGAACTGGCCATAGCATCGACCACCTCGCGGACCTGGAACGCGGTTGCCTCGAGCACGGCGCGGGCGATGTGTCCTTTGTTCACGAAGCGGGTCAAGCCGGCGATCACGCCGCGCGCGTCGTCTTTCCAATAGGGCGCATACAAGCCGGAGAATGCGGGAACGAAGTAGACGCCGCCGTTATCATTTACGGTGCGGGCAAGCGCCTCAATGTCAGAACTCTTTTCAATGAGCCCGAGATTATCGCGGACCCACTGCACTAGTGCGCCGGTAATCGCGATGCTTCCTTCCAGCGCATAGCATGCCGGCTTCGCGCCGAACTTGTACGCCAGCGTAGTCAGCAGGCCGAAATTGGAGAGCACTGCCTTTTCTCCGGTGTTCATCAGCATGAAGCAGCCGGTGCCGTAGGTATTCTTCGCTTCTCCTGGCTTGAAGCAAGCCTGGCCGACCAGAGCAGCTTGCTGATCGCCGAGATCGCCACTGACGGCAACGCCCGCAACGGCGGGGTGGCGCGCCGTGGCGTACACTTCGCTGCTCGAAACAATCTCCGGCAGCATGGCAATCGGAATGCCGAAGTCTTGCAATATTTCCCGATCCCACTGCAGCGTGTTGAGGTTCATCAGTTGGGTGCGGCTGGCGTTGGTCACGTCGGTCACGTGGACTCCGCCCTGCGGTCCGCCGGTGAGGTGCCAGATCAGAAAAGTATCGATGTTGCCAAAGAGCAGATCGCCCGCCTCGGCTTGCGCGCGCGCGCCCGCGACATTTTCGAGAATCCAGAGAATCTTGAGGCCGCTGAAATAAGTTGCGAGTGGAAGGCCGGTGCGCGCGCGGTAGCGATCCTGTCCGCCACGCGCGGCAAACTCGGCGACTGCGGGAGCCACTCGCGTGTCCTGCCAGACAATCGCGTTGTAAATGGGGTGTCCACTTTTCTTGTGCCAGACCACCGTGGTTTCACGCTGGTTGGTGATCCCAATCGCAGCCAGGTCATCCGGCCGCAGTCCGCGAGCGTCCATCGCCTCTTGAATCACGTCATTCGTACGGCGCCAAATTTCCTCTGCATCATGCTCCACCCATCCCGGTCGGGGATAGATCTGCTCATGCTCACGTTGCGCAGAGCTCACGATGCGTCCGGACCGATCGAACACGATGAAGCGCGAACTTGTCGTTCCCTGATCAATGGCGCCAATGTAGCTTGCCATCGTTGCTTTCCTCCCTCGCTGCCCAGTGTTCGTTGGTTCGGCTCTTGCGGCGCTCGCGAACTCTGGATTCTAGCGCTTGAACTCGCCTCCAGGTACCGGCAATATTTCGACGAGCTACGGCTGGGTCTGTAGACGCCCAGATGGCGCGCAGGACGGCGGGGGCGGCCCATTCTGGGGACCGCAAAAAACGCCAAATGATGCAGATAAACGAGTTATCTGCTACAACCTGGGTGGCTACATGGTTTCGGGTAACTCGACTTGAACTCTATTGTAACTACCTATAGCACCAAGGTGGCTTGTACCTCCGGACGGCTTCTGGCATCTTACACTTATAGAGGTAAGGTTTGCGGCTTCGGCAAACCAGGAGTGTGGGGCTCCAAATGAAGAGTCTGGACAAAGTAATCCGGTCGGTGCAAGCCTTCAGCCGGGAATTGTCGCGCAGGTCGAGTCCGACCGACGCCAAGAGCATGCCTGCAATCGGTGTGGCATTGGGCGGAGGTTTTGCCCGCGGCATCGCGCATATCGGAGTTCTCAAGGCCCTCGAGGAAGAAGGCATTCCGGTAAGCATGATTGCCGGCACCAGTGTAGGCGCGATCCTGGGCGCCGCGTATTGCAGTGGACTTACGATCGCTGAGCTGGAAGAAATCGCCCACCAAGTTCGCTTCACCACCTTCGCGCGCTGGACTCTCTCGCGCTACGGCTTTGCCTCGAACGACCGCATGACCGCGTTTCTCGCGCGCACCTTGAAGGTACAGACATTTGAAAAACTGCGCATTCCTCTCGGGGTTACGGCCACCGACTTCAACACCGGGAAGGGAACGGTCTTTACCTCCGGCCCAATCATCGATCCGGTGCGGGCGAGTTGCGCCTATCCGGGAATGTTCCTGCCAGTTGAGATTCGTGGGAGTTGGCTGGTGGATGGCATGCTCTCCTACCCCGTGCCGACGGTTCCTCTGCGTGCCATGGGCGCGCAACGCGTGCTGGGCGTGCACCTGAAGGGACAGTGGTCGAAGACGAGCGCGCCCCGGCATTACTTTGACGTGATCGGGCAATCGTTCGCCATCGCGCAGGACATGATGAGTTCCGTGTGGCGAAACGCCGCCGATGTCGTGATCGAGCCCGATGTCGCAGGTTTTGACTATGACGACTTTAAGCGCGCTGACGAATTGATCCATGTTGGCGAAGTGGCTATGCGTCGTGCACTGCCCGCAGTCCGGCAGTGGCTAGAGGATCCTGCGGAAGACGCCAGCCCTCTGAAAACGCCCGCGCTGGTCGGAAGTCCAGCGCCCCTACCGGCGGACTGAAGCCGCGAACCTCCGAAGTTCTATCAACAATTTCGCCCGATGCCCCCGGTCTAAATATCCGATCTAGAACAAGGGAGAGTCCTCCGAGTTACCTTCTGGAGTCAGAAGAAACGGCACATTGAAACCTTGCCCTGCAAGTCCTCAACCCTCACCGCGTGAAGATCCGCAATGGACGCGGCATTCGCCAAGACCATTAGTGCATACTTAATTCTATTTAACTTGACATCACCTACGAAAGTGCTAACATCCCGGAAAGTTTCCTAACCTTTGAGCCTCTTCGAAGGGGTTCCGGTATCAATGAGAGGGCCGCATGCTATCCAGGCAGAGGCCCCAGCTCGCAACCAGACCTTTGACAGTTTCGACTGCTCAATTACAAACGTAAGACGCGTGTCTCTTACGAGTGGCCAGGACTTACGCGCAGCATGCTTCCTAATTTGCGGTTGTTAGTTCGAGGAAGCTAACCTCCACCACTATCGTCTGCAGAACCTTGAGGGAAGTTCTGTCTCTGACGTGTCTTTACGCCACGGGCAGGGCGGCGGCATTGCATTCCCCGGCAATGTCGTTACTGGGTATTGCGACCAGAATCCAGATGTGTAACTCCGGGGCTAATCAGGTGAGTCGTTACAAGGAGGAGTTTGTGATCTGGAGAGAAAGATTCACAGCAGCTTTAACTTTGGCGATGCTGTTCCTTGCCGGAACGGCATTTGCTCAAACCGACCCTGGAGTTCAGAGTGCAAGCCGCGGCACCGGCGGGACAATCATTGATCCGGCGAATGACCCGAACGGCTTCACCGCATTTTTCAACGACGGTCTCAATCGCTTCCAGGATGTGGAATCCGTTTCCAACAGCCCGTCCAACAACAACGGTCTGGGACCGCGGTTTAACTCAAATCAGTGCAGTTCATGTCACGCGCAACCCGCGGTCGGCGGGACGGGAGCTGCTATCAATCCGCAATTCGCGTTTGCCGGCAGCCCAGTCGCACCCAAAGACAGCACACCGTACTTCATCACGGCCAACGGCCCAACCCGTGAAGCCCGGTTCCCGTTCTTCTTTAACAGCAACGGCACGGCCAACACCAACGCTCCGAATGGCGGAGTGGAAGACCTGTTCACCGTTTCCGGCCGCTCCGACGCGGGCAGTTGCAGTCTGCCACAGCCCAGCTTCGCGGCAGCGCAGGCGGCGAACAACATCATTTTCCGCATTCCCACGCCTGTCTTTGGCGCCGGCTTGATCGAGAACCTCGACGACTCAACCCTGCTGAAAAATCAAGCGGCCAATCTCAACAACAACTTTGGCATCGCCGGCACTTTCAACCACAACGGCAACGATGGCACCATCACCCGCTTCGGCTGGAAGGCGCAGAACAAGTCGCTGCACATCTTTGCCGGTGAGGCCTACAACGTGGAGATGGGCATCAGCAACGAGCTGTTCACGCAGGATCGTCCGCTGCCGGGCGAAGATCAGCAGGGCACTGGGCTGCCGGCGACCTGCCTGAACCTTACGGGAACCGGGTACCCGGAAGACACGTCCAACCCAAAGCTTACGCCGAACGCAGCGGTTCTAGATGATGTCTCGGCGTTTGCCAACTTCATGCGGTTCCTGGCTCCGCCTCCACCGGGTGGGGTTGTGCTGAATGGACAGCAGGTCTCCGCACAGTCGATCGCCAATGGCAGCGCCTTGTTCAGCTCCATCGGCTGCGCGACCTGCCACAATCCGACGCCAGGCCCGACGCAAGTGTCGAACTTCGTTCCATCATTGAGCAATGCCCCGGTACCTGCGTTCTCGGATATTGAGATCCATCACATGGGTACCAAGCTGGCGGACAACGTCTCGCAGGGCAACGCAGGCGGCGACCAGTTCCGCACGGCTCCGTTGTGGGGTCTGGGACAGCGAATCTTCCTATTGCACGATGGCCGTACCAGTGACCTGAACGCGGCGATCGACGCTCACGCCAGCAGTGGCAGCGAAGCCAACGTCGTGGAAGGCAATTTCGATAACCTCTCAGCCAGCCAGCAGCAGGACGTGCTGAACTTCCTGCGCTCGCTGTAGTCATTTTACGCGCGCTTGCTGGCGAGTCACGAAGGTGTCTCGCCAGCCGTTTCCCGGTTTAGAAAATGATCGGCGACTGATTCTTCGGGCTCACCGGCCCGAATTGCTTGGATTCGAAGGACAAATATGTGCTTTCGATACTCGTGTTCCTTACTCGTCATTGCTTTGTCAATATCGTCGTCGGCCTGGGGCCAAGGCGCCAGACCGCAAAGCGCTCCCAAGAACGGCGGCGACTTTTCCAACAACATGCAGCCCGAGACGAAGGTGCCGTCAGATGTCATCTTGGTAAAGGGCGCTTGGTCGAGCGCGAGTGATTCCGTGACTCCCCTGCCGGAAGGCGGGAACGTGATCAACAATGTCTTCAGCAACCAGTACTTTGGGATGACCTACGCTCTGCCTTCTGATTGGACCGAGAAATATAAAGGGCCGCCTCCCTCAGAAAGCGGTCGCTACGTGCTTGCGCAGATCAGGACCGCGAGCACATACAAAGGACCCGCTCAAGGCAGTATTTTGATCACCGCCGACGACATGTTCTTCACGCCGCTGCCTGCGACCAACGCGGTGGAGCTGATCAATTACTCGAAAGAACATTTGCAGGCCGACTACAAAGTGGAAATGCTACCTACGCAGACCAAGATCGCCGACCGCTCCTTTACCTTTTTAGCGTATTGGTCTCCGGTAGCGCAGTTGCATTGGTATGTTGCGGCTACCGAAATCCGCTGCCACGCGGTGGAAATTGTCCTGACCAGCCGTGACACCAAACTGCTGGAGAGCTTGATCCTCAGAACTTGCAGGAGGAAACACGCACCAAGACCGACTCGGAGGGGGCATTCAGCATCAAGGTCCGGTATCCCGACAAGCCGCACTTGGTGCGCGTGATCCACGAAGGAGTCAACTACGATCAGCGGGCTTCGGCGGGTGATGCCGTCTCCATCGCCGTGTTCGATGCGGTCTCGAAGGTGCCAGGCGTAACTGGAAGCATTGAGATTGTCCGCATCGGGACTGCCGGCGACCATCTTCACGTCTCTGACATGATCGAGATCAGCAATGATTCCAGTCCGCCCCTGACGCAGGCGGGTGAGCGTACGTTTGAAGTTTATTTGCCTGCCCGCGCGAAGATTGATTCCGTTCTGGCCGCGGGTCAAGGAACAATCGTTGCGCTGATTTCCGCGACTCCCGTGGCCGGTAAGCGTGGGCACTACGCGGTGAATTTCCCCTTGCAGCCGGGAGCCACCAAGTTCGCATTCAACTACGACCTGCCTTACGCTGGTCACGAAACGTTCCGCCCAAGGAGCATCTATCCGCTGCAGCAATTGGCAGTTATGATTCCGCCGACGATGAAATTCGCGTCGCTGTCCCGCGCTTTCCAGGTTCTACGCACGGGCAACGACCGCTACCAAGTGGAGGCGGCCAATCTGGTGAGCGCGGGAGAGGGGCCTGGGTTTGAAATCTCGGGAGTTGGCCCGCTCCCCGAGCTGGGAGCGCAAGCTCAATCGCCACCGAAACCGCAAGTCATGGCACAACCCATTCCCTCGCATTCTGCTGCCGCCAGCTCCCGTGTCCGAGTTCAACGCACGAGCGCTTTGGATACCGTAGTCGGCTCCGGGATTGTTGCGCGGATATCGCGGGTGACATGGTGGGTGCTGGGCGCTGGCGCTGTCATGCTTGGGGCCTGCGTTTTCTTCCTCTGGCGCAGACAGCGCATATCCGACAAGGCAATGACCAACCCCACATAACTGCACGTTAGCTGCTGTAGAATGCATCCATTAAAACCAGATGCGCGGATGGCGAAACTGGCAGACGCACGGGACTTAAAAGCGAATGGTTATCCATCGTAAGTATAAGTAAGGAAAGATGATGTTGGCGCATTGGCAGACGCAGCGGATTTATAAAGCTTAAGTCCTTGGGGGAACTGGCGATGCAGAAAGCACAAATTTCGGGGGCGACCTCAAATGGCACTCCCGAGCCAAGGGGCTTGAAGTCGGCGCTTGAAATCGGCCTTCGATAGTGACGTGCAATATTAACGGGACTTAAAAGCGGATGCTGGTATCTCGTAAGTCGAAGTAAATAAATAAGATCCTGACGTGATGGCAGACGCAGCGGATCAGAACGGAGTCGATCTATCATAAGTCTAAGTAACGAAAGGGGCCGGCGGGGCGAAATGGCGGACACAGCGGATTGAAAGAACTTGCTCCAGGTTTGGTCCCCGAGCATATGGGAAACGGGGGAGGCTCGGTTCGCGGAAATAAGCATGCCATTTGCCTACAACACTCGCCGACCGAGCAATGACGAACTGTGGACTTGGCGTCTACCTTATTCGCACGTGCGGGCAAGCGCCCTGAGAAATCTGTAGCGGAGTACGCTGGGTAAGGAGGCGGCTAGTTCGAATCCGATAGTTAGGACCTAACCCAGTAAATCGCTTCCCGCCATCCTTAGTTGGTGGATGACGAGCAAGTCGGTAATTATGACGAAGCGTGGCCCAGATCAGTGGCAGCCACTTATGAGATAGGTTCTAGGCATTCAGTAGCTCCGGATGGAGGTTTCGGAGCCAGACTAGCGTGTTGTTTTTAAGTTCCTCCGCGAGTTTCACCATCGATTCCAACTCCTGATCTGATACGGCACCTGCAACGTCATAAACAGATTTGTTTCTCTTGTTGTTGAAGGTCTTGAATCTTTGAATGACCTTCGGATTGGCCTTTATGGTGAGTTCCAGAGATTCGATTGTTTTGACGTGGTGACCTGCTTGGGTAACGGTGCGAAGACCAGAGGCGCGGAGCGCTGTCGTCGCGACGCAGAGCGCGGCGTTGAAAGCAGCGATAAATCGAAGGTCGGTCGAAACAGCTTCGACCTTTGAATCCGCAAGGCTACGATCCACAATTCCCAGAAGATCCTTGATCTCACCTGGGCTGGTTGGCTCCCGCCTTAGCCAACCGTACTCCACCCACTTTTCTAAGCTCATCCTCGTCTCCTAGCAAAAATTCCTTTTGGCCTTTGAGCACGGCCGTCAAAAAATGGTTCCCGCTCGCAAGTTTCGACTTGAATTCCTCAACGGAATACACAGTCGGGTTGATAGGGCGGCCGATGTCTTTCTCCACTCTAGAGAGCCGTGAAAGGATCTCGTCAAGTGTGGCCTTCCCAACAACCATTAGATCAACATCACTCTGTGCCGTTTCTTCCTCGCGTGCGACGGATCCATACACAAATGCCACAAGGATTCGCTTCGCTAAAGGATGCAATGCTGATCGCAAGACGCTAAAGATGCCAATTGTCTTGTTCACCAGGGCCTGCATCTCTCCAAATATGGGGGCTTGTCGGTTCGCCTGATAAAAAACCTGACTGCCCATTGAACTGCGAACGATAAGTCCCACTTTCGAGAGGTTTTCAAGCTCCCGTTGAACCGCTCCAACGCTGGCGTCTACTTCGCGTGCAATTTGGCGTGTGTAGAATGATTGATCGGCCCTGCCATAGAGCAAGGCGAGGATTGCGCCCCGCGTGCGTCCGAACAGAAGGTTCCCGAGACCGTTGCCTGTACTCATTCCGAGTACAATTGTACTCAAGATGAGAACGCATTTCAAGGGTTCGCCTGGATTCGCTTATCCCTCTTTAAGCGTTCTCGTTTAATGTTTCCGGCTAATGTCCAAAGCGTTAATTACAAATCTTAACCGTCGCAGTGACACATATCATTGCACACTTTTATACATACGCGACAATAAGTCATTTATTTGCAATAACATAGCTATATACGCAGCGGACTTAAAAGACTTGAGTTCTCGTCTGGGGAAACCGGCGATGCAGAACTGCTCAAAGTCGAGGAAGCCTCAAAAATGGCAATCCCCGAGTCAAGCCCGGAGAGACACCAGCCGGGAAGGTGTAGAAAGTGTAAAGAAATAGATGCGCTTGTCTTACCTACCTCCGCCCACTCGGGCCCTCTTCCGGTAGCATCTTAAAACCCAGTATATTAGGTTATTTTGTTGTATTGCGCGCAAAAGCCTCGTATATTAGGTGCATGTTGCCCCTGTCCTCACTAGGCGAGCAGATCGCCACCAAACGCAAAGCACTCGGCCTGACGCAGCCCACGCTCGCAAAAAAAGCCAGGGTCGGACTCTCCACGCTCGACGCCCTGGAGAACGGACGGCTGGGCGAACTGGGATATTCCAAAATCACCAATATTCTCACGGTGCTGGGGGTGGAGCTGAAGCTTCAGGAAGCAAGCGCGGGCCGGCCGACGCTTGAAGAACTCATGGAAGAGGGACGGGATGATCAAGGTCTGGACCGACGCCGCTGAGGCGGGACTACTCGATCGTCACGGCGAGCGCGGCAGCACGTTTGCTTACCTTCCCGGCGCTCCGCCCATGCGGCGCGGTCTCAGTTACGATGCCGTTGAGGCTTGAGTCGTGGAGCGTGCCCTTCGGCCTGCTTCCGATTTTCGAGATGAACATGCCCGAAGGCGTTCTGCGGGAGCGGCTCCGCCTTGCCTTTGCGAAAGCCACCGGCACCTTCGACGAATTCGACCTGCTGTCCATTGTCGGCCGCTCGCAGGTCGGACGCATCCGCTACACCGGCGACAAGGAACATCTGCACGAGGACGTGCCCTTCCAGTCGGTGGACGAGATTCTCGAACGCAGGCGCGGCGGCGACCTGTTCCGCTACCTGCTGGAGAAATTCGCGTCCTTCTCCGGGATCAGCGGCGTGCAGCCCAAAATCCTCGTGCGCGACGAAAAGGCTTTCGCCGAGATGGAGCATACGGGACGCCGCCTCTCGCAAAGCCACAAAGGCGCGACCCACATCGTGAAGATGTGGGAGCCCAACGAATATCCGCAACTGGCGGCCAACGAGTATTTTTGCCTCACCGTGGCGCGCAAATACGGACTCGACGTGCCCCCCTACCGCCTGGCCGAGGACGGCATGGCGCTGGTCATTGACCGCTTCGACCTGCGCATGGACGGGACCCATCGCGGATTTGAGGATTTCTGCGTGCTGAACGGTCGCAGGACCGACGAGAAATATCGCGGCACCTACGAGACCTCGGTCATGAAGCGATTCGGGCAGTTCGCAAACTCGACGCATGTGGGCGAGGACATGGAAAAGCTGTTCGCCTTGATTGCCCTGAATTGCGCGCTTCGCAATGGCGACGCACATCTCAAGAACTTCGGGATTGTTTACGACGACGTTCAGGGAGAAGCGAGACTCGCACCCGTCTATGATCTTGTGACCACCTCCGTCTATCTGCCGAAGGACAGCATGGCGCTGACCCTTAATGGCGCGACGAAATGGGCGAGCGCGAAGGAATTGCAGCGACTGGGCGAGACGCGGATGGGAGGCACCCCTGCCCGCGTCCGAGAGATATTCGAACGCATAGCGGCTGCGATTGCGGACACCTCAAAGGAACTGCACGCCTACATTAAAGCGCACGCGGAATTCACTGAGATAGGCAATCGCATGCTCCAGCAATGGGAGCAAGGTGTCGCGCTTTCGCTTAGGGCGGCCTGAGAAGTCTCCGTTTGCGGCCCATTTTCAATCGCCATGAATATCCGCATCCGTTCCCTCACGGCCGGAAGCGCTCAGCGTCCGGTCATCTTCAGCGCAGCTTCAGGAAGGCGGGCTCCTTCGAGTTTCAGCTTGGAAGAAGCTTCGTCAATCTGCTTGAGGTCGTTCTCGGTCAGCTCGACATTCACCGCGCCGAGATTTTCCTCCAGCCGATGGAGCTTGGTGGTTCCTGGGATCGGCACGATCCACGGCTTCTGCGCCAGCAGCCAAGCGAGTGCGACTTGCGCCGGCGTCGCGCCTTTGCGTTCCGCGACGGCCTTGACCAGGTCGACCAGAGCCATGTTGGCCTTGCGCGCCTCCGGCGAAAAGCGAGGTACGAGGTTCCGAAAGTCGGTGGGATCGAACTTCGTGTTCTCGTCAATCTTGCCCGTGAGGAACCCTGCGCCGAGCGGGCTAAACGGCACGAACCCGATGCCCAGTTCCTCCAAGGTCGGCAGAAGCTCGGCCTCCGGACCACGCCAGAACAGCGAGTATTCGCTCTGCACCGCGGTGATCGGCTGGACGGCATGCGCACGGCGGATAGTCTGAACCCCGGCTTCCGACAGGCCGAAGTGTTTGACCTTGCCCTCGGCAATCAATTCCTTGACCGCTCCTGCCACGTCCTCGATCGGCACGTCAGGATCGACGCGGTGTTGATAGAAGAGATCGATGTGATCGGTTCGCAAACGCTTTAGGCAGGCATCTGCCACTTGCTTGATATGCTCGGGCCGGCTATTGGTTCCGCCGCTGCGCTCGCCAGTCTCAAGATCGATGTCGAAGCCGAACTTTGTGGCAATCACAACCTTGTCGCGGATCGGCTGGAGCGCCTCGCCCACCAGTTCTTCGTTCGCGAACGGTCCATAGGCTTCAGCCGTATCGAAGTGGGTGACGCCAAGGTCATGAGCCGTACGAATCAACTGGATCATCTCGCCCTTGTCGGCTGCCGGGCCATAGCCCGAGCTCATGCTCATGCAGCCGAGGCCAAGAGCAGAGACTTCCAGTCCGCTTTTTCCCAGTGTGCGCTTCTTCATGTGTTCTCCTTGCCAAGTTCCTTCGCCCATCCTGACACTATGACCAAGTGATCATGAAACGGTAGCCCGATCCTGCCTGCTTATTGCCTATTCCTCTTGTCGGGCGAGAAATCAATGGCGTTGTTGCAGCCGAGGCGGCTATCTTTAGAAGAGCACTGCAGAGGTCGCTAACATGAAAAACACCAACGAAAACGCCGCTCTGAAACCAAACCCGGCCCGCGGGTTGCGCGCAGAACTCGCGCGCAAGATTGCCTCCTTAGTGGGCAAGGAAGAGAATCGGATAACGGAGATTCCCGGCGTGAGCCTCCACCGGCGGACTTCCCCTACCCCGCCGTGCCGGACGACCTACCATCCAGGCATCATCGTGGTCGCCCAGGGCAGCAAGCAGGTGAATCTCGGCCCGACGAGCTTCATCTACGACGAGTCGCATTTCCTGCTAACTGCGGTCGATTTGCCGATCGTGAGCTGGGTAGCCGCGGCGACCGACGAGGTTCCTTGTCTCGTGCTATCGCTCAGATTGGACATGTCCATGGTCCGGGAGTTGCTCGGCCGTGAGGAAATTCATGTCGCAGAAGCGCCGTCTGACAGTCCCGCTATGTCGATTGGCAAGACCACGCCGGAGTTCCCGAGCGCATGCTGCCGCCTGCTGGATCTGCTGGACAGCCCGCAGGACATTCCTTTTCTGAGCGGCCTCATTCTGCGCGAGATCATCTATCGCGTCCTGCGGGGACGCGTCGGAGCGCGCTTGCGGGCAGTAGCAACACTCGGCGATCAAAGCCATCGGACCGCAAAAGCGATTGCGTGGATCACCGCGAACTATGCCAAGCCTCTACGCGTGGAAGAACTCGCAGAGCTTGCGAGCATGGGCGTATCCACACTGCACCATCACTTCCGCATGTTGACTTCGATGAGTCCGCTTCAGTATCAGAAACAATTCCGGCTTCAGTCAGCGCGCAACCTGATGCTGAACAATGGTCTCGATGCGGCCAGCGCGGCGTTTGAGGTCGGCTACGAAAGCGCTACGCAATTCAATCGCGAATACAGTCGTTTCTTCGGCCAACCTCCGATGCGAGATATTCGAGCGCTTCTTTCCCCGGATGTTCCGAAACTCGAATTGGTGGGTAGTCTCTGAATCAGCGTCGTCGCCTTCATCTATAGCTTCAGGCGCTGCGGTTTGAGGCGTCAGAACTACTTCTTGGCGCCTTGTTTCGTAAGCGTCTGACCAACACACCTGTTCGAGGACGAGTGACTATGTTGAGTGGCCGGATGGGCGAGGAACAGAAGGTTTCTGCACCCAAGCGACGTACGCGCACCGAAGGTCAGCTCTTGGTGGCGGAGTTCGCAAGCAGCGGTAGCCGCGGACCGAGTTTTGTCGGAGTCGGGATCTGAGCTCTATAGAATAGGATTAGGATCGTGGCTGGAAGTTGCAGCAGCGAAGCTGATTGTGGCAACGGTCGGAGTGGCCAAGGTAACAGCTTGTTTGGACGAGGCCGTTCGGTTGAAACTTGGTTAGTGCGCCATTCGGTCTTCGACAACGGAGAGTCCTGAGATCGTTGGAGGAAAGAAACCTGCATGTTGATTCAGGTCGGCTACGAATTAGTCTTTAACTGTCCACAAACGACGCCGATGATCCTCATGGTCAACGTCCATTACTCCCGTGCCTCGGATATCGTCGTTCCCGATTGTCTGACCACCGATCCGGAGACGCCAATCACGGCGTATCGGGACGGCTTCGGAAACTGGTGTACCCGGATTGTGGCGCCCGTCGGGAGGATTCGCCTGAAAAGCACCGGGGTGGTTCGAGACTCGGGAGAAACCGACGTGGTGACGACCTCCGCTCAACAGCACTCTTTACAAGATTTGCCAGAAGACACGCTGGTCTTTCTGTTGGGCAGTCGTTATTGCGAGACCGATCTACTGTCATGGGAGGCGTGGTCGCGATTCGGTCAGACCACGCCGGGATGGTCGCGCGCTCAGGCGATCTGCGATTTTGTCCACAACCATATCGCGTTCGACTATCAGAAAGCGCGCCCCACGCGGACAGCTTGGGAGGCGTTCAACGAGGGTGTGGGCGTCTGTCGCGACTTCGCGCACCTGGCTATTGCTCTCTGCCGCTGCATGAATATTCCGGCGCGTTACTGCACCGGCTACCTGGGCGACATGGGGACGCTGCCGCCTTACGGTCTGATGGATTTTGCAGCGTGGATTGAAGTCTATCTCGGTGGCGCCTGGCACACGTTCGATCCACGGAACAATGTGCCCAGGATTGGACGAGTGCTCATCGCACGCGGCCGCGACGCGGCCGATGTCGCCATCGCGACCACGTTCGGCCAAAACACTCTGGAGAGCTTTAAAGTCTGGACGGATGAAATCGCAGAAAATCTGCAGCAGCTTGGCT